>SAPZ01000016.1 GCA_004020875.1 Mesorhizobium sp.
GCCTTCGACGCATCGGTCGCCTTGCCGATCGCGGCACCTACCGCAGCAAAATCCTCGTCGGGGATGCGGGAGCCAAGGCCGGCGCCCTTCTCGATGATCACGTCGAAGCCGAGACCAGCCAGACGTTTCGCCGTCTCCGGCGAGGCCGCGACGCGCGGCTCGTTCGGGTCAAGCTCACGAGGGATGAACACTATTTGTCCCACCGGACGATCCTTTCGGCTGGAACCTTGATCACGCAAGGCGTCGGCCGGGACGTCCGGCGACGTCGAGGGCGATGGGCTTGGGAAGTCTACCGCAGAATAAGAGTGCCGATGGCCGTGATCAGAATGAACACGATGAGGCCCGAGAAAAAGCCGCCGACGAAGAAACCGAAGGCCATGGCGATGAGGATGGCGGCGCAGACCAGCGAGCCGTATTTGGCAAGGCTGAGGAAGGCCTTGTAGGTGCGATCGTGCTCGGCATAGTCCATCTGCGCGCCAAGCTCGACTGGACCGGCGGGCGTGTGATCAGCCATGGAAGTACCCCTTCGAAAAAGCCTTCGAGGCACATAGCGAAAAGCCGAACCAAGAGCAATGGCGCTATTGCCGCACAAGCTGCGACAACAGCCTCAAATGAAAGTTGAAATCGAAAAGGGAAGCCCGTCCGCGCCGCGGACGCGGGATCTCAGCTGGCAAGGTGGGGAAACAGGCCGAGCAGGCCGACAACGATCAGGTAAAGCGCGACGATGTAGTTAAGCAACCGGGGCATCACCAAGATCAGCACACCGGCGATCAGCGAGATAAGCGGCGTCAACGCGATTGAATGGATGGTCATTCCGAGATCCTTTTCTATGTCGGGCGCGGACGCCCGTCAGGCGGGGCTGCGGAGATAGCGAGGTTCACCGTTTCACGGAAACGATGAACCTTGCTATCTCGTTGTTTGACGCAATTCCGGACGGAAAACCGCTCACACTTTTCCTGGAATTGCTCGAATAACGGCGCAGCCGGCGAAAGGTTCACGCCCTGCGTTCAGGCAGCCGTGCGAAAGAATTTCGCCGTCGGCACAATCGACAGAGGCGTCAGCCGGTTGATGGCCGGATTGCCGAACATGAGCCGCTGCTCCATCGGCGTCGATTTGAAGAACGGTAGCCGTTCGAGCGTCCGGCGCATGTTTTCGCCTGCCGGAATTTCGAACAAGGCAATCGAGGCAAGAACGCCCGGAAACTGCTTGGCCTCGCTCCTCTGCACGGCATTGAAGAAACGCGCGTAGAACGCGGAATGCTCGAGCTTGACCGGCGTCAGCACCGAGTCCTGACCGAAGTAGCAAGAGGCGACCATGGCGATCCTGAGAGTCAGGAAAGGCAGCACCCCCGGCGCCGGCGCGCTGTCGGGATCGGTTGCGAAGCGGGTTCCGTCAATGAACGTTTCGCCGCGGGCGAGCCGTGGAAGCAAGACTTCGGGATAGGCATCGATCGAAGGCGAGTATGGCTGCTCACTGGAAATATAGTGGAAGCGCAGTGTGCTGACCAATTCACCGTAACAATAGACGCCGAACCGGTAGGAATTGGGCAGATTATCCCAGCGATCCTCAAACATTCCACTGGCGATCGGGCCACACATACCTGAGCGCAGATAGGAATTGTAGCGAAGCCGGTAGATCGCCTCCAGATCTTCACCCCCGGTGATGAGACGATATTCGACATGATCCAGCAGTTGCATCATGGATCGGTTGAGTGCCGAGTCCATCCTAGCGCTGGCGTCAGCCGACGCACTCTTCCTCGCAACATCCATCGTCAGTCCCTCGAACCCCGCCTGGAAATAGGCTATTCGAGTTGAAATGAGACACAAGCTGAAAATTCGATATTGCTGATTTACCGCTTGTTAACCTTAATAGCCGCGGCCGTTAGACCGGCTCGCACACAAGCAAAGCAAACACCACAGCCGGCGGTTGTCCGGACCGACCTGACGACGGTTATTCAAATTACTCGAAAATCAAAGCTGGACCCACCAAGACCCAGCGGGCCTGATCCGCGCCAGAACGATCGCCAATCTTGCGAGAAGGTTTCACAGTTTCGCGGAAACGGAGAGCTGCTTGATCTCTTGCAATTACCGGCGAAAAACCGCTTACACGTTTCCCGGAATTAGCTGGCTGTCCGTTTGCCGGCGATATGCAGGTCCGCGGCAAATGGCCATGTGACGCTCGACATCGTCTCGATGCCCGACGCGCTCAGCGCGGCGCCGAAGAGGAAGCCCTGCACGAAGTCCGGCTTGACCAGATGAACCAGCGTCTTCAGCTGCTCGAAGGTCTCGACCCCTTCGATGGTGACCGAAAGGCTCAGCGTCCGGGACAGGCCGACAATGCCCTTCAAAAGATCCAGCGACTGCCGGTTCTGGTTCAGATCGACCAGGAACGAGCGGTCGATCTTGATCTTGTCGAGCGGCAGCTTGTGGAGATAGCTCAGGCTGGAATATCCGGTCCCGAAATCGTCAAGCGCGATGCGAACGCCAAGCGCCTTCAATTCCTCGATCGACTCGCGCGTCAGCGACTTGTCGTCGAGCAGGGCGGTCTCGGTGACCTCTATCTCGAGCCGGTGCGCCGCAAGGCCCGACTTCGCCAAGGCTTCCCTGACCTTCTGGACGATATCGCGGCTGCGGAAGTCCTTGGCCGAGAGGTTGACCGACACGCTGGTCTGGGCCGGCCATTTGGCGCATTCGGCGCACGCGGCCTCCAGCACGAACGTGCTTATGTCCGAAACGATGCCCATCTCCTCGGCGAGCGGAATGAAGACGCTGGGCGAGATCGGGCCGAGGTCGGGATGGTCCCAACGGCAGAGCGCCTCGCAACTGGCGATGCGCATGGTGCTGACGGCCACGATCGGCTGATAGACGACGCGCAAGTCCCTGGCCTGCACGGCGTTGCGCAGATCGGCCTTCATCAGCTGGCGATTGCGGAAAGCGGCATCCATGGCCGCCTCGAACAGCCGCCAGCTGTTCTTGCCGAGCTCCTTGGCCTTGTAGAGGGCAAGATCCGCCTTGACGATCATGGCGTCCGCGTCGGTATCCTTCACCTTGGACAGCACCGCGCCGCCGCTGGCCTGGATGCGCAACCCGTGGCCGGCGACATCCACTTCGCCCTGCAGGTCCGCGAATATCTGGTCAAGCAGGGTGCTGAGATGGCTCTCGTCCTCGACGCGATCGAAGAAGACCATGAACTCGTCGCCGCCGAAGCGGCTGACGGTGATGCCGGGTCCGGCGATCGCCGCGAGACGCTCGGCCACGGCATAGATTAGCCCGTCGCCCACCGGATGGCCGAGGGTGTCGTTGACGCTCTTGAAGTCGTCGAGATCGAGCACGGCGAGGCCGCAGAGCCGGTCCTGGTCTCCGGAGGCCATGGCCTCGCCGACCAACTCATGGAAATAGGCGCGGTTCGGCAAGCCGGTCAGATTGTCGTAGCGCGCCATGAAGCGGATCTTCTCCTCCGCCTCTACACGGGCCGTCACGTCCTCGAAGGTGATGACGCCCAGCTCCTGACTGCCTTCACGGGCGGAGAATTCATAATGCTGGCCGTTGGCGAGCGAGACCAGCACCTTGCGGTCGCGGCCTTCGCGCAAGGCGCGGGTCAGCTGCGCCTCGATGTAGCGGCAGTCTTTCGGCGCCAGCATGCCGCCGGCGACGCCGCGCATCAAAAGCCCATGGATCGAGCGCCCCAGCAAGGCGTCGCCCGATTTCAGCGACATCAGGCGGGCGGCCTCGGCATTGGCCACGGCGACGCGCCCGTCTGGTCCCAGCATGACCAGGCCGTGCGACATTGTGTTGAGCGCGCGATCGAACCGGCGCGTCAGGTTCCTGGCCTGCTTGTGCCCGATGACGGCGGAGAAGAGCACGTTGCGGACATGGTCGGCGCTGTTGATGGTGATGAATGTCAGCGGGATGATCATCAGGCCGAGCAGGACCGACGGGAAATCCATGCGCAGCAACAGCCCGAGCGCCGCCGGACCGATGAAGGTCACGGAGAATATCCGCACCATCTGCGGGGAGCCGTAGTTGCGGCCGACAACCGTGACCAGGGTCGCGATCGTCAGCGATGTCGCGGCCAGCTCAGCGAAGGGATCGGGATAGACGTAGATCGATATGAAGCACAGCGAACCGAGACCGAGACCCTGAAGGCTGCCTTTAAGGATGTAGTTGCGCTCCCACCGCCGGGCTTCCTCGACATTGGCGATGGTGCCGCCTTTCTTCAGGAAGCCGCGTATGCCAACGTAACGGAAAAGGCTGATGGAGAGCAGGCCGAAAGAAAATGCCAGAAACAGCGGATTGAGCGTCCGCCAGTAGATCATGAATCCGAGGATCCAGTAGCAAACGCCACCGATCACCAGCATGTGGGCGTTGTCGAACAACGACCGCACAAACTGGATATAAACATCCGCCGGGATGTTCTCGGTCTTTGTTCTACCCATGCCGTTGGCCCAACACTACGCCTTGTCATGCCACACCCGCCTTAAGAAAGGCTTAGAACGGCGCTTCATGCCGGTTGCAGAGGGTTGAGGCCGGCGGGACAGATCAGGAAATTCAGGGGATTCCGGGGGCGCCATCAAGGCCCGACGCGATCACTCCGCCGCCCGAAGCGATGGCTCCGCGGGCGCTTGCATGAAACGCTCGATCAGCCGCGAGCGCTCGCCCGCCGCTTTGCTGGCGCCGGCCTGCCGGACATGGCCATAGCCGCGGATGAGAGCCGGCACGGAGGCAAGGGCTGTGGCGGCCTCGATCCGTCCCGGCGCCAGCGCGCCGACGATGAGGTCGAGATCGGCTTCGTATTCCCTCAATGCTTGCCGTTCCATGCGCCGCTCGGCCGTGTAGCCGAAAAGGTCCAACACGGTTCCGCGCAGGCCCTTCATCGCCGCCAGCAGCCGAAAGCCCTTCAACATCCACGGGCCGAAGCTCGATTTCCTGGGCTTGCCGTCATTGCCGCGGCGGCCGAGGATCGGCGGCGCCAGATGGAATTCAAGCTTTTCGTAGGTCTGGAACTGCTTGCCCAGGTCGGCGGCGAAAGTGCCGTCGATGTAGAGCCGCGCCACCTCATACTCGTCCTTGATCGCCATCAGCTTGAAGAGGTTCCTGGCGACGGCCTCGGTCACCGCGGTCGAGCCCGGCACGGCCCTGGCTTCAGCGGCACGCAACGCCGCCACGCGGTCGGCGTAGCGCCTAGCGTAGGCGGCGTTCTGATAGGCGGTGAGGAAGGCGACGCGGCGAGCGATGACATCGTCCAGCGTCTCGGCCTGTTTTGGCGCCGGCTTGCCGGTTTGAGCGACAAGGCCACGCACGAAGTCGGGCTGATGCGCGGCACGGCGGCCCCAGCGGAAAGCCGCGACATTCATCGCCACCGCTTCGCCGTTCAATTCTATCGCCTTTTCAACGGCTTCGGCCGAAAGCGGCAGCCCGCCATGCTGGAAGGCGAAGCCCAGCATGAACATGTTGGCGCCGAGCGAATTGCCGAAGAGCGCGGTCGCCGTGCGGGTGGCGTCGAAGAAATGAGCCCTGTCGTCGCCGGCAGCCGCCCGGATCGCCTTCTTCAGCCGCTCGACCGGCAGCGAGAAGTCGGCGGAGCGGGTGAATTCTCCGGGCATGATCTCGGCAGTGTTGGCCAGGAAGATGGTGTGGCCCTCGCGCACCGCGCCCAGCACCTTCTTGGCGCCGGAGACGACGAGGTCGCAGCCGAGCACAAGGTCGGCCTTGCCGGCCGAAACGCGGATGGCGTGGATGTCCTCGGGTGTCGGGGCGATGCGGACATGGGTGAAGACCGAACCGCCCTTCTGGGCGAGGCCCGCCATGTCGATCATGCCGCAGCCCTTGCCCTCCAAATGCGCTGCCATGCCGAGCACCGCGCCGACGGTGACGACGCCGGTACCGCCGACGCCGTCGATGATCGCCGCCCAGCCCTGGTTGCCCATGCGGAATTCAGCCGGCGCGGGCACGCCATCCAGCGGATCGGCCTTGCCGGCAATGCCCTCGGCCTTCCTTATCTTGCCGCCATGCACGGTGACGAAAGACGGGCAGAAACCGTTGAGGCAGGAGAAATCCTTGTTGCAGCTCGACTGGTCGATGCGGCGCTTGCGGCCGAATTCGGTCTCGACCGGCTGGATCGAGACGCAGTTCGACTGCACCCCGCAATCGCCGCAGCCTTCGCAGACCAGCTCGTTGATGAAGACGCGCTTGTCCGGATCGGGGAAGGTGCCACGCTTGCGGCGGCGGCGCTTTTCCGCGGCGCAGGTCTGATCGTAGAGCAGCACCGAAACGCCCTTGACGTCGCGCAATTCGCGCTGGACGAGATCGAGATCGTCGCGGTGGTGGATTGTTACGCCGGCCGGGAAATCGGCCTTGCCGGTATATTTGCCGGGCTCGTCGGTGACGACGGCGATGCGGTCGACGCCCTCGGCGCGCACTTGTCTCGCGATCATGTCGACGGTCAGGCCGCCCTCATGCGGCTGGCCGCCGGTCATGGCGACGGCATCGTTGTAGAGGATCTTGTAGGTGATGTTGGCGTCGGAGGACAGCGCGAAGCGGATCGCCAGCACGCCGGAATGGTTGTAGGTGCCGTCGCCGAGATTCTGGAAGATATGCTCGCGCCTGGAAAACGGCGCCTGTCCGACCCATTGCGCGCCCTCGCCGCCCATGGCGGTGAAGCCGACGGTGTTCCTGTCCATCCACAGCGCCATGAAGTGGCAGCCGATGCCTGCGGCGGCCAGCGAGCCCTCCGGCACCTTGGTCGAGGAATTGTGCGGGCAGCCCGAGCAGAAGAAAGGAGTGCGCGAGCCGATGTCGACGGTGTCCGCCAGCATCGCCTGGAACTGGCGCAGCTTCGCCACCCGAGCGGCGACCTCCTCGGACGGGCCGATGGTGCGCAGGATCCGTTCGCCGAGCGCGATGGCGATCTCGTTCGGGTCGAGCGCGCCCTTGGCCGGAAACAGCCAGTCGCCGCGCTCGTCCTTCTTGCCGACGATCATCGGCTGCGTGGCGGTGCCGTAGAGGTTCTCGCGCAGTTGCACCTCGATCAGCGAGCGCTTTTCCTCGACGACGACGACGGTGTCGAGGCCGCGCGCGAACTCGGCGATATGCTGAAAATCGAGCGGCCATGGGCAGCCTACCTTGAACAGGCGGATGCCGATGCGGTTGGCGGCCGCCTCGTCGATGCCGATATCCTCCAGCGCCTGGCGGACGTCGAGATAGCTCTTGCCGATGGTGATGACGCCGAGCTTGGGATTGCGGCCGCCGGAATAGACGATGCGGTTCAGCCCATTGGCCTGGATGAAGGCCGAGGCGGCGGCGCGCTTATACTCATGCAGCCGCTCTTCCTGGCCGAGCATGTCGATCTCATGGCGGATGTTCAGGCCGCCCGGCGGCATGTCGAACTCAGGAATGACGATGCCCAGACGCTTGATCGAGGCGTCGACCGAGGCCGTCGATTCGATGTTGTCCTTGACGCATTTGATCGCCGCCCAGGTTCCGGCGAAGCGTGACATGGCAAAGCCGTAAAGGCCGTAGTCGATGATCTCCTGGACGCCGGCCGGATTGAGGATCGGCACCATGGTGTCGACGAAAAGGAACTCGGTGGCATGCGCATTGGTCGAGGATTCGGCCATGTGGTCGTCGCCCATCAGGGCAAGCACGCCGCCGTGCTTCGAGGAGCCGGCTAGATTGGCGTGGCGGAAGACGTCGCCGGACCGGTCTACCCCCGGCCCCTTGCCGTACCAGACCGAAAAGACGCCGTCATGCGTGCCTTCGCCCAGCAATTCGGTCTGCTGCGAACCCCAGCAGGCGGTGGCGGCGAGCTCCTCGTTGAGGCCCGGCTGAAAGACGATGTCGGATTGCGCGAGCTGCTTCTTCGCCCGCCACAGCTGCATGTCGAGGCCGCCCAAAGGCGAGCCGCGGTAGCCGGAAACGAACCCCGCTGTGTTGAGGCCGGCGCGGCGGTCGCGCTCGCGCTGCATCAGAAGCATGCGCACCACGGCCTGCGCGCCGGACAGGAAGACACGCTCCTTGCCAAGGTCGAACTTGTCGTCGAGCGCGACGTCGTGCAGCGTCATCAGGTATTTCCTCTGCGGAGGCAGCCCAAATCAGGCAGCCAACGTCGGAGTGGGACGCCGCAGTCTTTCGTCCCTTGGCGGTGAGGTCAAACAAAATCGCAGAGGCCAAATAACACGCAACAAACGGTCTGGCGAGTAGCAGGCGGCGCACGCAAGATCGTGCTAACCGTCTTGCGAGGAACAAAAATTTCGTGGCTCAGGTCGCTTTCGAGCAATCCGGCTTCGGCTCTCCCGGCAGCTTGCCATCCGGATGGCCGGCCAGATCGGAATTGAGCTCGTAGTTCGGTCCGATCACCAGTGGCCGGTCAGGCAGCATCGTCTGGTCCTCCGACGAGGTCATGGTGGTGTCGATACTCTGCAGCAAAGTGCCGCTCGAATCCTTGATGCGGATCGAGACTTTGTAAGGCTTGTCCTTGACCACGCAGGTGAGCGGCGGGCTGGTGAGCGTGATGTGCGGCAGTTTTGGCCAGATCTTCTGGTTAACGACAAGCGGGTCGCCGCCGGCTGGGTTCTGGAAGCTCACTACCGCGACCTGGCCGTCGACCATCGGCCGCAGCGGCTTCAGCGTGATGACATAGGTGGCGATGGCCAGCCGGTAATTGAATTCGAACAGCTTGCCGGAAATGGCGAAGAGCTGCTCCTTGCCGCTGTCGCGGCAGGCACCGAGCGCGATTGCGGCTACAAGGACGGCGCCGACCAAAGTCGAACGCGACAGTTTTTTAAGCATTGCTGACCTCCCTCGCCGCTGTACGGCGGCGGTAGTAACGATTTGCCTTCTGGCGGTTGCCGCAAACGGCCATGTCGCACCAAAGGCGGCTGCCGTTACGGCTGCGATCAACGAACAGCCAGCTGCAATTGGGACAGATTCTGAGCCTCGCCACCGTTTCGTCCCGCAACAGCGACAGCGCCGAGACGGCCAAAGCCGCCTCGAAAGCGATCGGCGTTCGCGGGTCGCCGAAAGGCTGGCCATGCGTCCCGATCTCGGTCTCGCTGCCCGACAGTCCGCTGGCGCAGGCCGTGAGAAAATCCGGCAGGTGGCTGGTCGCGAGCGCACCGTTCGATACGGCATGGCGAAACAGGCGATCGGTCGCTTCGCGGATCGAGATGACGGTTGGCTTTATCTCGGCCGGCTCCGGCGCCTGCAGCCGCCGGCCGCCAAGCTCGGCGGCGCGAAAGCCACTGGCCGACTCGGCGAACCGGGCGATCTCCGCCGGATCGTCGAAACGGTCGAAAGTCTTCTCCGGATCGTTACGCAGCACGACGGTGTTCGCCGTGTCGAGCGCAAGGATGCCGCCGGTGAAGCGGTGCGGTGTCCAAGAGACAGTCATGAATAGAAATCTAACCGATAAAACGCATTTGACAAGTTAGATTCCGAATGCAACGGTCCCAAGCAGGGTCGCGTCTTGCGGCCCGAAGGATGCCGCATGCTCTATTTCCTCCAGCAGGTGTTGAACGGGCTGCATTCGGGCGCGCTCTATGGGCTGCTCGCCTTCGGCTATGTGCTGACCAACGGCATTCTGCACCGCACTAATCTGGCTTACGGCGCGCTGTTCGCCTTCTGCGGCCAGACGATGATCCTGACCGCCGCCTTCGGCTATCAGGCGCTGTGGCTGACGCTGGCTGCCTCGGTGGCGCTCGGCGTCGCCGCGGCCTTGCTCTACGCCGCGCTGATCAGCCACGTCCTGTCGCGCAGCGTGTTTGAGAGGCTCGCCGACCGCTCGCCCAACGCCATCGTGGTGACGACGCTCGGGATCTTGATCTTCCTGTCGGAGGCCAGCCGCATCGCCGCCGACACGCATGATCTCTGGCTGCCGCCGATGCTCGCCGATCCCGTCATTTTCGCCGAGGGTGAAGGGTTCAAGGTCACGCTCACCGTCATCCAGCTGCTCGACTGCACGGGTGTGGTCGCGCTGGTGGCGCTGGCGGCCTGGCTGTTTTCGCATTCGCGCTTCGGCCGCGCCTGGCGTGCCGTCTCCGACGATCCGAAAGCAGCGGCGATGTGCGGGGTCGATGTTCGCGCGGTGTTCCGCCTCGCCGTGCTGTTCGGTGGTTTCTGCGCGGCCCTGGCCGGCGTGCTTGCCGGCCTCTATTACGGCAATGTCTCCTTCGGCACCGGGCTGGTCTACGGCCTGAAGATCCTGTTTGTGACGGCGGTCGGCGGCTATCTGTCGCCGCTTCGGGCGGCCCTTGGCGCGGCGGCCTTCGGCATGGCCGAATCGCTCTGGGCGGGCTATTTCCCGCTCGAATGGCGCGACGCCTGGATCTATCTCTTCCTCGTCGCCATGCTGGTGCTGATCGGCGCCGGGCGCGATCAGGCCAAGATCGCCTAAAGCGCGTCGCGATCTTTCAGATTCGCTCCATGCGCTTTAGGTTTAACCGGTTCCCACTTTTGGGAGACATGCTTTAAGCATCCCAGACTTTGGTTGCATGACGTTCCGTCAAGCGGCGACGTTCCGGCATGGTTCGGTGCGCCGATCTGTTCGACAGGGCTTTGTCATGTTGACCTGCCGGACCACGCACTGCATACCGTTGGGCCAAGGCGACGCGACACCGGAGGGGGAATCGGGCGCATCGCAAGGTACAGGGAGGATATGCATGGCAGGGCTGCTCGCTCTATCCAGAACGATCGACCGCATCAACGAGTTCATCGGCCGCTGGGTGTCATGGCTGATCCTGCTTGCGATCCTGGTGAGCGCCGGCAATGCCGTCATCCGCAAGGTGTTCGACACCTCCTCCAATGCCTGGCTTGAGCTCCAATGGTATCTGTTCGGCGCCGCCTTCATGCTGGCCGCCGCCTACACGCTGAAGCAGAACGACCATATCCGCATCGACATCGTCTACGGCATGTTCCCGCGGCGGGTGCAGCACTGGATCGACCTCTTCGGCCATCTCTTGTTCCTGATGCCGTTCGTCGTGCTGATGGTGATCTATTTCGTGCCCTATGTGTCGCTGTCCTTCCGCAGCGGCGAGATGTCGACCAATGCCGGCGGGCTGATCGTCTGGCCGGCCAAGGCGATCCTGCTCGTCGGCTTCTTCCTGCTCGCGCTGCAAGGGGTTTCCGAGATCATCAAGAAAATCGCCATCATGCGCGGCGACATGGACGATCCCAATCCCTTCATATCGGCGCATGAGCAGGCCAGGCTCGAGGCGGAGGCGCTGGCCGAGGAAGCCAAAGCCATCGCGGGCGAGGCCCGCCCATGATCGAGTTCATCGCGCAGAACATGGCGCCGATCATGTTCGCCTCGCTGATCATCTTCCTGTTGATCGGCTACCCCGCCGCCTTCTCGCTCGCCGCCAACGGCCTGCTGTTCTTCTTCATCGGCGTGCTGGTCTCGCCCTATTCCGGCGGGTCGATCAACCTCGCCTGGCCGCTGCTGCACGCGCTGCCCGACAATTTCTACGGCACCAGGGTGATGTCAAACGACACGCTCCTGGCGATACCCTTCTTCACTTTCATGGGCATCGTTCTCGAGCGCTCAGGCATGGCCGAGGACCTCCTCGACACGATCGGCCAGTTGTTCGGGCCGATCCGCGGCGGCCTTGCCTATGCGGTCATCGTCGTCGGCGCTCTGTTGGCCGCAACGACCGGCGTGGTGGCGGCCTCGGTCATTGCCATGGGGCTGATATCACTGCCGATCATGCTGCGCTACGGCTATGACCGCAGGGTTGCATCCGGCGTCATTGCGGCGTCCGGCACGCTTGCACAGATCATCCCGCCCTCGCTGGTGCTGATCGTGCTTGCCGACCAACTCGGGCGCTCGGTCGGCGACATGTATGCCGGCGCGTTGATCCCGGGCATCGTGCTGACCGGAATCTACATGCTCTACATTCTGATCATGTCGATCGTCCGGCCGAACGCGATGCCGGCGCTGCCGCTCGAAGCCCGAACGCTCGGTCACGGCGTGCTGTCGCTGTTCGTGGCGCTTCTGATCACCGGCGCGATCTCCTATGGCGCCTATCGCTATCTTGCGCCGACGCAGGGCGACAATGCCGACATCCTCGGCTTCGCCGTCGGCGTCATCGCCATCTATATCGTCGCCGTTGTCGACCAGCGGCTGCGCATCAACATGATGTCCAAGCTGGCGCAGCAGGTGGTGATCGTGCTGATCCCGCCGCTGGCGCTGATCTTCCTGGTGCTGGGCACAATCTTCCTCGGCATCGCCACGCCGACCGAGGGCGGCGCGATGGGCTCCGTCGGAGCATTGATCATGGCGGCAGGCAAGGGGAGACTGTCGCTCGAGGTCGTCAAACAAGCGCTCGCCTCGACGACCAGGCTTTCCTCCTTCGTGCTGTTCATCCTGATCGGCGCGCGCGTCTTCTCGCTGACCTTCTACGGCGTCAACGGCCACATCTGGGTCGAACATTTGTTGACCTCGCTGCCCGGCGGCGAGACGGGCTTCCTGATAGGCGTCAACATCCTGGTGTTCGTGCTTGCCTTCTTCCTCGATTTCTTCGAGCTCGCCTTCATCATCGTGCCGCTGCTGGCGCCAGCCGCGGACAAGCTCGGCATCGACCTGATCTGGTTCGGCGTGCTGCTTGGCGTCAACATGCAGACCAGCTTCATGCATCCGCCCTTCGGCTTCGCGCTGTTCTACCTGCGCTCGGTCGCGGCCCGCGTGCCGTATCTCGACAGGATCACCGGCAAGCAGATCGCGCCGGTGACGACGGGGCAGATCTATTGGGGCGCCGTGCCGTTCGTCTGCATCCAGGTGATCATGATCGGGCTCACCATCGCCTTCCCGCAAATGGTCATGCGCTACAAGGGAGCGGCGGTGGAGCCCAGCACCATCGACCTCAAGCTGCCCGACATGCCTTCGCTGTCGCCGCTCGGCACCCCGCCCGCCAACAACGGCGCGGCCCCCGCCAATGGCGGCGCGCCGGCGGCGCCCGGCACTCCTGACCTGTCGCAGCCGCCGAGCTTCGGCGACGCGCCGGCCAAGCCGGCGGCACCGGCGCCCGACCTCTCACAGCCACCCAAATTCAACTGAGGTAATCCCATGAGAGCCGTGCGGCTGGAGGCGGTAGGCAAGATCGCGCTGCGCGAGGTTCCCAAACCCGTTCCCGGGCCTGAGGACATTCTCGTCAAGATCGAGGCCTGCGGCGTCTGCGGCACCGACCGGCACCTTTTCCATGGCGAGTTTCCGTGCACGCCGCCGGTGACGCTCGGCCATGAATTCTCCGGCATCGTGGAAGCCGTCGGCCCGGCGGTGTCGGGCATTACCGTGGGCGACCGCGTCACCGGCGACCCCAACATCGCCTGCGGGCGCTGCGCCCACTGCCATGCCGGCCGCGTCAACCTGTGCAGCAATCTCAGCGCCATCGGCATCCACCGCGACGGCGGCTTCGCCGACTATGTGCTGGTGCCGCAGAAGCAGGCTTTCCGGCTCCCCGCGGATCTCAAGCCGGCGCATGGCGCCTTCTGCGAACCGCTCGCCTGCTGCCTGCACGGCGTGGACCTTGCCGCAATACGGCCGGGCGCGTCGGTCGTGGTGCTTGGCGGCGGCGTCATCGGCCTGCTCGTCGTGCAGTTGGCGAAGCTCGCCGGTGCTGCAACCATCATCCTGTCGACCAGACAGGCCTCGCGCCGAGCGCTTGCCGAGGAGCTCGGCGCGACCGCGACGATCGATCCAAGCACCGGCGACCCGATCGCGGCCGTCGCCGGGCCGAAGGGCCTGGCGCCCGGCGGCGTCGACGTGGTGCTGGAGTGTGCCGGCGTGCGCGACACGGTGGAGCAATCGATGCGCATGGCGAAAGCCGGCGGCACGGTCGTCATCGTCGGCGTGGTGCCGCAAGGCATGAAGGTGGAAATCGAGCCGTTCGATCTATTGTTTCGCGAACTGAAGGTGCTCGGTTCCTTTCTCAATCCGTTCACGCATGGCCGGGCGGCGCAGTTGATTGCCACCGGCGCTATCGAGGTCGACAGGCTGATCTCGAGGCAAGTCAGCCTGGAGGAGGCACCGCAAGTGATCGCCAATCCGCCGGCGCCGGGCGAAGTCAAGGTGCTGGTGGTGCCAGGCCGCAGGCACGCGATCGGCCAACCTGGAATGTAAAGGCCCCAAAGCGAACCGGGGCCTTCCAGATCAAGCCAATCGCCTTATTTCCTACAGCTTGCCGTTGCGCTGCTGCACCATCATGAAGGTGTCGTAATTGTATTCTGCGACCTGGGCCCACAGGTAGTGTTCCTTGCGGAAGGCCTTGATGGATTCCCAAATCTTCTTGAACGGCGCGTTGTTGGATTCCATCTCAGCATAGACCTCGTTGGCCTTCTCGAAACAGGCAGCCATGATCTCCTGGCTGAATGGCCTGAGCTTCGCCCCGCTGGCCACCAAGCGCCGCACCGCCGGCGGATTCACATAATCGTATTTCTGCAGCATGTTCGCGTCCGCGGCCTGCGCCGCGGTGCGCACCAGCGATTTGTAAGTCGGCGACAGCTCTTCATACTTGGCCTTGTTGAACAGCAGGTGGACGGTAGGGCCGCCTTCCCACCAGCCGGGATAGTAGTAGTAGGGGGCGACTTTGTAGAAGCCGAGCTTCTCATCGTCATAGGGGCCGACCCATTCGGCGGCGTCGATCGTGCCTTTTTCGAGCGCCGGGTAGATGTCGCCGCCGGCGATCTGCTGAGGCACCACGCCCAGCCTCTCGATGACCTTGCCGGCAAAGCCGCCGATGCGCATCTTTAGGCCCTTCAAATCGGCGACGTTGTTGATTTCCTTACGGAACCAGCCGCCCATCTGAACGCCGGTGTTGCCACCCGGCAGGCCAAACAGACCCTGCGCCCCAAGGAATTCGTTGAACAGGTCGATCCCGCCGCCATGGTAGTGCCAGGCGTTCATGCCGCGAGCATTGAGCGAGAAGGGCACTGCCGCGCCCAACGCCCAGGCGGGATCCTTGCCCCAGTAATAATATGCCACGGTGTGAGCCGCTTCGACCGTACCGGCAGCGGTGGCGTCGGCCGCCTGCAGGCCGGGCACCAGCTCGCCCGCAGCGAAGACCTGGATCTGGAAATTACCGTCGGTCGCTTCCGAAAGCATCTTGGAGAAGACCTCGGCGCCGGCATAGATCGTGTCGAGCGACTTCGGGAAGGACGACGCCAGCCGCCAAGTCACTTTCGGATTGGACTGGGCAATTGCCGGTGTGGCGAGCGCCGCGGCCGCTGCGGCGGCTCCCACGCCGGACGCGCCGGCCTTGCGAATGAATGAACGACGATCCATGCAGTTTCCTCCCTTGCGGATCAGCTGACCGATGCCGGACATACTCGCTGTCCGGATCGGTTTGGGGGGAGAACATACACGGGCAAGAAGTCGAGTCCAGCGCCGCGGGCCAGCTTGACGCCCATTCAGCTATTATCTGCAACTATAGTCTAACGCTCTCTTTCTGGCCTATGCGAGGCGGCCAAACTTGCCATGGAAAAGCCGTGACGGATCGCTTATTTTGTAGGCAGAACAATTCCTTGGCCTCATGGAAACCAAACCCAAAATGAAGCAGCCGCTCGTCGCAGTCTCAACCGACGTCCGCCAGTTCGACAACTACACCTGGCACGCCGCGCCCCAGCAATATCTGGAAGCCGCGATCACGGGCGCCGGCGTGTTCCCGCTGCTGGTTCCGTCCTTCGGCGACCGGCTCGACCTCGACGAATTGCTGTCGGCGGTCGACGGCGTCATGCTGACAGGCTCGAAATCCAATGTGCATCCCTCGCTTTATGACGGCGACCCGAGCGAGGCCAACGGTCCGTACGATCTGGCACGCGATGCCACGACGCTGCCGCTGATCCGCAAGGCGCTCGAGCGCGGCGTGCCGGTGCTTGCCATCTGCCGCGGTATCCAGGAGCTGAACGTGGCGCTGGGCGGCACGCTGGGCACCGAGATCCAGGAGCGCGAAGGCTCGCTCGACCATCGCGCGCCGGTGAGCGACAATCAGGACGAGCGCTTCGCTATCCATCAGACGATCTCGATCAAGCCGGGCAGTTGCCTTGCAGGCGTGTTCGGCGCCGGCGATATCAAAGTCAACTCCCTGCACCGGCAGGGAATCGACCGGCTCGGCTCGAGACTGCAAATCGAGGCTTTGGCCACCGACGGCACGATCGAAGCGGTCTCCGTCAAGGATGCGCGGGCCTTCGCGGTCGGCGTGCAGTGGCACCCCGAATACTGGGTGAAGTCGGACAGCAATTCCGCCAAGATCTTTCGCGCTTTCGGCGATGCCGTGCGGCTGCACGCGGCGGCAAAGGCGGGCGTGCGCGCCGCGGCGGAATAATCCGCCGTTCCCTGGACTGGGTTGAGCTCAGTTGCTGCTGTCGTTGTTCAACGCCAGAAGCGGCGCGGACGGGGCGTAGGATTCATAGCCGTCGCCATCGGCAACGCCGAAGGTGACGATCGGGTCGATGCCGTTCTCACTGAAGGCAACCGAGCCGTCCGCCTGCTCGCGCCAGAACTTCACGCGTTCGATGCCCGGCATCAGCTTGCCGCAATCCGGGGCGATCTCGAGTCGCGACAGGCCGTTCGAGACCGCGGCGCCCCGCCGCACGGCGCAGGCAGCTTCGTCGCCATTGGCCGTCAATCGATAGGTGCTTGAGGAGACTGTGTCGACAGCGGTGCTCTGACTCTGGTCGTCATACAGGACATGCGCGCCCCCGAACAAGGCAACCGACACAACCAACCCCGCAACCAGCTTCACGCCGCTTCTCCATACTCGATCAAGTATGGAAAATGATTTCAAAGGGTTAATCGAGAGTTAATGTGCTACCAAGGCATTAACATGTGTGGCGAAAGCGCCGACGTTCCTGGACGGCTGCTTTAGCCGCCCGCCTTGACGTTGATCGTCTCCGGCACGGGCGTCAGCGGCCGGCGCTCGGTGAACCAGGCGACGAGATTGTCGACGCAGAGATCGGCCATGGCGCGGCGGGTGTGCTCGGACGCCGAGCCGACATGCGGCAGAAGCGAGGCATTGGCAGCGTCGAGCAGGGTCCGCGGCACGTTCGGTTCGTCGGCAAAGACGTCGAGCCCTGCGGCGGCGATGGTACCGCTCTTCAGGGCGGCGGCCAGCGCTGCCTCGTCCACCGCCGAGCCGCGGCCGATGTTGACGAAGACGCCGTTCGAACCCAGCGCCGACAAGATTTCGGCATTGATCGCCTTTTCGGTGGAGGCGCCGCCCGGGGCAATGCAGATCAGCGTGTCCACGGCCTCGGCAAGGCCTTTCAAAGTGGCATGATAGTCGTAAGCCAGGCCTTCGACCTTGCGGCGGTTGTGATAGGCGATCGGCAGGCCGAAGGCTTCAAGGCGGCGGGCGACGGCTCGGCCGATGCGGCCCATGCCGAAAATGCCGACGCTCCGGCCGCGCAAGGTAAGCCGGCTCAGGCGATAATTGCCCTTTTTCACCCAGTCGCCGTCGCGCAGCCATTTCTCGGCGGCGTAGAGCTCGCGCACAGTGTTGATCAAAAGGCCGATGGCGGTATCGGCGACCTCCTCGGTCAAAACATCGGGCGTGTTGGTGACCATCACGCCGCGCTTCGCCGCATGATTGGCGTCGACCGAGTCATAGCCGACGCCGAAGCTGGCGATGATCTCGAGATCGGGCAGCGCGTCGATCATCGCAGCGTTGATGCCCGCGTAAGAGGCGATGCCGCGCACCGTGGTGCGCGTCTCTTCCGTGACCAGTCCAGGGTCGGCGCGTTCGATGCGCACAAGCTTAAACGCCTTGTCTATGCGGCTGACGGCATGTTCGTTGAAATCGCCCGGCACCAGAATGGCGACCGGCAATTTTCCTTCTGCACTGGTCATGCGCGCTCCACGGGCTTGCCGGTCGATTGCCGCACATGCAGTTCCGGCTTGATCAGCTCTTGCGAGGGCCGCACCGCCTGCCCGTTCAGTTTGTCAAGCAAGGCGCTTGCGGCGCGGCGGCCGACTTCGCGCTGGCCGTTCCAGACCGTGGTCAGCGCCGGCGTCGCAATTGCCGCCTCCTCGAGATCGTCATAGCCGGTGACCGAGATATCGACGCCGGGCACGAGGCCGGCGCGCGCTATGCCGTTCATCAGCCCGATCGCGACCAGGTCATTCCAGCAGCAAGCGGCGGTGGGCTTGTCCTTCAGCGCCAGAAACTGCCCAGCGGCTTCGAACCCCGCCTGCTTGGTGCGGGGGCCGGGAATGCGCCAGGACGGCTTCACCTCCAGGCCGGCCGCCTCCATCGCGTTGAGATAGCCCTGGTAACGGTCGCGGCCGGTCGAGGTCTGATCGGTGCCGCCGACCATGGCGATGCGCTTGTGGCCGAGCGAGATCAGATGATTGGTGGCAAGTGCGGTGCCATAGGCGTCGTCGCCGCGGAACACCGGCACATCGGCGCCGGCGACGCTGCGCGCGATCAGCACCGCCGGCAGCCCGTTCTCCTCGGCCATGATGATGTCCTCGGCCGGCGTGCCGATGGCCGGTGACATGATGACACCGTCGGCGCCGAGCTGCAGCAGCGTGTCGATGAAGGTGCGCTGCTTTTCGAGCTGATCGTAATGGTTGGAGAGAATGAAGGTCTGGCGGCTGCGGTCGAGCTCGCTTTCGATCGAGCGCAGGATCTCGGCGAAGAACGGATTCATGATGTCGTGCACGACGACGCCGACGATGCCGGAGCGCGAGGTGCGCAGCGAGGCGGCGCGGCGGTTGTAGATATATCCGATGGCGCGCGCGTGCTCCTTGATGCGCTCACGCGTGGCGCCGGCCACCAGCGGGCTATCGCGCAGCGCCAGCGATACGGTCGCCGTGGAGACGCCGAGCGCATCCGCGATTGTCGAAAGCTTGATCTTCTGTGCCAGCGCCCTTCGCTCCCCAGGGTCTTTAAATTGTTTAAAATCGGCCTTATGCCATCGATCGGGGGCAAATCAAAGTTTTTTCGCCAGCGCCTCGGCCTCGGTGTCGAGCGAGGCGGAGTTGCGCACGCGAAGCCGGTGCTCGCGGTGGATGATGTAGAGGCCGCTGGCAACGATGATGGCAGCACCAAGCAACGTCCAGCGGTCGGGGAACTGGTGGAAGATCAACCAGCCGGAAATGATCATCCACACCATTTGCGAATAAGGGAAAGGCGCCAGTTGCGTTGTGGTCGCCAGACGATAGGCCCGGACCAGCAGATAGTGGCCGCCGGCGCCGAAGACGCCCAGCATCAGGACGACGAACCATTGAAAGCCGCCATGGGGCAGCGCTGGCGACAGTAAGAGCATTGGAGCCAGCAGCACCGAAGGCGCCAGTGCCGAGAACAGTATCAGGCTCTCCGATGTTTCGGTTGAAGACATGCGCCGCGTCATGATGACATAGAAGCTGTTCGACAGCATCGAGCCGAGCGCGAAGAGATGGCCGATGCCGAACACGCCCACGCCCGGGCGGGTGATGATCAGGACACCGACAAAGCCAGTGAGGATCGCCAGCCAGCGCCGCCAGCCGGCCCATTCGCCGAGCAGCGGCCCGGCAAGGGCGGTGATGACCATCGGGCCGAAGAAATAGATCGACGTCGTCTCGGCCAGTTGCAGCGTCTTCAGCGCCAGGATGTTGAACATGGTCGAGCCGAAGAGCATGCAGCCGCGCAATATATGCGCCGGCAGGTTGTTGGCGCGAAAGCGCGCCGGCTCGCGCCAGCCGCGCAGGAAGACACCGACGAGCAAGACATGAACGGTGAAGCGGGCCCAGGCGACGATCAGCGCCGAGACGCCGGCAAGCACCAGATATTTGCTGGAGGTGTCGAGAAAGGTGAAGCAGACATAGACGCAAAGCATCAGAAGCATCGCCACGGGCTGCGTTGCGCTGTCGTCTTGGGTTCGGGAAACAGACAAATTCAGGCCGAGAGGAAGCAAAGGCGGGGGCCCCACCTTTGCGGTAATCAAAGCTTGCCGGCAAGCCAATTGTCCGGTGTGGCCGGACCAAAAGCGGCCACTGCAACAACGGCCCGTCCGTTCAGCCGTGCATGCGGGCGCCCTTGGTGATCTTGTCGACCAGCTTCTTTTCAGCGCGCAACGCAACCCCGACGACCTTGGCGTCGTCCGGCGCGAATTCGGCGAAGACGGCGCGGTTGGCGGCGTCGTGGCCGGTCGAAAACATCTCCTCGACATAGGCGGATGTCGTGACGCCGCGCTCCAATGACCGGCGATGGATCGTGCCCAGCGTCGCCGCGTCGCCCGACAGGACGATGACCGGTTGGATCGACATCGGATTGTAGGGGTTGCCGGCACGGTCGCGATAGGGTTCGCCGATGATTTCGGGGAACTGCGCGACGATGCCGCTGGTGAGGAAGGCGGTGACGTTGAGCTTCTGCCAGACAGGCAGATCTTCCCTCAGAACGATTGCAATTTTCGTATCAAACACCAAGATTGAGACTCCGAGATTGGCCCATGACGGGGCGGAACAGGGCGATGGCGCGGGCTCTAGGCGCAGAGGCGAGGCAAGGTCTTGAACGTTCGTGCGCGGACACGGCCAATGGCGATCGCATCGTTGCGGCGCCTGGCGGGCTGGGCCTCGAACGCATTGAGGCGCGTTTCCAAGGCAACGCCTTCGAGCCGCACCGGCACGACACCTATGCCATCGGCGTGACACTCAACGGCGTGCAGCGCTTTCATTATCGCGGGGCGCTGCAACACAGCCTGCCCGGCCAGGCGATCGTGCTGCATCCGGACGAATTGCATGATGGCGGCGCCGGCACGGAAGACGGTCTGCGCTACCGGATTCTCTATCTGGAGCCGTCTCTGCTGCTCGACTGCCTCGACGGCGAGCCGCTGCCTTTTGTCCGTGACGCGGTGGTCGATGATCCGGCGCTGCGGGACACGCTGTTGTCGGCACTAACGCCGCTGGACGAAGAGCTCGGAGACCTGTTCGTAGCGGATTTCGTCGCGCAGCTGGCGCAACAGCTGAGACGCCACGCCGGAAAGCCGGCGAAGTCAACGGGCAAGACCGCATGGCGCGCGGCGGCACTTGCTCGCGACTATCTTGCGGAGAATGCCGAACGGCCGGTGCGCTCCGACGAGCTCGAGGCCGTTACCGGCCTCGACCGCTACGCGCTGTCGCGCCATTTTCGCGCCACCTATTCGACCAGCCCGCATCGCTTCCTGTTGATGCGCCGGCTGCAAAGGGCGCGGCGCATGATCGCGGACGGGGAACCGCTGGCGGAGATCGCCGCCGACGCCGGCTTCAGCGACCAGAGCCATTTCAACCGCCATTTCAAGAAGGCGTTCGGCTTGACGCCGGGGCGTTGGGCGGCGCTGGTGAGGCGCGACGCGTAGCGTCGTCGCTCAGGCACGATCCGTAGGCGCGATGCGCAGCATCGTCGCTCAACCGCGAAACGTCCCATGGTGGCGCTCAGGCGCGGCGTGCGCCGTCGTCGCCCTTTTCGCTAAGCTGTTGATGTTTGGATGGCACGTGAAGCGACGATGCTGCGCATCGCGCTTGAGTCGGTCGAGACGACGCTTACGCGCGTCGCTCGTTAACGGGAACGCCGCGCGGTTGAGCGACGACGCTGCGCGTCAAGCTTCATCCATCTCCGCGTCGTCGTCGATCAGGACCAGATCTTCGTTCGAGAGATTCGCCTCGATACGGGCGAGCAGCTTGAACAGCGCCTTCTGGTCCTTCTTGTCGAGGCCTTTCAGCGCCTGCTTCTCGGTCTTCTTGACCGACTTCTCAATCGCGCGGATGGTTTCGCGGCCGGATTCGGTGAGGAAGATATGGGCCTGGCGGGCATCCGCGTTGGAGGCGCGCTTTTCCAGGAAACCCTGCGCCTGCAACCGGTTGATGGTCTTTGTGATGGTCGGCGGGCGCACGCCGAGCTTGCCGGCGAGATTGCCGGGGGTCTGGCCGTCCTCGCGATCGAGCGCCAGCATGATCTGGTCCTGGCCGGCGTAGAAACCATGCGCCAGAAGCCGTGCCGCGAGCGCCGTGCGCGCCAGCCTTGCCGCCGAATGCAGCCGGCTCATTGTCGCTGTCTTGTCCGCCTTGGCCATGGCCATTCCCTCTTCGGCCGAACCGGCGTGGGCAGCATAGAGGCTGCGCAACGGTTGGCAAATGACGATCTCTAAGAAACCGGCTTGCGGAACGCTTTGCCGGCAAGCATTGCGGTGCCCGCGCCGGTGATGCCAGATGTTTATTTCAGTTAGATGACAAACGACTTTTGAGGCGCGGAGATTCACAGCGGCAAGCTGGAAATGCCATTGGGAGCTGCCGTGACTCCCCGTTGGTCGGCCTCGACCGCAGCCAAATCCCTCCTCGCCGCCATCCCAGTCAGAGGGTCCGCTGGTCCATCGGTTTGATGCGTGCAAAAGCGCGACGCCCATCCTATATGAGGCCGACAATCCAGATTTTTCGAGGCCAAGATTTCGAGGCAAGCCATGAGCGACGCACAGACGCAGATCCCCGTAACCGTTCTCACCGGCTATCTCGGCGCGGGCAAGACGACGCTACTCAACCGCATCCTGTCGGAAAACCACGGCAAGCGATACGCCGTCATCGTCAACGAGTTCGGCGAGATCGGCATCGACAACGACCTGATCGTGGAATCCGACGAGGAAATCTACGAGATGAACAATGGCTGCGTGTGCTGCACGGTGCGCGGCGACCTGATCCGTGTCGTCGAGGGCCTGATGCGCCGGCCCGGCCGCTTCGATGCCATCGTCGTCGAGACCACCGGCCTAGCCGACCCGGTGCCGGTGGCGCAGACCTTCTTCATGGATGACGACGTGCGCACCAAGACGAAGCTCGACGCGGTCGTGGCGCTGGTAGACGCCAAGCACCTGCCGCTGCGCTTGAAGGATTCCAAGGAAGCCGAGGACCAGATCGCGTTCGCCGACGTGGTCGTGCTGAACAAGACCGACCTCGTCACGCCCGAAGAGCTGGAAAAGGTCGAGGAGACGATCCGCGCCATCAACCCGGCGGCAAAAATCCATCGCACCCAGCGGTCCGGGGTGCCGCTCGGCGAAGTGCTCGATCGCGGCGCCTTCGACCTGTCGCGCGCGCTGGAAAATGACCCGCATTTCCTCGAGGCGCACGACCACGATCACGACCATGAATGTGGCCCGGACTGCGACCACGACCACCATCATCATCACGACGGTCACGATCATCATCACCACCATGCTTCCGACATCCATGACGTGACGGTGAAGTCGGTGTCGCTGCGCGGCGGCGAGATGGACCCGAAAAAGTTCTTCCCCTGGATCGAGAAGGTGACCCAGATGGACGGGCCGAACATCCTGCGGCTGAAGGGCATCATCGCGCTGAAGGGCGACGAGGACCGCTACGTGCTGCAGGGCGTGCACATGATACTCGAGGGCGACCACCAGCGCGCCTGGAAGGACGGCGAGAAGCACGAGAGCCGGCTGGTCTTCATAGGCCGGGATCTCGACGCCGAGCGGTTGCGCAAAAGTTTTGAAGCCTGCCAGGCGTAGGGATGATCGGAAACATTATGGCCGGACCCGCCGATAGTAAGACTGAGGGAGAATGCTCGGTTACGATCGATACGACCGAGCTTTTGAACCTAACCTATTGTGATTTCGCTCTTATCCACGAACTGCTGGAGCATCCGCCTGGGCCAAACGCCAAACTAAGGGCAGCGATAGCAGCTTTGCCGGACATCCTATAATTGCCAGCTGACACGAAGATCGACTGTGAGCGGCGCGATAGGCTGGTTCGATGCTTACGCCGTAGGCTTGCCGGAGCATAGAACGTCGAGTAAGCCCCAGAGCAACACAACAATCCGCCCAGCCAAGAAGCCATGCCCACAGTCGCCCCGCTTGATCTCGAAGGCCATTGCGTTGCCGCCGTCTTCCTCAACGACGTGCCGCATTTCGCCCTGGCCGACGGCGCGATCCACGGGTTGGACAATGGGCAGAAGACGGTGCAGGCCAATGATGGCCTGCTTGCCGCCTTTCATGACGCGGCCAACGACCGTCTGATCACCGGCGGCGAGGACGGCAAAGTGTTTGCCGCGAAGCCCGGCGGCGAGGTGGCGGAACTCGCCAGCGCCGGCAGGAAGTGGATCACCAGCGTCGCCGCCGGACCGCAGGGCGCCATCGCCTACGCCTCCGGCAAGACCGCCTTCGTGCGTTTTGCCGACGGCAAGATCAAGGAATTCGCTCATCCGCGCTCGGTGGAAGGACTTGCCTTCTCGCCCAAGGGCATGCGTTTCGGCGTCGCGCGTTACAATGGCGCAACGCTGCATTTTCCGGCGGCCGAAGGCAAGCCGGTGGAACTCGAATGGGCCGGCGCCCATACCGGCATCACCTTCTCACCGGATGGCGCTTTCCTCATCACCACCATGCAGGAAAACGCGCTGCATGGCTGGAAGCTCGCCGACGGCAAGCACATGCGCATGTCAGGCTATCCCGGCAAGGTGAAGAGCCTGTCCTGGAGCGTGAAGGGCAAATGGCTGGCGAGTTCCGGCGCGCCGGCTGCGATCGTCTGGCCCTTCGCCAGCAAAGACGGGCCGATGGGCAAGGCGCCCCTGGAGCTCGGCACGCGCGGCAACACGATGGTGACCTGCGTTGCCTGCCATCCGAGCCAGGACGTGGTGGCCATCGGCTACGAGGACGGCATGGTGATCGCGGCGCGCTTCGCCGACGCCAAGGAAGTGCTGCTGCGCCGCCCCGGCAAGGGCGCCATCACGTCGATGATGTGGGACAAGGAAGAGCGCCGCATCGTCTTCGGCAGCGCCGCCGGCGATTGCGGCGTCATCGATATTACTGCGTAAGGGAGTAGGGGAGTAAGGCAGTAGGGGAGTAGGGAACGACCGCGGTTGAGCGCCTCTCCCTACTGCCCTACTGCCCTACTGCCCTACTGCCCTACTGCCCTACTGCCCTACTGCCTGCCCCAACGCCCGCCCCCTCCACGGCCAATTGCAGTTTTGCCAAGCCATGGGCAGAGTGCCGCGCGAAACACAGGGGTTTTCATGCAGGCATCGGACAGTTCCAGGAATTCCATCGGCGGCATCGACATCGCCCGCATCGCCGAATTGCGCGAGACGGAGGCGGCCGCCTTCCGCAAGGCGCGGCTGAACTCCGAGGCGAAGCTCGGCAACGGCATCGCCGGCTTCCTCGGCGGCGTGCCGATGCACTGGATGACCGACTGGCCGACGCCATTCCCGATCCTGGTCGACGGCGCCAAGGGCGCCACCATCACCGATATCGACGGCAACAGGCTCGACGATTTCTGCCTGGGCGACACCGGCTCGATGCTCGGCCACTCGCCGCCGGCGGTCGCGCGCGCCATACGCCGGCAGGCGGCGCGGGGTCTGACCTACATGCTGCCCAGCGAGGATGCGCTGGCGATCGGCCCACTCCTGCAGCAGCGCTTCGGCCTGCCCTATTGGCAGATCGCCACGACCGCCACTGACGCCAACCGCTTCGCGCTGCGCGTCGCCCGCGCCGTGACCGGGCGCGAAAAGATCCTGGTCTTCAACGGCTGCTATCATGGCTCGGTCGACGAAACGATGGTGCGGCTGATCGGCGGCAAGCCGGTGAACCGGCCTGGATTGGCCGGCGAATTCCGCGACCTGACGCGCGCAACCAAGATCGTCGAGTTCAACGACATCCCAGCCTTGGAAGCAGCGCTTGCGGATCGCGATATCGCCTGCGTCATCACCGAGCCGGTGTTGACCAATTCCTGCATGGTGCTGCCTGAACCCGGCTTCCACGACGCGTTGCGGCGACTGACCCGCGCGGCGGGCACGCTGCTCTTGATCGATGAGACGCACACGATTTCGACGGGACCCGGCGGTTACACACGCAAGCACGGGCTGGAGCCGGACCTGTTCGTGCTCGGCAAGCCGGTGGCGGGCGGGGTGCCGGCGAGCATCTGGGGCATGAGTGAGGAGGTCGCCACGCGTTACGGCGCCTATAACCGCACCAAGGAACCCGGCTATTCCGGCATGGGCACGACGCTGTCGGCCAATCCGCTGCAATTCGCGGCGATGCGCGCGACGCTGGAGGAGGTGATGACCGCGGAGGCCTATGCGCATATGGACCGGCTGGCGCGCCGGCTCGATGCGGGGCTGACCGCCGTCATCCAGCGCAACAAGCTGCCCTGGCATGTAGCGCGGGTCGGCGCCCGCGTCGAGTTCATCTGCGCGCCCGGGCCGCTTCACAATGGCGGCGAGGCCGAGAAGGCGCATGCGCCGGAGCTCGAAGCCGCCATCCATGTCGCGCTGGTCAATCGCGGCGTGCTGATCGCGCCGTTCCACAACATGATGCTGATCTCGCCGGTGACAACTTCCGCACAGGTGGGTCGGCTGATCGCCGCCTTCGCCGCGGTTGCGGCCAGACTTGCGGCGTGAGACAAGCAGATTCGGCAGCCATGGACAATCCGAACGCCGTAGCAACGTCTCCTTCCGGCTCGACGCCCGCCGAGGCGAAGGCCTTTCTCGACGCGCATCCGGAGATCGAGGCGTTCGACATCGTGCTCACCGACGCCAACGGCATCGGCCGCGGCAAGATCGTGCGCCGGCACGAGGTGATGGGGATTTTCGAGAACGGCCGGCATCTGCCGATCTCGATCCTCGGCCTAGACATCACCGGGGAGGATGTGCACGAAACCGGGCTGGTATGGGACACCGGCGACGGCGATCTGCGGGCATGGCCGATCCCGGGCACGCTGGTGCCGCTCTACGGCACCAATCCGGCCCGCGGCCAGGTGCTGATGTCGATGTACCATCTCGACGGACAGCCGATGACCTCCGACCCGCGGCTGGTGCTGGCAAGGCAGGTGGAACTGCTGGCGGCGCGCGGCCTGCATCCGGCCGGCGCCTTCGAGCTGGAATTTTTCCTGCTGTCCAACGAGCGCGACGCGGACGGCAAGGTGCAGCCTGCCCGCGCGGTGCTCGACGGGCGCCGTTCGGCGAAGACGGAAGTCTATTCGGTCGACCATCTGCACGGCATGGAGCCGCTGTTTTCCGACATCTATGCCGCGGCCCAGGCGCAAGGCATTCCGGCCGAAACGGTCATTTCCGAATATGCGCCCGGCCAGTACGAGCTGACGCTGAACTACCGCAAGGACGTGATGCGAGCAGCCGACGACCTCATCATGCTGAAGCGGCTGGTGAGGGCGCAAGCGCGGCGGCACGGCGTGACCGCCTGCTTCATGGCCAAGCCCATCGAGGCCTATGCCGGGTCGGGCATGCATTTCCATGTTTCGCTGCAGGACGACGCCGGCCGCAACGTCTTTACCGAGGCTGCCGGCGAGAAATGGTCACCCAAGCTGCTCAACGCGCTTGGCGGCCTGATCCACACCATGGGGGAATCGATGCTGGTGTTCGCGCCGCACGCCAATTCATGGCGGCGCTTCGTCTCGCAATCCTATGCGCCGGTGGCGCCGACATGGGGCGTCAACAACCGATCGGTGGCGCTGCGCGTGCCGGCGGGCGACGCCAAGAACCGCCGCATCGAGCACCGGCCGTCAGGCGTCGACGCCAATCCCTATCTGGTGGCGGCGACGGTGCTGGCCGGCATCGTCAAAGGGCTCGACGAAGGGCTGGACCCAGGGCCGGAGACCACCGGGAACGGTTACGAGCAGGCGAGCGAAAGGTCGACCATGCCGGCCGACTGGCGCGCCGCAATCGAGGCAGCCAAGGGCTCCGATTTCCTGAAGTCGGCGCTCGGCCCCGACCTGCATCGCACCTTCGTCGCGATCAAGCAGGCGGAATATCTGCGCGTCGCCCGCACCGTCAGCGAGCTGGACTACCACCTTTATCTGCACGAGGTGTGAGGGCCCGCCCCATAGCCAAGCGATCACGTTTTGCCGACGGCAATCAAAAG
This sequence comes from Mesorhizobium sp., assembly GCA_004020875.1. Classification (GTDB taxonomy): domain Bacteria; phylum Pseudomonadota; class Alphaproteobacteria; order Rhizobiales; family Rhizobiaceae; genus Mesorhizobium. The sequence continues at coordinate 27,813 of SAPZ01000016.1, forward strand.
TTATAGCCAATTGCATTTCTGGAACATATCATGAACAAATGACTGTGCTTTCCGTCCGCGAGAAACTGGCGATCCTGTCCGATGCCGCAAAATACGACGCTTCCTGCGCGTCGTCAGGGTCAGCGAAACGCGACTCGCTGAGATCGGGCGGCATCGGTTCGACCGAGGGTTCCGGCATCTGCCACTCCTACGCGCCGGACGGGCGCTGCATATCGCTCCTGAAAATCCTGCTGACCAATTTCTGCATCTACGACTGCAGCTATTGCATCAACCGCTCCTCCTCGAATGTGCGGCGCGCTCGCTTCAGCGTCGAGGAGGTGGTGAAGCTCACCATGGATTTCTACCGGCGCAACTACATAGAGGGGCTGTTCCTGTCCTCGGGCGTCATCCGCTCGCCGGACGATACGATGGGCGAGATGGTCGAGGTGGCGCGCAGGCTCAGGATCGAGGAAAAGTTCGGCGGCTATATTCATCTGAAAACCATCCCGGAGGCATCGGCCGAGTTGATCGAGAAAGCCGGCCTCTATGCCGACCGCTTGTCGATCAATGTCGAGCTGCCGACGGACGAAGGCGTCAAGAAGCTGGCGCCGGAAAAGAAGCCGGAAACGATCCGGCTTTCGATGGCCAAGCTGCGCTGCAAAATCGAGGAGAAGGGCGAGCCGACGCTGCAGAGCCGAAAGCGCGAGCGATTCGCGCCGGGCGGCCAGTCGACGCAGATGATCGTCGGCGCCGATAGGACCTCCGACGACGGCATTTTGCGCGCCAGCGCCCGGCTCTACGGCAGCTATCACCTGCGCCGCGTCTACTACTCCGCCTTCAGCCCAATCCCGGATTCGTCCTCTGCGCTGCCATTGCAGAAGCCACCCTTGATGCGCGAGCACCGGCTATACCAGGCGGACTGGCTGATGCGCTTTTACGGCTTCTCGCAACCGGAGATCCTGGCAGGCAGCAATGACGGGATGCTCGACCTTGCCATCGACCCCAAGCTTGCCTGGGCGCTGCGCAACCGTGGCCGGTTCCCGGTCGACGTCAACCGCGCCGAGCGGGAAGCTCTGCTGCGCGTGCCCGGGCTCGGGACCAAGGTGATCGACAGGATCATCGAGACACGCCGCCACCGCCGGCTGCGGCTGGAGGATGTGGGCCGGCTTTGCCATTCGGTCGCCAAGGTGCGGCCCTTCATCATCGCGGAGGGCTGGTCGCCCGGCGCGCTGACCGACAAGGCCGGTTTGCGCCAGGTGATCACCCGTTCCTGCGAGCAGCTTTCATTGTTCTGACCATGGCAAGAGCCCAACTCAACCTCGCCATCCATGTCGTCCGACTCGAAAGTCAGACCGATTTTGCCGGCTGGCGGGATGCCGCGCGGCGGCTGGCGACGAACGATATTCCGCCGGAAGATGTCGCGTGGCAGGTCGAGCCGGATGGCGACGACGGCGCCAGCGATTTGCCGGCTGCGCAAGCCGATGCGCGGCTGGTCGTGCCGCGCGACTTCATCGAGCGCGCCGAGACGGTGATCTGCCATTGCGATCCGGAGCGCTTCAGCTTGCTCTACCGGCTGCTTTGGCGGTTGCGCTCGGAGCCGAAGCTGCTTTCGATCGCAACCGATCCCGATATCCGGCGGCTGGAGGCGATAGAGAAGGCGGTGCACCGCGACATCCACAAGATGCGCGCCTTCGTGCGCTTCCGGAAGATCGGCGAAGGCGCGGACGAGCGCTATGTCGCGTGGTTCGAGCCCGACCATTTCATCGTCGAGCGCAATGCCGATTTTTTCGTGCGCCGTTTCACCGGGATGCGCTGGACGATCCTGACCCCGCTTGCCTCGGCCGACTGGGACGGCGAGCGGCTGGCGATCGGGCCGGGTGCGGCCAGGCGCGACGCGCCGGCGCAAGACGATGCCGAGGCGCTCTGGCGGACCTATTTCGAAAACATCTTCAATCCCGCCCGGCTCAAGGTGAAGGCGATGCAGAAGGAGATGCCCAAGAAATATTGGCGGAACCTTCCCGAGGCCTCGCTCATTCCAGATCTGATAGCAGGAGCGGACGGAGCCGCGTCAGCCATGATCGACCGGATGCCAACCAGCCCAGCACCGCACCATGCCAAGGTGAAGGCCAAGCACTGGCCGACGCCCGAGCCAGCCGATGTGGTGGCGCCAGAGGCCGAAGACATTCCGGAGCTGCGCGAAGAGGCGAAAGGCTGCCGCCGTTGCCCGCTCTGGCGCGACGCGACGCAGACTGTGTTCGGCGAAGGGCCGGACAACGCCTTTGTGATCTTCGTCGGCGAACAGCCCGGCGACCAGGAGGATCTCGCCGGCAAGCCCTTCATCGGGCCGGCGGGAAAGGTGTTCGACAGCATATTGGACGACGCCGAGATCGACCGCCGCAAGGTCTATGTGACCAATGCGGTCAAGCATTTCAAATTCGAGCCGCGCGGAAAAAGGCGCATCCACTCCAAGCCCAACGCCGGCGAGATCCAGGCCTGCCGCTGGTGGCTGGACAAGGAGCTGGATCTCATCAAGCCGAACCTCGTGGTGGCGCTTGGCGCGACGGCCGCGCAGTCGCTGCTCGGCAAGGCGGTGCCGATCACCAAGATGCGCGGCGACGTGGTCGAGCGCGAGGATGGATTGCGCGTATTTCTCACCATCCACCCCTCCTTCATCCTGCGCATCCGCGATCAAGAGGACAAGGAGGCCGAGAAGGAGCGGTTTCTGCGGGATATGCGGAAGGTGAGGGAATTGATGGGGTCGTGATCGAGTTAGGTCCCTTATCGGAGCTCGCGCCGGCGGATGCCGTTGCACGGTCGTGCGACCTCTGCGATTCGCCGAAACGTCCATCGCTTCTCATCGACGGGCGGAGCAATGACGACCTCTGTGGGGCTCCGCGCTACCTAACCAGGACTGCCCTCAGATCATTCACATTCGTGCCCGTCGGACCCGGCACGAACAAATCCCCGACCGCGTTGAAAGCGGTCCAGGCGTTGTTGCCGGCAAGCATCGCCTTGGCATCGACGCCGGCCGCACGCATGCGCGACACAGTCGAGCCGTCGGCAAAGGCGCCGGCATTGTTCTCCGAGCCGTCGATGCCGTCGGTATCCGCGGCTAAGGCGTGGATGCCGTTCACGCTCTCGATGCCGATGGCGAAGGCGAGCAGGAATTCCGAGTTGCGGCCGCCTTTGCCTTTGGCGCGGAGTGTAACGGTGGTCTCGCCGCCGGACAGGATCAGAACGGGCTTCTGGAAGGGGCGGTTGCGGGTCGCCACCTCGCGGGCAATCGCCGCGTGGAGCCCGCCGACCTCGCGGGCCTCACCCTCAATTGCATCGGACAGGATAACCGCTTCGATGCCTTGCCGTTTCGCTTCCGCGGCGGCCGCCTCCAGCGACACACCGGCCGAGGCGGTCAAGTGAACCTCATTGCCGGCAAAGCGTGGATCGTCGGGGCGCGGCGCATCGGCGGCCGGCGACCCGATATGCGCCATGACCGAGGCGGGCAGCTTCATGCCGTAAGCGGCGATCGAGGCCAGAGCATCCTCGCGGCTGCCGGTGTCGGGAACGGTCGGTCCCGAGGCAACCAGCGCCGGGTTGTCGCCTGGAATGTCGGAAACCACCAGCGACACCACGCGCGCCGGGTGAGCGGCAGCAGCCAGGCGTCCGCCCTTGATGGTCGAGACATGCTTGCGGATGGTGTTCATCGCCGCGATCGGCGCGCCGGAGGCAAGCAGCGCCTCGTTGACGGCAATCTCGTCGGCCAGGGTCAGGCCGGGAGCAGGCGACGGCAGCAGGGCCGAGCCGCCGCCGGAAATCAGCGCCACCACCAGATCGTCTGCGGTCAGACCCCGCACCTTCTCCAGCAGCCGGCGCGAGGCTTCGAGGCCAGCGGCGTCCGGCACCGGATGCGCCGCCTCGATGATCTCGATGCGCTCGCATCTTGCGCCATAGCCGTAGCGCGTGACGACAAGGCCGTCGATCGGGCCGTCCCAGACCTTCTCGAAGGCCGCCGCCATCTGCGCCGAGCCTTTGCCGGCGCCGATGACGATGGTGCGGCCCTTCGGCTTCGCCGGCAGATGATTGCGGATCGTCTTTTTCGGGTCGGCGGCGGCAACAGCGGCGAAGAAGATCGACGTGAGAAAGCTTTTCGGATCGGTCATTTTTCTTCCGGCGGCAGCGCGAGCCCGCTCGCATCGATGCCAAGGTGGGCGCACAGAGCATCGACGACGACGCCATGATCCTCGCGCTCCGGCAGGCCGGAAACGGCGATAACGCCGATGACGCCCGCGCCCTTCACCGTGACCGGAAAGCCGCCGCCCGCGAGCACATAATCGGCGATGTCAAGCGCTTCTCCGACCTTGAAGGTGCGGTCGGGACGCTGCTGCTCCAGCACAAGACGGTAGGTGCTTCGCAGATAGCGCTTCACGACATTGATCTTGCGCCGCGCCCAATCGGGATTGGAGGCGTTGGAGCCCGGCATGGCGGCATAGAAGAGCGGCCGGTCGAAGGTCCTGATGTCGACGATGATCGGCAGATCTTCCTTCAAAGCCCGGTCTCGGATGGCAGAGCCGATCTTGAAGGCGACGGCCTCGTCGAAAGCCGCGAAGACCAGCGTGGCTTCCTGTTTTTTGATCAGAGCGATGTCGTCGGCGGTGGCCATGGCGTTTCCCCTGTCAATGTCGACGCACGCTTTGGCCGATGGCTGACGCGGGGTCAAGCGACCAGCGCATTTAATCTATGCGACAATCGCGCTCTTCGCCGGACGGCCCGCCACATAGACCTCGCGCACGGCGCGATCGTCGCCCAGCGTCTGCAGCAGGAAAAGTTCCTCGGCCAGCGTTTCGACCGTTTCCATCCTGAGCCGCATGCCCGGCGTCGAACGGGCGTCGAGCACGACGGTGTCGGCGTCGGTGCCTTCGTCCAGCGTGCCGACCTTGTCGGCCACCGATAGCGCCTCGGCATTGCCGCGCGTCAGCTGCCAGAAGGACTGGAAGGGGTTCAGCTTCTCGCCGTTCAGCGCGATCACCTTGTAGCCCTCGTCCATGGTGCGCAGCATCGAATAGTTGGTGCCGCCGCCGACATCCGTGGCTGCGGCGATCCTGAGCGGATTCTCGCGACGGCGGTAACGCTGATAGTCGAACAGGCCGGAGCCGAGGAAGAGGTTGGAGGTCGGGCAAAACACCGCGACCGACCCCGACTGCGACAAGGCGTTCGCCTCGTGTTCGGAAAGATGAATGCAGTGGCCGAACAGACTTTTCCTGCCCAACAGCCCGTAGTGTTCATAGACGTCGGTGTAGTCGCGCGACCAGGGATAAAGCTCCTGCGTGAAGGCGATCTCGGCGTGGTTCTCCGACAGATGCGTCTGCATGTGGAGGTCGGGATGCTCGCGGCAAAGCGCGCCGGCCATCTCCATCTGCTCGGGCGAGGAGGTAATGGCGAAGCGCGGCGTGATTGCGTAGAGCTGACGGCCCTTGCCGTGCCATTCGGCGATCAGCGCCTTCGTATCGTCATAGCCGCTCCGCGGCGTGTCACGCACACCGTCCGGCGCGTTGCGATCCATCATCACCTTTCCGGCGATGTTGAGCATGTTGCGTTCATGCGACTCGGCGAAGAAAGCCTCGGCCGATGATTTGTGCACGGAGCAATAGGCAGCCACTGTCGTCGTGCCGTGGCGCAGCATCTCATCGAGGAACAGACGCGCGATGCGGCGGCCGTGTTGCGCGTTCTGGAATTTCGACTCTTCGGGAAAGGTGTACTTGTTCAGCCAATCGAGCAACTCGGCGCCGTAGGAGGCGATGACCTGCATCTGCGGCACATGCACGTGGGCATCGACGAAGCCCGGCAGGATGAGATGCGGGCGATGGTCGATCGTCTCGACGCTCGCGCCCGCCTTCTTCAGGACTTCCGCATAAGATCCGGCGGCAACGATCTTGCCGTTTTCGATCAACAGGGCGCCATCCTCCTCGTAGCGCCAAGCGGAATGGTCGTCGACCGTTTCGGGCCAGCGCAGGAAGGAGAGCGTGCGGCCGCGCAGAAGTTTTGAGGTCATGCTTACTTTCCGGCGCCTTCGAACCAGGCGACCAGAAGGTCCCGTTCCTGGTCGGTGATCTGGGTAACGTTGGCGGGCGGCATGGCATGCGCCCGGCCGGCCTGGATGTAGATCTCTCGCGCGTGCTCGGCGATGCGCTCGTCGGTGTCGAGCAGCACGCCCTTCGGCGCATGGTAGATGCCTTCATAAACCGGCTCTTCCGTATGGCACATCGAGCAGCGACCAAGCACCGTGTCGCGCACCGCCGGGAAATGCGCCGAGGCGATATAGACCTGGGCGGCGGCCGAAGCGGCGGAGGTGTTCGGCTCGCCGGTCAGCACCTTCGGCACCGTCGAGAGCCAGACGATGATCATGAACAGCACGGCAGCACCGAGCCATGTCCAGGTCGGGTTGCCCTTGCGCGCGTGGACCGTGTTGAAATAGTGCCGGATCAGCACCCCGATGATGAAGACCAGCGAGGCGATAACCCAGTTGAACTGCGTACCGAACGCCAGCGGGTAATGGTTCGACAGCATCAGGAACAGGACCGGCAAGGTCAGGTAGTTGTTGTGCAGCGAGCGCTGCTTGGCGATCTTGCCGTATTTCGGGTCCGGCTTGCGGCCGGCGATCAGGTCGGCGACGACGATCTTCTGGTTGGGGATGATGACCATGAAGACATTGGCCGACATGATCGTGGCGGTGATGGCGCCGAGATGCAGGAAGGCGGCGCGGCCGGTGAAGAGGTGCGTAAGCCCCCAGGCTATGAACACCAGCACGCAGTAAAGCACCAGCATCAGCCCGGTGTCGCTTTTGCCCAGCGGCGAGCGGCAGAGCAGGTCGTAGACGACCCAGCCGACGCCGATGGTGGCCATCGACAAGAGGATGCCGACCGGCGCCGATATGTTGAGCACATTGGGGTCGATCAGGAACAGATCGGCGCCGGCATAGTAGACCACGCAGAGCATGGCGAAGCCCGACAGCCAGGTGGCGTAGGACTCCCATTTGAACCAGGTGAGGTGCTCCGGCATCTCGGCGGGCGCCACCAGGTATTTCTGGATGTGGTAGAAGCCACCGCCATGCACCTGCCACTCTTCGCCGAAGGCCCCGGCGGGCAGGCCGGGGCGCTGGCGCAGACCGAGGTCGAGCGCGACGAAATAGAAGGACGAGCCGATCCAGGCGATGCCGGTGATGACATGCAGCCAGCGGACGGCAAAACTCAGCCAGTCCCAGAAAATCGCGAAATCCGTCATTGCACTCGTCCCTGCCGATGAGAGCGACTTTACGGGCTCGCGCCGAAACGAAAAGAGGCGAGGTGCGCGATGACTTTCAAAAAAAAATGTAAAATACTACGCCTACCCTTCATAGCCGTTTGAGAGCCACACATGGCCTATCTCGACAACATTGCCGTCTTCGTCCGCGTCGTCGAGCTCGGCAATCTGTCGGCGGCGGGGCGTGACATGCGCATTTCGCCGGCAGTCGCCTCCAACCGGATCAAGGAACTGGAAAAGCATCTGGGCGTGCGGCTGTTCAACCGTACGACAAGGCAATTGATGCCGACCGAGCACGGCACCGTGTTCTACACCGGCGCCAAGCAGGTGCTGGATGCGATCACCGAGGCGGAAGCGGCGGTCGCAGCGCTTTCCGGCCAGCCGCGCGGCACGATCAGGGTTACGGCGCCGCTCGGCCTTGGCCGCCGGCTGATCGCTTCGGGCATTCCGGATTTCCATGACAAATATCCCGATATCGAGGTGCGGCTCAGGCTCTCCGACCACAATGTCGACATCATGAAGGAAGGCATCGACGTCGCCTTCCGCCTCGGCATCATCGAGGATTCCAGCCTCAGGATGCGCGGCATCATGGAATGCGAGCGCGTGCTGGTGGCGGCGCCGAAATATCTGGAGGCGCGCGGCGAACCGGCCGAGCCGCAGGAACTGGTCGGCAGGAAGCACGACTGCCTGATGCTGCGCTATGCCGGCGCGCGCGAATATGTCTGGACGCTGCAGACGCCGACCGGCCCACAGAAGTTCGAGGTGCACGGGCCCTATGACACCGACGACGGCGACGTGCTGACCGGCTGGGCGCTGTCGGGGCGCGGCATCATCAACAAGCCGCGTTTCGAGGTGGAGCCCTTCATCCGCGACCGGCGGCTGAAGGTGATACTGCCCCAGACGCCACCGACGCCGGTGCAGTTCGCCGCCGTCTATCCGCACAAGAAGCTGCAGGACCCAAAGGTGCGGCTGCTGCTCGACTTCATGGCCGAGCGCTGCCAGCGGCTGATCAAGGATATTCTGGCTGGAAAGTGATGGCCGCGTGGCCCACCCGCGCCGGTTGCCTTGCGCGAAAGCCGGCCTAGGTTGGTAGCCGAATGGCTGCGAGACGTCGCCCGCAGCCAAATGGGCCACCGCATGCATCTCGCCGTTTCTCTAAACATCGCCACGACCGACGGGCGAGACGTCCTGGACTTCGGCCAAATCAGCGCCTTCGTGCGGAAAGCGGAAGGGGCGGGCGTTGACATGGTCATCATTTCCGACTCCGCCGATGTGCCATCGACCAGCCCGTTCGAAGCCACGACACTGCTGGCCGCCCTGGCGACGGTGACCAACAGGATCGGGCTCGTGGCCAGCGCCTCGACGCTCGCGCACCAGCCCTACAATCTGGCGCGCCGGTTTGCTTCGCTCGACATCATCAGCCATGGCCGCATCGGCTGGAACGCCACGCTGGAGCAGAACCCGCGCGAGGCAGCGAATTTCAGCCGCCCGGAAGGGTTCTCCGATCACGATTTCCGCCGCCGCGGGGAAGAATATATCGGCATCGTCCAGGGGTTATGGCAGGGCTGGGACGCGGATGCCTTGCTGTTCGACAAGGCGGGCGGTCGGTTCCACGATCCCGACAAGATGCATTTCCTCGATCATAAGGGCGAGTTCTTCGTGGTCCGCGGGCCGCTCAATGTCGCCTGCTCGCCGCAGGACACGCCTGTGCTGGTCATGTCCGGCTTAAGCGAGACCGATCGCGATTTCGCGAGCCGCGTCGCCGACATCATCCTGCTCGAGGAACAATCGGCCGAGGCCGCGAATGCTGCGACCGCCGACTTGAGACGCCGAGCGCTTGCCGCCGGCCGCCAACCGGAAGTCGTGAAGGTGCTGCTGACGATCGCCATTGAATCCGAGCCGCCTATCGACAGGCTTCGAATCTTGCCGGGCTCGAGTGGCTGTGACGGCTTCAATCTTGTTTTGCCGGCTGGTGTCACGGCGCTTCAGAGTTTTACCGACCGTGTCTTGCCGGAACTCCAACGCCACGGCCTCGCCGGCCGGGGCCAGCAGGGCGCGACGTTGCGCGCGCGTCTTAGGCTCGGCGAAGGAAGCGCAAAATGACCGCGCGCCAAATGAAGCTCGGCCTCTTCCTTTGGGCGACGGGACACCATATCGCCGCCTGGCGTCACCCGGACGCGCATGTCACGGCCGGTATCGACATCGACCACTACATACAACTTGCCCGCACGGCCGAAGCGGCGAAGTTCGACATGGTGTTCTGCGAGGATGCGGCCGGCTTGCGCGAGGCCAATGTCCAGATCGCCAGCCAGACGTCGCGCTCGATCGGCTTCGAGCCGATCAGCCTGCTTTCGGCGCTGGCCGCGCAGACGGATCGCATCGGCCTCGTTTCGACGGCATCGACCAGCTACAACGAACCCTATGAGCTGGCGCGCATGTTTGCCTCGCTCGACAATCTGAGCGGCGGGCGGGCCGGCTGGAATCTCGTCACCTCGGCGAGCCCGATCGAGGCGGCGAATTTCGGCGCGACGGGGCTGCGGCCGCATGCCGACCGCTATGCGCGGGCGCGCGAGTTCGCCACCGTGACGACCGGGCTCTGGCACCGCAAGCCTGCCGGCCATGATGGCGAAAGCTTCACGGTGCGAGACCCGCTTGACATACCGCCCTCGCCGCAAGGCGCGCCGGTGATGGTGCAGGCGGGCGCCTCGGACGACGGCAAGGATTTGGCCGCGCGCACCGCCGATGTCGTGTTCTCGGCGGCGCAGACTTTCGAGGAAGCCAAGGCCTTCTATGACGATCTCAAAGGGCGGGTCGCCGCTTACGGACGCCAGCCGGACGATGTGAAGATCATGCCCGGCGTAGCGCCGATCGTCGCCGCCACGAAAGCCGAGGCGCAGGCGAAATACGATGCGCTGCAGGAATTGATTCCCGACGATGTCGGCGTGGCGCTGCTCTCCAGCTATCTCAGCATCTCCGATCTCGGCCGCTACCCGATCGAAGGGCCGCTGCCCGAACTGCCGGAGAGCGAGGGCATGAAAAGCCGACAGGCGCTGGTCGTCGAGCAGGCGCGCCGCGACGGGCTTTCGATTCGCGAGCTCGCGCGTTACTTTGCCGGCGCGCGGGGCCATTGGCGCGTGGTCGGCACGGCCGGAGAGATCGCCGACGAATTGCAGGCCCGCTTCGAAGGCGGCGCGGCCGACGGCTTCAACGTGATGCCATCCTGGTTCCCTGGCGAGCTCGACGCCTTTGCGACACTGGTGGTGCCGGAGCTGCAGCGGCGCGGCCTGTTCCGCAAGGACTATGAAGGCCGCACTTTGCGCGAACATCTCGGCCTGAAACGGTCGATCTAGGATCTAATCCATTAGCCTGGCCGTTCCGGACACCCTGATCGAGCTGCCGGGAGCCGGCGGGATGTCTGCATGGAGGCGCGAGCGCATGCCCATATCCTCGCCCTGGACGATGTCGATGGCGCCGCCATGCGACCAGCCGAGATCGCGCAGATAGCCGGCGAAGGCCGCAGTGGCGGCGCCTGTCGCCGGATCCTCGTAGACGCCGCCGGAAGCGAAGGGATTGCGCGTGTGGAAGAGGCGCGGTGTCTCGGCATAAGCGAGCAGGATGGTGACAAAGCCTTCGCGCCGCATGAAGGACTGGCCTTGCTTCAAGTCGTAAGCCATCGCAGCCAACGCCTTGCGCGATTTCAGCGCCAGCACGAGGTGATCGGCGCCGCCGTGGACCAGTGCCGGCGGAATGGCGGGATCGAGATCGCCCGGCTCATAGCCGAACAAGGCGAGCGCTTCGCCCGCCAGTTCCGACGAAGCCGGCCGGCTGCGCGTCGGCGGCGACTGCAGCGCCGCGGCGAAGTTGGCGCCGTCGCGAAACCCTTCGACGGTGATGTTGGCCTGGTTGAGCCTCAGCTTGAAGATGCCGCGGCCGAATTTCCTGACCAGCGCCGCACCGAGCGCAATGGTGGCATGGCCGCAAAACGGCACCTCCGACTCCGGCGAAAAATAACGCACGCGCCAGCTTTCGCCTTCAGGCGCGGCGAAGGCGGTTTCCGAGAAGCCCACTTCGGCCGCGACGCGCTGCATGTCGGCCGCGTCAGGCAAGACCTCGCCGATCACCACGCCGGCGGGATTGCCTCCGGTGTTGCCGTCCGAAAAGGCTGCTATGCGCAAAACATCCATGTCTCTCGCCTCGTATTGGTCAGGCGCGCAGAAAACACGGTTCAACTCGAATTGGGAAACGAAGAAAGCGACGAGCAGCTGTGAGCGGCAGTCATAGCTGTCAGCTTTGGCGCCCCCAGGGAGCGCAGTCAGACGTCAGCCGTCCATCGCCTTTTCGAAAGCATTCGCGCCGGACATTCGCGCCGCATGCGAGAACAGCGCCGTCATGATCTCGGCGGCGGCAAGTGCGGCGATAACCGGCGGGCGCTTGTCCTTCACCGCATTGCCGCCGATCGGCGATACAAGGCGGTTGAACTCAGCTTCGCTGCCCTCGACGGACTTCAGGAACCACCTCCTGAAGGTGGCCTTCTTGGTCTTGGAGCCGATCATGCCGACATAGGCGGTGTCGTCGCGCTTCAGCGCTTCGGCGACGATCAGGAAATCCAACGCATGGTCGTGGGTAAGGACAGCGAAGGCCGAGCCGGCCGGCGCTTCGCGCACCACAGCTTCGGGCATCGGCGTCAGCCGAGTCTCCACCGCCTCCGGCATACCTTCCAATGCCTCGGATCGGGTTTCGACGACGACGACGTGGATGGGCAGCAGCGCCAGCGACGCGGCCAGCGCCTGGCCGACATGGCCGCCGCCGAAGAGATAGACGTGGGGAAGACGCGCCTCTTCCGATTGAGCGTTGGCAATCAGCTGCTGCTCCAGCAACTCATCGACGAGACGGATCGAAACCTCGACGCGGCCGCCGCAGCATTGGCCGATTTCCGGCCCGAGCGGGACCTCAAGCGTGGCGCAGACCTCATCGACCTCGATGCGGGCCGGCCCACTCTCCCCATTGTCCCGAGGTGAAGAGCGCAGCATCTGGCGCGCCTTGTCGACGGCCATATATTCGAGCTGGCCGCCGCCAATCGTGCCGAAAATGGCCGATGTCGAGACAAGCATGAAGGCGCCGGCCTCGCGCGGCGTCGAACCCCTGGTGGCCGCGACCTCGACGAGCGCAATACGGCCAGTTTGGCCGAGGAACGCCTTCAGGCTTTGCACTTTCGAGTTCATCGTCCGCATTTCCATCCTGGAAATATAGCGTTTTGCGCCTCGATCTGCACGTTTAGGCACATTCAGGCCGGGTTTGCGGCTTCCCGCTTCAGGCGCTCGATCGCCATCAGAACCCGTTCAGGCGTTGCCGGCGCGTCGAGGCGCGGGCAGATCCTGTGATCCTCGACGCTCGCGACGGCGTCGGAAAGCGCATGCAGAACCGACATGCCAAGAGGGAAAGGCGGCTCGCCGACGGCCTTGGAGCGATGCACGGTCGGCTCGTTCGCCTCCGACCAGTCGGCCAGCGTGACGTTGAAGATTTTCGGCCTGTCGGAGGCGAGCGGGATCTTGTAGGTCGACGGCGCATGGGTACGCAGCCGGCCCTTGTCGTCCCACCACAGTTCCTCGGTGGTCAGCCAGCCCATGCCCTGGATAAAGCCGCCCTCGACCTGGCCGAGGTCGATGGCGCGGTTCAGCGAGCGGCCGGTTTCATGCAGGATGTCGGTGCGCTCGACCACATATTCGCCGGTCAGCGTGTCGACCGAGACTTCCGAGCAGGAAGCGCCGTAGGCGAAGTAATAGAAGGGACGACCCTCACCCTTGTCGCGGTTCCAATGGATTTTGGGCGTCTTGTAGAAGCCGGCCGCCGAAAGCTGGATGCGGGCCATATAGGCCTGCTTGACGAGATCGCCGAAAGGTATCTCCTGGTTGCCGATGCGAACCCGGTTGGGCAGGAACAACACCTGGTCGCGCGGGACCTGATATTTTTCCGAAGCGAAGTTGGTCAGCCGGTCCTTGATCTGACGGGCGGCATTCTGCGCCGCCATGCCGTTGAGGTCGGAACCCGAGGAAGCCGCGGTGGCGGAGGTGTTCGGCACCTTGCCGGTGGTCGTCGCGGTGATCTTCACCTGATCGAGGTCAATCTGGAATTCTTCCGCCACGACTTGCGCCACCTTGAGATAGAGGCCCTGCCCCATCTCGGTGCCGCCATGGTTCAGGTGAACCGAACCGTCGGTGTAGACATGCACCAGCGCGCCGGCCTGGTTGTAGTGCGTGGCGGTGAAGGAAATGCCGAACTTGACCGGCGTCAGCGCCAGGCCGCGCTTGATGAAGCGGCTGTTGGCGTTGAAGGCACCGATCTCGCGCCGCCGCCGCGCATAGTCCGAGCTTGCCTCCAGCTCCGCGATGATGCGCTGGATGACATTGTCCTCAACCGTCTGGTGATAAGGCGTGATGTTGCGATTGGTGGTGCCGTAGAAATTCTTCTTGCGGATCTCGAGCGGATCCTTGCCGAGGGCAAAGGCCACCTCGTCGATGACGCGCTCGGCGCCGACCATGCCTTGCGGGCCGCCGAAGCCGCGAAAGGCGGTGTTGGAGACCGTGTTGGTATAAAGCGGCGCCGACTGGGCGTGCACCGCCGGCCAGAAATAGGTGTTATCGCAGTGAAACAGCGCACGGTCGGTGACCGGGCCGGAGAGGTCCGAGGAAAAGCCGCAGCGCGCGGCGAACATGAAGTCAACGCCCAGGATGTTGCCGTCGTCGTCGAAGCCGACCTCGTAGTCGATCAGGAAATCGTGCCGCTTGCCGGTCGCGGTCATGTCGTCGTCGCGATCGGGCCGGATCTTGACCGCGCGATGATGGCGCTTGGCGGCGATCGCAGCGAGTGCCGCGAACTGGTTGCCCTGCGTTTCCTTGCCGCCGAAGCCGCCGCCCATGCGGCGGATTTCCACGGTGACGGCATTGCTCGGGATGCCCAGCGCATGGCCCACCATATGCTGGACTTCGCTCGGATGCTGGGTCGAGGAATAGATCGTGACGTCCTGGTCCTCGCCGGGGACGGCCATGGCGATATGGCCTTCGAGATAGAAATGCTCCTGGCCGCCGAGGCGCATCCTGCCCTTGAGCCTGCGCGGCGCAGCCTTGATCGCCGCTGCCGCGTCGCCACGCCTCAATGTGAGCGGCGGCGTGACCAGCTTGTCCTTGCGCGGGTCTAGCGCGCCGATGTCGGTGACGAAGGGCAGCTGCTCGTATTCGACCTTGGCCAGCCGGGTCGCGCGGCGGGCCTGTTCGCGTGTCTCTGCGATGACGCAGAAGATCGCCTGGCCGTAGAACTCGACTTTCCCGTCGGCGAGCACCGGCTCGTCATGACGGCCGGTGGGCGAAATGTCGTTCTCGCCCGGCACGTCCTTTGCCGTCAGCACGTCGACGACTCCGGGCGCGGCGCGCACCGCCGACAGGTCCATTTTCATGATCGTCGCATGCGTCGCAGCGGACAGGCCGAGACAGCCATGCAGCGTGCCGGCCGGCTCCGGCATGTCGTCGATATAGACCGCCGTGCCGCTGACATGCTTGTGCGCGGAATCGTGCCGCTGGTCGCTGGCGACACCGCCCGAAATCTTCTGGGCCCTGAGGTTCGGAACATGCTTGGTCATCAGGCCGCCTCGCTGCGCGACACCTGGAGCGGCGCCTTGGTCCCGGTCGTCTCGACATAAAAGCGCAGCAGAAGGTTCCTCGCCGCCAGCGCCCGGTATTCGGCGGTCGCCCGCATGTCCGTCAACGGCGTGAAATCCTGGGCGTATCCGGGCATCGCCGCCTCCACCGTCGCTTCGTTCCAAGGCTTTCCGATCAGCGCCTTCTCGACCGCCTTAGCGCGCTTCGGCGTCGCCGCCATGCCGCCATAGGCGATGCGGATGTCGGCCACGGTACCGTCTTTTGCCAGGATCAGATAGAAAGTGCCGAGCGTCGCGGTGATGTCCTCGTCGCGCCGCTTGGTGACCTTGTAGACCGCAAACTTCGTGCCCTTTGCCGGCACCGGCACGTGGACCGTTTCCACGAACTCGCCGGGCTGACGGTCCTGCTTGCCATAGGCGATGAAGAAGGTTTCGAGCGGGATCGTGCGGCGGGTCTTGCCCTTCCGCAGGGTGAGCTGCGCGCCGAGCGCGATCAGCGGCGGTGGTGTGTCGCCGATCGGCGAGCCGTTGGCGATGTTGCCGCCGATCGTGCCCATATTGCGCACCTGCTCGCCGCCGATGCGGTCGATCAGCGGTCCCAGGGCCGGGATGCGCTTCGACAGCGTCTCGAAGGCCTCCGTGTAGGTTACGCCGGCGCCGATGGTGATGACGCCATCCTTCTCCGACGTCGTGCGCAGGCCGTCGAGGCCGCCGATGAAGACCGCCGGCGAGATGTCGCGCATGTGCTTGGTGACCCAAAGACCCACATCGGTCGAGCCGGCGACGATGGTGGCGCCCGGCTCCTTCTCGAGCACGGCGGCGAAATCGTCGACATTGGCGGGCACGATCAATCGCGCCTTGCCCGACCCGATCTCGACCCTGGCGCCATCGCGCAATGCCTTCAGCCGCGCGGTGATGTCCTTGCGCTCCACCGCCAGCGGGTCCTTCGCCGCCTTGCCATAGCTCGAAATGGCGTGCGCGGCGCGCATGATCGCCTCATAGCCGGTGCAGCGGCAGAGATTGCCTTGCAGCGCCTTTTCGATCGCCGCGTTGGACGGGTCGGGTGTCTTCATCCAGAGCGCATAAAGCGACATGACGAAGCCCGGCGTGCAGAAGCCGCATTGCGAGCCGTGGAAATCGACCATCGCCTGCTGCACCGGATGCAGCTGATTGCCGTCGCCGCGCAGGTGCTCGACCGTCACAACATGGGTGCCGTCGAGCGAACCCATGAAACGGATGCAGGCATTCACGCTTTCATAGACGAGCCCTTCGGCAGAGAGCTTGCCGACCAGCACGGTGCAGGCGCCGCAATCGCCCTCGGCGCAGCCTTCCTTGGTGCCACGCAGCGAACGGTTGAGCCGCAGCCAGTCGAGCAGCGTCGCATCGGGTGCGACGTCTTTCAGGGCTACGTCGCCGCCGTTCAGAATGAAGCGTAGCTCGTTACGGATCCCTGCCATGTCTCAACTCCCCCGATAGGTCGAGTAGCCATAGGGCGAAATCAAGAGGGGCACGTGGTAATGCCGCGCTTCCGCCATGCCGAAGCGGATCGGCACGATGTCGAGGAAAGCGGGCTCCGGCAGCTTGATGCCTTGGCCGCGCAGATAGTCGCCGGCGGCAAAGACCAGCTCATATTCGCCAATGCGGAAATCGGAGCCGGCGAGCAGCGGCGCGTCGCAGCGACCATCGTCATTGGTGGCCACGGTCTTGAGATGGGTGCGATTCTGGCCGTCGATGCGGAAAAGCCCGATCGACAGGCCTTTTGCAGGCCGTCCGGTTGCGGTGTCGAGCACATGGGTGGTCAGGCGCCCACCATCGGCTTTCGACGTTTCTGCCACTGGCCGCCTCCCATCCCGTATAGTTTCAGGTCAATTGTGCGCCAATTAAAGGCGATGCATAAGCCCCGGTCGAGCGGAGTGCGGCAAAAAGCACTTTCAAAAATTTTCGGGGGAATGCAGCAGCACTCCTTTCGATATCTTCGGTGCAACAAGCGGGTAGGAGCGGCGATGCGTTACGATAGGGACATGCGCGGTTACGGGGCCAATCCGCCGGATCCGAAATGGCCCGGCGGCGCGCATGTCGCGGTGCAGTTCGTCGTCAATTATGAGGAAGGCGGCGAGAACTGCGTGCTGCATGGCGACAAGGCTTCCGAAGCATTCCTGTCGGAGATCGTCGGCGCGGCGCCCTGGGTCGGCCAGCGCCACTGGAACATGGAATCGATCTATGAATACGGCGCCCGCGCCGGCTTCTGGCGGCTCTACCGACTGTTCACCGAGGCGCAGGTGCCGGTGACCTGCTACGGCGTAGCGACTGCTCTAGCCCGCTCGCCCGACCAGGTCACGGCGATGCAGGAAGCCGGTTGGGAGATCGCCTCGCACGGGCTGAAATGGATCGATTACCGCGACCATGCGGCCGAGGATGAGAAGCGCGACCTCGATGAGGCAATCCGCCTGCATTACGAAGTGACCGGCACGCGGCCGACGGGCTGGTATACTGGGCGCACCTCGGTGAACACGGTGCGGCTCGTCGCCGAAGAAGGCGGCTTCGACTATGTCTCCGACACCTATGACGACGAGCTGCCCTACTGGTTCGATCGCGACGGGCTGGAGACGCCGCAGCTCGTCATCCCCTACACGCTCGACGCCAACGACATGCGCTTCGCGACGCCGCAGGGCTTCAACTCCGGCAACCAGTTCTTCGCCTATCTGAAGGACAGTTTCGACACGCTCTATGCCGAGGGCAAAGCAGGGCGGCCGCGCATGATGAATATCGGCCTGCATTGCCGCCTGGTCGGCCGCCCCGGTCGGGTGGCGGCGCTGAAGCGCTTCGTCGATTATGTGAAGTCTCATGACAAGGTGTGGCTGACCCGGCGCATCGACATCGCCAGGCACTGGCGCGAGACGCATCCCTACCAGGCGCCGGCGCTGCGACCGTCACGGATGGAGTTCGAGGAATTCGTGCATGCCTTCGGCGGCGTGTTCGAGCATTCGCCCTGGATCGCCGAGCGCGCCTACGAATTGGAGCTTGGACCCGCGCATGACAGCGCGGGCGGCCTGCACAACGCGCTCTGCCGCGTGTTCCGCGCGGCGAGCGAAGCCGAGCGGCTATCCGTGCTCAACGCCCATCCGGACCTAGCGGGCAAGCTGGCTACGGCCAAGCGGCTCACGCCGGAATCGGCCAGGGAGCAGGCCTCCGCCGGGCTCGATGCGCTGACCGACCAGGAGCGCGAGCTGTTCTCGAAACTCAACGCCGCCTATGTCACCACCTTCGGCTTCCCCTTCATCATCGCGGTCAAGGGCAAGACCAAGGACCAGATCCTGGCGGACTTCGAAGCGCGCATCGGCAACAGCCGCGGTGCCGAGTTGGACACCGCCTGCAAACAGGTCGAGCGCATCGCACTGCTTCGGCTGAAAGACATGCTCCCGCAGTAACGCCAGGGATCCCCATGGATATGATCAAGACGTCCGAGCGAACCTATTATGCGCCGCAGGGTGGCCATCCCGGCCAGAATGAGCTTTTGACCGGCCGTGCCGTCTTCACCGAGGCCTATGCCGTCATCCCCAAGGGCGTGATGCAGGACATCGTCACCAGCCCGCTGCCGTTCTGGGACAAGACGAGGGCCTGGATCATCGCAAGGCCGCTCTCGGGCTTCGCCGAGACGTTTTCGCAATATATCGTCGAGGTCCTGCCCGGCGGCGGCAGCGACCGGCCCGAACTCGACGCCGGCGCCGAGGGCGTGCTGTTCGTCGTCGAGGGCGAGCTCACCGTTTCGCTTGCCGGCAAAAAACACGTGCTTGCCCCCGGTGGCTTTGCCTTCCTGCCGCCGCCCGGTGGCTGGACGGTGCGCAACGAGAGCGGCGCCGCCGTCCGCTTCCACTGGATCCGCAAGGCATATGAGGCTGTCGACGGCCTCGACGTGCCGGAGGCGTTCTTCTCGAGCGACCAGGAGGTGGCGCCGAGCTCGATGCCGGGCACGGAAGGGCGCTGGGCAACGACCCGCTTCGTCGACCCGGCAGACATGCGCCACGACATGCATGTCACCATCGTCACGCTGAAGCCGGGCGCGGTCATTCCCTTTGCCGAGACGCATGTGATGGAGCACGGGCTCTATGTGCTGGAAGGCAAGGCGGTCTATCGTCTCAACCAGGACTGGGTCGAGGTCGAGGCCGGCGACTTCATGTGGCTGCGCGCCTTCTGCCCGCAGGCCTGCTATGCCGGCGGCCCCGGCAATTTCCGCTATCTGCTCTACAAGGACGTCAACCGCCACGCCAGGCTTGGCGGTTTCCTTGGGGGCGGCTACCTTGGAGGCAAGGCGCGGTGAGCCGCATCGTCGCCCAACCGCTGACCCGCGAGACCTTCGCGCCGTTCGGCGACGTCATCGACATGGGCGGCGACAACCGCTACCGGATCAATGGCGGCAAGGCGATGCGCTATCACGACCTCGCCACGGCGGAAGCGGCCGGCCCGAATGCGCGTGTGCTGATCTCGATGGTGCGCGGCACGCCCTACGAGATGCCGCTGAAGCTCACCATGGTCGAGCGCCATCCGCTCGGCAGCCAGGCCTTCATCCCGCTTTCGCCGCGACCGTTCCTGGTCGTCGTCTGCCATGACGCCAAGGATGGGCCGGGCGAGCCGCACGCCTTTCTCGCGGGGCCCGGACAAGGCATCAACTACCGCCGCAACCTGTGGCACGGCGTGCTGACGCCGATCGGCGAGGAACAGGATTTTATTATCGTCGACCGCGGCGGGGACGGTTCCAATCTCGAAGAGTTCTACTTCTCGCATCCTTACGAGATCCACCTTCCCTGAAAGCTGCCTATCTCATGACCGACATTTCGCTGATCGACCGCCTGCTCGACGTGATCGAGCACGACATCGTGCCGAAGACCGCTGAAGGCGTTGCCCATGGCAACAAGCTGTTCGGTGCCGCCATCCTCAGGAAAGACGACCGTTCGCTGGTGCTGGCCGAGACCAACAACGAGATCGAAAACCCGCTCTGGCATGGCGAGGTGCATTGCCTGAAGCGCTTCTACGAGATGCCCAAGGCTGAGCGCGTCGACACCCAGGATGCGTTGTTTCTCGCCACGCATGAACCTTGCTCGCTGTGTTTGTCGGCGATCACCTGGACCGGCTTCGACAATTTCTACTATCTCTTCAGTCACGAGGATTCGCGCGACAGCTTCGCCATTCCGCACGATCTGAAAATCCTGAAAGAGGTCTTCACCCTCGACCCCGGCGGCTACAATGCCGAGAACGCCTATTGGAAGAGTTTTTCGATCCGCCGACTGGTGCGTGAGCTGCCCGAGGGCGAGCGCAAGCGGCTGGAGGCAAGGATCGGCAGGATTTCGGAGCGCTATGACGAGCTCTCCGAGGCCTATCAGGCGAACAAGGCAGAGAACGACATTCCCTTGAACTGACGCGGATTGACCAGCCGATTTCGCCGGCTGGCCCACGACGGAGCGGCGCGGCCTTCATCATGTGCCCTGCCATGAAAACCGTCACAGAATTCCCCCGCAAAGTCGTCGAATTTCCCGATATGGGTATCGTTATGCCGGATGGCTGCCGGCTGTCGGCGCGCATCTGGATGCCCGAGGATGCGGCCGACAATCCCGTGCCCGCGATCCTGGAGCACCTGCCTTACCGCAAGCGCGACGGCACCATTTTTCGCGATCAGCTGACACATCCCTATTTCGCCGGCCACGGCTATGCCTCGATCCGCGTCGACATGCGCGGCAATGGCGATTCCGAAGGGCTGATGGACGACGAATATTCCGAGCAGGAACTGCAGGACGCCTGCGACGTCATCGCCTGGGCGGCGGCGCAGCCCTGGTGCAACGGCAATGTCGGCATGATGGGCATTTCCTGGGGCGGCTTCAACTGCCTGCAGGTGGCGGCGAAGCAGCCGCCGGCCCTGAAGGCGGTGATCAGCCTGTGCTCGACCGTCGACCGCTATGCCGACGACATCCATTATAAGGGCGGCTGCCTGCTTTTGGAAAATTTCGGCTGGGCTTCGACGATGCTGTCCTATTCGTCGCGGCCGCCGGATCCGACAATCGCTGGCGGCAACCGCTGGCGGGATTTGTGGCTGAGCCGGCTGGAAAGCCAGCCTTTCCTGTTGCCGCTCTGGCTCAGCCACCAGCACCGCGACGCCTATTGGAAGCGCGGCTCGATCTGCGAGGATTTTTCAGCGGTCAAAGCGGCGGTGCTGTCGATCGGCGGCTGGCATGACGGCTACCGCAATACGATCTCCAATCTCGTCACCGGCATCCAGTCGCCGGTCAAGGGTATCGTCGGCCCCTGGATCCACAAATACCCGCATTACGCCGGGCCCAATCCGGCCATCGGCTTCCTGCAGGAGGCGCTGCGCTGGTGGGACCACTGGCTGAAAGGCACGGAAACCGGCGTCGAGGCCGATCCGGACTACCGCGCCTATGTCATGGATAGCGTGCGCCCGGCCCGCTGGCATCCCGAGCGGCCGGGCCGATGGGTGGCGGAGCAGGAATGGCCGTCCTCAAACATCAAGATTGAAGCGATCGAACTCGTTGCGGCGGGGGCCAAACCCTCGATCGTCGCTTCGCCACAGACCTGCGGCCTTGCAGGCGGCGAATATTTTCCCTTCACCTTCGGGCCGGAACTGCCCGGGGACCAGCGCCCCGACGACGCGCTGTCGGTTTGCTTCGACCAGCCAGCATTTGGCGAGGCGATCGACATTGTCGGCGCGCCGGAACTAGAGATCCGGTTTGCCTCCGATCGGCCACAGGCCAACATTGCGGTGCGGCTCTGCGACGTGCACCCAGATGGCGCCTCGGAGCTGATCTCATACGGCGTGCTCAATCTCACGCACCGCAATTCGCATGAGTTTCCGCAGGCCCTGATTCCCGGCGAGACCGTTTCAGCGCGCGTCGTGCTCGACCAATGCGCCTATCGGGTGCCGGCCGGCCACAAGCTTCGCGTCGCCGTTTCGACCGCCTACTGGCCGATGATCTGGCCCTCGCCGGAACCGGTGCAACTCGATCTCGGGAAGGCTACGCTAAAGCTGCCGCTGCGTCCGCTGGCGAAAGGCGATGAGGTTTGGTTTGCTGAGCCCGAAGGCGCGACGCCCTGGGCGACCAAGACGATCCGGCCGGCGAATTCCGAACGCCATGTCGACCGCGACGAGAAGACCGGCCTGGTCACGCTTTCCATAACCGACGATTTCGGCGAGGTGCGCGATCTCGACCACGGGCTGATCAATGGCAGCATCGTGCGCGAGACATGGGCGATACATCCCGACGATCCGCTGTCGGCCACCGGAGCCACGCATTGGACGCAGACATTGTCGCGCAATGATTGGTCGGTGCGGACCGAAACCTTTGCCTACATGCGATCGGACGCCCGGAACTTCATCGTCAGCGCCAGAATCGAAGCCTATGAGCGCGAAAAGCTGGTCTTCGAACGCGATTTCGAGCAGACGATTCCGCGTTCCCTGGTTTAAGGCGCGCAAGATTGGTCCAATGCGACGTGCGATTTACGCCACCGCATGTCGCATTCGGTCTTGCCTGCCGCTTTCCCTTACGGTCATTATCTCCTCCAATAGCAAGAAACGGCCATAAGGTCGGATACCCAGAGTGAGGAACCATAATGTCAAACGAACTCGACTATCTCAGCCGGCGAGTCGCGGCCGGAAAGCTTAGCCGTCGTGACTTTCTCGGTCGCGCCGCCGCGCTCGGCGTCACCGCCACTTTCGCCAACTCGCTGCTCTCCAGCGCCGTGCGCGCTGCCGGCCCTGTCAAGGGCGGCACGCTGAAGGCCGGCCTGCAGGGCGGTGAATCCACCAACAGCCTCGATCCAGCGACCTTCCTCAGCCAGGTTCCATTCGCCTTCGGCAAGTGCTGGGGCGAAACGCTGGTCGAGCTCGCGCCAGGCGGCGGCGTCGAATATCTCATCGCCGAGGAAATCGGCAGCTCGAAGGACGCCAAGACCTGGACGATGAAGATCCGCAAGGGCGTCCAGTTCCACAACGGCAAGGAAGTGACGCCGGACGACGTGGTGGCGACGCTGAAGCGCCACAGCGACGAGAAGTCGAAGTCGGGCGCGCTGGGCGTCCTGAAGAGCATCGACACCATCAAGGCCGATGGCAGCAACGTCGTGGTCACGCTGAAGGACCCGAACGCCGACCTGCCCTACCTGATGGCGGACTATCACCTGATCATCCAGCCGAATGGCGGCAACGACAAGCCCGATGCCGGCATCGGCACCGGGCCGTACAAGGTCACGGTCAACCAGCCTGGCGTGAAGCATGGCGGCGAGCGCTTCGCCAATTACTGGCAAGCCGACAAATACGGCCATGCCGACCAGGTCGAGATCGTCGTCGTCAACGACCCGACGGCGCGCATGGCCGCGCTCCAGGGCGGTCAGGTCAACATGATCAACCGCGTCGAACCGAAGATCGTCGATCTGGTCAAGCGGCTGCCCGGGGTGAAGATCCGCGCCGCCTCGGGCCGCGGCTTCTATCCCTTTAACATGTTCTGCGACACCGCGCCTTTCGACAACAACGACCTCAGGATGTCGCTGAAGCTTGCGATGGACCGCGAGGAGATGCTGACCAAGATCCTGCGCGGCTACGGCGAGGTCGGCAACGACATGCCGGTCAACAAGGCCTACCCGCTGTTCGCAGGCGATTTCGAGCAGCGCAAGTTCGATCCGGAAAAAGCCGCCGCGCTCTACAAGAAGTCCGGCCATAGCGGCTCGATCCTGCTGCGCACCTCCGACGTCGCCTTCCCCGGCGCCGTGGATGCCGCACAGCTTTACCAGCAGAGCTGCGCCAAGGCCGGCATCAAGATCGAGATCAAGCGCGAGCCGGGCGACGGCTACTGGACGGAAGTCTGGAACAAGCAGCCCTTCTCGCTCTCCTACTGGGGCGGACGTCCGACCCAGGACCAGATGTATTCGACCGCCTATCTCTCAACCGCCGACTGGAACGACACGCGCTTCAAGCGCCCCGACTTCGACAAGATGGTGCTTGCCGCGCGCGGCGAGCTCGACGAGGCCAAGCGCAAGAAGATCTATCGCGACATGGGCGAGATCATGCGTGACGAAGGCGGCCTGATCGTGCCGTTCTTCAACCAGTTCGTCGACGCGACCGGCAAGGGCGTCGAAGGCTGGGTCGACAACCCGGCGCAGGAACTCAGCAACGGCCACGCGCTGATCGAGTGCTGGCTGCAGGCTTGACGGAGGATAAGGAAGGGCCGGCGCGAGTCGGCCCTTTCCGGCTTTCATGGCCTGCCTGAAGGGCGGGTGTCATCCCTTCTTCACCATTGCGGGTTGCCGATGTCGTCTCCGATCCTGAGACTGGTCGCTCAGCGCATCTTGCTGGGCCTCGTTCTTCTGTTCGCTGTCTCGGTGCTGATCTTCGCCGGCACTCAGATCCTGCCGGGCGACGTCGCCCAGGCGATCCTGGGCCAGTCGGCCACGCCGGAGGCGCTGGCGAACCTGCGCGAACAGCTCGGGCTCAACGACCCGGCATGGCTTCGCTACGTGCACTGGCTGTGGGGCATCCTGCATGGCGATTTCGGCACGGCACAGTCGAGCGGGCTCGACATTGCAAGCTCGATCAGCACCCGGCTGAAGAACACGCTGTTTCTGGCCGCCTGCGCGGCGATCGTCGCGGTGCCGCTGGCGGTCATCCTGGGGCTCATCGCAGTGCGCTATCGCGACGGCTTCGTCGACAAGCTGATCTCCGGCCTGGCGCTGGCCTCGACATCGTTCCCGGAATTCTTCATCGGCTATGTGCTGATCTTCGTGTTTGCCGTGCACTGGCAGATTTTCCCGAGCATCTCGACGGTGGATGACTCCACGCCGTTCCTCGAAAGGCTGCAGGCCGTGGTGCTGCCGGCCACGGCGCTCACCCTGGTGGTGCTCGCCCATATGATGCGCATGACGCGCGCGGCGATCCTCAACGTCATGCAGTCGGCCTATATCGAGACGGCCGAGCTCAAGGGGCTGAAACCCTTCGACATCATCCGCAAGCATGCTTTCCCGAACGCGATCGCACCGGTCGTCAACGTCGTCATGCTCAACCTCGCCTATCTCATCGTCGGCGTCGTGGTGGTAGAGGTGATCTTCGTATATCCGGGCATGGGACAGTATCTGGTCGACCATGTCGCCAAGCGCGATGTGCCGGTGGTGCAGGCGGTCGGCCTGATCTTCGCCGCGGTCTACATCACGCTCAACATCGTCGCGGACATCGCCGCCATCGTGGCCAATCCGCGGCTGAGACATCCGAAATGACGGGCCGGATGCAAGACGACCAGAAGGGAAACTGAGGCGAATGGCGCTACGACAAATCCCAGTCACCGCCTGGATCGGACTGATCCTGACCGGCGCTTTCGCGTTCTGCGCTATCTTCGCGCCCTGGGTCGCCCCGCACGGCAATGGCGAGATCGTCGGCGACGTGTGGGAGCCGATGTCGGCCGCTCATTGGCTCGGCACCGACAATCTCGGCCGCGATCTCATCTCGCGCATGATCTATGGTGCCCGCATCACCATGGAGATCGCGGTGGCGGCGACGGCGCTGTCCTTCTCGCTGGGCTCGATCCTCGGCTTCACGGCCGCGGTGTTCGGCGGCTGGTTCGACACGTTGCTGTCGCGCTTCGTCGATCTTCTGATGTCGATCCCGACTCTGATCTTCGGCCTCGTCGTGTTGTCGGTGCTGCCGACCAACACGCTGACCCTGATCCTGGTCATGGGCATCCTCGATTCCACCCGGGTCTATCGGCTGTCGCGCGCCGTCGCCGTCGACATCAACGTCATGGATTTCGTCGAGGCGGCGAAGCTGCGCGGCGAAGGCAAGGCCTGGATCATCTTCCGCGAGATCCTGCCCAACGCGCTGTCGCCGCTGGTGGCGGAGCTCGGGGTGCGCTTCATCTTCGCGGTGCTCTTCCTGTCGGCGCTGTCCTTCCTCGGCCTCGGCGTGCAGCCGCCGGATTCGGATTGGGGAGGCATGGTCAAGGAGAACAAGGACGGTATCGTCTTCGGCATTCCGGCGGCGCTGATCCCGGCCGCGGCGATCGCCGTGCTGGCGATCTCGGTCAACCTCGTCGCCGACTGGGTGCTCAACCGCACGACGAGTCTGAAGGGAGGACGCGGCTGATGGCTGACTCCAAGGCAAGTTCAGGCAAGCTCCTCGATATCCGCAATCTCCGCATCGAGGCGACAGTCTACCCGCCGGGCGAAGCGCCGAAGACGATCACGCTCGTGCACGATGTCTCGCTGACATTGGAAAAGGGCAAGGTGCTCGGCCTGATCGGTGAATCCGGCGCCGGCAAATCAACCATCGGCCTGTCGTCCATGGCCTATGGCCGCGGCGGCGTGCGCATTACCGGCGGCGAGGTGATCCTCAACGGCCGCGACATCCTGAAAGCCGGACCGAAGGGCGTGCGGGCGCTGCGCGGACGCGAGGTCTGCTATGTCGCGCAGTCGGCGGCGGCCGCCTTCAACCCGGCGCACAAGCTGATCGACCAGGTGGTCGAGGCGGCCCTCCTGCACGGCACCGCGACCCGCGCCGAGGCCGAGAAGCGAGCCGTTGCGCTGTTCAAGAAGCTCAGTCTTCCCAATCCCGAAATGATCGGCGAGCGCTATCCGCACCAGGTCTCCGGCGGCCAGCTGCAGCGCGTCATGACGGCCATGGCGCTGTGCTCGGAGCCCGACCTCATCGTCTTCGATGAGCCGACCACGGCGCTCGACGTGACGACGCAGATCGACGTGCTGGCCGCGATCAAGGACGCCATTCGCGACACGCATGTGGCGGCCCTCTACATCACGCATGACCTTGCCGTCGTCGCCCAGGTGTCGGACGAGATCATGGTGCTGCGCCATGGCCGGCTGGTGGAGTGGGGCGGCACACGGCAGATCATCAAGGAGCCGCGCCAGGAATACACCAACGCACTGGTTTCGGTGCATGAGATCGAGCACAAGGAACAGCAGCCGGGCACGGCGCCTTTCCTATCGGTGAAGAACGTCACCGCCGCCTATGGCGGTGGCCATGTGAAGGTACTGAAGAACGTCTCGGTCGACATCTACCCGGGCCAGACGCTCGCCGTGGTCGGCGAGAGCGGCTCCGGCAAGTCGACGCTGGCGCGCGCCATCACCGGCCTGTTGCCTCCCGAGGAGGGCACCGTCACCTTCGACGGCAGGCCGCTTGCCAACAGGCTGGCCGACAGGCCGAAGGAGGATCTGCGCCAGCTGCAGATGATCTACCAGATGGCCGACGTGGCGATGAATCCGCGCCAGACGGTGGGCACCATCATCGGCCGGCCGCTCGAGTTCTATTTCGGCATGAAGGGACGCGAGCGCGACAAGCGTGTCGCCGAACTGCTCGACGAGATCGAGATGGGCAAGGGTTTCGTCGATCGCTATCCGGCCGAGCTGTCCGGCGGCCAGAAGCAGCGCGTCTGCATCGCGCGCTCGCTCGCCGCCAAGCCGAAGCTGATCATCTGCGACGAGGTGACCTCGGCGCTCGATCCGCTGGTCGCGCACGGCATCCTCAAGCTGCTCTTGAACCTGCAGCAGCACGAAAACGTCGCCTATCTGTTCATCACCCACGATCTGGCAACGGTGAAGTCGATCGCCGATTCGATCGCGGTGATGTATCGCGGCGAGGTGGTGCGCTACGGCTCCAAGAGCAAGGTGCTGACGCCGCCCTTCGACGCCTATACGGACCTGCTCTTGTCCTCCGTGCCCGAGATGGAAATCGGCTGGCTGGAGAAGGCGATCAAAGGGCGGCGCATGGAGAGCGCCGGAAACTGAAGCAATTCCAAGAACGTGTGAAGCGGCTTCCGTCCGGATTGCGTCAAAACAAAGAGAGGGCCACCTCAAAAGCGGCACCCGGCCGGCCATTGTCATGCGGCTGCAAAGCGGCCGGCTGCGCCCCCAACGAGTGCTGGCTGAACGCTTCATCTGGGGCTAATCCTAGACAAGCGTGCCGCCTGTCCACGCGACACGCGGCGCTTTCGTTTCGAAGAACAATCACAGGAACGCTCCGTGGCGCTCAAATCCAAACTGCTGCTCATCATCCTCGACGGCGTGCCCTACCGAAACTGGCGCCGGCTGATGGGCAATCTCGAGGGCTGGGCGCAATCGGGCGAGGCGCAGGTGTGGAAGATGCGCTCCGTGCTGCCGTCGACCTCCGCCTGCTGCTACGCCTCGATCCACACAGGGGTGACGCCGCAAGTGCATGGCATCCTTTCCAACGAGAACCGTTTTCGCGTCACGCAGCCGGATATCTTCTCGGAGGTGAGCAAGGCCGGCGGCAAGACGGGCGCCGTGACCCATTCCTATTGGTCGGAATTCTTCCGCAGCTTTCCGTTCGACCTTGTCGAGGATTTGGAGTTCGACGATCCAAGCGGGCCGATCACGCATGGCCGCTTCCACACGATGACTGGCTACAATCTCAAGAATCAGATGACGCCGAGCGACATCGACCTGTTCGCGACGCTGACCATGCTGGCGAAGCGCCACGGCATCGACTACGGCATCCTGCACACCTGCACGCTGGATTCGATGGGCCACCGCTTCGGCCATGGCTGCATCGAGATGGACCATGCCTGCTACGCCATGGACGGCATGCTCGCCGCCTTCCTGCCGCAGTGGCGCGCCGCCGGCTATGAGGTGATCGTGACGGCCGACCACGGCCAGACCGACCGCGGCCACCATGGCGGCCATGACGACGACATGCAGGACTTCGCGCTTTATTATTTCGGGCCGGCCGAAGGGCCTGAGGCCGACAAGCTGCTCGACCAGTTGCAACTCGCGCCGACGGTGCTGAGTCGGCTCGGCGTGGAAATACCCGAGACGATGAAGGCGAAGGCGTTTTTGAGGTAAGCGCGGTCTTTCCCTTCCCTCTTGTGGCCCTTGTGGGGAAGATGTCGCCGAAGGCCACGGGTGAGGGAGGCTCCAGGGAACTCCAGCGCCTCACTCCGCTGAAACATCTCCATCCGTCTCGGCGCTGACGCACCGATCCACCTTCTGCCACAAGGAGAGGGAAGAGTGCCCCTACTGGCAACGCTCCGTTTCTTCGGTTAGCCTCCGAAAATTCCTCGGCGGAGGGTGAACCTTTTTGAACCGATCAGCGACAGAGCTTCGAGGAGCCAGGCGGCTCGACCGGCCATGAACGCGGCGACGGAAACCGATCGCGCGCTTGTAGACCGGGTCGCGAAGGGCGACCGGGCCGCCGTTGGGCTCCTGTTCATGCGTCACCACGCGCGAATCTACCGCTTCGTGGCGCGCCAGACGGGATCGGAAATGATGGCCGACGATATCGCAAACGAGGTTTTTCTGGAGCTGTGGAAGCAGGCGCCCGGCTTCGAGGGCCGCTCTGAAGTTTCCACCTGGCTGCTCGGCATCGCCCGCTTCAAGGCGCTGTCTTCGCTGCGCAAGAAGAAGGAAGACTGGATCGACGACGATGATGCGGCACAGGTCCCCGACAGTGCCGACACGCCGGAAGTCGTCACCATGAAGGAAGACAAGGCCGCCGCCTTGCGCCGTTTTGTCGACGCCTTGGCCGAGGAACATCGCACGGTGATCGACCTTGCCTATTACCATGGCCAGTCGGTGACCGAGATCGGCGAGGTGCTCGGCATTCCGGTCGCGACCGTCAAGACGAGAATGTTCTACGCCCGCAAGAAACTCGGCGAAGCCCTCAAGGCCGCCGGTTACGACAGGGGGTGGCCATGAGCGCCGCTGAAAAGATGTCGCGCCGCGACGAGATGGAGACGCTGCTGCCGTTCTATCTGAACGGCTCGCTGGAAGGCGCCGAGCTGGAGGCCGTCGAGGAGTGGCTGGCCACCGATCCGGCGGCGATGGCCGCCCTTGGCGAAGCGGAAGCCGAATTCTCCGGCACCGCCGCCGCCAACGAGGCGATCCGCCCGCCGGCCGATGCGCTCAGCCGTTTTGCCAAGGCGCTCGACGCCGAGGCCGGCCCGGTGCGCGCGCCAGGCCAATCCTGGCTGGCGAAAGTCTTCGGCAGGGTGACGGCGATGCCGGCCGGCGTCGCCTGGGCGGCGGCCGCTGCGCTGCTGGCGCTGGTCATCGTGCAGTCCTTCGAACGGCCGGGCGGCAAGGGCAACGATTTCGAGGTGGCCGGGGCGCAGGGCGATCTGGCGAAGCTGCCCTTCGCCCTGGTCAAGTTCAAGCCGGATGCGAAGATGGCCGACATCGCCGCCTTTCTCGGCCAGAACGGACTGAAGATCGCCGGCGGCCCGACCGCCGACGGTGTGTTCCATTTGACGATCCCGGCCAGCACGGCGGCCGATTACGACAGGCTTGTCGGCCTTGTTGCCGCCCAGCCTTTCGCAGATACTGTGATCCAGGGAAGGAAACCGGTCGATGGCGGCTAAGGCGGTCATTCTTCGTGCGGTGATCCTCGCGGCGACCTTGGTCGCCGCTCCTTCGTTCGCGCAGACCAACGACCCCAGCCTGACGCAAAAACAGGTCGATTGCCTGAACCGCACGACAGCGGCCGGCAGCGACTGCGACAAGGACGGCGGTGCCAAGAATGGCGGAGGAACGCCAGGCATTCCGGGCGGCGCGGTGTTCCTGCCGGCGCTGATCGTCGATCTCTTTCCGAACCCGCCGGCGGGCCCTGCGCCGCAAACGCCAGCACCGTCCAACGGCTCATCGTCGTCGAACGGTTCCGGCAACACCGGACCCGCACCTGCTCTGAGCGGGCCAGTCACCGTGCCGCAAGGCCTCAATCTGGCTGAACCGCCGCGCGCCATCGCCGGCGAGTTCGTGCCCGACGAGGTGCTGGTGACGGTCGCCGGCGATGCCGGCGTCGTGCAGCAGATCGCCAATTCTTTCGGCCTGCAGGTCCGTTCGCAGCGCCAGTCGCGGCTGCTTGGCTCGACGCTGGTGCGCTTCGGCATCACCGACGGGCGGCCTGTCGGCGTGGTGCTGGCGCAGCTTGCCGCCGACGGCCGGACGCAGCGGCGCGAGCCGAACCATATCTACACGCTGCAGCAGGCGGCCGGCATCGTGAACTACGCCTTCGACCGCATCGCGCTCGACGCAAGCCAAGCAAGCGGCGAGAATGTGCGCGTCGCCGTCATCGACACCGGCATCGACGACACCAACCCGGCGCTCGCCGGCGTCATTGCCGAGCAATATGACGCCATGCCCAACGTGCCGATCGAGAAGCGCGACCACGGCACCTCTGTGGACGGGCTGATCGCCGGCGTCGGTCCGCTGGAGGGCATGGCGCCGGGCGCGAAAATCTATCACGCGCGTGCCTTCGAGGGCGGCAAGTCGACGATGGACGTCATCCTGTCGGCGCTGGACTGGGCGGCCGAGCAGAATGTTCGCATCATCAATATGAGCTTCGTCGGTCCGAAGAACGACCTGCTCGGCACCGCCTGCCGCAATGCCCGGGCGCAAGGGATGGTGCTGGTGGCGGCCGCGGGCAACAACGGCCCCAAGGCACCCTATGGCTACCCGGCCGCCTTCGACGGCGTCATCGCGGTGACCGCGACCGACGCCAGGGACGGGCTGATGCCGCAGGCTAATCGCGGCGCCTATGTCTTCATCTCGGCCCCGGGCGTCGAGATGGTGGCGCCGAGCGGAGCGGGCTCGGACGTGGTGACCGGCACATCCTTCGCCGCCGCCGTCGTGTCGGGCGCCATTGCGAACCTGATCCACGCCGCGCCCGACCGCTCGGCCGACGAGATCGAGAAGGCGCTGGCGGAAACGGCGAAGGATCTCGGGCCCAAGGGGCGGGACAATGATTTCGGCTATGGACTGATCGATACGAAGGCGGCGGAAGCAGCGAAGGAGTGAGGTTTTCGCCTAGACGGACTTGGGCCCAAACTCGATCGACGTATCAGCCGAGGTGGATCTCGTCGCCGGCGTCCTGCCTGCCACCCTCGGTCAACGGGTCACGGCCGAACGACGATATCGAAAAGGTAACGGGCCGGCCGGCAACCAGCTTCCAGGACTTCGCCCGCCGAAACGCGGCCGCATGGGCTCCGGAAGCGATCGGGTGACCACGCAGCCGATGGCCGTCATCGGACGTTTTGCTTATCAGGGACAGGGGCGGAGCCATCCCACAACGGCAGCACGTGGAAAGTGAAGTTGCAACTCGTGGAGAAGTCAGAATGCCTGGCACGAAATACTCCGCCTATGCGGGCGCCGAACCCTATTTTGACCTGGTCCGAAGAGCGCTGGGGGATCTCGTCGACGGTGAGCATTTCTTCGACATCCTCTCCGACGACATCGCTTACGAGGTCCGCTACGACCTTGGCTGGCCTCGCCTGATCCGGGGACGCGCCAAGCTGATGGAGCAGTTCAGGGGATATGTCGGCAGCATCAGGCTCCGGTCCGCCGACAGGTTGATCGTAAACCAGGCGGACAATGGCAAGGTCATCATTCTCGAATACGAAGTCCATGGGACGATCCTCGCGACGGGCGCCGACTACCAGAACCGGTTCTGTTCGATCATCGAGCTGGAAAATCGGAGAATCGCCCGCTGGCGGG
The DNA here is from genome assembly GCA_004020875.1 of Mesorhizobium sp. Lineage (GTDB taxonomy): Bacteria > Pseudomonadota > Alphaproteobacteria > Rhizobiales > Rhizobiaceae > Mesorhizobium. Next base: position 60,238 of record SAPZ01000016.1, read on the forward strand.
ACTACATGGACTCGCATGCAGCCTGGAAAGCGCTGACGGCCGGCGCCGCCTGACGGCGGCTCTCCCAAAAGAGCGATCGATGGCGCAGCTCAAGCCTGTGCGTGGTGCGAGAGCGGCCGATTCAAAGCGCCGGCCCTAGCCGCACAGGGCTTCCATCGTAGAAGCGCGGCAGCCGGAAGCGGCTGAGGTCGTGGCCGGGATCGTTTCCCTGGATCATGTCGGAGACGACGCGGCCCATGCCAGGTCCGATGCCGAAGCCGTGGCCGCTCATTCCTGTCGCGACGAAAAGACCGCCGATCGCCTGGACCCGATCCACCACGGGGACGACGTCAGGCATGGCGTCGATCATGCCGCCCCAGCCGACCTTCAAGCGAGCTTTCTCAAACTGTAGGAAAAGCTGTTTGAAATTGCGCTCGATCGAACGAAGCTTTGCCGGCTCTGGGGCCGGGTTGAGCACCCGCATTCTCTCGAAAGGACTCTCTGAATCCGGCGCCCAATCGCGCGGCGTCGCCCAACCATCGGGGTAGCCCGATGGAGCGAAGGGGAAATAGCGCGTTCCGAAGGGATTGTCCCTGAGAGCGGGAATATATTTGGTGAAGTGCCGGAATGCGTCAGGCCCCAGGTACAGCAAGTGGCTGCCGCCCGCGGCTAGCGTATATCCGCCATCCTGCCTGCGCCGGAATGCGATGTGATCGTCGGCGGCCGCGCCTGCATAGATCTCGGGCAAGGGCTCCGTTGCGGCCACGGTCACCCGGACGCTGAGCTGGGGGATGGATACGCCGTGCCTCGCCAGGAACAGGGAGGACCAGGCGCCGCCCGCGACCAGCACGGTGGAGGCCTCGATATATCCCGCCTCGGTCCACACGCCCTTGATCCTGCCGGCCGCGATGTCGAGGGTTCGCGCCGCGCAATTCTCCACGATCCGGGCGCCTTTTCGCACGGCAAGCCTGGCGAGCGCCGGCACCGCCAACCACGGTTCCGCGCGCATGTCGGAGGGCGTCGTCATCGCGCCCTTGAATTTGCGCGACATGCCGGTGATGAGTTTCGCGGTTTCGCCCGCGTCCAGGAGACGCGTGTCGAGCTCATGGATCGCGGCGATCCTCATGAACTCTTCGAACTTGGCCATGTCCTTGTCCGCGTTCGCCAGATAGGTCACGCCTGTCTGGGTTAGCCCGATGTCTTCGCCACATTCCTCGGCCAGTTGCCGCCACAGGCGGATTGCCTCGATGACGATCGGCAGTTCATCCGCGTCCCGCCCCTGCTTTCTGATCCAGCCCCAATTTCGCGAGGATTGTTCGGCGGCGACGCGACCCTTTTCCAGCAGTGTCACCGGGATGTTTCGGGAGGCAAGGAACAGGGCCGTCGTTACACCGATGACACCGCCACCGATGATCACCACCTCAGAAATCTTGGGCGGCGGCCCAGGGTATTGGATCGGATCCGCTTCGGTGAACGGGAATGTAGGCAAATGGCGCACCCTGAAGGACGGTTGACCGGCCTGGCTTACCGGTTGTGGCCGTTCAATATCAGAAGCAGCCGAAGGCGGATCGTTGTCCCACGACAGCAACGGTAGCCTGGAAGCAGTCGGCGAAGCTGTTGGACCGTGTGGCCTACACCGGCGCGCCGGCCACCGATCCCCGCACCACCAAATCCACCGGCCAAACTTCCCCGCGCGCCCCCTCCTCCAGCCCCGATATGCGCGCCGCCAGCCGCTCGGCGACGCGGGCGCCGGCGAGACGGATCGAGGAGCGTGTCGTCGACAGCGGCACCGGGAAATTCTCCGGCCGCAGCCAGGGGAAGACGTCGTCATGGGCGACCAGCGACAGGTCGCCCGGGATGGCCCGGCCAAGATCGCGCACGGCGCGCACGACGCCCAGTGCCATGATCAGGCTAGAACAGACGATCGCCGTCGGCGGCTCGGCTTCCTCGAGCAGGCGACGGGCGGCGCGATAGCCGTTTTCCTCGGTCATGGCCACCGAGCGGATGTGGCGCTCGCCGAGCGTCATCCCGCTTGCGGCAAGCGCCCGCCGCACGCCACGCTCGCGGTGGATGGCGAAGGTCTCGCGCTCATTGCCATTGATCAGCGCCAGGCGCTTGTGGCCGAGCTGAAGAAGCAGCCGCGCCGCTTCGTGGAAGGCGCCCTCATTGTCGATGTCGAGATAGGGATAATCGAAATCCAAACCTTCGCTGCGGCCATGGACGATAAAGGGTATGCCCAATGTGTTGACCAGGGCCAGCCGCCGGTCAGCCGGACGCGGCGAGGAGATGTAGACGGCGTCGACCTGCCGGTTGGCGACGATGCGGCGGTAGGTGGTCTCCTCATCGTCGGCATCGGCGGGCGACAGCACCAGGTCGAGCTCGTGCGACCGGGCATAGTCGCCGAGGCCGGAGAGAAATTCGACGAAATGCGGATCGATGTCGACGGATGCACCCGTCGGCAGCACATAGCCGATCATGCCCGACTTCCCGGTGGCGAGCCGGCGCGCACTGGGGTTCGGCCGATAACCATGGCGCTTGGCGGCGTCCATCACCCGGCGCCGGGTTTCCTCGCTGACCTCGGGGTAGCCGTTCAATGCCCGGCTGACCGTGGTCTGCGAAAGCGACAGCATGTGCGACAGTTGCTTAAGGTTCATCGGAGGCCTCCAGCCTCAAAGCGCTTTCAATTTTATCGATCCGATGATGACTGGCGCGATCGCCAGACGAGGCGACCTTAGAGGCGCATCGACCTTGTTTGAAGCCAGAATTGCTGCTGCAGCGCCAAAAAAGCTTGCTGCACTGCACTTCCCTAAAGCATTCGGCCCTTTTTAAATCGATTAGCAACATGAGCCTCTTGACTTGGTGAGAATTCAATGGCGAGATCAAGTTAGCCAAAGCGCTTTGGAACACTCTTCGAAAGGTTGCGGTTGCCTTCTCGCTGAGTCACAGTTCCGTGGGCGTCGGCGGACGAAATGGAGGTTTCGTCCGAACTGTCTCAACACTGGGAGGACTGCGATGAAGAAAATGCTTCTCTTGGGTGCCGCGTTCGCTGCGCTCACCCTTGGCCTGCCGGCCCATGCCGAACTGAAGTTCAAGCCGGGCGAGGATTCGAAATTTCATTGGGCGAATTACGACGACCTCAAAAAGGTCGACCTCAAGGGCGAGACGCTGACGATCTTCGGGCCGTGGCGCGGCGAGGACGAGACGCTCGTGCGCTCGGTTCTCGACTATTTCCAGGAAGCGACCGGCGCCGAGGTCAAATATTCCTCGTCCGAGAATTATGAGCAGCAGATCGTCATCGACACCCAGGCCGGCAGCCCGCCCAACATCGCCGTCCTGCCGCAGCCTGGCCTGATCCAGGACCTTGCTTCCAAGGGCGTGCTGACCCCCTTGGGCGACGACGTCGCCGCCTGGATCAAGGAAAACTACGCCGCCGGCGACTCATGGGCCAAGCTCGGCACCTATACCGGCAAGGACGGCAAGCCTGGCTTCTATGCCTTCCCCTACAAGATCGACGTGAAAGGCCTGGTCTGGTACTCGCCGGATAATTTCCAGGAGGCCGGCTACAAGGTGCCGAAGACCCAGGAAGAGCTTGCCGATCTTGAGAAGAAGATCGTCGCGGATGGCGGCAAGCCCTGGTGCATCGGGCTCGGCTCCGGCGGCGCCACCGGCTGGCCGGCGACCGACTGGGTCGAGGACATCATGCTGCGCACGCAGCCCCCGGAGGTCTATGACAAGTGGGTGAAGAACGAAATCCCGTTCACCGACCCGGCCGTGGTCAATGCCATCGACGTCTTCGGCAAGATCGCCACCGACGACAAGATGGTGGACGGCGGCGCCAAGGCGGTCGCGGCGACCGACTTCCGCGACAGCCCGAAGGGCCTCTTCACCGTGCCGCCCAAGTGCTACATGCACCATCAGGCATCGTTCATTCCGTCTTTCTTCCCAGAAAACGTGAAGCTCGGCCAGGATGCGGACTTCTTCCCCTATCCGCCCTACGCCTCCAAGCCGGAACTGGGCACGCCGCTGGAAGTGGCCGGAACGCTGGTGATGATCACCAAGGACTCCAAGGCCTCACGCGAGTTCATCAAGTTCCTGCAGATGCCGCTCGCGCATGAATTGTGGATGGCGCAGAAGAGCTTCGTCACCCCCTTCAAGGCCGCCAACAAGGACGCCTATGGCAGCGACGCGCTGAAGAAGCAGGGCGAGATCCTCGTTGGAGCCACCACGGTGCGGTTCGACGGCTCCGACCTGATGCCCGGCAAGGTCGGCGCGGGCTCGTTCTGGACCGGCATGATCGACCTGGTCGGCGGCAAGTCCGCGCAGGACGTCGCCGCCGACATCCAGAAAAGCTGGGATGCAATCAAGTAGCCATCCGGCAAACAGGCCGCCGCGCGTGGCCTGATATTCTCCTCATCCTCCACCTGGATCCGGGCTACGGCCCGGATCCGACCGGCGGTCCACGCCGGAAGCCTTCGCGTTTCGATTGTTCCGAATAACCGAAAGTCGGTGCATCCGACCGCCAGCCCTGGCCGGCCGGTCATGCGCAGGGAGAGGGACCCATGGCGGCTCAGATTTTCTCGGCCATATTCGTCATCATCATCGGCGTCGGCGGCTGTGTCGCCTATTTCTGGGGCGCCAACAAACTGCTCGATCTCGTTTTCCCGTCGCGCGGCGTCTCTGGCGCGGCAGCCGTCGACAATCTGCGCCGTCAGGGACTAGTGCGGCCCTGGCTGTTCGTCGGCCCGGCGATGATCATCCTCACCATCTATCTCATCTATCCGGTTATCGAGACGCTGCGGCTCTCCTTCCTCGATCGCGGCGGCCAGAATTTCGTCGGCCTCGCCAATTACGAGTGGGCGTTCGGCGACCACGATTTCCGCAACTCGATCCTCAACAACATCCTGTGGCTGGCGGTGGTGCCGGCGGCCTGCACCTTCCTGGGGCTGATCATCGCCGTGCTCACCGACAAGATCTGGTGGGGCACGATTGCCAAGAGCCTGATCTTCCTGCCGCTGGCGATCTCCTTCGTCGGCGCCAGCGTGATCTGGAAATTCATCTACGAGTATCGCGGCGAGGGCCAGGTGCAGATCGGCCTGCTCAATGCCATTATTCAGTATTTCGGCGGCCAGCCGCAGGTGTGGATATCGCTGCCGTTCTGGAACAATTTCTTCCTCATGGTGATCCTGATCTGGATCCAGACCGGCTTTGCGATGGTCATCCTGTCGTCGGCGCTGCGCGGCATCCCGGAAGAGACGCTCGAGGCGGCGGTGATCGACGGCGCCAACCCGTTCCAGATCTTCTGGAAGATCATGGTGCCGCAGATCTGGGGCACCATCGCGGTGGTGTGGACCACCATCACCATCCTGGTGCTGAAAGTGTTCGACATCGTGCTGACCATGACCAACGGCCAATGGAACAGCCAGGTGCTGGCCAATCTGATGTTCGACTGGATGTTCCGCGGCGGCGGCGATTTCGGCCGCGGCGCGACCATCGCCATCATCATCATGATCGCGGTCATTCCGATCATGGTCTGGAACATCCGCCAGGCCAACAAAGAGACGGGAGGGCATTGAGATGGCCGCGTCCACCGGAAAGTCCTTCGTCGGCCGCTTCGGGGTTCATATCGCCGTGCTGGTCTTCGTCGTCATCTGGACCATCCCGACGCTCGGCATTCTCGTATCGTCGCTGCGCGACAAGGACCAGATCATCGCGTCGGGCTGGTGGAATTCGTTCGCCAGTTCCAGCCAGACCGAGGCCGGACGGCTGCCGGCCGCCTCGGCGCAGACGCAGAAGGACGGCAAGTATGTCATCGAAGGCAACGTCTTCGGCGACGGCGCCAAACGCGCCATCAGCGCCTTCGGCACAAAGGCGGCGGCTCCGACGCAGTACAAGGCCGGCACGGCGGCCGATCTCGGCGACGGCGTCACCTTGCAGGTTAATGCGGACGGCAGCTTCGTGCTCGCCTCGCCGAAGGCATTCGAAGGCGACCGCGGCCAGCGCGTCTATTTCGCCTCCTCGGCGCCGCCGAAATTCACCACCGCGAACTACGATGCCGTGCTGTTTTCCGAAGGCATCGGCCGCTCGTTCATGAACTCGCTGACGGTGACCATTCCGGCAACGATCATCCCCATCCTGATCGCGGCCTTCGCGGCCTATGCTCTTGCATGGATGCGCTTTCCGGGGCGGGCGCTGCTGATTGCCGTCATTATCGGCCTCCTTGTCGTCCCGTTGCAGATGTCGCTCATCCCGCTGCTCAAGCTCTATAACGGCGTCGGCACCTTCTTCGGCGTGCCCTCCAAGACCTATCTCGGCATCTGGCTGGCGCATACCGGCTTTGGCCTGCCCTTCGCCATCTACCTGCTCAGGAGCTACATCGCCGGCCTGCCGCGCGAGATCATGGAATCGGCGCGCATCGACGGCGCCAGCGATTTCGAGATCTTCGTCAAGATCGTGCTGCCGCTGTCGTTCCCGGTGCTTGCCTCCTTCGCCATCTTCCAGTTCCTGTGGGTATGGAACGATCTCCTGGTGGCGATGGTTTTCCTCGGCACGGCGCCCGATCAGATCGTGCTGACGGCCAAGCTCAACGCGCTGCTCGGCTCACGCGGCGGCAACTGGGAGATCCTGACGACATCGGCGTTCATCACCATCATCGTGCCGCTGATCGTGTTCTTCTCGCTGCAGCGCTATTTCGTCCGCGGGCTGCTTGCCGGCTCGGTGAAAGGAGGTTGAAGACATGCAATCGGCTTTGAAGGCGACTTCGAGACCAGACCCCGCCCCAGACCCTGCGATCGACCGCGATTGGTGGCGGGGCGCGGTGATCTACCAGATCTATCCGCGCTCCTATCAGGACTCCAACGGCGACGGCATCGGCGACCTGAAGGGCATCGTTCAGCGCCTGCCCTACATCGCTTCGCTCGGCGTCGACGCCATCTGGATCTCGCCTTTCTTCAAATCGCCGATGAAGGATTTCGGCTATGACGTGTCGGATTATTGCGACGTCGATCCGATGTTCGGCACGCTGGCCGATTTCGACGCGCTGGTGACGGAAGCCCACCGGCTCGGCCTCAAGGTGATGATCGATGAGGTGCTGTCGCACACCGCCGACATCCACCCCTGGTTCAAGGAAAGCCGTTCCAGCCGCAACAACCCGAAAGCCGACTGGTATGTGTGGGCCGACGCCAAGCCGGACGGCACGCCGCCCAATAACTGGCTGTCCATCTTCGGCGGCTCGGCCTGGCAATGGGACACCAGCCGCCAGCAATATTACATGCACAATTTCCTGGCCGAGCAGCCCGACCTTAATTTCCACAACGCGGAAGTCCAGGACGCGCTGCTCGACATCACCCGCTTCTGGCTGGAGCGCGGCGTCGACGGCTTTCGGCTCGACACGATCAATTTCTATTTCCACAGCCAGGGGCTGGAGGACAACCCGCCGCTGCCGCCGGAACAGCGCAATGACCAGACGGCGCCGGCGGTCAATCCCTACAATTACCAGGACCATATCTACGACAAGAGCCGGCCGGAGAATCTCGGCTTCCTCGAACGCTTCCGCGCGCTTCTGGATGAATATCCGGCGCAGGCTGCCGTCGGCGAAGTCGGCGACTCCCAGCGCGGCTTGGAAGTTGTCGCCGCCTATACCGCCGACGGCAAGCGCGTGCATATGTGCTATTCCTTCGACTTCCTGGCGCCGGAGAAGATCAGCGCGGCGAAAGTGCGCGCGGTGCTGGAAGCCTTCGGCCGGGTCGCCAGCGACGGCTGGTCGTGCTGGGCCTTCTCGAACCATGACGTGATGCGCGTCGCCTCGCGCTGGGCGGCCAACGAAGCAGACTCGACCGCCTATCTAAAGGTGATCTCGGCGCTTCTGATGTCGCTGCGCGGCTCGGTGTGCATCTATCAGGGCGAGGAGCTCGGCCTCGACGAGGCCGAGCTGAAATTCGAGGACCTGCAGGACCCCTACGGCATCCGCTTCTGGCCGGAGTTCAAGGGTCGCGACGGCTGTCGCACGCCCATGGTGTGGGATGCCGCCGCCAAGAATGGCGGGTTCTCGACCGCGAAGCCCTGGCTGCCGGTCCCGGGCAAGCACCTGTCGCAAGCCGTCAACGTGCAACAGGGCGACGCAACCTCGCTGCTCGAGCATTACCGCCGCTTCCTCGCCTTTCGTCGCCAGCATCCGGCGCTGGTCAAGGGCGATATCGACTTCATCGAAAGCGACGGCGACACCGTGGCCTTCACCCGCCGCGAGGGCAATGAGCGGATCGTCTGCGTTTTCAACCTCGGCGGCAAGCCCGCCGAGGTCGATCTGGGCCGAGGCTCGCTGCAGCCCTTGCCCGGGCATGGCTTTTCGGGACAGACTGGCAGCGGGCCGGTCCGCCTCGGCGGATACGGCGCCTGGTTCGGGCGCATCGATTGAACTTGCAGACAGAGATCAACGGGAGAGGAAAAACATGGCCGATGTCACGCTCAACCAGGTGAAGAAATCATACGGCAACCTCAACATTCTTCACGGCATCGACCTCGACATCAAATCGGGCGAGTTCATCGTCTTCGTCGGGCCTTCGGGTTGCGGCAAGTCGACCTTGCTGCGGTCGATCGCGGGTCTCGAGGAGATCACCTCGGGCGAGCTGAAGATCGATGGCGAGGTGGTGAACGACGTGCCGCCGTCGAAGCGCGGCATAGCCATGGTGTTCCAGTCCTATGCGCTCTATCCGCACATGACCGTCTACGACAACATGGCCTTCTCGATGAAGATCGGCAAGGAAAGCAAGGCCGAGATCGACAAGCGGGTGCGCCAGGCGGCCGAAATCCTGCAACTCACCAAATATCTCGATCGCCTGCCCAAGGCGATGTCGGGCGGCCAGCGCCAGCGCGTCGCGATCGGCCGCGCGATCGTGCGCAACCCGAAAGTGTTCCTGTTCGACGAGCCGCTGTCGAACCTTGACGCAGCACTGCGCGTCGCCACCCGCATCGAGATCGCCAAGCTCAAGGAATCGATGCCGAACACCACCATGATCTATGTGACGCATGACCAGGTTGAGGCGATGACGCTGGCGGACCGCATCGTGGTGCTGAAGGAAGGCCGGGTCGAGCAGGTCGGCACGCCGATGGAGCTCTACAAGCGGCCGGGCAATTTGTTCGTCGCCCAGTTCATCGGCTCGCCGGCGATGAACATATTGCCGGCAAAGATCGAGAAGGCAGGCAATCCGACGGTGGTCAGCCATGTCGGCGACCGCAAGGCGACCGTGCCGATCGCGACACCAGCCTCGGCGAATGGCGCCGCGGTGAGTTTCGGCGTGCGGCCGGAGGATCTCGTGATCGCCACCGGTTCCGATTACCTCTTCGAGGGCAAGGTCGACTATATTGAGCAGCTCGGCGAGGTTCAGCTGGTCTATATCGATATCGGCCGCGCCGATCTGCCGCTGGTCGCCAAGCTGCCCGGCAATGTCGAGGTCAAGCGCGGCGAGACGCTGCGGCTCAACGCGAGCGCCGGCGATCTGCACATCTTCGACGCCGATGGCCATTCCTTCACGCTGCATCGCGAGGAAGCGAAGGCGGCCTGAGCGCGCAGAGCCGCTGCGGCAAAGAAAAAGCGGCGGGCCTTGGCCCACCGCTGCTGTTTTCAAAAATCACGGTCGGCTGTTAATGATTGCCGAAGTGATCCCGGTCGCTGCCCTGCGGAGCCGACTTCTGCGCGTCGCTCGACGAATTCAGCAGCTTGTAGACAGGCGAGTCGGTTCCGATCGACGAGGTGCGGGTCGTATCCACGGCGGGAGCCGGCTGGTTGGCGCCGCTGTTGCCGTAGTTATCGCTACCCGCAAAAGCAGCCGTGGAAACCGCCATGAGAACCGCGGTGGCAAGAATAGTCTTTTTCATTTTACGTACTCCTGGATTTCTTGATCCGAGACGACGGACGGGTCCGTCGCCGGTTCAAAGTCGGCTGTTAGTTGTTGCCGAAAAGGTTGTGGTCGGCGCCCGTGGTGACAGGCTTCTGCGCGGCAGCCGGGTTCGACTTGTTCACAGATGCCGTATAGGACGAGTCGACCGCGACGGCCGGCTGGTGGGCGCCGTTGGAACCGTAGTTATCGCTACCGGCAAAGGCGGTGCCGGAAACGGCCAAAAAGGCGACGGCGGCAAGAACGATCTTCTTCATTTTCGTGCTCCTGAATTTCCTGATCCGACCGAGGCGACGGGCAAACCCGTCGCCGTTCGAAGTCGGCTGTTAGTTGTTACCGAAAAGGTTGTGGTCGGCGCCCGTGGTGACAGGCTTCTGTTCAGCCGGTTCGGACTTGCGGACCGACGCGGTGTAAGAAGAGTCGACCGTGGCGGCCGGCGGATTGGCTGCCTGCGAACCATAATTGTCGCTGCCGGCAAAGGCGCTGCCGGAAATCGCCAGAAGGGCCGCGGCAGTGAGAACAATCTTTTTCATTTTTGCTACTCCAGTATCTTTATTCAGTCCGTCTAGCGGCGTGTCTTGGGGATGAAATCGCGTCGTTCGGACAGCGCTCATCTGGGTGAGCCAACTGCCGAATTCCAATCACGAAGTTTTTTCGTCTGGACCATGAATCCGCCTCTTGAAGTTTTCATAAGCATGCCTATGATCGAATTTTTATGCTATAAAATCAGTAAGTTATTTGAGTTCGACAGTTGGCTCACCAAGTGTGTCCGAGCACCGACGTTCACAACGTTCTGCACGCACCGTCAACAGAAACGAACCGTTCGGTTCGATTTTAGAATCTGCTAATAGTCACTTTTTGATACTATTAACCATCAAAGCCCTCCCGAACCTCGCCCCGGAAGCCGGAGGGCAAGGCGAAAGGGACGGGAATCGGCACCGTGAACACGGCGCCTATTGTCGCGCCGCATGGATGGGATGTCGTTTTCATGCCGACGGAAAACCGGCTGTCGTGGTTAGATCAGGCCATCTCAGGTGCCGCCTCGCCGCGACGAGGCGGAGAATTGGGAAGCCGGTCGAAATCCGGCGCTGCCCCCGCAACGGTGGTGGAGTGAAGTCGCAACGGGAGACCACTGGGCCAGGGGCCTGGGAAGGTGTTGCGACCGCCCGCGAGGGCAGCTCCAAAGCCCGGAAACCAGCCAGAGGCATTTTGAACCCGACTGATCGCGGTGGGCGGTCAAGAGGCGGACGGCGCGTGCCCGGCCCTGCCGGGGCCGATCGTTCTTCTCCATCACCACCAGTTCAGCCCTTGATGCGAGGACAGGACATGGATGCGCGTAACGAGATGCTGAGGCTCCTGCAGAGCCGCAAGCCGGGCTACTCGCTTGAGCAGCCCTTCTACACCGATCCCGACTATTTCAAGCTCGACATGGAGCTGATCTGGTATCGCGACTGGTTGTTCATCGGCCATGATTGCGAGCTGCCGAAACCAGGCAGCTACATCACCGTTCAGATCGGCGACTATCCGGTGGTGCTGGTCCGCGACCAGAAGGGAAGGATCAACGCTTTCCATAACTCGTGCCGGCATCGCGGCAGCCGCGTGTGCAACACCGACAGGGGGACTGCCGCCAAGCTGGTCTGTCCCTACCATCAGTGGACTTACGAGCTCGACGGGCGGCTGCTGTTTGCCCGCCAAATGGCGGAAGGGTTCGACAAAAGCCAGTTCGGCCTGAAGCCCGTGGCCTGCGAGAGCGTCGGCGGCTACATTTTCATTTGTTTGGCAAAGGATCCGGCCGACTTCGCGCCGATGCGCGCTATGATCGAACCCTATCTCCTGCCGCACCGGTTGAGCGAGGCGAAGGTCGCATTCGAATCGACGATCATCGAAAAGGGCAACTGGAAGCTCGTCTGGGAAAACAACCGCGAGTGCTATCATTGCGCCGGCAACCATCCGGAACTGTGCAAGACTTTCTCGGAAGCGCCGACTGTGACAGGTGTGCAGGGTGCCGACAGCGACCCGGAAATGCTTGCGCACTGGGCGAAATGCGAGGCGGCGGGTCTGCCGAGCCGGTTTCGGATCGATCCGGCCGGGCAATATCGCGCCACGCGCGCACCGCTGCTGCGCGACGCCGTCAGCTACACGATGAGCGGCAAGCGCGCCGTGACGAAAAACCTGTCCGCCGGCGTCGCCGCCGATCGCATCGGGACGTTGATGCATTACCATTATCCGACCACGTGGAATCACATCCTCATCGACCATGCCGTCACCTTCCGTGTGCTGCCGATCAGCGCCACCGAGACCGCGGTGACGACGAAATGGCTGGTCCACAAGGACGCGGCGGAAGGCGTCGACTACGATCTGACAGAACTCACCCATGTCTGGACCGAGACCAACGATCAGGACCGCCGCATCGTGGAGGAAAACGCGCTCGGCATCCTGTCTCCGGCGTACGAGCCCGGTCCCTATTCCGCGCTGCATGAGGGTGGCGTCATCCAGTTCGTCGAGTGGTACGCCTCCTTCATCGGCCCGCGCCTCGCCGAAGACGGTCGCCCGGCGCTGCGCAGCGTCGCCTGAAGGCTGAGGAGATGAACGCGATGACGGATCTCGGCCTCTATCGCCATCTCGACGAGATGGCGCCCTGGAACGACAGGCTGCAGGTGCTGGAAGTGATCGGCGTCAGCGACGAGGCGCCGCAAGTGAAGACGTTCACCTTCCGCTCCGACAATCAGACCTGGTTCCGCTACAAGCCCGGGCAGTTCGTGACGCTGGAATTGCCTACGGCCGACGGGCCGCTGATGCGCACCTACACGCTGTCGTCCTCGCCGTCGCGACCGTTCTCGATCTCTGTGACGGTCAAAGCGCAGGCCGGAAGCGTCGGCACGCGCTGGATGTTCGACAATCTGAAGCCCGGCGTCCATGTGAAAGCCTACGGGCCGGCCGGCGATTTCTCGCTGCACAGCCATCCGGCGGCCAAATATCTGTTCATTTCGGCCGGATCCGGCGTTACGCCGATGATGTCGATGCTGCGCTGGCTGAACGACTGCGCGCCCTGGACCGATGTCGGCTTCGTCAACTGCGCGCGCCGGCCGGAAGAGATCATCTTCCGCAAGGAGCTCGAACTGCTCGGCAGCCGCATGCCCGGCCTGTCGCTCGGTTTCATGATCGAGGAAAGGTCGAGCCGTGAGGGCTGGTTCGGCCATATGGGCCGCATCGATGCCATCCGGCTGCCGCTTCTGGCGCCCGATTTCCGCGAGCGGGAGATCTTCTGCTGCGGGCCTGACCCCTTCATGCGCGCCGTGCGGCAGATGCTGGAGGCTGCCGGCTTCGACATGAGCCGCTACCATCAGGAGAGCTTCGCGGCGCCGACCGTGGAAGAAGTCCCGGCGCCGTTCGCGATGCCGGCCGGTGACGAGGCCAAGCCACTCGCCGAGGCGGTGACGCCGGTCCGCTTTTCGCTTTCAAACGTCGATGCGGAATGCGTCGCCGGACAGACCGTGCTACAGACGGCGCGCGCATCCGGCGTCAGGATCCCTGCGGCCTGCGAGTTCGGCCTCTGCGGAACCTGCAAGGTGAAAAAGGTCTCGGGCGCGGTCTCGATGAGCCACAATGGCGGCATCCTCGATCACGAGATCGATGACGGCTATATCCTGGCCTGCTGCTCGAGGCCGTTGTCGGCGCTGGACATCGAGGCCTGAAGGCTTGTCGGTCGAGGCGAGGACCCGTTGTCGGATCACCCTCGCCGGCCGCTGCCCTGCCGAACCGCCGTTCAGTGCCCGGACGCGTCTCCTGGCGAACTCTCGCCGAGCAATCGGCGCGCTGGACCAGAATGACGTTTCGTTGAATCGCCATGCTGATCCAGCTCTTTGTCGGAGCATGATCCCCTCCGAAAACCGGTTCCACTTTTCGGGATCATGCTTCTAAACCCCGTAGCGCTCGGTGCGGATGATTTCCGCCGGTACACCGGCGCCGATCAAGGCGTCGGCGGCGGCTGAGACGAACGGATTCGAGCCGCAGACATAGGCGAGCCTCGGCGCCTTCGGCAGGCGCTCGGCGGCCTGCACTATCATGCGGGCGTCGACGCGCCGGGAATAGTCGGAGGGGCGCCTCGCCGGCTCACGGGTCAGCGTCAGCACCAGGTTGAATCCGTCAAGCCGGTCGTCCAAGCCGATCAGCTCGTCGCGGAAGATGACCTCGTCCCAGATCCGCGCCGAGAACACCAGCGCGACCGGCACCGCCTTGTTGCGCAGCGTGCGATGACGCACCATCGCCATCAGCGGCACGACGCCCGAGCCGCCGCCGACCAGGAGGATCGGCCCGCCGTCACCCTCCTCCCAGATGAAATGGCCGCCCAGCGGCCCGCGCAGCTCGATCTCGTCGCCGACGGCGGCTACGTCGTGGAAGAAGGGCGAGACCTCGCCGTCGTCGAGACGCTCGATCGCCAGCTCGACGCCGCCGCCTGCTTCCGGCGCCGAAGCGATGGAGTAGGAACGGCGCGCCTGATAGCCGTCCGGGGCCGTCAGCCTGATATCGACATGCTGGCCCGCCAGATGGGTGAAAGGTCGCGACGGCTGGAACCAGAAGCTGGTGACGCGCGGCGTGCGCTTTTCGATGCGGGTGATCGTGGCTGCCTGCCAGGGCGACTGCGGCGACGGCTCGGCGGTCATCGATTGCTGCTCACGGATCGCCCCTCACGGGTCGCTGGAATAGCGCTGCTCGCGCCAGGGGTCGCCATACATATGATAGCCGCGCAGCTCCCAGAAGCCCGGCTCGTCGCGCTCGGTGAACTGCAGGCCGTTCACCCATTTGGCCGATTTCCAGAAATAGAGATGCGGCACCAATAGCCGTGCCGGCCCGCCATGATCGGGCGTGATCGCCTTGCCCTCATAGAGCAGCGCCACCATCGCCTTGCCCGTGACGAGGTCCTTGGTCGGGACATTGGTGGAGTAACCGTCGAAGGACAGCGCCAGCGTGTAGGCGGTCGGCGGCTCGATGCCGGCGTCGGCGAGGATGTCGTCGATCATGACGCCCTGCCAGGGCGTGTTGAATTTTGTCCAGGCCGTCACGCAATGGATGTCGCGTGTCATCTTGCTTTGCGGCAAGGCGTTGAACTCGGCCCAGTTCCATTTCTTGATCGGCTTGGGACCCTGTTTGAGCGTGAAGGACCAGTCCTCGGTGCGCACGCGCGGCGTCGGCCCGGCCGAGAGCACGGGAAAGCCCTGCTCCAGATACTGGCCGGGGGGAATGCGCGCGTCGGTGTCGGAAGGAGGGCGTCGTCCGGAAAAGAAGCCGCGCGTGACCATGGAGACGCCTTCCTGCACCGGTGGGACGATGCGGGGAGTGTTCTCGAATACGCCTCGGCGGGCAACAGAAATCTTGAGGCAAGGCCCGCCGGAGATGCCGGCGGGCCTTGTCGAAGCGCTTCTCAGCCGGCGGCAAAGGGCACGGCGACGAAGATCTGCGCGTCGCCGCGATCGATCAGCAGGAGCACCGACTTCTTGCCGGACTTGCCGGCCTCGGCGATCGCCTGATTGGCTTGCCTGGCCGTCCTTACCGGCGTCTGGTCGACGCCGACGATGACATCGCCCGGCTGGATGCCGGCCGCCGAAGCCGCCTTGTCCGGATTGACCCGCTCGACAACCGCGCCATGCTGGTTGCCGGCAAGATTGAGCTGGTCGCGGATATCGGGCGTGAGGTCGGTCAGGCCGAGGCCTAGCGAGGGAACGCGCAAGCCCTGTCCGGCCGACGGGCTGCGGCCTTCATTGCCGTTCGACGCCGTCTTCTGATCTTCGGCGTTGCGGCCGACATCGGCGGAGATCTGCATCGCCTTGCCCTTGCGCCAGATATTGACGGTTTCCTTAGCCCCGGGCGACACGTCGGCTACGGCGCGCGACAGGTCCTTGGGATCCTTGATTTCCTGGCCGCCGAAGCCGGTGATGACATCGCCGGTTTCAATGCCGGCCTTGGCCGCCGGCGACCCGTCGGTGACCTGGGAAACCAGCGCGCCGCCCGGATGGTCGAGGCCGATGGCGCTGGCGACATCCGGCGTGACTGGCTGGATCTGCACGCCGAGATAGCCGTATTCGATGTCGCCGCCCTTCATCAGCTTGGCGACGACCTTCTGCGCCTGGTCCGACGGGATGGCAAAACCGACGCCGACGCTGCCGCCATTGGGCGAATAGATGGCGGTGTTGATGCCGATGACATTGCCGTTGACGTCGACCAGCGGACCGCCGGAATTGCCGTGGTTGATCGGCGCGTCGATCTGGATGAAATCGTCGAACGGCCCGCTATGCAGGTCGCGGCCACGCGCCGAGACGATGCCAGCGGTGACGGTGGTGCCGATGCCGAACGGATTGCCGATCGCCAGCACTTGGTCGCCGGTCATCAGCTTGCTGGAATCGCCCCATTTGACGGTCGGCAGCGGCTTGTCGGCCTTGACCTTGAGCACCGCGAGATCGTTCTTGGCGTCGTGCCCGACGAGCTTGGCGGGAAGCTCGGTGCCGTCGTCGAGCGTCACCTTGATCGAGCTTGCGCCATCGATGACGTGATTGTTGGTCACGATGGTGCCGTCCGCGCCGACGATGAAGCCGGAGCCGAGCGCCTCGGAGCGCTGCCCCTGCTGCTGCGGCGGCGTCCGCGGCATCGGCATGCCCTGGTCGCCGAAGAACTGCTGGAAGAACTGGTCGAATGGCACATTGCCGCCGAGGGGCGAACCGTCATTACCCGGCTGTGGCTGCGCCTTCATGATCGAAGTGATGGTGACGACGGCCGGCTTGGTAACGGCGATGACCGGGGCGAAAGAGCCGTTCGGGGCCGTGATGCCGGCGACTGGGGTCTGGGTCGTCGCGGCTACGGTGCTGAGGCTCGCATCGCTCTGGGCAAAGGAAACGACGACGGGCGAAATGATCAGCGCGGCGCCCAGCAGGGCGGCGACGCGATGTCTGCGAAGAATGCTTGATGGTGACATGGTCGTTCTGTCCGGGCGAGTGGTTGATCCAGCGCCGCAGGCGCTTCTGGGGAGCGCCCGTCGACGTGTCGGCGACCGGGAATGCCTGCCTCGCCGCACATGGCAGCCGGCCGGATCGACAATCAAGATTTAGGACGCGGAATGGCCCGAATCAGGGCCTTTGGGTGACCTTACAAAGATTTAATTCAGAGGCCGCTCACGAACCGTTCCCGCCGACGCAGATAGGAGGAGGCAATTTCGCGCATTCTGGCGCCGTCGAAGCTTGGACCGTGGCCGCCATGGCCGATGCGGATCGGCAGGTCGAGCAGGCGCTGCATGGTCCGGCAATAGGCCGTGCGGTCCGAATCCGGCAGGTCGTCGATCAGCATGCCGTCATAGATCGTATCGCCGGCGAAGAAGAGGCCATCGGTCTCGTCGAAAAGCGCGATCGAATCCGGCGAATGCCCGGGCAGGTGCAGCACACGGAATTTCCGGTCGCCGAGATCGATGACGTCGCCCTCGTCGAGCGCGCGGGTCAGCGGCGCGGACGGAATGCGATAGTCAGCCGCCTTCCAGCCCGGCGCCGGCAGCTTCGAGACGGCGCCGTCCAGATTGTGGAACATGTAGGCGTAGGTGACGGCATCATCCATGCTGGCGAACTGCGCCGCGCTGTCCTTCGGTCCCATCCTGAGAGGAAATTCGTGCAGCGAGCCTACATGGTCGAGATGGATATGCGTGGCGACGACGATGAGCGGCTTGCCGGGCGGCGTGTCGACCTCTGGCGCCAGCGGACGAATGCCCATGCCGGTGTCAACCAGAAGGTCCGCGTCGCGGCCCTTCAAATGCCAGATGTTGGCGCGCACGAAATCATGCACGAAGGGCTCGGTCAGCATCGTCGTGGCGGCATCGACGTTCGCCTTGCCGAACCAGTCGCCAACCATAAGCTCGGGCATCGGACTGCCCATCAGACAAACGGCTTCCCGACCTTGTATTTCTCCGGCACCAACCGCCTGAGATAGGCCATGCCGGGCTCCGAAAGCTGGTTGACGTCCGGCTGCATGAAATCGTCGGGCATGTGGCGGGTCTTGCCCGCCACCGCCTTCAGCGGCACTTTCTTCAACACGGTTTTCGACCCGTCATATTGCAGCGCGACGGAGCCGCCGCCTTCGTCGGCGACGGCAACTGCGAAGGCGCCGGCATCGAAAGCCTCCTTGGCGTCGACAGCGCTGATCGCGCCGACATAGCCACGCGGCATATAGCCCAGCGCGTCGACCCGCGCCCGCTTGCCCGGCAGGCCTTCGGCCAGAGCCCGCTCCAGCGCCGCCGGCAGGTCGCTGCCCGACAGCTTGACGTTGCCGTGCTGGTCGCGCTCGAGCTTTTCCGGCGGCACCAGGCTTTCGACCAGCGCCTTGCCATCAGCGGTGCTGACGCCTTCCGAGACGGCGACGATGCAGCGCTTGTGGCGATCCAGCTTTTCACGCACCTCCTCGATGAAGCGCTCGGCCGAGAAGGCGCGCTCCGGCACATAGACCAGATGTGGGCCGCTGTCGGGATCGAGCTGCCAGGCGGCCGCGGCGGCGGTGAGGAAGCCGGCATGCCGGCCCATGACGACGCCGACATAGATGCCCGGCAAAGCGCGGAAGTCGAGATCGACCGACAGGAACGCGCCGGCGACGAATTCGGCGGCCGAGATGAAACCCGGCGTGTGGTCGTTCTCCTCGAGGTCGTTGTCGATGGTCTTGGGCGCATGGACGAAGGCGATCGAGCCGCCCGCGGCATCGGTCAGGATCTGCTGCGTGCCCGAGGTGTCGTTGCCGCCAATATAGATGAAGGCATCGGCGCCGGCCTTTTTCAGGCCGTTGAGGATGACCTCGCAATAGGCTGCGTCCGGCTTGTCTCGAGTCGAGCCAAGGGCGGCGCTCGGCGTGCCGGCGATCAGCCTCAGCCTGTCCTCGGGGATGGCGGAGAGATCCACATAATTGCCGTCGCGGATGCCGCGCACGCCATGGATCGAACCCAGCACCCTGGCGCCGGGGTGACGCCTACGGATTTCCAGCGTGGCGCCGACGACCGTCTGGTTGATGACAGCGGTGGGGCCGCCGCCCTGCGCGATGACGAAGGTTCCAGCCATGCCTTTTATCTCCCGAGGCGAAGGTTTTCACGGCACCTTCGCCTGTCTTGCGGCATCGCGCAACGGAAGAGTGGACTGACGAGCAATCAGACCACGACGACCGGGTTCTTCTTGGACACGCGGCTGTAGAGGTCGATGATGTCCTGGTTGATCAGGCGCACGCAGCCCGAGGACATGGCCTGGCCGATGCTCCACCATTCGGGCGAGCCATGGATGCGGTAGCCGGTGTCCTTGCCGTTCTGGTAGATGTAGAGGGCGCGGGCGCCGAGCGGATTTGTGAGGCCGCCGGGCTGGCCGCCTTGCCACTTCACCAGTTCCGGCTTGCGCTGGATCATCTCCGGCGGCGGTGTCCACACCGGCCATTCGCGGCCATACTGGATGTTGGCGCGGCCCGACCAGCGGAAACCGTCCTTGCCGATGCCAACGCCGTAGCGGATGGCGTCGCCGCCCGGCTGCACCAGATAGAGCATTCGCTCCTCGAGATGCACGACGATGGTGCCGGGCGCCTCGCCGGTCTTGTCGACGACGATCTGGCGGCGGAACTGCGGCTTGACCTTCTGCCACGGCACCGCCGGCACCTCGAAACCGCCATCAGTGAGCGAGGCGTACATGACGTCCGGGTCGGTGATGTTCTTGTCAACACTGATCGCCGGACGCATCGGCGGCACGGAACCGGTGACGGTGTTATCGAGCTGCATTTGCGGCAGGTCGAGCGTGTCGGTCGTGCTGCAGCCGGCAAGGCCCAGCAGCGCCATGGCGCCGACGCCGGAGAGCACGGCGCGGCGGGAAAGCTGAATTTCGGTATCGATTGCGGCGCCATTGGAAGGCGGCGTCAAACCTTGCGGCAACTCGCGCATACACCAAACCCTACGCTGCCGGCGGGAAGCACGGTCCGGCCGGATAACGGCATTTTCACCAGTCATGGTTGACAAAGCGTGAAAGCGCCGAACCCGAACTTAACCCTAACCAAGGGTTGCTTGCTCGGCCCGCAGAGGCCCAGGGGCATGCGGAAGATTTTCCGCACAGCCTCTTTACATTCCCAACGGCCCCGGGATTTATCCTGTTCTTTGCGCTCAAGGAGCAGGGAAATGTCCTTCGAAAACTGGGCCGCCTTCGCCGCCGCCTCTTCCATCCTTCTCGTCATTCCGGGCCCGACGATCCTTTTGGTCGTCTCCTATGCGCTGGGCCAAGGCTGGCGCACCGCGCTGCCGATGGCGGTGGGCGTGGCACTTGGCGACTTCACCGCGATGACGCTGTCGATGCTCGGCATCGGCGCGCTGCTCGCGGCTTCGGCCACGGTGTTCACCGTGCTCAAGGTGATCGGCGCCGGCTACCTGATCTACCTCGGCATAAAGCTGTTCCGCGCCGGCGGCGCGCTTAAAGCCGAGCCGCGCACCGACGCGGCCTCGGCGTCAAGAATGATGGCGCATGCCTGGCTGGTGACGGCGCTGAACCCGAAGAGCATCACCTTCTTCGTTGCCTTCCTGCCGCAGTTCCTCGACCGGCACGCCGACTTCTGGACGCAGATGCTGGTCTTCGAGACGACTTTCCTGACCTTGGCCTTCGCCAACGCCTTCGGCTATGCGCTGATTGCGTCGCGGGCCCGCGCGATCGTGCACAACCCGAGGGCCATCCGCATCTTCAACCGCGCCGGCGGCACGCTGCTGGCCGGCGCCGGCATCGCTACGGTGGCGCTGCGCTCCAGCAATTGAGCCGGCGCGCAGCCCGGCAGGCCGGAAGCACTATCGACCACGACTTGGCGGCTTGGATGGCGATGCCTTAGGATCGGGCTCCGGAGAGCCGATTTGCTAGCATCGAAGGACACCCAATGGCGCTGAAGGACGCATTCGGCCTGGCTTACTCGGGCGCGACCGAAGCCGGGTTCTCATCCTACGCCCGCGCCGTGCACGAGCTGCAATGCTTCATCGGCGATCCGGTCGGCTCGATCGACCGCGCCATCGCCGATGACGCGGCCTTTGTCATGGCGCATGTGTTCAAAGGTTACCTGTTCGGCCTCGCAACCGAGCGGGACGCGACGGCGGTCGCCAGGTCATGCCATCAGGCGGCGCTGCCCCTTGCCGCCACCGCGCGCGAAGCGGCGCATGTCGCGGCGCTTGGTCATCTTGCCGACGGACGCTGGCATGAGGCGGCGCGTATCCTGGAGGATATCGCGATCGTTAATCCGCGCGATGCGCTTGCGCTGCAGGTTGGGCATCAGATCGATTTCTTCACCGGCAATGCGCGCATGCTTCGCGACCGCATCGGCCGGGCACTGCCGGCTTGGCAGAAGGGCATGCCTGGCTACCACGCCGTTCTCGGCATGCAGGCTTTCGGGCTGGAGGAAATGGGCGACTATGCCCGCGCCGAGTCCTTCGGCCGGCAAGCCATCGAGATCGAACCGCGCGACGGCTGGGCGCAGCACGCGGTGGCGCATGTCATGGAAATGCAAAGCCGGCAAAAAGACGGCATCGCCTGGATGCGCGCCAACCCGGAGGCCTGGTCGAAAGAGAGTTTTCTCCAGATCCACAATTGGTGGCACCTGGCGCTGTTCCACTACGATCTCGGCGAAACCGACGAGGTGCTCAACCTCTACGATGGACCGATCTATGGGGCGCGCTCGACATGGGCGCTCAATATGGTCGATGCGTCGGCTATCCTGTGGCGTCTCCATCTCGGCGGCGTCGATGTCGGCGACCGCTGGGCGGCACTCGCCGCCAACTGGATCCCGAAAGCCGCCGCCGGCAATTACGCCTTCAACGACGCGCACGCGATGATGGCCTTTGTCGGCGCCGGGCTGGAGGCACCGGCGAAGACGCTGCTCGAGGCGCAGCGCGAAGCGATGCGCGGCAGCGACGACAACGCGGCCTTCACGCGCGATGTCGGCCATCCGCTGACGCTCGCGATCAAGGCCTTCGGCGAGGGAAAGTACGATGAGGCCGTGCGGCTGATCCGGCCGATACGCTCAATCGCGCATCGTTTTGGCGGCAGTCACGCGCAACGCGACGTGGTCGACCTGACCCTGATCGAGGCCGCGTTGCGCGCCGGCGACAAGGCGCTCGCGGGGGCGCTGACCGCGGAGCGGCAGCTCGCCCGGCCCGACAGCCCGCTGTCGGCGTTGTTCCTGCGGCGGGCATCCAATTTGTCTGAGAATTGACCCGGGACGGATCTTGTCCTAAAAACTGGCCAAGCCAGATTTTTTCGAGATCCGAAAAAATTAATGGCAATGGGAGGAAGTCATGTATCTCGGCCTCGACCTGGGCACCTCGGGCGTCAAGGCGCTGCTGATCGACGGCGGCCAGAAGGTAATCGGTTCCGGCCATGGCTCGCTCGATGTCTCGCGACCGCATCCCGGCTGGTCGGAGCAGGACCCGTCGCATTGGATCGAGGCCTGCGAAACGGCGATTGCCGAACTCAAGGCTTCGCACTCGAAAGAGCTTGCGGCGGTCGAAGGCATCGGCCTTTCCGGCCAGATGCACGGCGCCACCCTGCTCGATCAATCGGACAAGGTGCTGCGCCCCTGCATCCTGTGGAACGATACGCGCAGCCATGTCGAGGCGGCGGCGCTCGATTCCGATCCGCGCTTCCGCAAGCTCACCGGCAACATCGTTTTCCCGGGCTTCACGGCGCCGAAGCTTGCCTGGGTGAAGAACAACGAGCCGGCAATCTTTGCCAGGGTGGCCAAAGTGCTCTTGCCGAAGGACTATCTGCGGCTCTGGCTGACCGGCGAGCATATTTCGGAAATGTCGGATTCGGCCGGCACGTCCTGGCTCGATGTCGGCAAGCGGCGCTGGGCGCCGGAACTGCTGGCGGCGACATCGCTCGACGAGGAGCACATGCCGTCGCTGGTCGAAGGCACCGCCAAGGCCGGTGGGCTGCGCGGCGAGCTCGCTTCCAAATGGGGCATCGCGGCGGGCATCCCGGTTGCCGGCGGCGCCGGCGACAATGCGGCCTCGGCCTGCGGCATGGGCACGGTTGGCGCCGGGCACGCCTTCGTGTCGCTTGGCACGTCGGGCGTGCTGTTTGCGGCCAACGCCTCCTATTTGCCCAACCCGGAAAGCGCGGTGCACACCTTCTGCCACGCGCTGCCCAACACCTGGCATCAGATGGGCGTGATCCTGTCGGCCACCGATTCGCTCAACTGGCTGTCGGAAATCACGGGAAAAAGCGCCGGCGACCTGACCGGCGAGCTCGGCGACAAGCTCAAGGCGCCGACGGGTGTCACCTTCCTGCCCTATCTTTCGGGCGAACGCACGCCGCACAATGACTCGGCCATTCGCGGCTCCTTCACCGGGCTGGCGCATCAATCGAGCCGGGCCGTGTTGACTCAGGCGGTGCTGGAAGGCGTCGCCTTCGCCTTCCGCGACAGTCTCGAAGCGCTGAAAACGGCCGGTACGACATTGAGCCGGGTCACCGCGATCGGCGGCGGCTCGCGCTCGCGCTACTGGCTGAAGGCGATCGCCACCGCGCTGCAGGTGCCGGTCGATATTCCCGCCGACGGCGATTTCGGCGCGGCTTTCGGGGCGGCTCGGCTTGGGTTGATCGCCGCGACGGGGGCCGATCCGCTTGCGGTGTGCACCGCGCCGGCTACCGATGCGACGATCGAGCCGGATGCCGGGCATGGTGGAGCTTTCTCAGATGCCTATCAGAGGTATCGAGCGCTTTATCCGGCGATAAGGGCTGTAACTGAGTGAGCAGGCGCGAGGCCTCTGCCCTGCCGGGCATCTCTCCCGCAAGGGGGGAGATTAGCAGCTCCGGCGCAGCCGCACTATTGTCAACGCTGGCGATTGGCGAAGAGCTGGGTGACAGCCAATCTCCCCCCTTGCGGGGGAGATGGCCGGCAGGCCGGAGGGGGGTGCCTCGCGCCTCCCTTACCCGGCTACACTCACTGCGCCGGCACCTTGTCCAAAAATCCGGTGACACTCTTCAACCGCCCGTTCTCGATGACGCCGATGTCGGTGCCTTCGATGACGGACTCAACACCTTCGGGTCCGAGATTCCACGAGAAACGTATCTTGTCGGCGAAACCGTCCGGCTCACCCTTCAGCCAAAAGCGGAAGCCGGCGAAGCGCTGCTGCACGCCGTCGATCAGTGCCGCGATGCCCTCATGGCCGTCGCCCTGCATGACCGGGTCGCGATAGCTGACATCGCTGGTGAAAGTCGCTTCGAGCAACGCCTTGCGGCGGGTCGCATCGCTCTCGTTCCAGGCAGCGATGTAGTTGCGGGCGATCATATTGAGGTCGGTCATTGTCATGCTCCTTCGTTGGATCGTTTCGACATGACCCTTTTCGCGCCGCCAACGAGCCAAACCAATTACGCCTGAGGTAATCGGGCGCATGCACCCGGAGAGGAAGGAAACCATGAGCAGCGGATTTTTCGGCGACATCAAGAAGATCAAATATGAGGGGCCGGATTCGACCAATCCGCTGGCCTATCGTTTCTACAACCCGGACGAGGTGGTGGCCGGCAAGCGGCTGGAAGATCATCTGCGCTTCGCCGTCGCCTACTGGCATTCCTTTGCCTGGCCGGGCGGCGACCCGTTCGGCGGCCAGACCTTCGACCGCCCCTGGTTCGCCAAGCCGGGCGGTATCGACACGATGGAACTGGCCAAGCTCAAGGCCGATGTCGCCTTCGAGATGTTCTCGCTGCTCGGAGCGCCCTATTTCTGCTTCCACGACGCCGACGTGCGCCCGGAAGGCAAGGATTTCTCCGAGAGCGCTGCGCGCCTCGACGAGATCACCGACTATTTTGCCGACAAAATGAAGAAGACCGGCGTCAAGCTGCTCTGGGGCACGGCGAACCTGTTCTCGCACCGCCGCTTCATGTCGGGCGCGGCCACCAACCCCGACCCGGATGTGTTCGCCTATGCGGCGGCGACGGTGAAGAAATGCATCGACGTCACCAAGAAGCTGAAGGGCGAGAATTATGTGCTGTGGGGAGGGCGCGAGGGCTATGAGACCCTGCTCAACACCGACCTCGCCCGCGAGCAGGAGCAGGCCGGCCGCTTCCTCAACCTCGTTGTCGACTACAAGCACAAGATCGGTTTCAAGGGCACGATCCTGATCGAGCCGAAGCCGCAGGAGCCGACCAAGCACCAGTACGACTATGACGTCGCCACGGTGTACGGCTTCCTCAAGCGCTTCGGGCTGGAGAAGGAGGTCAAGCTCAACATCGAGCAGGGCCACGCGATCCTGGCCGGCCATTCCTTCGAGCACGAACTGGCGCTGGCCAACGCGTTGGGCGTCTTCGGTTCGATCGACATGAACCGAAACGACTATCAGTCGGGTTGGGATACCGACCAGTTCCCCAACAATGTGCCGGAAATGGCGTTGGCCTATTACCAGGTGCTGCAGGGCGGCGGCTTCAAAACCGGTGGCACCAATTTCGACGCCAAGCTCCGGCGCCAGTCGCTCGACCCGGACGACCTCCTGATCGGCCATATCGGCGGCATGGATGCCTGCGCGCGCGGCCTGAAGGCAGCGGCGAAGATGATCGAGGACAAGGCGCTGTCCGGCCCGCTCGCCGAGCGCTATGCCGGCTGGAACACCGCCGAAGGCAAGGCCATGCTTTCGGGCAAGCGCACGCTGGAAGAGATCGCCGAACGCGTGGTGAAGAAGAAGATCGAGCCGCAGCCGCGCTCCGGCCGGCAGGAGCTGCTGGAAAATATCGTCAACAGGTATGTCTAAAGAACGGCAGCCTGCCTCGCGTCCCAGCTGTCGGGACGCTGGGCAGGCCTGAAAACTGCATTCGCGAGGGCGGAATCACGCGACAAAACTTTGCCCCGTACTGCCCCTCAATCACCTCGTTCTTGCCTTCAAACAGCCGTCACGGAACTCGTATAAACGTGGCTCCTGTGGCGGGTGAAGAAGAAGGAGGCGAACCGATATGCAGCACGAAAGCGAAATCGACGCCCTGCTCTCGTCCGGCGAAACCGGATCGATCATCGACCGGCTGATGGCACTGCCGCGGCCGACCGACGACGCGAAGACCGAATGGGATCGCGCCGTCAGCAACCGCTTTGAAATCCGTCTGGCGAGACAGATGCGCTCACAGATCGACGGCGCCGGCGAGCGCAAGAGCGCCGCCTGAGCGGCAGACCGCCGCTTAACTGGAAAGCGCTACCCTCGGCGAAGCCTGACCGGCGCCTCGCCGAAAGCTCTTGAAAATGCCCTGGAGAATGCCGCGGCGGACGAAAAGCCTGTCCGCTCGGCAATATCCGCCATGGCAATGCGCGTGTCGACCACCAGGCGGCGGGCGGCGCTGAGGCGCAGCCTGAGGTAGTAGGCGCCTGGCGTCTCGCCGATTGATTTGCGGAAGACGCTTTCCAAAGTACGCGCCGTCACGCCGGCGCGTTTGGCCACGGCGTCTATGGTGAGCGGCTGGTCGACATGCGCTTCCATCAGCCGGATAGCCTGGGCAAGCCTGGGATCATAGCCGTCGAGTCGGCCAAGCGAGACCAGCGGCTGCGCATCTGTCGCGGCGCGCGCCTGATCGTAGATGAAGACGCTTGCCACATCGAGCGCGATCGCCATGCCGAGCCTGGTGCGGACCAGGTGCAGCATCAGGTCGAAGGTCGGCGAGGCGCCGCCCGACGTGAAGACCGGCCCGTCGATGACATAGCGGTCCGGCCGCACGTCGACGCCGGGAAAGGCGGCGGAGAAATCCTCCATGTCCTCCCAATGCGTGGTGGCACTGCGGCCTTCGAGCAGGCCGGCGCGCGCAACCAGCCAGGTGCCGGCCTCGACGCCGCCGCAGGCACGCGCGGCACGCGCGGCGCGGCGCAAGCCGGCAAGCAGGGCCGAGGTGGCATAATTCTGCGTGCCGAAGCCGGCGACGACGACAAGCATGTCGGTCGCCTCGGCGGCGTCGAAGCGGCCACTGACGGCAACCGGCAGGCCGCAAGTGGTGACCGGCGCCTCGCCCGTGACCGAGACCAGCTTGAAATCGAACAGCGTCTCGCCGCAGATGCGGTTGGCGGCGCGCAGCGGGTCCACCGCCGAGGCCACGCACATGATCGACGAGCCCGAGAACACCAGGAATGTCACCTTGAGAGTTTCGCGCTCGGACCGAAAGATGGTCTGCTTTTCGTTTTTTATCATGAGAGCTTCGTAATACGCAAAACAGTTTCCAACAAGTCGGTCATTCTGAGTCCATCCCGTGCATAGCCCAACGGCTTCCGCTCTTGGCGGCATGCATGGCAGATCGAATCTGGGAGGATAAACCATGCCGCTCGCGATGAACCGTGAGGTCTTCATTACCTGTGCCGTGACCGGCTCCGGCGGCACGCAGGACCGCAGCCCGCATGTGCCGCGCTCGCCCAAGCAGATCGCCGATTCGGCGATCGACGCGGCCAAGGCGGGCGCCGCGATCGTGCACTGCCATGTGCGCGATCCCGAGACCGGCAAGCCGCGCCGCGACGTGCATCTCTACCGCGAAGTGACCGAACGCATCCGCGACGCCAATGTAGATGTGGTGCTGAACCTCACCGCCGGCATGGGCGGCGACATGGTGTTCGGCTCGCCGGAAGCGCCGCTGCCGCTCAACGAAAAAGGCACCGACATGGGCGGCGCCACCAATCGCATGGAGCATGTGCGCCAGTGCCTGCCGGAGATCTGCACGCTGGATTGCGGCACGATGAACTTCGCCGAGGCCGACTATGTGATGACCAACACGCCCGGCATGCTGCGCGCCATGGGCGGCATGATGACGGCGCTGGGCGTGAAGCCGGAGATCGAGGCCTTCGACACCGGACATCTGTGGTTCGCTAAGCAACTGGTCGAGGAAAAGGTCCTCAACCCGGATGCGCTGGTGCAGCTCTGCATGGGCGTCCCATGGGGCGCGCCGGACGACCTCAACACCTTCATGGCGATGGTCAACAACGTGCCCTCGACCTGGAACTGGTCGGCCTTTTCGATCGGCCGCAACCAGATGGCCTATGCGGCTGCGGCCGTGCTTGCCGGCGGCAATGTCCGCGTCGGGCTCGAGGACAATCTGTGGCTCGACAAGGGCGTTCTGGCGACCAACGCGCAGCTGGTCGAGCGCGCGGCGAGCATTGTCACCAATCTCGGCGCCCGTATCCTCGGTCCGGAAGAAGTGCGCAAGAAGCTCAACCTCACCAAGCGGGCGCCCCTAGCTGCCGCAGCTTAAGGCGGGAGTTGGCGATGACTGATACCGTCAAGTTCACCGCGATGAAGGACGGCGACAAGGAAGACTACGAATTCCTGACCGCCCATGAGATCGACTATGCCGCCAAGACCGGCGACCGGCTGCTGGATGCGCTCGTGCAGCTGGATGAGGGCCTTTCCGGCTACAAGATCACCCGGCTCGGCCATTCGCTGCAGGCGGCGACGCGCGCGTGGCAGGACGGCGCCGACACCGACTGGATCGTCTCGGCGCTGCTGCATGACATCGGCGACATCTACGCGCCCTACAACCACGACGAATATGCGGCTGCGATCCTGAAGCCCTTCGTGCGCGAGCAATGCACCTGTGTGGTGGAAAAGCACGGCGATTTCCAGCGGCTCTATTACGCGCATCACCTGGGCGGCAACCGGCATGCCCGCGACCGCTTCGCCGGCCATCCCTATTTCGACGATTGCGACCAGTTCTGCGAACGCTGGGACCAGTCGAGCTTCGATCCCGACTACGAGACTTTGCCGGTCGACTTCTTCCGGCCCTTCGTGCTCGAAGTGTTCGCCCGCAAGGCCTACGACCCGGCAGTGATCCGCGCCGGCGAGCGCGTGGCCCTCACCAACCCCGAAACAGCCAAGACAAGAACCGGAGCCTGACCATGAGCATCATCAACAAGGCTGCCGCCATAGGCGGCGGCGTCATCGGCGCCGGCTGGGTGGCGCGGCTGCTCTTGAATGGCATCGACGTCGCGATCTTCGATCCGGATCCGGAGGCGTCGCGCAAGGTCGGCGAGGTGATGAAGGGCGCGCGCCGCGCCTATAAGCAGATGCTGCCCGGCGGCCTGCCCAAGGAAGGCAAGCTGACCTTCGCCAAGACCATCGCCGAAGCGGTGGCCGACGCCGACTTCATCCAGGAAAGCGTGCCGGAGCGGCTCGACCTCAAGCACAAGGTATTGGCCGAGATCGACGCGCATGCGCCGGCCAACGCCATCGTCGGCTCGTCCACTTCCGGCATCAAGCCGACCGACATGCAGGTGGCGATGAAGAAGCATCCGGAGCGGCTGGTGGTCGGCCACCCATTCAACCCGGTCTATCTCCTGCCGCTGGTCGAGATCGTCGGCGGCGAGCAGACGTTCCCGGAGGCGATCGAGGTCGCCAAGGAGCTCTATGCCTCGATCGGCATGAAGCCGGTGGTGGTGCGCAAGGAAATCGAAGCCTTCGTCGGCGACCGCCTGCTCGAAGCCGCATGGCGCGAGGCGCTGTGGCTGGTCAAGGACGGCATCTGCACCGTCGAGGAACTCGATGACATCATGCGCTATTCCTTCGGCCTGCGCTGGGCGCAGATGGGCATGTTCCAGGTCTACCGCGTCGCCGGCGGCGAGGCGGGCATGCGCCACTTCATGGCGCAGTTCGGGCCGTGCCTGAAATGGCCCTGGACCAAGCTGATGGACGTGCCGGAGTTCAACGACGAACTGGTCGACCTGATCGCCACGCAGTCGGACGAGCAGGCGCATGGCCTGTCGATCCGTGAGCTCGAGCGCATCCGCGACGACAATCTGGTCGCGATCATGGAAGCGCTGTCGAAGCAGAACAAGGGCAAGGGCTGGGGCGCCGGCGCGCTGCACAAGGACTATACCAGGGAGCTCGCCAAGCTGGCGGCGAAGAAGGCCCCAGCTAAGGCTGTCGCAAAGGCCAAGGCGACAAAGCCTGCGAAGAAGGCAGCCAAGCCGGCAAAGGTTGAAAAGCCAGCAAAAGCCGGGAAGGCCGACAAGGCGAAGAAGAGCGGCAAGAAGAAGGGCTGAGGCGATGCATTTCGGTCTTTCGGAAGAGCAGAAGCTCATCGTCGAGACGACGCGCGCCTTCGTCGAGAACGAGCTTTACCCGCATGAGCGTGAGGTGGAGCGCACCGGCGTGCTGCGCCGCGAGCTGATCGATGAGTTGAAGGGCAAGGCGATCGAAGCCGGGCTCTATGCCGCCAACATGCCGGCCGATGTCGGCGGGGCCGGCCTCGATACGGTGAGCTGGCTACTCTACGAGAAGGAGCTTGGCCGCGCCAATTACGCGCTGCATTGGACCTGCGTGGCGCGCCCATCCAACATCCTGCTCGCCGGCACGCCGGAGCAGCGCGAGAAATACCTCTTCCCCTGCATCCGTGGCGAGAAGTGGGATTGCCTGGCGATGACGGAACCCGGCGCCGGCTCCGACCTGCGCGGCATGAAGGCGACAGCCGTGCAGGACGGGTCCGACTGGGTGCTCAACGGCACCAAGCATTTCATCTCGCACGCCGACATTGCCGATTTCGCCATCGTCTTCATGGCCTCGGGCGAGGAGGATTCGCCGCGCGGCATGCGCAAGAAGATCACCGCCTTCTTCGTCGACAAGGGCACCAAGGGTTTTTCCGTGCGCGACGGCTACCGCAATGTCTCGCATCGCGGCTACACCAACTCGATTCTCGAATTCGACGACTGCCGGTTGCCGGCAAGCCAGGTGCTTGGCGAAGTGCACAAGGGCTTCGATGTCGCCAATTCCTGGCTCGGTGCCACGCGTCTGCAAGTCGGCGCGACCTGCCTCGGCCGTGCCGAGCGGGCGCTGTCGCATGCCATCGAATATGCCGCGCAGCGCCAGCAGTTCGGCCAGCAGATCGGCAAGTTCCAGGGCGTCTCTTTCAAGCTCGCCGACATGGCGACGGAACTGAAGGCCGCCGACCTGATGGTGTTCGAAGCCGGCTGGAAGTACGATCAGGGCACCGTGACCGACCAGGACATGGCGATGGCCAAGCTCAAGGCCACCGAAATGCTCGCCTTCGTCGCCGACGAAGCCATCCAGATCCATGGCGGCATGGGGCTGATGGACGACCTGCCGCTGGAGCGCATCTGGCGCGACGCCCGCGTCGAGCGCATCTGGGAAGGCACGTCGGAAATTCAGCGACATATTATTTCGCGGGCGCTGCTGCGTCCGTTCGGGGCTTAGAGCATGATGCGCCAGAGCCGGGATCCGGCTTTGGACGGGAACATGCTCAAACGAAAAGATGACCATGCATAAACTCGAACGTCTCCTGCGCCCCAAATCGATCGCCGTGTTCGGCGGAGCGCAGGCCGCTGCCGTCGTGGCGCAGTCAATCAAGATGGGCTTTGCCGGCGAAATCTGGCCGGTGCATCCGACCAAGGACGAGGTCGCCGGCCGCAAGGCGTACCGTTCCGTCGCCGACCTGCCGGGCGCGCCGGACGCCGCCTTTGTCGGCGTCAACCGGCATCTCACCATCGACGTAATCAAGGCGCTGGCTGAGCGCGGTGCCGGCGGTGCCGTCTGCTTCGCGGCGGGCTTCCTGGAGACCGAGGCCTATGACGAGGACGGCGAGCGGCTGCAGGCCGAACTCGTCGCCGCCGCCGGCCAGATGCCGATCATCGGCCCGAACTGCTACGGCCTGATCAACTATGCCGACGGCGCCCTGCTGTGGCCCGACCAGCATGGCGGCATCCGCCTGGCCGAAGGCGGCAAGGGCGTCGCCATCATCACCCAATCGTCCAACATCGCCATCAACATGACGATGCAGAAGCGCGGCCTGCCGATCGCCTTCCTAATGACGGCGGGCAACCAGGCCCAGACCGGCCTTTCGGAAATGGCGCTCGGCCTGATCGAGGACGAGCGCGTCACTTCGCTCGGCCTGCATATCGAGGCCTTCGATTCGGTCGCGGGCTTCGAGAAGCTCGCGGCGCGGGCGCGCGAGCTGAAGAAGCCTATCGTCGCCATGAAGGTCGGGCGGTCCGAACAGGCAAGGCAGGCGACGGTGTCGCACACCGCCTCGCTCGCGGGCTCGGACGCCGCCTCCGGCGCTTTCCTGAAGCGGCTCGGCATAGCCCGCGTCGATTCCATCCCAGCCTTCATCGAGGCGCTGAAGCTCTTGCACATCACCGGCCCGTTGCCCGGCTACAAGTTGTCCTCGATGAGCTGCTCGGGCGGCGAGGCGTCCGTGATGGCCGACAGCGCCGAGGGGCGCTGGGTGCATTTCCCAACACTGACGGCCGAGCATCGCGCGCATGTCAAATCGACGCTCGGGCCGCTGGTGGCGGTCGCCAATCCGCTCGACTACCACACCTTCATCTGGAACAACGAGCCGGCGATGACCGCCACCTTCACGGCCATGGTGTCGGGCGGTTTCGACCTGAACATGCTGGTGCTCGACTTCCCGCGCCCCGACCGCTGCTCGGACGTCGACTGGTGGGCGACGCTGCGCGCCTTCGAAGCGGCGCTGAAGACCAACAAGGCGCAAGGCGCGATCGTCTCCTCGCTGCCGGAGAACCTGCCGGAGGAATACACTGCAGGCCTGATGGCGCGCGGCATGGTGCCGTTGTTTGGCATTTCCGAAGCCATGGACGCCGCCCAGGCCGCCGCCTTCATCGGCTGGGCCTGGCGCGAGCCGCAGGCGCAGCCTGTCGACACAACTGCGGCAGGCGCGTCCGAAGTCAGGCGCGTGACGCCGGACGAGGCTGAAGCCAAGGAAAGGCTGATCAAGGCCGGCCTGCCGGTGCCGAAGGGCGAGCGCGCCTCCAATGCGGTCGAGGCGGTGATCTCGTCCATGACGCTGGGCTTCCCGGTGGCGCTAAAGGCGCTCGGCGTGACGCACAAGTCGGAAGTCGGCGCCGTCAGGCTGAACCTCAAGGATGCCGAATCCGTCAGTGCCGCCGCGCATGACCTTCTGCCGCTCGGCACCGGGCTCTATGCCGAGCGCATGGTGCGCGACGGCGTAGCCGAGCTGATCGTCGGCTTCACCCGCGACCCGATGTTCGGCGTGGTGATGACGCTCGGCACCGGCGGCGTGCTGGTCGAGCTGTTGCGCGACAGCGTGACGCTCATGCTGCCGGCGACGCGAGACGACATCGAGGCGGCATTGCGTGGGTTGAAGCTCTATCCTCTCCTCGAAGGCTATCGCGGTCGGCCGAAGGCCGACGTGATGGCAGCCATCGACGCCATCGCCGGCATTGCCGACTTCGTGCAGAAGAACGAAGACGAGATCGAGGAACTCGACATCAACCCGCTGATCGTCTGCGCCGAAGGCAAGGGCGCCTGGATCGCGGACGCCCTGCTAGTGCTTGGAGAAAAGAAGAATGGCTGACGTCATCACCACCCGCCGCGAAGGCGCGATCCTCGAAGTCACGCTCGACCGGCCGAAGGCCAATGCAATCGACCTGAAGACATCGCGGCTGATGGGGGAGACCTTCAAGGCGTTCCGCGACGATCCGGAGCTGCGCGTCGCCATCGTCAAGACGGCCGGCGACAAGTTCTTCAGCGCCGGCTGGGACCTGAAGGCGGCGGCAGCCGGCGATGCGGTTGACGGCGACTATGGCGTCGGCGGCTTTGCCGGGCTGCAGGAGCTGCGCGACCTGAACAAACCGGTGATCGCCTGCGTCAACGGCATGGCGGTGGGCGGCGGCTTCGAGCTGGCGTTGTCCTGCGACCTCATCTACGCCTCGGACCATTCCTCTTTCGCGCTGCCCGAGATACGCGCCGGCACGCTGGCCGATGCCGCGACGATCAAGCTGCCGAAGCGCATTCCCTACCATATCGCGATGGACCTGTTGTTCACCGGCCGCTGGATGGATGTCACCGAGGCGCATCGCTGGGGCCTGGTCAACGAGGTGCTGCCCAAGGACAAGCTCGAGGAGCGCGTCTGGGAGATCGCGAGGCTTTTGGCCAGCGGCCCGCCGCTGGTCTTCGCCTCGATCAAGGAGACGGCGCGGGTGGCCGAGGCGTTGACCTTCCAGGACGCCATGAACAAGGTGACGCGCCGGCAGCTTCGGACGGTCGACATCCTCTACGGGTCGGAAGATAATATGGAGGGGTTCCGGGCGTTCGCGGAGAAGCGCGATCCGGTTTGGAAGGGACGATAATCTCGCAGCAATGGCGTTCCTTCACACCCCCCTCTGCCCTGCCGGGCATCTCCCCCGCAAGGGGGGAGATTGGCAACTTCGTCGACGGCACTCCCTTTCCAACGTCGGCGATTGGCGAAAGTCGGGGCGACATCTGATCTCCCCTCTTGCGGGGGAGATGTCCGGCAGAACAGAGGGGGGTGCCTGGGCTCGACCTCTCCAGTTGGCCCAGCCATCATGACCGACTACAAAACCCTCATCGACGCCGAGACCTGGGCCTTCATCGAGAAGACCAACTCCTATTATCCGCCGGACACGATCGACTACACGATCACCCAGCAGCGCGCGATCTACGACCGGATGTGCCGGGAGTTCTTTGCTGGCTATCCGCAAGGCGTGACCGCCGAGACGACCGCCGTTGCCGCACCAACCAACAGCATCTCGATCCGCATCTACCGCAACGCCGTTCCGAACAAATCCGCGATGGTGCTCTATATCCATGGCGGCGGCTTCATCCTTGGCGGGCTGGACAGCCATGACGATGTCTGCGCCGAGCTTTGCGCCCGCACCGGCTTCGAGGTGGTTTCGCTCAACTACCGGCTGGCGCCGGAGCATCTGCATCCGGCCGCCTTCGACGACGCCATGGACGCCTTCGAATGGGCCGCCAAGACCTATGATCGCGCGATCGTGCTCTGCGGCGACAGCGCCGGCGGCAATCTTTGCGCCGCCGTCGCCCACGCTACGCGCGGTCATGAAAAGAAGCCGGCCGGCCAGGTGCTGATCTATCCGGGCCTCGGCGGCGACCACTCGAAGGGCTCTTACGTTACGCATGCCGAGGCGCCGATGCTGACCGTGCGCGACCTCGACTTCTACAAGCATGTCCGCACCGGCGGCGTCGATATGACCGGCGACATCACGCTCTACCCGCTTGCCGATGCGGATTTCGCGAACCTGCCGCCGACCGTGCTGATCACCGCGCAATGCGACCCGCTGTCGTCCGACGGCGAAGCCTATCGCGACCGGGTCGTCGCGGCCGGCGGACGCGCCTTCTGGTTCGAGGAGCCCGGCCTCGTGCACGGTTATCTCCGAGCCAGGCACATTGTGGGCCGTGCGCGGACCAGCTTCACCCGCATCGTCGAGGCAGTTTCGGCGCTCGGTCACGGCGACTGGATCTGGTAACACCCCAGGGCGCTTTCCGCTCCGCTATCCTCCGATGAACCTTTCCGCTCCGGCCCGCGACTGATGGCCAGGCGCCGCGATGATGCGGCCGGAAAGGAAAGCCGCCATGCCCAGAAATCCAGGGAATTCGCGGTCTCCGGGAACAGCGGGAGTCGACCGTGACCACCGCCTTCGGGACGAGGTCGACGCGCTGGGCTTCCGGCTGATTCCGTTGACCCTGCGGAAGAGCCGTCGTATCGTCGCGAAGAGGAAAGCAGACAATTCGATCGGGGAAGAACGTGCTGCAACGCCGCGCCTTGCCCTGGTTGGCGCGGCAGGAATGGACGTTTCTCCCAGCGGCTTCGGGGGGAGTACGATGTCTGTCGTTCGCGGCTCGTTCCTGCGTTCTCACGGCGGCCGTTTGTGCCGCGCAATCGCGACAGGAAGCGGAATTCTCGCTTTGGCGCTGTCCGCCGGCCTCTTTCTCGGCGGCGCCGCGCAGGCGCAGGACACCCAGATCATCTATCCCGGCTCAATGGCGGTCACCGGCTTCCCCGGCACCATCATTCCCGATTTCGACCAGGGTCTGCCGCCTGGCGTCGACCCGGTCGACGAGACCTTCATCGACACGTCTCGCGCATCCTTGCGCATTTTCGACGTTTCGCATCTCGGCGGCCCAGCTTCGGGTCAGCTTGTCTTCACGCCGCCTCCCTTCGAGGTGACGGCCGGGCAGATCGGCGAGGTGTTCGGCCTCGCCTATGACGACGGCGTGCGCGACGGCGTGCCCTCGGGCATTCCCAACCTCTATGCGGCAGCGACCTCGCTGCACGGCATCGAGATCGTCACGCCGGATGCCGACAATGACGGAAGGCCGGAGCGGCAGCGCCGCGGCGCCGCGGGCGCGGTCTTCATGGACGGCCAGTTCGGCACTGAGAATGGCGGCGGTCCGGGCACGATCTGGAAGATCGACGGCATCACGGGTGCTGTCTCCAAATTCGCCGACATCGACATCAACAGCGGGCCGGGCATCGGCAATCTCGCCTTCGATCCGGCCCATCGCGAATTCTTCGCGTCGGATCTCGACACGGGGCTCATTCACCGCATCGATATCGAGGGCAATCTGATCGACAGCTTCGATCATGGCGTCGCCGGGCGCCCTGCCCATGGGCTCGCTCCGGTCGCCGACGACGGCGTCGTTATGGACATCCAGGCTGCCGCTTTCGATAGCGAAGATCCCGCGACCTGGGGCTACACGCAGGATGCGCGCCGGGTCTGGGCCGTGACCTATCATGGCGGCCGGCTCTACTATTCCGTCGGCGAGAAGGCCGAAATCTGGTCGGTCGGCATTGCGAGCGACGGAGGCTTTGCCGGCGATCCGCGCTGGGAGCTTACAGTCAAGGCGGACCAGGACTACGCCGTCACCGACATCGTCTTCGACAACGAGGGCTTCATGTATCTCGCCCAGCGCGGCCCGGTCGAAAACCGCTACGACTACAGCCGCTTCGCCTCCTCCGGAAAAGGCGAGCTGATCCGCTACCGGCGCGAGGAGCCGGACGATCCGGCGACGGAATCGGCCTGGGTCGAGGTTCCAGAGGAATATGCGGTCGGCTTCCCCCAGGGCAATCGCCAGTCGGCCGGCGGCGTCGACCTGCAATATCGCTACGATGCCGAAGGCGATCTCGATACGTCCGTCTGCACCGACACCATCGTCAACACCGGCGACAAATTGCGCGACAATCCCGAACTTGCCGAGCGGCTCGGCGCCGGCGGACCGCTTGCCGTTCATGGCGTGCAGGTGACGCCAAGCGCACTGGCCAAGCCGGCAAACGTCCCGCCGTTCGGCTCGTGGTTCGTCGACTTCGACGGCTATTTCGATGACCCGGACGTCCAAGGCCATGTCGGCGACGTCAAGGTCTGGCACCCCTGTGAGGGCCGCGCCGGCTATTACGAGGAAATTCCCGGTGGCTATCTGCCTCCGTTCTATCCGCCCGACTTCCCGCCGCCCCGCAATCTGCCGCCCTGCGTCGATGTCGAGGACGTGCACTTCTACTGCACGCCGCGCGGGCTGCGGGCCGAACTCACTCTCCATGACCACGCCGGCTTCGGCGGCGATTCGATCAAGGCGCAGTCCAGGACGCCCGGCATCGGGGTGACCACCCCCATGTCGCATGTCCCGGGCAAGCCTTACACGGTCGACATCACCGGCCACAATCCGGGCGACACCGTCAATGTCGGGCTCTGCTTCTACCGCAAGTCAGACCAGGACAAGGGTGGCTACTACCCTTGCTGCAAGATGACGCTGCCGCTCAGGACGCCAGCCGTCGACTGCGAAGCGCCGAGGACGGACAGATGAGCGATCTCGCCCATTCCCGCTTCGCCTCGCGCAAAACCATCATGGAGACGATCATGAAACCCCTGTCATATGCCAGGCGCGGCGCGCGCTGGCTGATGGCGGCCGGTATCGCGGTCGCCATGATGCCGGCCCTGCCGGTGCTCGCCCAGGACCAGGCTCCTGCCACGACCAATCAGGCCGCCAATCCGGCACGCGGCATCAATGCGGAACTCGCGCGTATCGTGCCGTTCTTCACCAAGAAAGGTGGCCAGAGAAGCTGCGATACGGTCGAGTATGTCCTGACCTTCGGCATCCACGGCGACCCGCAGGACTTCGACCGGCCAAGCGTGGCTGCCTTGCTCAAGGCGACAAGGCTCGATTTCAAGGACCAGCTGCCGCACGGCTTGCAGATCGTCGGCGTCAATGTCGCCGGCGACGGCACCAGCGCCTCCGGCGGACCGCTGCCCGCTGCTTCAATCAGCACGTCGGCCGGCCCGAACGACACGGCGAACATCTCCAACTTCCGCATCAGCGCTGCCAACCTCGATGGCGTCGGCGCCGCCAACGAACGCGTCATCACCTTCCGCATCACCGCCAAGATAGACCATGCGACCTTCCCCGTGCCGGCGGCGGTCGACAACCAGGGTGAGATCAAGGTCTCGCTGCGTGGCGGACCGGCAACGACCATCCCTTCGCAGGATCCGGACAAGCCAGACGACGGCGATTTCCTCACCGGGGTGAAAACCTCGATCAAGATCGACCCGACCAAATGCAACCCGCCGCCTCCGCCTCCCGGCAAGGAATGCTTCAAGGTCGAACGCGGCACGGTCGATTGCGTACCCGGCGGCGGCGCCTTCATCTACCACATGCCGGTCGGACCCGAGATGGGCGGCAAATGGGTGCAGGTGGCGACGACCACTCCCGGCATCAGCATCGTTCCCGACACGCAGAAGGTTCCGGTCGGCGGCGGCGTGCTGAACTGGAAGATCATCGGCGCCTCCCCGGGCGAGACCATCCACCTCATCGTCACCGGCATCGAGACCTATGCCGGCCCGAAGGAGGGTTGGGGGCTCTGCTGCACGCAGGTCATCGACATCGTCATCCCGCGTGACCTGAGATGCCCGCCGAAGGACAAGGAGCCGGACCTAAAGGTCGAGAAACATGCCGATGTGCCACGCTGCACGATGGCCGGCGGCTGCGACTTCACCATCGCCGTCACCAATGTCGGCGACGCGCCCTATAACGGCAAGATCGTGCTCGACGAGGTGACGTTGCCGGCCAACTCCGTGCTGACTTCCGGGCCGAATGTGCCCTGGGTCTGCGTGCCCGGCACGACACCGATGACTTGCACCTATCCGGCGACGACGCTCAACCCCGGCGCCTCCGTCAACCTCAAGCTCGGCTTCAAGCCGGCGGGCGGCTGGCAGGGCAGCGTGCTG
The DNA here is from genome assembly GCA_004020875.1 of Mesorhizobium sp. Taxonomy (GTDB): domain Bacteria; phylum Pseudomonadota; class Alphaproteobacteria; order Rhizobiales; family Rhizobiaceae; genus Mesorhizobium. Next base: position 99,108 of record SAPZ01000016.1, read on the forward strand.
CGCAACTGCGCCGCCTATGACTACCAAGCCAGCGGCAAGCCGCTGTTCGGCAGCCAGCAGGACGACCGCGGCTGCGCTTCGATCCCCATCTGCCGCCGTGGCGATCGCGATCCGCAGTGCAACCCGCCGGTCGAGAAGAAGGTCGACCTGATCCTGAAGAAGCGCGCCCGCACCCCGGTCTGCACGCCGGAGGGCGTCTGCTCCTTCGTGATCGACATCATCAACAACGGCACTGGCACCTATAACGGGCCGCTGACGGTGATCGACACCTATCCGGGCGGCGCGCCGACCTCGTCGACCTTCGGGCCGAGCCCGCCATGGGCGTGCGGACCGAACGGGCCCGGCCAATTCCGTTGCGACAATGCCGGCATCTCGCTGCCTCCGGGTGCCTCGACGCCGATCGTCGTCAAGGCGGTGATGCCGGCAAACTACCGGCCGGACACGGTCGAGAACTGCGCCGAGGTGAAAGGCATTCCCGGCGAGGTCGACCTCGCCAACAACAAGGCTTGCGCCACCGAGCGCATCCGCCATCCGAATGGCGGTCAGCCTGGCCTGCGCATCACCAAGACCTGCGGCGGCGATCAGCTCGTGGGTGCTGGGATGGTTTCCTGCCGGATCACCGTCAGCAATGCCGGCACCGCGACCCCGACTGGCCCAGTGCGCGTGAGCGATGCCGCGACGCTGGTGTCGAGCGGAGCGCCGGTGCAAGTCCAGACAGTCACCCCTGACGGTGCGGACTGGGCTTGCGGATCGGTGCCTGCCAACACGCTGTCTTGCCAGATTCCCGGCGCCGTGATGACGCCCGGAACCAGCCGGCACTTCGACGTGACGGTGAGCGGCAATGGCGCGTTCGAGAACTGCGCGCGCGGCAGCTTCGGGCCGGCGCCGGGTGACGACATCGTTTACCCGATCGGCCAGGCCTGCGAGAAGGGCGGCGGCGCCTCCACCATCCGTGTGGAGAAGACCGGCGACGCCGAATGCCGGCCGGGACAACCATGCTCTTTCGAGATCACCATCACGAACGATGGGCCGAACCCCTTCTCCGGTCCCCTCCGCATCGGCGATGCGATCGGCGTGGAGGGTCTCGGCCGGCTGGATGGCGTTCAGATCACCTCGATCGATCCGCCTTTCGGCTGCTCGCCGGAGCCGACGACGCTGCCCGCGTCCTGCATCGCCAACCTGAAGCTGGGAGCCGGCGAAAGCCACAGCCACAACGTCACCGTGACCCTTCCCCAGGATGGGCGGCTTGCCGCTCTTCAGGGAACGGTCAGCGGCCAGAACTGCGTCGGCGTGCTTCCTCCGAATACGCCGGTGCAAGGCGGCGGCGACGTGCTGTCGCGCGACCTGACCAACGTCCAGGGCGATCGCGGCAAGGCTTATGCGTGCCACCCCTTCACCATCAGGCATGAGGTGAAGAATCAGTGCTCGTTCGGACTGGTGATGAACTCGGCCGGCCGTTGCGTCTGCCCGGAGGGCACCACCTTCCGCAATGGCCAGTGTTCGAGCAGCGGGGGGACGTCCGGCGGAGGCACCAAACTTCTGCCGCTGCCCCCACCGCCCCGCTGTGTCCTGCTGCAGGGCCAGATCCGGACGGCGGACGGACGCTGTGTCTGCCCGCGCGGGACCGATCTCGAGAACGGCAAATGCGTGCGGAGCGACATACCGGAAGAGCCGCAGTGTACGCTGCGTCCAGGCCAATACCGCGACCAGGACGGCAATTGCGTCTGTCGCCGTGGCGAGCTGGTGAACGGTGTGTGCCAGGTCGTCCCGCCTCGATGCACGATCCGTGGCGCGGTGCCGACTTCCAACGGCAATGGCTGCACCTGCCCGGACGGCACGCATCTCGACCGCATTGCCAAGGCTTGCGTGCCCGACAGACAGCCGCCGGTCCAGTGCGGCATCCGCGGTCAGGTCCGAAACGGTGACGGCGATTGCGTCTGCCCGAGCGGTACGGAGGTGCGTGGCGGCGCCTGCCGGCCGATCGTGTCGAGGCAATGCCCGATCCGAGGCCAGGTGCGCGACGCCAACGGCAATTGCGCCTGCCCGGACGGCCTGGAAGTGCGCGGCAAGGCCTGCCAACGGCCGAAGCCGAGCCAGGAGCAGTGCACCATTCGCGGCCAGGTCCACAACAAACGGGGCGACTGCGTCTGCCCTCGCGGGACCGAGGTTCGCAACGGCGCCTGCCGCAAGCCGCAGGTGGAATGCGCGCCGGGTGCGGAGTTCATCGACGGACAGTGCCAGCCAGTCTTCACCCGGCGGCGTTGCCCGGCCGGCATGACCGGGCGGTTCCCTGACTGCACGCCTATCCGCAGGCAGCCGGGTATCGAGATCAACCCCGGCATCCTGCTCAATCCGAACGTGTTGCAGCAACTGGTGCCGCAGCGCCAGCCGCGGCGCATGTTGCAGGACCCGACAGGCGCGAACATCCAGTAGCATCAAGCCGCAGTTTGCCGACTGAACGAGAACCCGCCGGAGCGATCCGGCGGGTTTCTTTTCCACATCACAGCAGGCGAGCGATGCGCCCGTCTGAAAACATGCTTCCCCTTGGCCGGTTCATGGTCTAGGCAATCGCCCTGACAGGCGCGCGGCCGCGCGCAGGACTGCCGGGAGAATTTGCGCCATGAGCAAGAAGACCCTGATCGCGCCGTCGGTGCTGGCGTCGGATTTTTCCAAGCTGGGCGATGAGGTCGAGGCAGTCGCGGCGGCGGGCGCCGACTGGATCCATCTCGACGTGATGGATGGCCATTTCGTGCCCAACATCACCTTCGGCCCACCGGTGATCAACGCGATCCGCAACCGCACCAAGGCCTTCTTCGACTGCCATCTGATGATAGCGCCGGCCGATCCTTATCTGGCGGCCTTCGCCGAAGCCGGCTGCGATGGCATGACAGTGCACGCCGAAGCCGGGCCGCATCTCGACCGCTCTCTGCAGACCATCAAGAGCCTCGGCAAGAAAGCCGGCGTCTCGCTGAACCCGGCGACGCCGGAGACGGCGATCGAGTATGTGCTCGACCGGCTGGACCTGATCCTGATCATGACCGTCAATCCGGGTTTCGGCGGACAGGCCTTCATCCCGGCGATCGTCGAGAAGGTGAAGCGGGTGAAGGCGCTGATCGGCAGCCGGCCGATCCACATCGAGATCGATGGCGGCGTCTCGGCCGAGACGGCGCCACTTGTGACCGCGGCCGGCGCCAATGTGCTGGTGGCGGGCGCCGCTGTCTTCAAGGGCGGCAGCGTCGAAGCCTATCGGGCAAATATCGAAGCAATCAGAGGGGCCGGCGACAAGGCCGCCAGTTAAACCTATGCCCGTCAGACCTCACGCGAGAGTTGCACAATCGCCCCGACGGTTGAGCGACTGTTGAATAGATGAGGCTGTGCAGGAACATCCGCTTTTCCTCCAAATTGTACTTTATCCAATAAATAGACGGTTCGCCCCGCTTTTAAGTCCAATATCATCATCTTCCGCTTGAGGCGTCGTTGCCTCGCTGTATGATACGTTTACGAGAATTGCTTCGCCGAGGGGCCCTGGCGCGCCAGGGGCAAGGAGTTCGATTGACAAGCGGAAACATCGAGCCAAGCGTCGCCAAGGGCGTCAAAAGTACGCTTGCCAGCGCGGTTTACCAGCAACTCCGTGACGATCTGCTGCGCGGAGCTCTGGAAGTCGAGACGAAGTTGCGCGTCGAATGGGTCGTTTCGCGTTATGGCGCTGGCGCTTCACCGGTACGCGAGGCGCTCAACCGCTTGGCCGCCGAGGGGCTGCTCGGCCGCCACGACCAGCGCGGCTTTTTCCTGATGCCGGTCAGCGCCGCGGAATTGGAAGAATTGACGCGGACACGGTGCTGGCTGGAGGAAAGGGCGCTGCGCGAATCCATTGCTCATCGCACGGCCGAATCGGAAGAACAGCTGGTGCTGGCCCTCCACCGCTTGGCCCGCGCGGAGCGCCGCCTGCCGGAAGATCCCTCGACCAACAATCCTGAATGGGAGAAGCTGCACCGGGCTTTCCACCGGGCACTGATCTCGGCATGCAGGTCGCACTGGCTGATCGGCTTTTGCGACCAGCTTTCCGACCAGGCCTCGCGCTACCGGCTGATCTCGCAAGACGCGCCAGGAATGGGGCGCGACGATCTCGGCGAGCACCGCATCATTGCCGAGCGCACCCTGGACGGCGATGCCGACGGCGCGGTCGAGGCGCTTCTCAATCACTACCGCCTCACAGCGGCTCTGTGCATGGAAGGCCTCGCCCAGGGCTATGACCCGAGAGCCGGCAAGTCGCAACGCCGTCGCAAATAGCGGATTGGCAAACCACGCGGCTTTTTGCTCCGGCCGCCAAATCTGATATTCGCTCAGGCAAGCGCAACGCATGGGCCATTCGGCTTCAGCGCGGCTGAGAGAGATGCATGACCAATCACCTGTTCGATGCCTTCCGTTCCCGCATGCCGGCGCCCGGCCGGCTGCTGATGGAGACGGATGACGGCCGGTCGATCACCTACGGCGACATGCTGGCAAAGTCGGCGCAGCTGGCGCATGCCCTGGCGCAGGCCGGCGTCGAGCCCGGCGACCGCGTCGCGGTCCAGGTCGAGAAGAGCCCGGAGGCGGCGCTGCTCTATCTCGCTTCGTTGCGCGCCGGCGCGGTCTTCCTTCCGCTCAACACCGCCTACACGCTGCCGGAACTCGACTATTTCTTCCGCGACGCCGAGCCGAGGCTGATTATATGCGATCCGGACCGGCTTGCCGGCGTCGAGCCGCTTGCCGCGTCGATCGGCGCCACGGTGCTCACGCTTGGCCGCGACGGACAAGGGACCTTGGCCAGCCAGGCTTCGCGGCAGGCGACGGAATTCAGCGATGTCGCGCGCGGGCCAGACGACCTCGCCGCCATCCTCTACACCTCCGGCACCACTGGTCGTTCGAAGGGCGCGATGCTCACCCACGAGAATCTTGCGTCCAATGCCCGCGTGCTGGTCGAGCAGTGGCGCTTCGGCGCCGACGATGTGCTGATCCACGCGCTGCCGATCTTCCACACGCACGGGCTGTTCGTCGCCACCAACGTCGTCCTGATGGCCGGCGCGAAAATGTTGTTCGAACAGAAATTCGACCCAGCGCGGATCCTGTCGCTTTTGCCGCGCGCGACGGCTTTGATGGGCGTGCCGACCTTCTATGTGCGGCTGTTGCAGCAGGAGGGCCTGACGCGCGAGACAACGAAGACGATCCGGGTCTTCATCTCCGGCTCGGCGCCGCTGCTCGCCGAGACACACAATGCCTGGCGCGAGCGCACCGGCCACGCCATCCTCGAGCGCTACGGCATGACCGAGACCAACATGAACACCTCCAACCCCTATGACGGCGAGCGGCGCGCCGGCACGGTCGGCTTCCCCTTGCCCGGGGTCTCGCTGCGCATCACCGATCCTGAGACGGCCAAGCCGCTGGCCCAGGACGAGATCGGGATGATTGAGGTCAAAGGCCCCAACGTCTTTGCCGGCTATTGGCGCATGCCCGAGAAGACCAAGGCCGAATTCCGCGACGACTGCTTCTTCATCACCGGTGATCTCGGGCTGATCGATGCCGACGGCTATGTGCACATCGTCGGACGCGGCAAGGACCTGATCATATCCGGCGGCTACAACGTCTATCCAAAGGAGATCGAGAGCGAGATCGACATGCTCGACGGCGTCAGCGAAAGCGCGGTGATTGGCGTCGCTCATCCGGATTTCGGCGAAGGCGTGACCGCGGTGGTGGTCCGCAAGCCGGGATCGGCGATCGGCGCCGCCGACATTGCTGGCGCCATCGCCGGCCGGCTGGCGAAATACAAGCACCCGAAGCAGGTGATCTTCGTCGACGAACTGCCGCGCAACACGATGGGCAAGGTGCAGAAGAACGTGCTGCGCGAGACGTATAAGGATATTTATGCCGGCAAAGCTGGCTAACAATTATCGAGCGGCGAACCTCGGGTATTTAGCCGAGACGGCCATCAGGTGGTCATCCTAGGGCGGAGCAAGGAGCGAAGCGACGCGCGCAGACCCTAGGATCCATGCCGTGACGCTAACGCGCCGCTAACATTGCAGAATTCCGCACCGGTGCACTCTACGTCACAGGTCACGGAATCGATCCTCGGGTCAAGCCCGAGGATGACGACGCGCTAAAGGCTTCGGCCAACCGCGAACGTTTGCGGGTTTCCTGACTGACGATGGGATCGAGAGGCCTACGCGCCAAAAACCTTGTTGCCGCCGATCCAGACGTTCTTCACATCCAGCCCCTCCGACAGCCCAACGATGTCGGCGGCGGTACCGTTGGCGAAACGCCCGAGCCGGTGCGCCTGGCCGATTGCCTCGGCCGGATAGAGCGAGGCCATGCGCAACGCCTCGTCGAGATCGAGCCCGATGCCGCGATGGACGAAGCGGATGGCGGAGATCATGTCGAGGTCGGCGCCCGCCAGCGTGCCGTCGGCGAGCCTGAGGCTGCCGTCCTTGCGGTAGATGATGCGGCTGTTCAGCATGAACGACGTCATGTCGGTGCCGATCGTCGCCATGGCGTCGGTTACCAGCACGATTTTGCCGGGCCCCTGCTTGCCGCGCAGCGCAAGGACCATCGTCGCCGGATGGACATGAATGCCGTCGGCGATGATGCCTGCATACAAGCCGCCAGTGTCGATCGCCGCGCCCGCCAGGCCCGGTTCGCGGTTGCCGATCTGGCTCATGGCATTGAACAGATGCGTGACCACCGTAGCGCCGGCTTCGGCGTAGGCTCTGGCCGTGGCGTAATTCGTATCGGTATGGCCGAGGCTGACGACAACGCCGGCCTTGGCCAGCGCCGTGACACGGGCCGGTTCGACCGATTCGGGCGCGATCGTGGTGAGCAGCACCGGCAGGTCCTTGCGCGCCGAGATAAGCGCCGCCTGGTCGGCATCGGTCATCGGCCGGATCAGCGCCGGATCGTGCGCGCCTTTGCGGGCCAGGGAAAGATGCGGACCTTCCAGATGCAGGCCGAGGAAGCCAGGCACCTTTGCCCGGTTGGCCTCGGCGCCGGCAGCGACGGCGGCGGCGGTGATCGCCGGCGTGTCGGTGATCAGCGTCACCAGCAGCGCCGTGGTGCCGAATGGCGCATGCGCCCGGCAGATGGTCTCGATCGAGGCGACGTCGGGATGGTCGTTGAGCATGACGCCGCCGCCGCCATTGACCTGAATGTCGACGAAGCCCGGCACCAGCAGGCCGCCTCCAGCCTCGACCGCCGGAACGCCGGACGGAATGGCGCCGGCGGGCAGAATGGCCTCGACCACGTCTCCCTTTACGACAAGGGCAGCGTTGTCATGCCAGTCGGCGCCGTCAAAAATGCGGGCGCCAGTGAGTGCGAAACGATTGCTCATACGGTTTCCGTCACCTTACGCAGGTTGCGCGGCGTGTCGGGGTCGAGGCCGCGATGACGCGCGAAGGCCTCGACGAAGCCGTAGAAGGACACGATCAGCGGCAGCGGATCGGTCAGCGGATGGCCGGTGGCCACATGCGGCAGAAGCCTCGCGGCCTTGGCCTTGTCGGAGGTGACGAAGGCGGCGGCGCCCTTGGCCGTCAGGCTGTCGGCCGCCTCGGCGACCGACGGTTCGGACGCATCACGGGCGGCGAGCGCCAGGACCGGAAAACCAGGCCCGACCAGCGCCAGCGGGCCATGCATGACCTCGGCCGCGCTGTAGGCCTCGGCATGCATGGCGCAGGTTTCCTTGAATTTCAGCGCCGCTTCGCTGGCGATCGCGAAGGATGGGCCACGGCCAAGGATGAAGAGCGACTGCGGATCCTCTAGGGCGCCGGCGAGCGCCATCCAGTCGCAGGCGATCGCCTTCTCAAAATGAGCCGGCAGGCCGGCGAGCGCCTTCAGCAACGGCTTGTCATCGGTCGCATGCGCCATGAGCGCCAGGCCGGCGACGGCGGAATTGACGAAGGTCTTGGTGGCCGCGACGGAGCGTTCCGGCCCGGCAAGAATGTCGATGGCGTAATCGGAAGCCCGCGCGAGCGGCGAGTCGGCGGTATTGGTGATGGCCACGGTGAGCGCGCCGCCCGCGCGGGCCGTTTCGGCCATGGCGACGATGTCCGGGCTCTTGCCCGACTGCGAGACTGCCAGGCAGGCGGAGCCGCGGAGTCTCAGCTTGGCGCCGTAGATGGACGCGATGGAGGGCCCGACCGAGGCGACCGCCAGGCCTGCCGTCAGCTCGACCGCATATTTCATAAAGGTCGCGGCATGGTCGGACGAGCCGCGCGCGACGGTGACGACGAACTGCGGATCGCGCTCGCGCAAGCCGCGACCGGCCTCGGCCAAAGCCGAAGCCGAGCCGTCGAGAAGGCGGGCGGCGGCTTCAGGGATCTCGTCGATCTCGCGCCGCATATGGGTGGTGTTGGCGCTCATGGCCGGATCTCCTCTCCCGGCCCGGTCAGCCGGAGTTCGGCGACGAAATCATAGGCGTCGCCCCTGTAGACCGAGCGGGTGAACTCGATCACCTTGCCGCTCGCCAGATAGGAAATGCGCTCGATCTGCAAGCCGGCAACCCCCGGGGGCACTTCCAGGAGGCGCGCATCGGCATCGCCGAGATTGGTTGCCGAGATGCGCTGCACGGCGCGGACCGGGCGATTGCCGGTCGTGCCCAGTGCCGCGTAGAGCGAGGAGCCGATCGCTTCGGGATCGGGCAGGACGCTGGCCGAAAGCGCCGCGCGCTCGATCGCCAGCGGCGTGTCGTTGGCAATACGCAGGCGCGCGACGCGCGCCACCAGTTCGGTCGAGGACAGCCCCAGCACCATCATCTCGTCCGGCGACGGCGCATAGAGGCCACGGTCGAGCCAGACGGAGCGTACGTTCATGCCGCGGCGCGCCATGTCCTCGGTGAAGGAGGTGAGCCGCGACAGCGACTGCTCGACGCGTTCCATGCGCGGAGCGACGAACGTGCCGGAGCCGTGGCGCTGGACGAGGATGCCGCCCTTGACCAGGTCCTGCACCGCCTTGCGCACGGTGACCCGCGAAATATCGGCCTTGCTGGCGATATCGCGCTCGGACGGCAGGGCATCGCCCGGGCCGATCAGGCCGCGATTGACGGCTTCCTCGATGCTGCGCCTGAGCTGCAGATAGAGCGGCGCGCCGCTCTGTGAGGATTCTTTCAACATGGCGAAGATCTGGTCGGCGGCGCTCATCGCGTCGCCCCCGGGCCTTTGGCGAAGAGACGCACGGCCATCTGCACGGCACCGCCCAGCGCATCGTCAAGCGGAGCTTTGAGCAGCGCCTGATAGCGCGCCGACAGCCGCGGCGCGTAAAGCGGCGCCAGCCCGCCGAGCAGACAGAGCGGAGCGTCGTCGGCAAGATCGAGCGCGCCGAGCGAGGCCTCGACGTCAGCCACCGCCTTGGCGAGGATAAAATTGGCGACGAGATCGCCCTTTTCGGCGTGCTCGAAGACCTTCGGCGCGAAGCCACCGAAATCGCCGGGCTTGGCGTTGGTGGTGAATTCGACCACGTCTTCGGGATTGTTGCGAAAGACGGCGAGCATGGCATCGGTCAGCGGCGAGCCCGGACGAATGCCATCATAGGCAAGCAGCGTCTGCTCCAGCAGGTCGCGGCCGATGCGGGCGCCGCTGCCCTGGTCACCGACCTGGAAACCCCAGCCGCCGATGGCACGCGACTTGCCCTCTTTACGTGCCATATAGGCGGTGCCGGTGCCCAGGATGGCCATGGCGCCGTCACCGGAACCGACCGCGCCCTCGAGCGCGATTTCGGCATCGGTTTCGACGCGGCTGAGGCTGAAAGGCAGGATCGCCTCGAGCTGCTGCCGGTAGGTGCCGACATTGGCGCCAGCGAGGCCGAGAATGGCCGGCGTTTGCGGGATCAGCTCCGGATCGGCGCCGGCAGCAAGGAAAGCCTGCCTGGCCGCTTCTACGATGTTGGCGCGCGCGCCGGTGAGATCGGTGCGGATGTTGGCGGCGCCGCTCTTGGCGCGGCCGACGACAGCGCCGTCGACGGTCGCAAGGGCCGCCCTGCAGCTGGTGCCGCCGCCATCGATGCCAAGCACGAATTTCACGCGATTTCTCCTCGGGTCTGGATAATACCAATAAAATACCAATAGCCAAGAGTTAATTTCGGTTCAAAAAAGATTAAGCCATATTTTATTGAAAAATCATGGTAATTTGCCGACAAGGGAATTCCTCTTCCTGAAATTCGTTAATGCGTGTGGACAAGTGGTATTTTTTTGGTATTGTTCGATTAGGTCGGAGGAAAATGGATGGCCGAGACGCGCACGGAAGCGCTCCACCAGAATGCCGAGGGGCTGGATATCCAAGCCCCGGAAGCCATTCTGGCGTTCCTGGCCAACGCCCAGATCGAGGCCGCCAAGGCCGTGCACGGCGCCATTCCGGCGATCGCCGCCGCAGCCGATCTCATCGCGAAGCAGCTGAAGAGCGGCGGCAGGCTCGCCTATGCGGCGGCCGGCAGCTCCGGCCTGATGGCCGTGGCCGACGCGCTGGAACTGCCCGGCACGTTCGGCATTGCACGCGATCGCATCGCCATCCTGATTGCGGGCGGCGACGACGCCTTCCGCACGCTGGCAGGCGGACCGGAGGATGACACCGACGAAGCTTCTGCGGCTGTTGCCGCGGCCGCTATCGGCAAGAGAGACTGCCTGATCGCAATCTCCGCCAGCGGTTCCACACCTTACGCCGTTCGGGCGCTCGAAGACGCGCGCGGCCGCGGCGCGGCGACGATCGCGATCGCCAACAACCGGGGCGCCGCGCTGTTCAAGCAGGCCGACGTCGCCATCCTGCTGGAAACGCCTCCCGAGCTGATCGCCGGCTCGACGCGCATGGGCGCCGGCACCGCGCAGAAGATCGCGCTCAACATGCTGTCGACGCTGACCGCCATTCATCTCGGCCATGTCCATGACGGCTACATGGTCAATCTCACCGCCGACAACATCAAGCTGCGCGACCGCGCCGTGCGCATGGTCGCGGCCATCAGCGGCAAGAGCCGCGACGACGCCGCCCGCCTGCTCGAGGAGAGCGGCGGCGTGGTCAAGACCGCCATTCTGCTCGCCGCGGGCGCCGCCAGCGCCGACGCGGCCGAGAAGATACTGGAAGGAACCGGCCAGAAGCTTCGGCCGGCGCTTTCCGAGATCGAGGGGAGCAAGGGGCGCTGAGCCCCTGTTCTCATCAAAACCGAACCTGAAAAAGGTCAACAGGGAGACTGAAGATGAAGACCAAACTACTGACGGCCCTTCTGCTCGGCACCAGCATCCTCGGCACCACCGGGATGGCTCTGGCCGAGGACGTGACCCTCAACATCGAAAGCTGGCGCGGCGACGACCTGACCATCTGGAAGGACAAGCTGATCCCGGCCTTCGAAGCAAAGAACCCCGGCATCAAGGTGGTGTTCGCGCCTTCGGCCCCGACCGAGTATGACGCGGCGCTGGGCGCCAAGCTCGCCGCCGGCTCGGCCGGCGACCTGATCACCTGCCGCCCCTTCGACAAGTCGCTCGAGCTGTTCAAGAAGGGCAACCTCGCCGACATCTCCTCGCTGCCCGGCATGGACAACTTCTCGCCGGTCGCCAAGGCCGCCTGGCAGACCGACGACGGCAAGTCGAGCTTTTGTGTGCCGATGGCTTCGGTCATCCACGGCTTCATCTACAACAAGGACGCCTTCGAGAAGCTCGGCCTCAAGGTGCCGACGACGCGCGACGAGTTCTTCGCCGTGCTCGACAAGATCAAGGCCGACGGCACCTACATTCCGATGGCGATGGGCACGAAGGACCTCTGGGAAGCCGCGACCATGGGCTACCAGAATATCGGCCCGAACTACTGGAAGGGCGAGGAAGGCCGCCAGGCGCTGATCAAGGGCGAGCAGAAGCTGACCGATCCGCAGTGGGTCGAGCCCTACAAGGAACTGGCCAAGTGGAAGCCCTATCTCGGCGACGGCTTCGAGGCGCAGACCTATCCGGACAGCCAGAACCTGTTCACGCTCGGCCGCGCCGCGATCTACCCGGCCGGCTCATGGGAGATCGGCCTGTTCAACACCCAGGCACAGTTCAAGATGGGCGCGTTCCCGCCGCCGGTGCAGAAGGCCGGCGACACCTGCTACATCTCCGACCATACCGATATCGGCATGGGCCTGAACGCGGCATCGAAGCATCCGGAAGAGGCCAAGAAGTTCCTCTCATGGGTGGCTTCGCCGGACTTCGCCACCATCTATGCCAACGCGCTGCCGGGCTTCTTCAGCCTGAACTCGACGCCGGTGAAGATGGAAGACCCGCTGGCGCAGGAATTCGTCTCCTGGCGCGGCAAATGCAAGTCGACGATCCGCTCGACCTACCAGATCCTGTCGCGCGGCACGCCGAACCTCGAAAACGAGACCTGGGTTGAATCGGCCAATGTGATCAACGGTACCGACACCCCGGAAGCCGCGGCCAAGAAGCTGCAGGACGGTCTCGACAGCTGGTACAAGCCGGCGAAGTAAGAGAATCGAAGAGCGATGCCGGCCGGGCGCGTGCCCGGCCGGCATCCAGACGCATCCAGATGGCGATTGTCGGCGCAGCCTCCCGGTCTTACCCTCGATCCCGCGGGAAAGACGGAGCCGATCTGTCGCTGGCCTTGTCCTTCCCCTGAGGGGACAGCCAGGCCATGCATCGAGGCATCAGCTAGCATCACCGAACTGGAACCCAGAGACGGCGGGGAACCGAACTCATGGATACCGAAACCATGGCTGCAGAAACGCGAGCGAAAAGACCGATCCGCTGGCATGTCGGCGTCTTCCTGGCGCCGGCGGTGCTGGTCTACACCGCCTTCATGATCCTGCCGCTGTTCGGCACGCTGCAGCTCTCGCTGTTCCGCAACATCGAACAGTCCCAGGTCTTTGTCGGACTCGGTAATTTCCGCACGCTGTTCGGCGACCCGAACTGGTCGGTGAATTTCTGGAATGCGCTGAGGAACAATGTCTGGTTCTTCATCATCCACATGCTGGTGCAGAACCCGATCGGCATCCTTCTGGCGGCGCTGCTTTCCAGCCCCAGGTTGCGGTTCACCGCCTTCTACCGCACAGCGATCTTCGTGCCGACGATCCTGTCCTTCGTCATCGTCGGCTTCGCCTGGAAACTGATCCTGTCGCCGATCTGGGGCGTGGCGCCGCATCTGATGGATTTCGTCGGCTTGAAGAGCTTCTTCACGCCATGGCTCGGCAAGGAGCAATATGCGCTGACCGCGCTCAGCCTGGTGTCGGTGTGGCAGTTCGTCGGCATCCCGATGATGCTGATCTACGCGGCGCTGCTGTCGATCCCCGACGAGGTGATCGAGGCGGCCGAATGCGACGGCGTCACCGGCATGGCGCAGTTCTGGAAGATCAAGCTACCGCTGATCCTGCCTTCGATCGGCATCATCTCGATCCTGACCTTCGTCGGCAATTTCAACGCCTTCGACCTGATATACACGGCGCAGGGCGCGCTCGCCGGGCCGAACTATTCGACCGACATCCTCGGCACTTTCCTCTACCGCGCCTTCTTCGGCTTTCAGCTGCAGGTCGGCGATCCCAATATGGGCGCGGCGATCGCCACCATCATGTTCCTGATCATCCTCGCCGGCGTCTGCGTCTACCTGTTCCTCGTGCAGACGCGCCTGCGTCGCTACCAGTTCTGAGGCGCGCCATGAGCACAGCTACCCGTTCGCTTCCCCGCACCATCGGCGCGCACGCCATCCTTATTACCTACACGATGATCGCGCTGTTCCCGGTCGTCCTGGTGGTGATGAATTCGTTCAAGTCGCGCGCAGGCATCTTCGGGGCGCCACTGACGCCGCCGACGCCGAAGACCTTCGACCTGATCGGCTACACCACCGTGTTCGGCCAGGGCGATTTCGTCCACTATTTCCAGAACAGCCTCGTCGTCACCGTGCTCTCGCTGTTCTTCGTGCTTTTGTTCGGCGCGATGGCCGCCTTCGCGCTGTCGGAATACCGCTTCCGCGGCAATACGCTGATGGGGCTCTACCTGGCGCTCGGCATCATGATCCCCATCCGCCTCGGCACGGTGGCCATCCTGCAACTGATGGTGGCGACGGGGCTGGTCAACACGCTCGCGGCGCTGATCCTGGTCTACACCGCGCAAGGCCTGCCGCTGGCGATCTTCATCCTGTCGGAATTCATGAAGCAGGTGTCCGACGATTTGAAGAATGCGGGACGCATAGACGGGCTGTCGGAATACACGATCTTCTTCCGGCTCGTGCTGCCGCTGGTGCGGCCGGCCATGGCGACGGTCGCCGTCTTCACCATGATCCCTATCTGGAACGATCTGTGGTTCCCGCTGATCCTGGCGCCGTCAGAAGAGACCAAGACGGTGACGCTCGGCGCGCAGCTCTTCCTCGGCCAGTTCGTCACCAACTGGAACGCGATCCTGGCAGCGCTGTCGCTGGCGATCCTGCCAGTGCTGATCCTCTATGTCATCTTCTCGCGGCAGCTGATCCGCGGCATCACCTCGGGAGCCGTCAAGTGAGTTCGCAAAAACCCCTTCGCGTCGTCGTCGCCGGGCTCGGCAATATGGGCCGCAGCCATGCGCTGGCGTATCACACCAATCCGGGCTTCGAGATAGCCGCGCTCGTCAACCGTTCCGACGTGCCGCTGCCGGAGGGGCTCGGCGGCTACGGCATACGGCGCTCGTTCGAGGACGTGTTGCGCGACGAGAAGCCGGATGTGGCTGCGATCGCCACCTATTCCGACAGCCACGCCGATTATGCGGTCAGGGCCTTCGAGGCCGGCTGCCATGTCTTCGTCGAAAAGCCGCTGGCGACGACGGTTGCCGACGCGCAGCGCGTCGTCGACGCCGCCAAGGCCAACGGCAGGAAGCTGGTGATCGGCTATATCCTGCGCCACCATCCGTCCTGGATCCGGCTGATCGCCGAGGCACGCAAGCTCGGCGGCCCATATGTCTTTCGCATGAACCTCAACCAGCAGTCTTCCGGCCACACCTGGGAGACGCACAAGCAACTGATGCAGACGACCTCGCCGATCGTCGACTGCGGCGTGCATTATCTCGACGTGATGCTGCAGATCACCGATGCGAAGCCCGTAGAGGTGCGCGGCATGGGCGTGCGGCTCAGCGACGAGGTGGCGCCGTCGATGTACAATTATGGGCACCTGCAGGTGCTGTTCGAGGACGGCTCGGTCGGCTGGTACGAAGCCGGCTGGGGACCGATGATCTCAGAGACAGCTTTCTTCGTGAAGGACGTGATGTCGCCCAAGGGCTGCGTGTCGATCGTCATGAAGGAAGGTGTGAAGTCCGACGATATCGACACCCACACCAAGACCTCGACCATCCGGCTGCACAGCGCGGCGACGGGTCCGGACGGCAGCTTCGCCAAGGAAGACCAACTGCTGTCGATGGAGGGCGAGCCGGGCCACCAGGAGCTGTGCGACCTGGAGCAGGCCTTCCTGCTCAAGGCCATCCGCGAAGACATCGACCTCACCCGCCACATGGACGATGCCGTGAAGTCGCTCGCCGTCTGCCTTGCAGCCGATGAGAGCGTGCGCAGCGGCAACGTCGTCAAACTCTAGAACAGGAAGAAGCCGTGGGCTCGCTGAAGATCGAGAATGTGAAGAAGGCTTTCGGGCCGGTCGAGGTCCTGAAGGGCATCGACCTTCAGGTCAATGACGGCGAGTTCGTCGTCTTCGTCGGCCCGTCCGGCTGCGGAAAATCGACGCTGCTGCGCGTGATCGCCGGGCTGGAGGATTCGACCTCGGGCCGTGTGCTGATCGACGGCGCGGACGTTTCGGTCACGCCGCCGGCCAAACGCGGAATAGCCATGGTATTCCAGACCTATGCGCTCTATCCGCATCTGACGGTGAAGAACAACATGGCGCTGGGCCTCAAGCAGGCCGGCACACCGACGGCCGAGATCGAGCGCCGCATCAAGATCGCGTCCGCCATGCTGTCGCTCGAGCCCTATCTCGAACGCCGGCCGGCGGAGCTGTCGGGCGGCCAGCGACAGCGCGTTGCCATCGGCCGCGCCGTGGTGCGCGAGCCGAAGCTTTTTCTCTTTGACGAACCGCTGTCGAACCTGGACGCGGCGCTGCGCGTCAACACCCGCCTGGAGATCGCGCAACTACACCGGCGGCTGAAGGCGACGATGATCTACGTCACCCACGACCAGGTCGAGGCTATGACGCTGGCCGACAAGATCGTGGTGCTCAACGCCGGCCGGATCGAGCAGATCGGCAGCCCGATGGAGCTCTACAATGCGCCGGCCAACGAATTCGTCGCCGGCTTCATCGGCTCGCCGAAAATGAATTTCATCGACGGCGCGCGGCTCGGCGAGACGGCGAAGACCGTCGGGGTGCGGCCGGAGCATCTGACGGTGGATGCCAATTCCGGTGCCTGGAAAGGCACGGTGGTACATGCCGAGCATCTCGGCGCCGACACCAACGTCTATCTCGACTGCGAGAAGGCCGGGCTGATCACCGTGCGCATTTTTGGCGTCTACAATGCCGAGCCGGGGGCAACGCTCTACGTGACCCCGGATGCGGCGAAGACGTACCGGTTTGGAGCGGATGGGAAGGTGCTGAGGTAGATTGGCGCGACCTTCCCTTCTCCCGCCAGGGGAGGTCGGCGCTTACTCGTCCGCCTTGAACGTCTGCTTCTGCTGACCCATGCCTTCGATGCCGAGCTCGACGACGTCGCCGGCCTTCAGGAACACCGGCGGCTTCATGCCCAGCCCGACGCCGGGCGGGGTGCCGGTGGAGATGATGTCGCCGGGATGCAGCGACATGAACTGGCTGAGGTAAGAGACCAGATACTTCACGCCAAAGACCATGGTCTTGGTCGAGCCGTTCTGCATGGTCTTGCCGTTGACGGTCAGCCACATCTTCAGGTTCTGCGGATCGGCGACCTCGTCCTTGGTCACCAGCCATGGGCCGATCGGTCCGAACGTGTCGCAGGACTTGCCCTTGGTCCACTGACCCTGGCGTTCGGCCTGGAAGGCGCGTTCGGACACATCGTGCGAGACGCAGTAGCCGGCAACATAATCCAGCGCGTCGTCCTCTGAGACATACTTCGCCGTCTTGCCGATCACCACGCCAAGCTCGACTTCCCAGTCGGTCTTGACCGAGCCGCGCGGGATCAGAACGTCGTCATCCGGCCCGACGATGGCCGAGCTTGCCTTCATGAAGATGATCGGTTCCGGCGGCACGGTGGCGCCGGTCTCGGCGGCGTGATCGGAATAGTTCAGGCCGATGCAGATGAACTTGCCGGTGCCGGCCACGCAGGCGCCCATGCGCGGCTTGCCGGAAACCGCGGGCAGCGACCTCGGATCGATCTTGGAGAGCATCTCCAGCGAGGCCGGATGAAGTGCCGTGCCGGCGATATCGGCGACATGAGCGGAAAGGTCGCGGATATTTCCATCCGCATCAAGCAGGCCGGGCTTCTCACTGCCAGCTTCGCCATAACGCAACAATTTCATCTCAACATTCTCCACCTTGCGGCCTGTGGCCGTTTTCACAAATTCCCGTCAAAGCCAGCAGACCGTAGTCGCCGACCACAGGGGCGGCAAGCGAGCCTTGCTGCCATGCCGACCAAATCGTCGAGATTTTCAGACGTTTCGATCCGACCTCGCCGATATCCGAGCCTTTCGTCAGATCGACCAGCCGCCGTCGATGTTGTAGGCCTGACCCGACGTGTAGGTGGCGCCGGCCAGATAAACGGCGAGATCGGCGATCTCCTCAGGCTTACCCAGCCGGCCCATCGGCTGGCGGGCGATGAAGGCCGCACGGGCCGCCTCATAGTCGCCCTGCGCATGCATACGGTCCTGCAGCGACGGGCTTTCGACCGTGCCCGGGCAAATGGCGTTGCAGCGAATGCCCTTCGCAACATAATCGGCGGCGACCGCTTTGGTCAGGCCGACGACAGCGGCCTTGGTCAGTCCGTAGACGAACCGGTTCGGCACGCCCTTCTGCGAGCTTGCCAGCGAGGCCATGTTGATGATCGAGCCGTCTCCGCGCTCCAGCATGCTCGGCAGCACGGCGCGGATGGTGCGGATCATCGAGCGGACATTGAGGTTGATCGCGAAGTCGAGATCCTCGTCCTTCATCTCCAGAATGGAGCCGCCATGGACGAAGCCCGCGCAGTTGAACAGGACGTCGACGCGGCCGATCTCGGCGAAGGCGGAAGCGACGGCCGGGTCGTTCAGCACATCGAGCTTGCGGGTCTTGATGCCGGGCGTCTTGCCCAGCTCCGCCAGCAAAGGCTCATTGATATCGGTGGCGTGCACCGTGGCGCCCGCCTTGGCGAAGGCCAGCGCGCTTGCCCGTCCGATGCCTTGCGCCGCGGCTGTGATCACAACAACCTTGCCCGCCAGATCCGCCATGTTCTTCTCCTCGCCTGCCTGAACTGTCCGCCTCTAATCAATGGCCAGCCCGGCGTGGTGTGCCAGACAACCGGCGTCGTGCGGTCAGATTTCTGCTTCACTGATAAAGATGTTTTTTCTGGTTAAAGAACACAAAAGCGAGCGTCAAGCCCGAAGGCGATCACCTTCGCGACAGCCCGCGAAATGCCTCCGGCGCGCGGCGCGCCTCAGGCGGGAGGCCTCAGTCGCCGTAGGGTACCCAGACGTTCTTGACCTCGATGGCGCGGCGCAGGACGGCCTCGCCGGCTGCCTCGCTCGACGACCAGTCGAGCGTGCGGCCATTGCCGGTCCAGACGCGCTTGAGGTTGCCGATCGAGTCCGCTTCCGCCTTGGCGCAGGTGTCCGCATCGGCGAACAGCCAGAGCCCGTCGACATCGTCATGCTTGGCCAGCACGCCGGCGAGCTCGGCGCTGCGGCCGGTGACGATGTTGATGGCGCCGGCAGGCAAGTCGGAATATTCGATCACCTGATAGAGATCGGTGGCTAAAAGCGGATGCCTTTCCGACGGAACCGCAATCACTGTGTTGCCCATGGCCAGCGCCGGCGCCACCAGCGAGACGAAGTTGAGCAGCGGCTGGTTGTCCGGCGCGACGATGCCGACGACGCCGACGGGCTCATGCAGCGCCAATGTCACGACACGGGCCGGCGGCTGATGGACACGGCCCTCGAACTTGTCGGCGAGGCCAGCATAGAGGAACAGCCGCTCGATCGACTGGTCGACCTCCTCGCGCGCCGCCTTAGCCGTAACGCCCGTCAGCTGAACAAGGCGCGCGGCGAACTCGTCGGCGCGGCCGGACAAGTTCTCGGCGAAATAATAGAGAACCTGGCTGCGGTTATAGGCGGTCGCGTCCGGCCAGGCCTTGCAGGCGCGGGCTGCGGCCACGGCATCGCGGATATCCTTGCGGTTGCCGAGACCGACTTCACCGGCAAACTTGCCCTTGGCGGTGGCGACAGCCAGAGAATAGTTGCCGTCCGGCCGCGCCTGCTTGCCGCCGATGAACAGTTTTGCGGTACGGTCGATGGCTGTGCCGTCGGCCTGCTCGACCGGCTGGGCGGAACCGGGGGCCGACGGCTTGATGGCCGGCCCGGCGTGCAGCTTCGCCGCCAGATATTCGAACATGCCCTCGCGTCCGCCCTCACGGCCGAAGCCGCTTTCGCGATAGCCGCCGAAGCCGCAAGCGGCGTCGAACATGTTGGTGCCGTTGACCCACACCACGCCGGCCTTCAATTGCGGCGCGACATGCAGCGCCAGATTGACGTTCTCGCTCCACACGGAAGCGGCAAGGCCGTAGCGCGTGTTGTTGGCAAGCTCGATCGCTTCCTCGGTGTTGCGGAAGGTCATGGTCGCCAGCACCGGGCCGAACACCTCTTCCTGCGCGAGAATGTTAGCCGGCGAAACAGACGTCGCCAGCGTCGGCAGGTGATAGTAGCCGGAGGACGGCAAGGTAGCGTCGGGCTGCCAGCAGACGGCTCCTTGCTTGGCGCCCTCGGCGATCAGGCCCTTGACACGGTCGAGCTGGGTTCGGTCGACCAGCGGGCCGATATCGGTGTTCTTGTCGAGCGGGTTGCCGACGCGCAGCCGACTCATCCTGACCTTGACCTTGGCGATGAAGGCCTCGGCGATGCCCTCCTGCACAAGGAGGCGCGAGCCGGCGCAGCAGACCTGGCCCTGGTTGAACCAGATGCCGTCGACCAGACCCTCGACGGCGCTGTCGAGATCGGCATCCTCGAAAACGACAAAGGCCGACTTGCCGCCAAGCTCCAGCGACAGTTTTTTCCCGGACCCGGCCGTCGCCTTGCGGATGATCTTGCCGACTTCCGAAGAGCCGGTGAAGGCGATCTTCTGCACGCCGGGATGATTGACGATGGCTGCGCCCGCCTCAGGCCCGCCCTGGACGATGTTGACGACGCCTTTCGGCACGCCGGCCCGCTCGCAGATCTCTGCGAACAGAATGGCGGTGAGCGGCGTGAACTCGGCAGGCTTCAGCACCACGGTGCAGCCGGCGGCCAGCGCCGGCGCGATCTTCCAGGCCAGCATCAGCAGCGGGAAGTTCCACGGGATGACCTGGCCCACGACGCCGACCGGCTTGTGGTCGGGAAAATCCTTCTCCAGCGTCTGAGCCCAGCCGGCATGATGGATGAAATGGCGGATCGCCAGCGGCACGTCGATGTCGCGGCTCTCGCGAATCGGCTTGCCATTGTCGATCGATTCCAGCACGGCAAACAGGCGCTGATGGCGCTGCATGGCGCGGCCGATGGCGTAGAGGATTTTTGCGCGGGCGTAACCTGGGCTGGCGCTCCATTTGGGCAGCGCCTTGGCGGCCGCCGTGACCGCGGCATCGATATCGGCGGCGCCGGCATCCGATATCCTGGCCAGCAGCTTGCCGGAGGACGGCTCGCTGGTCTCGAAGGTCTTGCCGCCGGCCGCCGCTTTCCAGGCGCCGTCGATGAACAGAGCCTTGGAGAAATCGCGCCCGGCGAGCCAGGCATCGGCCTCGTTGCGGGCTTCCGGTGCCGGGCCGTATTCCATGGCGTGATAGCGTTCGAGGATGTTCATGGGGCGCTCCTTCGGGAGGAGATTTCAGGACAAGTAGGTGCTCTACGGCGCCCCCCTCTGTCCTGCCGGACATCTCCCCCACTTGTGGGGAGATTGGCCGCCATCGGCGATTTCGCCAATCGCCAGCGTTGCAGGACTGAAGCGGACAAAGGCGGAAGCTGATCTCCCCCCTTGTGGGGGAGATGTCCGGCAGGACAGAGGGGGGCGCGAAGGAACTCGGCGTTCAAGGCCTTCACTCGCCTCACGCCATCGCGTGGCGATGGTTGGCCGAGTAATGGCCGGTCAAATGATGCTCGAGCTGGCGTTCGATGTCGGTGAGCAGGCTGGAGGCGCCGAAGCGGAACAGGTCTGGCTCCAGCCACGGCCGGCCGAGCTCCTCCTTCATCAGCACCAGCCAGTCGAGCGCGACCTTGGCGGTGGAAATGCCGCCGGCCGGCTTGAAGCCGATGAGATAACCAGTTTCCTCGAAATAGGCGCGAATGGCGCGCACCATGGTGAGACCGACGGGGAGCGTGGCGTTGACGCTCTCCTTGCCGGTCGAGGTCTTGATGAAATCGGCGCCCGCCATCATCGCTACCATGGAGGCGAGCATCACGTTGCGCAAAGTGGCGAGGTCGCCGGTGCCGAGGATGACTTTCAGATGCGCATCGCCGCAAGCGGCGCGCATGGCGACGATCTCGTTGAACAGCTCGCGCCATTTGGCGCCGTAGACTAGGCCGCGCGGGATCACGACGTCGATCTCGTTTGCGCCGTCCTTTACGGAAGCCTCGATCTCCTGCAGGCGCGTCGACAGCGGCGCAAGGCCGTGCGGGAAGGCGGTGGAGACGGCGGCGACATGGATGCCGGTGCCGCGCAGCGCGTCGACCGCGGTGGCGACGAAGGGATGATAAACGCAGACTGCCGCCGGGCGGATGGTTTCACCTGATATGCCGAGACCCTCGACGATGTCGCGGCGCAGCGGATTGATCGCCTTGGCGCAGAGCCGGCGCACGCGCTCGTCCGTGTCATTGGAATTCAGCGTGGTGAGATCCATGCAGGCGATGGCCCGCAGGAGCCAGGCGGCCTGATTGTCGGCCTTGATCGAGCGCCGCTTGGTCAGCGTCGCGACGCGGCGCTCCAGCGCTGAGCGGTTGACGCTGCGTACCGATTCCAGGAAGCCGAGATCGAGCTTCATGCCGGGATTGCGGGCAATGCCGTGTTCCAGCGGCAGCGGCGTGTTGGCGGCGGCGCGCGACGGCAGCGGCATCACCTTGGAAGCGCCAGCGCCTGCTTCGCGGATCGTGCTCATCTCCTGCCCTTTCATTCAGCTGATTACGCCGAAGGATAGCCCGTGAAGCGATGCTTCACGAGTCTTTCAAAGGCTCATAGCGGAAAAAGGCAGCAAAAGCAGCCGATTTTTGACCGCATGGTCAAAACGGAATGGCGTGCCTCAGCCGACGAAGGCGCGCTCGACGACGAAGCTTGCCGGATTGCTCAAGGAGCCTTCCTGGAAGCCGAGGCTTTCGGCGAGTTCCTTGACGTCCTTAAGCATATGCATCGAGCCGCAGATCATGATGCGGTCGGTCTCGGGATTGAGCTTCTCGATCCCGAGGTCGGAATAGAACTTGCCCGAGCCGATCAGCGCGGTGATGCGGCCCATGCGCGCCGACTCCTCGCGGGTCGTCGAATTGTAGAGCGTGACGCGGCCGGCGGTCAGCTCGCCGATCAGAGGATCGCTTTCGAGCGCCGCCACCAGTTCCTGGCCGTAAGTGAGCTCGGCAATGTCGCGGCAGGTGTGGGTGAGGATCACCTGGTCGAACTTCTCATAGGTGTCGGGATCGCGCAGCAGGCTGGCGAAGGGCGCGATGCCGGTGCCGGTCGAGATCATGAACACACGCTTGGCGGGCGTCAGCGCGTCGAGCACCAGCGTGCCGGTCGCCTTCTGGCGCATGATGACGGTGTCGCCGACCTGGATCTTCTGCAGCTCGGAGGTCAGCGGGCCGTCCGGCACCTTGATAGAGAAGAATTCCAGCTCGTCGTCCCAGGCGGGGCTGGCGACCGAATAAGCGCGGAAGATCGGCTTCTCGGCATTGGGCAGGCCGATCATGACGAACTCGCCGGAGCGGAAGCGCAGCGACTGCGGGCGGGTGATGCGGAAGGAGAACAGCCGGTCGGTGTAATGCTTCACCGACACCACAGTCTCGGCGTAGACATTGGCCGGGATCGGGAACTGCAGCGGCCTTGCGCCGGCGGTGTTCAACGCGGATGTCGTGTTCATCAAACCCAACTTTCCGGCCCAGACGCGAGGCCCTGGCGCCAAATTGCTCCCTGCGCCTCCGAACGTCGGTTCCGACGCGCTTACCGCACACTGCCAACAGTAGGCCCTTGTGTTGGAAAGTTATTAGTATACAAACGATCTTGCGGTCAAGATCGAGGCGTAAAACGCGTTTCCAAACTAGGACATGTCCGTAGTTTTAGCATTTCGGGTTTCGACAATGGATGAGAAATTTTCGGCGTCGGCGGGAAATGTTGTCGCAGGCATCGATGTCGGCGGGACCTTCACCGACCTGCTCCTGATCGACGGCAAGGCGGGTGGCAAGGTCCATATCGCCAAGACACCGACCACGGTGGAAAACCAGGCCTTCGGCGTGGTCGCCGCGCTCGGCGCGACCGGCTTTCCGATCGGCGGCATCGACCTCATCGTGCACGGCACGACGACCACCACCAACGCCGTGCTGGAACGCCGCCTGGCGCGGACCGGCATGATCACCACGCGCGGCTTTCGCGATGTGATCGAGCTTGGCCGCCGCACAAGGCCGCAGGCCTATGGCATGACCGGCACTTTTGTCCCTGTCATCCCCCGGGACCTACGGCTCGAAGTGTCGGAAAGGGTCGAGGCTTCGGGCACGGTGCGCATTCCCCTCGACGAAACCGAGATGCGCGATGCGGTGAAGAAGCTGCTCGACGCCGGCTGCGAATCCCTCGTCATCCATTTCCTGCATTCCTATGCCAACCCGTCGCATGAGCGGCGCGCCGCCGAGATCGCTGCGGAGCTCTGGCCGAACGGGCACGTCACCACCGGACATGCGCTGCTTTCGGAAGCGCGCGAGTTCGAACGCGGCGTGACGGCGGCGGTCAACGCCTCGGTGCAGCCGATCCTCGAGCGCTATGTCGAGCGGCTGCGCAAGGAGCTTGGCGCGAAAGGCTACGCGCGCGACTTCCTGATCATGAACGGTAATGGCGGCATGATCTCGGCCCGCTTCGTCACGTTGGAATCGGCAAAGACGGTGATGTCCGGCCCGGCCTCCGGCGTCATCGCTGCCGCCTATACGGGCAAGCGTGCAGGCTTCGGCAACCTCGTCACCTACGACATGGGAGGCACTTCGACCGATGTGGCGCTGATCCGCAACGCCGAGCCGGCCGTCTCCAACGAGATCGAGATCGAATATGCGATGCCGATCCATGTGCCAATGGTGGCCGTGCATACGGTCGGCGCCGGCGGCGGCTCGATAGCGCGCGTCGATGCGGCCGGGCTGATCCAGATCGGCCCGGAAAGCGCCGGCGCCAATCCAGGCCCGATCTGCTACGGGCGCGGCGGCGAGGAGCCGACCATCACCGACGCCAATCTGGTGCTCGGACGCCTTGCGCCGAAAAAGCTGCTCGCGGTTGACAACCCGGTCACCGTCGAGCGCGTCACCGGCATTTTCGAGGACAAGATCGGCAAGCGCACCGGCCTCTCCGGCGTCGAAGCGGCGGGCGCTGTGCTCAGGCTCGGCAACATGAAGATGGCCGGCGCGATCCGCATGGTCTCGGTCTCGCGTGGCCACGACCCACGCGATTTCGCGCTGTTCGCCTTTGGCGGCGCCGGGCCGCTGCACGCGACGGCACTTGCCCGCGAACTCGGCCTACCCAGAGTGTTGGTGCCGGCGCGCCCGGGCATCACCAACGCGCTCGGCTGCGTCGTCGCGGACCTGCGCCACGACTTCGTCAACACAATCAATCAGCCCGTCAAGCTACTCGACGAAGCTGCCCTTCGTGAGGTGCTGGAACGGCATCGTAACGAAGGCGAGGCGCTGATCGCCAAGGAAGCGGTGAAGCCGGACGCGATCCGCGTCACGCATTCCGCCGACATGCAGTTCGTCGGCCAGACGCATATCATCAACGTGCCGCTGCCCTCCTCTTCGGTTTCACGAGAAACGCTGCAGCTTCTGTTCGAAAAAGCCTATTTCGCTCGCTTCAAGGTCGAGCTGCCGGAAATCCGCGCCAACCTCGTCAACCTCAACACCTCGGTCACCGGCGTGCGGCCGCAGATCGACCTGTCGCGGCTGATCGACCCCGCGGGCCGCGCGGCGGCGCTTGACGAGGCGCGGCGCGAGATCCGGCCGGTCTGGTATCACGGCACCTGGCACGACACGCCAGTCTATGCCCGCGAAAAGCTGCCGCTCGACGCCGTGATCGAAGGGCCGGCGATCCTGGAACAGATGGACGCCACCACGGTGCTCGAACCCGGCGACCGGGCGCGCTCGGACGCGGACGGCAACATCATCATCGACATCGGCGAGGCTTGAGATGGCAAAGCTCGACACGATCACGCTTTCGGTATTGCAGGCCGCCTTGCAGCAGGTCTGCGACGAGATGGACCTGACCTTCTCCCGCGCCGCCTTCTCGCCGGTCATCGCCGAAGCCAATGACCGCTCGGACGGCATCTACTCGGCCGTCGACGGCTCGCTGATCGCGCAAGGCAGCCAGGGCCTGCCGGTGTTCGTCGGCGTCATGCAATATTCGACCAGGACGGTGATCGAGATGATCGCCGATGGCCGCTGCCTCGCGCCGGAACAAGGCGACATCTACATCGTCAATGACCCCTATCTCGGCGGCACGCATCTGATGGACGTTCGCTTCGTCATGCCGGTCTATCGGGACGGCAAGATCTTTTGCTGGCTGTCCAACACCGGACATTGGCCGGATATCGGCGGCTCGGTGCCGGGCGGGTTCTCGGCGTCGGCTACCGCAGTCGAGCAGGAAGGGCTGCGGCTGCCGCCGGTGAAACTGTTCAAGAAGGGCGTGCTCGATCCCGAGATCTACGCCATCATCTGCTCGAACATCCGCGTTGCCGACCAGCGGATCGGCGACATCCGCGCGCAGGCGGCGGCGCTGCTGATCGGCCAGGACAGGCTCAATGAAATCCTGGATCGTTACGGTGACGAAACCGTCATTGAGGCGATTGCGGAACTGCGGCGCCGTGCCGCCGAGCAGATGCGCGCCTCGATCGCCGCCATACCGGACGGTGTCTATCGCTCGCAGGCCTTCGTCGATTCCGACGGGGTGGTGAACGAGCCGCTGACCATCAATCTCGCCGTCGAGAAGAAGGGCGATACGCTGACCTTCGATTTCTCCGGCTCGTCGAAACCCTGCGCCGGGCCGATGAACAGCGTGCTGGCGACGACCCTGTCGTCCGTCTACCTCGCGATGCGCCATATTTTTCCGGAGGTGCCAATCAGCGCCGGCGCCTTCGAACCGCTGATCGTCAAGCGGCCGGAGGGCACTTTCCTCGACGCCAAATACCCGCGCCCGGTGTCGGGCTGCGCGGCGGAGGTGTCGCAGCGCATCGCGGAAGCCGTGTTCGCGGGTATGGTGCAGGCATTGCCCGAAAAGGTGACGGCGGCGCCCGCCGGCTCCAGCGGCAATTTCGCGCTCGGCGGCAACGATCCGGCGCGTGGCCGCGACTATGTCATGTACCAGATCTCCGGCGGCGGTTATGGCGGCAATGCCGGCCATGACGGCTTGAGCAATGGCTGCTCGACCATCGGCATTTCGAAGTCGCCACCGGTCGAGATCATGGAGCAGGCCTTTCCGGTGCTCTACCGCCACTATGCGCTGCGCGAGGGCTCGGGGGGCGCCGGCAAACATCGCGGCGGCTTCGGGCTTGCTTACGAGGTCGAGATCTTGCGCGGCGAGGCGCGCGCGTCCTTCGTGATGGATCACGGCCGCTTCGGCCCGCAGGGCGCGCTCGGCGGCAAGGATGGCATGCCGAACAGCGTGACCGTGTTCCGGGGCGGCGAAGCGCATGTACCGCCGCATCTGTCCAAGGAGCAGGACATCGCGCTCAAGGCCGGTGATCGCGTGCGCGTCGGCACGCCCGGCGGCGGCGGCTATGGCGATCCCGCAGAGCGTGACGCGCGGTTGGTCGCGGAGGATGTCAGGCTTGGGTACTATACGGCAGAGCAGGCCAAGGAGATGTTTGGGGTGGATTTGTAGGGGACTGACGTGGGGAATAGGCCAAATACCTAGGTCGAGCTCCCGCCAACCCCCCTCTGCCCTGCCGGGCAGAGGGGGTGCTGTCCCGCCAGCGTCTATCACTCTGTCGAAAGCAATCCTTCTAAGCCAGCTTAGCCAGCAGCCGCAAAAACGTCGCGGCTTCCTTGGTGGTGAGCGGCGCCAGCGTTTCCTCGGTGATGGCTCGCGCCAGAGGGATCAGCCGCTCGATCGCCTCGCGGCCTTCCGACGTCAGATTGACCAGCAGCCGCCTCTTGTCGACTTCGTGCTTGGAGACCTCGACCAGGCCACGCGCCTTCAGCCGGTCGATGACGCCTTTCACGGTGGCGGCGTCCATCGCGATCAGCGTTCCGAGCTGATTCTGCGAGGTTTCGCCGATGTCGTAGAGCTTGGCCAAAGCGGCGAATTGCGGCGGCGTCAGGTCGCCGATTTGCGAAGCGAAGATCGAGACATGGCGCTGATGCGCCTTGCGCAGGATGAAGCCGACCTGATCCTGCAGATGGTAGTTGTTCTCGTCGCCGTCTTCGGCCTCGACCAGGCGCAGCAGATTGTCCTCGCCGCTCATCTGAGGCCATCCCATGCCTTGATGTCTTCCGCCGCCAGCCCGCCCATGCGGTTGTGGACGCGCGGACCGCAGGTCATGGCGAGGCAGAACAGGACCTCGTCGGGGCGCGGGCCGTCGCTGATGCCGACCTCCATGGCGTCGAAATGGCTGCGCACATAGGCGGCGTTGATGTGGCCGAGCGGCACGTCGAGCCTTGAGCCGAAAGCGCCGACCTTCTTGGCCGACGGCACGATGGCCTTAGCATCGCCGAGCCGCTCGCGCATGGCGTACCCGCCCGGCACATGCCAGAGCGCGCCGTGCTCCAACTCGCCGGCGGTGCCAACGATGGCGCCCTTGCCGTAGCCGTCGATCTTTTTCACATCGCCGCCGAGCGCCGCGATCAGCCTGTCGGAGAGCAGGAGACCCAGCGGCTTCAGATCTTCCATCGCACCCTGCAAATCCTCTACGTAACGACCCGCGAACGGGTTCTTGACCACGGCAAGAGCTGCGGCACGCAGGCGCGGTTGCTTGGCCATGGGGCCGCCATCGTGGAAAATCTCCTCGGTCAGCACCGCGACCTTGCGGATCGGAAACTCAGGCATGGGCAAATTCCTCCCTTTCATGCTTGTTGGGCGCGGCGAGCGCTATCGCGCCGCTGACGCGGGCTTCGCCCGCCAGAAACAACGCCGAGGCGACGATCAGGCCGCGCCGGCGAAAATCTTCGGCGACGGCGAGGCCCTTGTCCAGCGCCTGGGCAATATCGCCTGGCGCGAGCGCACCGACGCTCTGCGTCACCAGGCGATCGCCGAGATCGCTGTCAGGCGCCAGATCGCGCGCCGAAGCTCGTGCGATGGCCGGATGTCCAGGCAGGTCAACGGCGTTGGCAATCAGCGTCGCCGCCGCGTCGGCTTCCGCGCCGGTGCGCGCAAGAACGGTGACGGCATCGGCTATCCCTAAGGAAAACGACCGGCCACGCCAGCCGCTGGTGGCGACGCCGCGCACGCCATCCTCGGCGCAAACGGTGACGCGATCGGCCATGCCATTCCCGGTGCCGGCGATCGCCACCGTCATCGACTGGCCAACGCCAAGATGCAGAGCGCAGTCGCCGCCATTGTTGACGTAGGCCCGTTCGAGCCGGCGACCGGAAAGCAGAGCATCGAGAATTTCGTCGGCTACCGAACCGGCAACGGCGGCCATCGGCGTGATGAAGCATTCCGCCAATGGCATGACGGCCGCTTCCATGCGGCGCGCCGTTGGGCCGGCAAAATCGCGCGGCGCCAGGAAGAAGGCGGGCAAGCGCAATTCGGGCAGTTCCTCGACCACCTCGATCAGGATCGTCTGAAAACGGGTGACCGCCTGCTCGTAAGCGGCGCGGCATTCATCGGGCTCGCCAAAGGTCTCGACGATCAGATCGATCGGCCCGTGATTGAGATGGAGCCGCCGGCCGTCGGCAAGCCAATGCGCCTGCGGGCCGTTCATCACCCGACACCGTTCGCGGCCGCGCGCCGCAGCTGCGCCAGCAGCGGCCAGGGGTTGTCGACCGGCGCGCCGGTGCCGCGGCGCGGGTTGAGATACTCGCCGCCCTTGGCGAGGATATCCTCTACGCTGCGTATCTCATTCTCATAGCCGCCGAGCCGGACATAGTCGTCGCGGCGCATGGTGAATTCGATCGGCGCCACGAGCGCTGGAGTCGGCACGTAGCCGAAGGCGCCTTCCGGCACGCGGGTGACGTCGACCATCAGCGTGATCCCGCCGCCCGGCCAGACATAGACCGGGGCGCCGCCGACGGTGACGTAAGTCTTCAGGCCCTGAACCGAGCGCGTGAGGTTGACGGGGTTTTCGGTGACGCCGGCGCGCAGCGAGCCGCCGGCGCCGCCGACGAAGAGAACCGTGCAGAGCGCCGGCTCGCAATTGTCCTCGATCAGGCCGACCGACTTTTGCAGCCGCTCGGGAAATGGCTTCTGGACCGGCTTCAACTCGTCGTCCAGCTCGTAATAGGCGAACTGCTCGCCGGTGGTCGACACCATCAGCAGCGACAGCCCGGGACGCGCGCCCTTCTTGGCGTTCCAGTCGCCGAGGATCGACAGCGGGTCGGAGATCGTGGTGCCTCCCCAGCCGAGGCCGGGCTCCGACACCTTGAAGTAGCGGCCGGGCGTCGAGCGACGGCCGATGATCTTTATACCGGTATCCTCCCAGCCCAGCACCTTGCCGGCCTGATGCTCGGAGACGACGCCGGTGATGTGGTCGTCGACCACCACCACCTCGTCGACCAGCCCGCGCCATTGCGTGGCGAACATGCCGATGGTGGCCGAGCCGCAGCCGACACGCATGCGGTGCTCGACCTTCCCGTCGATGACCGGCGGTTTGCCGGCTTCGACGACGACCGTCGCGCCGCCATCGATGGTGAGCTCGACCGGCTTGCGGTTACACAGATTGAGCAGCGCGTCGCAAGTCGCGCGCCCCTCAGCCTTGGAGCCTCCGGTCAGGTGATGGACGCCGCCAAGCGACAGCATCTGCGAACCATATTCGCCGGTTGTCACATGGCCGATCGCCTCGCCTTCCGAGCGCACGATCGCCGTCTCGTCGCCGATGTGGCGGTCGGTGTCGATCTTCACCTTGACGCCGCAATAGGAGAAGATGCCTTCGGTGACGACGGTGACGAGGTCGACGCCCTCGACCTCCTGGCTGACGATGAAGGGCGCCGGCTTGTAGTCGGGATAGGTGGTGCCGGCGCCGATGGCAGTCACGAAGCGGCGGCCGGTGTTGACCAGTTCGCCGCTCCACGCTTCGCCCTCGGCGACGAAAGGCACGACCGCGCCGGCGGTCTCGGCCGCATGGTCGAGAATAGTCAGCGGGTCCATGCGCACGATTCGGCCGCCGATATTGCCGTAGCGGTCGCAGGCGCCGGTGCGCCCGTCAGCGATGTAGCACATGACCGGACAGGCATCGCAGCGGATCTTCTCCGCCACCTGCTTTTCGCCGGGATCATGGGTTTCGAAACGTTCGGCAAGCTCGCTCATCGGCGCGCCTCCTTCTCGCGGATCGCCGCCAGGATGCGGCTCGGCGTCGCCGGCACCTTGGTGACCAGGACGCCGGTGGCATGGCGGATGGCGTTGAGGATCGCCGGCGCGGTGGGGATCAGCACATGCTCGCCAAGGCCCTTGGCGCCGAATGGTCCTTCCGGATCCGGAACCTCGACGAGTATGTGCTCGACCGGCGGCACGTCGCCGATAGTGGGGATGAGGTAATCGTGCAGGTTCTCGGTGCGGCCGGGGATGTATTCCTCCATCAGCGCCATGCCGATGCCCTGCGCGATGCCGCCCTCGATCTGGCCTTCGACCAGCACCGGGTTGATCGCCTTGCCGACATCATGCGCGGCGGTGATCTTGATCAGCTTCACGGTGCCCAGCTTGAGGTCGACCTCGAGCTCGGCGATCTGCGCGCCATAGCCATAGACCGCGTAGGGCTTGCCCTGGCCCTTGGCGTCGAGCGGCAGCGTCGGCGGGTCGTAGGTCTCTTCCGCGACGAACACCAGGCCGTCGGCATCGGCCTTCAATGCCGCCAGTTCAATGCGCCGCGCGGCGTCGCCTTCACGGATGGAGAGGCTGCCGCCGTGGAGCGCGATCGTCGCTTCGCCCGAAACATTGGCGAAGCGCAGGATCTTCTCACGCAATGAGCGACCTGCCTTCTCCGCCGCCTTGCCCGTTACAAAAGTCTGGCGCGAGGCGGATGTTTTGCCGGCGTCGGGCGTGATGGCGGTGTCGGCGCCCTTCAGCTTGAACGTGTCCAGCGGCAGGCCGAGCGCGTCGGCGCAGATCTGGGTGATCACCGTGTTGGAGCCCTGGCCGATATCGACCGCGCCCTGATGCAGGATCACCTCGCCCGAAGCCGAGATGCCGACCTTGATGGTCGAAGGATTGGGCAGCGAAGTGTTGCCGCAGCCATACCAGCAGGAGGCGACGCCAACGCCGCGCTTGCTTGCTGCGTTGGCGGCGTTGAACGCTTCCGCCTCGGCCAGCGCACGCGCCCAATGCGGCTGAAGCCGCTCCAGGCATTCGCCGATGCCGACACCCGATTCCAGGCGCTGACCGGTGACCGTCTCGCAGCCGTCGCGCAGGCAGTTCTTCAGGCGGAAATCGAGCCGGTCGATGCCGAGTTTTGCGGCAAGCTCATCATAAAGCGTTTCCTGCATGATGGTGGCCTGCGGCACGCCGAAGCCGCGGAAGGCGCCGGCGATCGGGCCATTGGTGTGGATGGCGTAGCCGGTGGCGCGATAGTTCGGCGTAGCATAAGGGCCGGAGGCATGCACAGGCACGCGGTTCGCGACGGTCGGCCCCCAGCTTGCATAAGCCCCGGTGTTGAAATCGCCTTCAAACACCATGCCGGTGATCCGGCCTTCGGCATCAGCGCCGATGGTCGCCTTCATCTCGGCCGGATGGCGCTTGGTGGTCGACATCATCGATTCATTACGGGTGTAGGCGAGCGCCGCCGGCCGGCCGGTCTTCATCGCCACAAGGCCGATGAGCGGCTGCAGCGAGACATCGAGCTTCGAGCCGAAGCCGCCGCCGGTGGCGGTCGGCACGATGCGCACCTTGTCGACGGGCAGGCCAAGCACCTTGGCCGTGTCGTCGCGGTCCATATAGGGCGCCTGGGTACAGGCGACGACGACCAGCGTGTCGCCATCCATATAAGCGTAGCCGGCTTCCGGCTCGATATAGGCGTGCTCGACGAAGGAAGTCTCGATTGAGCCGGAGACAGTAGCAGCAGCGCCCGCGAGCGCTACTTCAGGATCGCCGTGTTCGACATAGCCGGAGGTCAGCAGGTTTGCCGGGCGGTGCTGGTGGATCAGCGTCGCCCCTTCGGCTTTCGCCTCGCGCGGCTGAAGCATATGCGGCAGTTCGGTCCAGGTGACCGGAAAATCCGTCAGGTCGAGATCGAGGATCGCCTCGCGCTCTCCCGCCACCAGCGCCACAGCCTCGCCGCGCAGGCGGACAAACCCTTCGGCGAGCGCCGGCTGATCGGCGAAAGGACCGATGACGCCGAAGCAGTTCTTGCCGGGAATATCGGCGGCGATGAAGATTCCGGCGATACCGGGATGCGCTTTGGTCCAGGCATCGAGATCGCCGAAGCTGAAGCCGGCATGATAATGCGGCGAACGGACCACCAGCACAGACAACGCATCGGCCGGAAAGGAGTCGCCACCGAACTTCTCGCCGCCGGTGACTTTCGGCACGCCGTCAAGGCGGATCGGCGAAGCACCGACCGCGTGCCCCACGTCCGGCAGGCGAAGATCGATGCCGTTCATATGCCGTGAGGCTTGCATCACAGCCGCGACGATCTTCCGGTAGCCGGTGCAGCGGCAGAGCACGCCGCCCAGCGCGTCCTGTGTGTCGGCTTCGTTGGGTGTCGGGTTGCGCTCCAAAAGCGCGGTGGCCGCGACCAGCAGGCCGGGCGTGCAGATGCCGCATTGCGCGGCGCCATGTTCGAGGAAGGAGGCCTGCAGGGCGGAGAGCCTGCCATCGGCAAGGCCTTCGACGGTGGTGACGGAAGCCCCGGTCACAGATGCCGCCGGCACAAGGCAGGCGCAGACGGGATTGCCGTCGACCAGCACGGTACAGGCGCCGCAATCCCCGGCATCGCAGCCGACCTTGGTTCCGGTGAGCCGCAACTCGTCGCGCAGCACTTGCGACAGGCGCCGCACCGGCGGAACCGAGACGCTGACAGCCGCGCCATTCAGATCGAAGGCAATGTCGGCGCGATCCATACCGGAATGGGCCATGCCTGGTCGGATCATGGTCATGCGGCCACCTTGCCTCTATCGAGCCCGATTGCCTGGCGCACGGCCCGGACGACGATCTCGCGCGCCGCTTGCTCCCGATACTCGGCGCTGCCGCGCACATCGGCGATCGGCGACAGTTCATCCATGGGCGCGGACAGCACCGCGTCGGCAAGCGCCTCATCGATCCGATGCCCGCACAACGCCGCCTCGACGCCGACGAGGCGGCGGGCGACCGCCGAGCAGGAGCCGACCGCGATCGCCATATCGGCAATCACGCCTTCCTCGACCACGAGTCGCGCCGCCGCCATGGCGATCGAGATGACGAGATAACGACGAGCGCCGAGCTTGACGAAGGCCGAGGTGCCGACGGCCGAACGCTTCGGGACGCGGATGGCGGTGACCATCTCGCCCGGCTGCAGCGCCGTGCGGCGATTGCCGAGGATGAACGCGCCGAGCGGCAGATGGCGGATGGCCGCAGCCGAGCGCAACTCGACATCGGCATCGAGCGTCAGCAGCGCCGGAACGCCGTCGGCGGCCGGCGAGGCGTTGCAGAGATTGCCGGCGATCGAGGCGACATTCTGGATCTGGACCGAGCCGACCTCGCGTGCGGCGGCCTTCAGCGCGTCGAAGGCAGGCGGCAGCTTGTGACGGACAATATCGGTCCAGGTGGTGCGGGCGCCGATCCGCCAATTCTCGTCGGTCTCGGCGATGCCGCGCAGTTCGGCGAGACCGTTGATGTCGAGGATGCTGTCGCGAAAAGGTTTCGCGCCCTGGGCGGGGTAGAAATCGGTGCCGCCGGCGAGAATGCGCCAGCGATCCTCGCCAAGCAGAGTGAGCGCCTCGTCGACCGTGGTGGGTTTCGCGTAACGGATCACGCTCTGCCTTCCAGAACCTTCCCAGAAACGGACCATTCCCACTTGGCCCTCCCAAAGCACTTGGCTTCGGGCTTTCTGCCGGTTTCACACCGTTCAAATTCATTCGTATGCAAATGATATCAGGCGGACTGGAATTGTCAAAGCAAGACTTCGTGCCGCTGGGGCGGCGTGCCGGCCTGAACGCATTGCTGTGGCCTTGGAGGTTGACGCCGCCGGCCATCTGGTCAAGGCTCCGTGTCCGGTCGCGTCAGCGGCTTTTGGACTGGAGCCCCAAGCCGAAACGAAGGGGCCCAAACGAGAGGGAAGCCGCATGGCCGACGAAGCGCTCATCGTCATCGACCTGCAGAACGATTTTTGTCCAGGCGGCGCGCTGGCAGTTGCCGGCGGCGACGAGATCGTGCCTTTGGTCAACGACCTGATCCGGCGGACAGATCATGTGATCCTGACGCAGGACTGGCACCCGGCCGGCCATTCGAGCTTCGCCTCCAGCCATCCGGGCAAACTGCCCTTCGAAACCATCGAGATGCCCTATGGGTCGCAGACCTTGTGGCCGGACCATTGCATCCAGGGCAGCCTCGGTTCCGATTTCCATTCCGGGTTGGCATGGACCAAGGCCGAACTGGTGATCCGCAAAGGGTTTCGCACAGCGATCGACTCCTATTCGGCGTTCTTCGAGAACGACCACACGACGCAGACCGGCCTTGGCGGCTACCTCAAGGAACGCGACATCGACACGATCACGCTGGTTGGGCTGGCCACCGATTTCTGTGTGGCCTTCTCGGCGCTCGACGCGGTGAAGCATGGTTTCAAAACGACCGTGCGGCTCGACGCCTGCCGCGGCATCGACCTCGCCGGCTCGGTCGAGGCCATGCTGCAGCGCATGCGCGAAGCCGGCGTGACGCTCGAAGATCACTCGGCGGATTGACGCCCCGGTGAGGCAGCGAGGGGGCTTCACGACATTCGCGAAAGTGCTGGCGGCAGGCATGGCTGCCGCACTCGTTCTTGGTTGTCCGGTATCGGCCTTTGCTGCCGAAATTCACGAACTGCCCGGCGCCGCGATGTCGCTCTGGTGGGGACTGCCCTTTGCCGGCCTGCTGCTGTCGATCGCGACCGGACCGCTGCTCTTTCATCACGTTTGGGAACATCATTACGGCAAGATCGCCGCCGGCTGGGCGGCGCTGGCGGTCGTCCCGCTGGCAGTCGCCTTCGGCATTCCGACGGCAGGCGAAGCGGTGCTGCACACGCTGCTGACCGAATACATGTCCTTCATCATCCTGCTGTTCGCGCTCTACACAATCTCGGGCGGCATCCTGCTTGCCGGCAACATCCATGGTACCCCCCTCGTCAATGCCGGCCTGCTTTCGATCGGCGCCTTGCTTGCCTCGATCATCGGCACGACCGGCGCCTCAATGATCCTGATCCGGCCGATGCTGCGCGCCAACGACAACCGGCCGTTCAACGCGCATGTGGTGATCTTCTTCATCTTCCTGGTCTCCAACATCGGCGGCTCGCTGACGCCGCTCGGCGACCCGCCTCTGTTCGTCGGCTTCCTGCGCGGCGTCGATTTCTTCTGGACGACGGTGCACATCCTGCCCGACACGCTCTTCGTCGGCGGCCTGGTGTTGGCTGTCTTTCTCGCGATCGACATCATCCTGCACCGCCGTGAGGCTGGCATGCCCAAGATCAAGGATCCGACACCCGACACAAAGGTGCGCCTGCGCGGGCTGGCCAACCTGCCGCTGCTCGCCGGCGTGATCGGCGCGATCCTGCTTTCGGCGAGTTGGAGGCCGGGAATCGGGGTTTCGGTGCTGGGTGTCGGACTCGAGCTGCAGAACCTGGTGCGCGACGCCTTCATCCTGGCGCTGGCCTTCTTGTCCCTGAAAGTCTCGTACAAGAGCCACAGGCAAGCGAACGGCTTCACCTGGGGGCCGATCGCCGAGGTGGCGAATTTGTTTGTCGGCATCTTCATCTGCATCGTGCCTGTCATCGCCATCCTGCGAGCCGGCCATGACGGCGCGCTGGCGCCGCTGGTGGCATTGGTCACATCCGCCGACGGCCAGCCCAACGATCTCGCCTATTTCTGGCTGACCGGGGCGCTGTCTTCCTTCCTCGACAATGCGCCGACATATCTGGTGTTCTTCGAGCTCGCCGGTGGTGATGCGCGGCATCTCATGACGGAGGCCGCCTCGACGCTTGCGGCGATCTCGGCCGGGGCGGTTTTCATGGGCGCCAACACCTATATCGGCAACGCGCCGAACTTCATGGTCTTCGCCATTGCCAGGCACCGTGGCTTCAAGATGCCGGGCTTCTTCGGTTACATGGCGTGGTCGGGCCTGGTGCTGATCCCGGCCTTTTTGATTGCCGGCTTTTTGTTTTTTTAGCTGAAGCGGTGCAGAGCGTTACCTCCCCTTGTGGGGAGGTCGGACCGAAGGTCCGGGTGGGGGTCGGCGCCGCCCCTCCCCGCTGCTTCGCTGCGACCCTCCCAACAAAGGGGTAATCCTCAGCCTACCCCCACATAGCGCCGCACCGCGGATGGGTCGGCGCGCAATGCCTCGACATCGATCGTCTCGCGGTTGCGGCCGTTCTCGATGAACGAGACGCGGTCGGCGACCGACAGCACGGCGTCAACGCGCTGCTCGACCAGAATGGTCGAGACGCCAAGCTCGCGCAGCTTCGCCACCGTCTCGCGGATCCTGGCGATCATCGACGGCATCAGGCCCTCGGTCGGCTCGTCCAGCAACAGCACCTGCGGTTCGAGGCAGAGCGCGCGGGCCATGGCCAGCATCTGCTGCTCGCCACCGGAGAGCGTGCCGGATCGCTGCTTCAGCCGCTCGCGCAGCAGCGGGAAGAGATCGAGCACGTTCTCGCGCGTCTGCCTGCCCTTGCGGCGCGCCATCAGGCCCATCTCGATGTTCTCCGCCACCGTCATCTCGGCAAACAGGCGCCTGCCCTGCGGCACATAGGCGACGCCGGCCTTGGGTACATCATGCGCGGCGAGCCCGGTCAGTTCCTTGCTGTCAAGCCTGATCGAGCCGGCCGCCGCAGGCACCAGCCCCATGATCGCCTTCAGCGTCGTCGTCTTGCCGGCGCCGTTGCGGCCGAACAGGCACAGCACCTCGCCCTTGTTGAGGACGAGGTCGAGGCCATACAGCACCTGGACCTCGCCATAGAAGCAGTCAAGGCCGGCAATGGTGAGCAATTCGTCATCGGTTCTAATGGCGTCAGCCATGGGTCGCCCCGAGATAGGCATCCTGCACCTCGGTATTGGCGCGGATCTCACCCGGCGTGCCCTCGGCGAGGATCTTTCCCGAATTGAAAACGGTGATGCGATCGGCGAGTCCCATGACGACCGGCATATTGTGCTCGATCAGAAGAACCGTCGCGTCCTTGGCGATCCCGCGCACCAGCGTGATGAAATTGTCGATCTCGCTATCGGCCAGCCCCTGTGTGGGCTCATCTAGGATCAGCAGGCGCGGCTTCAGCGCCAGGCCCATCGCCACTTCGAGCAGGCGCTGATGGCCGTAGGAAAGATGCGCGGCCAGCGTGGCGGCGCGGTCGGCAAGCCCGGTGCGCTCCAGCGCCGCCATGACGCCGGTCCTGACCTGTCCCTTGGTGCGGCCGTCCGTCAGCGTGCGCTGCACCGGCAGCGCGACATTGTCGAAGACCGTGAGGTTGGCGAAGACGCTGGTGATCTGGAACGTGTAGGCGACGCCGAGCCTGACCCTTTGGTAGGCCGGCATGCCCGTGATGTCGACCCCGTTGAAGACAACGACACCCGACGATGGCCGGATGCGGCCGCTGAGCAGACTGACGAAAGTCGTCTTACCGGCGCCGTTGGGGCCGATCACGGCGCGGATCTCGCCCGGCATCAGCGCGAAGTCGACGCCGTCGACGGCGCGCAGGCCGCCGAACTGGCGCGAAAGGCCCTTGGTGGTGAGCAGCGGCGTCATGGCAGCCATCCCAACCAGCGCTCGCGGATGCTGCCCATAATACCTTTCGGTGCAAACAGGACGAGCAGGATGAGCGCCACGCCGACGATCAGGAGATAGGCCGAGGTGAAGCCGCTGGTTATGTCGGTGACATAATACATGAACAGGGTGCCGATGAGCGGTCCGAGCGTGGTCGCAGCGCCCCCCAGCAGCACCCAGAGCAGCGGCAGGATCGAATATTGGATCGATGCGAAATTCGATCCGACATAGCCGAACAGCAGCGCATAGGCGGCGCCGGATGCCGCGCAGATGGCGCCGGAGGTGATGACAGCGATGAGCTTGCTCGTCACGGTGTCATAGCCAAGCATCTTTGTCCGTTCCTCGTTCTCGCGAATGGCGACCAGCACTCGGCCAAAGCGGGAGCGGACGATGGCCAAAGTGATAAGCAGCACGACCGAGAACAGCGCCAGCGCGCCCATGTAGCGCACCGTCGGGTTGGTCAGGTCGAGCGAGACGCCGCCGATCGCGATCGCCCTCGATGCCTGCTGGATGACAAGGCCCTGGTCGCCGCCGGTCCAGGCGGCGAAATAGAGGATGAGCAGATAGAAGACCTGGGCGAACATCATGGTGACGATCATGAACGCCACGCCCGAGGTGCGGAGCGCCAGCAGGCCGATGGCAAGAGCGAGCAGCGCGCCGGAAACGATGCCGGCCAGGAAAGCTTCCGGCACGCCCCAGCCGAGGTGGTAGACGGTCAAGCCCGCGCCATAGAGGCCGGCCGAGAAGAACATGGCGTGACCGAG
Organism: Mesorhizobium sp.; assembly: GCA_004020875.1. GTDB lineage: Bacteria > Pseudomonadota > Alphaproteobacteria > Rhizobiales > Rhizobiaceae > Mesorhizobium. Next base: position 138,233 of record SAPZ01000016.1, read on the forward strand.
GCTGAGCAGGCCGACATAGCCGAACAGCAGATTGTAGCCCATGGCGAAGACGGCAAGCGCCATGATGCGGGCAAACAGGCCCTGGTGATAATCCGGCAGAACGAAGTTCAACGCGAACAGAAGCGCGATGACCACGATGTGCAGGGCATAAGTCTTTGCCGGCGAAGCATCCCTCATCGCGGCGCGGTTCCGAACAGGCCCTGCGGCCGGAACACCAGCACCATGGCGACAACCAGCGTGGCGATGATCTTGGCGAGCGTCGGCGAGAAGAACATCGAGATGATGCCGTCGGAGAGGCCGATCAGGACGGCCGCGACCACGGTGCCGCGGAGCGAGCCGAGGCCGCCGATGATGACCACGATGAAGGAGAGCAGCAGCGGGTCCTGTCCCATCAGATAATGCGCCTGGCTGATCGGCACGATCAGAACCGCGGCGATCGCGGCCAGCATGGCGCCTATGGCGAAGACCCCGGCATAGACGCGCTCGACCGGAATGCCGAAGGCCTGCGCCGTCTCGCGATCGTATTGGGTGGCGCGCATGATCAGTCCGATCTTGGTGCGCGTCAGCACCAGCCAGGTGATCAAGAGCAGGATGGCGGAAGCGGCAACCACCGACAGCTTGTAGCCGGAATAGCCGAACCACGGCAGAAGGATGCGATAGCTGAAGGGCGGCTCAACCGGGCGCGCCTCCGGCCCGTAAAAGGTGAGCGCCAGTTGTTGGATGATGTAGAGCATGCCGATGGTGGCGACGATGGTGCTTTCGGGGTTGTAGTTCAGCCGCCGCAGCACCAGCCACTCGGCGAGAAACGCGACCAGCCCGACGAGCAGGGGCGCGATCACAAGTGCTGTGGCAAAGCCGATGGCCGGATGGCCGGAAATCGCCGTCGAGATCGCCCAGGCGAGCACCGCGCCCAGCATGAAGAACTCGCCATGGGCGACATTGACGATGCGCATGACGCCGAACACCAGCGACAGGCCGAGCGCCGTCAGCGCCAGCACGGCGGAGGTGACCAGGCCTTCGAGGGCGGCGAGGAGAAGATGGGGGCCGAAATGCATTGGCTAGGCACCGAGGGATGCGCGAGGCACCCGCCTCTGCCCTGCCGGGCATCTCCCCCGCAAGGGGGGAGATTGGAGGTCATCGCAGGCTTCGCAAATCGCCAACGTCGCCAGATAGGCGCCGGCGCGCGAACTGCTGATCTCCCCCCTTGCGGGGGAGATGGCCGGCAGGCCAGAGGGGGGTGCCTTGGCGTTCACCTTTGCAGGAGCAGCTAAACTCACAGCGCCTGCGTCGTGTAATCCCCTTCCGGCTCGTAGAGGCCGTCCTCGATCTTGGTCTTGTGGACGACCTTGAGCTTGCCGCCTTCGACCTTGGAGATGTTCTGGATGCCGAAACACTGGTGGATCTTGCCGTTGAAGGTTTTCGGCCCCTGCGGATGCTCCGGCCCTTCTGCGAATTCCTTCAGCGCCTCGGTCGCCTCGACCAGCTTGGCGCGGTCTTCGGGTCCCTTGTAGCCGGCATCTTCCATCGCCTTCTTGACGACATAGAGCGTTTCCCAGCAGCCGAACATGTGCGAGGCGGTGGAAATGTCCTTGGGATCGCCGACCGCGGCGCCGTTGTCGTCGATGCCGACGGCGGCGCGGTAGGCTTTCTGCGCGGCGGAATCGTCGGGCTGCGCGTAGCGGGGCGAGCCTTCCCAGAAATGGCTGCCGTCGAGGAACTCGAGGCCGGGGCTGTTGATGTCGACGGCTTCTAGCGAATCCATGAAGCCGAAGAGCTGCGGCCGCTGCGAGCCGTAGAACTCGCCGAGCTCCTTGACGAAGGTGAGCACCGCAGGGCCGACCATGACGTGGTAGATCACCTCGGTCTCGGCCGGGATCTGCGGGAAGTATTTGGTGAAGGAGCTCTCCGTCGGCGGGATGGCGATCTGCGCGATGACGTTGGCGCCTTGCGCCTTCAGCGCCGGCGGCAGGTAGTCGCGATGATCGTAGCCGAAGGCGAAGTCGGGGAAGATCTGCGTCACCTTCTTGCCGGCGTTCGCCGCGATCCACGGCGCCATGGACTGGATCTGGCTCTTCACGTCGGTGATGCCGGGCTGGAAGACGTAGCGGTTGAGCTTGGTGGAGGCGACGTGGTGGCCTTCGCTGACCACGAAATAGGGGATCTTGTTCTCGCCGGCGGCGGGCGCGGAGCCGATCACCACATGCGAGAACAAGGTGCCGAAGACGATGTCGGTCTTGTGCTGCTTGGCGAATTTGTTGACCACCTCGGCGCCGCGCGCCGGGTCGGTGCCGTCATCCTCGATCACCAGCTCGACCTTGCGGCCGTTGATGCCGCCGGCGTCGTTGATCGCCTTGACGGCGGCAGCACTCGTCTTCTCGTACCAGCGGCCATAAGCGGCGCCGATGCCGGTGCGGTGCGACTGGAAACCAATCTTGATCGGTGCCGAGCTCTGCGCTTGGCTGTAGCGCACGAAACCGGGCGCCAGCGCAAGGCCGGCGCCAGCGGCCATGCCTTTCAACGCCGTGCGGCGCGAAAGCGATTTTTTGGAGAGGTCGAAGAATCCGTTCTTGTCAGCCATGTCCGTTCCCCTGTTTTTCAGTCTTGACCAGCGATAAGGCGGCTAATCCATCCCCGTTTTGGGGATTGGAAAATTGCATGTGTACAAACTAAATCACCAAAGCTTTGACCTGGCAAGCGAGCTTTACCCGACGGCAGCGGAGGCACGCTCTTGTGTCATCCGGCGGTCGGCGTGGCAAGCAACCAAAGGCCGAAGATCGTGTAGGCGATCATCAGCAAGGCGAGCGGCAATTGACTGAGCGCTGCGCGCGATGGCTGCCTACAGAGCCGCCAGGCAAGGCCGTGCGCGACAAGCACCGCCAGCACATGGCCGGCGATGATGACGCCGGCCTGCAAGTTCCATAGCCACCAGGCCGACTCAGCGCCGGCCACGACGCCTGCTTCGACCATCATGTTTGCGGTGCCGAACAGGTTCCAGCCAAGCGCGAACGGATCGGAGAGCGCGACCAGCGCATACTGACCGTCGACCAGAAGCACGGTGAGGTAATGCGCGACGTGATAGGCAAGCGCGATGGGCACGATCGACCAGACCAGCAGGCCGGCATTGGCGCCGAAAGAGCGGTCGTCGCCGGCAAGACGTTGGCCGAGAAAGACGGCCAGCGCGAACACTGCTGCCAGCAAGACGAAGGTGAGCGCAAGGCCGAAGCTGCCGATGCCGATCAGCGCGGTGCGGCCGGGAAATTCCAGCGGGTTGACCCCGAACAGGCCGAGCCAGAAGAAGGTTTTCGACAGTCCGTCGAAGGATACCGACGACAGCGCCAGCAACAGGAAAGCCGTGCCGCTTAGAGGCAAGGGGTCGACCGCCAGCAGCTTGGCGCCGGGCCAGCAAAGTCCGAGCCGGCCATCGACACGTTCGAATGGCGCGAAGCGGGCGACCATGGCGAAGAAGACGCTCAGGAATTCGCCGCGCTTGCTCCAGGCATCGTAGCCGAACACAAGCATGGCGATGAAGCTCGCCAGCCAGTAGAGACCGGCGGCAAAGGCGAGGTGGGCCGGGTCGTCGGGCGCGGGATCGATCAGCTCGAACCAGGCGAAGGCGAAGAACAGGACGAAGGCCGGCCAGTAGTCGAGCCAGTTGGGCAGGCGCGATCGGTTTGCATCGTCCGCAGAAAGGCCGAAGACGCGAGACGCGACACGCCACGGCCCGTACCACGGGTTGAGCCATGACCAGAGATCGCCGAGCAAGCCCTGCAGCAGGGTGAAGCCGGCCCAGAGCAGCGTCCAGATCACCAGCGGCAGCGGGTTGGAGAGCGGGTCGCGGCTGCCGAGAAAGCCGGCGGCGATGAGAAGTATGAAGCCGGCAAAGGAAATCAGGCTGACGAGGGTGCGCGGAGCGTCGCCGAAGGCGAGCAGTGTCAGGCGCCCGCGCCAGAAACGGTCGAGGACAGCGGCCGGCAGCAGCGCCAGGACGAGGAAGCTGACGGCCACGGCCAGCGCGCCGCCGGCGAGGTAGTAGCCGGTGGGGAGCAGCAGGACGTGGCCGTCAGCTTCCTCGTCCTGGCGCTGCTGCCGGCCGCTGTCCTCGACC
>SAPZ01000017.1 GCA_004020875.1 Mesorhizobium sp.
TCGCCAAGACCGATCGGATCATTCCCCTCTTGGTGCCGAAGTCAGGCGGCTGAAGTCCAGGGCGTTGAACTTGATCCGGAGCATGCGGTTCCCGCAGCGAGAGCAACAGTCGAAGGATAACGAGGATGACACACGCAGTTTCACACACTTCGATCACACATGCCGCCGAGCAGGCGCAGCAATGGGTGAACGAGCTTGCCAAAGACCTGGACTGGAACGAGCAGAGCGCATTCCGCCTGCTGAAGGCGGTCCTGCATACCTTGCGCGACTGGCTTTCGCCGGAGGAAATGGCCGACCTGTCGGCCCAGTTGCCGACGCTGATCAGAGGCATCTATTTTGAAGGGTGGAACCCGGCCGAACCGGCATGGGAACGCAAAAAGAGCGACTTCGTCATTTGCGTCCGCAACAGCTTTGGCTACGAGCCGGAGATCGACACCGACAAGGCGATCGGGGCGGTGTTCAGGCTCCTCGACCGGCATATTTCCCACGGTGAAATAGTCCAGGTCCGAAACTCGATGAAGAAGTCACTGCGCCAATTGTGGCCGGAGGAATGACGATGTTTCGCGATCGCCAGGAGGCGGGGCAGAAGCTCGGAGCATCGCTGGACTTGCTTCAGCTGAAGGACCCGATTGTGCTCGCCTTGCCACGCGGCGGCGTCCCTGTGGCCGCCGAGGTAGCCAAGGTCCTCAAGGCGCCGCTGGACCTGGTGATCGTTCGAAAGGTCGGAGCGCCGGGCAATCCGGAACTGGCCGTGGCCGCCATCGTGGACGGCGACCCTCCCGACATCGTTCTCAACCGGGAGATCGTAGAGGCTTACGCCCTCGATGACGGCGCGCTTCGTGTCCTGATCGCGCAGGAGCGCCCCGAACTGGAACGGCGACGGGCGGTATATCGTGGGAAAGAGCTGCCCTTGTCGGTGGCTGGCAAAACGGTGATCGTCGTTGACGACGGGGCGGCGACCGGAACGACGATGAAGGTCGCCATTCGCGCGTTGAAGCGACGTTCACCGCGAAAGATCATCGTCGCTCTTCCCGTGGCGCCGGTGGACACCGCGGACGAACTTGCGCAAGAAGCGGATTTGATCTGCCTCAATCAGCCTGCACGTTTCCGGGCGCTCAGCTATTACTACGGCAACTTCCCGCAGCTCTCCGACAAAGAGGTTCTGGATATCATGGCCCTCGCCCGCGGAAATGCCGACGAAAGAAGGCGCTCCGGCCACCACACTGCGAAAAGATCGCGGCGCGAGACCGGCAGCTAGGAGTCTCGCCGATGCAGATTCGCACGCTGTCCACTCTGGAGTGCACCAAACTGCTGACGGCCAATCGCGCCGGCCGCCTAGCCTGCGCGAAGGACGGGCGACCCTACGTGGTTCCGTTCCACTACGCCCATGCGGACAACCACCTCTATGCCTTCTCGATGTCGGGCAAGAAGATCGACTGGATGCGCGCCAATCCGCTCGTGTCCGTGCAGGTCGACGCCCCCGGCACGGGTCACGGCTGGAAAAGCGTCATCGTCACCGGCCGTTATGAGGAACTTCCCGATCGGATCGGACACGAGGCGCAGCGTGACCATGCATGGTTCGTGCTGAGCAAGCACTTCGACTGGTGGGAGCCAGGCGCGCTCAAGCCGGCCACCACCTCGGATTTGCAGCATCTGCCCCATGTGTTCTTCCGCGTCTCCATCGCGGAAGTTTCGGGCCGCGAGGCGTTGGAGAGCTAGCCCTGCCATGGCGGGGCCAGGCGGTAGCCCTGCCAAGCCGGCCGCTGGCCGAAGCGGCTGGGAGCGCATGCAGCCAATCTGAGGTAGCCGCCATGGACACGCTCATTGCCCGGCTCGGGGTCGCCTTGGCAATAGGCCTGCTTGTCGGGTTGGAACGCGGCTGGAGAGAGCGCGATGCGCCCGACCGCAGCCGGACAGCCGGCATTCGCACGTTCGGCATCGCCGGGCTTCTCGGCGGCCTGGTTGGGGCATTGGCCGAAGCGCTCAACACGATTTCGGTGTTGGTTGCAGGCTTCCTTGCCTTCGCTGGCATTTTCGCCTGGTACAAGGCACGCGAAGCCGCCCATGACGAGGATTTCAGCGTCACAACCGTTATGGCGGGCCTGGCCGTCTTTACGCTTGGCGCGCTCTGCGTGGCAGGCGATTTTCGCGTTGCCGCTGCGGGAGGCGCAGCGCTCGCGGCGCTCCTCGCCAGCCGCGAAATCCTGCACGGGCTTCTCAAACGTCTGACCTGGATCGAGCTTCGCTCGGCGCTGGTCCTGGCGGTGATGACCGCCATAATCCTGCCCCTGCTGCCGGACCGTCCATTTGACCCGTGGGGCGGCTTCAACCCGCGGGAGATCTGGCTCCTGACGGTGCTGATGGCCTCGATTTCCTTCGCTGGTTATGTCGCGGCGCGCGTCCTCGGAAATGCCCGCGGTTTGATGGTGAGCGCACTCGCCGGCGCCGTGGTCTCATCGACCGCCGTCACCCTGTCACTGGCCCGCACCGCCATTCGGTCGGACAATTCCTTGCCCTTCGCCGGCGCGGCTTCGCTGGCCGCTATGATCTCGATCTTGCGTGTCTGCCTCGTGGTTCTGATACTGGCGCCGCCGGTGACCGGTTTCATCGCCATACCCGCGCTCGCTGCCGCGCTGACACTCGGCATCTGCGGAACGATCGCGCTGGCAATTCGCGGCAGCAAGCCGGAGAGCCCCGGCGCGACGCGCAATCCGTTCGAACTGCTACCGTTGCTGATCTTTGCGCTGCTGTTCGCGGGCGCCTCGACAGCGAGCGCCGCGCTGGCTTTCCAATTCAAGGAACAAGGCCTGCTGGCGAGTTCCGCGATCGCGGGCGCCTTTGATGTCGATGCTTCGGTGCTAAGCGCCATACGACTGATCAAGCAGTCGATGCCGATCGAAACCGTTGGACATGCAGTGCTGACAGCGCTGATGGCCAACGCGATCGGACGACTGTTCCTGGCCGTATTCGCGGGTCCGGTGAAATTCTGGCTGCCCCTGGCCGGCATGACCTTGAGCGCCGCTGCCGCGGGCTACTGCGCCATGCTGCTTCGGTAGAGCAGTCGCGGCAAGCCGCCGGCGCTGGGCTCCCGATTTGACACGTATCAAAGCTGCCGGCCCCCTTTCCTGTTGAATTGCCCCCCATCGTTCCAAAGGTGGGAGGGCCTCATGGCCACAACAGACATCAACGTCCCTATCCGGGAAAAAATCGCGAGCCCGGCTTCGGCGAAGCTCCGGCTGGGGTCGCTGACCGCGCTCGTAATCGGCTCCATGGTGGGCTCGGGCGTCTTCAGCCTGCCGCAGAACATGGCGGCCGGCGCCGGTCCGCTTGCGATCCTGATCGGTTGGGCCATCACGGCGGTCGGCATGCTTGCGCTGGTGTTTGTCTACCAGTCGCTGGCAGTGCGCCGTCCCGAGCTCGATGCCGGCCCCTATGCCTATGCCAAGGCCGGCTTCGGTCCGTTCGTAGGCTTCAACAGTGCTTGGGGTTATTGGATCAGCGCATGGGTCGGCAACGTCTCCTACGCGGTGATCGTTTTCAGCGCACTGTCTTATTTCTTCCCCGCCTTCGGCGACGGAAACACCTGGCAGGCGGTGCTCGGGGCATCGATCCTGCTGTGGCTCATCCACGTTCTGATCCTTGCGGGCATCCGTCAGGCGGCGGTCGTCAACACCATCGTGACCGTAGCCAAGATCGCGCCTGTCGTCCTGTTCGTCGGGATCGTCGCCGTCGCGTTCAAGCTCAATGTCTGGACACTCGACTTCGCCGGGCTCGGCAACGGCTCCCTCGGCACCATCGCCGCCCAGGTCAAGAGCACGATGCTGGTGACGCTGTGGGTGTTCATCGGCATCGAAGGCGCCAGTGTCTTCTCCGCCCGGGCGGAGCGCCGCAAGGACATTGCGACCGCGACGGTGCTCGGCTTCTTCACCTGCCTTGCGCTCTATGCGCTGGTCTCGCTGCTTTCGCTCGGCATACTCAGCCAGCCCGAACTTGCCGCCCTGAAGAACCCGTCGATGGCGGGAGTGCTTGAGGCGGTTGTCGGGCCCTGGGGCGCCGTGCTTATCAATCTCGCGCTCGTCATCTCCGTCGTCGGTGCCTTCCTGAGCTGGACGCTGCTTGCAGCGGAGGTTCCGCATGTCGCCGGAAAGGACGGGACCATGCCGAAATTCTTCGCCCGGGAAAGCGAACGCGGCGTTCCCGCGACGTCGCTGCTGATCACCAATCTGCTCGTCCAGGCCTTCCTGGTGATCACGCTCTTTGCCCACAGCACCTACCAGGCGCTCTTCTACATCGCTTCGACCGCTATCCTGGTGCCCTACATCTTCTCGGGAGCCTTCGCCGCGAAACTGGCATTGACTGGAGAAAGCTACCAGGGCGGCGAAGGGCGCACCGGACCGCTCCTCGCCGGCGTGCTGGCAACGATCTACGGGCTGTGGCTCGTCTATGCGGCGGGGCCTGCGTACCTGTTCATGTGCGCGATCCTCTATGCCCCGGGCATCATCTTCTACGTATGGGCTCGCCGCGAGGGCAACCAGCGTGTCTTCCACCCGGTGGAAGCCGTCATCGCAATCGCGCTCGTCGCGGTCGCAATCCTTGCCGTCTACGAGATGTGGACCGGCGCTGTCAGCGCGCTTTGAGAGGCCGTACGATGACAAATCTGGGAGTGCATTCGGAAGTCGGCCGCCTGCGCGAGGTCATGGTCCACAGACCGGATCTCAGCCTGCGCAGGCTGACGCCGGATAACTGCAAGGCGCTGCTGTTCGACGACGTGTTGTGGGTGAAGCGGGCGCGCCAGGAACACGACGTCTTCGTTGACGCCTTGCGCGAGCGCGGTGTGGTGGTGCATTCGTTCGGCGAGCTGCTTGCCGAGACAATGGGCATCGGCAAGGCTCGCGACTGGCTTCTCGACCGCCGGGTGCATGCCGGCGTGGTCGGCCTCGACATGGTCGACGAGATGCGTGGCTGGCTGAACGAAATGTCGGCCGGCCTGCTGGCAACCTGTCTCGTCGGCGGCATTGCGCGCGCCGAACTGCCGTTCGAGCCCAAGGGCCTGACCGGAAGGACGCTCGCGCCGCAGGACTTCGTGCTGCCGCCGCTGCCCAACCAGCTGTTCACCCGTGACAGCTCCTGCTGGATCTATCGCTCCGTGTCGGCCAACCCGATGTACTGGGCCGCCAGGCGGCCCGAGGCAGCCAACGTCGAAGCCGTCTACCGCTTCCATCCAAGGTTCCGCGACAGCGGCATCCCGTTCGTCTCGCCCCAGGCCGGGATGGGCGTCAGCCTCGAGGGCGGCGACGTCATGCCTGTCGGCGGAGGCGTCGTTCTGGTCGGCATGGGCGAGCGCACCAGGCCGCAGGCGGTCGGCGATCTTGCGCGAAGCCTGTTCGCCGTGGGGGAGGCCACGCGCGTGATCGCGGCTCTGATGCCCCGCGACCGTTCCTTCATGCATCTCGACACGGTCTTCACCTTCTGCGACCGGGACCTCGCGACCATGTATCCGCCGGTGGTCGAAAGGCTGCGCACCTTCTCGATCCGGCCCGGAGACGGCGATGCGGCGGTCGAGGTCAGGGAGGAGAAGGAGCCCTTCATATCAGTTGTCGCGGAGGCGCTCGGACTGAAATCGCTGCGGATCATCGCCACCGGCGGCGACCGCTACGAGGCCGAGCGCGAGCAGTGGGACGATGGCAACAACGTCGTCGCCGTCGAGCCGGGCGTCGTCATCGGCTACGACCGCAATGTCTACACCAACACTCTTCTGCGCCGCGCGGGAATCGAGGTCATCACCGTCGAGGGTGCCGAGCTCAGCCGCGGCCGCGGCGGCGGCCATTGCATGACCTGCCCCGTCGCCCGAGACCCGCTCTGAAAGGACCCCCAATGTCGATCAACCTTCATGGACGCTCGGTGCTCTCGCTGGACGGCCTTTCGGCGGACGAGATCCGCTTCCTGCTGAAGCTGGCCGCCGATCTGAAGGCCGCCAAGCAGGCCGGGCACGAGATACCGCGCCTCATTCGCAAGAACATCGCGCTCATCTTCGAAAAAGACTCGACGCGCACGCGGACGGGATTCGAAGTGGCCGCCTACGACCAGGGCGCCCACGTCACCTATTTCGGCCCCAGCGGCAGCCACATCGGGCACAAGGAGTCCATGAAGGACACCGCGCGCGTGCTCGGCCGCATGTATGATGCGATCGAATATCGCGGCTTTGCACAACATCAGGCCGAGCTGCTTGCCACGCATGCCGGCGTGCCCGTCTACAACGGCCTGACCAATGAAGCGCACCCGACCCAGATCCTCGCCGATTTCATGACTATGCGTGAATTCACGCACAAGCATTTGTCCGACATGACGGTCGCCTTCGTCGGCGAGGGTCGGGACAATGTCGCGCTATCCCTGGCCGTGGGAGCTGCCAAGGTCGGCATCGACATGCGTATCGCTTCACCCAAGGAGCTTTGGCCGGACGACGAGTTCTGCGCCCATGTGAGAACCCTGGCGGAGCGCAGCGGCGGCCGTTTCAGGCTGGACGAAGATGTGAAGAGCTGCGTCGAAGGCGCCGACTTCATCTACACGGATGTCTGGCTCTCCATGGGTGAGGACAAGTCGGCCTGGGCCGAGCGTATCCGCCTGCTGACGCCCTATCGGGTGACGAGCGAGGTGATGTCGGCCAGCGGCAATCCGCACGTGAAATTCATGCATTGCCTGCCGGCATTCCACGATACCGAGACCGAGGTCGGCGCTTCTGTCGCGCGCGAATTCGGCATCGACTGCATGGAGGTTACCGATCAGGTGTTCGAATCCGGCGCGTCGATCGTGTTCGACCAGGCGGAGAACCGCATGCACACGATCAAGGCGCTGCTCGTCGCCACGATCGGCAATTGAGATGCTGATCGTTGCGGCTCTCGGCGGGAACGCGCTGTTGCGGCGCGGCGAGCCCATGACCGCCGAAAATCAGCGCGGCAATGTCAAGCATGCGGCATCCGCCCTGGCGGCGCTCATCGACCAAGGCCATTCGCTCGTTGTCACGCATGGCAACGGCCCGCAGGTCGGCCTGCTGGCGCTCCAGTCGGCGGCCTCGACCGACGGCGCTTTCCCGCTCGACGTGCTCGGCGCCGAAAGCGCCGGCATGATCGGCTACATGATCGAGCAGGAACTTGCCAACCTCACCAGCCAGAGGCTGTTCGCGACATTGCTGACCCAGGTGAAGGTCGACCCGCGCGACCCCGCCTTTGCCCATCCGACGAAACCAATCGGCCCCGTCTATGACGAGGCCACAGCGCGACGGCTCGCGGGCGAGCGCGGTTGGACCGTTGCGCCCGACGGCGAAAAATGGCGCCGTGTCGTGCCCTCGCCGCGGCCTCTCGATATCCTCGAAGTGTCGGTGATCTCCTATCTGGTCGAACATGGCGTCGTCGTCATCTGCACGGGTGGCGGAGGTGTCCCGGTCATCGCCCGCGACGATGGCAGCATGATCGGCGTCGAAGCCGTCATCGACAAGGATCTGGCAAGCTCGCTTCTGGCGCGTCAATTGAAGGCTGACATGCTGCTCATGCTGACCGATGTCGATGCGGTCTATGCCGGCTACGGCACGCCGCAGGCCCGGGCGCTCCGGCACGTTGCCACGGCAGAGATATCCGGACCGAGTTTTCCGGCCGGATCCATGGGGCCGAAGGTCGGCGCCGCGATCGAGTTCGCCGAAGCAACGGGCAAGCCTGCCGCGATCGGCAAGCTCGAAGATGCCCTGGCAATCGTCAGGGGCGAGCGCGGTACCTGGTTGGAAGCCGCGGCCAAGGAGCCGCAAAACAGCTGATCGCGGTGTACACTGCGCACCGCAAGTTCCCTATGTTGAACATGCCCAATGTCGGCGTGCCCAGGGGAGCCATGAAGCAGTTCGAGACAATGGAGACCACCCGCACCCGCCTTGGAATCATCCCCGCGGGGATTTGGGCGTTGGGCTTCGTATCTCTGTTGATGGACGTCTCGTCGGAGATGATCCACGCCTTGCTGCCGATCTATCTCGTCACCGTCATGGGCGCATCGATGGTGGCCGTCGGCACCATCGAAGGCATTGCCGAAGCGACGGCCGCCATCACCAAGGTTTTTTCCGGCGCGCTGTCGGATTGGCTGGGAAAACGCAAGCTGCTGGCGGTAATCGGCTACGGCCTCGCCGCTCTCACTAAGCCGGTATTCCCTCTGGCTTCTTCGATTGGCTGGCTTGTGGCGGCTCGCTTTGTCGACCGTGTCGGCAAGGGCATTCGCGGCGCCCCGCGCGATGCCCTGGTTGCGGACATTGCCCCCGCCGACGCGCGCGGCGCGAGTTTCGGACTTCGCCAGGCACTCGACACGGTTGGGGCGTTTGTCGGGCCGCTGCTCGCGATCGGCCTCATGTGGCTGACCGCCAATCAGTTTCGGACCGTGTTCTGGGTCGCGGTTGTTCCAGGCCTCCTGGCGGTCGTCCTGCTGGTTACCGCTGTCCGCGAGCCGGACCGGCCAGCGGACCTGCGCGAAGTGCGCGCCCCCTTGAGCCTGCCAGAGCTCAAGCGCCTTGGCTCATCCTTCTGGCTGGTTGTTTGCGTGGCCACCGTGTTCACCCTGGCCAGGTTCAGCGAAGCGTTTCTCATACTGCGCGCGCAGGGCATGGGCCTGCCGATCGTGCTCGTCCCGCTGGTGCTTGTCGTCATGAACGTGGTCTACTCGCTCTCGGCCTATCCGGCCGGCGTGCTCTCCGATCGCATCAATCGCCTGACGATGCTCATTCTCGGCTTCCTCTTCCTCATTGCTTCGGACATCGTGCTGGCGTTCCCTGGAAATCTGGCGGGCGCAGCGCTCGGCGTGGGGCTGTGGGGCCTGCATCTGGGGCTTACGCAAGGCCTCCTGGCAACGCTCGTCGCCGACACCGCCCCGCCGGAACTGCGAGGCACCGCCTTCGGGATGTTCAACCTGTCGACTGGACTTGCGCTGCTCGCCGCCAGTCTGCTGGCGGGCACGCTCTGGGACTTTTTCGGACCAAGGATGACCTTCCTGGCGGGCGCGGGCTTCACGGCGCTGGCGCTCCTCGGGCTTGGCCTCGTCCGCCGGCTAACGCCGACCCTTGGCCAAGACGGAAAGGCTCCTGCGGCGGTCGTCACACCGACAATTACCGGTTCCGAGGGCTAATGGTTTGATGGGATCAGGCCCGCGCCGGCCAGAAAGGTACGGATTGCCGTGCGAACCTCCTGCGTCCGCCCGACGAGAAGGTGTCCGCCGGTATCGTAGACCACCAGCTTGGCGCGGGGAATCCTGGCCGCCGCGAACTCGGCTGCCGGCAGCGTGTTGAACAGGTCGTCGCGCGCTGAGACGATCAATGTCGGCGCAGCGATTTCAGCTAACGGCTGTTCGTGCAGCTCCGGAGCGCTGTCGATATTGATGCCGGAGAAGCGCAGCGACAATGGTTCAACGCCTCTGACGAAGCTCATGACACGGTCCCTTTCGGCTTGGGGCGCGGCCGCTACCAGCGCCGGCCGAACGCCGATGAAGCGAATGAGTACTGATGGCACGATGTTCTCGGCAGCCCACCAGGCGAAATCGCCGCCGGTGTTGACGGCCCAGAACGCAAACCTGTTACCCCGGCCCACGTCGATCGAGACCGGACTGGCGGGCGAATAAAGGGCGGGGACGACCAGAATGAGAACGGCAACCTTGTCCGGGTGCCGCCGGCCCAGCTCGACCGCGGACCGAGCGCCAGCCGAAACCCCGACGACCACCGCTTTGGAAACGTCCAGTTTGGTGAGCAACGCCGCGAGCGCATCGGCCTGAGCGGCTGGAGAAGGGTCTTGCGGAACAGGCGTGCGCAGATAGCCGTAGCGCGACGGCGCGATGATCCGGAAGCCCTCCCCCACAAGGCTGGAAGCAAGGGCAAGCCCTTGGTCAAAACCGCCGCCGGCGCCATGGATCGAAAGCAGCGGAATGCCCGCGCCGCTGTCGGCGTATTCAACCGGGCCGCTGTCGAGACTGGCGATCCGACTACCTCGGCTAACGCCTTCGTGCAGCAGCGCAAGCTCGTTCCTGTAGAGCAGGAAGGCCACACCGCTCGCGGTCGCGACGGCGATGAGCATGACCAGCAAGAAACCGATTATTCGACTCATGCGAAGACTCCGCCGGTTCAGCGACTATCGGCCTGGCTCGCTCGAAAGCAAGTTCATCTGCCCAGACGGATGATGACGCGTTGAGGTGCGGCTAGCCCAGGGCCGCCACCCCAACGACATAGTTCTTTCCGTAGGCTTCGGCGCATTTCGGACAGGTGGTATAGAAGAAATAGACGTCGCCCGGTTCCAGTTTTCGATCGCGCGCGACCTGCTGCATCTCTTCGTGCCACTGCCTTGCCTGGCTGTAGGGGCCTTCGAATACTTTCGTCACGAAGTCTCCACTCAGTGTCGTCATTACCTCTTCCGGCACCGGCTTCGAGACCGAGAAGAGATGTTCGCTGCTCCAGGGCGAGAGATCGCGGCTGAGAACGATTGACTGGCCCTCGGCCGAAGCGCCGGCATCGTCGATGTGCCGATTAACGCGCGCGAAAACGCTGCCCATGTTCACGAGAACATGCATGACGCTGTGCGTTACTGCTCTCACGAACGGCTTGTCGCGGAAATGCAACTCCTGATCGTCCCAACCGCCGGGATTGAACTTGGGGCAGCAGCCGGTCGTGTTCACGCTGGTGTCGTAGTGTGGCGTCTCGTTCGTTCGCATCGTCGCCTCCTGACCTGAGTGCGCATCAGACCAGTTGGCGAACCAGTCCTCATTGATTCCGGTCAACGCCGCCAGGAATGCACAATTGATGCGCATCAAGGTTGGTCGGCGCCACCGCGGCTATGGAAACTGGTCGGATAATCTTGGAGACCATCATGGCCCACAAACAGGTATTGTTCCGCTCCGCGGCGCGCGAAAAAATCCTACGCGGCGCGACCCAACTTGCCGACGCCGTGCGGGTGACGCTCGGTCCACGTTCGAAGTCGGTTCTGATCGAAAAAAAATGGGGCGCGCCCATCGTCTGCAACGACGGGGTGACAATCGCCAAGGAATTCGACCTGAAGGACCCGGAGGAAAATCTCGGCGCCCGCATGCTGAGGCAGGCGGCCGAGAAGACGGGCGACATGGTCGGCGACGGAACGAGCACATCGACCATACTTGCCCACGCGATGTTCGCCGACGGTGTGCGCAACGTAGTCGCCGGCGCGAGCGCGATTGACATCAAGCGCGGCCTCGACCGCGCGACGAAGCGGGCAATCGAAACGCTCAAGCAGATATCGCGGCCGGTCTCGACCAGGCGCGAGAAGGAACAGGTGGCGACGATCTCTGCCCATAACGATCCACTGATCGGAGAACTGATCGGCGAGGCCATGGAGAAGGTCGGCGGCGAAGGCGTCATAACGGTCGAGGAATCGAAGACCACCGAAACGGTCCTGGACGTGGTCGAAGGCATGCAATTCGATCGAGGCTTCCTCTCCCCTTACTTCGTGACCGATACCGAGAAGATGGAGGCGGTGCTGGAAGACTCGCTCGTGCTCATCGTCGAGAAGAAAATCTCCTCGCTCAACGACCTCATCAAGCTGCTCGAGGCGGTGGCGAAATCGGGTTCGCCTTTGCTGGTGATCGCGGAGGACGTCGAGGGCGAGGCGCTCGCCACGCTCATCGTCAACCAGATCCGCGGCACGTTCAAGAACTGCGCCGTAAAAGCGCCCGGCTTCGGCGATCGCCGCAAGGCCATGCTGCAGGACATTGCCGTCCTCACGGGCGGACAGGTCATTTCCGAGGATATCGGCCTCAAACTCGAGAATGTGACGATGGCTCAGTTGGGGCGTGCCAAGCGCGTGGTGGTCGACAAGGACAACACCACGATCATCGGCGGCAGTGGCGACCAGAAGGCAATCAAGGGCCGCGTCGAGCAGATCCGGCGAGAGATCAGCGATACGACCAGCGACTACGACCGCGAGAAGCTTCAGGAACGGCTCGCCAAGCTCGCCGGCGGCGTGGCCGTCATCAAGGTAGGCGCGCCGACGGAAGCCGAGATGAAGTCCAAGAAGGAAGCGCTCGACGACGCCATCAGCGCCACCAAGGCGGCTGTCGCGGAGGGTATCGTGCCCGGCGGCGGATTGGCCCTGCTGCGCTGCATCGGCGCGGTCGCCGAGGAAGAAGCACGGTGCGAAGGCGATGAACGCACCGGGATCCAGATCCTCAGGCGCGCACTCGAAATGCCTGTGCGCCAGATCGCCGAGAATTCGGCCGTCGACGGCGGCGTGGTCGTCGCCAGGATGATCGAAGGCAAAGGAAATTTCGGCTTCGACGCCGGCCGGAAGGAATATGTCGACCTGGTCGAGGCCGGTATCATCGACCCGACCAAGGTGGTCCGCATCGCCCTGGAAAACGCCGTTTCGGTCGCCAGCGTGCTTCTGCTGACCGAAGCGACCATGACCGAGATCCCGGAACCGGCAAAGGAGCGCGCGCTTGAGCCGGAAATGCCGATGTAGTCAGTTCGGAGGATGGTGAAAGCGGGACGCGATATTGCACGATCGCACGGAGAGAAAGGGAGTTCGAGATGGCAAGGAGAACTGATAAAGGTCGGCCGGTGAGTCAAGGTGCTCATCGAGGGCTATGACATGCCGGTCAAGTTGAAGGCCGTCCACTTCTACCCCTTCGATGATCACGACATTGCCCGAGCCCAAAGCGCGGTGCGTTGAAACTGGATCCAGGCGACGCGCTTCAAGTCCCAGTTTCGATGCATGTCGCTGTTGCCCCGGAACCGCGCTTCCGAGCGACGTGCATCAGTGCGACATCAAGACCGGCAGACGGAGATTCGACAAAATCCCCTCCGTTGCTCCGCCAAGCACAAAGTCCCTGAGGCGGGAGTGGCCCCAGCCACCCATGACCAGCAGGTTGCCGCCGATTTTAAGCGCATGGTCCTGCAGGACGACGCCGATCTCACTGTCGCCGGTTTGAATGGACTCGGCCTTCGCACGCAGCCCGCGCGCCACAAGTCCATCACCCAGGCGTTCAGCGATATCCTTGCCCGGCAGCACCTTCTCATCGGTCACGCTCACGATCGATATTGCCGATGCCCGCTCCAAGAACGGCCTGGCGTCGGCCAAAGCCCTTGCAGCCACTCGGCTGCCGTCCCAAGCGATCACCACGTTATCGAGCGCACCGGCATCTTCGTCACCCGGAAGAATCAAGGTCGGCCGGCCGGAGCTGAACACGACCTCCTCCGCGGTCATGCGGATTGACTCGATATTGCGTGTCCACCCGACCATGCAGAGGTCAAAATAGCGCCCCTCCCTGGCTGCAGTTTCCCCTATGAACGCGGGCTGCGCTTTCAGCTCCTGGCTGGTCAAGGTGACTTTGCATCGCGCGGCTTCGGCCGCGACATTCTCCAACAGGGCCTTGCCGCGATTCCTGCTGGCCGCCTCGACCTCACGGATCTTCGCAGGGAGGTCGAGCAGGAAGCTGGACAGCGCGTTGGAAACGTCCGGAATGTCGACATTGATGACCGCCGCATCCAACGTGGCGCCAAGCCGCTTGGCCACGGCCACCGCATTCGATGCAATCTTCGGGCCCGGCGGGTCCGGATAAGTCGGCAGGAACAGAGATGCCAGCAGCTGCATAGTTTGTCTCCTTGGATCTTATGCCCGCCTGGCGGACATGGATTGCGGTGGCTACTCAGTTCGACAGCAGCCTGTGGAACGAGCCAGATCCGAGCAGGGATCGCGTCGCGCCCCCGAACGCCCATTCGCGGAACCGGCTATGGCCATAACCACCGGCTACAATGAGATCGGCCCCGATTCGATCAGCCCCAGCGATAATCGAGTCGCCCACCGAGCTTCCCTCGCTTTCGAGCAACTGGGACCGGGCTTTCACACCATGCCTCATCAGGAAGCGCACCACATCGGCCGCGCCATCCCGCGCGACGAGCGTTCCTTCCTCGGCCGCATTGAAAACGGTCACCTCCTTGGCGTTGCACAGGAAAGGCATCGCATCGACCACGGCCCGCCGCGCTTCGCGGCAATCCTTCCAGGCGACCATGATCCTCTCACCTTTGAAGGTGGCGAGATCGTCGGCTGCAAACAGAACCGGCCTGCCCGCGGAAAGCACCAATGCTCCCGGATCCACGGTTCTCTGGAAATCGCCGGCGGCAGCCGCGGCCGGCGCTCCGGTGATCACCAGATCAGCGGCCCGCGCGTGTAGGGCCACGGCGCGTGTAGGGTCGTCGAGTTCCGCACGCCAAGATGCGTGTTCGTTTTCACCGACGACGGCGAGGAACTCCTCCTTGAGCTTGCTAACACGATCCTCGATCTCCAGCGTCCGCTGACGCAACATGTCGGCCACGGCCGGAGAAGATTCGCTCGGCGACACTCTTGTGGAGGGCTCGGCGGCCGCCACCGCGATAAGATTCGCCTCGAACTTCCTTGCGACCTGGTGCGCGAAAATCAGGCGCGGCGTCGCCGGGGCGTCGACATCGAGCTGGACCAATATCGTCGTGTAGATCATGCCCGGACTCCATCAGAGACGGGTAGACCAGCACGGCCGAATGCGTCCCGCTTTGATATGCATCAACTTCGGTTCAGTCGGGGCAAGACAGGCCGAGAGCGTCGAGTCCGGCCGCAAGGTGATCGCCCAACAGCGGGTTGCCGCAAAGATAGTCGGCCGTGTGCCTGTTGTGGGCGTAGGCGGCTTGCTGGCGAACTTCGTCCCAATCGGCCGCCTTGCCGTCATCCCTGCCGAGCCATGTCAACGCTACGAGGTCGATCTGCTCGTCGACGGAGAGATCCGAGATCAGCGACCCGAGCTCTTCACGCACGGGGTCATCATCATGGTCCTGAAGCACCGCGATTTCGCCGTCGTCCGTGGGATTGGAGCCCGCATCCGGCTCGGTGACGGCAACCTTGACGTCGAATCCATGCGCCTTGGCGATTATGAAACAGACCTTCCCGGCGGAGATTGCCAGCTCAGGAGCCTCGGTATCCTCGCTTCCTTTTCCGCGTTTCATCCGATACCTCCTCTTGTGTCATCAGCGCTCTCTCGCATCCACGTCATCGGCCGAGGCTCCCGATATAGGCGATGATCGCCTCGATCTGATCCGGAGAGGCCACAAACTCGGGCATGTCCGGATGCCCGGTGGAGATCCCCTCGGCCAAGGCTTCTTGCAGGTCCTCGATCGGATAGCGGCGGTGCAACAGGCGAAAAGGCGGGGCATCGGGATGGGTGCTCTCGCCAGTCCGGCCGACTGCATGGCATCGCGCGCAGTTTGTTTGGACCAGCCTTTTGCCATAAGCAACCTGCGAATTATCGCCCGCCCAAGCCGGCGATGCGAAGGCGATGGCAAACGGCAAAACCTTGAGCGCTGTTCGACGTTTCATGGCTGCTGAGTAGGCCGTTGGCGGACGCCGCGCCTTGACCTCGCTCAAACGGCTGGAACGCAGCTATCGCTCAAGGACATACGTGCCGGGCGCAGCGCAAACCGTCTTCGAAGTGCCCGACGCATCGCCCCGGCCCGCCGCGACCTCACGGCTGGAATGACTGGCCAGCCATTCGACCCAGGCCGGCCACCAGGAGCCATATGTCACGGCCGCCTCTTTTGCCCACTCGTCCGGGCCGGGACGAATGGCGGCATGGCGACAACTGAGCCTTCTATAGGATCGGTTCGAGTGTCCGGGCTCCGACACTATACCCGCATTGTGACCGCCGGTGGTCAGGACGAAGTCGATATCGGTGTCCAGGAGATAGGTCAGCTTGAATACCGAACGCCACGGCGCGACATGGTCCGTCTCGGTGCCGACCGCGAAGACCGGGACTCGAATGTCTTCCAGATGAACAGGCCTTCCCCCGACGCGAAAGCGTCCCTCGACAAGATCGTTGTCCAGATAGAGCTGCCGCAAATATTCGGACTGCATCCGAAACGGCATACGGGTTGAATCGGCGTTCCAGGCCATGAGGTCGCTCATCGGAGCACGCTCGCCGAGCAGATATTCGCGCACCATGCGTGACCAGATCAGATCCTGCGAGCGAAGCATCTGGAAAGCGCCAGCCATGCGGCGCTGGTCGAGTGTGCCTTCGACCCACATCACGTCCTCGAGCAGCGTGATCTGGCTCTCGTCGATGAACAGGCCGAGTTCGCCCGGTTCTTCGAAATCGACCTGCGCCGCGAAAAGCGACAGGCTGGCCAGGCGGTGATCGCCGTCACGGGCCATTGCCGACGCCGCTATCGACAGCAGCGTGCCGCCAAGGCAGTAGCCCACCCCGTGGATCCGGCTGCTTCCCGTCGCCGCCTCGACCGCATCCATCGCCGCCATGGCACCGAGCCGGCGATAGTCGTCCAGCGAGACTCCGGCCTGGTCGCTGCCCGGATTGCGCCAGGAGATGCAGAAAACCGTATAGCCGCTCTGGACAAGATAGCGGACCAGCGAGTTCCGCGGTGAAAGATCAAGGATATAGTATTTCATGATCCAGGCGGGGACAATGAGGATTGGCTCCTCCTTCACGGTGTCGGTCATCGGCGCATAACGGATCAACTCGATCAGTTCATTGCGGAAGATCACCTCGCCCGGTGTGGCGGCGACCTCGATGCCGGGCCGAAAGTTTTCCACGCCAGCCGGCGGCTTGCCGTCGGCCAGACGCAGCAGGTCATCGACTAGATTGGTGGCGCCGTTGACGAAATTGGCGCCGTTTTTCCGAAAAGTCTTATCGATGACCTCCGGGTTGAGCGCCGGGAAATTGGAAGGAGAGACGGTATCCAGGATCTGCCGGCTGTAAAACTCGACGAGGCGTTCATGCCTTCTGGTAACGCCTGGAAGTCCGCTGGTCGCGTTGTGCCACCATTGCTGGGAAAGCAGGAAGGCTTGCTGCGCGGCATTGAAGGGGAATGACTGCCACGCCTGATGCTGGAACCTTCTGTCTTGTGGCAGGGGCGTGATGGTTGGCGTGGCGGCCCCCATTCCAAGCCCGCAGCGAAAAAGAAAATCATTCAACCTGACAAACTTCTCGACCGCCTTGGTGGCGACCTCGGCCTGCTTTCCCGGTGATGTGGACAGGTGCAGCAGCCAGTCCTGCCAGGCCTGCAGGAGGCTGATCGGCGAAATACCCGCAGTGAAGGCCGCCACCAGGGCATGCGAGAGCCTATCGACATCGCGATAGACGCTTGCGCTTCCTTCGTCCGGCAATAGCGGCGCCGGGGCCACAGCCACCACCTCTGTGCGCCTGGAACCATGGGGTGTTCCCGGGTCTTCCGCCATGTCATGACCGCTCCAGTCGAAGGACCGATCGGCGGCTGGTTTCGGCCTGCTTTTCCCTGGCGGCGACATTTCAGGCGGGAAGCGTTGCCGCGGCCATGTCGTTCATCGTTGTTTCCGCCTCCTTGCGGACTTGACCGGCCGTCTCCGAAGCCAGTTTGGCGCCGATGGAAGCGAATTTGCCGGCCTCTTTCGCATAGTCGGATGTGGCGTTCTGGACGAAGTTCACGAACACGTCGAAGGCATCGACGAACTCGTCACCGCCGGTCAGTTCCTCTACGAGCTTCAGGTCATCTTCGAACCGCCGCTTGAGGAAGGATACGCCTTCGATCTGGTAGCGCAGCAGCGCGCGGACCGAATGCGCCTGCATCGCGGCGGCGGCTCTTACGAATTTCTGGCCGGTTTGGGCGAAAGGGAGCAGTTCGGGGGCCCGAAACTCTTCTGGATTCCACATCATGGTGTCTTTCCCTTCGCTTCTCGCTTCAATTTCTTGATTTTGGCTGATGCGGCGGTGAGCGGCGTCCAAAGCCGTGGCTTCCTGACAAGCTTTTGCTCCGCCGGAACGATGCCTGCTCGAAATAGATCGCGGCTCCGGCGATGAAGCCGAGGCAGAGCACGGCGCCCCATAGCAGGAAATCTTCAGTGGCCATCAACGAGCCCCTTTGGTCGTCCTGCTCAAGGATCGCAGATCCGCGCAAGCTGGCATTGATCATGATCAATCCGGCCCGGCATGCCGGCTTTGACCCTGATCAAGGCGAATGATGGCAATGCCCGCGACAAGTCCGGGACAACAAGCCCATCCGCAGACGCGAAGCGAGAGACGGATATGAAAGAATTGCCGCTTGCCGATGTCTACCGGCTGATTGAACCCGGTCCGGTCGTCCTGCTTTCGACGCGGTCCCGGCAAGGCCGATCGAATATCATGACGATGTCCTGGCACATGATGGTGGAATTCGCGCCGCCAACGATCGCCTGCGTGGTATCGAGCAATGACCTCTCATTCTTCGCGTTGCGTCAAACGCGAGAATGCGTGATTGCAATCCCCGCCGTCGGCCTTGCGGAGAAGGTCGTTAAGGTCGGCAATTGCTCCGGCCGGGACACGGACAAATTCGCGACCGCGTGGTTCACCCCGCTTCCCGCCGAACAGGTGTCGGCGCCGCTGGTGGCCGAGTGTTTCGCCAACCTCGAGTGCCGCGTGGTCGATACGCGCCTGGTCAACAGATACAATCTCTTCGTGCTGGAAGTCGTCAAGGCGTGGATCGATCCGCAACAGCCGAGGCCGAAAACCATCCATCACATAGGAAACGGCGCCTTCGTGGTCGATGGCGAGGTGATCCATTTCGAATCCCGCATGCCTTGAAAGTCGGCGGCGGCTTAGAAGCGACTTTGATCCACATCAAGGCGCGCTTGCTCGTCGGACATAGGGTTTGGCTTCTCGGGAAGGATCAAATCGAAAGCGCGTGAGATGAGCTACAAATCAATTCTCCTGAACCTCAACATCGACGGTCCGATCGAACCGATCACGCGGATTGGCGTGAGCCTCGCCAAGCGCTTTGACGCCCGTTTGATAGGTTTTTGCGCCGCGGACGCTCCGTTGCCGGTGACGATGGCGCCTGAGGGCGCGGCGATCGCCGCCGAGATCTGGGAACAGTCGCGGGATGAGATCCGACACCGCCTGACCAGCCTCAGCGGCGAGTTCGACAGCCTGGTGGCCGGGGCGGTCAAGGCGGACTGGCATGGCGAGATCGAAAACCCGGATCACGCCGTGGCCCGGAGAGCCCGTATGGCCGACATCGTCGTCACCAGCGCTTCCCAAGGCGCGTCGACGGGCGACTCCTACCGCACGGTCGACCCAGGATCGCTGGTGCTGCGCGCGGGCCGTCCGGTCCTGGTCGCGGCGCAGGGCGCGATGGATTTGCCGGCTCGCAGGATCGTGGTGTCCTGGAAGGACACGCGTGAGGCCAGGCGAGCGGTGGCCGACGCTTTGCCGCTTATGGCCATGGCCGAGGAAGTCACCATAGTGGCGGTCGATCGCAATCCGGACGATTGGATCAGGGACAGCGTCAAGGACGTGGCGAGCTTCCTAGCCGGTCACGGTATCAAGGCGCACACCGAGATCATCAAGACGGCCGATGATGAAAGCAATCGTCTCGTCGATTTCTTCGCCTCGGTGAATGCCGAGCTGATTGTGTCGGGCGCCTATGGGCATAGCCGGTTGAGGGAGTGGGTGTTCGGCGGAGTTACCCGCTCCATGCTGGACGAGGTGTGGCTCAATCGGCTGATGTCGAATTGACGCCGCTGCCTAAGGGCGCATCTGTGTGACGACGGTCGCAGGGTAGCAGCATGGTAATCGCGGTGCCGCCACATAGCCCTCCTCTCCACCCGCGAAAAGGTGCCAGTGCCGGTGCACTGACACCTTGATGTCGACGAGCGGCTGGCCGCTATCCGCCTCGCCCGGTTGTCAACCGATGGTGATCCGGTCTTCGACCGTCTTCACGCCCGCGGCCGACCAGGCCGCCCGCTCGGCCGCCCTGCGTTCCGACCAGGCATGCACACGGCCCTCGAGCCTGACGGCGCCGTTGCCGATAACGTTGACCTTGATCGCCTGTGCCTCGAGCTCCGCATTGCGCTTCAACGCGTTCTCGATACGCTGCTTGATGTCATGGGTCGATGGTCGCGGCTTGATCTCGATCTGGTTGGTCACGCCAATGACGCCCGCGAGGTGACGCACGGCATCTTCCGCCGCCGTCTTCTGATATTGCCATTCGACCTTGCCGGTGAGCTTGATCCAACCGCCCTGCACGCCGATCTGAACCGTGCCGCCTGGAATGGAGGTGTGCCAGGCGATCGTGTTGACCGCGCGCTTGGCGATCTCGTCATCGGCGGTCTTGTGGGTGCCGAAGGGACGCACTTCCATCTCCTGGGCGATGGCTTTCACGCCCTTGACGTTCCGCACGACGTCTTCGACCTTCACCTTCTGAGCATAGGTTGGGACATGGCCGGTCAGCGTCACGACCCCATCGTCCACCGCAACGCCGATATTGGCGGCATCGACGCTGGGCTCGAAGTCCAGCTCATCGATGATGTCCTGCTTCAGGATGCTGTCACTCATTTTCCACCTCATTCCTTAAGGGGTACGTCTTGCAAGTATCGCCCGTGCGTGCGCGGTGACGTTGATTGCGGTCAAATTCCGATCGGATGCGCAATGGCCGCTGCGACGCAGCGACCATTCCCCGTCACGCCGGTAGCTAGGCGACCTTCCTCGCTGGGGGAGCTACCGGGGCCGCCCGACGCAGCGGCGGGAAATCGTCGGGCGTGATCGTTTCGCGATCGAGCAGCAGGCTGGCCCCGGCCCTGAGCTCATCCATCCGGGATCTGAGCAGTTCCTGGGCCGTGGCGAAGGCTTCGTCCAGCATCTGGCGGACGGCAACATCGACCTCACGCGCGGTGGCCTCCGAATAATCGCGCTGGCGCAGCGCCCCATCTCCCAGCCATTGCTGCTTTTGCTCCTCAAGCACGACCTGCCCCACGGCGGAACTCATGCCGAAGCGCGTAACGCTCTGGCGCGCGACGTCCGTTGCCTTGGCGAGATCGTCGGCGGCACCGGTCGAGACTTCCCCATAAACAATGTCCTCCGCTGCCCTGCCGGCCAGCAGCGCGACCATACGCTCCCTCAGTTCGCCTTCGGTGATCAGGAAGCGATCGTCGGTCGGACGCTGCATGGTATAGCCGAGCGCGCCGATCGAGCGCGGGATGATCGATACCTTGTGCACGGGATCAGTCTTGAGAAGCGCGGCCGCTGCAAGCGCATGTCCCATCTCGTGATACGCGACCCTCTCGCGCTCCCCCGGATTGAGCAGCCTGCTCTTGCGCTCGGAACCGGCTACGATGCGCTCCACCGCATTGGTGAAATCATCCATGGTCACCTTGTCGGCATTGCGCCGGGTGGCGAAGATCGCGGCTTCATTGACGAGATTGGCAAGGTCGGCCCCGGTGAACCCTGGTGTGATGGCCGCCACTTCACCAATGTCCAGGCCCGTCGCCACCGCGACGCCGCGGACATGGACCTTGAGAATGGCCTCGCGTCCCTTCCGGTCGGGCCTGTCGATCACCACCTGGCGATCGAAGCGACCAGCGCGGGTAAGCGCCGGATCTAGGATTTCCGGCCGATTGGTGGCGGCGAGAAGCACAATGCCGACGCGAGGATCGAACCCGTCCAGCTCCGACAGGAGCTGGTTTAGCGTTTGCTCCTTCTCATCCGCGCCGCCATAGCCCGCGAAGGGACTGCGCGCTCGGCCAAGCGCGTCCAGCTCGTCGATGAAGATGATGCATGGCGCGGCCTGTCTTGCCTGCTCGAAGAGGTCACGGACGCGTGCGGCGCCCACACCGACGAACATCTCGACGAACTCGGAACCCGAGATCGAGAAGAAAGGCACGCCCGCCTCGCCGGCCACCGCGCGCGCCATCAGCGTCTTGCCGGTTCCTGGCGGCCCGACCAGGAGGATGCCCTTGGGGATGCGCGCGCCAAGGCGCCCATATTTGTCCTTGTCCTTCAGGAAGGAGACGATCTCCTGCAGCTCAAGCTTGGCCTCGTCGACGCCGGCGACATCGCCGAAGGTCACGCCCGTCTGCCTCTCCACATAGACCTTGGCCTTGGACTTGCCGATGTTGATCAGACCGCCCATTCCTTGTCGTTCGGCGAAGCCCCGGAAAAGAAACATCCAGAACCCGAAGAAAAGCAAGGCGGGCAGGATCCACGACAGCATGGTGGTAAGCCAGTTGCTGTCGGTGCCGCCCGACACCTTCACGCCGGCCTTCTCGAAGGCTTCGGCCGCGGCCGGATCGACGCGCGCGGCGATGAACACACTTTTGCCGTCCTGCGGCTGCTTGAACTGACCCTGGATGGTTGTTTCAGTCAGCGTGACGGAGGCGATCTTGCCCTCCCCGACCAGCCGCATGACGTCACTGTAGGAGAGCTGCGCGACGTCACGCCAGCCGAGCCACAGCTGGAACATGCCCATCAAGACCAGAGCGAGGATGAAATAACCGATGTTGAAACCGTGCTTCTTGTCCATAAACGCCTCCGGCGAAAATCTTGCTGTTCTGGGGCGGCGATCACCGGGAATGCCAACATAGGCGGACCGGTTCGCCTCTCGTGAGCGGCAAAAGCGAGGCACCGGAAAGCTGCTCCGATGCGTCCTCCACAGGCCTATGGAACCCTCGCATGGCCGAAACTTCAGCGCAGCCTATCCGCGTAGCGCCCCCCAGACTTTGAGCGAGATCAAGGATTGCCCGCTCCGGAGGACCTACACAACGCGCGCTGTTGCCGGGTGACCAATGGACGCTTCTCCGCCACCGAAATCCGATCTCCTGATTGAAACCAACCGGCTGTCAAAATCCTTCGCTGGCCGCGTGGTCGTGGACCAGGTCGACATGCAGGTTCGCGCCGGTGAGATTTACGGCCTGATCGGGCCGAACGGCGCGGGTAAATCAACGCTGATCAAGATGCTGACGACGCTACTGCCGCCAACCGGCGGCGACGCCTTGATCGCGGGCCTCAACCTGAGGCGCCAATCCGGGGAAGTGCGCGCCAGCATTGGTTACGTGCCTCAGCTCGTGTCCGCCGACGGCGCGCTCACGGGATACGAAAACCTCCTGTTGTCGGCTCGCCTCTACCTGATCCCGCGCGCTGAACGGGCGGCGCGCATCAAGGAAGCACTCGAAATGACGGAGCTCACGGAAGCAGCCGATCGCCTCGCGCAGAATTACTCAGGCGGCATGCTGCGGCGACTGGAGATCGCACAGAGCACCTTGCACCGCCCCCGCCTGCTCGTGATGGACGAACCTACGGTTGGTCTCGACCCGGTCGCGCGGGATATCGTGTGGGATCATGTGCGCGACCTGCGCGGCCGCTTCGGCACGACAATCCTGGTGACGACGCATGTCATGCAGGAAGTGGACGCGCTGTGCGATAAGGTCGGCATTCTCCACCGTGGAAAGCTGGTTGAAACTGGTACGCCCGCCGAGCTGAAAGCATCCATCGGACCTGAAGCAACGCTTGACGACGTTTTCGCCGCCATAGCCGGCAAAGACGCCGAAACTTCCGGAGATTACCGCGATATCCGCCAGGCCCGCAGGAGCGCCGTCAATGGCTAGCCCGATCGCCCCCGTGGCGAACTTCGCCACCCAAGTATATGCCGTCGCGGATGCCGAGATCAGGAAACTTCGTCATGATCCAAGCGAGCTCCTCACCCGGGCCATCCAGCCGGTGATCTGGCTGGTGCTGTTCGGCGAGGTAATGGCCCAGGTGCGCGGGCTCGCTTCGGGCAATGGCCCCTATCTCGACTTCCTAGCGCCAGGCATCCTTGCGCAGAGCGTTCTCTTTGCCGCGATTTTCTACGGCATCGCTGCCATCTGGGAGCGGGATCTGGGCGTGCTCCATCGCTACATGGTGAGCCCCGCGCCACGGAGCGCTCTGGTCATCGGCAAAGCGGTGTCGTCTGCCGTTCGCGGACTTTCGCAAGCCGCAATGGTCTATCTGCTTGCCCTCCTGCTGGGCATCGCGGTGGACCTCAACCCCCTGCGTCTGCTCGCGGCCATCGTAATGATCGCGCTCGGTTCGGGGTTGTTTTCGACATTCTCGCTCATCATCGCCTGTATCGTCAGGACTCGCGAACGCTTCATGGGCATCGGTCAGGTCCTGACCATGCCGATCTTCTTCGCCAGCAATGCGATATATCCCATTGACATCATGCCGAACTGGCTGAAGGTCGTTTCGCTCGCGAACCCCTTGACCTACCAGGTCGACGCGCTGCGCGCGCTCATGCTCACGGGCGGCGTCAGCAGATATGGCCTCGCCGTCGACTTCATCGTGCTTGCCGCCATCGCCGCGGCGATGACCGTGATCGCGGCGCGTATCTATCCGCGCTTGACAATGTAGCACCCAGGCTGTGACTAAACGCCCGCGGCCATGAACATCCTGGACAAGAATATCGACGAAGCCCCGGTCTCTTCCGGATTGCGACGTCTGGCCGGCCGCCTGAAGGAACATCCTCTCGCCCGCGTCGGTCCAGGTCTGATCACCGGCGTGGCCGATGACGATCCGAGCGGAATCGCGACCTACTCGCAGGCAGGGGCGCAATTCGGCCTCAACATGCTTTGGACGATGCCGCTTTGCTTTCCGCTCATGGCGGCGGTCCAATCGATGTGCGGACGGATCGGGCGCGTTACGGGAAAGGGGCTCGCCGCGAACATAAAGGCGTTCTTCCCGCCGGTGGTGCTCAAATTCGTAGTGGTCTTGCTCCTGATTGCGAACACGCTGAACATAGCCGCCGACATAGCGGCCATGGGCGAGGTTGCAGAGCTCGCCACTGGCCTGAACAGGCATCTGGCCACGCTGTTCTTCACCTCCGGCACGTTAGTCCTACAGGTGGTCGTCCCGTATCATCGCTATGTGAATTTCCTCAAATGGCTGACGCTATCGCTGCTCGCCTACGCCGCCGTGCTTTTCACGGTCCATGTCCCGTGGAACGAGGTGGCGCTTCGCACCGTATGGCCCAAGCTGTCGCTCGACTCCGGCACCGCCACCATGGCCGTGGCAATCTTCGGCACCACGATCAGCCCGTATCTGTTCTTCTGGCAGGCATCCGAGGAGGTCGAGGAGATGAAAGGCGACCCTCCCCTTATCGAGGATGCCACCAGATCGGGAACGGAACTGCGCCGATTGCGCTGGGACACCTGGAGCGGGATGTTCTATTCGGATGTGACCTCCTACTTCATCATCCTGGCGACTGCCGTGACGCTCCATGTTGCCGGTGTCACGAACATCGAGACCGCGGCGCAGGCTGCAAGCGCCCTGCAGCCGCTGGCAGGCGATTTCGCCTTTGCGCTTTTTGCGACCGGCATACTCGGCGTCGGACTGATCGGCGTGCCCGTCCTGGCGGGCTCGGCGGCATACGCTCTGGCGGAGGCGATGGGATGGCAGGAGGGCCTCGAGCTCAAGGCCAGCGATGCCCGCGGCTTTTACGGCGTCATCACCGTCAGCATCCTGGCCGCGCTGGTCATCCAGTATCTTCCCATCAGCCCGATGAAGGCGCTGTTCTGGAGCGCCGTCATAAACGGCGTTGTCGCGGTACCGCTCATGGTGGTGGTCATATTGCTGGCTTCAAGCCGCTCCGTCATGGGACCTTTCGCATCCGGCCGGGCGATCGTCATTCTCGGCTGGGTAGCAACGGCAGTCATGGCGGGAGCGTCGATCATGATGTTCCTGCCCGGCTAACGCAGCCGCCCGGAGGCGGGCAACGTTCCGGATGGCATGCGTCAAAACAGAAGACACAGCGCGTCGCCTGAATCCGTCTCGGGCGACGCCTCGGGGACCGGGCATTCTTGAGCCAAATCAAAGTGCGCCCGTTCGCCAGTCCTATTTTGAAACGAAGTTAGCCGAACCCATTCGGTTGGAATCAGGAAATGCAACCGTGCCATATGCGTCGATCGAGGACCTGCCTCCGCCAATCCGTGAGTATCTCCCCTTGCATGCAAGAGAGATCTACCGCTCTGCATTCAACAACGCCTGGGACGAATATGTCGACCGCGGCGAGAAGCGTGAGGAAATCGCCCACCGGGTCGCATGGGCCGCGGTGAAGCATCGCTACCGCAAGCAAGGGGACGCGTGGGTGCCGCTGTAAGCGATTCTTTTTCGATGCATTGACCGAAATCAAATTCTTCGCATCGAAATCCTTCATACGTGGCGCAATCAAGTACTTAAGGTAATGCCGCTCAATGAGAAATGCCGTCGCGAGGCTTGTCGACACCTGCAATGCTGAGAGAAGCAAGGGATCGGACTTTCCAACCATCTGGAGAGATGTGCTGAAGGCGCATCCCTGCGTGCTCGGACAGCCGGTGCAAGACAGCGGGGAGGACGGCCCCCTGTTGAGGATTCCCTTGATCACCGGCCAGTCCCTCGTGTTCCTGGGTTCGCATTTTTCTCTTTGGTGAGCTCCCCGCCGCCGGGCGGGCCTGAGCGGTTTGGCCGCATTCTGTACAACTTGACGAGGATCAAGGTCATTGCGTTCCCGATCTGTCTTGATGCCGCCAGCAATCAGCGGGAGACGCCAAATGGTCGGCATTACCTTGAGCCCCGAGCAGATCCGAACCGCTCCGTCGACGGTCCGGCAATGGCTGGAACATGAGATCGCGCATTCGCTCGGACTGGGTCCGTCAGCGGAACCAACTGCGCCCGACGCACCGCATCTGGTTGCCTGCAGCCCACAGGAAGCAGTGGCGATCTATGCCTCGATCCGCAGCATGCTCCCCGTCGTCAACGTTTTCTTCGAGCTTGGCCGCGAGGGGACCATGATCGGCGACCAGGGCCTTGTTGCCTTCCGGCTTGCCGACATGCTTCGCGACACGCGCCTCCCCGATGCACGGCATCTCGCCACTTGCCTGGACGTGATCGACCGGGCCTTCCGCCTGGCGCGCCGCGACGATCACGCCGTGCTTTCGATCCTCGACGCCGGAGGGTACTGCGTCGTCGCCGAGGCGACCCGGCGAAGCGTGCTCGCCGTGTGGTCGCAGGAAATGGCGGTGCAGCAATTCCCGGACAGCGCGGCGCCCGAGGGCGCCGAGATTTCGCCGGCCGAACCCTTCTCGACTTCCGGCACGCTGCCGCCTCAATCCATTCACATGGGCCAGTCTCTCGCCGAGCAGGCTACACAGCCGAACGGCCGACGAAACTAGAGGACGACCGCGTCTCGCGACCGAAAGCAGGGATTCAACCCGGCCGCGAAACGCGGTCGATCCCCCGAATGCGTCGGTCGCCGGTCAACCGGCCGTCGACCAGATCGATGATGCGATCGCATTGGGCCGCGAGATCGTGGTTATGGGTGACGACCAGGAAGGTCGTGCCCCGTTGAAGGTTGAAGCGGCGCATCAACTCGAACACCCCCTGGGCAGAAGCCGTGTCCAGGTTTCCGGTCGGCTCGTCCGCCAGAACCAGGAGCGGATTCATGGCCAACGCACGCGCTATCGCCACTCGCTGCTGCTGGCCGCCAGACATGTTCGTTGCGCGGGTATCGCGCCACTTGCCGAGGCCGACCTGATCCAGCAGTTCGTCGGCGCGCCTTTCCATCGGAGCGTCCGGCCGGCCGTGATCGACGAGCATCGGCATGATGACATTCTCGCGGGCCGTGAAGGCCGAGATGAGGTGATGATACTGGAACACGAAGCCGATCGAGTGTCCGCGCAGCCTCGTCAGCGCTGCTTCCGCCAGTGACGTCGTATCCTTACCATCGATGAACAAATGACCCGATGTCGGGCGATCGAGCAGACCAACAATATTGAGAAGCGTGCTCTTGCCGCAACCCGACGGCCCCATCAGGGCGACGAATTCACCCGCCTTCATTACCAGGTCGATGCCATGCAACACCTCGGTCTCGACCGGGGTGCCGACATTATAGGACTTGCGGATTCCATCCAGGACGAGAAGGTCAGCCACGGATCGCCTCCACCGGGTCAAGCCTGGCGGCCCGAAGGGCCGGGACCATTCCCGCAAGCACTCCGGTTATCGTGGCCAGCAGCGCCGAGAACAGAAAGAGGCTGGGTTCGACTACCAGCGGGAAGAGCTCAGCCCCGTTGGCCTGACGCGCGAGGCGATACCACGCGAACAACGCGATGCCGCCCATGAAGCTTCCGAAAAGCGACCCAAGAAAGCCCAGGACGCCGCCCTGGATAAGGAAGATGCGCAAGATCTTGCCGCGCGAACTACCCATGGCTCGCAGGATGCCGATGTCCTTGGAGCGCTGAAGCACGGAAACGATCAGGACCGCTGCTATGCCAAACGCCACCGAAAGCCCGACGAAGGAGCGAATGAGCAGGCTGGAGAGGGTCTGCGCCCAGATGGCCGTAAAGAACTGGGCATTGGTCACAATCCAACTTTCAGCTTTTACCGGTAGGACGGCGCCGATATCCTGGGCGACAGTCTCGGCCGCGTAGACATCGGCGACCGTGAGGTCGATTTCGGTGACGCCGCCGATCAGATTCAGCAGGCTCTGTGCCGTCCGCAGCTGGACATAGGTATTGCGCTCGTTGGCCCCCCTGTTGCCGAGGTCGAAAATGCCCCGGATGGTGAGGATGCGGCTTCCTCCGGGCCCCGTCGTGATGTTGAGCTTGTCGCCAACCGTCGCGCCGAGATCATTGGCGAGGTCGATGCCGACGAGAATGTCGTCGGTCCCGAGGCTGGGTTCGCCCGCAATGATGTAGTCCGGCAAGCGGACGATGCGGAAATAGTCGTCGGGCTCCATGCCCAGAATGCCGATGCTGCGGCTGGCGTCGCCGCGAACGGCGAGTGCCGAACCCGATACGGAAGGCGTTGCGACGACGATATCGGATCGAGCCCGCATGCTTGAAAGGACCGTCTGCCACTGGTCGAGCGACAGTATCCGCTGCGTGGGGCGCTGGACTATGGCAGCCTCGACCACCCCATCATCCCGCCGCAACGGGCGCGCGACCTCGTCCGGAGGCTTGAGCTGGATTTGCGGCTGCGAGGTGAGGACCCGGTTGGTGAAGTTCGTCTGGACACTGGTAAGCATCGCCGACATGAAAACGATCACGCCAACGCCGATGGCTATGCCACCCAGGATGAACCCCGTCTGCATACGCCCTTCGCTCAGGAAGCGCAGGGCGGCGATCCAGGCAAATGTCAGCCAGCGTCTCACGAATTCACCGGGCGGACGCGCTGGCCGGCCCTCACGCCTGCCGCGACAGGCACGACGAGGTCACCCTGCGCCAAGCCACCCAGGATCTCGACCTGATCGGCCGCACGTAGACCCAGCTGGACCGCCTGCTCGCGGACACGGCCATCCCGATACACCAGAACCCAAGGCGTCGCGGAAGTGGATTCGTGGATGACACGAGCAGGAACGATCAAGGTCGACGGCCTGCGGGCGACGGCGATGTCGACGGAGGTCGTCATGTCCTGGCGCAGATAGGCCGGCGGGTCAGAGACCGTGAGCTTCACCTCGACCGATGCGCGGGTAATGTCCACGGAGGGATTGATATAGGTCAGCCTGGCATCGAAAAGCTTGTCTGGGTAGGCATCTGCGGAGGCCCGCGCGGACTGGCCCAATTCAAGCAGGCCGAGGTTCTTCTCGTCGATCTGCAACACCAGCTCCGTGTCGCCGCTTGGCGCGAGAACGAGCAGCGTCGTCCCCGGCTGCACTACGGCTCCACGCTCGACGTTGCGCGTTATGAGAACTCCATCGCGAGGCGATCTTATCGTTGCGTAGTCAAGACGAGCCTTGGCGGTGGCGAGGTTGGCTTCGGCCTGGTTGAGCGCGGTCTCCGCCATGACATAGTCGCTTCCGCCGGGCCGCGACGTGTAAACCTGCAATTCGGCCGTGCGGACCTGCGATTGCGCGACATCGAAGTTCTTGGTGGCTTCGTCCAGGGTTTGCTTGGTGCCGAAACCGGACCTGAACAGATCTTCGGCGCGCTGGTAGGCGGCCCGAGCGTCGACAAGATTGGCTTCAGCCTGTTTCTGCGCCTGCTCGGCCGCCGGAAGCGTGAGTTCCCGCATCTGACGGACTCGCGCCTCGGCTTCCGCCACCGCGCCTTCTGCGGCAACCACCGCCGCATTCAGTTCGCTAGGCTCGAGCACGACAAGCGACTGTCCCTGTTTGACGCTCTGGCCTTCGCTGACCAGGACATCCCGGACAGTGCCGGTGATCTGACTTGCAATGTTCACGCGGTATGGGGACTCCACATGGCCGCTGGCGACCACCGTTTTCACGAGGTCGCCGCGCACCACCGGATAAACAACCACAGCGGGGCCGACGAGCCAGCGAGCAAGCAGCCATGCCGCCAGGGCGACGGCCACCAACAGCGTGGCGATAGGCCATTTGTTGGCAGACACAAAAACCAGGAAAGTCCGCCTTGAGGATCCCAAGGTGCCGGGGTTGAACTGTGTGTTTGTCTGCAGCATCTGGATCTCGTCCAAGCATTTTGTGGAATGCTAGGCCAGAGTCGCGGCGGACGTTTTGCGTCAGATCAATTGCCCTTGGGTCTGCTCCAACCGACCGCCTGCGCCCAGACCGCCGGCGAGATCGTTCAGCGGCTTGACAGGCTGTGCTTGCTAGTCAGCGCCTGCGACCGATCATCTTTTTCCAAGCAGTCCGCCTTTGTGGTCGCCGGACGGCGGACAGGAGCATTATTGATGCGGTTTATGAGAATTGGGCTGGCGTTGACCATGCTGGCCGTTGCGGCGCCGGCGTTTGCGGATTCCAAGGTCAACGTCAAATTGTGGGACAAGAATGGCGACATGAACGCCGACGCCAAGATGGGGATGGGCATGCCGGCGAACATGAGCATGGCAATGATGAAGATCCAGGTCGACAAGCAGGTCGTGCCTGCTGGCAAGGTGACCTTCGAAGTGACCAACACCTCCAAAGCCGCGGTCCACGAAATGATTGTCGTGCCCGTCACCGATCCAAAAAAGACGACGCTGCCCTATATTTCGAAGGAGAACCGTGTCGATGAAGATGCGGCCGGCCACCTGGGCGAGGTCTCCGAACTCGATCCGGGCAAGTCGGGTTCGCTGACGCTCGACCTCAAGCCGGGCTTCTATGCGGTCTTCTGCAACATCCCCGATCATTTCATGAACGGCATGTGGGCCACTATCAAGGTTCAGTAAGACGACACCGAGCACGCCCGGCGACAAACCGCGGCGTGCTCGCCAGCCAAGCACGGTCGCGAACTGTGAGACATCGTCGCAATGGGGATTGCCACCGTGCGCGGCCTCCGGTCGATCGGGTCAGGCGGTTTCTATGGCGCTTTTGATCGACATCACCGAATGCTTGACGAAGTCCTTGGCGATCTCGCCGACGAGTTTGGCGCTCAATGACGGCTGATAATGCCTCCGCATCTCACCAAGAGTGCGCGGATCGGCGATCACCAGTATTTGCTCGCAGGCTTTCTCGCCGGCCTTGTGGTTGAGAAAGTTTGCGATCGATGCGGCAAAATCGTCTTCACCCAGCCGCGACTCGTCGGGATTGGCGGTTGAACTCCGATGTCTGCCGCCGGATCCGGCGTGGGCTACTTCAAGCACCGAATCCTCGACTTCGATCAGGTCGAGATGAGGTTCGTGCCCCTTATTGTGAAACAGTCGCAGGCTTTTGCCATCCGTAACCGCAACGAGGGTGCCGTTATTCAGGATCATGTGTTTCTCCAAGGTCGGATCAGCCGAACAACTCCGGCGCAGTCCGATCATTTCACTGCTGTTGCAGGGCAGGTAAGCCCGGATCGCCTCGCATCGCTTTGACCTTGATCAAAGCCAGCCAAGGCGATGCAGTGACGGGCTACGTCGGGCAGAAGGCGGAATGCAGCGCCTCGATGACAGTCAGCACCTCCGGGCGGGTTATCCGGTAGTGGACCGTCGTCCCTTCTCGGCGGGCCTCGACCAGCCCATCGGCCCTTAGCCGCATAAGCTGCTGAGACATCGGCACCTGATCGATGTCCAGGATCTCCCTCAGTTCAGCTACGGAGCGCTCCTCATTGCCGAGCGCGCATAGCACCAGCAATCGCTGCGGGTGCGACAGGCTCCGAAGCAATTCCGCCGCCTTGTCCGAGGCCGGGATCATATCAAGTACATTCATACTCTTGAATTTATAATCTTTGAATGTTAGATGCAAGCTCGCCATCCGGGCTCCGCCGAAGCCATACCTTACAACCGCGCCGGCTCGTTTGGAAATTGAGCCTGATCAACGCAGAGCGCGGGCTCTCCAGTGCAGGATACTGCGAAAGATCAACCAGCGGGAGGATCATCATGTCACACATCGTCGTCCTTGGAGCAGGTCTCGGCGGCACCATCATGGCATACGAAATGCGCGACAAGCTGCGCAGCGACGACCGATTGAGCGTCGTCACGCTGGGCACGTCCTATTCCTTTGTACCCTCCAATCCCTGGGTGGCCGTCGGATGGCGGGAGCGCGACGACGTCACCGTCGATCTGGCGGACACCTTCAAGCGTCGCGGCATCGCTCTGCGCCCTGAAGGCGCGAAGAAGGTGCATCCGAAGGAAAACCGGATCGAGCTC
Source organism: Mesorhizobium sp. (assembly GCA_004020875.1). Classification (GTDB taxonomy): domain Bacteria; phylum Pseudomonadota; class Alphaproteobacteria; order Rhizobiales; family Rhizobiaceae; genus Mesorhizobium. The sequence goes on from SAPZ01000017.1 coordinate 32,335, forward strand.
AACGACGGCTCGTTCGTCGACTACGACTATCTGGTCATCGCAACCGGCCCCGACCTTGCCTTCGATGAGGTGCCGGGGCTCGGACCCTCGGGTAACACACAGTCGATCTGCCATATCGATCATGCCTTGGCGGCCAAGGGCAAATTCGACGAGTTGGTCAGAAAGCCGGGGCCGATCGTCGTCGGCGCGGTTCAAGGCGCCTCGTGCTACGGGCCGGCCTATGAATTCGCCTTCATCCTGGACACCGCGCTGCGCAAGGCCAGGGTGCGCGACCAGGTGCCGATGACCTTCGTGACGCCCGAGCCCTATATCGGCCATCTTGGCCTGGACGGCGTCGGCGACACCAAGGGCCTGCTCGAAAGCGCCATGCGCGAGCGGCACATCAAGTGGATCACCAATGCCAAGGTGACTTCGGTCGATGCCGATGCGATGCATGTCGAGGAAGTCAACGAGGATGGATCGACCAAGGCCAGGCACGATCTGCCTTTCGCCTTCTCCATGCTGCTGCCAGCCTTCCGCGGCGTTCCGGCGGTGACGGGCATCGAGGGCCTTGTCAATCCACGCGGCTTCGTGACCATCGACAAATACCAGCGCAATCAGGCCCATCCGAACATCTTTGCGATCGGTGTCTGCGTCGCCATACCGCCGGTCGGCAAGACACCGCTGCCGGTCGGCGTCCCGAAGACCGGCTTCATGATCGAATCCATGGTGACGGCCACGGCCGAGAACATCGCGGCATTGCTGCGCGGCAAGGAGCCCAAGGCCGTGGCTACGTGGAACGCGGTGTGCCTGGCCGACTTCGGTGACGAAGGCATCGCCTTCGTGGCGCAGCCGCAGATCCCGCCGCGCAACGTCAATTGGTCCTCGCAGGGCAAGTGGGTCCATGCGGCCAAGGTCGGCTTCGAAAAGTACTTCCTTCACAAGGTCCGGCAGGGAAAGAGCGAGACCTTCTACGAAGGGCTGGCGCTCGACATTCTCGGCATCAAGAAGCTCAAGGCAATCCATATCGAGCCGGCGGAGTAGCAAAGGCTCGCATCTCAGGAGACGTGAAATGACCATCGACAAGGCCGTTCTGATGTTTGCGGGGTTCGTTGTGCTGATCTCGCTGACGCTCGGCATCTATTCTTCGCCCTACTGGTTCCTGCTGACCGCATTCGCCGGACTGAACATGGTCCAGGCCTCGATCACCGGCTTCTGCCCGGCGGCGATTGTGTTCAAGAAACTCGGCTGCAAAGCGGGCGTCGCATTCAAGTAGGGGCCGGGGTTTCAAGGACCCCCATCACCAGCGGGAGACGCGGGACGCGCCTCCCGGACCAGTTCAACGACCGGAAACAGCGCAATGCGGACCAAGATATCGGCCCTCGCCACCATTTTTCTGATCGGCACCACATCCCTTGCGGTATCGGATGCGAAGGCTGCGGAATTCACGATGAAGGCCACCACCGTGACCGAAATGAAGGCCGTCTACGGACAGGTCGAAAGCCGTACCGTGGTGCCGGCGCGCGCCCGCATATCGGGAACCATCAGCGAGGTCCGCGTCTCCGAGGGCCAAGAGGTGCATCAGGGTGATCTGATCGCAACCGTGGTCGACGACAAGCTCGCGCTCCAGCTTCGCGCCGCTGATGCCAAGATTGCGGCACTGAACTCGCAACTCGACAACGCCCGCGTCGACATGCAACGCGCGCAGGATCTGCTGACCAAGGGTGTGGCCGCGCAGAGCCGGGTCGATGCCGCGCGGCTGCAACTCGACGTCACGACAAACCAGCTCGCGGCGGCAGTCGCGGACAAGGCCGTCATCGAACAGAGCGCCACGGAAGGACAGACGCTGGCGCCGGCCACCGGGCGGGTACTTACCGTTCCGGTTACCGCCGGCTCGGTTGTCATGGCCGGCGAGACAATCGCCCGCGTTGCTTCCGGCCAGTACTATCTTCGCCTGTCGCTGCCGGAACGCCATGCCGCTGAGATCGCTAAAGGCGCCTCCGTCGAGATCGGCGAACGCGGGACCGGGTCGAATGCCGGCTTCGTCAAGGCTCGCGAGGGGCGCATCGCGAAGGTCTACCCGGAGATCGAGAGCGGCCGGGTCATCGCCGATGTCGAGGTGGCCGATATCGGCACCTATTTCGTCAACGAGCGCACGCTGGTGTCGATTCCGGTCGGCAAGCGCGCCATGCTCGGGGTTCCGCCGGAAGCGGTACGCACAATCCATGGGATAGACTATGTCACCGTTGAGACGGCAAACGGCCAGCTCGACGTTGCCGTTGTTCTCGGCGAACGATTTGAAGATGCCGGCCAGGCGCGCATCGAGGTGCTGACCGGCCTCACGGACGGCGACAAGGTCGTCCTGCCATGAAGCTCGGCATCGCCGGCGGTCTCACCCGCTCTTTCATCGGTTCGCCTCTGACGCCGCTCTTCCTCCTGGCGGCGCTTGCCCTCGGCCTGGTTGCGCTGATCACGTTGCCGCGCGAGGAGGAGCCGCAGATCTCCGTGCCGATGGTGGACATCCACGTCCAGGCCAACGGGCTCAAGGCGGAGGACGCGGTCAAGCTCGTCACCGAGCCACTCGAGACCATCGTCAAGAGCATTGACGGCGTCGAGCATGTCTATTCGCAGACCGTGGACGACGGCGCCCTGGTGACGGCCCGCTTCAAGGTGGGCACCAGCTCGGACGCCGCCGTGCTGCGCGTGCACGACAAGGTGCGCGCCAATCTCGACCGGATCCCTGTCGGCATCCCGGAGCCGCTTATCGTCGGCCGAGGCATCGACGATGTTGCCATCGTGGTGGTGACTATGACGCCGACACCGGAGGCGGCCGGCCGGTATTCCTCGGCCGAACTGACCCGCCTGGCGCGCGAGCTGCAGGTCGAGGTGGCAAAGCTGCCCGATATCGGGCTGACCTATATCGTCGGCGAGCAGCCGGAGGAAATCCAGGTAGAGCCCGATCCGGAGAAGCTCTCGCTCTATGGGATCACGCTGCAGCAGCTGACCGCCAAGATCTCCGGCGCCAACCGCTCCTTCCAGCTCGGCACGGTGCGCGAGCAGGGCAAGCAGCAGGTGCTGGTCGCCGGCCAGACGCTGCAGGGGCTTTCCGACATCGGCAATCTGCTGCTGACCGCCCGCGACGGCCGGCCGGTCTATGTGCGCGACGTGGCCAGCATCGTGCTGGCAACCTCGCCCGCCGAAAACCGCGTCATGACCATCACCAAGACCGGCAACGGCCTGGAGCGCGCGCCGGCCGTCTCGCTCGCCGTCGCCAAGCGGCCCGGGACCAACGCCGTCGTCATCGCCGATACCATCGTCAAGCGCCTCGAGCAGGCGCGCGGACAGATCTTTCCCAAAGATGTCTCGATGACCGTCACTCGCGACTATGGCGAGACGGCAAACGAAAAGGCGAACGAACTTCTCTTCCACCTCGGCCTGGCGACGATCTCCATCGTCGTGCTGGTCGCCGTCGCCATCGGCTGGCGCGAGGCGCTGGTAGTGGCGGTCGTCATCCCGACGACGATCCTGCTCACGCTCTTTGCCTCCCGCATCATGGGCTATACGCTCAACCGCGTCAGCCTGTTCGCGCTCATCTTCTCGATCGGCATCCTGGTCGACGACGCCATCGTCGTCATCGAGAACATCGCCCGCCACTGGGCCATGGATGACGGGCGCTCACGGAGCGCCGCCGCCGTCGATGCCGTCGCGGAGGTCGGCAACCCGACGATCGTCGCCACGCTGACGGTCGTCGCAGCCCTTCTGCCGATGCTTTTCGTGTCGGGCATGATGGGGCCGTATATGAGCCCCATCCCGGCCAATGCCTCGGCGGCGATGCTGTTTTCCTTCTTCGTCGCCGTCATGCTGACACCCTGGCTGATGATGAAGCTTGGCCGCCAGCACCACGCGGCCGGGGGACAGGGTGGCCATGGCGGCGAGCATATAGGGGCGCTGGGACGCGCCTATGTCGCGGTCGCCCGGCCAATCTTGAAGTCGCGCCTGCGCGCCTGGATGTTCCTGCTCGTCGTCGGCGTGGCGACACTGTCTTCGATGGCGCTGATCTACACCAGGCATGTGACGGTGAAGTTGCTTCCCTTCGACAACAAGACCGAGCTGCAGGTGGTCGCGGATTTGCCCAAGGGCTCGTCCGTCGAGGACACGAACCGGCTGCTGCAGGCAGCGGTCGACCGCTTGGCGGGGGTGCCGGAGATCGTTTCCTTCCAGACCTATGCGGGTACCGCCGCCCCCTTCAACTTCAACGGGCTGGTGCGCCACTACTACCTGCGTTCCGGCCCGGAGCAAGGCGACGTCACCGTCAACCTTGTGCCGAAGGGCGAGCGCAGCCGCGCAAGCCACGCCATCGCGCTCGACCTGCGCGAACGCCTGAAGGGGATGACCATGCCGACGGGCACCGTCATCAAGGTGGTCGAGCCGCCGCCCGGCCCGCCGGTGCTGGGCACGCTGCTGGCCGAAATCTACGGGCCGGACGCCGAAACCCGCCGCGCCGTCGCGGCGAAGGTCCGCGAGACCTTTTCGGGCGTGCCGTTCATCGTCGACGTCGACGACAGTTTCCACAACCAGCCGCAAAGGCAAAGGCTGTCGATCGATCAGGACAATCTCGAATATTACAAGGTCGAGCAGTCGGACGTTTACGACTCGCTGGGCTATCTCTTCGGTGGCACCACGGTCGGCTACTCACATCGTGGCGGCGGGCGCTACCCCATCCCGATCCGCATCGCCCTGTCGAAGGGTGACGGCGTCGTCGACCAGCGCGCGTTGGCGACGCCGGTGCCGGCCAACGCCTTGCCCGGCGCCCGCGACGTGGTCGAGCTCGGCGACGTGGTGCGCCTGGCGAGCGAACCAGCCTCATACCCGATCTTCCGGCACAACGGCCGCCCCGCCGAGATGGTGATGGCGGAACTCGCTGGCGCCTTCGAAGCACCAGTCTACGGCATGCTCGCCGTGAACGACGCCATCGCCAAGGCGGATTGGGGGACGCTGCCGAAGCCGGAGATCGCGCTGCACGGCCAGCCGGACGACGAATCGAAGCCGACGCTGCTGTGGGACGGCGAATGGGAGGTGACCTGGGTGACGTTCCGCGACATGGGAGCAGCCTTCATGGTCGCGATCCTCGGCATCTACATCCTGGTCGTCGCGCAGTTCGGTTCCTTCAGGCTGCCCCTGGTGATCCTGACCCCCATCCCGCTGACGCTGATCGGCATCATGCTCGGCCATTGGGCCTTCGCCGCGCCCTTCACAGCCACTTCGATGATCGGCTTCATCGCGCTGGCCGGCATCATCGTGCGCAACTCGATCCTACTGGTCGATTTCATCCGCCACTCCGGCGGCACCGGGCGGCCGCTGGTCGATATCCTGCTTAAGGCCGGCGCGATTCGCTTCAAGCCGATCCTGCTCACCGCGCTCGCGGCCATGATCGGGGCGGCGGTGATCCTGACCGACCCCATCTTCCAAGGACTGGCTATCTCGTTGCTGTTCGGCCTCGCCTCCTCCACGCTGCTGACGGTGCTGGTCATCCCGGCAATCTACGTGGCGCTGCGTGGCGGACCGGCCGCCGGTCCCCCGCGGGTCGAACCCGTCGAAGCACCACCTGCGGAGTAAATCGAAGCTATTCGAAAGAGTAAGTGAATCCTTCCGCCGAGGCGCCGACGGTGACTTTCGTCATCTTCATGCCCTCGAGCGATCGGTTGAGCACGCCGCGGCTCAGCTCCGGCAGCAGCGTGTTGGTGAGGATGGCGTCGATCATGCGCCCGCCGGATTCGATCTCGGTGCAGCGCGCCTTGACCAGCTCCATCACGCCGTCGCCGATCACCAGCTCGGCGTCGTTGGTTGCCTTGAGGCGGCGCGCGATCTTGCCAAACTGGTGACGGGCGATCGCCTCGATCATCGCATCCGACAGCGGATAATAAGGAATGGTGACGACGCGGCCGAGGAAGGCGGCCGGGAACACTTTCAGTAGCGGCGGGCGCAAGGCCGTGTCGAGATCGTCGATGCCGGTACGCACAGTGCCGTTCCTGGTGCGGTCCATGATGACATCGGAACCGACATTCGAGGTGAGCAGGATCAGCGTGTTCTTGAAATCAATGCGACGGCCCTCGCTGTCGTCCATCATGCCCTTGTCGAAGACCTGGAAGAAGATCTCGTGCACGTCCGGGTGCGCCTTCTCGACCTCGTCGAGCAGGATCACCGAATAAGGTTTCCTGCGCACGGCCTCGGTCAGGATGCCGCCCTTGCCGTAGCCGACATAGCCGGGCGGCGCGCCCTTGAGCGTCGAGACCGTGTGAGCTTCCTGGAACTCGGACATGTTGATCGAGATAAGGTTCTGCTCGCCGCCATAGAGCGTCTCGGCCAGCGCCAGCGCGGTTTCGGTCTTGCCGACGCCGGAGGGCCCGCAGAGCAGGAACACGCCGACCGGTTTTTCCGGCGCGCCGAGGCCGGCGCGGCTGGTCTGCACGCGCCTGGCGATCATTTCCATGGCATGGTCCTGGCCGACCACGCGTTCGGACAGGGTAGCGGCGAGCCTGAGGGCCTTCTCGGTCTGGCTGGAGAGCATGCGTCCGGTCGGAATGCCGGTCCAATCCTGCACCACGGCGGCAACCGCATTGCGGTCGACCGACGGTAGGATGAGAGGTGTCTCGCCCTGCGCGGCGGCAAGTTCGGCCATCAGTACACGCAACCGCGCCAGGTCGGCGGCAGCTTCATCCGTTGGCTCGGCGGAAGCTGTTTCGGCCTTTGCGGCCTTTGCCCCTTTGGCCTTCGAGGTCTTGGCCTTCTTGGCCTCGGCAGCCCTGCCGTCGCCAGTCTTTCTCTCGGGAGCCTTTTGCTCGGACGCCTTTGCCCCGCCCTCCGCAGTCTCGGTCCCGCCAGTCTCCTCAGCCGGCGCCTCGTCGAGCGGCACCCCCTCGCCGCGCAGTTTCGCACGCAGGTCGAGGATCTCGGCCACCAAAGCCTTCTCCCGATCCCACCGCGCCTGGGCGGCGGCTAAAGCAGTCTCGGTTTCCGCGAGCCCGGCATCGACACGGGCCTGCCGGTCGGCCACGTCGATGCCGATCGCCGCCTCGCGGCCGATGATGCCGCTCTCGACTTCCAGCGCCTGGCGACGGCGCAGCATATCCTCAACTTCGGCGGGCGTCGCATGCTGCGAGACCGCGACGCGGGCGCAGGCAGTATCGAGCAGGCTGACTGCCTTGTCGGGCAATTGCCTGGCCGGGATGTAGCGATGCGAAAGCGAGACCGCCGCCTCGATCGCCTCGTCCAGGATCTGCACCTTGTGGTGCTGCTCCAGCACGCCGGCGACGCCGCGCAGCATCAGCACGGCCACGGCTTCCGACGGCTCGTCGATCTTGACCACCTGGAAGCGACGGGTCAGCGCCGGATCCTTCTCGATGTGCTGCTTGTATTCGGCCCAGGTCGTAGCGGCGATGGTGCGCAGCTCGCCCCGCGCCAGCGCCGGCTTCAGCAGATTGGCGGCATCGCCGGTTCCGGCCGCCCCGCCGGCGCCGATCAGCGTGTGCGCCTCGTCGATGAACAGGATGATCGGCGTCTCCGAGGCCTGGACCTCGTCGATAACCGCTTTCAGCCGCTTTTCGAACTCGCCCTTGACGCTGGCGCCGGCCTGCATCAACCCAACGTCGAGCATGCGCACGCTGACATTCTGAAGCGTCGGCGGCACGTCGCCCTGGGCGATGCGCAACGCAAATCCCTCGACCACCGCCGTCTTGCCGACGCCCGCCTCGCCGGTCAGGATCGGGTTGTTTTGCCGGCGTCGCATCAGGATATCGACGATCTGTCTTATTTCGGGATCGCGGCCGACGACCGGATCGATCTTGCCGTCCCGGGCGCGCTGGGTGAGGTCGGTGGCGTATTTGGCCAAAGCCGAATCCCCGCCCGGGCCGCGCTTGACCGGCGTTTCCGCAGCGGCCGCGGCGGGCGGTGAGCCGGTTTCGAGCGAGCCTTCGGTGACGTCGGCGAAGCGGGAAATGACGCCATCGGCGTCGATCTTGTCGAATTCGGCGCTGATTTTCGACACCAGGCCTTCCAGCGCCGGCGTCCTCAGACACGCAAGCAGGATATGGGCGCTGCGCACCTCCTCCACCCCGAACTCCAGCGTCGCCAGGTTCCAGCCCTCCTGGATGGCGTGGAAGATGTGGTCGGAGAACTCCTCCACCGAAGTGGCGCCATAGGGCAGCTTGTCGATGGCGCGGGTCATGTCGGCCGTCAGCCGGCTGACATCCAGTCCGGCGTCCGCGACGATCATCTGCACGTCCGAGCGCTCGGACAGCACCAGCTGCTGGATGAAGTGGGCGAGCTCGACATAGGGATTGCCGCGCAGCTTGGCCGTGTCGGCCGCGGCCTTGAAGGCGCGCACCCCCGTGGCGTTGAGCTTGGCGACCAGTTCCTTGCGCTTGAAGCTCTGCGATGACCGGCGCTGTTCCATCGAACCTGCTCCCGCAACCTGCCGACCCATACCCTGCCATATAAGCGGCTGCTTGACAAAGCCGCGTGGCGGATAAGGCCTTGAATTTATCCGGGCGGCACCGCCCGGTTACACAAGCCTTGCAAACTCGTGGCAACAAACATGGATTGCCGTCCCGACTATGCGAGCCATTTCACATACCGGGTCCGACAATCGCGCAATGGGTTTCGCCGAGAAAGCGGCTGCGTTTAGCTTCCGTTAGTTTTTGCGCAGGTGCTCAATTGTCGTCGCGTGAGGCCGGTGATAACGTTACGTCACATAGGGGTCTCAGGGCCGCTGGCTGGGGGTTGGTGTGATTGATCTCGCACTCTGGCTGAATCCTCTGAACGGTGAGAAGCCGTCGGGAGAGGACTTGCGCAACGACCCGGCCTTTCATGAGCTGGAGCGCCTGACCGAGCCTCAGCTCAAAGTCGTTCATGACGGCAACAGCAAGCCTACCTCGCAATCCAGTTCGGTCGACTGGACGGCCGTGTTGGAAAAAGCCGAGGAACTGCGCCCGCGCGGGCGGGATCTGCGACTGCTGGTCATCGTTGCCCGGGCCTTGGCCAACGAGGAAGGGCTGGCCGGCCTCGCCCAAGGCCTGACGCTCATCGCCAGGACCTTCGAACAGTACTGGGACACGATGCACCCTGCGCTGCGGACGGGCGCGCCGCGCGAGGCCGCCCTGCGCCGCATCAATGCGCTGCTCGACCTGCAAAATGGCCAGGAAGGCCTGCTGGCGAATCTCAGGCAGGCGGTGTTCTTCTCGCCGCGCGCGATCGGGCCGATCAGTGGCCGGGACCTGGAACAGGCAGCGCTCGACGAACGCGTCATGCTCCAGGAGGCTGCCTCCGGCCTCGGGACCGCCGAAAAGGCGGCGCTGACGAGCGCCCACAACCAGCTGTTGAACCGGGTGCGCACCGGATGCGCGGCGCAGATCGATCAAGCGGTGGATGCGATGACGTCCCTGCTGGCCGACGCGCGTGCGGCGATCGCCGCTCTCGAGGCGGTGGACACCGCGCTCAATGCCCGCATCGAAGGCAATGGCGCCACCGTCCCGGAATTGAAGAAGTTCCTGCAGCGTTTGCTGACGACGCTGGAGCGGAATTCCGGCGCCGGCACCCAGGTGGCGAATGGTGCCGCGAAAACCGCCCCACAGCCGGCGCAGCCGGCATCGACGCCCGCCCGAAACGGTCATGGAGCCGAGCCGATGGCAAGTGTGGCAAGCCCAGTGGAAGCGAGCGCCGGCCTGCCGGACCGGATCAACTCGCGCGACGAAGTCGTCAAATGCCTGGACCTCGTCGTCGCCTTCTACGACCGCACCGAGCCGTCCAGCCCCATCCCGCATCTCGCCCGGCGGGTGCGCCGGATGGTGCACATGGATTTCGTAGAACTGATGGAAGATCTCGCCCCGTCGGGGCTGAAGGAATTCCGGCTGCTTGCCGGTGTCCCGGATCCCAAGAAGCCGGCCTAGAAGGATGAAAGGTAACAAGCATGCCAGCAGAGAGCAAAGCGAAGGTCATCGAAAGAAACCGCGCGCCGCGCGTGCAAATCGCCTATGACGTCGAAACCTACGGCAGCCCGACCACGATAGAACTGCCGTTCGTCATGGCCGTGATGGCCGATCTTGCCGGCGCTTCACAGACCAAGGAAGCGTCGAAATCGGTCCTCGACCGCAACTTCGTCGAAACCGACGCCAACCGCTTCCCGAAATTCATGGAAGCGATGGGGCCCCGCGTGAAGGCGCGGGTGAAGAACACGCTGCCGCAGGCCGAGGGCCAGGAGCGGGACGAAGAGCTCGCCATCGACCTCACCTTCTCCAAGATGGGCGACTTTGCGCCGGACAAGATCGCCGAGCAGGTCCCGCAGCTGGCCGAGATCCTGAAGATGCGCCGTCAGCTCGAGGAGCTGCTCGGCTTCATGGACGGTCGCGTCGACGCGGAAAAGCGCATCGCGCAGCTTCTGAACAACGAGCCGCTGCTGAGCAAGATCGCCAGCCAGGCGATGGATGACGGCAAGGGCGAGGAGTAAGTCATGGCCGAACAGCAAAAGACCGCAGCCGCCACCGCCGAGGCGGAAGCCATCGATCTCGGCGAATTCAGCGGACTCCTTGAAAAGGATTTCAAGGTCAAGAAGGACGACAGCGAAAAGCTGCAGCAGTTGGTGCGCAACCTGGCGCTGGCCGCCCAATCGCGCTCCGAGACGACGACGATCTCGTCCAATGCGATCAAATCGATCAAGTCGCTGATCGCCGGCATCGACAAGATGCTGACCACGCAAGTCAACGAGATCCTGCATGCGCCGGAAGTGCGCGAGATGGAAGGCACGTGGCGCGGCCTCTGGTACCTGATCAACAACACCGAGACGGACACCAAGCTCAAGATCCGGGTGATGAACATCTCCAAGGAGCAGCTGGCCGACACGCTGGAAGACTATGAAGGCCAGATGTGGGACCAGAGCCCGATCTTCAAGAAGGTCTACACGGACGAGTATTCAATGCTGGGCGGCGAGCCGATCGGCTGCATCATCGGCGCTTACGAATTCTCCAACCACCCGCGCGACGTCGGCCTGCTGCGCAACATTTCGGGCGTCTGCGCCTCGGCGCATACGCCGTTCATCGCGGCGGCCTCGCCGCGGCTGTTCCGCATGGACAGCTGGCAGGAACTGCCCAACCCGCAAGACCTGCAGATGATCGTCAACAACCCCGCCTATGCCTCCTGGCAGTCGCTGCGCGAAAGCGAGGACGCCCGCTATATCGGCCTCACCATGCCGCGCGTGCTGGCACGACTGCCATACGGCTCGGAGACGGTCCCGGTGAAGGGCTTCACCTTCGAGGAGGAGGTGGGCGGCGACCACAACAAATATGTCTGGATGAACGCCGCCTTCCCGATGGGCGTCAACATCAACCGCAGCCACAAGCTCTATGGCTGGGGCACGCAGATCCGCGGCGTCGAGAACGGCGGCACGGTGCTCAACCTGCCGGTGCACGCCTTCCCGACCGACGACGGCTCGATCGCGATGAAATGTCCGACGGAGGTCGCCATCGACGACCGGCGCGAGGCGGAGCTGGCGAAGCTCGGCCTGATGCCGATCCTGCATCGCAAGAACACCGACCTTGCGGCCTTCATCGGTGCCCATTCGCTGCAGGACGACGAGACGCGCGCCGGGCGCCTGGTCGATCCGGACGCGCAGTCGAACGAGCGACTTTCCGCCAACCTGCCTTATCTGTTCCCGGTCTCGCGCTTCGCGCATTACCTCAAGGCGATCGCGCGCGACAAGATCGGTTCGTTCAAGGAACGCACCGACATGGAGATCTGGTTGACCGAATGGATCAACCGGTACGTTCTGGCCAACCCGGCCTTTGCAGACGACAAGGCGCGCGCCAAGCGTCCCCTTGCCGCGGCCGAGGTCCAGGTCGACAGCGTCGAAGGCCGGCCCGGCTACTACAATGCCCGTTTCTACCTGCGTCCGCACTACCAGCTGGAAGGCATCAACGCCTCGCTCCGGCTGGTATCGGAACTGCCGTCAGTGAAGGGCTGAAATTGCAGCAGCGTCATATTGTTTTGTTTGAAAGCGGTGGAGAAAGACAATGGCTACAACAACGAAGATCGATGGTTTTTTGAAGGTTCCGGACATCAAGGGTCCGAGCAAGCGCGACGGCCATGAGGACGAAATCGAAGTTCACGGCGTCGAGTACAAGATGGTTGCGCCCTACGACCCCAATTCCCTCTCGCGCCGCGGTCGTGTCGCGCTCGGCATGATCAAGTTCACCAAGCATTACGACAAGTCCTCGCCTTACCTGAAGAAGGCGCTGTTCGAGAACAAGGCTCTCGACGAGGTGAAATTCTCGGCGCGGCGTACCATAGACGGCGAGACCAGCGACTATCTGGTGGTGACGCTAACCGACGCCTCGATCATGGAATACGACATGACACAGGCCGACGACGAGGCGGACCTGATCGAGGAAGAAGTCAGCTTCGCCTACAAGAAGATCAAGTTCGTCTACAATAAGGACGACGAAATCGAAATGGACGTCTATGTCGGCAAGTGAGGCCAGGCTGCCCGGCCGGAACAAGGCGCAGCTTGCCGGCAGTTCACGGGCAAAGCGCGAGGCGGTCCAGCCCTCCCTCTGGGACCGCCTCGTCAACGACTTGCCCGGGCTGACGTCGGAGATCGATGGGCTGCGTCGCCTGCTGGAAGAAGAACTCGGCGCGGAGCGCGTCGAGGCTCTTCTTGCCGGCAGCGCGCGCTCTATCGATGCCGATGCCGACCTCACGGCCGAGCAGAAACGGCGACTGCACAGGCTGGTCTTCCAGACCGAGCATCGCGCCGAAATCGAAAGCCGCGGCGTGGTGGTGTCGGCGCGCGTGCTGCGCGAAGCCGTGCGGCGCGACATCGAGGCACTGTTCAACACCGAGCGCTTCGAGTCCGTGCCGATGCTCTCCGACTTCGAGCACGAACAGCCCCTGGACGAACTTCCGCCGCTGGCCGACTTTCCGGAAGTGCGCCGCAGCGTCGTCAATTACGGCGTGCCGTCCTTTTCCGGCCGTTCGTCGCGCGATTTCGACCGAGACACGCTGGCGCGAGAGATCCGCGCGGTGCTTGCCACCTTCGAGCCGCGTCTCAAGGAGAGCGCCACAACGGTCAACGTCACGCTCGGCGACAAAAGCGTCGGCCTCAAGATCGAGATCGACGCCGTGTTGATCATGACGCCGACGCCGGAACGCATGCGGCTGCGCACCACGATCAATCTCGACAACGGCCTGGCGCGAACCGAATTCCGGGAGACCTGAGATGGATCGGGTCTTCGTGGAGTATTACGAAGAGGAACTGACCCATATCCGGGCGCTGGCCGCGGAATTCGCCGACATGCATCCGGCGGTCGCCCGCAATCTTTCCCTCGATACCGTCCCTTGCCCCGACCCCTATGTCGAAAGGCTGCTCGACGGCGTGGCCTTCCTTGCCGCGCGCACGCGGCTCAAGGTCGACGCGGAGCGCTCGCGCTTCTCGCGCGCCGTGCTCGACGTGCTCTACCCGGACCTTGTGACGCCGGCGCCAGCGACGGCAATGGCCGTGCTGAAACCTGGACAGCAGGTGCAGTCGATGATCGCCGGCCACGCCGTGGCGCGCGGCACGAGGCTGGTCTCAGGCCTGCATCCGGGGCTGTCGACGCGCTCGACCTTCACCACTGCGCAAGAGGTCACGCTGTGGCCGATCGCAATCACTTCGGTCAGCTATTTCCAGGACCGCAGCGCGCTGGCGGCGGCCGGCATCGCGCCGGTCGGCGGCGTGCGCGGCGAAGCAGCGTTTCGCATCACGCTAGCGCGGACCGGAAAGGGCAAGCTCAGCGAGTTGTCGCTCGACCGCCTCGACCTCTATTTCGCCGGACGCGCCAAGGCGCCCTTATTGTTCGACGCGATCTTCGGCGCCTGCTCCGCCGTCGCCGCCCGGGCCGAAGGCAAGACCAATCCAGTCACCGCGCTGCCCGAGCCCGAAATGATCGGGATCCACGACGATGAAGCGCTGATGCCGCGCACCCGCCCCACCTTCGAGGGATACCGGCTGCTGCGCGAGTATTTCATGATCCCGGAGCGCTTCCACTATGTGCGCGTCGCCGGCCTGCAGCCTGTGGTGCGCAAATGCGACGGGGCAATAGAGATCATCTTCCTGTTCCGGCGGCCGGTGCCGGAGCTCGCCGATGTGACGGCCGCCGATTTCGAGCTGTTCGCAACGCCGATCATCAATCTCTTCGAGCGCGAGTGCAACGTCATCGAGATCGATCCGCGAAGGACGCGCCAGGTGCTGCATGCCGACCGCACCAGGGCGCGCGACTTCGAGATCTTCCGCGTCACCCGGGTGGAGGACGCCGACGCCGAAGGCAGCGAGGCGGTCATTCCGGAATTGTTCAGCCTGAGTCAGAACCGCGGCAGCGGCTGGGTCTATTCGACGGAGCGGCGCCCGCGCCGGGCGACGGAGGACGAGCGGCGCGAAGGCCTGACCCGCACCTCCTATACCGGCGATGATGTTTTTATCGCGGTCTCGCGCCCGGCGGGAAGCCTTGCGAACCGGCCGCTCAAGCGTCTTGACGTGATGGCGCTCTGCACCAACCGCGACCTGCCGATCCTGGACGACACGCCGACGCTGACGTTGGAGACCGCCGATCCGGTGGAAGCGGTGCGGCTGCTCGGCGCGTTGCGGCCGCCGCAGCCGGCGATTCCGGCAGCGCTGCCGGCTGGCGCCGAAGGCGAATCCCGCGCCGACAATCTCGCCTGGCGGCTGGTGGCGCAGCTCTCGCTCAACTTCCTTAGCCTCGCCAAGGAAGGCCGCGGCGTCGATCCGCTGCATGCGCTGCTCGACCTCTACGCCGACCGCGGCGATCCCAGCCTTGCCCGCAACGTGCATTCGATCACCCGCATCGACTCGCGACCGGTGATCGAGCGGCTGCAGATCGACGGGCCGATGTGTTTCGGGCGCGGCACCGAAGTGACGCTGCATGTCGACCAGTCGGTGCTGGCGGGTCAAAGTTCGCTGCTGCTTTCGGCCCTGCTGGCGCGGCTGTTTGCCCGCCATTCCGGGATAAATGGTTTCGTGCGGACGCGGACGCGGTTGCTGCAGAAGCAGGAGGATGTGCCATGGCCGATGACGCCCGGCAATCGCTACCTGATCTAGCGCAACCGGCCCCAACCGAAGCGGAGCCGCTGTCGGAGGGCTACGACTTTTTCGAGCTGCTGCGCCGCCTGGAGCAACGGCGCGGCCTCTTCGGGCACTCCGGAACCGCGGAGCGCGAGCCGGCAAGGCTCGGCCAGCATGTGCGCCTGAGCTTCACGGCCAAGGACGTGGTCAAGTTCCAGGATGCGGGCGAAAGGGCTCCGGCGCGGGTGACCGTCGCTAATCTCGGCCTGCTCGGACCGGAAGGGCCGATGCCGCTGCATCTGACGCGCTGGGTGCTCGACCGACTGTCGCAGCGCTGGTTCACCGGCGCCGATGCCGAGCAGACCAGCGACACGACCTTCGTCGACTTCGTCAACATCCTGCAGCATCGCATGATCGCGCTCTACTATCGCGCCTGGGCGGATGCCCATCCGGCGGTGCAGGTCGAACGATCGGTCGGCGGGCGCGTGCGCGCCATGCTGGAAGCCATGGCCGGGATTGGCCTGCCCGGCACGCAGGATCCCGAGCTCGACACGGTGCGGCTGCGCCAGGCCGGATCGCTGGCCAACCAGGTCGACGGCGCGGAGCGCCTGACGCTGTTTCTCGCCACCGCCTTCAAGGTGCCGGTTGAGATCAAGGAATTCGTCGCCGCCTGGATCACCATTCCGCAGGCGCTGCAGAGCCAAGTCGGCAAAGCCTATGCGGCGCTGGGGCGCGGGGCCACGATCGGGCCGCGCGTCTTCAGCCGGCAAAGCCGGATCGAATTGCGCGTCGGTCCGCTCAACCTCGATGACTTCAAGTCGTTCCTGCCAGGCGAACGGCGCCTCGTCCTGTTCAAGAAGGCGGTGCGCGACATGATCGGCGAAGCGCTCGACGTCGACCTCAGGATCGTGCTCGCGCGCGACTCCGTGCCTTCGCCGAAGATGGGAACCATCCAGCTCGGCCGGACCTCCTGGCTTTCGCGCCCGGCTGAAAAGGGTGACGCCGACGATCTCAGGCTGCGCACCATTGTCGGCTGGCGGCCGGACATGGCGGAGGCAGCCTGATGAGCCTGCTGCTGACCCTGGAACAAGGCCCGCGCTCGCAAGTGGTCAGGCAGACCCGGCTGGACGAGGGCGAATTGGTGATCGGCCGCAGCGCCGATGCCGGCTGGCAGATCGACGATCCGGACATGTTCGTCTCGCGCGCCCATTGCAAGATCAGCGGTGGCCGCGACGGCTATTATGTCACTGATACATCGAGCAGCGGATTGTTCATCGACGACTCCGACAGCCCGCTCGGAACCGGCAGGTCGACACGCCTGCAAAGCGGCATGCGGCTGCGCATGGGCGACTATGTGCTTCATGTCGAGGTGCAGCCCAGCGCTGGCCACACCTCGATCGGTCAGGCGCCGATCGCCGACCACGCGGCGCCGGCCTGGCAGTCGCCACAGCCAAGAACGCCTCCTAGCATCGGCGGCGACGATTTCTTCTCTGCAAAGGTCGAGGAGGAGCCGCAGCGGCCGCGCCCGGCCGGGCTGCCCGATCCTTTCGAGCAGCCGGTGGCCGGGGCTTACGATCGCGCTTCGAACCGGCGCAGCTCGCCGGCGTTCGACGACCCGTTCAGCCTCGATCCGGTGGCGACGCCGGCCTCGAACGACGAGCCCGCCACCGGCCGAGCGGACCCGTTCGGCTTCGGCGACATGCCATCGCGCAACGACATGCCCGAGCCCGCGCCGAAAGCGGCCGGCTTCGACGATTTCAGCTTCGGGCCAGCCGCGACGCCTGCTTCCGGCCACGGCGCCGATCCAGCCGATCGCATCGAGCGGCCGGCCGAGAAGCCGAAGGCCGTCCGTCCCTGGGAGATACCGGCGCAGGCGCCCGAACCGCCTGCCCCGCCACCTCGCCCTGTTTCCGCGCCGAGGCCGTCACGCCCGACGCAGCCCGCGCCGAGCGACATGGCGCTGCGCGCCGCGTTCCTGCGCGGCATGGGCGTCGAGGAGGCCGATTTCCCCGGGCGTGACGCGATCGCCGAGATGGAAAAATTCGGCCGCGAATACCGGCTGATGTTGGATGGCCTGATGCAGCTCTTGCGCAAGCGGGCCGAGGAAAAGGGAAGCGCGCGCGTCGCACAGACGGTGGTCGGTTCTTCGGAAGTCAACCCGCTCAAATTCCTCCCTACGGTCGACGATGTCATCGTCACCATCATCGCCGAGCGCAGCCCCGGCTTTCTGTCCGGCGAGGCGGCGATCAGCGATGCGGTGAAGGATCTCGCGCAGCATCACGTGCGCGCTTGGCGCGGCGTTCAGGCCGCACTTCGGCGCATGATCGACCGCTTCGATCCGGCCGCCATCGAGGAAGAGCTCAAGTCTAATTCTGCGATCGGCAATCTGCTCGCCGGCGGGCGCAACGCCAAGCTGTGGGAGCTCTACCAGAAACGCCATCGCGACATCGCCCAGAGCGCGGAATCGAGCTTCCTGGGCGAGATCGGCGCAGACTTCAGGGACGCATATGAAGAGGAGTAGGGACATGATCGACAGACGCGAATTCATCTTTGCCATCGGCGCCACGGGCCTGCTTGCGGCTTGCCAGAGCGGCCCGCCGAAACCATCGGTGATCTCGGTCAACGTGACCGGCGGCGCCGGCATGAATCCGGGACCGGGTGGCGGCGATCGGCCGGTGACGGTTCTGGTGATGCGGCTTGCCAGCACCGGCAAGTTCAATTCGGCGGATTATTTCGCGCTACAGGGGGGCGCCAGTGGGGCGCTCGGGGCCGATCTGATCGGCATGGACACGATTTCGGTGGCGCCGGGCAAGACGGCGGCAAAGACCATCACGGTCGAGCCGAATGCGACGGCGCTCGGCTTCGTCGCGCTGATCCGCGAGCCAGGAGGACGCAACTGGCGCACGACCAAGTCGGTTTCGCCGGGATCGAAATTCACCATCAATGTCAGCCTCGGCAAGGGCGGCATTTCCGCCTAGCGAACTATTGAAGCGTCAACAGGGAAGTGCAGAGAGTGGCAGCATGAGCGACGCAAACAGGGTGCTGTGGTCCGAGGGACTCTTCTTGAGGACCCAGCATTTCCAGCAGCAGGACCGGTTCTTCGAAGGGATGGTGCGCGGCGCGTTGCAGGCGGGCCAGCTCCATACGTTCGGCTTCCAGCAGCTGACGCTCGACCAGTCGCTGCTCGACGCCGGCCAGGTGTCGATCGTGTCCGCGCGGGGCATCTTCCCGGACGGCACGCCCTTCTCCATCCCGGAGCTGATGGACGCGCCCAAGCCGCTGCCGGTCACGGCCGACACCGGCGCCGGGCCGGTGCTGGTGGCGCTGCCGCTGGAGCCGCCCGGCGGCGTCGGCTTCGATCCGGCGCATGCTCAATCGACGGGCGCGCGCTACCACGGCAAGATCATCCCGGTGCGCGACGCCGTGCAGGGCGGCGCCGATCCCGAAGAGATCGAGATCGCCCGGCCGCAAGCGCTGCTGCTGGCGCCCGGCAAATCGGTCGGCGGCTACACCGCCTTGCCGATCGCCGATATCACGGGCTTGCGCGCCGATGGCGGCGTCTCGCTCGACCAGTCCTTCCTGCCGCCGACGCTGACCACCGGCGCCGTGCACTGGTACCGGCAATTGCTGCAGGAGGTCGTCACCGGTCTCGACCAGATCGCCGAGGCACATGGCAAGATGGTGATGGGCGGAGCCGGCCGCAGCGTCGAGGACCTTTTGATGCTGCACCTCGCCAACGCAGCGCGGCCGCGGCTTGCGCATATGCTGGCGCAGGACGTCTTCCATCCGGCCGAGCTCTTTCTCGAGCTTACCGGCCTTGCCGGCGAGATGGCCACCTACGGCTCGAGTTCGCGGCGGCTCGGCGAATTGCCGGCCTACGACCACATGGCGCCCGGCCCCGCCTATATGGCGCTGGCGGACGCCCTGCGCTCGCTGATCCTCAGCCTGCGCTACATCGAGCCGAAATCGCGCGCGCTGCCCGTCATGCGGCACGCCACCAATGTCTGGAAGGTGCGCATCGACAACCCGAAGCTGCTGGTCGCGAGCCGCATCGTCATCCGCGTCGGCTCCGAACTTTCGGAGGATGCGCTGCGCAAGATCTTCGTCAACCAGGCGACGGTCGGCTCGGCCGACCAGTTCGAGGGCCTGTGGAAATCGCGCCTGCCCGGCATTCCGCTGAAGCCGCTGCATTCGCAGCCGCGCGAGATCCCCTATGACGGCGACCGGCTGTGCCTGGAGCTCGACCAGAAGAGCGAGCATTGGGCCTCGCTGCTCGACGCTCCGGGCTTCGTCATCGGCGTTTCCGGCGTGCTGCCGAGCGAGCCGCAGGTCGACTGCTATTCGGTGAACAGGTGAGGCCATGAGCCGGGATGATCCCTTCGGACTGTCGGAGGATCGCGAGCGCACCCGCATCCGGCTGACCGGTGCGGCGCCCCGCCCGATGGCGCCGCTGGCGCCGGGCGCGCCGGTCAAGCGGGCGCGAGCACATCCCAACACGCTCATCAATATCTTCGCGCCGCTGCTCGAATTCGCACCGGAGCTCGAAAGTGCGCTGGCGCCGGAGAACCCGGAAGTGATGCGCACACGCCTGCTCGACGAGCTGGTGCGGGCGCGCGACGCCGCTGTTGCCGCAGGCTCATCGCTGGAGCGCGCCGACCAGGCGGCCTGGGCGGTGGCGGCGCTGCTCGACGACCTCGCGCTCAATACGCCATGGGGCGGCGCCAGCGCCTGGCCGCGCCAGCCGCTTGTGGTCATGCTGCGCGGCGACGTCGATGCCGGCACCCAGTTCTTCACCCGCCTCGACGAGCTGGAGCGGCATCCGAACCGCGACCGCGAGATGCTGGAGCTGCAATATTACTGCCTGGCGCTCGGCTTCCGCGGCAAATACCGGGTGCCCGGGCGGGCTGGCGACCGTTCGCTCAACGCGGTGCGCGTTGCGGCTGCACGCTTCCTGCGCAATGCGGATGCCGAGGATTCGCCACTGTCGCCGAACTGGAAAGGCGTGATCGCGTCCGACGAGCCGCAGCGCTTCATCGTGCCGATCTGGGTGATGGCGCTTGCCGCGATTGTCGTCGCCGCAGCCGCTTATGTCGGCCTGTCGATGGGCTTGAGCAGCCAGGCAGTCGAGCTTTCCGCGCTGGTGCGCACGCTGCCGCCGGCCTCGCGCGGCGACGTCACCCGCGCCGCGCCCAAGCAGGATGCCCCCGAGCCCGAAGCGCCGCAGCCGGTCGATTTCGCGCTGCTGCCCGAGTTCAAGGCCGCGGCGCCGGATGACCTGAAGGGCGCGCTCAGCGGTACTGAGAGCGTCTCGCTGGCGAAGCTCGTCATCCAATCCTCCAATCCCGAGCTGTTCCAGTCGTCTCAGCCAACGCTGACGGCGGGCTACGAGCCGCTGATCCAGTCGATCGCCAAGGTGATCCTCGACAACAAGGAGCTGATCGGAAAGATCACCGTCGTCGGCCACACCGACAATGTGCGCCTGCAGAAGTCCAACCCGCTGGCCAGCAACCAGCGCCTTTCGGAAGCCCGCGCCGAGACCATAGCCAAGCTTCTGGTGCAGGCCGGCGTGCCGCAGGAAAGCATCTCGTCCGAGGGCCGCGCCGAAACCGATCCGGTGGCCGACAATTCCACTCGGGAAGGCCGCGCGCTCAACCGGCGCGTCGAGGTCCTGGTCGAGAAGAGGCTCTGAGATGTTCATCCTGCGCTTCCTCTGGGCCGTCATCACGTCGCGTTTCCTGTGGACGCTGATCGGCATCGCGCTGCTTTCGCTGCTGATCTGGGTGTTCGGCCCGATCGTGCAGGTCGGCCCTTACGCGCCGTTCGAATCCGACAATGTGCGCATCGCCATCATCGCCGGGCTGATCATCCTGTGGCTGATCTGGCTGATCATCGCGCAACGCCGTGCGATCCGCGCCAACCGCATGTTCGTCGCCGAGATCGCGGCGCCTGTTCAAGAGAAGCAACTCACGCCCGGCGAGGAGAGCGTCGCGGCCGTCGGCGCCAAGTTCGGCGAGGTGATGGCCGAGCTCAAGCGGCGCAAGCTCGGCGGACGGAAATTCCTGCGTGAGATGCCCTGGTATGTGATCGTCGGTCCGCCGGCGACGGGCAAGACCACGGCACTGCGCCAATCCGGCCTCAATTTCCCGATCGACCTCACCGACGATTTGCAGGGCGTCGGCGGCACGCGCAATTGCGACTGGTTCTTCTCCGAGAACGCGGTGCTGATCGACACCGCCGGCCGCTACGTCCAGCAGGAAAGCCAGCCGGATGTCGACGCGGCGGAATGGCTGGGCTTTCTCGATCTGCTCAAAAAGCACCGGGGCCGCCGCGCGCTGAACGGCGTCATCGTCGCGCTGTCGATCGACGCGCTGTCCGAGGGCGACGAAGCGATCAAGGCGCATGGCCGGAAAATCCGCCGTCGGCTGGCGGAGCTGAACGATCGGCTGGAGATCCGCCTGCCCGTCTACCTGATGCTGACCAAGGCCGACCTGATCAAAGGCTTCGAAGCTTTCTTCGGCGGCTTGTCGACGACGGCGCGCGAGCAGGTGTGGGGAACGACTTTTCCGCTCGACTCCCGTGTCAATGCCGGCACGATCCAGACGGAGCTCGCCAGGCTCGCCGCCGAGCTGGAGCGGCGGCTGGTGCCGCGGCTGGAGGACGAAGACAAGCTTGGCCAGCGGGCCGAGATATTCCGCTTCCCGGCACAGCTTGCCAGCCTGTCGGAGCCGATCCAGGTGCTGGTCGAGGCGATGTTCGGCGAGAGCCGCTACGAGGAAGCGGCTTGGTTGCGCGGCCTCTATCTGACCTCGGCGACCCAGGAAGGCGCGCCGATCGACCGGCTGACCGCGGCGCTGTCGTCATCCTTCGGGCTGCCGCCGCGCCGCGCCATGCCGGCGGCGAGGGTTGAGAGGCGCAGCTTCTTCCTGCGCAATCTGCTCACCGAAGTGATCTTCAAGGAGGCGGGCCTCGGCACGTTCGATCCACTGGCGCAGCGCCGCCGCGCCTGGATCTGGCGCGGCGCGGCAGCGGCCTGCGCGCTCGCGGCACTGCTCGTCGGTGGGCTGTTCACCTGGTCCTACCTCGACAACCGCAATGCGATCACCGAGCAGGCCGGCCAGTTCGAGGCTTTGCAGCAGCCGCTGACCGACGTCGCCGCCATGCCGGCGGCGGTCGAGCAGCCGACGATGGACGGCGCGCTGGCGGCGATGGACGCGGTGGCGGCGGCCAGAACCGCGCCGCCGGATGCCGTCCACAATTTGCTCGGTCCGACCGCTTCGGCCGAGCTCATACGCGCGCAGACCGACACTTACGACCATGCCCTGCGCAACGTGCTGGAGCCGCATATGGTTGCGCTGCTGGAAGCCACGATGTGGCGGCAGATCCGCGACCCGGATTTCATGCTCGGCGCGCTGAAGACCTATCGGATGATGACCGGCCTGTCGCAGATGGACACCGATTTCGTGCAGAACTGGTGGGTGAACAGCCTGCCGCAATTCGCGCCCGCGCCGCCCTTTCCGACCGCGGATGCCGAAGAGCACCAGCTTGCCGCGATCCGCCGCATGGCGGTCGACGACGGCTACATCGCGCCGGACAAGGAGCTGGTCGCCGAGGCGCTGAAGACGGTGTGCACCATCTCGCTGCCGGAGCGCGCCTACAAGCAGCTTCTGGCGGACCCCGAAGTGGCGGCGGTCAAGGAATGGGTGCCGGCCAATTTCGCCGGACCGAACGGTGCCAAGGTATTCGCGCGCCGCTCCGACAAGACGCTGCGCGTCGGCGTTCCAGGCCCCTACACCTATGCCGGCTTCCACGATGCGATCCTAGACCGGGTCGAGGATGTCGCCGGCCAGGCGGCGCTCGACCGGGCGGTGTTTGCCGGCGGCTGTTCGGAGAATTCGGAGACGTCGGTCTCGGCGCTGTCGGAAGACATCCTGAAGCTCTATTACGACGACTATATCGCGCAGTGGGACAGTTTCCTGCGCGACATGCGGCTGGCGCCGCTGACGGACCTCAACGTTGCCAGCGAGAATCTCAAGGATCTTTCCAGCGCCGACTCCGCGCTGAAGCGCCTGTTGACCGCAGTGGTGCAGGAAACGGAGCTGACCCGCTCCGACGACGCGGCGGCCAACGACAAGAACGCCGCCAACACTGGCTCGAAGCTTTTGAGCAAGCTCGGCAAATTGGGCAAGGTGGTGACCACAGGCGCAAAGCTCCTGCCGCGCGCCGGCTCCGCCAACCAGGTGGATATGACCGGCAGCCTGGTCGCCGACCATTTCAAGCCCCTCAAGGGTACGATCGCACAGGTCGACGGCCAGCCGCCGGCGCTCGACGCCGCCGTGGTGGCGCTGACAGCGCTGTCCAACGTGCTGCAGACCGTGACCGCCAACCCCAATCCGCAGGACGCGATCAAGAAACAGGGTGGCCTCGCCGAGCTGACGGGCGCGGTTGCCAGGCAAGCGCAAATCCTGCCCTCGCCGATCAACGACTGGCTGGGCGGCATTGCCGGAGACACCAGCGGCCTGTCGCAGAAGGCCGTCACCAACGAGCTCAACGCCATCTGGCGGGCCGACATCCTGCCCTTCTGCCAGGCGGCGCTCAACAACCGCTATCCGTTCAGCCCGGACAGCGCGGTCGACGTCAATGTGCGCGACTTCCAGCGCCTGTTCGGGCCGACCGGCCTGATCGACGCCTTCACCAACGACCATCTGATCAACTATGTCGACACCGCCAGCGAGCCGTGGAAATGGCGCGCCGATTTCGGCCTCGATCCGGCGGCGCTGGCAGCCTTCGAGCAGGCGCGCCACATCCGCGACGATCTGTTCCCCGGCGGCGCCGGACCGGTGATGAATTTCACCCTGGAGCCAAAGGACTTGTCGCCCAACGTGGCTCGCATGACGCTCAACCTCGATGGCCAGACCATGGAATACTACAACAACGCGACGAGGCCACAGCCGATGACATGGCCGGGCAAGGACGGCACGGGTGTGATCTCGCTCGCCTTCCAGCCGGTCGACGGCTCGCCCGAAGTCATGCTCAATGAAACCGGCAGCTGGGCGTGGCTCAGAATGCTGCGCGGCGGCCGCTTCAACGCCACCAAGCTCACCGACGTCTACAGCCTGCGGCTCGGCACCAAGGGGATGTGGGCCGATTTCGAGCTCAAGGCGGCCAGCGTCGAGAACCCGTACACGCTAGAGATGTTCAAGAAGTTCACATGTCCGCCGCAGATTTGATCGTGCCCGGCTTCTACGGCAAGATGCCCGCCGCCGGGGACTTCGTGACGCGGCGGCTGCCGGGCGACTTCGTGCGCGTGTGGGACCGCTGGCTGGCCCAGCACATCGTGCCGCTGTTCGGGCTCGAAGCCTGGCCGGCGGACACGGCGCTGCGTTTTCTGGCCGGCCCTGGTTCCTTCGGCGCCTCGGCAGGCATCGTGCTCCAAAGCGCCGACCGGGTCGGCAGACGATTTCCACTGAGCGTCATCGCAAGGCTGTCGGAAGCACCCCTCAAGCTGGCTTATGCGGACGCGTGGTTCGAAGGGGTCGAGAATGCGGCGCTAGCCGCGCAACGCGGAGAGCTGACGCCCGACGAACTCGATGCGGCGCTGGCCGCCCTGCCCGTTCCGCTTGTCGACGGCGAACTCGATGTCATCGGCGACCTCGTCATGTGGACGGCGCATACGGATATTTTCGACGTCGATCCTCAAGCGCCGCAGCCGGTGCTGGAGCAGATCTTCGCCGCGAGTTGGGAGACCAGCTGATGCAAACCGACACCCGTACAACCGAGGCATCCATCAAAGGTGCGGGCTTCGCGCGAACAGCGAGCGCGGCGTTGGTCTGGGGGCCTCGCACCACGCTGCGGCATTGAGGAAGCGCTCTCAGGATGTTCCCATTGTCCAACCATACGCCATTTGCGGCCGAAGGCCTGTGGACGCGCGACGAAAGCGGTCAGGAGGTCTGGCTTGTGGCCATCAAGGCCTCCTTCCAGATCAACCCCACCGGCGAGCAGACACCGTTGCAGAAACAGATACCCGTCAACATGGCGCCGATCTTTTCCGCTGACGGCAGCGAATTGGTGGACGATGACGATTTCCAAATCGAGAAGAAGCATACCGACGTGCTTGTCGAAGGACACGTCCACGCTCCCGGGGGCCAGTCCAATGTCGAAACCCTGGCTCGTATTAAGATCGGCGAGCTCGACAAGACCGTTAAGGTGACCGGGAACAGGTCTTTCGTTCCCGGCCCGGTCTCAGTGCGCATGACCAGCCCGGAGCCGTTCATTCGGCTGCCGATCAGCTGGCGCCGCACCTATGGCGGTGCAGAGATGGAGGGGGCCAGCCCGGATTGGGATCAGCGCAATCCGGTCGGCACGGGGTTTGCCGTGAGCCCCCAACGCTTGATCGGCAAGGCGGCTCCCAACTTCGAATATCAGGATGCACCCTATCGTGACCACCGAAGCGGCCGTCCCGCCGGTTTTGGACCGGTCGCGCCGCATTGGCTGCCGCGTGCCAGATATGCGGGAACCTACGGGAAAGAGTGGGAGAAGACGCGCAATCCCCTGCTGCCGCGCGATTTCAACCGTCTGCACTATCAATGCGCTCCGGAAGACCAGCAAACCAAATCGCCACTGATTGGATATGAAGACGTCAGGCTGGGCGGGTTCACCGCCGACGGATTCATGCAGTTCCTGTTGCCGCGGATAACTTTCGACATCACTTCGCATTTTAAGGACCTGCCGGACGTAAAGCACGGAGGCGCAACGATTCACACGCTGCGCATCAGACCGGACGACCGGCAATTCAGCATAACCTGGCTTTCGGCCCTTCCCGTGCCCTTTGACGAGGAGAAGCTTTCCACCACCACCATTCGCATTCGACGACGCACGGGGGTGTCTCCCTCCATAAGCCGCACAGGCGTCTGGCTGGGGCCAAGCTGATGGCGGGCGGAAACACGATAGTGATCGTCGGGATCGGCGCACGCACTCCGCTCGGATTCTCCGTGGAGGCGAGCGCCGCCGCGGTCCGCGCCGGGATATCGGCGATACAGGATCACCCCTATATGATCGATCGTGTCGGCGAGCGGATGAAGGTGACTCTCGACAGCGGCATCGACGCGGCGCTGAACGGGCCAGATCGCGCTGTCGCGATCGCGGTCGGCCCGGCGCTGGATGCCCTGGCGCCTCTGCGCATGACGGATCCGTCCTTGCCGGTCGCGCTCATCTTGTCGACCGGCGAGCCGCGTCCGGGGCAAGACGGCGATTTCGCCGCCAGAATCGACGCTCGACTTCGCGCCAAGCTGTCGGCACAGGTCAGTCTGGCCGGCGGCGGGTCCAATGCCGGCGGTCATGCGGGCGGAATGCTGGCAATTCACCACGGCTGCCGTATGCTCCAAGAAGGCAAGGCCCAATTTTGCCTCGTCGGCGGCGTGGATAGCTATCTCGAACCGGAAACGCTGGAGTGGCTGGACGAGCGTGAGCAGCTCCATTCTGATGAAAACACCTATGGATTCTGCCCGGGCGAAGGCGCCGGCTTCTGCTTGATGACCAAGCTGCAGACGGCGCGGCGGCTGGCTATCCAACCTCTGCTGGAGGTGGTTTGCACTTCCGTCGCCTTCGAGGAAAATAAGATCAAAACAAGGACGGTCTGTCTCGGAGAGGGCCTGAGCACGGCCTTTCAGCTGCTATTCGAGCAGGCGCCGACCGATCCTGTCGACCGCATCATCTGCGACATGAATGGTGAGCGTTACCGCGGCAATGAATACGGCTTCGCTGTTCTGCGCAATCCGGGCCGCTTCCGGGACGCCGCGGATTTCGAAACGCCGGCGGATTGCTGGGGCGACGTCGGGGCCGCTTCCGGACCGCTGTTCGTCAGTCTGGTCGCCCAGGCCGAAGCCCGAGGTTACCGCAAAGGCCCGCTGTCGCTTATCTGGGCAAGTTCCGAGAACGGCACGCGCGCCGCCGCGCTGCTCGGCGGTCCGAGAGGATCACGCTGATGCCGACCCATATCACCGTGAACGGTCTCGGCCTCACGCACAAAAGCTCCACCGGCTTTTCGAAAGCGACGATACCAGACGTCTGCAAGACGCCCACACCGGGCGGTCCCGTGCCGATGCCTTATCCGAATTTCGCAATGAGCAGCACATTGGGTGATGGAACCACGACTGTCTTTGCGAAGGGCGGTCAGATGATCGCCATCAAGGGCTCGCAGTACAAGATGTCCACCGGCGACGAGCCGGGCACGGTAGGCGGAGTCAAGTCCAACACGTTCAAGCAGGCGACGGATTGGATTACATATTCTTTCGATGTCAAGATGGATGGCAGCAACGCCTGCCGCGACACCGACAAGAAATTTCACAACAATCAGAATACCGTCGATCTGATGGGCAATTTGAACCCGGCCCCTCCCGGTAAGCCGAACATATTGACCATACCGTGCACGGACGCTCCTGGAAAACCTTCGCCGGGGCGCCACAAATTCAATTCCTGCGAGCAAGAAGAGATCTGTAAGAAACTTGCTCAAATTAACAAGATGATGAACAGCCCCGGCGGCATAAAGAGTGCGGGTGGCGGAAAGGGACCTCGCGGTTACGAAAAGTTGCGTGAAGCCGGCGACAAGCGAGCCAGCCAGCTGCGCGGCATGGCGATGCGCCAAAGCAGCAACCCGGAGGTGCAGGAGCTTAACAAAAAAGGTTTCAAACACATATCGAACAAGGCCCCCGATTACTGTCGCGACGCCTTGCAGAAGAAAGCCGAGTCAAGCTCTCCGCCTTACAAGAGCTTCAGCGTCGACCATATCAAGGAGATTCAATTCTGCGGCCATCCAAGCAGGCTCAGCAACCTGAGATGGATGTCGCGCCGGCCCAACCGGTGGATCGGCGGTCAGCTCAACCAGTTGAAGACGAGTGGTCCCGGCAAGCACACGGGCGTCAAGGGCGATTGCTGCTGAGAGCCGGCAGATCTCGATCTGAACGTGGAAATGCCATTGCCACAACTCTTCGGATAAAAGGCAGAGATCCATGGCAAAAAAAACACCGTCACTTCCAGAACTGATTGCACAGCTGGCGGAAGCGTTGCGCGCCTACGACCGGCTGGCATTCGACGAAGAATATGATCATCCGTTGGGCAAACCCTGTTCCGATCGGCAGCTTGCCACTCTGGAGAAGAGGCTGGGCAAGCCCTTGCCACCCAGCTACCGCGAATTTCTGAAGCTCCACAACGGCTGGGGAGAATTGTCGGGCGACGCAAAACTGCTTTCGGTCGAGGACCAAAGGGCAGAGTGGGTCGAGGAACATCTCGAGGATCTGCAGGAGATCTTCGACGAGCTCGATCAGGAGAATCCGTTTGAGAACGGGGCCCTCCCGGTGTTCCTCGGGGAAGATTCGAACCAGTGCCTTTATATCGACCCCCATACGGTCCGCTCCAACGGCGAAATGGATTTTGTCGCACTCGACATCACCACTGAGGAGAGGCGCTTTCCTGACTTCACCTCATTCCTGATCCACAAGCTCAATCTGCTTCACGACATGATCGACGACGAGACC
The DNA here is from genome assembly GCA_004020875.1 of Mesorhizobium sp. Classification (GTDB taxonomy): domain Bacteria; phylum Pseudomonadota; class Alphaproteobacteria; order Rhizobiales; family Rhizobiaceae; genus Mesorhizobium. Next base: position 60,946 of record SAPZ01000017.1, read on the forward strand.
AAGGGTGTCTCCCGAGACGACGCGGAATAGTTGAATGCAGGTCCACAATCTCTCCGCAGCGCTCGCGCGGCCTTTGATGGTCGGCGAGGAGGTTGCGTTGAAAATCATGCTCGATCTGACAGTCTATATCGAAGGACCGACAGAGCGTGATTTCGAGTATCTGCTTGACTTGTACGAACGCGTTTGCCCTCCAGACAGGCTGCGCGAGTTCAAGATTTCCGAGCTGCCGCTCTGGTCATCAATCGCTCAGCCGATGCTGACCGCGCATGGACGGGCTGCGGCCTCTGCCGGCATCGCGCGCCCCTATTTCGAACCTGTACGCGAGCGTATAAGGCAAGGCAGGGCATTCGAGGCGCAGTACTGGGATGGACTTGCAATCGATGTGCCGCGGGGAAGCTGGAGCCTCAATTGTCAGCGTTTGCATCTCAGGGACGAGGGGTTGTTCGCCTTTGTCCGCATGCTGCTCCCCATCGATGCCGATCTCGAAATCCTCGTCGATGCTGCTCTGGCAATTGCGGAAAACGTGCCACTGCATTCGGGTCATGGTGGTCTGGCCTTCGTCTACGAACCGCTGCTCATGGAAGACGCGTTCGACGCCATCTACAACCGGGCGCGACGCTTTTGGGGCGTCGACATCGAGCACATGAACGGCACGCTGCCTTTGACAAAGAAAGGCATAAAGGGCGTCAACTGGCTTACTTTGGTCGGCCGTGAGTTTGCCTCGAAGCCTGAGATACGTGCTTCGCTCGCGACCCTCTCCGATGTGCCGGCGGTTACAGCGGCGCAACGAAGACACGCTGTTGTCCTAATGGCGGGTCAACAACCTTCAGCTTGCGACCGCAACCGTCCGGACATGAGCGACGTCCCCTATGTTGCAGTAGCCAATGCGCTGGCTCCACTTTTTTTGACCGAACATTCCGATTTCCCGGGCCAACGTTTTTTTGCCAACAGCAACACGCTGGGTTGGATACACAGATTTATCGATCCCGCCGGTTGGCGTTGATCTCGGGACACGTCTCGCAGTCCGGCTTAAAACCTGGGCGCAGATTTCAAAAAATGCTCAATCGAGCAGCTTTCGTTCCTTTGCCCAGTCCTTCACCTTGTCGGCAACCGGCAGGAATGGCGGATCGTCGTCGAAGTGATCGGCGAAAGCTTGGCCCAGCAAAGACGTCTCGACCGAGAACAGTTGGCCATCTTCGCGGGCCTCGGGATAAAGCTCAAGGAAGGCACTTCCGGCAGCGGCCGCCAGTGTTGGGACGCGCATCTGATGGATCAGCCAGTGCAGTAGCGTTCGGTCGCCGAGCATGCCGGAGCCCCTGACTGCCAGGGGCGCGGTCTCGGGTACTTTCAAGAGCCCACCCAACCAAGCGCGTACATCCTTATCGGGAGCAGCCTTGACTGCCGAACGCAGCGCAGTCATTGCGTCAGGCCCGCCTGAGACAGCGGTCTTGCGCAACACTGGGCTCGCCAGGTCCCCGGAGCCAAGCTGGGTCAGCGCCCAGGCAGCCCAAAATCGCGGCGCTTCGTCGGCATCGTCCAACGCATGCCTCATCCCCCCGACGAGGTCTGTGCGCTTCAATGTTCCGGCCAAACGCAGTGCAGCGGCGCGCACGCCAGCATCCGGATCGTGCACCAGACGCCCCAGCATCTGCTTCGGGTCGACGCTATGTCCGATACACGCGGACACGCCCAAGTAACGCTTGAACGCCTCGTGCGCGCCGATCCAATCGCGGACCAGCGGCGCGATCGTCTGCGGCTTGTGCCAGGCCAACGCGCCTACAAGGCCAAGGGCATCGTCCGCCGCTTGCCGGCCCATTTCGACCGCTTCGGCAATGCGTTTCGGATCGGCTTGTTCGAACGCCGCCCAGGCAAAAACGAACAGCTCACCCTTCTGCGGAAAGTCCTGGTAGGCAGCGAAAATAAACGGCCAGGCGTCGAAGCCGGCGATGCGAATGCCATCAAGATTTGCCTCTAGCCGCTTGTCGACGCCAGCCACGGCCACCATGTCCGGCGGATCCGCCATCATCAGCGTATGGCGTTGCGCCCACAAAAACGCCGCCTGCTCGACATGTTGCCGGACGACTTCAGCGACAATGCTCGGCCGCGGTGCCGCGTCGAGATCGGTATTAGCTATCGCGGCCGACATCAGTTCAAGTCGATAGAGCCGCCGCGGATCCGGTTGGTGGCGCTCGCCTGGCTGGTCACATAGGTGCCGCGGATGATGATGCGCCCATCCTTTTCCATGAGGATCGTCGCCTCGCCGCAGCGCAGTTCGATGCGCTCTTCGCCCACTATGCGCACGCTTTCACCATCGCGAATAACTTGCGGCGAAGAAGCCTTTCGCGCAGGCTCGACGATGCGCCCGACGATCAGCGGTCGGCCAGGATCGCCGTCCTGAAACAACAGCGCCACTTCGCTGCCTATCTCTTTTGAGGCAAGTTCGGTCAAGCTACGCGCCGGAATAGCGGTCTCCTTAGGATTGCCGGGGAAAACCACAAGCGGGTCGCCGCTGTCGAACCCGAGGAAAATCCCGATCACCACCCCTTCGATGCGTTCGCGCGTCTCGCCCATGATCACATCCTCAGTTTTCGCTGATCTTCGAGCCCTTCATCGTGATGTCGCCGGACGCCTTGAGACTGATCGTGCCGGATCCCTTGATCGAGATGTCCTTACCCTCGATGCCGATCGAGCCGTCCTTCTTCATCATGATTTTGGCGGAGCCGCACTTTATCAGGATCTCGTCGCCGGCATCGATCACCAACTTCTTGCCGACCTTGATCGAACTGTCCTCGCCGACGCTGATTGCGCTGCCTTTGGCAATGCCCAGCGTATGGGCGCCTCCAACGGTCGTGGAGTCATCGGCACCGACGCTTGCGCTGCGCGCCGCGCCAACGCTGAAAGTCTGAGTGCTTCCAACAGTAACACTTTGATCCGCGCCGACATTGACCGTCTGTGCCGCACCGATGTCCCAGCTGTCTGCGGCGCCGATGCTATGGCTTTGGCTGATACCCACGCTCACCGATCGCGTCGCGCCGATCGTGTTCGTCTGCGACGCACCGACCGTTCGCGCTTCAGCCGCACCAACCGTATCCACGCGCGCCGCGCCCACCGTGACCGTCTGAACCAGCCCCACCGTCTGCGAATGGTTCGCGTCGATGTTTTCCGTGGAATTGGCGACGACGTGGATCGTCTCATTCGCCATAACCGTCAGCGAGCGGTTCGCGCCCACCGTTTCAGTGTCGTTGCTGCCGATATTCGTCGTCTGGTCGACGCCGATCTTGACCGTCTTGTTATTGCCGACGTCCTCGTCGAGGTTGTGGCCGACGGAGTGCTTGGCGTCATGGTCGATGCGGTCGGACTGGTCGTGCTGGACCGTCTTGTTGCGGTCGTGCTTGATCAGCAGATGGTGGTCCTTCTGGGCCTGGAAGTTGACCAGCTCGGAGCCGGCCTTGTCCTCGAACATCAGCTCGTTGTAACCACCGCCGCCTTTCGAGGAATTCGACTTCCAGCCCGACTGCGTGGCGTTGCCCGGCAGCCCGTAGGGCGGCATCTGCGAGGCGTTGTAGACACGGCCGGTGATGATCGGCAGATCCGGATCGCCCTCGATGAAGTCGACGATGACCTCCTGGCCGATGCGCGGGATCTGGATGAAGCCCCAGTTGCTGCCGGCCCAGGTCTGCGAGACACGCACGAAGCAGGATGAGTTCTGGTCCTTCTTGCCGAGCCTGTCCCAATGGAACTGCACCTTCACGCGGGCATATTTGTCGGTGAAGATCTCCTCGCCCGAGGGGCCGACCACCGTTGCCGTCTGCGGGCCGCGCATGATCGGCCGCGGCGTGATGCGCGGCGGGCGGTAGGGCAGCTTGGTCGGCGACACGCCGAGCACAACTTTGAAATTCTCGTTGTGGGCCTCGTTCTGGGTCCGGTAGCCCGGATCGAACAGCCGGTATTCGGCGCTGACCACAAGATAGTCCTGGTTCTGGTCGTCGCGCGGAAAGCTCTCCAGCGTGAACTTGCAGCCGGAAAAAAGGCCGCGCACCGTGCCCACGGCCGTGCTGTGCTGGTGCACGGCTTGAAGCTCCTCGCGGCGGATCCCGGCGATCTTGTCGCCGCGCCCGACATCGAGATGCGCGCCGGGCTGGCGATAATTTTCGCCCGAGGCCTCCTTATGGGCGAAAGGCTGGGCGGATTTCGCCATCAGGTCGGCGCCGGGTTTTTCGAAATCATAGTCCGTATGGGCATAGGCCCCTGGCCGCACCGCGCTGCCCGGAATCCATTCGGTGATATATTCGACATCGCGCCGCGAGGCCTGGCCCTCGAAATTGTAAAGCACCTTCTCGTAGCCGGGCGCCGGCTTCAGCTTGCTCATCGCGTCGCAGAGGATGAGCGTGTGCTTGCCCTCGTCATGCTCGAAGAAATAGAAGATGCCTTCGTGCTCGAGCAGCCGCTGTACGAAATCGAGATCGCTCTCGTCATACTGCACGCAATATTCGCGCTGGGGATAGGAGCCCTGCAGCCGCTTCTCGAATTTGGCGATGCCATATTTCGAGAAGATCTTCTCGACGATCTCCACCGCCGTCATGTTCTGGAAGATGCGGCAATCCGTGGTGTTGCCGAGGAACCAGAGCCATGGCCTGACGGTCGCCTCGTAGAAGGCCAGCCGGTCCTCGATGCGGGTCAGCTTGAAATCCGACACGAGGCCGCTGAACCAGCGCTTCGGGTCGGATTCGCCCTCGACCGAAACGACGCCGCCCAGCATCTTCAGCGGGTCGACGTCGCGGTTTTTCGAGACAAAGCCGACCGTATAGGCGAAGCAGCGGCTGATCTCATCGCGGCCGATGAGATGGGTGAATGTCAGGTCGGCGCCAGCCGGTGTCTGTACAACCGTGGCACGTTCGTTCGGCATGGGTCGTGCCCCTCCTCGACGCGGCCGCCAGTGTGATGGTTTGAAGCCCCCGCTCTATTAACTGCATCACGTTCGGGAGCGTTCGAGTTCACCGCACCGTATCCGCGTCAACCTAGCACATGTTTGAGGGAGGCCAAATAATAGCGATGGCTAAAGCGCGCCGATGCGCCGGTGTGAAACGCTCCTCTCCCGCTCGGCTTGCAAGCTGCTAGAATAGCAGAGCAATTCCGGAAGGGCGCTCAACGGTTTTCCGTCCGGAATTGCGCGCAAGATAAGCATTTGTTGACCAAGTTCGGCGACGCTTCCGGATGTTCATCTCTCTCCAGATCAGCAATGTCGACAGGCTGCCGGCCGGCACCGCCGCCAGCTTTACCGCCCGCGACCGCAGCTTCGAGATCGGCCGCGAGAATTGCGACTGGACATTGTCCGATCCGGACAAATTCATCTCGGGCCGGCATTGCGAGATCCGCTACCAGGCGGGCTCATTCTGGCTCTACGATGTCTCGCGCAACGGCACCTTCATCAACGGTTCGAGCCAGCGCATGAGCGGACCGCATCGGCTGGCCCACGGCGACCGTCTGCTGATCGGCCGTTATGTCGTCGGCGTTTCGATCGAAGACGAGAGAGCCGCGACCGGACATCCGCAGACCAGGACCGGGTCGACGCAGCGCGAGCTGCCGCCCTCGACCGGCCGGCCGCTGGATCCCGGCCATGAACCGTTGTTCAATCCGGCGGAGCAGCGCCCGGCCGGGGCGGCGCCCGTCTCGACATCCTCGGCATTGCAACAGCCGGGGCCGCCAGCCCCGGCCAGTCGGCCCGCGGAAGCGGACGCAATGCTGCGGGAGATCGCGAGGGCGGCGGGCATCGCGCCGGACTTGCTGCAGTCGCGCGATCCGCATGACGTCGCGGCCGAGATCGGCGTAGTGCTGAGGACAACGGTGGAGCAACTCTCGCTGCTGCTCAAGGCGCGCGCGGCGGCAAAGGTGCTCGCCAAGAGCGCTCACCGCACGATGATCGGCGCCGAGGACAACAACCCGCTGAAATTCGTGCCGGGCGCCGACGACATATTGGAGATCATGTTCGCCAGGCGCAGGGCCGGCTATCTCGATGCCAGGCGCAGCATCGAGGACGCGTTCCGCGACCTGAAGGCCCACGAAATCGCCACCTATGCCGCCATGCAGGCCGCGCTGTCGCGGCTGCTCGACGACCTTTCGCCGGAAGCGATCGCCAAGAAGATCCCGCCGGCGTCCTTCTCGTCCAGGAAAAGCCAGGCCTGGGATGCGCTGGTCGCTACATGGCGGACGATGGAAGACAAGCATGAGAACGGCATGCTGGATGTCTTCCTCGCCTATTTCGCCGAAGCCTACGCCAAGGCCGACAAGCAGAAATAAACGCACACGCACGGACCGGACCGGCCGTATGTGACGGGCCTCATAGAAGAAGCAGCCTCTTCCAGCATGTTGCTTCCCGATTTCAATCGGCGGCCCGTTTCAATTGGGTATCCGGGCGACTAGAATGCACAAGGACGCCAGCCCGGCGGGCAGGCGGCGAGGCTTGGGGCGTGTGCAGCAATGTCATGTTTCGGCGAGATGAGCCTTTTTATTCGGCCCGCCGCCGAGGGTGAGCCCGAAACGCGTTCCCCCGGGCAGAAGCATGGTCGTCGCACCGAGACGGCGGGGCGCCGCCGATGAGCTCGAAGGACGATCCCTCCGGGCCGGCGGACAAGACCGTCATCCGCGCGCCGCGGCCGAAGCAAAGGCCGCTCGCGGCGCCCGGGAGGCCCGGTTCGGAAGGCGCACGGCCTGCTCCATCACCTTCCCGCGAAGCGACGGTGTTCGATCCCGGCGGCGGCCGACAGATGCCCACCGGCTGGTCGTCGGGAACCGTGCTGTTTCAAGGACCAACCCCGGCAGCGGCCGCGAATTCGGTGCCGGGGGTGCAGCAGGACGCCCTGCTCGATGCCGCCTCCGGGGTGAAATACGCCGCGGCCAATCCGATACTTGCCGCGGCGGCGCCGCTGTTGATGCTCTTCGGCCAAATGCGACTGATGCCGGTTGAACGACAAGCGGCGCCCTTGGCGGGGCGCATAGCCGACGCGATCGAGACCTTCGACCTTGCGATCGCGAAGGCAGGCGTTGCCGAGGAAGACGCGCGGATCGCCAAATTCGCGCTTTGCGAAACCGCCGACGATCTCATCGGCAATCTGCCCTGGCCGATCAAGGACAGTTGGCTTCAGCACAGCCTGGTGACGCAGTTCTTCCACACCGAGCCAACGGGCGCCGGCTTCTACGGAGCGCTGAACAACGTCCTCGCGAGGCCGGAAGCGCATTACGACCTGCTCGAGGTGATGCATGCCTGCCTGTCCCTGGGCTTCGAGGGCCAGTATCGCGGGCTGGCCAAGGAACGAGACACGCTCGAACGCGTCCGGCGCGACGTCTATGACACGCTGCGCTATTTCAAGCCGCGCGCCGGCGACATCTCGCCCCACTGGCAAGGCATGGCGGCGGCGTTGCCGAAGCCAAGGGCGCGGCTGCCGCTCTGGGCGGTAGCGGCTGCCGCGGCGACGCTGGTGACTGCGGCCTTCTTCGGGCTGCGGGTGCTGATCACCGACGAAGGCGATGCGACCGCCGCCGAGTTGCTGGCGCTCAATCCCTCGACGCCCGTCACCATCGAGCGCGCCAGCGTGGCGGCGCCCACTGAGCCGGCGCAAGCCAGTCCGCCGCCGCCAGCGGTTCCGGACACAGCCCAGATCGACCGGATCCGCTTGGCACTTGCAAAGGAGATTGCCGGCGGCGAAGTGAACGTCGGCGAAAAGGGCGCGTTCATCGTCGTCGAGATCAACAACCAGCTTTTGTTTGCATCGGGCCAGGCGGAGCTGAAGCCGCAGTTTCAGTCGATTGCGGCCGACATCGCCACGGCGCTCGACGCCGAACCCGGGCCGATCCGGATCGTCGGCCACACCGACAATGTGAAGCCGAAGAAATCGAGCCTGTTCAAATCGAATTTCGACCTCTCCGTCGCTCGCGCCAAGGCCGTCCAGGCGACGATCGCCACGCAAATGAAGGATCCGTCGCGGCTCAGTGCGGACGGCAAGGGTGAGGACGAACCGATCGCCGACAATGGCACGGCGGACGGCCGCGCCAAGAACCGGCGCGTCGACGTGATGATCCCGAAACGGGAGAGCTTGCAGGCCGGCGCGGCGGAGAACGGCGGCTGATGCGCTGGATGCTGCGGATCTTCAGCCTGGCTGCGCTCGCCGGCTTCCCGGCGGCAGTCTGGTATGCCGGCCCGCTGATCCGGTTCGCCGATACACGCCCGCTCGGGCCTGTGTGGCTCAGAGCCACGATCATCGGCTTCACCGTCGCGGTGCTTGCCCTGTTCTACGGGATCCGATTCTGGCGGCGGCGCGGAGCGCAAAAGGCGCTCGAAGCGGCCATCGTGCGCAGCGATGAACGCAACGACGATTCCCAAGTGCTCGAAACGCGCATGAGCGAAGCCATCGCGACGCTGAAGCGGACGAGCGGCAAGCGCAATTTCCTCTACGATATTCCCTGGTACGTCATCATCGGCCCGCCTGGCGCCGGCAAGACGACGGCACTGGTCAAGTCCGGGCTGAAGTTCCCGCTCGCCGGCTCCGGCAGCGCGCAGCCGGTGGCCGGCGTCGGCGGCACGCGGTCCTGCGACTGGTGGTTCACCGACGAGGCGGTACTGATCGATACGGCAGGCCGCTATACGACGCAGGAATCGGACCGCGAGCACGACAAGGCAAGCTGGCTCGCCTTCCTGGGATTGCTGAAGAAACACCGCACAAGGCAGCCGATCAACGGCGTCATCCTCGCCATCAGCCTCTCTGATCTCGTCGGATTCGACGACAGTCAGCTCGACGCGCATGTCACCGAGATCAGGAGCCGCCTGCGCGAATTGCACGAGACGCTAAAGATCCAGTTCCCGGTCTATCTGCTCTTCACCAAAGCCGATCTCGTCGCCGGCTTCATGGATTATTTCGGCGATATTGACGAGACGCGCCGGCGCAAGGTGTGGGGCGCGACATTCCAGACCGCCGACCGCACCAGGAACATGGCCGGCGAGACGCCTGCGGAATTCGACGAACTGGCCAAGCGGCTCGCCGAAGAGGTCGCCGACCGCCTGCAGGAAGAGACCGACCCTGTGGCACGGATCGCGCTGTTCGGCTTTCCGGCGCAGTTCGGCGCGCTGAAGAGCCGGATAATGCAGTTCGTCGGCAGCCTGTTCGACACTTCCCGGTCACAGGTCAATATTAGCCTGCGCGGGCTTTATTTCTCGTCGGGCACCCAGGAAGGGACGCCCTTCGATCAGGTACTGGGCGCCATCGGCCGCAGCTTCGGCACCGCTTCGCAGGCGCACCTTTCCGGCGCCGGCAAGAGCTTCTTCCTGCACGACCTGCTGACCGATGTGATCTTCCCGGAATCGGGCTGGGTGTCATTCGACCGAGCGGCCGAGCGGCGCATCCGGCTCGCAAGGTTCGGCGGCCTGGCCGCGATCGCGCTGGCGGCCTTGGCCACGCTCGGCGCGCTGGGTCTCAGCTTCTTCGTCAACAGAGAGCTGATCGCCGCCACAAGGCAAGCCATGGCTCATTATCGTGACAGCGCCGATAGCCTCTTAAAGAGCACGACGGTGACCGATGTCGACCTCGAGAACGTTATCGGTCCGCTCGATCAGCTGCGCAACCTGCCGGCCGGCTTCGAAAACGGCGATCAGGGCAAGCCGATCGAGGAGACGTTCGGACTCAGCCAGCGCGAGAGGCTGCTGTCGGCCTCGAAGAGCGCGTACCGGCAGGCTCTGGAGCGAACCTTCCGTTCGCGGCTGCTGGTGCAGGCCGAGCGGACGATCCAGGCCCGGATGGCCGATCCGATCGCGCTCTACGAGCCGCTCAAGATCTACCTGATGCTGGGCGGGAAGGCGCCAAAGGTCGACGACGAGCTGATCGTCTCGTGGATGAAGCAGGACTGGGAGGAGAACCGCTACCCCGGCGAGAACAACCGCGAAGGCCGCGAGCAGCTCGAAAAGCATCTGCGCGCCATGCTTGCGCTCGACGACGCCTACGATCCAACCTTCGCGCTCAACCAGCCGCTGGTCGAGGCAGCGCAGCGCTCGCTCGGCCGCATGAGCCTCGCCGACCGCGCCTCGGCGCAGATCAAGTCGGCGGTCTACGCGGCGAGGCTGCAGGATTTCTCCGTCGCCGCGAAAGCCGGCCCGGAAGCACAGCTGTTGCTCGAGCGTACCGATGGCAGCCAGCTTGCAGACTTGCACATTCCCGGCCTTTACACGCGTGCCGGTTTCAACCGTTTCTTCCTCCCGCAGCTCTCGCGCATCGCGCAGATGCTCGTCGACGACCAATGGGTGCTTGGCGGCGGCGGCGAACAGGGCGGCATCGACCAGGATCTGCCCAAGCTCGGTCCCGAGCTCATCGACCGCTACGGCAAGGAATTCGCTGCCGCCTGGAACGGCGTGCTCGACCAGCTGAAGCTCAAAGCGATGCTGAAGGACAAGCCGCAATATCTCGCGCTTTCCGCCCTCGCCGCGCCGGACTCGCCTCTCGATCAGCTGTTCACGGCGATCGCGAATGAGACCGCGTTGACCGAAGACCCTGCCGCCGCCGAAGGCGATACCGGGACGGCTGAGCAGAACCCCGCGAGCATGGCCAAAGGCCTCGCACGCATCGGCCTGCAGATCGCCGGCGGCAAGTCGCAGAGCCGCGCCGGCGCAAGCTCGGCCGTTGCGCAGAACGCCGGCGCGAGCGTCGAGGCGCAGTTCCGCTCGTTCCATGCTTTGGTCAGCGGCGCCGCCGGACGCCGGCCGCTCGATGCGCTGACGCAGAATTTCCACGACATTTTTCAGAGCCTGAAGCTCGCGGCCGATGTCCCCACGCAGACCGAACGCGTCAACGCCAATCTGCAGCTGCAGATCTCGACCTTGCGCGCCAATGTCTCGCGCCTGCCCAAGCCGCTGGCGCGCATGGTCAATGCAGCGGCGGACGAGCTCGAAGGCAATGTCGCCGAGACCTCCGTCGCAAACCTAAACCAGGCGCTCGACCAGACGGTGACACGCGCCTGCGAGGAGGCGGTCAATGGCCGCTACCCCTTCGCCCGCGACAGCAGCGAAGACATATCGATGGCGGATTTCGCCAAGCTGTTCGCGCCGGGCGGGCTGATGGACCGTTTCTTCGCGCAGAACCTCGCGCCGCTAATCGACATGACCGGGCAGGAATGGACCTGGAAGCAGAATGCGCGCTCCAGCAAGGACCTTGCGAAATCGACCTTGAAGGCGTTCCAGGCGGCGGCGGAAATACGGGCCGCCTTCTTCCCGTCGGGCGGATCGACACCGTTGGTGTCGATCACCTTCACGCCCACCTCGCTGAACAGCGAAGCCGACAGCGCAGTGCTCAACGTTGACGGTCAGACGGTGCAGAGCGCGCAGGCCGGCAACGCGCCGAGCATCGTGACATGGCCGAGCGGCGCCGCGTCCGGATCGGCGAGCCTCAGCCTGGTGCCGGAAATGCCCGGACGCGAGTCCGCGCTCAAATTCGAGGGGCCGTGGGCGTTGAAGCGGCTTTTCGACAAGGCGACCATCACCGGCGACGGCGCCAACACCGAGGCGCGCTTCGTGATCGGCGGACGCGATGTCGCCTACACGATCCAGGCCGGCTCAGGGGCCAACCCCCTGATCCTGCCAGCCTTGTCAGGCTTCAGCTGTCCGAAGGCGTTCTGAGATGGCCGGATCGCGCCTTCATTTCGATACTCTAATGTACACGCTTATGGCAGAGTGGCGTGGGCACGCGGCCCATGGCTGGTCACAGAGGACGCTCGCTGAGCGCTTGGTGGCAAATTGAGCACTGTCGCCCTCCCCATCGACAGCTTCGGCGTCAGCCATCAGGGCTGCGTGCGCGACCACAACGAGGACAATTACCTCATCGAGCCGCAGACCGGGCTGTGGGTGGTGGCCGACGGCATGGGCGGCCATGAGGCCGGCGAAGTCGCCTCGGCCAGCATCGTCGACCATCTGGCGACGATCGGTATCGCGAGTTCCGCGCCGGACCTTCGCGCCCGCTTCGAGGATCGGCTCAGCCGCGCCAATGCCGAGATCCGCGACATATCGCGCTCTCGCGGCATCACGATCGGCTCCACCTTCGCAGCCCTGCTTGCCATGGATGGACGCTTCGCCTGCCTGTGGGCTGGCGACAGCCGTATCTACCTCGTGCGCAACGGCTCGATCTTCCAGGTCTCGAAGGATCACACCGAGGTGCAGGAACTGCTCGACCGCGGCATGATCAGCGCCGAGGAGGCGCGCACCTGGCCGCGCCGCAATGTGATCACGCACGCGGTCGGAGTTAGTGACGAGCTCGAAATCGATTTCCAGCAGGGCGAATTGATGCCGGGCGACGTTTTCGTCCTGGGCACCGACGGGCTGACCGCGCATGTCAGCGACGCCGAGATCGAGGCCGCGGTCAGGTCCGCCACGCCGCGGGCGGCATGCCAGACCCTCCTGGACACGGTGCTGGCGCGCGGCGGTACCGACAATGTGACCATCGTGCTCGTGAAGATCGGCGGCGAGCGCAACGGCGCGCCCCATCCGGATCGGTCCGCAGTGGAGGGCCTGGCCAGATGAGCGACGACGACAAGACCCGGATCTCGGCCAACGTCACCTATGCGGGCGTCGGCACGCAGCTCAGCGGCATTTACGAGCTCGACGAGAGGATTGCGTCCGGCGGCATGGGCGAAGTCTATCGCGGCCACAACATCCAGACCGGCGACCATGTGGCGATCAAGATCGTGCTGCCGGAATTCGCCCGCGACCAGACGATCCTGTCGCTGTTCCGCAAGGAAGCATCGATCCTCAACCATCTGTCGCATGACGCGGTGGTGCGCTACCACGTCTTCACCATCGACCCGGGAATCGGCCGCCCCTATCTCGCGATGGAGTTCGTGGACGGCCAATCGCTGTTCGACATGATGCGGCGCGGGCCGATGCCAAGCGACGATGTGCGCCGGCTTTGCCATCGCCTGGCCTCGGGCTTGAGCGCCGTGCACCAGGCGGGCGCCGTGCACCGCGACCTCTCGCCCGACAATATCATCCTGCCCGGCGGTCGGGTCGAGCGGGCCAAGATCATCGATTTCGGCATCGCCCGGTCGGCCACCGTCGGCGGCGAGACGCTGATCGGGGGCAAATTCGCCGGCAAATACAATTACGTCTCGCCGGAGCAGCTCGGTCTCTATGGCGGCGAAGTCAGCGAGCAATCGGACATCTACAGCCTCGGCCTGGTGCTGGCCGCGGCGCTGCGGGGAAAGCCGCTCGACATGAGCGGCTCGCAATACGAAGTCATCGAAAAGCGCCGGACCGTGCCGGACCTTTCGGATATCGATCCCGACTTCCGCGAGCTGATCGAAGCCATGCTGCAACCGGATCCGCGCGACCGGCCGGCGAGCATGGCCGAGATCGCCAGGGCAACGCGCGGCGAGGATCTCGAGGCGACATTGCCACCGCCGATGTCGTTCGGTGCACGTGAACGCCCCGGCCTGCCGCGCGCCGGTTGGACGGCGGCGCCGGACTCCAAGCCCCAGCCGCCGGTTCCTCCCGGTGAGCCGCGCTTCGTCGAGCATGTGCGCCCTGCCTACCTATCGGAGGCTCGGCCCTCGCCGGCCGCCACCCCGGCCAGCGCCCCCGCACCGGCTGCGCCCAAAAGGCCTTCGCGGGTGCCTGCCATCGCGGGAGGCGTCGCGGCTATTAGCGTCCTGGCGGCAGCCGGCGTCTATTTCAGCGGCATGCTGGCTCCCGCGCCGGTAGCCGAAACATCCAAGCCGCTGACACCGAAGCCGGTAGTCGAAGCAGCCAAACCGGCTGTGGAAACCCCGCAACCGGAGGCGCCGAAATCTCGGCCGCTGGCGCCGGCCGCGACCCAGTCCGAAGCACCTAAACCTGAGAGCGCAGCCACCACCGAGACGGCGGAGACACCTGTTCAACCCGAGGCCAAGGCACCTGCCGTGGAGACGACCCGGCCCGCCACCCAGTCGGAGAGCGAAGCCGGCAACCAGCCGCCTGTCTCCCCGGTCGAGACCAAGCCCGTGCAACCGCCGGCGCAACAGTCACCGACGCCCGCGCCTGCGCCCGCACCTACGGCCGCCGAAAACCAGAAGCCGGCGCAGCCTGCTAGCGAGACTGCGGTCAAGACCTCGGAACCGACGCAGACCGCCAAAAACGCGCCCGAAGCAAATAAGCCGGCGGCCAAGCTCAGCGTGAAGGACCTCGTGGACAAGCTTTCCAAGTTGCCCAAGCCGAACGCATCCCCGCCCCCCGCTTCGCAAAGCCAGGCATCGGCGCAGCCGACCCCCTCGCCATCCGCGCCGAAGGCGTCGATCCCGACAGCCAGTCAGCCGTCAACGCCGACCGCGCCGACCCAGCCGGCGCAGCAACCGCAGACGCCGGCAGCCAAGCAGCCCGGCACCGATGTCGCCATCAATGTGCCGAAGCCGTCGCTTCCCTCGGCGGAAGATGACATGACCAAGTGGAACGAGCAGCGCTCCTGGGTGCGCGATTTCAGCGGCGGCAATTGCTTCTACGCGAATGTGACATCGGGACCCGGCGCCGCTCCCATGATCGAGGGCTACGGAACGGCGGTCCAGCCCTTCGAACAATTGCTCAACGATTTCCAGACGACATTCCATGCCGAGCCGGACATCAGCGTGCGCCTCATCACACTCTCCCAATGCGGCGTGCCTACTTTCCTTCGCTTTCTTGACCGGAGTTCGGCCGCGAAGCCGCAACTTGTGCTCGACAAGACATCGATCCCCGATGGCGCGCCGGTCAGCGGCGCGCTCTATACAGGCGGGGGGCTCGTCTCGAACATCATGCTGATCGACCACAAGGGCGTCGCCTTCAACCTGGACGACCGCATGGTGGCGCAAACCGACAAGGTGACCTTCAACATCCCGATCGGCCTCGCCGCCGCCGACAAGGCGGCCGGCAAGGCGGTGCCGCAGATCATGCTGGTGATCACCGGGCCCAAGGACATCCAGGCCGCCATGTTCTCCAGGCCGACGCCGGCCTCGGAGCTGTTGCCCAGGATTCTGAAGGAGATCGAGGCCGACGGCTCGCAGTTCTCCGCCGCGGCCACTTATTTCCGGCTTGGCGGATAGCATGAACGCCGATGGACCTTCGCACCTTGCGTTCTTTGCACCAGCCCCCGCCACGCAAGCTGCCTAGCCGGCTCCGATTGCCGTTGCCGGGTCGCATGACGCTTACCGCGCTGCTCGGCGCGGCGCTGCTTGCGATGCTTTCGCCTGGCAAGGCGCATGCCGAATTCACCGTCTGCAATCAGACGCTCGATGTCGTCAATCTCGCCGTCGGACAGAAGGTCGACAATGCCGACCAGACGGACGGCTGGTGGACGATCGGTGCCAACCAGTGCGTCAACGTCATCCGCGAGGAGCTGACCAACCGCTACATCTATCTCTACGCCACGGACGTCTTCGGCCACGCGATCCTGAACGGATCGACCGAGATGTGCATCGACCGGCGGCGCTTCTCGATCCGCGGCATCGAGGAGTGCTGGCAGCGCGGCCATATCGCGGCGCGCTTCGTCGAGGTCGACACGCTCGAGCAGGTGCGCTGGACCTATTTCCTGACCGGAAACAGCCCGTGACGCACACGATCGACACGAGCTTCAAACAGAAGAAGCTGGCGCGGCAGGCCGAGCGGCGGCGCAAGCTTTGGCGCCGGGCTCTTGCCGGCCTGGCCACCCTCGCCGTCGTCGCTTCGGCCACCGGCTTCTATCTGACCAGGGACTATTGGTCGTTCGGCGATGAGAACGAGGAGTTGCATCCCGTCGAAGGCATGGAAGACGTGCCGCCCGACGCGTCAGTCTATGTGCCGGCGATCATCGACCTTGCCGGCGATCCGATGTGGATCACGCTCGCGCCCGACGCCGACACCGCCACGAAGGGCAAGACCGTCGCGCGCCCGGCCGAGCTAGACAGTTCCGGGGCTTCGCCGCAGATCGAGATCCTCTCCGATGTTATGCTGAGCACCAGCGAAAAGTTCATGACGACGATCCCGTCGACGCAGGAGGATTTCGCCTTCTTCCAGGCGCAGCGGCAAGCCGCGCCGAAGCCTTCTGCGACAGCGCCGGTCGATGCGCAACCGGCCCCGCCCGCTCCGGCCGCAGCACCGGGCGATCAACAGGGCGATCCGCAAGGCGATCTGCAGAATGATCTCCAGGCCGCGCCGGACGACAGCAACGCCGGTTCGGCGCCCAAGGCCGATGCCGACGACCCCGAGGCCGGCTGGGGCGAGACCATCGACCAGGGGCAAGCAGCACTCCCGGCTTTCAAGAAAACCGCGATCGAGAACAACACGACCGTCGCGACCGTCACCAGCGAATATCAGCGCTTCGAGGCGACCGAGGACACGTTTGTGAAGATCCTCAACGACCGCAGCCTGGACAGCGTGGCGCTCGACGCGCATTTCTCCGCCGACGACGCCAAGCTTGCCGGCGAGGCGCTGAAGGCGCTGTTCAACCGCGACGGGCTGGAAGCCGGCTTTGTGGTGGCCATGCGCGGGTTCCGGCCGAACCGCGAGACGACGACCATGTCGCTGATGCAGGTCTCCGTCTACGCCAAGAATGTCTATGTCGGCACGCTGACGCGCAATGCGGCCGGCGCCTTCGTGTCGGGCGTCGACCCCTGGGTCCGCGAGGACCTGTTCAACTATTCCGGCGCCTCGGACCAAGGGGGCCCCAAGCGGCAGTACCGCCTGCTCGACGCGATATATTCGACCGCGGCGCGCAACAAGGTGCCGACCAACGTCATCGGCGAGGCGATCATGTACCTGTCCCGCGGGCAGGACCTCGACGCCTTCGCAAGCGAGGATCAGCGCCTGGTGCTGATCTATTCGCAGACGCCACGCGGACAGGGCCAGATTTCCGGAAGGGTGCTTTACGTCGGCGTCCAGGGTACAGACAGGAGTCTGGACTGTTTCGTCTTCCAGCAGAGCGACGGCCAATATGCCTGCGTGACCGGCGATGATCAGGTCCGCTCGCTGGCCGTCACCAACGGCATGGTCACGCCGGTGGCCGGAGTGATGACCTCGACCTTCGGCCCGCGCATGCACCCGATTCTCGGAACGGTTCGGATCCACAAGGGCGTCGACTGGGCGGCACCGGTCGGCACGCCGGTCATGGCCGCCTTCGACGGCGAGATCTCGTTCCAAGGCGATGGCGGCAGCTATGGCAATCTGGTGAAGATCGCGCATGCCAACGGCCGCGAGACGCGCTATGCGCATATGCAGAAATTCGCCATTGCAAGCGGCGTCGGCACCAGGGTGAAGGCCGGCGACATCATCGGCTATATCGGCACCACCGGGCTTTCGACCGGGCCGCATCTGCATTTCGAGCTCTACCAGAACGGCGAGGCTATCGACCCGCTGGGGACGGTCACCACGGTGGCTACCGCCGTTGCCGTCAGCTCCGGCGGTTCCGGCGATACTGCCGTCGAAACGCTCACCGACCGGATCGTGCATGTCGAAAGTGGCGGTAGCGCCCGCGCCAAGAACCCGCTTTCCTCGGCGACCGGCGCCGGCCAGTTCATCTCCAAAACCTGGATCCGGATGATGAACACCTATCGGCCCGACCTTGCCCGCTCGCTGTCGACCGCCGACCTGCTCGCGCTTCGCTACGACGCGACACTGTCGCGCGAAATGGTGCGCAACCTGGCGCGCGAGGGCGAGGCCTATCTGCGCGCGCGCGGCCACCAGATCACCGCCGGTCGCCTCTATCTTTGCCATTTCCTCGGAATGGAAGGCGCGGCCCAGGTTCTGGCGGCGCCCGGCTCGACGCAATTGAGCGCCGTGCTCGGATCGGCCGTCATCCAGGCCAACCCGTTCCTCACTGGCAAGACCGCGAGCTACGTCGTGGACTGGGCCGAGCGGAAGATGGGACAGAAAGTGCCGAGCGTTGTGACCGACCAGGGGCAGCCGACGACGACCACCGAGGTGCGGCAGACGTCGCCCGAGTTCGAAAAGTACAAGCAGGCAATCACTGCGCTGATAGCTTCGATCCAGGGCACGCTGGAGCCCGGCTAGAACCGCGGTTCAGCAAACGTCGTGTTCTCGGCAGGCCGGCTGGTTTTCAGACCCGCTGGCGACCTATTCCGTCCTGATGCGCATTTCCACGCGACGGTTGACCGGATCGTACGGATTGGCGACGCGCGGATGCGACTTGCCGAGGCCGATCGCTTCGAGCCGCGCCGATTCAACGCCGTTCGCCTCGAGGAAGGCCGCCACCGATTGCGCTCTCCGCTGCGACAGGTCCTGGTTGTAGCGATCCGTGCCGGTCGCGTCGGTGTGGCCTTCGACGACGAAGCTGAACGTGCTCAACCGGTTGTCCTTCAGCGCCTTGGCGAACTCGTCCAGCTCCGCGCGGGCGGTCTGGTCGAGCTGGGCCGAATCCAGCGCGAAGTTGATCATCATGTCGAGGCCGGCCTTCTGGGGCGGCGCCTCGCTCTTCTCGGCCTTGCTCTTGCATTCTTCCTCGGTGCCGACACAGATGCCGCGTGACGCGCCAAGATTTCCCTGGCCGGCGAAGAATTTTACGATGTCTTCCGATTTCTGAAGCGGATCGGCGTAAACGTGCGTTGAAAAAAGCACGATCGCCAATGCCAAGGCTGAGCTGCCCCACCGCATGACCGTCACTCCTGTTTGAGCCCTGTTTGAGCGGTTTTTCGCTGGCGCGGACTATATCAAATCCTAAAGCGATTGTCTGTGAACAAGCGCACGTTGCCGATGGCCGACGCCTGATAAGGTTGACGCTTGACCGGCGCTTGGCCGCGGGTTTCAGTGCTATTTGTGCCGATGCTCGGGGTATGGCAGCGATGGCCAATGAACTCGGATACAGAACGGCAAGGGATCTGTTTCTTGCCTGTCCCGCGATCGCCCGGGACATGAAGTCGCCGGCCGTCGCCCAACCACCGCTGGAATTCTGCCGCGCGCTGCTCGCCGGGCGCGTCCCCGAGGAAGCCGTCACCTTCTGTGCATACCTCCTGCCCGAGCGCGCCGCGGTCTGGTGGGGGCATGAATGCCTGAGCCATCTCGCCGAGCTCCTTGCCGAAAGGGATCTCGAATTGCTGGCGCTCGTCAGCGATTGGGTGGGCGAGCCCGGCAATCCTCGCCATCGGGCGGCGCTGGGCAGCGCTGTCGATCCGTCGCCGGCAACGCCTGCTGCCTGGATCGCCTTGTCGGCGGCGTGGCGTGACCCGGCCTTCGATATGCTGTCGACCGGATTCCCCGCCGCCCACGCCGTCAATGCCGGTATCCTGGCGGGGCTGGCGCGCATCTCGACCGCGGATCGCTTCGCCGTGCTTTCCGCCTTTGTCGAAATGGGCATCCAGATGGTGGAGATGGAGGCGCAGCGGCAATCGGTCGACGCGTATTAGGGAGCATGATCCTTCCGAAAACCGGTTCTCACTTTTCCGGATCATGCTTTTTGGCTTCCGCCTGACAATCACTGGCAGCCGCCTTGCGTCCACCTGGACAAAGCGACCTTGAAGCGGGTGCCGAGCGAATGCTGCAGGCGCAACAGGGAGAGGTCGTTGGCGGCGAAATTCTTCGCCTGCTCACGCCCCGTTCCAACGATTGCAGCCGTCGCAGTTCTTGCCCTGCCAGACCGACTCGTCGAGGCCTTCGACCGGGCTGAAAAGCGGTTCTCCCTTGATCGGTTGGGCTATGCTCTTGCCGTCGATCGCCGCGTCGCCGAACTGACCGGACGAGCGGTTACGACGCCATGCGTCGGGAAAGAACGGTTGTCGGTGACGATACTACCAGCCACCGCCGCCACCGCCGCCGCTCCCACCTAAGGGTGCAATGACGGGCGTGGTTTCGTTCTTGACCGGTTTGATCAGTTTCTTGGCAGTCACCTTCTTCTGCTTGACGACCTTTGGCGTCGTCACGCGAACCTGCGTGGTGCGATGTTTCGTTACCGGCGCCGGTTCGACCCTGGGCGCTATGGTCGTGCACGCAGCGACCGTGAGGGATAGGAATGTTGCGATGAACGCCTGCTTCAATGCCCTGCCCACCATTGCCTCCTTGTTGATCAAAACAGGTCCCGACGCGGATTGGCCTGTTCCCAGATGGCTCTGGCAGTCTTGACCAATTGGTCGTCTACCGAGCCACCGGTCGCGATTTTGGATTTGAGTTCGGAGCGCAGTTGCTTGAGGGCAGCCGCCTTCGGCTTTGCGCCGAACTGCGCCAAGGTCGACCGAGCGACTGGCAACTCGTTGCGCAGATCAAGTCCTGCCGCGAACGCCAGATAGCGGACGGCGACGGCCTGATCGGACTTGTCGCCTTTCTGCATTTCGATGGCCGCGCGATCATAGGCCGCTGAGTAGTCGCCACGGTCGGTCGCCAGTTCGAATAGCCTCTGTGCTTCGGCAAGGTTCTGATCGACGCCATCACCGTCCCGGTACATGCGCGCAAGACTGCCGGGCGCATATGGTTGGCCGAGATCCATCGCCTTCTGGAAAAGTGCCCGCGCCTGCTTCGTATCCTTCTCGACGCCACGTCCGCTAAGGTAGTTGCGCCCAAGAATGTTCATCGAATACATGTCCTGGCGCTCGACGCCTGCCTTGAGGAAGGCGACGGCACGAGCCGGGTCGGCGGGCACGCCATTGCGGCCTTCGGTGAAGATCGCAGCGAGATCGTTCATGGCATAGGTGTGACCCATGGCCGCCGCTTTGAGCAGCAAATCCAAGCCCTTGCCGGTATCGCGCTGGACGCCAAGACCATTGAACAGCGCGCGTCCCCAAGCGGTCATTCCATAAGGATCGCCTTTATCAGACGCCTTAGCGTAGAAGCCATTCGCCTTCGACGGGTCCACGGCCGTTCCTATGCCGGACGAAGCGATGTAACCGAGCTCGAACACAGCGCGGACATGTCCCTTGTCGGCGGCGTCCTGAATGGCCTTCTTCGCCTCGTCGACCTTGCCGGCGGCGAGCAGCGCGCGCCCCAGTTCGTAGTGGAAGCGCGCGACATCGGGATAGGCTTTCACCGCCGCCCGGCAGGCCTCCACCGCGCCGGCGCCGATCTCGTTCGGCAGCAGGCCGGGGACGACGCCCTGCAGGTCCAAAGGCTCGCCTGCCTGTGTGTCGCAAGGATCGACGCTTGGCGACAGCTTCATCGTCGCAGGCTTAGACGAGGTGTTATCCGCCGCGATCTCGAAGCCGACGATCAGCGGTTTTGCGGCGCCTATCTGAGGTTCGTAGCGCAGCTGGCCGATTTCATTGGCCCTCAGGCTCGATTGCGGCGACAGGGTCCGATCGGGCAGGGACAGCGTCCCCGTCGCCGGATAGCTCGCGAGCTTCACGCTGACCGCCGGATCCTTGGTCGGCAAATCCAGCTTCAGCGGAACCGGACCGACACCGACGGGAATCTTCACGTCGCGGTTCTCGATCGCCTCGGCGGCGCCGGCGATGTGGATGCCACGCTCTGCCACCTGCTGCTTCTGCTCGGACTCCAGCGAGGCCACGAGCTGCTTGCCGGCGGCGCCGTCGCCATTCTTGACCCTGAACACCAGAATGCCTTGCGATCCGCCGCCCCATTCGTCATGCGCGGCATAGGCCAGCATATCGACCTGGTCCTCGGTGTCGGCGCCCTTCGGCACATCCATCGCGAGTCGCGGCAGATCCTTGCCCTCTATGGGCTGGCCCGTTGCGACCGGCCTGTTGTCCAGGATCAGACGCCCCAGCGCCGGCGGTCTTTCGATGCTGATAGTGACCGCGCCGCCGTCGACGTCGACGGGCACCGGCAGGTCGAGCACGACAGGCCCGACGCCGGCCGGCACGGTCTTTTCCAGCACCGGCGGCAAAGCGGGCCGGCTGGCGCGGCGCATGAGCACCACCTCGTCGATCAGCGAGGAATTCTCCCACGGAACCTGGGCGCCCTTGGTGGCCTCGACCACGTCGCGGCGCACGGCCGCCATGACCGAGCGTATCTCCTGGTTGGGCGCCAGCGCGCGGCGGGAGAAGGCGGATGAAAACGGGCTGAGATCGCCGGACCCGTCATAGGCGACGGCGCCGGGCTCCGTGGCGAAGGCGATCAGCGTGTTCAGCGAGCTTTTCACCTGGGCGAGGCCGGTGCCGCCGGCCGCGATTAACTGGTCGCGCAGCCAGTAATCCTTGCGCGGAAACGGATTGTTGCGGCAGGCGTCGAGAATGATCACCTGGATCTTCGATTTGGCGCGCAACTGCTGCAGGACGTCGTCGAGCTTGACCGCCTGGACCTCGATATCGGCCGCAGCCTTCAGCGATGCATCGACCGGGATCAGGAAATTCTCGCCGCCAATCTGAAAGCCGTGGCCCGAATAATAGACGACCGCGAGATCGGCACCGTCGGCCGCGGCGAGATAATTGCGGAACTCCTTCTCGAACTGGAGCTTGGTGAGGTCCTTGGCGACGAACACATCGAACCCGGCCAGCCGAAACGTGTTCGAAACGTCCTCGGCATCCTTGTCAGGATTCTTCAGGGCCGGAATTTCGCGGTATTCGGAATTGCCTATGACAAGCGCAACCCTTCGATCGGCACGCGCCTGCACCGTCGTGAGACCCACGAAGATCAAGGCTGCAATCAGCACACAGCGTCGCAGCATGGCAAAATCCCTAACTGCTATCTCCAGTCGGCCACAAGAACGCAGCTTGCGGCATCGCGGTCTGTTAAAGACTTCACAATCTGCCAAAATGGCAAGGACCGCCGCTGCAGGGCAGCTCGCGCATCCAATAGACTGCTAAAATAACTCAGAGACCGAGGCGCCGCAATGACCTGGGAGGGGCGCGGGGCCAAGTGTCGATGCAGGACCGCCGTAGCGATGCACGCCGGCCGCGGCGAGCATCTACTTCACCGGCCATTGCCTCCGCGCTGCACTCCGCGTTTACTATTGCGCCATACCAGCCGTCGAGAGCCACATGCTGATAGAGACGAAGCTCCAGCCGCCTCATTTGCGCGACGCCCTTGTTCAAAGGCCCCGGCTGCTGCGCACCCTGGACGCGGCGACGGCGGGAAAGCTGACGGTGGTGACCTCGCCCGCCGGCTTCGGCAAATCGACCCTGCTGTCGCAATGGGCCGCCGGCATATCCGGCGGCGTAGCCCAGGTCGCGTGGCTATCAATCGACCGGCTGGACAACGATCTCGCCCGCTTCCTCAAATATCTCGCCGCCGCCTTCCACCGCGTGGACCCCGACATTGCCGGCAACGCGGAATCGCTGATCGACTCCAGCCCGGTGACGCCGATCGATTCCATCCTCACCGCCATTATCAACCAATTGTCGCGTCGCGCCGCGCCGATCTACCTCGTTCTCGACGATGCGCATCTGATCGTCTCCGGCGAGATAGCCGCCTGCATCAACATGCTGGTCGCCTATGCGCCGCCCGCCTTGCGCATCGTGCTCGCGACCCGCGGCGAGCTGCCGCTCGAGCTTGCCCATATGAAGATGAAGGGACATGTGGTCAGCCTCGGCGACAGCGACCTGCGCTTTTCGCTCGAGGAGACCGAGGACTATCTTGCCAATGTCTGCGGCCTCGACCTCGCTGTCTCGGCCGTGGTGGCGCTCCACCACAAGACCGAAGGCTGGCCGGCCGGCCTGCAGCTTGCCGCCTTGGCTTTGGCGCATGAGGGCTCGCGGGAAGCCTTCATCGCCGAATTTTCCGGCAGCCAGCGCGACGTGGCGATGTTCCTCACGCACGATGTGCTCGCCCGGCAGGCGCCCGACATCCAGGATTTCCTGCTCAGGACCTCTATCCTCGATCGCTTCTGCCTGGGCCTCGTCGAGGCGGTCTGTCCGGGACGGGACTGCGCCGCAGCGCTGGCCGCCATCGAGCAGTCGAACCTTTTCCTCATCGCGCTCGATTCCTCGGGACAATGGTTCCGCTATCACCACCTGTTCTCGGAGTTCCTGCGCAACAAGCTGGATGGCTGGGCGCCCGGGGCACGCACGGACCTGCATCGCTCAGCCGCCGCCTGGCTGGCAGCCCGAGGCTATATCTCCGACGCGGTCGACCACGCGCTTGCCAGCGGCGACGCCGACCATGCGGCGCGCCTGGTCGAGGAATGCGCCATGCCGCTGACCATGCAGGGCCATATCCCCAAGCTGACGGAGTGGCTGAACCACCTTCCCCCGGACCTCATCGCCGCCCGCCCCCGTCTGCTCCTTGCGCGCGTCTGGGCGCAGTTCCACATGAGCCGGCCGCGCCAGGCGGTCCGCATCCTCAAACAGGCCAAGATCCTGATCGGGCAGCTTGCCGAGCGCGGCGAGATCGACCGCGCGACCACCCGCTCGCTCAAGGCCGAGCTGCAAACGCTGACGGCCGGCGTCATCAGTGCCACCGACCGCTCCCGCACCGCGACCCGGGTCGCCTCGCGCTGGCTTGCGGATTTTCCCGAAGACGAGCCTTTCGCGCGCGGCACGCTCGCCAATATCTGCGCCTTCAGCCACTATTCGCTCGGCGAGCTGGATGCCGCACGCTTGCGAAGCCTCGCGGCACGCGACCATCATGCCGCCGCCAACTCGGTCTTCGGCATCGTCTATTGCGACCTGTTGCTGGGCCTGGTCGAGATCTCCGCCGGCAACCTGGCCGAGGCGCGCCGATTGCTCGACCGCGCCTGCCGGCTCGCCCGCGAGCGCCTGGGACCCGGCTCCTACACCGAAGCGATGACGGCGATCTTCCATGTCGAGCTCGCCTATGAATGGAACGACCTGCAGGGCGCCGAGCGCATCCTGCACCAGCATCGGCAGATCATCGAGGAATGCGGGCTCGTCGTGCATGAAATGGCCTGCAAGCTGCATCTTGCGCGGCTCTCCGCTGCGCATGGGCGGCACGACGAGGCCATCGTCTTCCTCGAACGCGCCGAGCGGCTGGGCATCGAGAAGCGCTACCGCCGCCTGACTGCGGCCGCGCTGAACGAGCGGGTGCGGTTGCTGTTGTCGCGCGGCGACGTCCGCGCCGCCCGGCTGGCGCTGCGTTCGCGCGGCATCGAGCCTTCGGCCGAAAGCCGGCCAGCCCCGATCCATCCGCTCGACGAATATGCCCATATCGGCGCCGCGCGCGTGCTGATCGCCGAGGACCACCCGGCCAAGGCCATCGCCGTGCTCGACCGCATCGCCGAGCGCATGCGCCGCGACGGCCGCCTGCGCGGCTTCATGCAGGTGCGCGCGCTGGTAGCGATCGCCGCGCACAGCGCGGGCGAAACGCTGCTGGCCCTGGCGGCGGTGGTCGACGTCGTTACCCTGGCGCTGCCGCAGAACGCATTGCGCTCCCTCATCGATGAAGGCCTTCCAATGCGCGAGGTGCTCGAATTCGCCCGCTCACGAATTCCGGCCTGGTCACGCAATTCGAGCACGGCCACCTTTGTCGACACGCTCCTGCGCGAGCTGGGCAAGACCGCGCCTGAGCGTGCGCGCCCGATAGCTATCGCTGTGAAGAAGCAGATGCTGAGCAGCAAGGAAACCGATGTCGCCGCCCTGCTTCTGCGCGCCTACACCAACCGCCAGCTGGCGGAGTCGCTGTCCATGGCGCCCGACACGGTGAAGTGGCATTTGAAGAACATCTTCGGCAAGCTTGGCGTTTCAAGTCGGACGGAAGCGGTCCTCAAGCTGAAGGAAATCGGGCTAGATGCCGCCACCGAGCGGCAATTGGCTGGCTGAGCAATCTTCAGTCCGCAATTGCGCCGCGACAAGAACCACCCGAATGGGTGGGCTTAAAAAAGCCACCCGTTACCCGAACGTGTCGGGACAGCGCTAATGTAGCGGGCCATCATCCGGCCCAGATACGCTGGGTGGAGCCGCATGGCGACTGGTTTCGTTTTCCACGAACTTTATCTTTGGCATAACACCTGGAACTGGAACCAGGTCTTCCCGCCGAGCCTGACGGTCCAGCCTGGCACGCATGCCGAAAATCCCGAGACCAAGCGCCGCCTGCGCAACCTGCTGGAAGTGAGCGGCATCCTCGACCATCTGGTCACCATCAAACCGCGGCGCGCCACGGTCGAGGAACTGTCGCGGGTCCACACGCCTGCGCATATCGCCAAGATCAGGGAGATCAGCGACCGCGGCTATGGCGACGCCAGTTCGCTGACCCCGCTCGGCGCCGGCAGCTATGAGATCGCGCTCCTGGCAGCCGGCGGCGCCATCAAGGCGATGGAGGCCGTCATCACCGGCGAGGTCGACAATGCCTATGCGCTGATCCGTCCTCCAGGCCATCACGCCACCGCCGATGTCGGTATGGGCTTCTGCCTGTTCTCGAACGCCGCTATCGCCATCCGCCATGCGCAGCAGTTGCACGGCCTCACGCGCATCGCGACCGTCGACTGGGACGTGCATCACGGCAACGGCACGCAGGCGATCTTCTACGACGATCCGAGCGTGCTTTCGATCTCGCTGCACCAGGACAATCTGTTCCCGGTCAATTCCGGCGCGATCGCCGAAAATGGCGAGGGCAAGGGCAAGGGCTTCAACATCAACGTCCCGCTGCCGCCGGGGTCCGGTCCCGGCGCCTACGCAGCGGCGTTCGAGCGCGTGGTGCTCCCGGCGCTGACACGCTTCAAGCCGGAGCTGATCGTGGTGCCCTCGGGCTTCGACGCTTCCGGCGTCGATCCGATGGGGCGCATGCTGATGAATTCCAGCGGCTATCGCAGACTGGCGCGCATGCTGCTCGACGCGGCGCGCGAGCTGTGCGGCGGGCGCCTGGTGATGACGCATGAGGGCGGCTACTCCGAAATGTACGTGCCCTATTGCGGCCTAGCAGTGATCGAGGAGCTTTGCGGGCACCGCACGGGCGTCGAGGACCCGTGGGACCAGCTGATGGGACAATGGGGTGGAATGTCGGCGCAGCCGCATCAGACGGCAATCATCGACCAGGCTGCCGAACTGGTCAAAAACATAAACTGACAAAAACAAGGGGAATCGAGATGAAGCGCAGTTCGAAACTGACCACTCCGAATGTGATTGCCGGCTCTCGCCGCAATTTCCTGATCAAGGGCGGCCTTGCCACCGCCGCGACGCTGACCGGCATGCCGGCCATGCTGTTTTCGATGAACAACGAGGCGCGCGCCGAAGGCGACCCGATCCCGGTCGGCCAGTGCGGGCCGACCACTGATTTCGCCGCGCCCGACGGCATCGAGTTCAAGAACGGCCTGACGCTTGCCTGCGAGGAGATCAACGCGCTGGGCGGCATCCTCGGCCGGCCGCTCGAGCCGTCCTTCGAGGACACCGCGCAGATGGGCGACGCCACCAACGTTCAGGCGGCGCAGCGGCTCGTCGACCGGCACGGCGTGCACGCCATCCTCAACGGCTACAACATTGGCTCCGGCGCCGCGATCCAGGAGGTCGCCGCCGACAACGGCATCATCTACGTCCACTACGACACCACGATCGGCCACAACAATCTGGTGAAGTCCAACCCGGACCGCTACTGGGGTTCGTTCCAGGGCGATCCGGCCGAATACTGGTATGGCCCCGGCTTCCTGAAATTCCTGCAGGGACTGGAGGAGAACGGCGAGTGGAAGCGCAAGAACAACAAGATGGCGGTGATCCTGTCGGCCGGCGTCTATGCCTCCAACATCGCTAACGCCGTCAAGGAACAGGCTAAGAGCTATGGCTGGGACATCAGCCTGTTCGAGACCGTCAGCGTGCCGGCGTCCGAGTGGGGCCCGACGCTGGCCAAGATCCGCCAGGATCCGCCGGCGGTGATCTGCATCACGCACTTCCTGCCGGCCGATCTCGGGCAGTTCGCGCTGCAGTTCGCCTCGAACCCGACGCCGAGCCTGGTTTATATGCAATACGGCCCGTCGATCCCAGCCTTCCGCGACATCGCCAAGCAGGCCGCCAACGGCATCATCTACGCGACCGTCGTCGGCGCGCTGCAGGACGAGATCGGCACTGCCTTCGAGAAGCGCTACAAGGAAAAGTTCGGCCCGAACGCCGGCCATAATTCCGGCGCGCAGCCCTATGACGGCGCCTATGTCTGGGCGACAGCCGCCGCACTTGCCGGCGGCACGGGCGAACCCGGCAACAACGACCAGAACCGCAAGGTTGCAGCCCGGATGAGCTCGATGATATGGCGCGGCGTGACCGGCACGACCCGCTTCATGCCGCTCGAGAACGCAGCCTACACCTATCCTACGCAGGTCAACGATTCATCGCTCGGCATGCCGCATCAGTTCCTGCAGATCCAGGACTACACCAAGGGTCCCGGCCTGATCGCGCCGGCGCCATACGGCACGACCAAGTTCATGATGCCGCCATGGATCAAGGCCTAGCCGGATGACGCAAGACGCCGCCGCGACGCCATTGCTGTCGTGCCGGCATGTCGGCAAGTCCTTCGGCGCGCTCGCGGCGGTCCGCGATCTCTCCTTCGATGTCGGGGCTGGAGAAATACTCGGCATCGGCGGGCCGAACGGTGCCGGCAAGACGACGCTGTTCGAGGTGATCTCGGGGCTGAACCCAGCCACCAAGGGTGCGATCGTGCTCGACGGCCAGGACATCACCAAGCATGCGCCCGAGCAGATCTGCCACGCCGGCGTCGCCCGCACCTTCCAGCTGAATGCCGGCTTCGACAGCATGACCGCGCGCGAGAACGTGCTGGTCGGCGCCTATTTTGGCCGCAACAACCGGGCCGTGCCGACGCTGCGCGCCGGCCGCGCGGCGCATGAGGCCGCCGATGCCGCACTTGAGATGCTCGGCATCGCCGACCGCGCAGACAAGGTTACCGGGAAGCTGCCGGTGCTTGACCGCAAGCTCTTGATGATGGCCAGCGCCATGGCGACGAAGCCGAAACTGCTTCTGATGGACGAGCCCGTCGGCGGCCTTACGGCGCGCGAGGTCGACCGTGTGATGGATGCCGTGCGCGCCATCAAGGCGGCAGGCGTCACCATCATCCTCATCGAGCATGTGATGCGCTTCCTGGTGCGCCTCTCCGACCGCATCATGATCATGCATCACGGCGAAAAGATATTCGAAGGCCTGCCGACGAAGCTCCTCGACGACCGCACCGTTGTCGACGTCTATCTCGGCCAGGGTGCCTCTGAGCGGCTGCGCTCCTTCATGGAAAACACGCATGGCTGAGGCAACTCTCGAGATCGTCGACGCGAGCGCCGGCTACGCCGGCCGCATCGTGCTCGACGCCATCAAACTTTCGGCAAGGAAGGGCGAGCTCACCGCCATTGTCGGCCCCAACGGACATGGCAAGAGCACCCTGCTCAAGGCGATTTCCGGGCTGGTGCCGGTGACGTCCGGCGAGATCTACCTGGATGGCCTCCGCATCGACCGCCTGCGCCCCGACCAGATCGTCGAACGCGGCGTCATCCAGGTTCCGCAGGGCGACCTGCTCTTTCCGGCGATGACCGTGCACGAGAACCTTTTGATGGGCGCATATGCAAACAGCGACGGACTGGCCGAACGGCTCGATTTCGTCTTCACGCTGCTGCCCAAGCTGAAGGAGCGCCGCAACCAGACCGCCGGCACGCTTTCCGGCGGCGAGCGCCGCATGTGCGGCATCGGCCGCGGCCTGATGGCGGGCGGCGAGGTGCTGATGCTGGACGAGCCCTCGCTCGGACTGGCGCCAATTGTCATCGAGCAAATCTACGAGGTCATCTTCAATCTCAGGCGGGAGGGCCGGACCATCCTTCTGGTCGAGGAAAATGCGGAGCGGATCGCCGAACATGCCGACATGATCCACCTGCTCGACAAT
Source organism: Mesorhizobium sp. (assembly GCA_004020875.1). Lineage (GTDB taxonomy): Bacteria > Pseudomonadota > Alphaproteobacteria > Rhizobiales > Rhizobiaceae > Mesorhizobium. The sequence continues at coordinate 90,608 of SAPZ01000017.1, forward strand.
GGCCGCATCGCCTGGTCGGGCCTGGGCGCCGAACTGATGGCGCGCCCGGAAATCGTCGAAACCTATCTCGGAGTGTGAGCGATGGACGTCCTGATCCAGATCGTCGCGTCCGGCCTGACGCTCGGCGCCATGTACGCGGTCGCCACCATCGGCCTCTCGCTGGTCTACGGCTCGCTCAACATGCTCAACATGGCGCATGGCGCCATCCTGACACTCGGCGGCTATATCTGCTACGCGGCCATCGTCCATGCCGGCCTGCATCCAGCACTGGCGCTGCTCGCCGCCGCGTTCGTCTGCGCGCTGGTCGGCCTGATGATCTATTTCAGCGCGGCGCTGCCGCTGCTCAGGGCCGAGAATTTCGAGACCAACATCTTCATCGCCACGATCGGCATCGGCAGCGTCATAGAGAACCTGATGCTCAAGGGTTTTGGACCTTATCCGATCCCGCAGCCGCTCGCGGTCGACGGCCAGGTCGTCATCGGCAATGTGCATATACCGCTGCAGAACGTGTTTATCCTCGGCGTCGCCATCGTGCTGATGGTGGGGGTCGCCATCCTCCTGCAGCGCACCAGCGCCGGCCGCGCCATCCGCGCCACTTCGATGAACCGCGAAGCGGCGCAGCTCATGGGCGTCAGGGTCGGCCGGATCTACGCGCAGGTGCTGGCGCTCTCCGGCGCGCTCGCCGCCGTTTCCGGCATCATGATCAGCTCGATCGCCACGCTGACGCCGGTGATGGGCGGCGACCCCATGCTGAAGGCCTTCATCGTCTGCGTGGTTGCGGGCCTTGGCAATGTCTACGGCGCGGTGGTCGCGGCGATCGCGCTTGGGCTGCTCGAGGCCGCCACGCAATATGTGCTCGGCGTGCGCTGGAGCTTCGCCACCTTGCTGCTTCTCGTCATCCTCGTGCTTATCTGGCGGCCCTACGGCCTGTTCGGCAAACAGCAGGTGGTGCGCCTATGACATCGATCCGCCGCGACATCCTGATCGGCCTCGTCTGCCTGGCTCTCGCCGTCGCGCTGCCGTTCGCCATGCCAGGGCGCTATGTCATCACGCAGTCGACGCTGTTCTTCATCTGGGCGATCGTCGTGGTGCAGTGGAACCTCGTACTCGGCATAGGCGGCATCTTCTCGCTGGCGCAGATGGCGCTGTTCGCCACCGGCGCCTACGCCACCGCGATGCTGGGTTTCTACTGGAAGGTGCCCATGCTTGCCGCCATCCCGATGGCCGGCGTGATCACCGTCGCGGTCGGCATGCTGATCGGCCTCGCCTGCCTGCGCCTGCGCGGCCCTTACGTGGCGCTGCTGACGCTGGCGATCGCGCAGGTCATGTATGTGCTCATCGTCAACGACACCGATTGCTTCACCACCACCGGCGGCTGCATGCCGCTGTTCGGCGGCGTGCGCGGCATCGGCCAGTTCGGCGACATCGGCCTGCGCGCGCTGTTCCCGTCGAAATGGTACGTCGCCCATTATTATGTCGGGCTGGCGCTGCTGGCTGTCGCGGTGACGATCTCGATCATCGTCATCCGGGGACCGCTCGGCCTCGCCTTTCGGGCGCTGCGCGACAACCCGGGCTACGCCATGTCGCGCGGCATCAGTCGTTTCAAATACCAGCTCTGGATTTTCGCCGTATCCGCCTTCTTCACCGGCATCGCCGGCGGCTTCTACGCCATCCATTTCCGCGTCGTCGGCCCGACGGTGTTTTCCTTCTCGACGCTGCTGTTCCTGATCGCGATGATCGTCATCGGCGGCCTCGGCTCGATATGGGGACCCCTGCTCGGCGCCGCCGTGCTGATGCTGGCCGACGAAGGCATGCGGGAGTTGTCCGACTACCGCAATATCGGCCTTGGGCTGCTGCTGGCGGTCTTCGTCATCGCATGGCCGAACGGACTGAACGGCTGGCTGCAGAGGAGCCGCGCCAGCCGCAATTGACGATAGCTTCCATCGGCGCTCTCTTCCGGGTCAGGCGCCGCTCCACACCGCATCCGGCACCACCACCAGCTTGCCGACGAAGTCCTTGCCCATGAAGTCGGTCTGGGCGCGGTGGAAGTCCGACAGTTTGTAGACCCCGCCGACCAGCGGCTTGATCTTCTTTTCCTCGATGTAGCGCACGATGCGGCGGAAATCGGCGCGCGTGCCTTGACTGGAGCCGTGGAGTTGGAGCTGCTTCAGATACATGGTGCGCAGGTCGAGCTGCACGACCGGGCCGGCAATGGCGCCCGCAGTGGTGTAGCGGCCCTCGGGCCGCAGGATGCGCAACAGGTCGTTGAAGATGGCGCCGCCGACCAGATCGGCCACCACGTCGATGGGCTGGCCGCCCGTCGCATCGCTGACGGCGGCGGGCAGATCGGCCACGCCGCGCGTGATCACCTTCTCGGCGCCGATGTCGAGCACGGCCTGCTCCTTGCCCTTGCCGACGACGGCATAGGGGATGGCGCCGCGCGCCCGCGCCAGTTGCACGATGCCGGAGCCGACGCCGCCAGACGCGCCGGTGACCAGCACCCGCTCGCCGGCCTTTAGCGCCGCGCGCTCCAGCATCTGCTCGCCGGTGAGATAGGCGCAGCAAAAAGTGGCGAGCTCGACATCGCTCAGGTCGGTGTCGACGACATGGGCGTTCTCAGCCGGCAGCGCTTGGTATTCGGCGTAACCGCCGTCGCGGCCATGGCCCATATAGTCGATGTCGGCCAGCGAATCGTCGTCGCGGTTGTAGATCGAGAAGTCGACCATGACGCGCTCGCCGATGCGGCTCACTGGCACGCCGTCGCCGACGGCGACGATCGTGCCCACCGTGTCGGTGCCCTGGATGCGCGGAAAAGTCAGCGTGTTGCCTTGCCGGCGCCAGGTGGAGACCGCTCCGGCATCCTCCTCCGTGCCATAGGCGCCCTGGCGCACCCAGACATCGGTGTTGTTCATGCCGCAGGCGCTGACCTTGACCAGCACTTCGCCGGCGACAGGCGCAGGCACCTTCACATCGGTACGGTAGACGAGCTTCTCCAGGCCGCCATGGCCGATGAGCTGCACGGCGGCCATCGTAGCTGGGATAGTTCTGGTCATGGCATTCATGGCGCTTCTCAGATGCTGGCGAGGACGCCGTTCACGGCGTCGGCGGTCTTGGCGACGATGATGTCGGCTTCCTCGCGCGTCAGGCAAAGCGGCGGCGCGAAGCCGAGGATGTCGCCCTGGGGCATGGCGCGGCCGATGACGCCGCTGGCGGCCAGCGCCGTGGCGATCTGCGGCCCGACCTTCAGCGCCGGATCGAAGAAGACGCGGTCGTCGCGATCCTTGACGAACTCTATTGCGGCCAGCATGCCGTCGCCGCGTACCTCGCCAACATGCTTATGACCGCCGACGGCCTTGGCAAGCTCGGCGCGGAAATAGGCACCGGTCTCGCCAGCGTTCCGCACCAGATCCATCTCGTCGATCAGCTCGAGATTGGCGACGCCGGCGGCAACGCAGATCGGGTGCGCCGAATAGGTCCAGCCATGCCCCAGCGAGCCCAGCTTGTCGGAACCCTTGACCAGCACCTGCCAGACCTTTTCGGAGACTATGACACCGGAAAGGGGCGCGTAAGCCGAGGTAAGTCCCTTGGCGATGGTGATCAGGTCCGGCCTGATGCCATAGTGATCCGAGCCGAACATGGTGCCGAGACGGCCGAAGCCGGTCACCACCTCGTCGGCGACGAGCAGCACGTCATACTTGTTCAGCACGGCCTGGATCTTTTCCCAGTAGCCAGCCGGCGGCGGCACGATGCCGCCGGTGCCGAGGATCGGCTCGCCGATGAAGGCCGCGACGGTGTCCGGACCTTCGGCAAGGATCATCTCTTCCAGCTTGTCGGCGCAATACTGCGAGAACTGCTCCTCGCTCATCGAGCGGTCGGCGCGGCGGAAATAGTACGGCGCCTCGGTGTGCAGGATCGGCTCGCGCGGCAGGTCGAACGCATTGTGGAACAGTTCCAACCCGGTCAGCGACCCGGTCATCACGCCGGAACCGTGGTAGCCGCGCCAGCGCGAGATGATCTTCTTCTTTTCAGGACGGCCGAGGACGTTGTTGTAGTACCAGATCAGCTTGATGTTGGTCTCGTTGGCGTCTGAGCCGGAGAGGCCGAAATAGACACGGCTCATGCCCTTCGGCGCGCGGTCGATGATCATCTTGGCAAGCGTGATCGCGGCCTCCGTGCCGTGGCCGACGTAGGCGTGATAATAGGCCAGGTTCTTCGCCTGCTCGGCGATTGCGTCGGCAATCTTCTGGCGGCCATAACCGACATTGACGCAATAGAGGCCGGCAAAGGCATCGATGCTCTTCTTGCCGGTGTTGTCCCAGACCGTGACGCCCTCGCCGCCGGCCATGATGCGCGCCGGTGACTCGCCGCGTGCGTGCGTGCCCATATGCGTCGAGGGGTGGAAGAAGTGGTCGCGATCCCAGGCCGAAAGTTCGTTGGATTGTCCGAGCATTTTTTTCTCCTTGCAGGGAATTCTTCCGGCGTGCGCTAGGCCACGTCGAGACAAAGGTATTTCAGATCGGTGAAGGCTTCGAGCCCGTGTCGTGAGCCCTCGCGGCCAATGCCGGATTGCTTGACGCCGCCGAAGGGGATCGGCGCGCCGGTGATCTTGACGCGGTTGATCGCAACCATGCCGTAGTCGAGCGCGCGGCCCATACGGGCCTGGCGGGCGCCGCTCTCGGTGACGACGTAGGCGACGAGGCCATATTCCGTGGCATTGGCGCGGGCGACGACTTCCGCCTCGTCGTCGAACGGCGTGACGGCAGCGACCGGGCCGAAGGTCTCTTCGCGCATGATCAGCGCTTCGTCCGGCACGTCGACCAGCAGGGTCGGCTGGTAGAACAGCGGGCCGGCCGCGTGGCGCTTGCCGCCGGCGAGGCAACGCGCGCCGTGGGCTAGCGCATCGGTCACCTGCTCCTCGACCTTCTTGACCGCGCGCTCATGCATCAGCGGCCCTATATCGGCATCGCCGGAAAGTCCGTTGTCGACCCGGAGCTGCCCGATGCGGCGTGCGAAGGCGGCGCAGAAGCGGTCATAGATCGGCCGCTGCACATAGATGCGGTTGGCGGCGAGGCAATCCTGGCCGGAGGTGGCGAATTTGGCGTCCAGCGCGATCGTGACGGCCTTGTCGATATCGGCGTCGTCGAAAACGATCAGCGGCGCATGGCCGCCGAGCTCCATGACCAGGCGCTTCATCGTCGCGGCACTCTGCGCGGCGATCAGCCGGCCGACTTCGGTCGATCCGGTGAAGCTCATGGCGCGGACCCTGGCATCGGCGCACATCGCGCCGACAATGATGCGCGCATCACCCGTGACGACGTTGAAGACGCCGGCCGGCAGCCCGGCGCGCTCGCCAAGCTCGGCCAGCGCTAGTGCCGACAACGGCGTTTCGGCGGACGGATGCGCCACCACTGTGCAGCCGGCAGCAAGCGCGGCCGCGGCCTTGCGGGTGAGCATGGCCGACGGGAAATTCCAGGGCGTGACGACGCCGACGACGCCGAGCGGCTCGCGGCGCACCGACATCTCGGCGTTCGGCAGATGGCTGGTGACGCTTTCGGCGTTGAGGCGTTTCGCGTCCTCGGCATACCACTCGACGAAGGAAGCGGCATAGTCGATTTCGCCCAGCGATTCCTTCAGCGGCTTGCCCTGCTCGAGCGTCATCAGCAGCGCCAGATCGCCCTTGGCGGCGATGATCAGATCGAACCACTTTCGCAGGATCTTCGAGCGCTCCTGCGGCAGGGCAGAGCGCCAGGCAGGAAACGCACGGGACGCTGCATCGATCGCTTCAGTGGTCTGCCTGCCATCGAGCGCCGCGACAAAGGCGACGGTAGCGCCGGTGGCGGGATCAGTGACCTCGAAGCTCGCCGCCTCTTGGCCAGCGGTCCAGTAGCCGCCGACATAGCCGAGATCGCGAAGCAACCGGCGATCGGCAAGCCGGTCGAGTGCCTCGTGGCGGTGGGGGCGAGCGAAATGCGCGGACATCGGCGTCTCCATTCGATGCCGAAATATCGGCCGTGCCGTGCGAAAAATGAGACTGTTTCAGCGGGTGTTGGTAGAGAGATTCTCTCTATTGGCGCATAGGCGTAGCCAATATCTCTAGCAAGCAGCCAGAGTCCGCTACGCTCCTTGCTGAGCCCCGTGGATGACGATGCGTCACTGTTGCGGCAGCAGGTCAGCCACCGGTAGCACGGTCTCGTCCTTAACCGTCTTGGTGACGATGTAGGTGAAATAACGGTCGATGCCGATCTCGCGTTCGAGCAGGCCGTCTACCAGCCGCTGGTAGGCATCGATGTCGCGCGCCATGACCTTCAGCACATAATCGACGCCGCCGCCCACCGACCAGCAGGCGACGATCTCCGGAACATCGCGCACGACACGCTCGAAGCGGTCGAAATCCGCCTGGCGATGATTGGCCAGGGTCACCTCCATCAGCACCGTCGCCACCGACGCGAGAACCCGCATGGCGATCGCGGCGTGATAGCCGGAGACGATGCCGGCCTTTTCCAGCTTGCGCAGCCGGATCCAGCACGGCGTCGGCGACAGCCCGACCTTTTCGGCCAGCGCCAGCTTCGTGATGCGCCCGTCGCGCTGGATGGCATCGAGAATCCTGAGGTCTATCGGGTCGAGCTTCGCTGCCGCCATGCGGGATCCGCCTTTCGTTCAAGACACATGACGATGCATTATTTCGATTGTCAATTGCACTGATTTCGATCTCTAATAAGTCATGACATTATGGCAGCCAGATCCTGCTCTCATCCGCCGCCCGGCCTATCTCTCGCTGGCCGACCAGTTCGCCCGCGCCATCCACGACGGGCGGCTGGCCAACGGCACGCAGTTGCCGACGCATCGCCGGCTGGCGGACGACCTGAAGCTTTCGGTGCAGACCGTCAGCCGCGCCTATGAGGAGCTGATCCGCCGCGGGCTGATTTCCGGCGAGGTCGGCCGCGGCAGCTTCGTCCAGACGCAACGCCGCGAGCCGGAGCCGCCCTACCTCCCGGAACGGCTGGGCGAGGTCATCGACCTTTCCATCCTGAAGCCGGTCTGCGAGCCGATGCATCTGGAGAAAATGAAGCAGGCGCTGGGGTGGCTGTCCGAGAACCTGCCGTCGAGCTCGGCCCTGTCGTTCAGGCCTAACATGGTCTTCCCGCGTCACCGCGCGGTGGCGGTCGAATGGCTGAAGCTTTGCGGGCTGGAGGCGTCGCCGCAGAACATCAGCCTCACAAACGGCGCCACCGCCGGCATGACGGTCGCGCTGATGAGCGTCGCCCCGCCCGGCTCGACGGTCGCCACCGAGGCGATCGGCCACCATACGCTGGTGCCGCTCGCCCGCTATCTCGGCTTCAATCTCGAAGGGCTGCCGATCGACGACAATGGGCTGATCCCCGAAGCGCTCGACGAGGCCTGCCGTCTCTCGGACATCCGCGCCGTCTTCGTCCAGCCGTCGGTGATCAACCCGACGGCGACCTTGATGGACACCACCCGTCGCGAGCAGATCGCGGCGGTCGCCCGCAAGCACGATATCGCCATCATCGAGAACGACGTGCTTGGGCCGCTGGTCGAAGGCCGGCCGCCGGCGGTTGCCGCCTTCGCGCCCGAGCGGACGCTCTACGTCACCTCCTTCACCAAGATCACCGTGCCCGGCCTGCGCATCGGCTATCTGGCGGTGCCGGACCGCTATGTGGCAGCCGTCGCCAACCGCCACCTCGTCTCAAACTGGATGGCGACACCAATGGTGGCGGAGATCGCCACGCGTTGGGTGAATGACGGCACGGCGATGGCACTGGTCAACTGGCAGCGCCAGGCGTTGAGGCGGCGCCAGGAGATCGCCGCGGAAATGCTGGCAGGCGTCGATTACCGCGTCCACCGCGACGGGCTGCATCTGTGGCTAGAGCTGCCGGGCGACCGCGCCGAAGAGAGCTTTGTCTCTCAAGCGCGCCTGCGCGGGGTGGCGATCGCGCCAGGCACCTCGTTCCGCATCGCCGACACGACTTGGCATCCGGCCGTGCGCATCTCGCTCGGATCGACCACCGAGGGGGAACTGCGGGCGGGGTTGAGCGTTGTCGCCAAGCTGCTGCTCGGCGATCCGGAGCATCTCCTGCTCGCGATCTGATGCACAAGCTGAGCGCAGATTGCCCTGAAATTGTGCCGCGTCGGAAATATTGTCATGATATTATTTTCCCAATTGACATGATTTGACGCGTTTCGCATCGTTAAGGGCATAGGCTTCTCCAGAACGGGGAAATGGATTGCCCGCGCCCATCATCAAGGTCGATGCGATTTCGAAGAGCTTCGGCACCTTCAAGGTGCTGGACGGTTTGTCGATGCAAGTGATGCCGGGCGAGAAGCTGGCGCTGATCGGCCCGTCCGGCTCCGGCAAGACGACGATCCTGCGCATCCTGATGACGCTGGAGAAGATCGACGGGGGCCATATCCAGGTCGATGGCGAGCAGCTCTATCACATGGAGCGCAACGGCCAGCTGCTGCCGGCCGACGAGCGGCACCTGGCCAGGATGCGCCAGAAGATCGGCATGGTCTTCCAGCTCTTCAATCTCTTCCCGCACAAATGCGTCATGGACAATGTGACGCTGGCGCCGATGCTGACCAAGGGCGTCGCGCGCGCCGCCGCCGAGAAACGGGCGATGGAACTGCTCGACATGGTGGGTCTCGCCGACAAGGCCAAGGCGATGCCCGCGCAGCTTTCAGGTGGCCAGAAGCAACGCGTGGCGATCGCAAGAGCGCTGGCGCTGTCACCCAAGATCATGCTGTTCGACGAAGTGACCTCGGCCCTCGACCCGGAGCTCGTCGAGGAAGTGCTCAACGTCATGCGCAAGCTCGCGGCCGAGACCGACATGACAATGCTTCTGGTCACCCATGAGATGGGCTTCGCCCACGACTTCGCCGACCGCGTGCTGTTCTTCGACCGCGGACGGATCGTCGAGGAAGGCAAGCCCGATGAGATTTTCCGTCACCCCAAACAGGAAAGAACGCAGAGTTTCCTGAAGAAGATCATCGCGGCCGGACATCGCGTCTGACCGTAATGCAAACGGGCGACGTGAGTCGTTCCGAAGGCGGCGGCGAGAGCCGTCAATCGAGCAAACCAGAAGAGAAACAAGGAGTTGGGAACGATGAAGAGACTTGGCATTCTGGCTGGCGTCGCCAGCCTAGCACTGGGCGCTGTGCTGCTCGCCTCCGGGGCGCGTTCGGCGGACGACGCAAAGCTGGAGCAACTCAAGCAGCAGGGCTTTGCCCGCGTCGCCATCGCCAACGAGCCGCCCTATACGGCCGTGGCCGCCGACGGCAAGGTCTCAGGCGCGGCGCCGGACGTGGCGCGGGAGATCTTCAAGCGTCTCGGCGTAAACGACATCGTCGCCTCGATCTCCGAATACGGTGCCATGATCCCTGGCCTGCAGGCTGGACGCTTCGATGTCGTCACCGCCGGCCTGTTCATGAAGCCGGAGCGCTGCGCGGCGGTTGCCTATTCCGAGCCGGTGCTGTGCGATGCCGAGGCGATGCTGGTGAAGAAGGGCAATCCGAAGGGCTTCAAGAGCTATGCGGACATCGCCAAGGACAGCTCCGCCACCGTCGGCGCGCCCGGCGGCGGCACCGAGGAGAAGCTGGCGCTCAATGCCGGCGTGCCGCGCGATCGCGTCATCGTCGTGCCGGACGGCCAGAGCGGCCTGAAGATGGTGCAGGACGGCCGCATTGACGCCTACTCGCTCCCCGTTCTGTCGATCAACGACCTGATGAAGAAGGCGAACGATCCGAACCTCGAAGTGATCGCGCCGGTGCAGGGCGCGCCGGTCTATTGCGACGGCGCCGCCTTCAAGAAGGGCGACGAGGCGCTGCGCGATGCCTATGACGTCGAGCTCGCCAAGATGAAGAAGTCCGGCGAGTTCGCCAAGATCATCGAGCCCTACGGCTTCTCCGCCAAGGCGGCGATGTCGACGACGCGCGAGAAGCTCTGCGCGGCGAAGTAGGCACTACTTCTTCCTTCTACCCATTCACGGGGGAGAAGGTGTCACGAAGTGACGGATGAGGGGCGGCGGCGAGTTCTGACAGGCTGGCTCTACCCCTCGTCTGCCTGCCGGCATCTTCTCCCCGTTGAACGGGGAGAAGGGGCTTGTCGCGGCTGCCCCGCACAACCGCAAACGATAGGAAATCTTACACCCAGATGACCCAGTGGTCCGGCTATCTCGGCCTGATATTGCAGGGAGCGCTTGTCACCATCGAGCTGACGCTCATGGGGTCGGTGCTTGCGCTGATCATGGCCTTCCTCGCGGGCATGGGGCGCGTGTCGCGCTTCTTCGTCGTGCGGGCGATCGCCACCGCCTATATCGAGTTCTTCCGCGGCACCTCGATCTTCGTGCAGCTGTTCTGGGCCTATTTCGTGCTGCCCTTCGCCGGCCTGTCGCTGACGCCGCTGCAGGCGGGCGTGCTGGCGCTGGGCTTGAATGTCGGCGCCTATGCGGCGGAAGTGGTGCGCGGCGCCATATTGTCGGTCGGCCGCGAGCAATATGAGGCCTGTACGGCGCTCAACCTCGGCCGCTGGCAAGGCATGCGCCATGTGATCCTGCCGCAGGCGTTGTTGGTCATGCTGCCGACCTTCGGCAACAACGCCATCGAACTGCTCAAGGCGACCTCGGTCGTATCGCTGATCTCACTCGCCGACCTGACCTTCCAGGCGCAGGTGGTGCGTTCGCAGACCGGCAGCACGCTGATGCCGTTCTTGTCCGTGCTGATCATCTATTTCGCGCTGGCGCTGATCATTTCCTGGGGCGTGCGCACGCTCGAGCGCCGCATGGCGCGCGGCCTCGATGGAGTGCGGATCTGATGGATTGGGATTGGGATTTCGTCTGGCAGATCATGCCGACCCTGATCCAGGGGGTGAAGATCACCATATTGGCAACCATTCTGGGCTCGATCCTGGCCGCGATCGTGGGGCTCGGGATTGCGCTGGGGCGGCGCTCGGAGAACCCGCTGGTGTCACGCAGCATCAGCTGGTTCGCCGAGTTCATCCGCGGCACGCCGCTTTTGGTGCAGCTCTACTTCATCTTCTACGTGCTGCCAGATATCGGCATCCTGCTGCCGCCGCTGGTGGCGGGCGTCATCGGGCTCGGCCTGCACTACGGGACCTACACGGCGGAAGTCTATCGTGCCGGCATCGACAACGTCCCGCGTGGCCAGTGGGAGGCGGCCAAGGCCTGCAATCTCACTGGACGCCACACCTGGACACATATCATCCTGCCGCAAGCGATCCCGCCGATGATCCCGGCCCTGGCCAACTATTTCATCGCCATGTTCAAGGAGACGCCGCTGCTTTCGGCGATCACGGTGCTGGAGCTGATGAACCAAGCCAAGAGCGTCGCCAACACCTACTACCGCTATATCGAGCCGATGACGCTGGTCGGCGCGTTCTTCCTCGTCATCAGCCTCTGCTCCGTCGTGCTGTTGCGCTGGCTGGAGCATCGCTACGGCAGGATCGAAAGATGAAAGTCATGAAAGCACTGCCTGAAATCCGCCTCGAAACGGCGCGACCCACGCTTGACGCGCGTCCGCTGGAAAAGCGTGTCGGGCTGATCGCTTTAGCCACCGACCACACCAGCGAGGTGGACTTCCGCCGCATGGTGGCGAGCGAGCGGATTGGCGTCTATGTCGCGCGCATCCCTTACGCCAATCCGACGACGCCGGAGAATTTGCGCAAGATGCAGCCTTCACTCTCGGCGGGCGCGGCGCTGATCCTGCCGGACGAGACGCTCGATGCCGTCTGCTACTCCTGCACCTCCGCTTCCGTGGTGATCGGCGATGCCGAGATCGAAGCTGCGATCCAGGCGGCCAAGCCCGGCGTGCCCGTGGTCACGCCGCCGATGGCCGGCATGCGCGGCCTGAACGCTTTTGGGGTGAAGCGCATCAGCATCCTCACCCCCTACACTGTCGAGACCAGCCGGCCGATGGCGGCCTATTTCGGCGCGCATGGCTTCGACATCCAGAGCTTCACCTGCCTCGGCTTCGAGGATGACCGCGAGATGGCCCGCATCAGGCCGGCTTCCCTCATCGAGATGGCGCGCAAGGTCACGCATCCGCAGGCCGATGCGCTGTTCGTCTCCTGCACCGCGCTGCGCGCCGCGCTCGCCGTCCCCGGCATGGAAGACGCGATCGGGCGTCCGGTCGTCACCAGCAACCAGGCCAGCGCCTGGAACTGCCTGCGGCTCTGCGGCGACGAGACGCCGCGACCGGAGTTCGGCCGCCTGTGGACCAAGCCGCTGGCACAGTGATCGTAATGCCCGTGATCGAAATGCCAGTTACGCTTCAGCATATTCGCGCCGCGCGCGAACGCATTGCCGGCAAGGTCGAGCGGACACCCGTCGTGTTGTCGCAAAACCTGTCGGAGCGCGTGGGGCATCCTGTTCATCTCAAGCTGGAGCACCACCAGACCACCGGCGCCTTCAAGCTGCGCGGCGCTTCCAACGCGATTGCGGCGTTGAGCCCGGAAGAAAAATCGCGCGGGGTCGTCGCCGCCTCGACCGGCAATCACGGCCGCGCGCTGGCGCATGCGGCGAAGCTCGAAGGTATGCGCGCGGTGATCTGCATGTCGAAGCTGGTGCCGGAGAATAAGCTCGACGGCATCCGCCGCCTGGGCGCCGAAGTGCGCATTGTCGGCAACAGCCAGGACGATGCCCAGCAGGAGGTCGACAGGCTGGTGGCGGAGGAAGGGCTGGTCATGCTGCCGCCCTTCGACCATCCCGATATCGTCGCCGGGCAAGGCACGCTCGGGGTGGAGATCATGGAGCAGCTTCCGGACGCAGCATGCGTGCTGGTGCCGCTCTCCGGCGGCGGGCTCGCGGCCGGCGTGGCGGCGGCCGTCAAAGGCGTGAGCCCGGGCACGAAAGTCATCGGCATCTCGATGGCGCGGGGCGCCGCGATGAAAGCCAGCCTCGACGCAGGCCGGCCCGTGCAGGTCGAGGAACTGCCGACGCTGGCGGACTCGCTCGGCGGCGGCATCGGCCTCGACAACCAGCTTACCTTCGCCATGTGCCGCGACCTGCTCGACGACGTGATCCTGCTTGCCGAGGACGAGATCGCTGTCGGCATTCGCCATGCCTATGAAGAGGAACGCGAGATCGTCGAGGGCGCGGGCGCTGTCGGCATCGGCGCGCTGCTTGCCGGCAAGGTCAAAGTGAGCGGCCCGACTGTGCTCATCCTCTCCGGGCGCAACATCGACATGAGCCTGCACCGTCGCATCGTCTGCGGCGAATCCTCCGCAAGGGAGCGTGCCGCATGAGCCGGATGACAATTCTCACCGAAAGTGATCTTCGCAAGATCGTGACGCTCGACCTGGAAGCCGTCGCCTGCGTCGAGAACGCCTTTCGCGCCCTGGCCACGCTGCCGGTGGCGATGCCGCCAATCTTGAGACTCGACATTCCCGAGCATCGCGGCGAGGTCGACGTGAAGTCCGCCTATGTGCCGGGCATAGACGGCTTCGCCGTCAAGATCAGCTCCGGCTTCTTCGACAATCCGAAGCTCGGCCTGCCGAGCGGCGGCGGCATGATGGTGCTGCTCTCGGCCAAGACCGGCGTGGTCGAGGCGCTGCTGCTCGACAATGGTTATCTGACCGATGTCCGCACCGCCGCTGCTGGCGCTGTTGCGGCCAGGCATCTGTCGCGCGAGGACTCCAAGGTCGCGGCGATCTTCGGCGCCGGTTTGCAGGCCGGCCTGCAATTGGAAGCGCTGCGCCTCGTGCGGCCGATCGAGGAAGCGCGTATCTGGGCGCGCGATGCCGCCAAGGCCGAAGCAACCGCCGCCCGCTTGCGCGACAGGCTCGGCATCATGGTTCGCGCCGAGCCGGATGCGGCGGACGCGGCAGCCGGCGCCGACATCATCGTCACCACGACGCCATCGACCGAACCGCTGATCAAGCCCGGTTTCGTTTCCGCCGGACAACACATCACCGCGATGGGCTCCGATGCCGAGCACAAGAACGAGATCGCGCCGGCGATCCTGCGCATGGCCGATCTCTATGTGGCCGACAGTGCGAAGCAGACGCGGCGCCTCGGCGAGCTCCATCACGCAATCGATGCAGGCGTAATGGCTGCCGACGCCGAGGTCACCGAGCTCGGCCAGATCATAGCCGGCAGCAAGCACGGCCGGCGCTCGGCCAGCGACATCACCATCGCTGATCTCACCGGCACCGGCGTGCAGGACACCGCGATCGCCACGCTTGCGCGCGATCGCGCGCGGGCGGCGAACGCCGGAACGATTTTCGAGAGCTAGTACCGGCCGCAAGGCCCAACAAACGAGGACCAAGAACAATGCAGCCAAACTTGAAATTCTCGCGGAGCGAATTTGCCGATCGCCTCGCTAAGACGCGCAAAGCCATGGAGGCCAAGGGCGTCGATCTTTTGATCGTCAGCGATCCCTCCAACATGGCCTGGCTGACGGGTTATGACGGCTGGTCCTTCTACGTGCATCAGGCGGTCATCGTGCCGCCTACGGGCGAGCCGGTCTGGTACGGTCGCGGGCAGGACGCCAACGGCGCCAAGCGCACAGCCTATCTCGCGCATGACAACATCATCGGCTACGCCGACCATTATGTGCAGTCGACCGAGCGGCATCCGATGGATTATCTCGCCAGCGTGCTGGCCGAGCGCGGCTGGGACAAGCTCTCCATTGGCGTCGAGATGGACAATTACTGGTTCTCGGCGGCTGCCTTCGCAGCTCTTCAGAAGCATTTGCCCAATGCCCGTTTCGCCGACGCCACCGCGCTGGTGAACTGGCAGCGCGCGGTGAAGAGCCCGACCGAGATCGAGTACATGCGCAATGCCGCCCGCATCGTCGAGGCGATGCACCAGCGCATCGTCGACAAAATAGAGGTCGGCATGCGCAAATGCGATCTCGTCGCCGAGATCTACGATGCCGGCACGCGCGGCGTCGCGGGCATCGGCGGCGACTATCCAGCGATCGTGCCGCTCTTGCCCTCGGGGGCGGACGCCTCGGCGCCGCATCTCACCTGGGACGACAAACCGATGAAGGCGAACGAGGGCACGTTCTTCGAAATCGCCGGCTGCTACAACCGTTACCATTGTCCGCTGTCGCGCACAGTCTTCCTCGGCAAGCCGACGCAGGCGTTCCTCGACGCCGAGAAGGCAACGCTGGAAGGCATGGAGGCCGGCCTGGCCGCCGCAAAACCAGGGAACACCTGCGAGGACATCGCCAATGCCTTCTTCGCCGTCCTGAAGAAATACGGCATCGTCAAGGACAACCGCACCGGCTACCCGATCGGTATCTCCTATCCGCCGGACTGGGGCGAGCGCACCATGAGCCTGCGTCCCGGCGACCGCACCGAGCTCAGGCCCGGCATGACCTTCCACTTCATGACGGGACTGTGGCTGGAGACGATGGGCCTGGAGATCACCGAGTCGATCCTGATCACCGACACCGGCGTCGAATGCCTGGCCAATGTGCCGCGCAAGCTCTTCGTGAAGGACTGAGGCCGATGTCAGCTCTGCGCCCATCGCCGATCGCGCCGACCGTCGACTTCGAGCGCGACGGCGTCCAGCACGGCTTTTTGCGCCTGCCCTACAGCCGCGACGATTCCGCCTGGGGGTCGGTGATGATCCCGGTCTGCGTCGTGCGCAACGGCAAGGGCTCGACGGCGCTGCTGACCGGCGGCAATCACGGCGACGAGTATGAAGGGCCGTTGGCGCTCTACGAGCTCGCCCGCACGCTCGATCCGAAACAAGTCTCCGGCACGATCATCATCGTGCCGGCGATGAACTATCCGGCGTTCCGGGCCGGCACCCGCACCTCGCCGATCGACAAGGGTAACATGAACCGCTCTTTCCCCGGCCGCCCCGACGGCACCGTAACGGAGAAGATCGCCGACTATTTCCAGCGTGAATTGCTGCCGCGCGCGGACATCGTCTTCGACTTCCATTCCGGCGGCAAGACGCTGGATTTCGTGCCCTTCTGCGCCGCGCATACGCTGCCGGACAAGGTGCAGGAGAAAAAGGCCTTCGCCGCGGTCGAGGCCTTCTCGGCGCCGTTCTCGATGCGAATGACCGAGATCGATGCCGTCGGGATGTATGACACTGCGGCCGAGGACATGGGCAAGGTCTTCGTCACCACCGAGCTCGGCGGCGGCGGGACCTCGCGGGCCGAGACGGTGCGGATTGCCCGGTGCGGCATCCTCAACGTGCTGCGTCACGCCGGCATCGTCGATGGTGCGGTCGAAAAGGGTAGAACGCAGTGGCTCGATATGCCGTCGGGCGATTGCTTCGCATTCGCCGAGGAGGACGGGATGATCGAGACCATGATCGATCTCGGCGAGCCCGTGGAAGAGGGCCAGGTGGTAGCGCGCATCCATCCGCTCGGCCGCACCGGCCAAGCGCCGCAGGAGATCAGGGCCCGGATGTCGGGGCTGCTCGCCGCGCGTCACTTTCCAGGTCTGGTCAAGGCGGGCGACTGCATCTCGGTGCTGGCCGTGGCGGTCGGATAGTTATTGCACCACGCGCTTCTCGAGCTTGCGGGCGAGCGTACGCCGGTGCAGGCCGAGGCGGCGGGCGGTTTCCGAGATGTTGAAGCCGGTCTCGACCAGCGTCTCGTGGATGCGCTCCCATTCCAGGTTCTTGATCGAGGTGGGACGACTGGTGAGCGGCACCGACACATCTCCCTCGTCGCGGCCGAAGGCGGCTTCGATGTCATCGGTGTTGGCGGGCTTGGCCAGATAGTGACAGGCGCCGAGCTTGATCGCCTCGACCGCCGTGGCGATGCTGGCAAAACCCGTCAGCACGACGATTCGCATCGACGGGTTGCGGGCGCTGAGCAGCTTGACGCATTCGAGGCCCGATCCCGCTCCGAGCTTGAGATCGACGACGGCGTAGGCCGGAACGGCCTTCTCCAGCGCGACAAGCAGCGCCTCGCGGTCATGGCAGACCACGACGTCGTAGTCACGCTTTTCAAACGAGCGTTTGAGCGTGCGCGCGAAAGTCGTGTCGTCCTCGACGACGAACAGGGATCGATCAGGCTTCACGATCACCTCCATCGGTCAGCGCCGCCAGCGGCAGCGAAAGGGTAACGCAGGCGCCGTCGGCCATGTTGCGCGCCGAAACGTCGCCGCCGAGCTTGCGCACGACATTGAACACCAGGAAGAGGCCCAGGCCGCCGCCCGGACGCTGCTTGCTCGACATATAGGGCTGGCCGAGCGCGGCCAGAATATCCTTGTCGAAACCCGGTCCGCGATCCTTGACGGTGAGCACCAGCTTTTCATCCTGCCGCTCGGCAGTGACGCCGACCCAATCGTGCGATGCTTCCAGCGCATTGTCGAGCACATTGAAGATCACTTGCCGCAGCGCCGTATCGGACACGATCTGCTCGTCCGGCTCGAAACCGTTGCTGAAGTCCAGCTTGGAAGGCTGGCGGCTGACACGCCACTCCTGGACAAGGTCATCGAGGAAGTGGCGGATCGTGGTGCGGATCGTGCCCTCGCCCCGCGCCTGGCCGGAGGACATCAGGATGCCGGTCACGATACTTTTGCAGCGCTCGATCTGCGCCTGCATCTCAGCCACGTCTTCGGAAAGCTCACGGTTGCGCCTGACGACCTGCATCTGGCGCCAGTCGGACAGGATGACCGATATGGTCGAGAGCGGCGTGCCAAGTTCATGCGCGGCGCCAGAGGCCAGCAGGCCCATGCGCACGATGTGATCTTCCTCGGCCGAACGCTGGCGCAGGTCCGCGAGATAGGCATCGCGTTCGCGCAGGTTGCGGTTGATGCGCGTCATGAAGATCACGATCAGGCCAGCCGCCAGCACGAAGCAGATGAACATGCCGCGCAGATGCAGCGACAGCAGATCGCTGCCGCCGTGATGCGGAAGCGCGATCGGCTGGAAGACGAAGATAAGGAAGACGAAGCAGGCGGAGGCTGCCACCACCAGGATCCAGGTCGACCATGGCGCCAGCAACGCGGCGCCGAGGGTGATCTGCAGCAGATAGAGCGAGACGAACGGATTCGAGGCGCCGCCGCTCAGATAAAGCTGCGTGGTCAGCGCCGCCATATCGAAGATCAGCGCGACGAAGAGCTGCGCGTTGCTAATGCGGCGATTGCCGCGCAGGGCGAGCAGGCTGAAGATGTTCAACCCGACGAGGAACAGCACCACGCCGGCCATCTCGATGAGCGGCAGCGGGATGGCGAACCAGTATTGCGTCACCAGGATGGTCAGCACCTGCCCCGCCACCGCCAGCCAGCGCAGTTGGATGAGGAGCAGGAGGTTCTTCCTGTTCGTGACGTCGGCGTTCGAGACGGCGCCTCCCTGCTGGGCGGGAGGAACCGTCAGCAACGGCTTGTCGTGATGAAGCCGCGAGATGGGGATGTTCATCTTGCGGCGCTTCCCCGCCTGCAAGTGGCGAGGATAGGCCTGGCAAGCGCCACCGCCAGCATCGCTGCTAGGGCAAACCAGGTCAGAGCATAGACAAGATGGCTGTTGCGGAAGGTGACGACGGTAAGGCCGCCGCGCGGCCAGCTGTCCGCGCCGGACGTCCCGGCATCGATGAAATAGGGCGCAAAATCGGTCAGGCGGCGCTCCTTGGCGATTGCCGCGATGTCCCGCGAGTACCAGCGGTCGGCGGCCGGATCGTTGCTGCGCAGGAAGCCGCCGCCGGGCTCGCTGATCCTCAACAGCCCGTCAATCGTCCTAGGCGAGCTCGGGCCGCCGCTCTCTTGTTGAAATGCGGCCTTGCGCTCCTGCGGAATGAAGCCGCGGTTGACGAGGACCGTGAAGCCGCGGTCTTCGCGCATCGGCGTCAGCACCCAATAGCCGCCGCCAAGCTCGGTCACCGCCTGCACCAGCGTGTTGGCGCCGCCGATGAACCTGCCGGTCAGGCGCACATGGCGATATTCATAGCCTGCGGCATTGATATCAGCCCATGTCGCGGGTCCTGGCGCATCGACGACCGCAGCATGGATGCGCTGGTCGACGCGGGCGATCAGATCGAGTTTCCAGGCGCGCCTTTCCAGCTGCCAGATGCCGAGCCCAAGAAACGTCAGAACGCCGAGAAGTCCCAACAGCGCAAGCAAGAAGCGCGAAGCGGAGCCTTTCGACGGCGCGGGAGTGCCTATACCTTCCCGGCCGGCCCTGACTTTTGCCTTGAAATTGGCCCTCCTCACGCCCGCAACAGGGCTCATGGCATCTGCCGCATTTCGTGGAGCCCAGGCATCATGTTGGCGTTGAGGTGGTACATCACCCAGAGCGAGCCGCTCAGCACGATGACGACGAGGATCACCGTGAAGATGAGCGCCAGCATCGACCATCCGCCTTCCGAGGCGGGGGTCATGTGCAGGAAGAAGATCATGTGAACCACGATCTGCACCGCGGCGAAGGCCATGATGATGACGGCCGTCGCCTGCTTATTGTCGATGGCGCCGGTCATGACCATCCAGAACGGGATGGCGGTGAGCACCACCGAAAGGACGAAGCCGATCAAATAGCCCTTGAGCGATCCGTGCGCTGCGCCGCCATGGGCGTGGTCGTGACCGGCATGATCATGAGCGATCATCGCAAAGTTCCCATCAGATAGACGAAGGTGAAGACGCCGATCCAGACGACGTCGAGGAAGTGCCAGAACATCGAGAGGCACATCAACCGGCGGCGGTTGGCCTCGATGAAGCCGTGTCTCGCGACCTGCACCATCAGCGTCACCATCCAGACGATGCCGAAGGTGACATGCAGGCCGTGCGTGCCGACCAGCGTGAAGAAGGACGACAGGAAGGCGCTGCGCTGCGGCGTCGCGCCCTCATGGATCATGTGGGCGAATTCGTAGAGTTCGATGGACAGGAACGTCAAGCCGAACAGCATGGTCACGGCTAGCCAGCCTTGCGTCGCGCCGACACGGCCCTTGTCCATCGTCAGCATGGCGAAGCCATAGGTGATCGAGGAGAGCAGCAGCATGGTGGTGTTGACCGCCACCAGGCCGAGATCGAACAGGTCCTTCGGCGCCGGACCCGCCGCGTAATTGCCGCCGAGCACGCCAAAGGCCGCGAACAGCATGGCGAAGATCAGGCAGTCGCTCATCAGATAAAGCCAGAAGCCGAGCATGGTGCTGCCGCCTTCGGCGTGCGCATGCTCCTCTTCCAGGTGGAAGACCGGCTCGGCGCCGGCCGTGATAGCCGTGGATGCCATGCTCAAGCCCTAGCCCCCTGAGCGGAGAGGAGCGCCGTCCTCGCCTCTTCCGTTTGCGCGACCTCGGCCGCCGGGATGTCGAAGTCGCGGTGATAGTTGAAGGTGTGGCCGATCGCGGTGGCGATCAGGCAGACGAAGCTCAGCGCCGCCAGCCACCACATGTACCAGATCAGGCCGAAGCCGAGGGCGACGCTGAAGATCGCCAGGATGACCCCGGTACCGGTGTTCTTCGGCATGTGAATTGGCCTGAAGCCGGAGAGTGGGCGCCGGTAGCCGGCTCTCTTCATGTCGAACCAGGCGTCGTTGTCACGGATGACCGGCGTGAAAGCGAAATTATAGGCGGGCGGCGGCGAGGAGGTCGACCATTCGAGCGTGCGGCCGTCCCACGGATCGCCGGTGACGTCGACCAGTTCGGCCCGCTTGCGGATCGAGACGAAGATCTGCACCAGGAAGGCGGCGATGCCGCAGACGATCAGCACCGCGCCGAAGGCAGCGATGACGAACCAGATCTGCAGCGATGGATCGTCGAAGACGCGCATGCGGCGCGTCACGCCCATCAGGCCGAGGATATAGAGCGGCATGAAGGCGAACCAGAAGCCGAGCACCCAACACCAGAACGAGACCTTGCCCCAGAACGGATCGAGCCTGAAGCCGAAGGCCTTGGGCCACCAGTAGGCGATGCCGGCGAACAGGCCGAACAGCACGCCGCCGATGATGACGTTGTGGAAATGCGCGATCAGGAACAGGCTGTTGTGCAAAACGAAGTCGGC
Source organism: Mesorhizobium sp. (assembly GCA_004020875.1). Classification (GTDB taxonomy): domain Bacteria; phylum Pseudomonadota; class Alphaproteobacteria; order Rhizobiales; family Rhizobiaceae; genus Mesorhizobium. Next base: position 111,543 of record SAPZ01000017.1, read on the forward strand.
CGGCGGCACTGCAAGCAGCACGCCTGTCATGCCGCCGACAACGAAGGTGAGCATGAAAGCCACCGTCCACATCATCGGCAGCTCGAAGCGGATACGGCCGCGATACATGGTGAAAAGCCAGTTGAACATCTTCGCCCCTGTCGGGATGGAGATGATCATCGTGGTGATGCCGAAGAAGGAGTTGACGCTGGCGCCGGAGCCCATGGTGAAGAAGTGGTGCAGCCAGACAAGATAGGACAGGATGGTGATGACCACCGTGGCGTAGACCATCGAGGTGTAGCCGAACAGGCGCTTGCCGGAGAAGGTCGAGGTGACCTCGGAGAAGACGCCGAACAGCGGCAGGATGAGGATGTAGACCTCCGGGTGACCCCATATCCAGATGAGGTTCACATACATCATCGGGTTGCCGCCGAAATCGTTGGTGAAGAAGTTGGTGCCGACATAGCGGTCGAGCGCCAAGAGCGTGAGCACCGCCGTCAGCACCGGAAAGGACGCCACGATCAGCACGTTCGTGCAGAGTGAGGTCCAGGTGAAGACGGGCATGCGCATCATGGTCATGCCGGGGGCCCGCATCTTGATGATGGTGCAGATCAGGTTGATGCCCGATAGGGTCGTGCCGACGCCGGCGACCTGCAGCGCCCAGATGTAGTAGTCGACGCCGACATCCGGACTGTAATTGATGCCCGAGAGCGGCGGATAGGCCAGCCAGCCGGTGCGGGCGAACTCGCCGACGAACAGTGAGGCCATGACCAGGATGGCGCCGCCCACGGTCATCCAGAAGCTGAAATTGTTGAGGAAGGGGAAGGAGACATCGCGCGCGCCGATCTGCAGGGGCACGACGAAGTTCATCAGCCCGGTGACGAAGGGCATCGCCACGAAGAAGATCATGATCACGCCATGGGCAGTGAATATCTGATCGTAGTGATGGGCGTTGAGATAACCTTCCGAACCGTTGAAGGCGATCGCCTGCTGCAGGCGCATCATGATGGCGTCGGAGAAGCCGCGCAAAAGCATGACGAGGCCGAGCACCATGTACATGATGCCGATCTTCTTGTGGTCGACGCTGGTGAACCACTCGCGCCAGAGGTAGCCCCAGAGCTTGAAATAGGTGATGGCGCCGAGAAGCGCGAAGCCGCCGAGCGCCACCACGACGAAAGTGGCGACGAGGATCGGCTCGTGCAGCGGCAGCGACTCCAGAGTGAGGCGGCCGAAGATGAATTTGGTCAGCGTTTCAGGCATCCGCCATTCCTCACAATTCGAAGCGCAGCAGGCCGAGCGACGGCGTGTCGGCGTCGGCGCGGCGGCTGCCGGCGCCCGGCGCGAGCAGGCCGACGCCGCGCAGCGGGGACAGGTCCCTGAGCGGCCAATCCCTGTCATCGTCATTACGGGTCGCGCGCGAGGCGGCAGCCGCCTCCTCCGCCGTGCAGATGCTGGCGACATAGGACGGATCGCTGCCGAACACGGCGCCGCGCCGGGCAAGCTTGTCATATTGCAGCGGCAGGGTGTTGCGGACGCCGGCGAGCCCAAGACCGCCCTTGGCGTCGATCGACATCATCTCGTTCATGCACATTTTGCCGGGCTCGACACACAAATTGAGGATGGCGCCATAAAGGTCGGGATCGACGGAGGCATAGTGCCGGACCGGCTCGTTCTCGCTCGGACGTTCGAGCTCGAGATAGGTCTCGCGGCTAAGCTTGGCCTGCGCGCCTTTGGCCTGCGCCACCCAGTCAGTGAAGGCCTGGTCGGACAGGCCGTGAAACGCGAAGCGCATGCCGGAGAAGCCGGCACCGCTGTAATTGGCCGAGAAGCCCGTATAGGTGCCCGGCCTGTTGATGACGGCGTGAAGCTTCGTCTCCATGGCGGGCATGGCGTAGATCTGTCCGGCAAGGGCAGGAATGTAGAAGGAGTTCATCACCGTCGACGAGGTGATGCGGAAGTCGATCGGCTGGTTGACCGGCGCGGCAAGCTCGTTGACGGAAGCGATGCCGTAATCCGGATAGATGAAGAGCCACTTCCAGTCGAGCGCGACGACCTCGACCCTGAGCGGCTTGTGTTCCTGCGTGACCGGCTGGCCGGCCTCGATCCGGTCGATACGCCGGTAGGGATCGAGCAGATGCGTGCCGAGCCAGGTCAGCGCGCCGAGGCATATGATGACGAGCAGGGGCGCTGCCCAGATCACCAGCTCCAGTTTGGTCGAATGATCCCAGTCTGGCGTGTAGGTCGCCGTGGTGCTGGATTGGCGGTAGCGCCAGGCAAAGAACACGGTCAGCGCCATGACGGGCACGATGATGAGCAGCATCAAAAGGGTCGAGACGACGAGCAGGTCGCGCTGCTGCACTGCCACGTCGCCCGCGGGCGCCAGCACGACGAAATCGCAGCCGCTAAGCAGCACGGCCAGGGGGAACAGAAGCAGGGCTCCGGATCGTTTCATCAAATGCTGCTCTCGATCGTCCGGCGCAACAGGCCTATCATGTGCAATGCGGTATCGACCAACGGCTATCGCTGACGGACCCGAGACGACATTGGACAATTTGTCCAATGCCCAGTCGGCGCGGCTTTGGCGAAAGTGTGCAACGCACAATGGGAATGACAAGCGCGTCCTACATCCAACTCGGTGACGACGGAAAAGATGGCTGAAACTTCGACTGCCGAAACTGACAGCAGGCTGATCGGCTCGCATCACGGCCAGGTCAGCGCTGGCGATATCGCTGTCGGCGTGATCATCGGCAGGACGTCGGAGTTCTTCGATTTCTTCGTCTATGCGATCGCTTCCGTGATCGTGTTCCCCAAGCTTGTCTTTCCGACGCACGATCCGCTGGCCGGGACGCTCTACTCCTTCGCCATCTTCGCGCTGGCCTTTATCGCGCGTCCGTTCGGCACGGTGCTGTTTATGGCAATCGACCGCGCCTATGGCCGCGGCGCCAAGCTGACGATCGCGCTTTTCCTTCTTGGCACCTCGACCGTCGCCATGGCGTTCCTGCCGTCCTATGAAGATGTCGGCGCGGTCGCCGCCTGGCTGCTGGCACTTACCCGCTTCCTGCAGGGCCTGGCGCTCGGCGGAACTTGGGACGGGTTGCCTTCGCTGCTGGCGCTGAACGCGCCGCAGAACCGGCGCGGCATCTATGCGATGATCCCGCAGCTCGGCGCGCCGATCGGGCTTATCGTGGCAAGCTCGCTGTTCGCCTTCTTCGTCGCCAATCTCTCGGCCGACGATTTCTTCGCCTGGGGCTGGCGCTATCCGTTCTTCGTCGCTTTTGCCATCAATGTCGTGGCGCTGTTTGCCCGGCTGCGCATCGTCGTCACGCCCGAATTCTCGAAGCTCTACGAGAGCGGTGACCTGCAGCCCACCCGCATCAGGGACATGATCAGCACGGAAGGCCGCAACGTCGTCGTCGGCGCCTTCGCGCCGCTGGCGAGCTTCGCACTGTTCCATATGGTGACGGTGTTCCCGCTGTCCTGGGTGTTCCTGTTCACCAATGAAGGGCCGGAGCGGTTCCTGGTCATCGAGGCGGTGAGCGCGCTGTTCGGCATCGCCGCGATCGTCGCGTCGGGGCCGCTGGCCGACCGCGTCGGGCGTCGTGCTTTGCTCGGCGGCGGCGCCGTCGCCATCGCCGCATTCAGCGGCTTTGCCCCGCAGCTTCTCAATGGCGGCACTGTCGGCGAGACCGTGTTCATGGTGATGGGATTCATCCTGCTGGGCTTGAGCTTCGGGCAATCCTCGGGCGTGGTCGCGTCGAGCTTCTCGCGCCAGCACCGCTACACCGGCTCGGCGGTGACCTCGGACCTCGCCTGGATGTTCGGCGCCGGCTTCGCACCACTTGCAGCGCTGCTGCTGGCCGGCACTTTCGGCCTCATCGCCGCCGGCGCCTATCTGCTTTCAGGCGCGGCCTGCACGCTGATCGCGCTGTGGATCGACAGTCAGGCCTCGACGACCGGCCGCTAAAGCGCGTCGCGATCTTTCAGATTCGCTCCATGCGCTTTAGGTTTTGATTTTTTACGCATGTCTTTATCCCGAACCGGTTCCCACTTTCGGGAGACATGCTTTAGTACCCGGCCACGAGGCCATTGTCGCAGGCGCCCAATCAGACCTGGTAGAAATCCCGATACCATTCCACGAAGCGCGGAACGCCGACCTCGATCGGGATCCTGGGCTTGAAGCCGGTCACCTCCTCGAGCGAGGTGACGTCGGCGTAGGTCGCCAGCACGTCGCCCTGCTGGAGCGGCATCAGGTTGCGGATTGCCTTGCGGCCGAGCGCGTCTTCCAGCACGTCGATCAGCCGGCTCAGTTGGACAGGCGAGCTGTCGCCGATGTTGTGGATCCTGTACGGCGCATTGCTTGTCGCCGGGTCCGGGGCCGCGCTTGTCCAATCGGGGTCGGGCGTCGCGGGATGCTCCATGACGCGGATTACGCTCTCGACGACGTCGTCGATGTAGGTGAAGTCCCGCTGCATGTTGCCGTGGTTGAAGACGTCGATCGGCTGGCCGGCGAGGATGGCCCTGGTGAAGATGAACAAGGCCATGTCGGGCCGTCCCCATGGACCGTAGACGGTGAAGAAGCGCAAGCCGGTCGTCGGCAGCCCGAACAAATGGCTGTAGGTGTGGGCCATGAGCTCGTTCGCCTTCTTGCTGGCGGCATAGAGGCTCAGGGGATGGTCGGCGGAATCATGCACTGAGAACGGCATGCGCGTGCTGCCGCCATAGATCGAGCTCGACGACGCATAGACAAGATGGCCGACCGAGGCTTGACGGCACCCTTCCAGGATGTTGAGGAAACCGCTGAGATTGCTCTGTGCGTAGACGTGCGGGTTGATCAGCGAATAGCGGACGCCCGCCTGCGCGGCGAGATTGACGACGATCTCCGGCGCTGCCGAGGCAAAGACCGCCGAAATGTCATCGCGGTCGGCGAGATCGACATGCTCGAAACGAAAGTTCGCGAACGCTTTCAGCCTGTCGAGCCGCGCCTGCTTCAGGGCAACGTCGTAATATTCGTTCATGGAATCGAGGCCGACAACCTGCCGGCCTTCGGCAAGCAGCCTGTGGCAGAGGTGAAACCCTATGAAGCCGGCCGCGCCGGTGATCAGGATAGGCCCGCTCGACGTCAATGCGTGTCCCCAAACGTTGTGGTCAGACCGGACCGACCTTTCGCCGACAGCCTGCGATCGCGTCCGGAACTCCTCAAGCCGGTCGAGAACTTGCGCCTTTTATGGCAGGCCGTCGACGAATTCAACGATACGCCTTTCGCCGACATCTCGACACCGGTCATTGGGCGCCAGTAGCTGCAAGGGCTGGCACGGGCAGGTGCGGCAGCAACGCATAGAGCCCGTCGACCTCAGCCCATGCGAACCCGTCATCCCGCCGCTGCGGAACGAAGGCCGCCTCGTATATGCTTCAATCAGGTCGATCATAGCCGCCTGGGGACGATGTGGCCGGAGCCGGCCCGGAAGCCGACCAGTCTCCGACAGCGGAAATCCAATTCCAAGCCGATGCTTATATGCGAGCGCAACCAGGGACCGAACCCATCCACGCAGAATGAGATTTCGTGATATGACCAGAATGAGGATTCAGTTCCCTTGGTGATCCTACTTCCCTGAGGCAAACTGCTACTGGGCTTTCAGGAGGAGAAATGAGAGCACGCGCGGCGACGGTCGGAGACCTGGAAGATGTTTTCCACGGCCTGTCCAGGCGAATGTCGGACGAATATGTGGCTGCCGGCAAGGACACCAAAAGCGCCTATGACAATCTGATGATGAACCTGAAGGAAGGCCGGGCGCATGCGCTCGTCCAGGACAACAGGGCAGTGGCGATCATCGCCTGGCATGAACGTGCGGATGCCGCGGACACGCTGTTCGCGGCGCGGGAGGATTTCTTCAACGCCTCGACGGTTCGCTTCTGCAAGCGGCACATCCGCCATGTCCAGGCGCTTGCCGGCAACCTCCCCATACATTCGCGCAGCTGGCTGGACAGGCCGGACGTGGCGAAATGGTTCCGTGTGATCGGCTATGTCGACCGAGGGCGGGAGAACGGCGCCCACCTGTTCGAGCTGCCACCGGCCGCCAATAGCTGACGAAAGCGAGGTCATTCCCTGCACCTCTCGAATACAGGGCGGCTTGCGCGAAAATCCGATTGGAAAGATTGTACGCACAGGCAGCCGGGCAACCCGGCGCCGCATGGGTATGGCTGCTGGAAATCGGGATGTTGCGCGTCTGCCTGGCCCTTGTCGTCATCGCTGCCCTGACGAGACTGTCAGGGGCGGAGCCGCGCGCGTCTCATCTTTTCGACCGAACTGATCTCGCGACAGCCTATTCGGGCCAATCCGATCTTGTCACCGCATACACGACCGGCATGGCGCGCTATCGGCTTCAGTATTCGAGCGCCGCGATCCAGGCCGGTTTGGCCGCGCCGCTCGAGCCCCGGCTGCTGCGGCCAGAATTCCAGCAACGGACATGGCGCTCGGCGGACGGCAGCCTGCTGCAGGGCTTTGCCGGCAAGGGCGGCTTTCGCCTGACCACGGGCAACTGCGTCGCCCGCATCTGCATGGCCAGCGAATGCAGCGAAGCCGGCTGGCCGCTCTATGCCTGCAGCGACGGACGCAAGCGCACGATGTCGGTCAAAAGCTTCGTGACGGCAACATTCGACGGCGTCTCCTACCGGCGGCTGAGCGCGCCGCAGGAGTGAATTGGCGACCCGAGAGAGGTGACGGAGCCGCTTGCGCCGATCTCGCCAGGCGTGGCATCGGTTGCGGCGTTTTGAGACGATTGAAGACAAAGACAGTGGCACGCCAACCCGACCGACGATCCGCAACCCCGAAGGTCAGCCTCGCCCGAGCCCTGTCCAAGCTTGGCTTTTGCTCGCGCACGCAGGCCGAGCGCCTCGTCGCGGACGGGCGCGTGCAGGTAAACGGCAAGACCGCGCGCGATGCCTTGCTGCGCATCGATCCAGACCGCGACCGCATCACCGTCGACGGCCAGCGCGTCGTTGCCCAGCGCAAGGTCTATCTGATGCTCAACAAGCCCCGCGGGCTGGTCACGACCCGCGACGATCCCGAAGGCCGCGGCACCGTCTATGACTGCCTGGGAGGGCTCGACCTGCCTTTCGTGGCTCCCGTCGGGCGCCTCGACAAGGCAAGCGAAGGCCTGCTTTTGCTGAGCAATGACACGCGCTGGGCGAACCGCCTTCTCGACCCCGCCTCGCATGTCGCCAAGACCTATCACGTGCAGATCGCTTCAGTGCCTGACGAGGAAATGCTCGAGCGCTTTCGCCAGGGCTCTGTCGTCGACGGCGAGTTGCTCACGGCAAGCTCGATCGCGCTGCTGCGCAGCGGCGGGCGGACGGCCTGGCTGGAGATCGTGCTCGACGAAGGGCGCTATCGGCAGATCCGCAGGCTGCTCGGCGCTTTCGACATCGAGGTGCTGAGGCTGATCAGAGTGGCCATCGGCGGCCTTCAGCTCGGCGAGCTTGCCAAGGGCAAGGCGCGGCACCTGACAAGCGACGAGTTGGCGACCTTGGCAACTTGATGCGTCACGCACTTCTCCTCACCCGCGCAGCGGCCGGATGAGGGAGAGCCCGCGCTCGCTACTTCTGGTTCCAGCGCCGGATGACCGGCTCGGTCAGGTCATGCTCGTAGCCCAGGATGCTGAGGCTCGCGGTATCGAGGACGAAATGCTCGCCGCCTTCCGGCGGCAGGCCGACCCAGCGCGCCGCGAGAACACGCAGGAAATGCGAGCTGGAGAAGATGAGCACATTGCCGGCAACCGCGCGAAGCCCGGCGATGACGGCATCGGCGCGGGCGCCGACATCGGCCGCCGTCTCCCCGTCAGGACAGCCGTCGCGAAACAATTGCCAGCCGGGGCGCTTCGACAGGATCTCCTTGGTCGTCATGCCCTCGTAAGCGCCATAATCCCATTCCTGCAGGTCCGACTTCTTGATTGCGTCCTCGCCGAAGCCAGCGAGGCGGCAGGTATCGAAGGCGCGCTGCGAGGGGCTCGACCAGATCGCCTGGAACGTCAGACCCTCAAAACGGTCGACAAGACCGCGTGCGGCCTCCTCGCCTTTCACCGTCAGCGGAATGTCGGTGCGGCCAGTGTGCCTGCCCGAGGCGCTCCATTCGGTCTCGCCGTGGCGGACCGCGTAGATTTCGGGGAACGCACCGCTCATAGAACGCCCTCTCGGCTGAATAATTCGCCGAGAATCCGGCTCGTTCACCCTATGCGGCGGCCGGCAAAAAGAACAGGCCGCGGCTGAGCGGCGGCCTGCACAGGTTCGGGAGGGATGCCTGAAGTTGCCTGTCACTCCGCCGGCAGCAGGCCGCCGGACAGCGCGAGGTCCGCCTCTTCCGGCAACTGGCCAGCCATGGCGGCGGCGAATTGCTTCTGGTCGAGCTCGCCTTCCCAGCGCGCCACGACGATGGTCGCCACCGCATTGCCGACGAAGTTCGTCAGCGCACGGCATTCCGACATGAAGCGGTCGACGCCGAGGATCAGCGCCATGCCGGCGACCGGCACCGAGGGCACGACCGAGAGCGTGGCGGCCAGTGTGATGAAGCCGGCGCCGGTGATGCCGGCAGCACCCTTCGAGCTCAGCATGGCGACGAGCAGAAGCAGGATCTGGTCGCCGAAGGTGAGCGGCGTGTCGGTCGCCTGGGCGATGAACAGCGCGGCCAGCGTCATGTAAATGTTGGTGCCGTCGAGGTTGAAGGAATAACCGGTCGGGATGACCAGGCCGACCACCGAGCGGTTGCAGCCAGCACGCTCCATCTTGGCCATTAGGCCGGGAAGTGCCGCCTCGGACGAAGAGGTCCCTAGCACAAGCAGCAGTTCCTCCTTGATGTAGCGGATCAGCGCCAGGATGGAGAAGCCGTTGTACCATGCGACCGCGCCGAGGACGACGAGCACGAAGAGCAGCGACGTCAGGTAGAAGGTGCCGATCAGGAAGGCGAGATTGGCGATCGTGCCGATGCCGTACTTGCCGACGGTGAAGGCCATGGCACCGAACGCGCCGATGGGCGCCGCCTTCATCAGGATGGCGACGAGGCGGAAGATCGGCGCGGTCAAGGCCTGCAGGAAATCGACCACAGGGCGGCCACGCTCGCCGACGAGCGCCAGCGCAATGCCGAACAGCACCGAGAAGAACAGCACCTGCAGAATGTCGCCCTGCGCAAAGGCACCGGTGATGGTGTCTGGGATGATGTTCATCAGGAAGCCGACGATGGTCGTGTCATGCGCCTTCTCAGTGAAGGTCGAGACCTTCGAGGCGTCGAGGGTCGCGGGGTTTATGTGCATGCCGGCGCCGGGCTGGATGACGTTCGACACAACGAGGCCGACGATCAGCGCCAATGTTGAGAAGACAAGGAAATAGATCATCGCCTTGCCAGCGACTCGGCCGACCTTGTGCAGGTCGGAGACGCCCGCGATACCGGTCGCCACGGTGAGGAAGATCACCGGCGCGATGACCATCTTGACCAACTTGATAAAGGCATCGCCAAGCGGCTTCAGCGAAGCGCCCAGATCGGGATAGAAATGGCCGAGCAGGATGCCGGCGGCGATCGCCACCAGGACCTGCACATAGAGATGCCGGTAAAAGGGAACCTTGCCGCGCGGTTCGGCGGCAGCGATTGCTGTCTGCATCATATCCTCCGTTCGGCCCCCGATCGAGACGCTCGACCTCCCAGGGGGCTGTTGACCTCCACAGCCTCGCGGCTGCTACGGACCTAGTTGCAACGGGCGTGCCAGATGGCGCCGGCAGCCTCTTAACTCTGATTTTGTTGACTTTTTTGAACTGAAGGCAGGCACCCTCAAGAGTTTCCGTGCGGTTATCCGCATAGGTCGAATTGTGTTTTGTGCGAAAACATGCACAAATGCGGCATGCTGCAACGCCCTGCCGCTGCCCTTGCCTCGACGCCCGAACTGCTTGCCGGGCGAGCCCAGCGCGCCTGGCTGCTGTTTACGGCGGTGGCTATGGCGATCATCGCGGCAGCGCTTTATGGCGCCGGCCTTTATGGCCGTTCGACGGAGATCGAGGCTTTAACCACGCAAGGACGCACCGACGCAAACCTCAAGGTCGCTCTGCTGCGCGCGGTGCTGGAAAATCCGCGCGCGCTGCCTCTGCTCCTGTCGGAGGACCAGCAGGTACACGACGCGTTGACCCAGCGAAGCCCTGCCTCGATCGACATGCTCAACCGCAAGCTGGAAGGGCTGGTTTCCGGCACCAAGGCCTCGGTGCTCTACGTCACCGGCACCGATGGTTTTGCGATCGCCTCCAGCAACTGGCGCGAACCGGTGAGCTTCGTCGGCAGCGACTACAGCTTCCGCGCCTATTTCTCAGGCGCGATGCAGACCGGCACCGCCGAATGTTTCGCGCTCGGCAATGTCAGCAAGCGTCCCGGGCTATACATCTCGCGGCGAGTCGACGGCGCCTCGGGGCCGCTCGGCGTCGTCGTGGTCAAGATGGAATTCGACCAGCTCGAAGCCGACTGGCACGAGGCGAACCGGCCAGCCTTTGTCAGCGACGCGCATGGCGTGGTGCTGATCACAAGCGTGCCCTCCTGGCGCTTCCTGACGACGGAACCGCTCAGCCGGCCGGTGCTCGCCGAAATCCGCGCCAGCCAACAATTCGGCGATGCGCCCCTGGTGCCTTTGCCGATCACGAGGCCGGAGGCGCTCTCCAGCGACGTCGCGCTGGTTCATGCCCTTACGCCTGGGAGCAGCGACGCCGAGTATCTGCGGCTTTCAACCGCGGTGCCGTCGACGTCCTGGCGGCTCGACTATCTTGTTCCAGCCGAAGCGCCGATCGCCGCCGCGCAGCGCGAAATGCGGCTCCTGGTGCTGGGCGTCCTTGTGCCGCTCATCGCTTTGGCCGCCTATCTGCTTTGGCGCCGGCAGTCCGCCCAGATGCGGATTGCCGCCGAACAAGCCGCGCGCGCCGAGCTGGAGCGCCGCGTCGTCGAGCGCACGCAGGATCTGAGCCGGGCGCGCGACCGGCTGCAGGCCGAGATCGCCGACCATCGAAGCACCGAGGCGAAGCTGCAGGTCATGCAGCAGGAGCTGGTGCAAGCCAACCGGCTTGCAACCCTTGGCCAAGTCGCCGCCGGCGTCGCGCATGAGATCAACCAGCCGGTGGCGACCATCCGCGCCTATGCCGACAATGCGCGCGTGTTCCTGGAGCGCAAGCAGAGCGCCTCAGCCGAGGAGAATCTTGGCGCCATCGCCGCACTGACCGAGCGCATCGGAAGCATCACCGAGGAGCTGAAGGCCTTCGCCCGCAAGGGCCGCACGGCGGCAGAGCCCGTGGAATTGCGCAGCGTGATCGAGGGCGCAGTCGTGCTGCTCAGGAGCCGCTTCGCCGGCCGGCTGGACGCGCTGGCGATCACGCCGCCGCCGCCGGCGCTGAAAGTAATGGGCAACCGGCTGCGGCTGGAACAGGTGCTGATCAACCTGTTCCAGAACGCGCTGGAAGCGCTTGATGGCCGCGACGGCGCACGGGTCGAAGTTGCGGCGGCCGAGAAGGACGATGACGTGACGCTCACGGTCTCGGATAACGGGCCGGGCATCCCGCCCGCGATCCTGAAATCACTGTTCACGCCCTTCAACACCTCGAAAGAAAAGGGCCTGGGCCTCGGCCTGGTCATCTCCAAGGACATCGTCGCCGATTATGGCGGCCACATCGAGGTGACGAGCGGTGATCAGGGAACACGCTTCACGATCCACCTGTCGAAAGCCGGTGCCTCATGACGAAGGACGATCCCGCACCCGTGATCCTGATCGATGACGACAGGGACCTGCTCAAGGCGACAGGGCAGACGCTGGAGCTTGCCGGCTTTGCGGTGTTGGCCTATTCGGTGGCGAGCGAAGCGCTGGCGGCACTCGACCGGAATTTCGACGGCGTGGTGGTGTCGGACATCCGCATGCCGGAGATCGACGGACTGCAGCTTTTCGACCGCGTCTTGCATCTCGACCCCGATATACCCGTCATCCTGGTCACCGGGCACGGCGATATCGCAATGGCCGTCAAGGCGATCAAGGATGGCGCCTACGACTTCATCACCAAGCCCTTCGCCGCAGACCGGCTGGCACAAAGCGTTGCCCGCGCCGCCGAAAAACGCCGGCTGGTGATGGAAAACCGCGCCTTGCGCGAGGCGGCCGAGCAGGCGCAGGAGGGATTGCCGCTGATCGGCCAGACGCCGGCGATGGAGCGACTGCGCCGCACGCTGAGGCAGATCGCCGACACCGATGTCGACGTGCTGGTGACCGGCGAGACGGGCTCGGGCAAGGAGGTGGTGGCGAACCTGCTGCATCGCTGGAGCCGCCGCGCCAAGGGCAATTTCGTCGCGCTCAATTGCGGCACGCTGCCGGAGACGGTCATCGAAAGCGAGCTGTTCGGCCATGAGGCCGGCGCCTTCACCGGCGCGCAGAAGAAGCGCGTCGGCCGCATCGAGCATTCGAGCGGCGGCACATTGTTCCTCGACGAGATCGAAAGCATGCCGGCCTCGACGCAGGTGCAGATGCTGCGCGTGCTCGAAATGCGCGAGGTGACGCCGCTCGGCACCAATGAAATCCGGCCAGTCGATTTGCGCGTCGTGGCCGCCGCCAAGGTCGACCTCGGCAATGCCAGCCAGCGCGGCGCTTTCCGCGAGGACCTCTATTACCGGCTCAATGTGGTGACGCTTTCGATCCCTCCGCTGCGCGAGCGCCGGGATGACGTGCCGCTGCTGTTCGGCTATTTTGCTGAGCGCGCCGCCGCCCGCTTTCGCCGCGCTGTGCCGGCGACGTCCACTGCGGTCCAGCGGCACCTGCGGGAGCATGACTGGCCGGGCAATGTGCGCGAACTCGCCCATTTCGCCGAACGCTTCGTGCTTGGGCTTGAGGACGTTGCCGAAACGCCTTTCCCGGCGGCAATGGAGAGCAACGCCGCCATACCGTTGCCCGAACGGCTCGATCGCTACGAGGCCGACATCATCCGCGAGACACTTGGTCGCAATGAAGGCGACGTCCGCCGCACCATCGAGGCGCTCGGCATTCCACGCAAGACCTTCTACGATAAGTTGCAGCGACACGGTATCGTGCGCAGCGATTTTTCGAGATAGATCAAGCTTGTGGAACCCGATCCAATCTCCGGCCGTTTAGCTTGCCCGGAGAACCGTGGCACGTTGGCACCAGCCGTCCAATGAACGCGTCGCCGCGATGGCTTTGCCGGGTTGCGCTTAGCGAGCGTTGATGATTTGTTGCCGCCCTGCGGAGAATGAATAATGCGCGAATCCCTCGGTCAAGACGAATACGGCTCGGCCAACCCTTTCGATCCGGACGACCTGCCCAATCTCAACGCGATGGGGCCGGTGATGGGCGGCGGCAATGATTTCGAGAAATACGCGGTCGCCGTCATCATCGTGTTCGGCGCGCTGATCATCGGCGGCCTGATGGCCGCCTCCATGTCCTTCGGCCACCGCAACGGCTTCCTCTTCGCGCTCGGCGGCGCCACGGCGGCCTGGATTTCCGGCAATGCGCTGCTGCTGGACCGGCCGCGCATCTATGCGCTGTTCGTCGCCATCGCCGCCGTGATGCTGATCGCTTCGACCATCACGCTGGTGGTCTAATAGCCCAGCGCCTCGCCGGCGGCCGCGCGGCTGTCGATGGCGCCGTTGTAGCGGGCGCCGCCGCCCTTCTCGATCTCCGCCAGGCTTTTCCCGCCGACAAGGATGCCGGCCGCCCGCCCCCAGGTCTCGTCACTCAGGTCGAGATGGTAGCCCATACCGGCAAGCAGCCGCTCCGTGTCCGGCGAAAGCCCGAAAGGCTCGACATAAACCGTATCCGGCAGCCATTGATGGTGGACGCGCGGTGCGTCGACCGCCTGCTGAATGTCCATGCCGTGATCGATCACGTTGAGGATCGCCTCCAGCGTGATGGTGATAATGCGCGAACCGCCCGGGCTGCCGATGACCATGAATGGCTTGCCGTCCCTGGTCACGATCGTCGGACTCATCGAGGATAGAGGCGTCTTCCTCGGCTGGATGGCGTTCGCCTCGCCCTGCACCAGCCCATAGAGGTTCGGCACCCCGGGCTTCTGCGTGAAATCGTCCATCTCGTTGTTGAGCAGGATGCCGGTGCCATCGGCAACCACGCCGGCTCCGAAGGAGCCGTTCAACGTGTAGGTGACCGCGACCGCGTTGCCGTCCTTGTCGATGATCGAATAATGGGTGGTTTCCTTCGACTCGCCGAAACCTTTCGGCATCAGGTCCTTCGAGACGCCGGCGCGGAACGGATCGATCTTTTCTCGGATGTCCTTGGCATAGGCCTTGTCGAGCAGCTTCGAGACCGGATTGTCGACGAAATCCGGATCGCCCAGCGCCGAGTTGCGGTCGACATAGGCATGGCGCATCGCCTCGACCATGACATGGACCGTCTCGGCTGATCCGGCGCCGAGATAGGACAAAGGGTAACCTTCGAGCACGTTGAGGATTTCGCAGATGATGACGCCGCCCGAGCTTGGCGGCGGCGAGGAGATGATCTCATAGCCGCGATAGGAGCAGGTCACCGGCTTAAGCTCGCGCACCGCATATTGCTCGAAATCGCCCTTGGCGAGGATGCCGCCCTTGGCGCCGCTCGCCTTGACGATGGCGTCCCCAATGGCGCCCCTGTAGAAGGCGTCCGGCCCCTTTTCAGAGATCGCCGACAGCGAGGCGGCGAGGTCCGGCTGAACGAGCTTCTCGCCGACGCCGTAAGGCTTGCCGTCTTTCTTCAGGAAGATGGTCGCGGCTGCCGGGTCCTTTGCCAACCGGTCGGCGCTGTCTGCGAAGGAAGTCGCGTCGCCTTGGTTGAGGACGAAGCCGTCCTTGGCATAGGCGATCGCCGGCGCCATCAGATCCTGCCTCGAAAGCGTGCCGTATTTCTCGCGCGCCATCTCGAAGCCGGCGACCGAACCCGGCACACCGACCGCGAGATAGCCGTCAAGGCTGGCGCCCTTGATCGGCTTGCCGTTCTTGTCGAGATACATGGTCCTTGTGGCTGCAAGCGGCGCGCGTTCGCGGAAATCGAGGAAGGTCGTACGGCCGTCCTTTAGGCGCACGGTCATGAAGCCGCCGCCGCCGATATTGCCGGCGTTGGGATAGACGACGGCCAGCGCATAGCCGACCGCGACGGCGGCATCGACAGCGTTGCCGCCCTTCTTCAGCACATCGACGCCGACTTCGGTGGCGAGATGCTGGGCCGTCACCACCATGCCATGCTCGCCCTTGGCGGGAGCGGGCGAGGCGGCGAACGCGATCGTCGAGGAACTGAGGGTAATTGCGAGCGAAAGAGTGACGCCGATCAGTGTCCGACGGGTCAAGGGCATGGCGGTGCTCCTGGCGTTGGGGACTCCCAGGAAAGACCCTGTCGTCCGGCTTGTCCACCGCCAACGGCGCTGGACCAGATCAAATCGGGTATCTGCCCGTCAGACGATACCGCCGCCGCCACTCGCAACAGCCGGCCGCTCCGCCGCGACCTTCGCACGGTAACCCGCCTCGCGATAGGCGGCGACAGGATCGATGGCGCCACCGGTCCGCAGCCGCGCCATGGCAAGGATCGGCTCGACATCGGTGCGATAGGCGGCTTTCAGCGTCTGCGTTGCCATCAGCGCATCATTGGCCTCCTGGAAGCCTTCCAGCGCCTTGCGGTCGACCAGCAGAGCCTGCGCATAGGCGCGCTGCACCTCGACCGCCGACATCATCAGGCTCTCGATCGGATCGGTGACATTGTGGCTCTGGTCGAGCATATGCGCCGGGTTGAAGCCATCCTCGCCCGAAAGCTCGGCATCGACCAGCTCATTGAAGACAAGGAACAGCCGGTAGGGATCGATCGACCCGGCATCGAGGTCGTCGTCGCCATATTTGGAATCGTTGAAGTGGAAGCCTCCCAGCTTGCCGAACTGGATCAGCCGCGACACGATCATCTCGATGTTGACGTTGGGGGCGTGATGACCGAGGTCGACAAGGCAGAAGGCCTTGTCGCCGAGCTCCCTGGCGATGATGTAGTTGGTGCCCCAGTCCTGCACGACCGTCGAATAGAAGGCCGGCTCATACATCTTGTGCTCGGTGAACAGCCGCCAGTCATCCGGCAGGCCGGCATAGATCTCGCGCATGGCGTCGAGATAGCGCTCGAACGCTTTTGCAAAATTGACCTGGCCGGGGAAGTTTGAGCCGTCGCCGATCCACACCGTCAGCGCCTTCGAGCCGAGCGTCCTGCCGATCTCGATGCATTCGAGATTGTGCTCGACCGCCTGCCGGCGCGTGCCGGCATCAGCATGCGACAGCGAGCCGAACTTGTAGGAAAGCTTCTGGTCCTTTGCGTCCGAGAAGGTGTTGGAGTTCATGGCATCGAAGCCGAGGCCAAAGCGGGCCGCCGCCTGCTTCAGCCGGTTCGGGTCGGCCTTGTCCCACGGGATATGCAGCGAGACGGTCGGCGTCGCCTGCGTGAGCTGGCTGATGACGGCGCAATCCTCGATCTTATCGAAAATGTCGCGCGGCTCGCCGGGGCCGGGGAAACGGGCAAAGCGTGTGCCGCCCGTGCCGACGCCCCAGGACGGGATCGCCACGCCGAATTTTTCCACCTTGCCGAGGATGGCGTCGATGGCGAGGCCGCGGCGATCGAGGCGTTCGCCGAGGGCGGCATAGTCGCGCTCGAGGTCGGGTCGGCGCGCGGCGTTGTGGCTTGCGACGAGATCGGCGGAGATGATGGTTTCGGACACTGCGGTTCCTCCCAAGAATACGTTCGGCTGGCGCTGCCCCACATCCGCCTGCCGGCACCTTCTCCCCGTATAGAGACGGGGAGAAGGAAAAGGGCACCTAGCGCGTAAAACTCTGCGCGTTGCCGGCGTCGACGTTGACGATGTTGCCGGTCGATTTGGCGGACATGTCGGAGGCGAAGAAGTAAATCGCCTCGGCGATGTCCTCCGGGAAGACCGAGCGCTTCAGCATGGAGCGCGAACGGTAATGCTCCTCGAGATCGTCCGTGGACATCTTGTAGGCGGCGGCGCGCTGTTCCTTCCATTCGCCGGTCCAGATCTTGGAGCCGCGCAGAACCGCGTCCGGATTGACGACGTTAACCCTGATCTGCGCCTCCGCCCCCTCCAGCGCGAGGCAGCGGGCCAGATGGATCTCGGCCGCCTTTGCCGTGCAGTAAGCGGACGCATTCGGCGAGGCGGCGAGCCCGTTCTTCGAGGCGACAAAAACGACGTTGCCGCCGATGTTCTGGGCGCGGAACAGCCGAAAGGCCTCGCGCGAAACCAGGAAATAGCCGGTGGACAGGATGTCCATATTCTTGTTCCACAAGGCCAGTGTCGTTTCCTCGATCGGCGCCGAGGATGCCAGGCCGGCATTGGAGACCAGGATGTCGATGCCGCCGAACTCGACCGCCGTTTCGGCGAAACCGGAAAGCACCTGGTCCTCCGAAGTGACGTCGATACGCACCGGACGGACGAAATCCTTGCCGTAGGCTTTCGAGAGCTCTTCATTAGCGCTGGCGAGCGCCCCCTCGTCGATATCGGCCAGCACCACGCAGGCGCCTTCGCGCAGCAGCCGGTTGGCGGTGGCGCGGCCGATGCCGCCGGCGCCGCCGGTGACCAAGGCGATCTGGCCGGCCAGAGCCTTCGGCTTCGGCAGGCGCTGCAGCTTGGCTTCCTCGAGCTGCCAATATTCGATGTCGAAGGCTTCCTGCGCCGGCAGGCCGACATAGGAGGAAACCGTCGAGGCGCCGCGCATGACATTGATGGCATTGACGTAGAATTCACCCGAGATACGCGCCGTCGCCTTGTCGCCGGCGAAGGTGAACATGCCGACGCCGGGCATCAGGTAGACGACCGCGTTCGGATCGCGGATGGCCGGCGAATCCGTATGCTTGCAGGCGTCGTAATAGGCCTGGTAGCCGACGCGGTATTCAGCAATGTCGTCGGCGAGCCGCGCAATGACGGCGTCGATATCGGGCTTTGCCGGATCGAACTCGATCACCAGCGGCCGGATCTTGGTTCGCAGGAAGTGATCCGGGCATGAGGTGCCGAGCGCCGCCAGCGGCCGCAAATCCTTGGAATTGACGAATTCGAGCACGGCGGGCTGGTCGTCGAAATGGCCGAGCTTGTGGCTTTTTTCCGAAATCAGGCCGCGAATCCGCGGCATCAGCTTTGCGGCGATGGCGCGCCGCGCCGGGGCATCGAGCGATTGCACCGCCTCGCCACCGAAGATAGCCACGCCTTCCGACCGGCGCTCGAACCACTCGATTGCCTGGTTGATCACCGAGATGGTCGTCTCGTAGCATTCCTTAGGGGTGTCACCCCAGGTGAACAGGCCATGGCTTTCAAGCACCACGCCCTTGGCTTCGGGGTTGTCGAGGCAGAATTTCTCCAGCCACAGGCCAAGCTCGAAGCCGGGCCGCTTCCATGGCAGCCAGCCGATCGCATCGCCGAAGATTTCCTTGGTGATCGCCTTGGAATCCTTGGCGGCCGCGACCGCGATGATAGCATCGGGATGCATGTGATCGACGCAAGCCTTCGGCACGTAAGCGTGCAGCGGCGTGTCGATCGAGGCCGCGCGCGGATTGAGGTTGAAGGTGCAGTGGGGCAGATAGCCCACCATCTCGTCCTCATGCTCGACGCCGCGATAGAGCCCCTTGATGGCGCGCAGCTTGTCCATGTAGAGGGTGGCGAAACCGTCGAGCTTGATCGAGGCGCTGTCGCCGCCCGAGCCCTTCACCCACAGGACTTCCACTTGCTCGCCGGTCAGCGGATCCTTCTGCCAGACCTTGGATGATGTGTTGCCGCCGCCGTAATTGGTGACGCGCTTGTCGGAGCCCAGTGTGTTCGAGCGATAGACCAGTAGCTCGGGACCGCTCATCCCTTCGGCTTTCGCATCGTCCCACAGATTGGCGAGGCGCGAGCCGGAGCGCTTGTCGAGCATAGGTATCCTCCCTTGGAGCGCGAACTCCGCGCCCCTCGTTTCTTGCTCGGGAAATGTCTACGTTAGCGCCGCGCTTGTCAATCACAAACGATCAATATCGATCATATTGCACTGCACAATGAAAATATATGATCGGAAATGATTGACACTGCGCGTTTTCTAAGGCCTGATGCCTGGGCAGGGAGGAACCATGCACGAAAAAGAACGCCACAGGATCATTCTGTCCGCCGTCCAGGAAAAGCCTGTGGTGACGGTGCAGGAGATGGTCGAGCTGACGGACTCCTCCGAAGCGACGATCCGGCGCGACATCGCGGCGCTCCATGTGCAGAAGCGCCTGCGCAGGGTGCGCGGCGGCGCCGAGGCGATCTCGCCGCCGCAATTCATCGGCCTTGCCGGCCGGCCCTTCTCGGTCAACGAGACGCTGAACGCCGCTCAGAAACGGGCGATTGCGCGGGAGGCGGTCAATCTTTGCACGGACGGCGAACCGATCATCATCAATGGCGGCACCACCACCTTCCAGATGGTGCATTTCCTGACCGGACGCCGCATGCCGATCTTCACCAATTCCTTCCCGATCGCCGAGCATCTGCTCAAGCATTCGAAGAACACGGTGATGCTGTCGGGCGGCACGATCTACCGCGAGCAGAACATCATCCTGTCGCCCTTCGACAATGACGTGACCCGCAACTTCTATGCGCGGCGCATGTTCATGGGGGCGCAAGGGTTGGGGCCGCTCGGGCTGATGGAAGGCGATCCGCTGCTGATCCAGGCCGAGCAGAAGCTGATCGACCAGGCCGACGAATTGGTGGTGCTCGTCGATTCCTCGAAATTCCGGATGCGCTCAAGCCTGATCCTGTGCGGGCTGTCGCGCATCGCGACCGTGATCACCGACGACGGCATCGAGGACCGGGAGGCCAAGATGCTCGAAACAGCGGGTGTGGCGCTGATCGTCGCCCGCAGACAGTCAAGCGACAAGGAAGAATCTTCACTGCAGGCCTGAGGGAACTCGCGCCCGCAGCGGCGATGGAATGCAACGCTCAAGGGAGGATATTCGATGAGCTTTTTGAAGAAACTGCTGGTTACGGCGGCCTTTTCCGCCGCCATGTTCGTGAATGCCGCCTATGCCGAGAACGTCAAGATCGCGCTGGTGGTGAAGTCGCTCGGCAACGGCTTCTTCGACGCCGCGAACAAGGGCGCCGAGGAAGCGGCCAAGGAACTGGGCGACGTCGACGTCATCTACACCGGCCCGACCAAGGCTACCGCCGAGGCGCAGATCGAAGTGATAAACTCGCTGATCGCGCAGAAGGTCAACGCCATCGCGGTTTCGGCCAATGATGCCGACGCGCTTGTGCCGGTGCTGAAGAAGGCGATGCAACGCGGCATCACCGTGATCTCATGGGACTCCGGCGTCGCCAAGGAAGGCCGCCAGCTCCACCTCAACCCGTCCGACACCAATTTGATAGGCGAGACGATCATCAAGCTCGCCGCCGACTACCTGCCGGAAGGCGGCGACGTCGCAATTCTGTCGGCCTCCTCGACGGCGACCAACCAGAACGCCTGGATCGAAGCGGCCAAGAAGGTGCTGCCGAAGAAGTTCCCGAAGATCAAGCTGGTCGCCACTGTCTACGGCGATGACGACTCGGCCAAGAGCACCGACGAAGCCAAGGGTCTCTTGAAGTCCTATCCGAACCTCAAGGCGATCATCGCGCCGACCACCGTCGGCGTCGTCGCCGCCGCGCAGGTCGTCACCGACGAGAACCTCATCGGCAAGGTGAATGTCACCGGACTGGCGCTGCCGTCCGAGTTCAAGAAGTTCATCGACAACGGCGCTTCGCAGGCTGTCGCGCTATGGAATCCGATCGATCTCGGCTACTCGGCGATCTACCTCGCCCATGACCTGGCGGTGAAGAAGGAAAAGGCCAAGCCCGGCGCAACGCTGTCGATCGGCCGCGTCGGCAAGGTGACGCTCGACGATACCAACTCGGCCGCGATGGCTCCGCCCTTCCAGTTCGACAAGACCAACATCGAGAAGTTCTCCAAGATCTATTGATCCTGGTCGACTTCAAGCTCATGTGGCGGGACAATGTCCCGCCACATCTTCAAACGGACCTCTCAGGGCCTGATACGGATATGGACACGACAGCCCAGCACAAAGTGGAGGCAGAGCGGCCGGAGCCTTCAGGTCCGGCTCACAACACCTCTCCTCGCCTGACACTTTCAGGCATTTCCAAGAGTTTCCCAGGCGTGCGCGCGCTGCACAGAGTCAGCCTGTCGCTCTATCCGGGCCAAGTCACGGCGCTGATCGGCGAGAACGGCGCCGGCAAATCGACGCTGGTCAAGATCATGACCGGCATCTACCAGCCCGACACAGGCGAGATCGGCATCGACGGCCAGGCCACGACGCTGCCCAGCGCGCATGCCGCCTTCGGCCACGGCATCACCGCCATCCATCAGGAAACCGTGCTGTTCGACGATCTCTCGGTTGCCGAAAACATCTTCCTCGGGCACGCGCCTCGCACGCGCTTCGGCACCATCGACTGGCGCACCATGCGCAACAACGCGCGCGAAGTGCTGGAGACGATGCGCGCCGGCCACATAGACGCCGACGCAAGGCTCAGGGACCTCGGCATCGCCAACAAGCATCTCGTCGCCGTCGCACGCGCCATGTCGATCGACGCGCGCATCGTCATCATGGACGAGCCGACTGCGGCCCTTTCGATGAAGGAGATCGAGGAGCTTTTCCTGCTGATCGAATTCCTGAAGAGCGAAGGCAAGGCGGTGCTCTTCATCAGCCACAAGTTCGACGAAATCTACCGCATCGCCGACCGCTACACCGTCTTCCGCGACGGCGAGATGGTAGGCGAAGGCCTGTTGAAGGACGCGACCCAGAACGAGATCGTGCGTATGATGGTGGGCCGCAACGTCGACCACATTTTCCCGCAGCGCGAGCCCAAGATCGGCGCGCCGGTGCTGTCCGTCTCCGGCCTGTCGCATCCGACCGAGTTCGACGACATCGGCTTCGAATTGCGCAAAGGCGAGATCCTCGGCTTCTACGGGCTGGTCGGCGCCGGACGCAGCGAGGTGATGCAGGCGATCGCCGGCATCACCCGCACGAGCCGAGGCACCATCTCGTTGGACGGCAAAGCGATCGCGCCGAGATCGGCTGCCGAGTCCATCGAGGCCGGGATCGTCTATGTGCCGGAAGAGCGCGGCAAGCAAGGCGTGGTCATCGGCTTGCCGATTTTCCAGAACGTGTCCCTTCCCTCATTGGCGCGCACATCGAAATCCGGCGTGTTGGGGCTGGCGGAAGAGTTCGCGCTCGCCCGCTCCTACACCGAGCGGCTCGACCTGCGCGCCTCATCGCTCAGCCAGGATGTCGGCACGCTTTCCGGCGGCAACCAGCAGAAGGTGGTCATCGCCAAATGGCTGGCGACGGCACCCAAGGTCATCATCCTCGACGAGCCGACCAAGGGCATCGACATCGGCTCCAAGGCCGCCGTGCATGGCTTCATGGCCGAGTTGGTCGCGCAAGGCCTTTCGGTGATCATGGTGTCGTCGGAACTGCCCGAGATACTCGGCATGTCGGACCGGGTCGTGGTCATGCGCGAAGGCCGTATCGCCGCGACTTACGAGAACAAGGGCCTCGACGCCGAGACGCTGGTTCGGACAGCAGCGGGAATCGCGGCATGAAGAACTTCCTCAAATACCGCGAGATCTGGCTGCTTGCCGGTATCGTCGTTTTGATCGGCCTGATTTCCATCCGCTTCCCCGGCTTCGCCGACCCTGCCAATCTGCGCCAGGTGTTTAACGACACATCGATCCTGATGATCCTGGCGCTGGGACAGATGGTGGTCATCCTGACGCGCTCGATCGACCTGTCGATGGCGTCCAATCTCTGCTTCACCGGGATGGTGGTGGCGATGCTCAACGCCGCGCATCCGGCGATCCCGATCCCGGCGTTGATCGTCATCGCTCTAGCCGTCGGGCTGGTGCTCGGCGCCATCAACGGCTTCCTGGTGTGGCGGCTGAACATCCCCTCGATCGTGGTGACGCTGGGCACGCTCACGATCTATCGCGGCGCCACCTTCGTCGTCTCCGGCGGCGCCTGGGTCAATGCCGACCAGATGAGCCCCGACTTCATCAATTTCCAGCGCGCCGCCTTCCTCGGCCTGCCGGTGCTGTCCTGGATCGCGCTTTTGGTGATCGCGGTGTTCTTCCTGGTGATGACACGAACGCAAATCGGCCGCTCGATCTACGCCATCGGCGTCAATCCGACCGCCTCGGTCTACGCCGGCATCAATGTCGGCCGTACCAAATTCATCGTCTTCTGCATTTCCGGCATGATCGGCGGGCTCGCCGGATACTTATGGATCTCGCGCTATGTGATCGCCTCGGTCGAGGTCGCCAACGGCTATGAGCTCAACATCATCGCCGCCTGCGTGATCGGCGGCATCTCGATCGCCGGCGGCATCGGGTCGGTCGGCGGCGCGGTCTTGGGTGCGCTGTTTCTCGGCATAATTTCCAACGCGCTGCCGGTCATCAACATCTCGCCCTTCTGGCAGATGGCGATCTCGGGCAGCGCCATCATCCTGGCCGTGGTGCTCAACGCGCGCGGCGAGCGCCGGCAGGGCCGCATCATCCTCAGAAAGGCGGAAGCGGCATGACCGACACCCCTGCCCCGCGCCATATCCCCGACCGGCTCGATAAGCCGCTTTCATCGGCCATCTTCTCCTGGGAGGCGCTGCTGGTCGCCATCGCGGTCGTCATCTTCGCGGTGAACAGTTTTGCTTCGCCCTATTTCCTCGATCCGTGGTCGCTGTCGGACCTGACTTTCAACTTCACCGAAAAGGGCCTGATCGCGCTTGCGATGGCGCTGCTGATCATTTCGGGCGAGATCGACCTCTCGGTCGCCGCCATTGTAGCGCTCGCCTCGACCATGATGGGCATGGCTGTGCAGGCCGGCGCCGGCACGCCGGTGCTGGTCGCGATCGGCACCGTGGTTGGGCTCGGCTGCGGCGCCTTCAACGGGCTGCTCGTCACCCGGCTCGGTCTGCCGTCCATCGTCGTCACCATCGGCACGATGAGCCTGTTCCGCGGCATCGCCTTCATCATTCTCGGCGATCAGGCCTACAAGGGCTACCCGGACAGTTTCGCGTTCTTCGGCCAGGGTTATGTCTGGTGGGTCTTCTCGTTCGAGCTGGCGCTCTTCCTCGTCGCGGCCATGATCTACTGGTTCGTGCTGCATCGCACGAGCTTCGGCCGGCGCGTCTTTGCCATCGGCAACAATCCGGTCGCCTGCCAGTTCTCCGGCGTGCGTGTCGACCGCATCAAGTTCATCCTGTTCTGCCTCACCGGGCTGATGTCGGGCATCGCTTCGGTGCTGATCACCTCGCGGCTTGGCTCGACGCGGCCCTCGATCGCGCAGGGCTATGAGCTGGAAGCCATCACCATGGTGGTGCTTGGGGGTGTGTCGATCCTCGGCGGCGCCGGCAGCATCCTCGGCGTCGTGCTCGCCGCCTTCATCATGGGGCTGGTGACTTTCGGGCTTGGGTTGCTCAACGTGCCGGGCATCGTCATGTCGATCTTTATCGGCCTTTTGCTGATCATCGTGATTGCGCTGCCGATCGTGTGGCGACGGCTGCGCGAAGGGCGCTTCGCCTGATGGAAAAATATGCCTTCAAGATGAAGCTCAAGCGCGGAATGAAGACCGAGTACAAGCGCCGCCACGACGAGATCTGGCCTGAGTTGGTTGCGCTTCTGAAGCACGCCGGCATCTCCGACTACTCGATCCATCTCGACGAGGAGACCAGCATCCTCTTCGGCGTGCTGTGGCGGCGCGACGACCACGGTATGGCCGATCTGCCCAAGCACCCGGTGATGCAGCGCTGGTGGGCACATATGGCCGACCTCATGGAGACCAGGCCCGACAAAGAGCCGGTGGCGGTGCCGCTGGAAACAATGTTCCATATGGCATGATTGTCGCTGTCATCGATATCGGCAAGACCAACGCCAAGGTGGCGCTGGTCGATCTCGCGACGCCGAGCGAGATCGCGCTGCGCCGTACCGCGAATGCACCGGTGCGGCAGGCGCCCTACCCGCATCACGATGTCGAGGCGCTGTGGACGTTCATCCTGAACAGCCTCGCCGATCTCAACCGAAAACGGCGGATCGGCGCTATCTCCATCACCACGCATGGCGCGACCGGCGCGCTGGTCGACCGGTCAGGCGAACTGGCGCTGCCGGTGCTCGATTATGAGTTCGACGGTCCGGACCAGCTTGCGGCCGAGTACGATGCCGTCCGTCCTCCCTTTGCCGAGACCGGCACGCCGCGCCTGCCGATCGGCCTCAATCTCGGCGCGCAGTTCTTCTGGCAGCAGAGACGCTTCCCGGCGGAATTCGCCCGAGTCGCCACCATGCTGATGTATCCGCAATACTGGGCGCTGCGGTTGACCGGCGTCGCCGCCAATGAGGTGACGTCGCTCGGCTGCCACACCGATCTGTGGAACCCCTGGACATCCGACTATTCCTCGCTGGTCGACAGGATGGGCTGGCGCCGATTGATGGCGCCGGTGCGCCCGGCCAAGGACAGGCTCGGCCCGATCCTGCCGGCGATTGCGCAACGGACGGGGCTCGACCCGCAGACGCCAGTGTTCTGCGGCTTGCACGATTCCAACGCCTCGCTGCTGCCGCATCTGCTATCCGACGCACCGCCTTTCTCCGTCGTGTCGACCGGCACATGGGTGGTGTCGATGGCGGTGGGCGGCCGGAAGGTCGAGCTCGACGCGGCGCGCGACACGCTGGTCAACGTCAACGCGTTCGGCGATCCGGTGCCATCGGCACGTTTCATGGGTGGACGCGAATTTTCGCTGCTGACCGA
Organism: Mesorhizobium sp.; assembly: GCA_004020875.1. Lineage (GTDB taxonomy): Bacteria > Pseudomonadota > Alphaproteobacteria > Rhizobiales > Rhizobiaceae > Mesorhizobium. The sequence continues at coordinate 137,333 of SAPZ01000017.1, forward strand.
GGACCAGCCGCAGGAATGGAGCGAGGCCGATGTCGCCGCCGTTCTGGCGCGCCAGGTCTTGCTGCTGCCTTCGACGCAGCAGGGCTCCGGACCATTTCCGCATTGCGGCGCGCAGTGGGTCAACGCCGACGACCTGAGCTCCGGCCAGCGCTTCGCCGCGATCTCATTCTATCTGGCGCTGATGACCGCGACCTGCCTGGAATTGATCGGCGGCGACGGACCGACCACGGTCGAGGGACCGTTCGCGCGGAACCCGCTTTTCATCCGCATGCTGGCGGCAGCGACGGGACGACCGGTCGTTGCGTCGGAGACCTCGACCGGGACCAGCATCGGCGCCGCGCTGCTGGCGGCCGATGACGCGGTCGTTGTGAGCAAGAGTGAGCACACCGGACCGCCGACCGATCCGGCCTGGGGCGACTATGCAAGGGCGTGGCAGCTGGCTGTTCAGACGTAACCGACCGCTGTCTGAATCGGCAATGAAGGCCCTCAGCTTGTTGTTCCGTACACCAACCCCCGCGGATCGATCTGCGGCTTGCGGCCGGCGACGAGATCCGCCAGGAACTGCCCCGAGCCGCAGGCCATGGTCCAGCCAAGATGGCCGTGGCCGGTGTCGAGATAGAGGTTGCGGTATTTCGCCCGACCGAAGACCGGCACCGAACTCGGCATCATTGGCCGCAAACCTGCCCAGAGCACGGCCTTCTTCTCGTCGAAGGCTCCCGGGAAAAGATCCTTGCCGGTTTCCAGGATGGTCCTGAAATCGCCGGGCTTGAAGCTGCGGTCGAAGCCGGTGAACTCCGCGGTCGATGACATGCGCAGGCGATTGCCGAGCCTCGAATAGCCGATCAGCCGGTCCTCGTCGGCGCCGCCCATGGTCGGCCCCTTGCTTTCGTCCTCCAGCGGAATCGTCGCGGTGTAGCCCTTCACCGGATAGACTGGCAGATCGATGCCGTAGCGGCGGCCAAGCAGGCCGCTTTCGGGTCCCATGGAGATAACGACGATATCTCCGGTGATGGGGCCCGCCGAAGTCATGATGGCGCGCACCCGGTCGCCCTCGATGTCTAGGCCCTCGACCGTCGTGCCGAATAGGAATTTCACGCCGAGCTTCTCGGCGGCATAGGCGGCAAGATTGTCGGAGAACTGCTTGGAATCGCCGGTCTGGTCGATCGGCGAATAGATGCCGCCGGCAATCTTTTCCTTCACGCCGGCAAGGCCAGGCTCCAGCTCGACAAGGCGCTCGCGGTCGACAATCTCGATCGGCAGGCCGTGTTCGCCGAGATAGCGATAATTGTCGGTGCCAGTGTCGAGGCTCTTTTGCGACCGGAAGAAATAGAGGATGCCCTTCTTGCGCTCGTCGTAGTGGATGCCGGTCTCCTCCGACAGTTGATTGATGCAGTCGCGGGAATGAAGCGCGAGCCTCAGCTTGATGTCGGTGTTGGCGCGCAGCCGCTTCACCGTGCATTCGCGCAGGAAGCGCAGGCTCCAGGCGTAGAAATACGGGTCGAGGCGCAGCCTGACCTTGATGCCGAGATCGTGGTTCCAGAGCGCGCGCAGGAAGGTCTTCAGCGCGGCGGGGGAAGCCCAGGCGGTGGCGTCGCCCGGCGACACCAGGCCGGCATTCGACTGGCTGGTGCCGCGCCCCACCGCCTCATGGCGCTCGATCACCGTCACCTCGTGACCGTCCTTAGCCAGATAATACGCGGCCGCCGTGCCAACCACGCCGGCGCCGAGAACCAGGACCTTCATGCCATCCCCTCAGGATCGAACAAGGCGCCGTGCTTGGACAACGCCCCCGCGATCCCATAGCGCGTCTCGGCGCGTCGGACGAGCCCTTGGCCCAACAGCTGGACTAGTTGTCTTGACGCAATTCCGGACGGAAAATCGCTACACACTTTTCCTGGAATTGCTCAGTTTCGAACCGAGTTCTTGGTCGTCAGGACGCGCTCCCAGGCCAGCGCATCGTTGACGATCAGGTCGAGATCGTCGCGCTGCGGTGTCCAGCCGAGTTCCTTGCGGGCGAGCTCGGAATTGGCTACCACGGCTGCGGCGTCGCCGGGCCGGCGATCGCCCATGCGGACATCGAAATCATGGCCGAAGGCGCGGCGAACGCTGTCGATCACTTCCAGCACCGAGTAGCCGTGGCTGTAACCGCAATTGGCGACGAGGCTTGTCCCGCCGGCGCGCAGCCGCTGCAGCGCCAGCCGGTGCGCGGCGGCGAGATCGCTGACATGGATGTAGTCGCGCATGCAGGTGCCGTCCGGCGTCGGGTAGTCAGTGCCGAAGACTTGCATGAAGGGGCGCTTGCCGAGCGCGGTCTCGCAGGCGACCTTGATCAGATGCGTGGCGCCAGGCGTCGACTGTCCGGTGCGGCCCTTGGGATCGGCCCCGGCGACGTTGAAGTAGCGCAGCGCTGTATAGCGGATGTCGTGCGCCAGCGCCGCGTCGCGCAGCATCCATTCGCTCATCAGCTTGGAGAGGCCATAGGGCGATTCCGGTGCAAGCCGCGCATCCTCGCGCACCGGCTCCAGCCCGGCGCCGCCATAGACGGCGGCGGTTGAAGAGAAGATGAAATGCGGCACGCCTTCGCGCACGGCTGTCTCGATAAGCGTACGGGTCTTGCAGGTGTTGTTCTCGTAATAGCCGAGCGGATCGGCGACCGATTCCGGCACCACGATCGAGCCGGCGAAGTGGATGACGGCGTCGACCTTGTCTTCGCGAATGATCCGGCCGACCAGGTCACGGTCGACGACGTCGCCAACGACGAGCTTTGCTTCCGGGGCCACCGCCCATTCGAAGCCGGTGGAAAGCCGGTCGAGCACCACGACACTCTCGCCGGCGTCCAGCAACTCCCAGACCATATGGCTGCCGATATAGCCGGCACCGCCCGTCACCAAAACCGTCATCTTCTACCTCGCTGATCAAGATTTATCGGAAACTGTCTCAACAGCCCCCGTGCTGGAAACCCCGCCGCAAGCCCTTTATCCTCCCCCTAAATGTTAAGTTCGTAACAGTTCCTCCCGCCCGAGGCATCTTACTGAAACAAAGCTCGTTCACACCCCGGGGAATAGGCCACGATCCGGCATCGTTAGGAACAGGGCAAGGGCGTGGCATTTTGACCGGTTGGGTCCGGTGGACGCTGCATGGGGCAGTCACTATGATCCGGCGCAAAATCGGGAAGTCGACATGAATTACCAGCGGTTCTTCGAGGATGCGATCGACCAGCTCCACGCGGAGCGGCGCTACCGCGTCTTCGCCGACCTCGAGCGCATGGTGGGCAAGTTCCCGCGCGCCATCTGGCGTTCCAACGGCCGTGCCCAGGAAATCACCGTGTGGTGCTCCAACGATTATCTCGGCATGGGCCAGAACGAGGATGTGATTGCCGCCTTCCAGAGCGCGGCCAGCAAGATGGGCTCGGGCGCGGGCGGCACCCGCAACATCTCGGGCACCTCCAACCCGCTGGTCGAGCTCGAGCAGGAGCTCGCCGACCTGCATGGCAAGGAGGCAGGGCTCGTCTTCACCTCCGGCTTCGTCTCCAACGAGGCCTCGATCTCGACCATCGCCCGGCTTTTGCCAAACTGCCTGGTGCTCTCGGACGAGCTCAACCATGCCTCGATGATCGAGGGCGTGCGCCGCTC
>SAPZ01000018.1 GCA_004020875.1 Mesorhizobium sp.
TGGGTCTACATCAACAAGCTCGAGCTCAAGGCCGTGGCCTGAGAACACCGCTTACGCAGCGTGGAGATTCAGGGAATGTACTGCGGTTGGGTCAATGCGCTTGGCTTGCCTGCGATGAGCCTGCCCACCATGCCGCATCCCGACGGCCGCCCCATCGGGTTGCAACTGGTCGGGCTGCACGGATGCGAAGAGCAGCTGTTTGCGCTTGCCCAGCAACTGGAGCTCATATCGCCCTGGGCAAGCCGATGGCCCGATCTTGCCTTGCGCTGACTGATCAAAGGGGTGGTCGCGCCAGATGCCAGTCTGTCAGGCATTGCAACGCGTGTCCAAGCCTTAGCAGAAGTTGTTCCTCGCCACGGCGCCCCAACAGCTGAAAACCTGTCGGCCGGCCGTCGGCATTCTGCGGCGCCGGAAGCGTCAGGCTTGGTATCCCCGCGGCGCCGGACGGGATCGTAAAGCGGAAGATCGTCCCAGGCTCGTCTTCAGCCATTCGCTCGGCCTCGGCACGGGTCGGCGTACCGCCGGCAAAGACCGGCAGAAGCAGGGCATCGACGTGCGCGAAGATCTGATCCAGCTGGCTCGCAAAACGCGCCCTTGCAATGCCAGCCGCCGCCAGATGGATTGGGTCCATCGCCCTGCCCCGGTCGACGGCTCCGGCAAGCCAGGGTCCATACAGATCGGCCCTGGCGGGATAGGTTGCCGCGTGCGCAAGCGCAAGTTCGGCTGCATGGAGGTCCGCTACTTGCAGGCAGAGCTCATCCGTCCCTGGCATCTCGACGTATGTAAGCTGAGCGCCCAGGTCCGCAAAATGTGCCTGGACCTCCTCGATCATGCGCAGTGTTTCTGGGGCCGCGCCCTGCGCAATGTAGCCTGTGTCGATGCCGATACGCACAGCGCGGGCGCCGTCAATCCCATCCAAACACATCCTGTAATCAGGCACCGTTTGCGAAATGCTTGTTGGATCATAAGCGTCGATACCGGCGATCGCGGATAACACAATCGCGACGTCCTCCGCACAACGCGCGATCGGGCCGACCGTGTCGTAGGACTGGGCAAGATCAAAAATGCCAAAACGACTGACACGGCCCCAGCTGGGGCGCAGCCCAGTCAGACCGTTGCATGCGCTTGGCGAACGGATCGAGCCACCGGTGTCAGAGGCGAGGCTGGCCGCGCATAGGCCGGCCGCGGTCGCGACCGCTGACCCCGATGACGAGGCTCCGGCCCAGATTGCGCGACCGAAAGGATTGAGCGGCGGCGTCACCTCGGGATGGTGCAGCATGCCCCCGGCTTCGGTCATTTGCGCCTTGCCGACAATAATCGCGCCATGGCTCTTGAGACGTTGCACGACCGTGGCGTCGTATGGCGGCCTGAAGTCGCGATGAATGACGGTTCCCGCTTGCGTGACGCAGTCTTCGGTAAAGATCAGGTCCTTCAACGCAATCGGAATACCGTGAAGCGGCCCGCGATACTGGCCGCGCGAAATTTCATCGTCGGCCTTGCGGGCCTCGGCGATAGCATCCTCCTCCCTCAAAGCGGCGAAGCTGTGGAGACCGGGATCCAGCAATTTGATGCGCTCGAATGTCGAACGACACAGATCCTCGCACGACAGCTCGCGGATTTGGATCGACGCGGCCAATCGCGCGATCGGCTGGTAGTGCAGATCCCGAGTTTCCATCGGTGCGTGATCCTAGGCCTGGTTCAGCCGCTTGAATGTCTTTTCCGCAACCTCGACCGCCGAAAAGGCGGCTGGCCAGCCGGCGTAGAACGCCAGATGAGTCATCAGCTCGATGAGCTGGTCTTTGCTGACGCCATTGTTCAATGCGCGCTCTATGTGGCCGTCAAGCTGAATCGGACGATAGGTGGCGACAAGCGCGGCCACGGTTATGAGGCTACGCTCGCGTTTGGACAGGGTTGGGCGTTCCCATATGTCTCCAAACAAGACATCTTCGGTGAGTTCGAGAAGCTTGGGCGACAGGTCATGCAGCGGATGCCGGGGCTTGTTGCTTGGCTCTTGGGTCATCATCGTTTCTCCAGTTCCAACCTTCACGCGGACTTCGGCCGGATCGGCTCCAGGCCTTCTTGCTGGCGAACATCGTTGATGATCTGCAGCAACCGCTTTTCGAACGGCGGGATCTGCACGCCGAACTCCTCGACGAGCCGAGAGTTGTCGATGAGATAGTTGATGGGATTGGAGTAGAGCCCGCCAGTCTCGTGCCTGAACGATATCCTGGCGTCAGGCAGATAGGAGCGCACGATGTCGGCAATCGCCCCCATTCGGATGGGCGTCCCGCCGGTGTTGTAGATGCGATGCTTCGGCTTCTGCGCCAGCACTATGCGCAAAAGCGCCTCGGCGGCATCGTCGATATGGATTGGGCACCATATTGCCTCCTTGTGCTCGAATTCCACGGCCTGCCCGCGTGCCGGCAAGACAACGCAGCGGACATGGTCCATCGAGCCGTGGATCTTGTCGAAGCCGGTGACATTAGCTGGGCGAATACCGGTGATGGTCATGCCGTACTTGTCGGCATAGTCGCGGGCCTGCCACTCATTGAACCCCTTATGAACCGAGTACTGATCGAAGCCGTAGAGATGATCGTCCTCTGTGATGGCACGCTCGCCGAAATTCCGCTGGTCGCCGTTGACGATGAAGGAGCTGGCAAAAATCGTATGCGGCACGCCGGCCTGACGCGCCGCCTCGAAGAAGTTGTCCATACCAAGCACGTTGAGCCGCAACGCGCGGTGGGGAGGAACGTCGCTGGCCAGATAGTATGAAAGATTGACGGCACGATCGGGTCTCGCGGCATGCATGGCATCCGAGATTTCGTCGAAATGCGTGATGTCGCCACGCAAATAGGTGACAGCCTTGCCGTAAGGCTCAAATGCTGACCCAGCCGGAGCGATGTCGACTATGACGACCTCATGGCCCTGCGCCACAAGCTTGCCGGTCAGTGTACGCCCCAGGAAACCGGTTCCGCCGACTATGAGTGTCTTCATCTTGATCTCCAAATGATGCGCGCCAGCGGCGCCTCGGTTTGATAGGAATTTCGGCAAAGACTTCCCCACCCCCGCAAAGAGGCAGCCAGACGCCCTTGCAGACGTGTCGCTTAAGAGAGGGGTTTTGAGCCGTCGGGCCTTGCGTTACCAACAGCCTGCAAAATTTGCCGAAATGATCCGGCGGATGCCGCCAGCATCATCGAGGCCATGATCACGGCACCGTAGATCGCCGTTACCCAGAACGACGGCACTTCCGACAACACAAGTAGGTTCTGGATTACGGCGATCAGACAGACCCCTGTGATGGCGCCGATCAGACGTCCTTTACCCCCATTGAGGTCGATGCCGCCGATCACGGAAGCGGCGAACACGGTAAAGATCATGTCGGCGCCCTGGTTTGCCGAAACCGACGCGATCCTGGAGGTCAGTATGAGGCCGGCCAGTGAGGCCAAGAGACTGGCCAGCACAAAAAGCCCGAGCGTGACGCGATTGACCTTCACACCCGCAGCCCGCGCGGCCTCGGCATTGCCGCCGATGGCATAGATCTCGCGCCCAACGGTGTGGAAGCGAACGAACAACATGGCTCCTATGGCCACGATAGCCGCAATCCACACTTCCATGGGAATGCCCAGTGGCATGGTGTTGCCGATATACTGGAAAGCGGGCGGCAATTTGGTGATTGTCCTGCCGCTGCCGGCGCCCATCGTCAGGCCTTGCAGCAGGATCAGCATCGCCAACGTCACGATAAACGCGTTGAGCCGCAGTTTTGTCACAAGCAAGCCGTTGAAGGCGCCCACAATGAGCCCTACACCAAACAACGCGGCCAAACCGAGATACTGATTGATTTCGGTTCCCCAGCCGCCAGCATGGGCGGGAACCACGAGCACAACGCCGATCATGGGGGCAAGCGCGACCGTCGACTGCAGCGACAGATCGAACTTGCCCGCGATGATCAGCAGCGATTCCGCGACGACAAGGATCATCAGCACCGATGACGCGCCAAGAACGTTGAACAGGAGATTATATGACGTCAAAAAGGCTGGATGAATCTGGCTTCCGATTGCCACGATAACGGCAATCACCGGCAGAAGCACCAACTCCCTGACACCCGACCAGGCTCGCAACCCACGCCTGCCGGGAGCTGCCTGTTCATTGCCGGCCAAGATTTCCTCCGCACTCACTTGTTCACCCGTTCCGCTTCTGATTCATAGCACGCCAAACGTGGCGGCCTGAAGGAGGACGACAACGCCCGCCTTCAGGCTCGCAAGCTCAGTTGTTCTGGCCCTGGTTGCCCCAAAGACTGGTATCGCTGGCATTCTCGACGGTGATGGTGGTTGGCGGCAGCACGTCCGCGAGATTGCCGCTCTTGTCGACGACAATCTCCGAGCCATGGTCCGTCGGACCGGCCGAGAAGGTTTTGCCCTGCATTGCGGCATCCAGATACTTGAAGCCCCATTCGGTGTAGGCCGTCATCGGCTGACCGATCGTGGCGTCCAGATAACCTTCGCGGATTTGCTCCAGAGCAAAGGGCGACCCGTCGATGCCGACGATGGGAACATGCCCCTCCTCACCGACCTTTGAGAGGCGGCCAAGCCGCTTCAGCACGTTGAGCACGCCAGGCAGATAGGCGGAGTCGCTGGCCAGATATATGCCGTTGACCGCCGGATCCGTGCTCAGCACCGTCTGCGCCGCCGTCGTGGCTTTGTCCTCGATCCACTCTCCGGGTTTGGATACCACGGCAATATCGGGGAAGTTCTTCTTGATGCAATCGTTGAAGCCCGCCGACCGATCGACACCCACCTGGTTGTTCAAGCGCCCCTGGATTTCGAGTACCTTGCCTTTACCCTTCATGATCTTGCCGAGCTGCTCGCAGGAGCGCTGTCCGAGCACGTAAGAGGAGACCGTGACGGTGATGGCAACCTTGCCGCCTCCCTGGTCCGGACCCGTATCGACCGCGACGACCTTAACGCCGGCGGCCTCGGCGCGATCGAGCGCGACCTTGACGGCCTTGCCATCCACGGTCTCAAGCAGAATGCCTTTGACGCCGGCGCTGATCATCGTGGTCATGTCGTCGATCTGCTTGGCGGCGTCGCTGTTGCTGTCGACCGTCGGAAGCACGTTGTAGCCATGCGCCTTGCCATAGCCTTGGATCAATTCGTGGAAAGTGATCGTATAGGGATTGGTCAGTGCGGTTGAGGTGAAGCCGATCAGTGGCTTGTCAGAAGACTGTGCGTAGGCGGGAGTGCCGACCATCGTCGCCAGCAGCACCCCGGCGAGAGCTGAAACGAACCCCTCTTGATTTATTTTTCGCATTGGTTCCTCCGTCGCGAAACGTTTTCATACGCCCTCAGCATAGTCGTTGTAAAACAATTTTCAACAAAAATCATCAACCGTGAATTTGATTTCACATCTCTGCGTTAGCTCAGTCGCCTCGGAACATGCAGCTCGGCTCCGAGCGTCCCCATTCCTGCCCATATGTAAGCCCTGGTCGGGCCCTGGCGAGACCGAGCTCAAGTCTGAGCCTATGCAGATTTCACAATGGTAAGTTCCCTGCCGACCCGATTATATGATCGATATACAGGGTAAAAACGTTTTTATGAATGAGTCGATCTTGGAAGCACTCTGCTTCTTTCGGCACAACCTAACTGTCAGCTTTTTCCCCCAGCTTTCATGCCCATCGAACCAGATGGACAAGGAGAGCCTCCTTGTGGAACTCGCTATGGACTGCGAGGAATTTCTACCTGCAATTGCTTTCCACCTCTCATATTACGCCGGCTTCAAACACTGCGCAGAGTGGCAAAGGACTGCAGCCTCCAAGGGGAGAGTTCTCAGTGCCAGTTCGACGACCGGCACCTTATTCGAAACGCGCGTCTAATCACTGCCTTAGATTGGATATCCTTTGGCATATACGCTACTTGTTCGCGGTTGACCAAAGGCGCTCATCTCTCCTGGTCAACCGGGACTAAATGACGCGAAATTGTCCCACCCAGAAAACCTATCCTAAAGAGTGGGGCAAAAATCACAAAAAGCCCTGATATTTCAACAACCGCATAAAGGTGGTGGTGCCCCTAGCCGGAATGTCAGGCAAGCAACGCATGATCCTAAGAAACTTACCATAGAAAAGCGGGTGGCGCTCACTCGGATGCTCGGGACGGACGAATGGGGAAAAGGCTTGGTATAGTCGCGAGCAACGGACCGACTTATTAGGATAGGTCGACGAGATTCACCAACGAAGCGCCGACGTCGCGGCCATGGAACAGTTTGTCGGGAAGCGACTGGCGGACCTCTTCCCGAAAGTCTTGCCTCCAAGGCAGTTCTCCCCCTTGATGTCGTGGACGATGGCCGACCCTGGCCAGGTCAGCAGCGACGGTATCACCAGCCCCACGCCCTTCCCACTTCGTGTCGGCGCAAAGCACAGAATGTGCTCTGGCCCGTCGTGGCGGAGATAGTCGTCCTCCAGCTTGCCAAGCACCACGCCATCCGGGCCGATCATACCTTCAGCGGAGATTTCATCGTGCGTCGCCCAGCGCGCCGGACCATAGGTGGCCGCGTTCTTTGCTTCTCGCGCCCGCCACACCGACATGCCAATGGCCACAGTGATCGCCATGAAGCTGCCGCTTGCTGCGATCAGCGCGCCCTCGAAAAAGACCTCCGGCGCGTACGCGTCGTAGAAAAACCACCACCAGAAGAATGCAGGCGGTGGATAGACGGACTGGCCAGCAAGCTCGAACCATGGCGAACCGAGTTGTGGCTGGTAGCCGAGCCGCCACGCCGTCCACTGTGTCGCGCACCAGGTCGTCAGAAGTACGATCAGAAGGACTGTGAGTACCTGCCCCCACAATATTCTTGTCGCCGGCATGGTCATTCTCTGCGTGAACAAGTGAGAGCCAAAGAGAATGTCGGGGCTCCGCATGCGCAAGAACAAAGGGCTGCTTTGAGCGACACGTCGCGCGCGGACGCGGAGAGACTTGCAGGATGCGGTGCAGGGACGCATAGCATTCAGAAATGCGCTTGCCGCTGAGCGTGTGGATTCAATGTTGGTTTGTTCGAGAAGACCGCAGCATACTTGAAACCGTGGGCATCGTTTGCGGAGAACGTTGACGCGCGACAAGCGGCGGTTCACCGTTCACTCAAGCCGCTACTCAAGGCGCGTTGACCCCCGGAAATCTGTCAGACCCAATGCACGACAAGACAACACCGGCGAAGAAGCCAACGGCAAGAAGCAAGCGAAGCCGGGCGGTCAGCGCAGATCTGATCGCCGTCGTGATTGCCGTAACGAATGGTGGGCCGCGCGTTCTGACCATCGGACAGGCGGACGCGTTGCCGTCTGGCCCTTTTGAACTCGGCCACCGATCCTTGCAGTCGGGTTTGAGGGCGTGGGTAGAGCGGCAGACCGGCCATTCGCTGGGCTACATCGAACAACTCTACACATTCGCTGACCGCGACCGGATCGGCGACGAGCCTGTGCAACGGGTGATCTCGATCAGCTATCTCGGACTGACACGCGAGGAGCAGGCGGACGGGCAGACCATGCACAGCTGGCGAAGCTGGTACGACTATTTTCCCTGGGAAGATCACCGCGCGGGCGTGCCGGCCATTCTGCCGGATATCCTGGTGCCCCGCCTGCGTGCCTGGGCCGACGAAGCCAGTGACCCCGACATACGCCATCACCGCTGGCAGCGCGCGGCGATAGCCTTCGGACTGGACGGCCGCGTCTGGAACGAGGAACTCGCCCTGCAGCGATACGAACTGCTCTACGAAGCCGAGCTCGTCGCGGAAGCCAAACCCGGCAACATAGCCAGCGCGCCGTCGATTGCCGGCTTGGCGATGATTGCCGACCATCGCCGTATTCTGGCGACAGGAATCGCTAGGTTGCGGACCAAGATCAAATACCGGCCCGTCGTCTTCGAGTTGATGCCGCCAACATTTACACTCCTGCAGCTGCAACGCACCGTTGAAGCGCTCGCAGGTCGGCTCGTTCACAAGCCAAACTTTCGGCGTCTCATCGAAGAGCAGGATTTGATCGAGGAGACAGGTGAGACAATGTCGGATACCGGGGGGCGGCCAGCCAAGCGCTTCCGCTTTCGCCAGGCGGTTCTGGCCGAGCGAACTGTCGCAGGGACCAAATTGCCACTCTCACGCGTTTGACATTTCTTATACTCAAGATAAGAATATGGCCTATTATACTCATTTGGAGAATAATAGGCCGTGCCGATCGCCTCCTCACGTACCGCCGCGCTCTACGATCGGGTCAGGCGCGTCATTCCACCGATCGAGTGGCCAGCCTTTACCGGTGATATCGAAGCAATTCTCGATCTGAAACGGCAGCGCAATGCCGTCATCCTGGCGCACAATTATCAGACGCCGGAGATTTTCCACTGCGTTGCAGACATCGTCGGCGACAGTCTGGCGCTCGCCCGCAAGGCGATGACGGTCGAAGCCGATGTCATTGTTCTCGCGGGTGTGCATTTCATGGCCGAGACGGCCAAGTTGCTAAACCCGGACAAAACGGTGCTCATCCCGGACACGCAAGCCGGCTGCTCGCTCGCCGACTCCATCACCGCCAAAGATGTCCGCCTGCTGCGACAACGCTATCCCGGCATACCGATCGTCACTTACGTCAATACCTCCGCCGCCGTGAAGGCGGAGTCCGACATCTGCTGCACGTCAGGCAACGCCAAAGCCGTCGTAGAAGCGCTCGGCGTTCCGCAGGTGATCATGCTGCCGGACGAATATCTGGCCCAGAACATCGCCGCCCAGACCGCGGTGAAGGTCATCGCCTGGAAGGGCCATTGCGAGGTGCATGAGCGCTTCACCCCCACCGACATCCGCCAGTTGCGCGAAGACCATCCGGGCGTGACCGTGCTGGCCCATCCCGAATGCCCGCCGGAAGTGGTCGCGGAAGTGGATTTCTCCGGCTCGACGGCCGCCATGTCCGACTATGTCGGACAACAAAGGCCGGCGCGGGTCGTGCTGATGACGGAGTGCTCGATGAGCGACAATGTCGCGGTGGACCATCCCGATGTGGAATTCATCCGCCCCTGCAATCTGTGCCCGCACATGAAGCGGATCACGCTCACCAACATCCGCACGGCCTTAGAGCAAAACCGGCATGTCGTGGCCATCGATCCGGAGATCGCCGGCCGGGCACGGCGGGCCGTCGAGCGGATGCTGGCCGTATGAGACACCCAAAGGTGAACCAGTGAGCATAGACGGCTACGACCTTGGCGGCCGGCCGGTCATCATCGGCGGCGGGATCGCAGGGCTGATGACGGCACTTCGCCTGGCGCCGGAGCCCGTGCTTCTCCTGTCGAAATCCCCGCTGGGTGCGGAGGCATCAAGTGCCTTGGCACAAGGCGGCCTTGCGGCAAGTCTCGGCGCCGACGACGATCCGGCGCTCCATCTCGCCGACACGCTCGCCGCCGGCGATGGTCTGTGCGACGCCCATATCGCAAGCGGTATCGTGCATGCGGCCCCGGTCGAGATCGAAGCGCTGGCCGATTTTGGCGTTCGCTTCGATCGCGATCAAGGCGGGAGGCCACTGCTTGGTCTGGAGGCCGCGCATTCACGGCACCGCATCGTCCATGCCACAGGAGATGGCACCGGCCGCGAACTCATGCGGGCGCTGGCCGCCGCTGTCCTCAACACGCCCAGCATCAGAGTGACGGTGGGAATGGAGGCACGACAGCTCATCACGCATGACGGCGCCATCGCAGGCGTACTTGCCGAAGGCCCCGACGGTCCGGTCCTGTTTGCCACGCAGCGTGTCATCCTCGCCACCGGCGGCACTGGCGGTCTGTTCCTCGACACGACAAACCCGCTTGGCTGCTTCGGCCAGGGCCTGGCGCTGGCTGCGCGAGCCGGTGCCGAACTGGCCGACATGGAATTCATCCAGTTCCATCCGACCGCGCTCGACGGCCCGTCCCGTCCGATGCACCTCGTCAGCGAGGCCCTCCGCGGCGAAGGCGCGATCCTGATCGACGAGGCCGGCCGGCGCTTTCTCGGGGGTGTGCCGGGGGCTGATCTTGCGGCGCGCGATGTCGTGGCGCGCGCGGTCTGGAAACATCTGGCAGAGGGCCATCGCGTCTACCTCGATGCGCGCCAAAGACCCGGCGTCGACTTCGCTTCCCGCTTTCCGGCGATCCATTCCTTCTGCAGACGCGCCGGCATCGATCCGGCGAACGATCCGATCCCCATCCGCCCCGCCGCACACTACCACATGGGCGGCATCGCGGTGGATGAAGCCGGGCGGAGTTCCGTCGCCGGGCTATGGGCTTGTGGCGAAGCAGCCTGCACCGGACTTCACGGCGCCAACCGGCTGGCGAGCAATTCGCTTACCGAGGCCGTCGTCTCAGCCAGATCGGTCGCGCAAAGCGTTGCGGGCGCGGCGATCCGGCATGAGCGCCGGCCAGTCGCCACAGCCATGCCACCACAGCCTGACCCCACATCCATACGCCCGATCCTGTCACGCACCCTGGGTGTGCTACGGACTGGCGAAGAGCTGAGCGATGCCATTGCCGCTCTCCTTCCCGTCGCCCTGGGCAACACCGCTGCATCCGACCCGGCGGCGGTCGGCCTGATGATCGCAGTTGCCGCATGGCGACGCGAAGAAAGCCGCGGCGCGCACTTCAGGACGGATTTCCCGCGGAAGGCCGCTCTAGCGCGACGCTCTCACCTAGGCCTGGATGAGGCGCTCGGCGCGGCGCGTGCCCTGCCTTTCGAAACCACCCTCTCGCATGCCCGGAGCGCCTGAAGCATGAGCCTTGCGCCACTACCCGCGATCATGTTCGAACCGCTGGTTCGATCAGCACTTCTGGAGGACCTCGGCCGGGCCGGCGATCTGACGACCAACGCCATCGTCCCCGTCGATCATCTGAAAACCATGGTGCTGGTCACCCGCCAGCCCGGCGTCATCGCCGGCCTCGACCTGGCGGTCCTGGCGTTCAGGCTGATCGACCCGACAATCCACGTCAAGGTCGAGCGGGCCGATGGCAGGGCGGTCCAGGCGGGAGATGTCATCGCAACCGTGAGCGGTTCCGGCCGGGGGCTGCTGACGGCGGAGCGGACCGCGCTCAATTTCCTCAGCCATCTGAGTGGCATCGCCTCGGCCACCGGATCTGTCGCCGAGGCGGTGCGCGGACATCGCGCGAAGATCGTCTGCACGCGCAAGACCACCCCCGGTTTGCGCGCGCTTGAGAAATACGCGGTGCGGGCCGGTGGCGGCTCCAACCACCGCTTCGGCCTCGATGATGCCGTGCTGATCAAGGACAACCACATCGCCATCGCCGGAGGCATCCGCCCGGCGATCGAACGGGTACGCACAGGCGTGGGCCATCTCGTCAAGATCGAAGTGGAGGTCGACACGCTGGATCAGCTGGAACACGCTTTGGATCTCGGCATTGACGCCGTCCTGCTCGACAACATGTCGCTGGAGCAGCTCGGCAAGGCCGTGGCGATGGTCGGTGGCCGGGCGATCACAGAGGCGTCCGGAAGAATCACCCCCGCGACGGCGCCCGCAATCGCCGCCACCGGCGTCGATCTGATGTCAATCGGCTGGCTGACCCACAGCGCTCCTATACTCGATATCGGGCTGGATTATAGCTCATAACCTACAGCCCCATCCCGCGCTTCCATGTCGATACGGCCCGCATCGGAACCGTCATGCCTATCGTTCGCTCCAACGTCGCCAAGGAAAGCGCGTTGATGAGGGAGGAAGCAATGTGGAGATCGGTAGCCTGTGACGCATTACGCAAAGGCAAGCGTCTTGAGCTTCGCTATGATCATTTCCTTCGTGTGGTCGAGGTCCACACCGTCGGCGTGACTACTGCCGGGAATGAGGCCATGAGCGTCTACCAAGTGCGCGGCGGCAGCGATAGCAATGAGCGTGTCGGTTGGAAGACTATGCGGCTCGACGAAGCATTCACCGCCGCTGTGATCAACGAAGAATCCGAAGCGCCCCGTGCTGGGTATAAGCGTGGGGCGAAAATCTTCAGCCAGATATATTGTCAAATCTAGGCCGCCGCAGTCGCACGCTTCGTCAGCATGAACTGCGCAGTCTGATGGATGGATTAGGGCTGCCGGCCTGTAAGGCATATATTCCTATCCTTCTTTGGGTTTATCAACCATAGAATGCCCTGGCAAGATTAGGCCAGGCCAGGGGAGGCGTACCATGGAACTTCGCTTGGACATCGGGGACGCAACGCCCTAGGAGCTCGCTCGCGGTGATCGCGGCAGCCGAACCAGTGTTTGCACGCCGGCATCACGGCTTTGCAAGGCGCCGGCTGGCATTCAACGATCTTCCTTTCGCGCCTCACGCAGTCGGAACGCGGCGCATTCGAGATCATCGCCAGTAAACTCGTCAGGGAACTTCTCGACCGCTGCCTCAATCGTCCAATCA
This sequence comes from Mesorhizobium sp., assembly GCA_004020875.1. GTDB lineage: Bacteria > Pseudomonadota > Alphaproteobacteria > Rhizobiales > Rhizobiaceae > Mesorhizobium. Next base: position 12,392 of record SAPZ01000018.1, read on the forward strand.
AGCAGGTTGAGCTTGTGAAGGCGCTTGAAGCCGCTCTGGATGTCGCCGCTTCGGACGAGCCAGGGATAGTGCCTAGCAAAAGAACGCGCCTTCAATAGTGGGCGTCGCCACGTAGCGGTCTTCCGCCTCGATCCCCCAATGATCAAGTTTGCACCACCGCGGATCCCGCCCGCCAGCCGATGTAGCGGCGGTGATCCCAGGCTCGGGGAAGATGATCCCAATGCCACCGTCGACCTTGGTAGCCAACCTTTGTTAGTTGCGACCTTAGAAAGAGAATTGCCGCCCAACTCCTTGCGATCGATCGACGCATTGCCGTTGGCGTCGCCACCATCCTCGGACTGCTGGAACGCTGGCCACCTGTTTGAATGGGGCTCATCAGCATGGTGAAAGCCTATCGGGCTGTTGGCGTACACCGGCCCCGACCGCCCTGCCCCACGAACTGCAACGGGGGGGGTGGCAATTATACTTACTAACCTGCCTTAACCTGGGGCATCTGGAAATCGCCAGCCTGCCGTTCACCAAGGAATCTTTCCACTTCGACGAGAGCAGACTGAGCAGAAGGCCCCTGGCCGAGGAATGACGTTCCTTCGTCGCGCGTGAGCATGTTTGGATTTCCATGAAGATCAAGCGAGCCCGGTGTCGCGTACGCTTCAGGGTGGTACCAGGCGCCTGACGCCAGTTGCACAACACCCTCCATGACGTCGCCCGAAAGCACGGCGCCAGCCAGGCATGCGCCGCGGTCATTAAAGACCCGCACGGTGTCGCCATTTTCGATTCGTCGGGAGGCAGCATCGATGCTGTTGATCAGAATCGGCTCACGCCCAGCCACTTTCGACTCGCGGCTCAGCTTTGCGTCGTCCAGTTGGCTGTGAAGTCGCGTTGAAGGCTGATTTGAGATCAGGTGGAGCGGAAACCGCGCGGCGGCTTTTGCCGAGTGCCATTCCTTCGGCGGCAACCAGACCGGATGGCCAGGGCAATTGTCATAGCCGAAGCCCGCAATCGTCTCACTGAAGATTTCTATGCGCCCTGATGGCGTTCGGAGTGGGTTGGCCACGGGGTCGGCACGGAAATCGCCGAACAGGATGAAGTCCTCCTCTGGCGACGGCACCTCAACGAAGCCATCCCTCCAGAATCTTGAGAACTCAGGCAACTCTACATTGTGCACCCGAGCCTTCAGGCGGCTTTGGTCGTAAGCATACTCGATCCACCCACGAATATCGCGGCCCTCCGTGAACTGCTCCCGGAAGCCAAGGTGGCCGGCAAGGTTACTGAAGATGTCGTAGTCGTTGCGCGCCTGGCCGACCGGTTCAATCAGTTGCGGCATCGCGACGATGAAGCGGTCGCGGGGTGATGCTCCGACATCATCTCGTTCAAAGGTCGTCGTCGCCGGCAATACGATGTCCGCCTGGCGCGCCGTCGCCGTCCACCAGACCTCATGCACGATGATTGTCTCTGGCCTGTTCCAGGCTTCGACCAGGCGGTTGATGTCCTGATGGTGATGGAACGGATTGCCGCCCGCCCAATAAACGAGCTTGATATCCGGGTAGGTTACCGTGTTGCCGTTGAAAGGGATTGTCCTGCCCGGCTGAAGCAGCAGATCCGCCATTCGGGCGACTGGAATTGCCAGACCCAGCGGATTCTTGCCAGACTCCATCGCCGGAGAGCTTGTCGGCCGGCGCGGCGTACCCATCCCGTTGATCGACCCATAGCCGAAGCCGAAGCCGCCGCCCGGCAGTCCGACCTGGCCAAGCATCGCGCCCAAGGCGATGAGTGCCCAGTAAGGTTGTTCGCCATGGTCCGCGCGCTGCAATGACCAGGTTGCTGAAAGCATCGTGCGGGCGTCGGCCATGCGCAGCGCAAGACCAGAAATCCTGGCCGCATCAATGCCGGTCAGGCCGGAGGCCCAGGCCGCGGATTTCGGCGTGCCATCCGTGAAGCCGAGGACATAGTCGCGGAAACGCTCGTAACCGACCGTGTATCTGTCCAGGAAGGCGAGGTCGACACGTTCGTTGACAATCAGCGTGTGCGCAAACGCTAGGATGAGAGCGGTATCGGCGCCCGGTCTGATCGGCAGCCACTCGGCACCGAGCCAGTCACTGCAATCGCGTTTGAGAGGACTGATCGAGACGAACTCGACGCCTGCGTCCCGGGCCTGTTTGAGCCAGCCCGGACTCTCGTGGTTGCCGGCGCCTCCGGTGGTGATGAGCATGTTTTTCTCGGCCGCGCCGCCGAAAAGAACCATGAGCTTCGTGTTCTTGACGATACTCGGCCAGTCGGTGACCGGCCCTGCAACGGCTTCGATACCGCCCACGATGTGCGGCAGCAACACCGCTGCCGCACCCCAGCTATAGTTCGTCACCTGATCGACGCAACCACCGAAGCCATAGAGAAAGCGATGCACAAGCGTGCGGGCGTGATTGATCCGCCCCGCACTTGACCATCCATATGAACCGCCGAAAATCGCCTTGTTGCCGTGCTCTTCCTTGACGTTTCGGAGTTGTTGCGAGACCAGCTGAAGCGCCTCATCCCAGCTCACCGGAACAAACGGTTCGGCTCCGCGGCGCCGGGACACGTCGCCCGGTCCTCGCAGCAGATAACCCTTGCGCACCATCGGCTGCGCTACGCGCGAGGCGGCATGCACGGCGCTTGGAACGGATTGGGCCAGAGCCGATGGGTGGCTGTCATGGCTGAAGGGCGACACAGCATCGATCCGACCGTTCTTCAGGTCCGCTTCGAATGCTCCCCAATGCGCGTGGCTCAGCCTGCGGCTCATTGCGCCCGATTGCCTCCGGTGCCGAGCGTGACAACTTCACTGCGGTAGAGGTCGTCGCGGCGTGTATCCATGTGGCTTTGCACCATGGTGCGGGTCAGCGCCGAGTCAGGCCATTCTGCAACAAGACAGTCATCGCTGCTTGCCCCTGCCGGACCCACCAGAAGCCGCCCATTGGGCCCGACAATGAAGCTTTGCCCGAGGAAATCTACGCCGCCCTCCTCGCCGGTGCGGTCGGCGCAAGCGATGGTGATTTCATTACTGCAGGCGGCGGCCATCGCCAGGTGCATCGCCATCGGCGCGGCGTTGGGGGCATCCTGGGACTGACGTGGCGGGACGGACCAGTTGCTCGGAGAGGCGACAAGCGTTGCACCGCTTGCTGCCAGGGCGCGGGTCACTTCCGGAAACCAGAGATCGTAGCAGACTGCCAGTCCCATTCTCCCCCAGGGCGTGTCGATGCAGGCGAGTTGATCGCCGAGATCGAAAAGGCTCTTCTCGCGGCCAAAGACATGCGCCTTGCGGTAGCGCGAAACAGCCCCGCCAGGGGCGGCGATGACGGCGGTGTTGTAAAGCTGTTCTCCATCCCGTTCCGCCATCCCGGCGATCAGATAGATGTTCAGGCGCATGGCGATCTCGCGCCACGCCCTGACGCTCGGGCCGTCGATGGTCTCGGCGATCGCAAGCAACTGGGATCGGTCAGGAAACACTAGCCCCGTCGTGCAGCATTCCGGCAGGATCACGATCGAGGCGCCGCGCCGCGCCGCCTCATCGATCTTTACCAGGGACAAAGCGAGATTTGCGGCGACCGTGCCGTGCGCCGGCGCGTATTGGCTCACGGCAACGATCGGTCGCGTGCCGCTCCCTTCAGGCTGCGACATCTGTATCGCTCCATTCGGTTGCTAGGAAGGCGACGCGATCGCCCGAATGCACGACGGGGTCGCGCCTTACCGCGATCACCCAGCTATCCGTCTCGACCGCGATGTCCTCAATGACATCGCCAAACAGATTGCGGATACTGCCGATGCTGCCGCCAGCCTTGACAGCGGCTCCAGGCAGTACCTTCGGTTCGAACAGGCCGCCGGCTTTCGCCAGCCGGTGGGCGCGCCTGGTCACCCGTCTTATCTGGCGCGCTACCGGGACCGGCGATGCGGCCAGGATGCCGATCTTGCCAGCCAGCCGCATGAGGCCGGCGACGCCATGTTCGACGTGATCCTCCTCGAGCCGGCCACCCCCACCAAGTTCGACCATGAAAGCGATCGCCCCCAGCGAAAGCGACTGGTAATCCAGAGCGCCGCCAATGTTTCCCGGCAACTCGCCTGACGCATTGGCGACGGGCATGCGGCAGGCAATCGTGGGCTCGAAACACGCTATGTGCGCCAGCAATTCAGCTTCGGAGACCCGCGCTTCGGGATGGACCTTGTAGACGGCGTAGGGCGCGGCATCGAATGGCGTGCCAAGCGTGTGGATGTTGATCACCACATCGGCGGACTTGCCGAAACGATCGAACAGGGCGGCGGCGGCGCGCTCGGTCGCGAAACCGTTCGCCCGGCCCGGAAAGCTCTGATCCATGTCGATGCTGTCAATCAGCGTCGTCTTGCGCCGCTCGTCGAAGGCCAGCACGTTGGCAACCGGTGTCACCACGATGCTGCCGGTCATCACGGACGGGTCGAGCCTATCGAAAAACCGCTGTGCGGCAAACACGCCATTGATTTCGTCACCGTGTACGGCGGCATTCACCCAAAGACAGGGTCCGTCACTCTGGCCGCGCTTGACCAGATAGGGAATGCGGATCTCGCGCCCACTTGCGGTGGTGCCCGCACCGATTGTGCCGCGTTCGGTAATGGGCGCAACAAATGGCTGCGACTGCCAGACACGCTCGTTCATGCTTCTTGATCCGTCCATCTCGCGGTTGTCAGACTGGCGCGGCCGACCTTGCCAGAGCAGGCGTGTGTGAAGCGCTGGCAGAGCCGAACGGGTAGTCGGCGGCGCCGCATTTGATCGACAGCGTTCGCGCTTCTTCATGCAGCAACGCAATCAGTGAATCCGTCTCCTCCTCTGCAAAGAACCGGTCGGGAATGATGAGGCCGAGGGCAGCGACGGTGTCGTTCGACCGCCCCAGTACAGGAACGGCAATCGCCGACAATCCTGGCGCGCTCTCCCCTCGGGTCAGCGAGACGCCGCTGCTTCTTGTCTCCTCGATCTGGCGCCGAAACACCTCGGGATCCGTCACGGTAGAAGGCGTGATCGGATCAAGACGACGATTGGCGACAAACGCCTCGAAACCAGCGGGCATGAGGCCCGCCAGCAGAACCTTGCCGGCGGATGTCGCGTGGAATGGCAGTCTGTTGCCGACGCGCCAGCGCCCGTCGATATAGTGCGGACCTTCAACGGCGAGGATGTGCAGGATGAGATCGCCACGCATCACGCTGAGCGTTGTCGAATGCCCTGTTCGGTCGACGATCTGTCGAAGCACCGGCAAAGCCGCGTGCGCCAGCGGCTGTGATTTGATGTAGTTGGAACCGAGCTCAAACGCGGCAAGGCCAACGCGGTAACGGCGCGTCTGTTCGTCCTGCTCCAGAAAGCCGTTGGCGCGAAAGTCGGCGAGCAGCCGCGACACCTTGCTTTTCGGCAGGGCAGCAGCTTCGGCGATTTCCGTCACCGAAAGGGTCTGTTCCTCGGTTTCGAACAGCTTTAGCAGTTTGAGCGCTGTATCGAGCGTTTTCATTTTTTATGGCTGCCTCTGGTTTCGAACATGCTGACGCTTTCAGTTCAGGATCTGGAACGCGGCCTCAGTCGGCATCTTGCCGACGCCGTTGACCGTCTGGATGTCCTGCGGGCAGGCCGAAATGACCATCAGGAGATCGGCTTCCACGTCGAAGAGAACATGGTCTCCGGGCCGCGAGACCGGCGGCTCGCGGGTGATGACGCCTGCGCCCGACACTGGAAAGTTCATGAACAGGTTCAGGGGTCCGGGTGTGAAGGCTGACTGCCTGCCGACGCCTGCAAGCGCGGCATGAAAGTTGTCGTTGCAGTTGTCGTGGTAGCCTTCGTATTTCAGCCGCTCATAGGTCTTGCGGCTGCAGCAGCACATCAACGTGTCATGGATGCCCGGCGACGTGTCCTCGATCACCGTGAGCATCGGGGTGAACTGGTTGCTCACATAGGTGTCGCCAGTAGCCGGGATGATGCGGCTGGTTGCCGATCGCGTATGCTCCATCGACATGTACTCCTTCATGTCGCCGAGAGCGAAGGCCCAGGTGTCGAGCACCTGCGACCCGTGCGTGTTGATGATCTTCAGCCGGTTTCCGCGGCGCACCTCGAAGGCAATGCCCTTGCGGGCCGGGATGACGGTCGTTTCAGGATGGTTCATGTCTCGCTCCGCGCTGTTCATATGTCTGCCGTCTCGACAACCGGCTCACCGCCGAGGAAGGCAGCCTTGATACGGGGATCATGCATGACGTCCCTGGCGGGGCCGTCGGCGAATTTGCGGCCAAGCTCCAGTACGATCGCCCGGTCCGAGATCATCAGCGATCCGAACACATTCTGTTCTGCCATGATGACAGTCACGCCTTTGCCCCGGATCGAATTGACCGTCTCGAACACCTCGGCCTGCATCCTAGGTGAAAGGCCCAGCGACGGCTCGTCGAGCAGAAGAAGCCTGGGGCTGTTTTCGAGCACCATCGCCGTCTCCAGGATCTGCTGTTCACCGCCGCTCAGATTGCCGGCAAGCTGGCGCCATTTGCGCCGCAGCATCGGGAAGAGCTCGGTCACGCTCTCGATGGCGGCCGAGGCCTTGGCTCTCGGCAGAAGATAGGCACCCATCTCCAGGTTCTCATGAACGCTCATCTGGGGGAAGTTGCACCGCCCCTGCGGCACGATGCCGATACCGGACCTTAGTCTGGCCGCAGACGAAAGTCCCTCGACGGCCTTGCCCTCGAAGACCAATTTTCCGGAGAAGTGTTTGTTGAGGCCGAAAATGGACTTGAGCAGTGTCGATTTCCCGGCGCCATTGCCGCCGATCAGGCTGGTCACCGAACCGATTGCAAAGATCGCCGAAAAGTCACGCACGATGGGATGATCGAGATAGCCGACCGACCAGTCGCTGATTTCGAGTGCGATGTCACTGGCCATGGAATGCTAGCTCCATAGCTACGGCGTCGGCCTTACCAAGATAGGCGTGCAGCACCCGCTCGTCCTCCTTGATGAGGGACGGAGGCCCCTCGGCGAGCTTTCGACCCTGCTCCATGACAACGACCCTGGAACAGTGCTCCATGATGAACTGAACGTTGTGCTCGACGATGATGAACGTCTGACCATTGCTGTTGAGTGACTGGATGAGGCCGCCGATCCTCCTGATGACCGTCGGGTTAACGCCAGCCAGCGGCTCGTCGAGAATGACGATCTTCGGATTGGACATCAGAGCCATTGCCAGCGCGAGCAGCTTCTTCTGCCCATAGGACAGGAACGCGGCCGGGAAGGCCGACATCGTTGCTAGCCCCACCAGATGGATCAGCTCGCGGCCGCGCTCGCTGGCCCGACGCTCGGCACCGCGGCAGGCCTGCGTGCCGGCCAGCGCCTGCCACCACGGGACGCCGTCGTAGGCCTGGCGCGCGATCAGCACGTTTTCCATGAGTGTCAGCCGGTCATAGACGCGCACATTCTGGAACGTCCGGGAAAGGCCTGCCTGGGCGATCTGCTCGGCGCGCGCGCCAGTCAGCCGCTTTCCGTCAAGCAACACGGAGCCTTGGTCCGCCCTGGCGAAGCCGGTGATACAGTCGATCGAGGTGCTCTTGCCAGATCCGTTTGGCCCAATCAGGCCCAGGATCTCTCCACGCTCGACCGCGAAGGTCAGATCATCAACCGCCCTGATGCCGGAAAATGACTTGCTCAGGTTCTCAACCGAAAGAAGGGGCTGCTGTGACGGCATTATTCGGTCCTCCTCAGCATACGGTTTCGGCGATCGGCCAGATATCCGCCCAGTCCCTGGGGCATGAACTGGATGGTTATGATCAGCACAAGTCCAAATAGGATCATGCGCAGTTCCGGCGCGAGGCGCAGCAGCTCGGGCAGCGCGGTGAAGACAAAGCTCATCAACAGCACGAACCAGAAGTGACCGGCGCCACCGACAATGACGATGATCAGCATCATCTGCGCATAGTAGATGTCGAAGATGCCTGGATCGACGATGCCGAGCTTGAAGACGTAGAGCGCGCCGGCGAGACCGCCGATCAGAGCCGAAAGAGCGAAGGCCGACAGCTGGTGAAGGAAGACGGAAATCCCTTGCGATCGCGCCAAATTTTCATCAAGGTTGACCGCGACGAACGCCCTGCCGACGCGCGATCGAAGAAGCCACCAGGTTGCCGCGACGACCAGGGCACCGCAGCCCAGCGCGATCCAGTAGAACCCCGATGCCGTGTTGCCATCCAGCAGGATCGCGTCACCCAGGCGAACCTGCGGAGACGGCAAACCGGGAATGCCCATGGCGCCACGGGTCAGAGATGTCCAGCTGCGCGCGAGCAGCTGCAGAAGCAGGCTGAAGCTGAGCGTGATGACGACGAACGCATCGCGCGAAACGCGTAGCGCAGCCAGCCCGCCGGCGAGCGAGGTGAAGACGCACACTGCTCCCGCACAGCCAATGGCCGTCCACGGCGAAAAGCCGTGATCGGTGACCAGCAGAGCCGATACATAGGCCCCAAGGCCCCAGAACCCGACCTGCGCGAACGACAGCAGGCCGGCATAGCCATAGACCACGTTGAGGCCGGTGCTAGCCACGGCGAAGAAGATGGCAAGCGTCGCGATGCCGGTGATGTAGTCCGACGGCGACCAGAGCGGAAGCGTGAACAGGATGACGGCACATGCCGACAGTCCAAGCCGGCGCAAGGGCGGCCAGGGCGAATTCATGCTGGCGGCTGCCATGCTCATATCCTGACCCCTTTGCCGAAAAGACCCATTGGCCGGAACTGCAGCATCGCGATCATCACTAGAAACACGGCCGCATCCTGCAGCGAGGCCGACCCGAGGCCACCAGCCAGGCTCTCGGACACGCCAATGATAAGGCTGGCAACGACGGCGCCCGGCAGATGTCCGAGACCGCCGATGATAACGATGGCGAAAGCCTTGAACAGGATCGGCGCCCCCATCAGCGGATGGACTGTAAAGACTGGTGCCAGGACGGCACCGGCAAGCCCTGCGAGAGCCGTCCCGATCACAACCGCATGGCCGGCGACAACCTCGGGTCGCATGCCAACAACGAGAGCAGCCTCGCGATTTTGCGAGAGCGCCCGGATAGCCATACCGAACCGCGTCCGTGTCAGCACCAGATGCAGCGCGGTGATCGAAACGATGGCGAAACCGACCGCGATCGCCTTGATCATCTCCACACGCAAGCCCAGGAAATTGATGTCCCTGAAGCTGAACTCGGTGTCGACGATCTGCGGCGTGGCGCCGTAGAAGTAGATCAGCGCGTTCTGGACGACAATGCCGATGCCGAGCGTCAGGATAATGCCGCGTTCGAACTCACCCTTGCGGATGTGCTGCAGGAAAAGCACATAGAGAATGTAGCCGAAGGCGGCGACGCCAAGCGCCGATACAAACGCCGCCGGCAGGAAGCCGAACCCGAAATGGCCAACCAGCAACGCCAGGGCCAATGCGCCGAGCGTGTAGATCTGCCCGTGCGCGAAGTTGACGATTTCCAGAACCCCGAAAATCAGCGACAGGCCGACCCCGATGAGCGCGTAGATCGCGCCCATCACCAGGCCGTTGAGAATGAGTGTCGAGACAAGCATGACAACCTCGTTCGCGAAAAGGACCGCCGGCGCGATCAGGTGTTGAACAGCCCTTTGACAACAACCTTGCTGTTCTCGATCTGCAGAATCACCGCCGACGGATGGGCTTGATGATGATCGTCGAACTTCAGCACATCGCCCAACGTCGCCTTGAAGGACGCACTCTCCAGGGCATCACGGATCTTGCCAGGCTCGGCCGACTTCGCCCGGTCGATCGCGTCGGCAACCAGCCTGATGGCAGTATAGCCCTCATAGCTCTGGGCATTCGGCACCTCGCCAAACTTCTTGCGGAACCGCTCGACAAAGGCCGTGTTGTCGCCGACCGTGATCTGCTCGGAATAAGGGAACACGCTCGTCGCGCCGTTGATCGCACCGCTTTCGACAACGCCTTCCTGGAGCTCCGAGAACTCGACACGCCCTGTCAGCGGGATGGTCAGGCCGGAGGCGCGGTACTGCCGCAGGAAGTTCAGTTCGTCCGCGCCGTTGAGGTAGACGGCGATCGCGTCCGGCTTGTCCGAGCCCATGCGGGCCAGAAAGGCCGAGAAGTCCTGTGTGTCGCGGCCGAAGAAGTCGCCATTGCCAACCTTGACGCCGTTCTTCTCGAGCACGGCCTTAAGGGCCGCATGACCGCCACGACCGTAATCAGTGTCCTCGCCAGCGAAGGCGACTTTCTTGATCTTGCCGTCCGCAATCAGGTAGCGGGCGAGGCCGATTGCCAGTTCCTGGTCGGACGGGTTGATGCGGAATGTCCATTTGTTGCCGCCCACCCCCGCCAGCTCGGTGATTTTTGGCGAGGTCGACGTCTCGACAACCAGCGGGATCTGCGCCTTCTCGATGATCGGCATGATGCTCAGCGTGGCTGAGCTGCAGAGAGCGCCGACAATGGCCGAAACCTTACCAACGCTGATCAGCTGCTCGGCGCTGGCGGCGCCCTGGGTGGGGTTGCACTGATTGTCCTGGACGGAAAGCTGAAGCTGCTGGCCAATGGCGCCGCCAGCGGCGTTGATCTCCTCGACGGCGAGCTCTGCACCCCAACGTTGATGCTGTCCGAGGTAGGCCGCGCCGCCGGTCTGTGGACTGCTCAGTCCAATCACGATGGGATCGGCAGCGGCGAGCTGCGTTCCCAGGGCCAGAGCCGCCAGCGCTGCTGCGATACGGATGGATGTCTGCAAGGTCATGTCATACTCCCCTATTTTAAAGTTGCATATAATGCAACTGTTTTTCATTTTATGCGCATGCTATCGTGCCCCTCAAGCCGAGGGTTGCTGTTGTCATCCCACGTTTGAAAGTCGTTTTTCGTTTTGTTGAGCAATTGCGAACGGTTTCGTTCGCCGCGACAGGCAACGGCTCAGTTCCAGGTGCTCTGCGGCGTCGAGGCGACTAACCAGGCCTGTTTCCCAAGACAGGTAGCGGCGGGCCGCCTCCAGGTTTCCGCTGTGCCGGTCATGGGTGAAGAAGACGAAATCCAGCGCCTGGGCGTCTGATGGCTGCTCCGGTGTGGAAACCACCTCCAAGCCCGCTTCGCGCCAGCTGGCAGCGGTGCCCGAGAGCTCGGTCAGGTTACAGAATCCGTTTGCCCTGAGATCGGAGGCGACCAGTCCGAGGACGTCGCTGTCGTCCGCGCATAAGACGACCAGCGCCGTTTTGTCGACATGGTTCAGTCGCTCACCAAGCTGATGCCTGAGGACCCATTGAGCGCCTGAAATGTGAGCCGAGCGATATGCTATGCTTGGCCTGACGTCCAGGACGATGGCATCGCGCGGCAGCGGAACCGGCGCGCGCGGCAGGTCCGGCATCGCGGGGCACAGCGGCCGTGGCGATACAATGTCGCCCCACGCGTCTTCAGCTGCCGCCAGCACGTGGCAGTCGAGCCCCATCATCTTCAGATAACGGGCAACGACCACGGCCCGCAGGCCGGTATCGTCGGCCAGCACTATCCGCGCCCGGCGCACCGCAACCCAATGGTCGGTCGACTGGATGAGCTGGCCGCCTGGTGCGTGCGTGGCGCCTTCGATATGATGGCTGCGAAATTCGGTATCGCTGCGCACGTCAAAGACATAGGTCGTCCGGAGCCCATCGCTGAGCCAGGCATTCACGGTCGCGACATCGACAAACGGCACTTGCCAGGCCTCGCCGAGCGTCCTCGCCCTGGCCCGCATCGTCGCCCGGCATTCCTCGTCTGGTACCGCCTCGACAGCTCGGTCGGATCCACGTTCCAGGTCGAGACCGGCAAGCGTCCAGCCCTGGGTTCCGTTTTCCAGCGCGAAGACGGGATTGGGAAAGCCGAGGTCACGAAGTATCTGGGCACCGATGATGGATCTGGTGCGACCCGCGCAATGAACCACCACCGGAATTTCCGGATCCGGGATAATGGCGCTTGCCCGATATGCAAGGTCACCGTTGGGCAGACAGATGCTGCCCGGAATGTTCATCCGGTGATGTTCCTCAGGCGGTCGGCCGTCGAGCAGGACGAGCCTCCTGCCCTCCCGCTGCCAGCGATTAAGCTCTTCAGGAGATACATGTGGCACAGAGAAGGCTTGCTCGACCAGTTCGCCGAAGGCTTTGCTCGGAACGAATACACCCTCGAAAAGTGACAAGCCCGATCGTTGCCATCCAGTCGCTCCGCCATCGAGAAAGAACACATCTTGATAACCGAGCCCCCGAGCGATTTCGGCGGCTCGTTCGGCTCGCTGCGAATAGCCGTCATCCATGAAAACGATCCGGCAAGCCGTCGAAGGCACCAAGACAGGCAATTTGGCCTCCAGCACACCAAACGGCAGCGAGGCTGCAAACAGCGGATGGCCCGAGGCAAACTCTCCCGCCTCGCGAACGTCGAGGAGGGCAAGCTCTTGCCCGTCGGATAGCCACGCCTTCGCTGTAGAAGCACTGATAGGTGAGGGAAATCGCATCCTGCCTGCCCTATTTCTTCGTCGCGACAGCCATCTTCATTGGCCTCGCCTCACCCGCATCAAGATCAAACATCAGACGCTCGCTGAGCGTCTCGAGCGCCTTCCCGTAGAAATGCAAATGCCTGATCGGCTGTTCGCCGCGGATCTCCACCGAGTGAATGTCGTCCGCCAGGAGCGCGATGCCCCTGCCCGGCCGCACGTCGACCTCACCGGTTGAGCGCAGCGTCGCGGGCCCGACGCCGGTGCGTCCGTCGGTGCGCTCGTAAAGTGTGTTGTGCTCAGCACCCTCGACGGCGGCGATGCAGGCCCAGGTCGTGTGATTGTGGGGCGGTATCCGGTTTCCTGGCCGCATCACATTGAGATAGAGCGTGAAGCTGTCATCGGGATCGGTCGCGATCAGATAGCGGGCCTGCCGTTCTCCGGCATCGGGATCGGGATAGCGATCAGGACCCCAGCGCCCGGGCAGGCTCGCAGCCCGCTCGATGATCGCGAGGACATCGGCGAGACTGCTGCGGTTCGCACCATCGCGCTCGATACGCGCCTTCGCCTCGGCAACGAGTGCCTGTACCTCACCGTCAGCGATGCTGGACATTGCGTTTCCTTTCGTCACGGCAGTTGGCTGCATGCAGCTTGTCAAGACCGGGCTGAAGGTCGTCGAGAAGATCGTCGGGATCCTCAAGGCCGATGTGAAGCCGCAGCAGCGGACCTTTGCAGAGTGGTTCGCTGGTGGCTGTGCGCACCGGTTTCGAGGGAAGGATCAGGCTCTCGAAACCGCCCCAGCTGGAGCCGATGCCAAACAGTTCCAGGGAGTCGATGAAGGCGCGGACAGTATCAGGGCTGGTGTGCACCAGTTCAACGCCAAACAGCCCAGTCGCTCCCGAGAAATCCCGGCTCCAGATCGTGTGCGAGCTGTCGGTATCAAGTGCTGGATAGAGCACTCTCTCGACGGCGGGATGCCCCTTCAGCGACTCGGCTATCGTCTTCGCGCTCTGCTGGTGCTGGCGCAACCTGGCGCCCAGCGAGCGTAGTCCTCGCAGAGCAAGCCAGCATTCATCCGGCCCGGCAAGCACGCCGTGTCCGGCGGCCCAGTCCCGGATCCGCGGCAAGTGGCGTTCGTTTGCCACCGCCACACCCAGCATCGCATCCGAGTGCCCCACGATGTACTTCGTCGCCGCGTGAATCGCGACATGGGCGCCAAGGTCTATCGGCCGGTGGAAGAAGGGCGTCGCCCAGGTGTTGTCGACAACGACGGCGATATCGGGTGAACGGCAGCCGGCCACAATCGCCGGAATGTCCTGGACCTCGAAGGTCAGGCTGCCTGGCGACTCGCAATAGACCACCCGGGTTTGCGGTCGCACCAGATCGCCAATGGACGCACCAATGCCGGGAGCGAAGAACGTAACATCGATCCCGTTGCGGCGAAGCTCGGTATCGCAGAAATTTCGCGCCGGGCCGTACACCGCGTCGGTGACCAGCAGATGGTCTCCGGGGCTAAGCAGGGACTTCAGCACGCCGGCAATTGCCGCCAGGCCTGACGGATAGAGAACGGCTCCATCGGCACCTTCAATTTCGGCCATCGCCTCGCACAGCGCGAACGACGTCTGCGTGCCATAACGCCCATAGCGCAACGCGCCAAATTTGCTGGCCCGGGAGCGTTCGTAAGCTCCGATATCAGGATAGAGTACCGTCGAGGCGCGGACCACTGGCGTGTTCACGACACCGCCGAAATCGGCTGGGTGGCGGCCGGCATGAACCAGCCGCGTATCCCGGCTCAGCTTCGGGGACCGCATCGTCTAGCTCGCCATCTTTGCATGTGCCGGCAGTGCCCTGCCCGGAACAATGCTTGCCGGATGCCCACCCGCTGCGGACACAATCACGACCGGCACAAATCCGTTGAGACTGGCGACCAGGGCCCGCAAGGTTTTCAGCAATATCTTCTCCCATTTGTTGCACTATCTGCAACTTGATTGCATTATAAACAAAACTAGTTTTGCGTGTCAAGACCGGGTGGTTGTCATCAGGCTGGATTGCGTTGCCTTGGCCTGCACACTGAAGGCTGGCGCCGATCGGCGATGGGTGGAGCAACCCCATGAGATGCCCGAAGCGGGCGATGTCGGGGCGCGGACGAGATGCGGGCCGCACTCATCGTTGAGCCGGCTCGTTGGATCAAGGCGCTGTCGGTGCCCTAGCGGGCTTCCCGATCGAAGACCATGCCAGTCGCCGCCGGCTGCCGGGCGCCTTTGTTGAACCACACAAGAGCAACCAGTGACGCGGCAAAGGGCAGGATCAGAAAGATCTGATAGGGCACAAGCGGATTGGAGAACTGCAGTTGCAATTGCAACGCGTCGCACAATCCGAAGAAGAGAGCCGCGACAACCGCGCCGACCGGATGCCAGCGGCCGAGGATGATCGCAGCCAGCGCGATAAAGCCTTTTCCCGCACTCATGCCCTCGGAAAATATGTAGACTTGGCACAACACAAGATGGCAGCCGCCGGCCGCGGCGAACGCGCCGCTCAGTGCCAGCGAAACGTAGCGGACCGCCGTTACGTTGACACCGGCTGAGTCAGCCGCCCTCGGGCTCTCGCCGGCGGCCCTTAGTCTTAGACCCGCCTGCGTTCGATAAAGGCAGATCGTTACGACCGCCACGAGCACAGGCAGCATGTAAACCAGCGGATCCTGATTAAAGAGGGCCGTACCGATCAGCGGCAATCCCGAGAGGTATGGGACAGGCAGCGAAGCAAATCCGCTGACCGCGGTTCCGCCGCCGGCAAGCCCGAACAAGGCCCGGGCCAGGAAGGCCGTCAGGCCAGCGCACAGCAAGTTGATGGCAATACCGGCTACGAGCTGGTTTACCGCGAGGCCGACGCACAGCAGGGCAAGCAGCAGTCCCGCCACCGCGCCCAGCAGGACCCCGGCGACGAGCCCCGCGACCGGTGAGCCTGTGAGATAGGTGCCGGCCGCCGCCCCAAACGCACCCCACAACATCATCCCTTCCAGGCCGACATTGTAGACGCCGCTGCGCTCGGCAAGCACGCCGCCCAGGGCCGCGAAGCCGATCGGCGTTGCCAGCCTGACCCCGGAAGCCAGCAGGACGGCGATCAGACTAATGTCCGGGAGGAAACTCATGATTGTCGCTCCGTCGGGTTAACTTGGTCGGCCGACGTCGGCTTTAGCCTGAACCCCTCGATCAGGCCGCCCAGAAGATCGCCTTTCCAGGCCAGGCTGCCGGCGACCAGGATGACGACCAGGCCAACAATGGCGTCAACGACGGTTCCCTCCACGCCGGCGGCCCGCTGCATCACACTGGCGCCGGATTTGAGCGCGCCCAGAAACAGGGCTGACAGCGGGGCAAAGGCCGGATTGGCGTTGGCGATGAAGGCGGCGACGACGCCATCGAAACCGTAGCCGGGACTGAAAAGATGGAAGAGTCGATATTTCAGGCCGAGCACTTCGATGCCGCCGGCCAGGCCAGCCAGCATTCCTCCCGAGGCCATCGAGGCGACGATATGGGCTTTCACGTTCAGCCCGGCGTACCTGGCAGCCCTCGGGCTTTTGCCGACAATGTCGAGGGACAGCCCAGTCGCTGTGCGAGCGAAGATGAAGGCGATCATGCCCGCCGCGACAAGACCGAAAATGATTCCGATATGAGCGTCCGTCTGCGGCATCAACAACGGCAGCCGGTATTGCTCGGGGATCTCGTCCGAGTAGGGGTAGGGTGCCCCACTGGCGATCATCGGGCCACTGACCGCGAAACTCACGACGTGGATGGCGATGTAGTTCATCAGCAGGGTCACGATGACCTCGTTGATGCCCCGCCATGCTTTCAACAAGCCTGCGATGCCCGCCCAAAGCGCCCCGCCCAGCATGGCGCACAGGAGCGCCGAGGGAATTGCAATCATGGAAGGAAGCGCGGGCAGATGCAGCGACGCCAGCGTGCCGAACAGGCCGCCCATGTAGATCTGGCCCTCGCCGCCGATATTGTAGACGCCAGCCCGCAGCGGTACCATGACCGCAAGCGAGGCAAGCAGGATGGGAGACGTTTTCACGATTGTGTTGGACAGGCCCCAATAGTCGAAAAGCGCCTCGTGAACTAGAGCGGCATAGGCTTTCACCGGATCGGCTCCCGTCACCAGGATCAGGAGTGAGCCAAGCCCGAGCGCCACGGCGACGGCCATGACAACCCGCAAGCCGACAAGCGCGTCGCGCAGTCGCGTCATCGTTGTTCTCCCACCGACAAGCCCGACATCAGCAGGCCGATATGCTCGGCCGTCGCCTGCCCTGGAAGGACCTCTCCCGTGAAGCGGCCGCGATGCATGACGGCGATGCGGTCGGCAACCTCGGCGACATGTTCAAGTTCCGTCGAAATGTAGAGAACCGCGACGCCGCGATCCCGCGCCTCAAGTATTTTCCGCTGGACGAATTCGATAGCGCCGACGTCAAGGCCCTTGGTCGCCTGCATGACGATCAGAATCTCGGGTCCCGCTTCAATTTCGCGTGCCAGGATGATCTTCTGCTGGTTGCCGCCGGAAAGCTCCCGCGCCGGCTGTGCGGGCGAGCGGGACCGCACGTCGTAGCGTTTCATCATCCGCCTCGCCTGTTCAGCGATAAAACGCGCATTGATCAGGCCCAAGCGTGAAACAGGCCTTCGACGAAAGGATCGCAGCACGAAGTTGGTTGCAATCGAATGGTCGAGCACAAGGCCGGTGCCGTGCCTGTCCTCGGGCACGAACCCGATCCGGGACCCGCGCATGCGCGCTGAAACACCGAGTCCGGTGATCTCCGCTGCGCCTGCGCGAATGCTGCCGGACTCAGGCTTGCGCAAACCGCAGATGATTTCAGCCAGTTCGCTTTGTCCGTTACCGTCGATACCGGCCACACCCAGGATCTCGCCCTGGCGGATCGTCAGTGAAACCCGGTCAAGCGCCGTCAGTCCGCGTTCGCCTCGCGCGACAAGATCCACGCATTCCAGAACCGGATCTCCAGGCGCGGCCAGACGCGGAATCCGCACCGGCTCGACATCCCTGCCGACCATCAGTCGGGAAAGCTGCCGCACATCCGTGTGCCCGATGTCGCGCTCCGCCACCAACTGGCCGTGGCGCATGACGGAAACCGCATCGGCGATCCGCATCACCTCATCGAGTTTATGCGTGACGAAAAGTATTGTCGTGCCATCGTCACGCAATGCCTTCACGCGCTCAAGGAACGAATCGATCTCGTTGGGCGCCAGCACGCTCGTCGGCTCATCCAGCACTAGTATCTTGGCGCCCCTATAGAGCATCTTCAGGATTTCCACCCGTTGACGCATGCCGATCGGCAGTTTCCAGACCGGCTGGTCTGGCTCGACAGCGAGGCCATAGCGCTCGCTCAACGCCGCGATTTTGGCTGAGTGCCGGCGAAGGTTCAGCGGACTGTGCAAACCGCCGAGACCGAGCACGATGTTTTCGGTAACGGTCAGCGCCTCGGCCAGATGCATGTGCTGGTGAATCATGCCCACGCCATTGATGATGGCATCGGCTGGCGACCTGAAAGAGACGGCCTTGCCATCGATCTGGATGCTTCCCTCGGTTGGCCGGTAGAGGCCGAAAAGCACGTTCATCAACGTGGTCTTGCCTGCTCCGTTCTCCCCGAGCACAGCACGAGCCGTCCCCCGTTCGACGGAAAGGCTGATGTTGCTCAGTGCACTGAAGCCGCCAAACCGCTTGCTGATCCGATCAAGAACTAGGTACGACAATCACCTCTCCCACCTTGTTTCCCCGATTACACACCGGTGCCGACGCAACATTCGCGCACAGCCAGGCACGGCCTGGAAGAGCAGGCCTGGCCGTGATCGCGGCGCTCAGGCCGGTTCGATGACAAGTTGGCCGGACCTGATCCTCGACATCAGGGTTGCAACCTCGGCGGCGGTGTCGGCGGGAATCTCGGACGCGAATGTCCCGAGCCTCACCACGTCGGGATTGTTGAAATCGTACCTGTAATTCTTACCCGTCAGCCCTTCGTCCCTGGCTGTCGTCAGCAACGCCACGATCAGCGATTTCACATCAAGGATTGACGACTGCAGCACGATATCGGGCCATTTCGTGATGGCGTCGTAGTAGAGACCGAACGCCTTCACGCCCTTCTCACGAACGGCCTGCAGGGCGCCTTGCGTGGCGCTGTCCATTGTCGGCCATATGATATCCGCGCCTTGAGCGATCTGGTTCAGTGCCGCTTCCTTGCCCTTGGCGACATCGTCCCAGTCGCCGGTCCAGGTGGCGAATACCGCGCCATCAGGCCGCGCGATCTTGAATCCTGCCTCGAAGCCGGCCAGCGTGTCATTGGTGAACTTGAACTTCTGCGCCTGGATCAAGCCGACCTTTCCAGACTTCGACAGACGCCCGGCAAGAAAGCCCAGCACATAGGCCGGTTGGCTGAAATAGAAATCGGCCGTGCTGACGTTGTCGGCGGCGTGAAGGCCATTGGTGACAATGAAGCGGGTGTCGGTGAACCGGGCGGCCACGCGGTCAATCGCATCCTGGAACTCTCCGCCGTGTCCGATCACGTGGGTGAAGCCCCGCCGCGCGTAGTCCGAGAGAACCTCGACGTGATCCGGTTGCGCTACCTTCTCGCTGTAAGCCGTCTCGATACCGAGCTTTTCGGTGACGACCCCCATCGCCTCGTAGCCCGACTGGCTCCAGCCATGGTCGGTGATGGCGCCCGGCATGACAATCGCCGCCTTCAAGGTCCCGCTGGCTGCGAAGCCGGTGCGTGCCAGTAAAAGCGCCGGCGCCGCCAGGGCCGCTGTCGCAAGCAATCCGCGTCTCGTGATTTTCATTAGGTTCTCCCTCCCAGGAATTGCGCGGTCCAGCGATTGACGCTTCCGCACGCCGGCTACTAACCGTGTGGCGTGCCGGTCGCTCAAGTGAGCAGTTCTCAAGAGGGGTTGAATGGAGAGGCCGCTGTGACTGCGCTCAAGTCCTCTTGAGGTCTTCTCACTGGCATCGGCTGCAGGCCCCGCCAGAAGTCACCATGCGGAGGGGAAGAGATGGATACTGGGACGTTGGCCGGACAGGCACGGCTTTTGATCGAACATATCGAGACACCGGACATGCTCGTGGGCGCGGCACTTGACAAGGCCAGGGCGTCGACCGGCGTATTCATAAGCTTGATGGAGGAAGCCGCACTCGCCGAAGCCGCGGCCGCATCGCGACGAAGGTCCGCTGGCGCGGCGCTCAGCGATTTCGACGGCATCCCATTCGCCGTCAAGGATCTGTTCGACGTCGTGGGCTCGGTTACCTCCGCCGGCTCACGGACAAGACTGGCCGTGCCCGCCGCGCCACGCGACAGCGCTATCGTGGCCAACCTGCGCAAGCTCGGCATGATCCCGATCGGCAAGACAAATCTCAGTGAGTTCGCGTTTTCCGGCCTCGGCCTCAATCCTCACTTCGGCACACCCACCGCATTGGGACGGGAAGACCGCGTCCCGGGCGGCTCCTCTTCGGGATCAGCCATCGCGGTCCAGCGTGGGATCGTGCCTGTCGCGCTGGGGACGGACACGGCCGGCTCGGTCCGGGTGCCCGCCGCTTTCAACGGCATCGCCGGCTTTCGCCCGTCATGGGGACGATATGACATGCATGGGGTTTATCCATTGGCGGCGAGTTTCGACACCGCCGGCCCGTTGGCGAAAAACGCTGAGGACTGCGTTGTGATGGACGCCCTGATGCGCGGTGTCGCGCCGACCAATACCACCGCGCCACGCCGCTTCATCATTGAGCGGAGTCTGCTCGATGATCCCGATCTCGAGCCGGCGGTTGGCCAAAATCTGCTGGCGTTCGCCGATCTGCTGCGATCTGATGGAAGGCTTGTCGAACCGCGCGTGATCCCGTCGATCGGCCGCGCCAGGGCCGCCATCGGCGAATTTGGCTGGCCCGGCGGCGTCGAGGCGGCGGCGTTTCATCGGGATCTGCTGGCTTCGACGGAACGTGCGCTCATCGACCCGCGTGTCGTCGCCCGCCTCGATTTCGCGGCGGCGACCCCGCCGGAGAACATGATTGCCTTGCGGCGAATCCGGACCGGGTTGATCCGAGCACTGCGCCACGAACTCGACGGCGCAATCTTGCTCCAGCCGACCGTCCCGCATGTTGCCCCGTTGCTGGCTCCGCCGGCCAGCAATGACGAACTCTTCGCCAGACTCAACCTGCGCACGTTGTCGATGACGATGATTGGCAGTTTTCTCGACATGCCAGGACTGGCCGTGGCCTCTGGAACCGACCCGCAAGGGCTGCCGACGTCCGTACTGCTGACCGGTGCAAGCGGCTTTGACGATGCGGTCCTGGCGGCCGGTCGGCTGGCGCCACTTGATCATGGCTCCGACAGTTTTTCGTAACAGCGGTTGAGAATATCCCATTCGTGCGCGGGTCTCCGCAATGGCAAGGATGCTTGCCATTCAAGGAGAACAATCATGGCGACATCCCGGACAATAAGCGAACCCAGCATCCCTGACGGCCGCAACGGCAGTTCATTCGCCAGGGTGTCCGAAAACGGCATCCCGATCCTCGGACACCTTTATGAAATTCCCGCCCGCGAGGGCCGCGCCGTCGTGGTCGGTGCTGGGCAGTCGCTCACCATTATCAACACCCATGGTTCCCAGGTATGCGATTTCTGGGCCTTCAACGCGGCTGACCTCAACGAATTCTCGTCGATGCCGCACCAGCATGCGGTCGCGAGCGCAATCGGGTTGCGCGAGAAAAGCGCACTGGTGAGCAATGCCCGCCGGCCATTGATGACCGTGATCCAGGACACCTCGCCAGGCGTGCACGACACGGTCGTCGCCGCCTGCGATGTCCATCGCTATCGCCAGTTGGGCGCGCAAGGCTACCACGATAACTGTACGGACAATTTCAAGCAGGCACTGCAGGCTGTTGGCCGCCAGCCGGCCACGGTGCCTGCGCCCCTCAACATCTGGATGAACACGCCCGTAGCGGCCGATGGCTCGATCTCCTGGCTGGCGCCGGTCTCATCCAGCGGTGACCGGTTCGTGCTTCGCGCCGAGATCGACATTGTAGCGGTCATGTCGGCGTGCCCGCAGGACATGGTCCCGATCAACGGCGCCGACCAGATGCCGCAAAGCCTGGCGTTCATTGTCAGCGAAGGGGAATAATCGGATGATCCTAAACGCTATTGCTTGGCCAAACGGGGCCCGATGCGCATGTTCGATATCGTTCGACATGGATGCCGACAGCCTAATCCACATCGCCAGGCCGCGCGACGGTTTCAACCGGCTCTATCCCATCACGATGGGCCGCTACGGCCCGACGGTGGCGGTGCCGCGCATCCTCGAAACCTATCGGCGCCTCGGGCTGAAACAGTCGTTCTTCATACCCGCCTGGACGATGCAACAGTACCCGGATGCGGTGGAAGCAATTCTGCGTGACGGTCACGAGATCGGCCATCACGGGTTCCTGCATGAAGATCCAACGACCATCGCGCAACCTGAACAGCGTTACTGGTTCGAACAGGCCTTGCAAGTGCATCAGCGCATGACAGGCAGGAAACCGACTGGCTATCGGGCACCTGTCTACAATGTCACCCAGGGAACCGTGGACCTGCTTGTCGAACATGGTTTCAGCTACGATTCCTCGCTGATGGCCGACGACATGCCCTACCTGATGAAAACCTCGGTCGGGGAGTTGTTTGAAGTACCGCCACACTGGGGCAATGATGACTGGCCGGCCTTCGCGCATTTCGAGGAGATCGGCTATATGATGCCCGTGCGCTCCCCTTCGATCGGTCTGTCGGCCTTCTTCGAGGAGTTCGAGGCGCACTATGAGGCCGGAGGCTTGTGGATGCCGGTCTGGCATCCTTTCCTGACAGGCCGACTCGCGCGATGGCGACTAGTGGAAAAGTTTCTCGAAAAGATTCTTGCCAGCCACAATGTCTGGTTCGCACCGCTCGCCGAAATCGTCGCGCATGTGGACGCCTTCCGGCGCGGGGGTGGCCATGTGCGCGTGGAGGACCTGCCTTATTATGACGGGCCGGTAGCGCTGATGACCGATCGCGGTCAGGCGGCCAGTCCGCTGTAGGCGTTGCCGAAGTCGGATGCTTCGCTGCGCAGCCAATCGGTGAACCGTCCAATGGTGCGCTTGGTCCTGCGCGTGGGAACGAAGGCGACGCGGTAGCTGAAACCGTCCAGGTCGGGACCATCGATCCGCGCGAGCCTACCGTTTTCGATGCCTTCGGCGACCATCACGCTGGAGCACAGAAGTGGCCCGAAGCCGCGTTCCATGGCGTGCAGGGCAAGACTTTCGTCGTTGATCCAGGACAGCCGGCAGTCCTCCGCGCCAGCCTTGCCAGCGGTGCGCAGCCATTTCGCCCAGGTAGGACAGTCAATCGACCTGTTGTGCCATCGATATGACAGCAAGGGACGCGTCATGTAGTCCTCGATCCTGGTCGAGGCGCGAGCTCCCGCCGGGATGGCGACCGTGGCGTGGTAGACGTCGGCGAGAAGCGGCAGCGAGGAAAGCTCGTCGCCTCCCGGCATGCCGTATCGGATCGCCACGTCTGTATTGGCCGTACGCAGGTCGACCAGCGCATCCGATCCCTCGACATTAACGCTCAGCCCCGGAAACGATCTTGTGAAGCGGGACAGCCTGGGCATCAGCCAGCGCTCGGCGAAGGCGCGCGTCGTGGTCACGGTGAGCGTGTCCCCCTGGCTCCTGTCTTCGAGTTCCTCGAAGGCTTCCGCAAATCGGTCGAAGCCCTCGCGCAATGCCGGGAACAGCCTCTCGCCAAGCACGGTCAGGGTGACGGCCCTCGGGGTGCGATCGAACAGCCTCTGCCCGATCTGCTCCTCGAGATGGCGGATCTGGTGCGAGATCGCGGTCACCGTCACGCAAAGTTCCGACGCCGCAACCGTGAAGCTGCGGTTGCGTGCGGCAGCCTCGAATGCACGGATGGCGTTCAAAGGCGGAATCTTGCGCATGCCTATCTCCTGTTCAGACAATTCGTTGCAGATACGGCGCCACCGCGGGCTCCGGCAGGACCGATAGAACCTTGAGCCGGTCCAGGGTACGGCGGCTTTCGTTGTGCAGATGCGCCGCATGAAAAGCCGCCGCGTCGTCGAATGCGCCCGCCAGCAACCTGTCGATGATTTCCACGTGCTCGGCGAAGGTTGCGTCGTCCCGGTAGATCCCTATGAACTGTGCGAACAGGGCATCCACTATCATCGGCAGGCGACATCCATGCAGTATCTGGCCTATGCGTTTGTTGTCGAAGTGCCGCAGGCATGAAATGTGGAGATCCCGCTCGATGCCTTCGATGACAGCCCTGGCGATCTTTCCCTCCATCGCCATGGCGTCCATAACCGTCTCGCGCATCTCGGCCAGTTCTTCTTGCCGAAGATGCGGCGCTGACTGTTTTAGCGCGTGCGGCTCAAGCAGCATGCGCACTTCGCGATCTTGCCCGATAGCCTGTGCCGTGACCGGCCCCACCAGCCAAGACGAGTGAAGGTTTTTCTCGACCAGACCAGATTCGCGCAGGCGCCACAGCACTTCGCGCGCAACCGGGCGACTGACGCCAAAACTGTCGGCAAGCCGCTGCTCGTCAACCCGGTAATGACCGAAGGCGATGGCGACCATGATGGCAGCCTCGACGTTGGCGATAATCTGGTCCGCGGCGAGCTTGCCGTCCGGCCTGACTGCTTCATCGAGCATGAAATCCTGCCCCGACAGACGCCGCTTTGTCAGCGGCGACCCGTCAGGCCGACCCGCAACGGCAAATCCGCGCCCGTCGAAACGCTCGATGAGACCCTCATCGGAAAGGGTGGCCATTGCCTTGCGTACGGTGGCCCGGCTCGTTTCGAAGACGAACGAAATCGGGCCTTCCAGCAGGATCAGCCCGGGTTCGAGCGCGCCGTTTCTGATCGCGGATGCGATCTGTAGGGCGCAGCGCCGATACAGCGCGACGCCCGCGTTTTTCTGCTTTGAACTTTCTGAACCCGAGGTCGGCATCGAACCTGTCGCAACGGGAGCGATCAGCCCGCTCTGTTTCCGCTGAGTCTACGTTCCCATAAAAAATGATGCTTGTAAACAATAGTCGTATTTTGCAGTATGGAGGAACGCTCCCGAGGAAGTCCGATCATGCCCCCCACCCACGAACCACTTCCCCGTCCCGCTGTCCTCGCCAGGCCACGTATCCTGCGCGTGCTTGGGACCGCATCTACGGTACTGGAGCCCATTCTTCGACAGGCGAAGGCCGATCTGGGCTTCACGGTCGAGGGCAAGGTGCTTGATGGCAACATCGCCCACCAGGTCGGCGTCGTCGCGCCCGAGAGCTTCGACGTCTACGATCAGTGGTTCCACAATCTCGAATTCGTCTGGACAGCTCATTCCATCCGCCCGATCGAGCTCAGCCGGATCAAGAGGTGGAGCGAAGTCGGTGAGCTTGCTCTCACCGGCAAGGCGGACGTAGCCCTGCCGCAGGTCCCAGGCGGCGGACCGAACAGGCTGCTTTACGTGCAGGACGACGGGCGGCTCTCAGAAACGCGAACCGACCGGATCAGCATGCTGCCCCTGAGCCATTGTGCCGACAGCTTCGGCTATCGTCGCGAACTGCTGCCGGATGGCGCTGATATAGGCGCGGAGAGCTGGTCATGGCTGCTCGATCCGGCCTGGAAGCGCGCGACATTGCAGAGCAATGCCTCCATCGGCGCCATCGATGCCATACTCGCCGTCCAGGCCGCCGGCCTGGTCCAGTTCCGTGACCCTGGCAATCTCTCTATCGCGGAAATCGACAGCCTGATGAGCATTCTCATATCGTTGCGCCGACGCGGTCATTTTCCCCATTTCTGGGAGACGCAGGCACAATCAGCGGAGCTGTTCGCAAGAGGCCGCGCCCGCATCGGCAGCATCTGGTCCTCGGCGCTGGTGTTGCCGGCACTGCGCGGCGTCGACATCAGGACGGCGGTGCCTAGGGAGGGATATCGCGGCTGGTTTGGCGGCATGTCGATATCGCGGCATGCCGCCGGGCCAGCGCTCGACATGGCGTATGAATACCTGAACTGGTGGCTGGACGGCTGGCCAGGCGCGGTCGTCGCCCGCCATGGCTATTACTTCTCGGCACCTGAATTGGTTCGCAGGCACCTGACGGCAGCCGAATGGGACTACTGGTATGGCGGCCTGCCTGCCGTGGACGATCTTGCGGGTCCTCTCGGTGACCCCGTCGTTGGCCGGGGTCACATCAGGGAGGGCGGCGCCTACCAGGAGCGCGTA
Organism: Mesorhizobium sp.; assembly: GCA_004020875.1. Taxonomy (GTDB): domain Bacteria; phylum Pseudomonadota; class Alphaproteobacteria; order Rhizobiales; family Rhizobiaceae; genus Mesorhizobium. Next base: position 38,101 of record SAPZ01000018.1, read on the forward strand.
TCAAGGATAGCGATCTGGAATGCGGTAATGGACGAGCACAATTACCTGGTCAGGCGCTGGCATGATTTCCTAAACTTTCGCCACTGACTTGGCAATGGAGAAGGTTGAATGGCCGCAGCCACGCGGGGATTGCCACCGCAACACGTTTGGGCGGCGGCTCGTTACATGGCTTCAGGCGGCCGCCATGAGGCCGGAAGCGATCGAATTGGCCAGCGCCCTTGCCTTCGCTTCGGCCTGTTCGACGGATTTTGCGCGCCGCTCGCCGCCAAACTCCTCAAACTCCGCCGATATGGTGTGGATGACGGAAGCGCCGAGATAGTGCGCACATGCAGCAATGCCGGGATCGAGTGCATTCATGTGCTGACGGATGCCGTCCTGGAATCCGAATTCGCCGCGCGAAGACACGACCACCAATGTCTTGCCGCGCAGAATTGGCTCGATCGGGAAGTCACCGCGCGCGAGATCAAAAGAGAACGTGCGTCCGATCCGCGCGATCTGGTCGAACCAGGCCTTGAGGGCAGCTGGCATGTTGTAGTTGTACATCGGCGCCCCAAGCACAATCACATCGGCTTTCTCGACTTCGTCGATAAGTTCGTCGGAGCAGGCGAGCGTCGCATGCATGGCGTCGGTTCGCGCCTCGGGCCTGGTGAACGCGGCCGCGATCCAGTCCTGGGTCATGAACGGTGGCGGATTGGTGCCGACGTCGCGGTAAATCACGTCATCCTGAACGCGTTCGCCGAGCCATGTATCCACAAATAGTCTGCCAAGCCGGCGGGAGTGCGAACGTGCAACGCGGGCGCTTGAGTCAATGTGCAGTATCGTACGCTTTTCCATCGGCCACCTCTGTAAGCTGAAGATGGCCGGGGTTACCGTGGCGTCCGCTCAAGCGCAAAATCGAAGTGCTCAAGCGCCTATGAATTGTCCTCAACAGTGTCGAGAACGACAGGTTCTCATCGCATGGCGTGGCAGACGCTTCCATCCCTGCCATCGGCAAAGCGCGCGGTCCCCGTTGGCCACACCGACTGCTTTTGGGAGGTGGTGTCGCTGACTCAAAGACTAACATGAGGCGCATTGCTGCCGTTCAGCAGGAAGAGCTGTTGGGGTTTCGGGCTGGTGTTCACGACCAGAGAGGCACTTGCGCCAAAAAGTGAATGCCTTGTCAAATTCCTTCTAAAACCGAATCTGATGTCCCAAGTTGCTCCATAAGCGCACGCAATTCGGGCTGAGGCGCGACCCAGAAATTTCGAAAAGCTTCCAGGAATCCCAAACAAACTGGACGCCCGTTGGCGGCAAGCGCGTGCTTGTGAGAAAGTCTTGGACCCGTTCCGTTCTATAAGCGTTTTCCGGGGCTTTTGTAACGATAGCCAAGAATATTGCGGCACCGCAGCGCCGCACCGGTGCTGTGAATTCAGCGTTCGCAATGGATGGCTTTGCCTGCGACCGAGTATTGCCAATGATATCTTGGCGGTAACGGCTTCCAGGAAGAACAAGGACTTACCTTTAAAGGCGCGTTAAAGCAGGGTTTATGCAGCCTTTTGAAAACCCTTGGGATTTTCTCTATTCAGCTTCTCGCCGGCATCGTTGCGGGTCAGGTCGGCCGCCGGAAGACGCCATCGCGAGTTGATGGCTGCTCAAAGTCCCGCCGACTTGGCCAGATAGGGGGCCAGCGCCAGAGCGTAGCTGGCGGTAAGATGATGGTTGTCGCGCAGCACGACAATGTTGCCGACCACCGCCGGGCAGCTGTCCTTGCTGCACAGCGCATCGTTCATGTCGACCACGGTCATCCCCGTCACGGACCGGGCCGCGAGCGCGAAGATGTCTTCCCGTTCGACCTTGCCGCGCGGATTGACGCATTTGCCGGGATCGATCCCCAGGCAGGAGCGTGGATCGAACAGGCTGAAAGGTGTGTTGCGAATAGCGATGACATGCACGCCCCGCCCAGTGAGCTCGCTCCAGACGCTGCGCAATCCCTCGATCATCGTGTCCTGCGCGACGCTGGTGTAGTTGCTCTGGCTGGTGAACACGAAATCGGGCTTCAGTTTCGTGATCTCGGCGATTACCTTCTCCCGCCACAGCGCGCATTGCTCATACGGCTTGCCGTCGTCGAGGATCGTGACCCGGGTCACCGGGCATGCCGCCTTGGTGAAGCTGATGAGCTTCCACTTCCTGTCTTTAGCGATTTTATCGACCGCGGGTATCCATTGCGCCGCGTGGGAATCGCCCATGACGACAATGGTCCTCGTCCCCGCCGGGTCGCCGAGCTGGCAACCGGTCGCTTCGATGCTCTGCTGCTGCTGATGACATTTCAACTTGTAAATGACCGGCACGTCGCTGCCGATCTTGCTCAAGGGGGGCAGCGGCCCGACACCCTCGGGGACGGCAGCGTTCGACAGCAAGGCCGCAGGTCCCGGATAATCCGCCGTTCCGATCAGGCTGGTGTCGATGGGTTGTCGGTCGATCGCGTAGAGCAGCCCGCCGGCCACCGCCACGCACAATCCCACCGCTACCGTGCCGTCAATCAGGGGCCGCCATTGCGGCGATGAGCGCGAATGGCGATAGGGCTGTTCGACGAAGCGATAGGAGAGACCGGAAACGGCCAATATCGCGATGATGAGCAGGACGCCATCGACCAGGCCGATCGCGCCGCTCTGCGCCACATAGAATATGATCAGCGGCCAGTGCCACAGATAGATCGAATAGGAACGATCGCCGATATAGCGCAGCGCGGCGATATCCAGGCCGCGGAAGCCGCCGATGCGCACGCTACCGGCCGCAATGACCAGAGCTGCGCCGAGCGTCGGCAGCAGCGCCTTGAAGCCCGGAAAATCGGTCGCCCTTGAAAACAGCAAGGCCGAAGCAAGCGCCGCCACCATGCCGGCGATGACCATCGCATTCCGCACGCCACCACTTAGCTGCAATCGGTCGAGGATCAGCGCCAGCAGCCCGCCCAAGGCCAGTTCCCAAATCCGTGTGTGGGTGACGAAATAGGCCCATGCCGGATCGGATCGGGTGAGAGCGACGGACGCAGCGAGCGAGCCCGCCAGGACCACGGCGAGCACGAAGGTGAGCACTTGCACCGGTGAGTACCCGCGACGCCTGGCCCACCACAGCGCCCCTATCATCAGCAACGGCCAGACGATGTAGAACTGCTCCTCGATCGACAGCGACCAGAAATGTTGCACGGGGCTCGGCGCGTCCTCGGCGCCGAGATAATCCACGGCCTGCCCGGCAAGCCGCCAGTTCTGCACGAGAGCGCGCTCGCGATCACCTGCCTGGCGGTCTCTTCCCACCAGGCGTCCGACACAAACAGCAGCGTTCCCGCGAGCGTGACCAAAAATGTGACGATCGCCGCCGGCAACAGCCGCCTCACCCGGCGCGTGTAAAAGCCGACAAGCGAGATGCCGCCCTCGCTGAGCGCCATGCGGGTGACAAGGCCGGTGATGAGGAAGCCGGAGATGACGAAGAAGATGTCGACGCCGACATAGCCGCCGGGAAGCGCCGCCGGCCAGATGTGGAAAATCATCACGAAGGCTACGGCAAGCCCGCGCAGTCCCTGTATCTCCGGCCGAAATACCCCCGGCGCAATGTCGTCTCGCAAAGCCAGACTATCCCTCACGGCGCCGGCGGCTGGCCGCCGTGATCAATTCTGCTGGATCGAAATGCCCTTGTCGTCGATCTTTAGCTCGACGCCTTTCGGCCTAGTCTGCTCGCGATAGACATAGATGCCGAGCGCGATGATCACGACCACGAGAGCGCCGATGATGACATAGAGCATGTTCTGCTTCATGGCGCGTCCCCGATGTCTGTTTGAAGATCAGGCCTGTTTCACCAGTTTGATCAGCACCAACAGGACCACCGCGCCGATCGTGGCGTCGATGATCGTCGCAAGGATCCCGCCGCCGACGGCAAAGCCCAGCCTTGGGAATATCCAGCCGGCGATCAGGGCGCCGACGATGCCGACGACGATGTTGCCGACCAGTCCGAAGCCGAAACCCTTGACGATCAGGCCGGCGAGCCAGCCGGCGATCGCGCCGACGATGATGAAAACGAGCAGGCTTTCAATTCCCATTGCCAATCCCTCCGTGAGCGGAGGACCGACGAAGCCACACGCCCCGAATCGACCATCCGACTGTGACGGATGGAACCTATTGGAAAGCGGCCAGCCTCGCCAGCGCCAGCTTCATTCGTCGTCGTCACCCGATGCCGGACGCCAGCTCGTCGGATCGACCCTCTTCTGCGTGTCGCTGTCGGTGTAGACCCACCAGCCGCCATCGCGGTACTGCCCGACGGATTCATTGACGACGCCGTCGCCGTCCTTCCACAGGATGGTGACCTTCGACCCGTCCTTCGGCGCGCTTTCTATCGGTTTGCGCTCTGCCATTCACTCCCTCCACGAACCGGCCCGCTCCGTGAGCAGGCAAGAACGCCCGCTGACGCGCCGGGTTCCGTCAGCTATGCGCGAAGATGTCTTCCTCGGCCCAGCCCATCAGGTCGAGCTTGGCGCGGGTCTGCAGGAAGCGGAAGCAGGCATCCGCCTCCTTGGTGCGGTTTTCGCGCGTCAGGCGCGCCGCCAGCACCTCGCGCAGGCGGTGCAAATAGAGCACGTCGGAGGCGGCATAGTCGAGCTGTTCGGGCGAGAGCGTTTCCGCGCCCCAGTCCGAGGATTGCTGCGCCTTGGAGAGACCAATGCCGAGCAACTCGTTACAGAGATCCTTCAGCCCATGGCGGTCGGTGTAAGTGCGGACGAGCCGCGAGGCGATCTTGGTGCAGAACACCGGCTCCGCCATCACGCCGAAGGCATTGTAAAGCACGGCGATGTCGAAGCGGCCGTAATGGAACAACTTTGTGATCGCGCCGTTCCTGAGCAGGCTGACGAGGTTCGGCGCCTCTTTTTGGCCAGGCGCGATCTGGATGACGTCGGCGCTACCGTCGCCGGGCGAGATCTGCACCACGCATAGCCGGTCGCGATGAGGGTTCAGGCCCAGCGTTTCCGTGTCGATGGCCACCGCCTCGACATTGTAGCGGGTGAGGTCGGGCAGATCGTTCTTGTGGAAACGGATATCGGTCATTCTCTTCTCCGGATCGCACAGCGGCGCCGCACATCCCTGGGATGCGCGCAGCACGCCGCGGCACTTCGCGCCAGCTAATTCGTCCTCGCCGCGATCCGGCGAAAAATCAACAGAAAGTTGAATCTCACCTCTTTCGTGACTTTCGCCTCAGCGGGTCAGCGCATCGAGAATACGCGCCCAGGATCGCTGACCCTTGTGGAAGGAGGTCAGCTCGTATTTCTCGTTCGGCGAATGGATGCGGTCGTCATCCAGGCCGAAGCCGACCAGCAGCGATTCCATGTCGAGATAGGTCTGGAAATCGCCGACCACGGGGATGGAGCCGCCGCTACCGATGGTCAGCGCCTGCTTGTCCCATTCATCGGACAGCGCGTCCTTGGCCTTGGCCAGGAACGGCGAGTCGTAGGAAAGCTGGATCGCCGGCGAGCCGCCATGCGGATGGAATTCCACCGAGCAGTCGCCGGGAATGCGCTCGCGCACGAAAGCCTGGAAGGCGGCGCGGATCTTCTTCGGATCCTGCTTGTGCACGAGCCGAAACGACACTTTCGCCGACGCTTCCGCCGCGATCACCGTCTTGAACCCTTTGCCGGTGTAGCCGCCGATGATGCCGTTGAATTCCGCCGTCGGTCGCGCCCAAGTCATTTCGAGCACCGAGCGTCCCTTTTCGCCGGCCGGGATGGAGAGACCGACCGGGCCAAGGAAAGTCTCGGCCGTTTCGCCGAGGCCTTCCCAGGACTTCAGCACTTGGCTGGGCGTCTCCTCGACGCCGTCATAGAAGCCAGGAATGGTGACACGGCCATTCTCATCATGCACGTCGGCCAGCACCTTGGCCAGGATGCGGATCGGATTGGCGGCCGGGCCGCCATAGAGGCCCGAATGCAGGTCGCGGCTGGCCGCCTTGACGGTGACCTCCTCGCCGACCATGCCGCGCAGCGACACGCAGATCGACGGCGTCTCGCGGTTCCACATGCTGGTGTCGCAGACCAGCGCGAAATCGGCCTTCAGCTCGGCGGCGTTGGCCTCCAGGAACGGCTTCAGCGACGGCGAGCCGGATTCCTCCTCGCCCTCGAACAGGATGGTGACGCGGCAGGGCAGATTGCCGTGCACCTGCTTCCAGGCGCGGCATGCCTCGACAAAGGTCATCAGCTGCCCCTTGTCATCGGCGGAGCCGCGCCCGGTGATCACCTTGCGGCCAGGCTCGATCTCCTTGATCGAAGGCGCGAACGGGTCGGTACCCCACAATTCGATCGGATCGACTGGCTGCACGTCGTAATGGCCGTAGAACAGGACATGCGGCGCGCCGGCGGGGCCCTCATGATGCGCCACCACCATCGGATGCCCGGGCGTGTTGCGCACACTCGCGTCGAAGCCGATCAGCTTGAGCTCGGCGACCAGCCATTCGGCCCCCTTGCGGCAGTCGGCGGCGAAGGCTGGATCGGTGGAGATCGACTTGATGCCGAGCAGGCCGAACAGCCGCTCCAGACTCTGGTCGAGGTTCTGGTCGAGACGCTCAAGGACGGGGGAGATTCTGGACATGCTTTTTGCCTTTCGATTTTGGGCAGACCCTAAAGGGCCACGCCGAAAACGAAAAGCCGTGATTGTTGGACCAACCCGGGCAATCGCTGCCGCAACATAAAAGAAGACCGCCGTGGTGGAGGGGGAACCACGGCGGTCTTTACTCGAAACGTTGCGGCAGCCCGGAGAGGGGGGATAGGCTGCCGCAGTTTGCCCGGAATAGGCGGGGGACGGGCCTTGCTCCGGACTTCGGCGAAAACTGCCGATGATGTGTATTTGGGTTTGTGAACATGGCGATTCAAGGGCATGAAAATTACACTTTTGTAACATGCCCGTGAGCGCCCAAATTTCCGCCGGACAGGATGTGTCAGGGGTGTTGCCCGAACCGGTGAGTTCCCCAGCCTTTGGCATGGACCGCGAAGGCCGGCCGCGCTATCCCTTCCGGCATGAAAAAAGGCGATCACCTCTTCCTCGTCGACGGCTCCGGCTACATTTTTCGCGCCTATCACGCGCTGCCGCCGCTCAACCGCAAATCCGACGGTCTGCCGACCAGCGCCGTGCTTGGCTTCTGCAACATGGTTTGGAAGCTGATGCAGGACGCTCGCAACACCAATGTAGGCATCGTGCCGACGCATTTCGCCGTCATCTTCGACTATTCTTCGAAGACCTTCCGCAGCGATCTTTATCCCGAATACAAGGCGAACCGCTCCGCTCCGCCGGAGGATCTGATCCCGCAATTCGGGCTGATCCGCCAGGCGACCGTGGCCTTCAACCTGCCTTGCATCGAGATGGAGGGTTTCGAGGCCGATGACATCATCGCCACCTATTGCCGGCTCGCCTGCGAGGTCGGCGCCGACACCACCATCATCTCATCCGACAAGGATTTGATGCAGCTGGTCGGCCCGACGGTGGGAATGTACGACCCTATGAAGGACCGCCAGATCGGCATCCCCGAAGTGATTGAGAAATGGGGAGTGGCGCCGGAAAAGATGATCGACCTGCAGGCGCTGACCGGCGACTCGGTCGACAACGTGCCGGGCGTGCCCGGCATCGGCCCGAAGACCGCTGCGCAGCTGCTGGAGCAGTTCGGCGACCTTGACGGGCTGCTGGCGCGTGCTTCCGAGATCAAGCAGGAAAAGCGGCGCGAGACAATCATCGCCAATGCCGACAAGGCCCGCATTTCGCGTCAGCTTGTGACGCTGAAGAACGATGTGCCGCTGAAAGAAGGACTGGACGACCTGGTCCTGCACGCGCCGGACGGACCGAAGCTGATCGGCTTCTTGAAGACCATGGAATTCACAACGCTGACGCGACGCGTCGCAGAGGCGACCGCCACCGAGATCGGCGACGTCCAGGCTTCCGCCGTCATCGTCGAGCGGGCCGATGCCGCGCACGGGCCCGATGTCGGCGCCGGAGCGCCACCGCGACAGCCGGCGCCTCAACCAAACGGCGACGCAAAACCCGCCGCGTCCGCCACGAGGGGCGAGGATGCGCCTCCGCAGGGCGACACCCCATCGCTCCTCTCCGCGCTGCGGCTGGAACAGGCGGCGGCCCGCAAGATCGATCCTTCGGCCTATGGCGCCATCCGCGACGCGGCCGCGCTGAAGGCCTGGATCGCCGAAGCCCGCGACGCCGGCATCCTCGCCTTCGACGCCGAGACCAGCTCGTCCGACCCGATGCGCGCCGATCTCATCGGCCTGTCCATGGCCATCGCGCCCGGTCGCGCCGTCTATGTGCCGCTTGCGCACAAGAGCGGCAATGGCGACCTGCTTGGCGGCGGCCAGTTGGAGAACCAAATCCCGGTCCGCGAGGCGCTGGCGCTGCTCAAGCCGCTGCTCGAGGACCGGTCGGTCCTGAAAATCGTGCAGGACATGAAATATGACATCGTCGTGATGAGCCGGCACGGCATCGAGGTCGGACCGTTCGACGACACGATGCTGATCTCCTACGTGCTCGACGCCGGCACGTCGGGCGGTCATGACCTCGCCTCGCTGTCGGAAAAGTGGCTCGGCCACGCGCCCGCGTCGAAGAAGGAACTGGCCGGCTCGGGCAAGAGCGCCATCGGCTTCGATCAGGTCGACATCGAGCGCGCGACCGCCTATGCCGGCGAACAGGCCGACTTGGCGCTGCGGCTCTGGCAATTGCTGAAGCCCCGGCTCGCCGCCAAGGGCCTCGTTTCCGTCTATGAGCGGTTGGAACGGCCGCTTGTGCCGGTGCTTGCCCGCATGGAGCAGCGCGGCATCTCGGTCGACCGTCAGATCCTGTCCAGGCTTTCGGGCGAGCTGGCGCAGGGCGCTGCCCGCGTCGAGGAAGAGATTTACGGCATCGTTGGCGAGCGCATCAACATCGGCTCGCCAAAGCAACTCGGCGACATCCTGTTCGGCAAGATGGGCCTGCCGGGCGGCTCGAAGACCAAGACCGGCCAGTGGTCGACCTCGGCGCAGCTTCTGGAAGACCTTGCCGCCGAAGGCCACGAGCTGCCGCGCAAGATCGTCGACTGGCGCCAGCTCACCAAGTTGAAGTCGACCTATACCGACGCGCTGCCCGGCTTCATCAACCCCGGCACCAACCGCGTGCACACTTCATATGCGCTTGCCGCGACCACGACCGGGCGGCTTTCGTCCTCCGACCCCAACCTGCAGAACATTCCTGTACGCACCGCCGAGGGCCGCAAGATCAGGACCGCCTTCATCGCCGACAAGGGCCAGAAGCTGGTCTCGGCCGACTACAGCCAGATCGAGTTGCGCGTGCTTGCCCATGTCGCCGAGATCCCGCAGCTCAAGCAGGCCTTCGCCGACGGCGCCGACATCCATGCCATCACCGCGTCGGAAATGTTCAACGTGCCGGTGGAGGGCATGCCGTCGGAAGTGCGCCGGCGCGCCAAGGCAATCAATTTCGGCATCATCTACGGCATCTCCGCCTTCGGCCTCGCCAACCAGCTGTCGATCCCGCGCGACGAGGCGAGCGCCTATATCAAGCGCTATTTCGAGCGCTTTCCCGGCATCCGCGACTATATCGAGGAAACCAAGGCCTATGCGCGCGAGCACGGCTTCGTGGAAACCATCTTCGGCCGGCGCATCCATTATCCGGAGATACGATCCTCCAACCCGTCGGTCCGCGCCTTCAACGAGCGCGCCTCGATCAACGCCAGGCTGCAGGGCACCGCCGCCGACATCATCCGCCGCGCCATGGTGCATATGGAGGAAGCGCTGGAGAAGGCGAAGCTATCCGCCCGCATGCTGTTGCAGGTGCATGACGAGCTGATCTTCGAAACGGTGGAAGCTGAAGTCGAAGCGACCATTCCCGTCGTGCGCCGCGTGATGGAAAACGCGCCCATGCCGGCAGTCTCGATGTCGGTGCCGCTGCATGTCGATGCACGGGCGGCGAACAATTGGGACGAGGCGCATTAGCCTGAAAACGGCGGCAACAATCCGCCGCCGAGTTCCTTCACACACCCCCTTCTGGCCTGCCGGCCATCTCCCCCCGCAAGGTGGGAGATCAGCCGTCTTCTCTGATTTCGCTAATCTTCAACGTTGCAGAAATGAGCGGAGCGCCAGAACCTCCAATCTCCCCTCTTGCGAGGGAGATGTCCGCCAGGACAGAGGGGGGGTGCCTCGCACCAGCATCAACAAGCCGGCTGACTCATCAAGCGGCTTCCGCCCTGCACTTCGCGCACACGCCCCTGAATTCAATCACCGCCTTCTTGGCCGCAAAGCCCGTCGAGCGCACCCATTCGTCCAGCCGGTGGTCGACGTCGTGGTCGGACATCTCGGTCACCTGGCCGCAATTGTCACAGATGGCGAAGGCGGTCATCGAATGGCTATGGTCGTGCGGCTCGGCGCAAGCGACGAAGGAGTTGAGGCTTTCCAGCCGGTGCACGAAGCCCGACTTCACCAGCGTGTCGAGAGCCCGGTAGACCTGCAGCGGCGCCCGGAAACCGCGCTCGCGCAGCTGGTCGAGCAGAGTATAGGCGCTGAGCGGCCCGCTCGACGCCTCGAGCTTCTCCAGCACGCAGAGCTGGTTCTTGGTCAGCGCATCTCTTGCCGTCATCTTGTTCGCCCAATCGACGCTTGCACGCGCGACCGCATGTCAAGGACTTCAATTTCCCCTGAGATAGCGACGAACGAGTGATTTTGCCACTGTTTCCGCAGCCCCCGCTGCTGGGCGCCGACGGTTCGCCGGCTAAACGCTACTTGCGCGGCGGCCCTTTGCGTTCGGCGGAGGCGGCCCACAGGTTGATGTCGGACTCGCGCGCGTAAGTGTCGATCTCGGCAAGCTCGGCGTCGCTGAAGTCCAGCGCCTTGAGCGCGCCGACGCAATCCTCGACCTGTTCCGGCCGGCTGGCGCCGATCAGCGCCGTGGTGACGCGGCCCTTGCGCAGCACCCAGGCCAGCGCCATCTGCGCCAGCGTCTGACCTCGGCGGCCGGCAATGGCGTTGAGCGCCTTGATGTTGGCGATCGACTTGTCGTTGATGAAAGCCGGCCTGAGCGACTTGCCCTGCGATGCGCGGCTGCCCTCAGGAATACCGCCGAGATATTTGTCGGTCAGCATGCCTTGCGCCAGCGGCGAGAAGACGATCGAGCCGATGCCCAACCCCTCCAGCGTGTCGAGCAGCCCGTCCTCCTCGACCCAGCGGTTGAGCATCGAATAGCTCGGCTGGTGGATGAGGCAGGGGGTGCCAAGCTGCCGCAAGATGTCGGCCGCCTCGCGCGTGCGCTGCGAATTGTAGGAGGAGATGCCAACGTAGAGCGCCTTGCCCGAGCGTACCGCATGGTCGAGCGCGCCCATCGTTTCCTCGAGCGGCGTCTCGGGATCGAAGCGGTGCGAATAGAAGATATCGACATAGTCGAGCCCCATGCGCTTGAGGCTCTGGTCGAGGCTGGCCAGCACATATTTGCGGCTGCCCCACTCGCCGTAGGGACCGGCCCACATCCCGTAGCCCGCCTTGGTCGAGATGATCATCTCGTCGCGATAAGCAGCGAAATCGGTGCGCAGGATCTCGCCGAATGCGGTTTCGGCGGAACCTGGCGGCGGGCCGTAATTGTTGGCGAGATCGAAATGCGTGATGCCGAGGTCGAAGGCCTTGCGCACGATCGCCTGCTTGGTCCGGTGCGGCGTGTCGTTGCCGAAATTGTGCCACAGCCCGAGCGAGATCGCCGGCAGCTTCAGGCCGGACCGGCCGCAGCGGTTATAGATCATCTGCTCGTAGCGGTTTTCGGCGGGGACATAGGGCATGGGAAATCCTCGGGATCGAAGCGGCGCCGCAAGCGCCGCTAGAGCATGAAGCCGAAAAGTGTCGAGCGGTTTTCGGGCGACTTCATGCTTGGCTCAGGAGTCAATTGAATCGATGCTTGCCCCTAACCCTTACCCTCTCCCCGCCGAAACGGGGAGAGGGTTGCCACTTAGTTTTTCTTGGCCAGCAGTGCCTTCGCGTCCTTGACGCCGAGCGCGGCCGGCCGCTCGCAGCTCGTCTGCATCGCGACGTACTTGCCGCTTTCGCCGGAACGCAGGATACCGGTCATCACGTCGACGGCGTGCAATGCCAATTCCATCGAGCAGCGGTGCGGCCGCCCTTCGGCGATCGCGATAGCCATGTCGGCAAGGCCGGCGGTGCGGTAATTGGCCATCATGCCTTGGCCGTGCATCTCGTTCGGCACGCCGAACGGATGGTTCCATTTCGGCAGTTTCTTCACCGGCTTGGCCGAGTCGGTGAAGCGCACCTCACCGCCGAAGAAATTCGGGTCCGGCACGAAGACGGTGCCCAGTTCGCCATAGAGCTCCATCGGCGCGTGGCCGTGGCTCCAGACGTCCCAGGAGGTGTTGAGCGTGATCACCGCGCCATTGGCGAATTCGAGCAGCGCATGGATGGTGGTCGGCGTGTTGACCGGGATCTTTTCGCCCGCGCGCGGTTTGGAGCTGATCGTCCGCTCCTTGGCAGGTGTCGTTGCGAAAGCCGCCACCTGTTTCACCGGCCCGATCAGCTGGATCAGGTTGGTGACGTAGTAAGGTCCGATGTCCAGCACTGGACCGGCGCCCGGCTGGAAGAAGAAGTCCGGATTGGGATGCCAGTGTTCCATGCCGTGGCCCATCACATGGCAGGTGCCGCTGGTGATCTTGCCAAGCTTGCCGCTGTCGATCAGCTCGCGGGCCAGCTGGTGCGCGCCGCCGAGGAACGTGTCCGGCGCCGAACCGATGCGCAGGCCCTTCTTCTCGGCCCGTTTCTTGAGGTCGAGCCCTTCCTCGATCGACAGCACGAACGGCTTTTCCGAATAGACATGCTTGCCGGCGTCGAGCGCCTGCTTCGACACTTCGTAATGCACCGCCGGAATGGTCAGATTGACGATGATGTCGATCTCGTCGTCCTCGAGAAGATCGTTGACCGTCTCGGCGCGCAGCTTGAACTCCTTTGCCCGCGCTTTCGCCGCATCCATGTTGATGTCCGCGCATGCGCGCATCTTGATGCCGCGGAACAGCGGCGCCAGCGAGAAATACGCCTTCGATATGTTGCCGCAGCCGATGACGCCAACGCCAAGCTTGTCTGCCATTTCAATTACTCCTGCCAGCTCTTGGCTGCCGCGATCGAGCGCCGGGCATAACGCTCGATGTCGTTGGGGTTGTCCTGCTCCATGACGAAATACTGCGCCGAGCTTTTGGCGCGCAATGTCTTGAAAAGGCCTGGCCAGTCGATCGTGCCGTGCCCGACATCGGACCAGCCGTCCTCGTCCAGCCCCTCGCCAGGCTTGGCGATATCCTTGACGTGGACCGCGACGATGCGCTTGCCGTGTTTTTCGATCCAGGGCAGCGGGTCGGCGCCGCCGCGCACCACCCAGGCGACGTCCATTTCCCAGCCGATATCGGGTGCGGCGGACAGGATGTGGTCCTGCGGCAGCGAGCCGTCGGCAAGCGCCTTGAACTCGAAATCATGATTGTGCCAGGCAAAGCCGTATCCGCCCTTCTTCGCCGTCTCGCCCACCTTGGCCAGGCGCTCGCCGAAGCCGCGCCAGCCGGCGGCGTCGGAAGGACGCTGGTCGGGCATCAGATAGGGGCAGACCAGCAGCGTGATACCGAGCGCGTCGGCGATCTTGCGTACGCCGTCGAAGTCGTTTTCCAGCGCGTCGATCGAAAAATGCCCGGTCGGCATCGCCAGCCCGTTCTTGTCGAGCTCGGCGCGGAAGGCTTTCGGGTCGTCATAGACGCCGCCGAAGCCCTCCACTTGCTTGTAGCCGAGCTCGCCGAGCATTCTCACCACGCCGTCCCATGGCTGGAAATTGCGGGCGCTGTAGAGTTGGAATGACCAGTTCATCTGTCCTGTCCGTTCGGTTGGTCCTGGGAGATTAAATTCGGTTGCCTGTTTGAGCGTCGAAGAGCGAGGCGCGCATCGGATCGAAGCCGACGCTGACCGGATCCCCGTTCTTCGGCGTGCGTTCGGAGGTGACGCGCACGGTGAAGTTCTGCCCGCCGAGCTTCAGCCACACCAGCGTATCGGATCCCATCGGCTCCACGACCTCGACATTGGCCGTCGCGGCGAATGGCCAGCCCGTGCCGCTGTTGAAGGCGACATGCTCGGGCCGGATGCCGAACACTGCGGGGCCTGGCGCCGGCTCCTTCTCGAAGGCATAGGTCGCAAGCGGGATGCGCACATCCTCGACGGCAAAGTGCCAGTCGCCGCCGTCCTTCTCCAGCCTGCCGTCAGTGAAATTCATCGCCGGCGAACCGAGGAAGCCGGCGACGAACCGGTTGACGGGGCGGTTGTAGATGGTCTGCGGCGCGTCGAGCTGCTGGATCACGCCACCCTTCATCACCGCGATGCGATCGGCCAGCGTCATCGCCTCGATCTGGTCGTGGGTGACGTAGATCATCGTGTTCTGCAAGCGTCGGTGCAGCAGCTTGATCTCGACGCGCAATTCCGAACGCAGCTTGGCGTCGAGATTGGAGAGCGGCTCGTCGAACAGGAAGACATCGACGTCGCGCACCAGCGCCCGCCCGATCGCCACGCGCTGGCGCTGGCCGCCCGAAAGCGCCGAGGGCTTCCTCTGCAAAAGCGGCTCGATCTGCAGGATCTCGGCGGCGCGAGCGATGCGCTTGGCGATCTCGTCCTTCGGCACGCCGGCGACGCGCAGGCCGAAGGAGAGGTTCCTCTCCACCGTCATCTGCGGATAGAGCGCGTAGGACTGGAACACCATGCCGATGCCGCGGTCCTTCGGCTCTTCCCAGGTGACGTTCTTGCCCTTGATGAAGATGCGCCCGTCCGAAATGTCGAGCAGGCCGGCGATGCAGTTGAGCAAGGTCGACTTGCCGCAGCCGGACGGGCCGAGCAGCACGATGAACTCGCCCTCGGCGACATCCAGGTTGAGCGTCTGCAACACCGAGACGGCGCCGAAATTGAGCGACAGGTCCTGGATCGAAACGCTGGGATTGGCGATGTCCATCATCATCCTTTCACCGCGCCGGCGGCGATGCCGCGCACGAAGAGCTTGCCGGAAACGAAGTAGACGATCAGCGGAACCAGCCCGGTCAGGATGGTTGCGGCCATGTTGACGTTGTATTCCTTCACGCCCTGGACCGAATTGACGATATTGTTGAGCTGCACCGTCATCGGATAAGTGTCGGGGCGTGTGTAGACGACGCCGAACAGGAAGTCGTTCCATATGCCGGTCACCTGCAGGATGATGGCGACGACGAAGATCGGCAGCGACATCGGCAGCATGATGCGCAGATAGATGCCCCAGAAGCCGGCGCCGTCGACGCGCGCGGCGCGGAACAATTCCTCCGGCATCGAGGTGAAATAGTTGCGGAAGAGCAGCGTCAGGATCGGCATGCCGAAGATCGAATGCACGATCACCAGCCCGGTCAGCGAGCCGTAGATACCGATCTCGCGCAGGATGATGACGATCGGGTAGATCATCACCTGGTAGGGAATGAAGGCGCCGACGATCAGGATGATGAAGAAGGTGTCGGCGCCCTTGAAGCGCCAGTTGGCCAGGGCATAGCCGTTCACCGATGCGATCGCTATCGACAAGATCACCGACGGCACGGTGATGCGCACCGAATTCCAGAAGCCTCGCGAGAGCCCGTCGCAATTGAGCCCGGTGCAGGCCGTCGCCCACGCCTTCACCCAGGGCTCGAAGGTGATCTCCATCGGCGGCGAGAAGATGTTGCCGAGGCGGATCTCGGGCATGCCTTTCAGCGATGTGACGATCATCACGTAGAGCGGCAAAAGATAGTAGAGCGCGACGACGATCAGCGTGCCGTAGAGGAAGATGTTGCGGCGCGACAGCACGTGCCGCGGTTTCGGCCCGCTCGGGCCGGCGGCACCGCGCCTGAGCGCTTCCGCGCCGGGGGACAGGGAGGCGATGTCAGCCACGCTTCTTGCCTCCGAATTCGAGATAGGCCCAGGGCACGATGACGATCACCACCGAAAGCAGCATCATGGTCGAGGCGGCGAAGCCCTGGCCGAGATTCTGGGCGAAGAACATGTAGTCATAGACATATTTCGCCGGCACTTCCGAGGCGATGCCGGGACCGCCGCTGGTCTGCGCCACGACGAGGTCATAGACCTTGACGATGCCGGCGGCGATGATCACCAGCGTGGTGATGAAGACCGGCCGCATCATCGGGATGATGATGAAGAGATAGGTCTTCCAGGCGGGGATGCCGTCCACTCGCGCCGCCTTCCAGATGTCCTCGTCGATGCCGCGCAGGCCGGCTAGCATCAGGCACATGATGAGCCCCGTGCCTTGCCAGAGCGCGGCGATCGAGATGCCGTAGATGACGATGCTGGAATTATAGAGCGGGTCGAAGCTGAAGCTCGTCCAGCCGAGGTCGCGCACGACGCGCTGCACGCCGAAATCCGGATTGAGCAGCCACTGCCAGACCAGCCCGGTGACGATGAAAGACAGCGCGAAGGGATAGAGGAAGATGGTGCGGAACGTGTCCTCGAAACGGATCTTCTGGTCGAGAAGCGCCGCCAGCAGGAAGCCGATGACCAGCGAGAACACCAGCGAGATCGCCCCATAGATCAGTAGGTTCTCGATCGAGATCAGCCAGCGCGATGTCGACCAGAGCCGGTGATACTGGTCGAGCCCGACGAAGTTGAGCCGCGGCAACAGCTTCGAATTGGTGAAGGAGTAGAGCACCGTCCAAGCCGTTCCGCCGACGAACACCACCAGAGCCGTCAGGATCATCGGAACCGACGCGATCTTGGCGTTGAGGTTGCGAAATAGCTGGTTGGGGCGTTCGCTGTTGCTCATCTCGGCAGCCGGACAGTGAGACGTCAAACTCCCGGCCCCGGATGGGCTGGGGACGGGAGTTGGCGGGGGCGCCGTCGATCAGTCGGCGGAAGCGATGATGTTGGCGAAGCGCTTCTGGGCTTCTTCGAGCGTCATGTCGGGCTTGGCGAAGAATTCGGAGAACAGGTCCTCCTTCTGCTTCTGGCTGTCCTGCGAGAGCAACTGGTCCGTCCACGGGATGACCGCGCCCTTGGCGAGGATGGCGAGACCCTTCTTCATGCAGTCGTTCGCGCTGTTGAGGTCGACGTCGCCACGCACCGGCAGCGAGCCCTTCTTGAGGTTGAAGGCGACCTGGGTCTTGGGATCGAGCAGCGTCTCGGCCAGCACTTCCTGCGCCTTGGATTTCGCTTCGTCCTTGAGCAGCGGGAAATAGAAGGCATCGCCGCCCGTGGCGATCACCTCGTTCAGGCCGAGGCCGGGCAGGCAGGCATAGTCCTTGCCGGCGGTCTTGCCGGCGACCTGGAACTCGCCCTGCGCCCAGTCGCCCATGATCTGGCCGCCGGCTTTGCCGGTGATGACCAGATTGGTGGCCTGGTTCCAGTCCTGCACATTGGTGTTCTTGGCCATCTTGCGGGCGTCGTCCGCCGCCTTGAACACCTTGGCGATCTCGGGGCCGGCGGCGAATTTCGCATCCTTGTCCTTGTAGACCTTGAGGAAGGCGTCGGTGCCGCCAACCGCGGCCAGCAGCACGTCGAAGGCACCCGATGCCTGCCAGGGCTGACCACCGACCGCAAGCGGGATGATGCCGGCCTTCTCCAGCGCCGGAGCGGCGGCCACGAATTCGTTCCAGTCCTTCGGCATCGGCACACCGGCCTTCTGGAAGGCCTCGTTCGACAGCCACAGCCACTGCCAGGAGTGGATGTTGACCGGCACGCAATAGATCTTGCCGCCGATGGTGCAGCTGTCGAGCAGGCTCTTTGGCCGCACGATCTCCGTCCACTTGTCCTTGGTGGCGATATCGGTGAGGTCGCGCATCAGCCCGGCCTGCACCAGCTCCTCCGCCTGACGGCCGTGGTTGAACTGGGTGGCGCCCATCGGGTCACCGCCGGTGATGCGGCTGATCATGATCGGCCGAGCCGTGCCGCCGGAGCCGGCGATAGCGCCGTCGACCCAGTGATTGCCCGTCGCGTCGAAGGCCTTGGCAAGCTCGGCCACCGCCGCCGCCTCGCCGCCAGAAGTCCACCAATGGGTGACTTCCAGGTCGGTTGCTGCCGCCGGACCGGCGAAGTTAAGTGCGACCGTCGCTGCAAAGGCACCGGTCAGGAATTTGTATCGCATTTCGGCTTCCTCCCAGAATCTGAAACGTTACAGATTTTGGATACGGCAAATGACCGGCATAGGCAACCCCTTGTCTCAAAGCAGCCTAAGATTTTTTCGAGGCGCGAACAAAATCCTTCTCTCAAGGAGCCGATGCTGGCGCCAAAGTGACCGATCGTGGCTGAAATCGACCCTAGATCGATATTTCTTTTTGATTCCAGGGACTTTGGGTTCCTCTCTGCACGCGGACTGCAAAGGTCGTGACCTTGCCCGGCCAATCACGAAGATTGGCAACCTGTAACGTTTCAGTATACTGGGCGCTCGTCGCGTGCAGAAGTCGCGCAATCGTCAACGCCGCACGATTGCCGGTCGGTCCCGCGGCTGCTATGCGCCTGACGGGCGGGACGAATGGATAGACGGGTAAAGAAGAAGGACAACGACGACACGTCGGGCAAGGAGCGGCCGACGCTGAAGACGCTCGCCTTCATGACCGGGCTTGGCGTCACGACGGTGTCGCGTGCGCTGAAGGATGCACCCGAGATCGGCGCGGAGACCAGGCGCCGCGTCCAGCTGGTGGCCAAACAGATCGGCTATCGCCCGAACCGCGCCGGCGTACGCTTGAGGACCGGCAAGACCAACGTCATCTCGCTTGTGTTGAACACCGAGCACGAGCTGATGAGCTTCGTCTCGGACATCATCTACGGCGTCACCGAGGTGATCGCCGATACCCCCTATCACCTTATCGTCACGCCTTACTCGCGTTCGCAGGATCCGCTGGACCCGGTGCGCTATCTGGTCGAGACGGGCTCGGCCGATGGCGTCATCATCTCGCGCACGCAGCCCAACGACCCGAGGGCGCGCTACATGCTGGAGCATGGCGTTCCCTTCGCCACGCATGGCCGCACCGACATGGGGCTGGTGCATCCCTATCACGACTTCGACAATTACGCTTTTGCCGGCGAAGCCGTCCGCGCGCTCGCCGGCAAGGGCCGCAACCGGTTGGCGCTTGTGACACCGCCGGCTGGCCTCACCTATTACCGCTATACGGTGAATGGCTTTGCCGATGCGCTGAGCGAGGCCGGCGCCAGCGAAGTGCCGTTCAACACCGTCTCCATCGACCATACGATCAAGCAGATCAGGATGCGCACCGCCCAGCTCATGCGCCGAGACGACCGCCCGGACGGCATCATCAGCAGCGCCGCCGCGGCAACGCTCGCCGTCGTCGCCGGCATCGAGGATGCCGGCCTGAAGCTCGGCCGCGATGTCGACGTGGTGTCGAAACAGTCATCGGAGGTGCTGCACCTGTTCCGGCGGGAGCTGCTCGTCGTCAACGAGGATTTCCGGCTGGCCGGCTCAGAGCTGGCCCGTGCCGTGCTCGGCTGGATTGCAGGCAAGGAACCCGGCTCGCTGCAATCGCTGAGCAAGCCGAGCGAGGTTCTGCCCTATCGGGGCTGATGCTCAGCCCCACTCCCCCACGGACCATGGAAAGCCCCCTGCTCGCCGATGCGCTCGAAGCCATGCGCGCCGAAGAAGTCGCGCTGTGCCTGGATGAGGTTCGACGTCCCGCGCCCCTGCCGGTAGCTGTCGAAATAGGCGAGCGCCGAAGCCAGCGCCGGCACCGGCGAGCCGGCTTCGGAGGCCCGCGCCACGATGCGCCGGAGCGACGGCTGCGCCTCCTTCATCATGGCGATGAAGGCCGGGGCCATCAGGAGGTTGGTGGACGCGCTGCCGGAGCCGAACGCCTCGGCCATCGTGTCCAGCATCTGGGAGCGGATGATGCAGCCGGCGCGCCAGATCTTGGCGATGGTCGGCATCGGCAGGTTCCAGTTGAACTCCTTCGAGGCACCGCTCATCACCGCGAAGCCTTGCGCGTAGGCAGCGATCTTGCCGGCGAACAGCGCCAGTTCCAGATCCTTGAGCAGCGCGGCTTTGTCGCCGGAAATCTTCTCGACGCCGATATTGCCATAGGCCTTTTCCGCCGCCTGCCGCTCGTCCTTGATCGAGGACAGCACCCGCGCCGCGACCGCCGCTTCGATCGCCGTCGCCGGAATGCCGAGCTGCTGCGCCTCGATCACCGACCATTTGCCGGTGCCCTTCTGTCCGGCGCGGTCGAGGATGATGTCGACCACCGGCTTGCCGGTCTTGGGATCTTCGGCGGCGAGCACCTTGGCGGTGATCTCGATCAGGTAGGAGTTGAGGCGGCCCTTGTTCCATTCCTCGAAGACCTTGCCGATTTCCTTGGGCGCCATGCCGAGGCCGTCGCGCAGGATGCCGTAGATCTCGGCGATCATCTGCATGTCGGCATATTCGATGCCGTTGTGGATGGTCTTGACGAAGTGACCGGCGCCGTCATGCCCGAGCCAGGCGGCGCAAGGCTCATCCTTGAACTTGGCGGAGATCGCCGTCAGCACCTTCTCGACCCGCTTCCAGGACTCTTCGGTGCCGCCGACCATGATCGACGGACCGTGGCGCGCGCCTTCTTCGCCGCCCGAAACGCCCATGCCGATAAAGGTCAGGCCCGAGCCGGAGAGTTCTGAGAAGCGCCGCATCGTGTCGCGGAAATTGGCGTTGCCGGCATCAATGACGATGTCGTTGTCGGAAAGCACGCCGCGCAGTGCCGCGATCTGTTCGTCGACCGGCTTGCCGGCCAGCACCATGATGATGATCGGGCGCGGCGGCCGGATCGCCGCGGCGAGTTCTTCCAGGCTGTAGCAGGGGACGACCATATCCTTGAGCGAACCGGCACTCTCGACAAAGGCATCGGTGCGCGACGGCGTGCGGTTGAAGACGGCGATGCGATGCCCGTGCTCGGCGATATTGAGCGCCAGGTTGGAACCCATCGTGCCAAGGCCGATCAGGCCGATTTCGGCTTTTTCCATCGTTTCTTCCCTGCTTTCGCATGCTTGCTGGAGGCTGCGTCCCAGAGAACGCCTTTTCCAGATGAATGACGGGGCTCGGCGGCGGCGTCAACCGCCTCGCCGTATTCTACGTGGACGGGTCCTCAATCGGACCGGATATCGATCGGTGCTTCGATCTTCACCATCTCGAAGTCTGAAACGAGAATATCGAGCCTGGCGTTCCAGCGGCCGGGCAGCGGAATGACGAGATTGTCGACGCGCCAGGTGCCGTCGCCGGGTTTGCTCGCCGGCCGCTTGATCGGCTCGATGCCGGAATCAGGCTTCGACAGCACCAGCGTCACCTGCTTGGCATCGAGCGGCCCGAAATCGCCGGTCATGATCACCATCGATGCGGCGACTGTGCCGGCATGTCCAGGCGTGATGCTGAGATCGGCCATCGCTTCCAGCGTGTGGATGTGGATCGACACCGGCTGCGCTGCAGCGATCGCCAGCGCGCGCGGCGGCGGGGTGAAGCGCCAGCCGGCCGCGACGCCGAAAATGGCGAGCACAATGACCACCTCGATGCCGATCGAGCGAACCAGCCGCCGCTGCACCTCCGTGTCGCCGGCCTCGGCGGGAGCCGTCAGCGTCCAGCGATTGACCGCGGCGAGCGTGAACAGGAAGAGCAGCAGCGCCAGCTTGAGCAGCAGCAGGCGGCCATAGGCTGTGCGGACCAGCGCGGCCGGTTCCTGCACCTGGATGATCGCCAGCACGACGCCGCTTGCGGCAAGCAGGATGACGACCGGCAGGATCGCGCGGGAGAAGCGGCGCAGAAAGACCTTTGCTTCCGCCGGCTCCCGCCGCAATGCCAGAGCGAGCGGCGCCAGCGACCCGGCCCAGAAGGCGATTGCGGTGCCGTGCAGGAACACCAACGGCCGCGTCAGCCATTGCGGCTCGGCGGCACTGGCGTGACCGCTCGCGGCAAGAGCGCCGCCGACACCGAGCAGTGCTGCGCCTGCCGACAGCTTGCGAAGACCTGACGGCCCGGCAAGCGACAGCAGAGCGACACCAAGCGCGATCAGGCCGATCAGCACCGTCCAGACGAAGCTCGTCTCCAGCGCTGTCTTCCACACGGCCGGCGTCGCAAAGCGCGCCAGCGGCGCGCCAAGTCCATCGAGCCCCTGCAGCCCGAGCGACACCGGCGCGCCAATCAGGCCGAAAATCAGAGCCGCAGCGACAAAGCGCTGGCCGCGGCGCCTGTCCCCGGCCAGCCAGGCGAGCGCGAATGCGCCGCCGACGCCGAGGAAGAGGCCGGCGTAGAGAAGCAGCCTGGCTGCCCAGATCGCCGCGCGCAGCGTCCAGTCCACGGCTTCGCCCGCCACCGGCGCGGCACTTGGCGCGCCGATGGAAAACAGCGTCGAACCGCCGACCGGATGGCCGTCGACCGACACCACCCGCCAGCTCAGCACATGCGAGCCGGATTTGAGCGTTTCGGGATTGTCGATCTCGACCGTCTGGTCGTTGAGACGGAAGGATGTCAGCGCAAGCTGCGAGCCATCGGGCCGCACAAGCGTGAGCACCAGCGGCGAGACGGGCTCGCTGAAGGTCAGCGAAAACTGCGCCGGGCTTTGCGTCAGCACCGCGCCGTCGGCTGGATCGGTCGCGACCAGCGCCGCATGCGCGAAGGCGCGGCCGGGCATGGCCAATGCCGCCATCGTCAGGAGCACTGCCACCAGCCAGACAAGCGGGCGGGTATGCATGCGGATCGTCGAGGAAGACTGTGCTGCGTTCATGCCGTCGTGACAGGAAATGGTGGCGCGCCCCGATGGAGCGCGCCAACAGAGATCATTTTTTCGGCAGCAATTTGATGCCGGGCGCCGGAGTTTCCAAGGCGTCCGCATCCTGGCCCGTCGTCGGGATCTCGATCCAGCGATCAGTGGCGTCGCCGCATTCCTGCACCACCGGGAAATAGAGCATCTGGCCGGCCGGCAAGTCGGCCGCAAGCGAGGCCCGGAAGACGAATTCGTCATAGAATTCGTCCGGCAAATTGCCGCCGCTCCAGCCGACTTCCTTGACGCCGGTGGTAAGCGTTTCGCCGTAGAGCTGGTAGGATTTCTCGTAGTTGCCCTTCTTGGTCTGCAGCGTCCAGCCGGGCTTGGGCATCGGCTTCACCGCGATGACGCCCTCCGGGATCTGCACGCGCACAGCCGTCGTCGTCTTGCCCTCGCAGCCATGCGGCACGCGCAAGACCGCCTTGTAGGTCGAGCCGACAGCCGCTTCCTGCGTTTCTAGCGTGATATGGGCGAGCGCGGCATTGGTCCCGAGCGTGCAAAGCGCGCCCGCCGCCAAGATATATTTCTTCATGAATTGTCCCTCTGATTTCGGATCGGCGGATTATTCGGCGTGGTCCATGTCCATGTCGCCACTGCCTGTCTCTCCGATGCCTTCGACGGCGAACTCGACGTTGACGCTGCCTGCCTTCTCGAAGGTCAGCGTGGCGGGAAATTTCTCGCCCTGCTTCGGCTGCCGCTTCAGGCCGGTGAACATCAGATGGTAGGCGCCGGGCTTCAGCGCGACCTTGCCGCCGGCCGGGATCTCCAGCCCGCCCTCGACCGGCCGCATGGTCATGACGCCGTCCTTGACGCCCATCTCATGCAGTTCGGCCTTGTCGGAGATGTCGGAGGAAATCGACAGCAGCCGGTCGGACGCGCGGCCCTTGTTGACCACGGTGAAATAGCCGCCGGCGACCTTGGCGCCGGGCGGCGTCGCCCGCGACCAGGGATGGTCGATCTCGAGGTCGCCGGCCTTGAACTCATGCGCGACGGCGCCGGGAATGCACGCCAGGAGAAGAACAACGAAAAGCGCGGCGAAGGCGAGACGCCGCTGGAAGTCGAGTTGCGGCGTGCCGCGAAGGGCGAAGGCTTGCGCCTGGGATAGAAGATTGGACATGGGTGCTCCATGATATGAGGATCGCGCCGCTTTGCGGCCACGAACAGTTTGATCTTTGGATGAACGGGCTCGCGGAAGGTTCCGCGGATCAGCCGATTGCCGGTGGCGCGCGCGGATTGGCCGGCGAGCGATCGCGGGCGAAGTCCAAGTGCTGGAAGACAGGGACTGCAAAAGCGACGGTCTCGGACGCTGTCGCCGTGTGAAGCGCATTCGCCTCCGGCGGTGGCAGATGCGCCGGCGAAACCATGCTGCAGCCGAGCGAGCAGCAGGCCGGCATTTGCTGCTGGTGCGGATCGCCGCCGGGGAGTTTTACGGCCCCTTCATGCGTGCAGATGACGTTGCCGAACGCATCGAGCTGCGACGGCGCGCCAAAGGCGAAGGCGCCGAGCGACGACTGAAGCAACAGGAGCAGCGCCGCGACGAACGCGGCCGGCATGCTCCATCGTCTCAGCCGGATATGCAACGGAAAGCCTCTCCCGGAAACCTGACGGACCCTAGCACGGGGAATGCGGCCGGAAAATCGGCAAAACCGTGCTGCGGCAACGCGGCGCGATACCCGTTCATGCCCGGGCAAATGTGCCCGATAACGTACCGTCGGCGGGCTGCGCCTGGCGTCCTTCAGGTATCGAGCTCAGCAGCGTCTGGCGCGCCGACTTCAGGTGCTTGCGGCAGGCGGCGTCCACCTTGCCGGGATCGCGTGATTTGAGCGCCGCGATATAGGCGAGATGCTCCTGCACCGCGACTTCGTTGCGCTGGCGCTCCTCGGCCTTGTTCCACTGATAATGGTAGTGGAAGATCATCGCGATCACGTCATAGAAGTCGACGATGAAGCGGTTGTGCGAGGCGCGATGGATCAGCCGGTGGAAACGCTCGTCCAGCTCGGAGAACTCGTTGAAGCGGTTGGCGATGTCGCTGGCAAGCCGGCGATGATCGATTTCCAGCCGGTCGAGATCGGCCCACACCGCGCTGTCTTCCGGCAGCGCGGCGAAGGCAGCCGCCGAGCGCAGCTCAAACATCTCGCGGATCTCGGTCAGCTCCAGCGCGAAGGCGCGCGTGAAACCCTTCAGCACCCAGTGGCTGTTGCGCCGCTTCTCGATCAGCCCGAAGCGCGAGAAGCGGATCAGGAACTCGCGCACGCTGGTGGTGCCCACCCCGATCTCGCGCGCCAGCTCCAGCTCGTTGATCTGCATGCCGGCCTCGGCGCCGCCGGCAAGCAGCCTGCGCATGAAGGAGCGCTCGATGATCTCGGCCAGCGAGTCTGTCTCTTCCTCGGGGAAGAAATCCTCCGGCCGCGGCCCCCTGAGCACTGTCTTGTTGCGCTTGTTCCAGGCGATCAGCCCGGTCTCTTCCATGCGCGAAAGGATGCTGCGCACCGTGGTGCGGCTGACACCGAGAAGCGTGCCCAGTTCCGGCTCGGACGGCAGGCTTTGGGTCTCGTCGAGCAGCCGCAGGCAGCGGTTGAACGCGTCCTTGTAGACGTTGTTGCTCTTCGACATGGCCTGTATCCCCCAGCGCTTGCGACGGACGGCCGAAAGCGCGATATGACTGGTGTCTCCTAAGGCACGGCCCCGAAAAGCGGAATCGCTTTTCGCCGGCTTGCCAAACGGGGCGGTCGCGCATCGAACAAAGGGCGCCGGCCGCCGCTGATGAAAAAACAATTGACGCAAAAATGTTTTTTCACGATAAAAGACATTACCTTCAAATGGGCGCATGTCAATCCGCCCGCATTCCCAGGATGACCCAGGACAGCCGCTCGTGAACCCTGCAAACACCATTCTTCTTTCCCCCGCCGACAATGTCGCGGTTGCCAATGGCCACATCGAGATCGGCACGGCGCTGCCGGGCGGCGCCACCGCGATCGCGGTGATCGAGCCTGGCCACAAGGTTGCGATCAGGCCGATCGCGGCGGGTGAAGCAGTTGTGAAATACGCGCAGGCGATCGGCCGCGCCACGCAGGATATAGCGCCCGGCGAGCACGTCCATTCGCACAATCTGGTCTTCGAGAGCGGCCGCCTGCCGGTGGTGCCACCGAGCGAGGCCGAGCACGCCACCGAAGCCGACCGCAAGCGCACCTTCATGGGCTACCGGCGCGCCGACGGGCGCGCCGGCACGCGCAACTTCATCGGCATCATTGCCAGCGTCAATTGTTCGGCCACCGTCTGCCACGCCATTGCCGACGAGGCCAACCGGACGATTCTGCCGAAATATCCCGGCATCGACGGTTTCGTGCCGATCGTCCATGGGCAGGGCTGCGGTATGAGCGGCACCGGTGACGGCATGATGGTTCTGCACCGCACGCTTGCGGGTTATGCCCGCCATCCGAATTTCGGCGGCGTGATGATGGTCGGGCTCGGCTGCGAGGTCAACCAGCTCACTCTCTATGGCCAGAAGGGTGTCGCGGCGGGAAAACGTCATTTCAACATCCAGGACGCCGGCGGCTCGCGCAAATCGGTCGAGAAGGCGATGGGCGTGCTCACCGAGATCGCCGAGGAGGTCGGCCACCTCAAGCGCGAGCCCATCCCGGTCAGCGAGATCGTCGTCGGCCTGCAATGCGGCGGCTCGGACGGCATGTCGGGCATCACCGCCAACCCGGCACTCGGCGCCGCTGTCGACATCCTGGCCGGAGTCGGCGGCATCGGCATCTTGTCGGAAACGACCGAGATCTACGGCGCCGAGCACCTGCTCGCCTATCGCGCCGCCTCGCCGGAGATCGCCGCCAAGCTCGACGGCTTTGTGAAGTGGTGGGAGGAGCATACCGCCAAGCACGGTGCCTCGATCGACAACAACCCCTCGCCCGGCAACAAGCGCGGCGGCCTGACCACCATCCTTGAAAAATCGCTGGGCGCCGTCGCCAAGGGCGGCCAGACGCCGTTGAATGGCGTCTTCGGCTATGCCGAGAAGGTTTCGGGCCACGGCCTCGTGTTCATGGACACGCCCGGCTACGACCCGGTCTCGGCTACAGGCCAGGTGGCGGGCGGCGCCAATGTCATCGTTTTCACCACCGGCCGCGGCTCCTGCTTCGGCTGCCGGCCGACACCTTCGATCAAGGTCGCGACCAACTCGACCATGTACCACCGGATGGAGGAGGACATGGACGTCAATTGCGGCGTCATCGCCTCGGGCGAGAAGACCATTGCCGGCATGGGCCGCGAGATCTTCGAGCTGATCATCGAGACGGCGTCCGGCCGCAAGACCAAGAGCGAGGCCTTCGGCTACGGCGACAACGAATTCGTGCCCTGGCATCTCGGCGCAACGCTTTAGTCCGCAAGTCAATATTGCGACGGAGGCCAGCAACCCGGCCTTCCCACGTGCGACCTTGCGAAGGAATGAATATTCCACGTTGACAGAGAGATGGAATTATCGTTCCATGCCAACGGGAGGAACGGGAAGCATCCATGTGCCGCCAAGGCGAGCCGGTAGGGCAGAAAAGGCCCTCGCCCGCATCACACAAACGGCACCAGAGACCGCTTGCATCGGCCATGGCAATGCTCTATCAAAAAACGGCATCTGTTTTTTATTGATAAAGTTCTGTTTGGCCCGCGCCTGTCCAGATGGAGCTTCCGAACCTTCACCAGGCGACCTTAGGGAGGAACCTAATGAAATTTGTGACCAGCCTTCTCAACCGCCGCGCTTTCGTGGCCTTGGCCGCGGCGTCGATGCTTGCCGGCGCGATGCATTCCGCGCCCGCCGCGGCGGCCGACGTGACCATTCCGATCATCGTCAAGGACACCACCTCCTTCTACTGGCAGATCGTGCTGGCTGGCGCCCGCAAGGCCGGTAAGGACCTCGGCATCAAGGTGCCCGAGCTCGGCGCCCAAGCCGAAACCGATGTCAACGGCCAGATTTCGATCCTCGAAAACGCCGTCGCCAGCAACCCGGCGGCGATCGTCATCTCGCCGACCGAGTTCAAGGCGCTCGGCAAACCGATTGATGAGGCCGCTTCCAAGGTCAAGGTCATCGGCATCGATTCCGGCGCCGACTCCAAGGCCTTCACCTCCTTCCTGACCACCGACAACGTCCAGGGTGGCCGCGTCGCGGCTGACGGTCTCGCCGCCGCGATCGGAGCCGCCAATGGTGGCAAGGTGGAAGGCAAGGTCGCGCTGATCACCGCGCTTCCCGGCGCCGGCTCGCTCGAGCAGCGCAAGCAGGGCTTCATCGAACAGATCAAGGCCAAATATCCGGGCCTTCAGCTCGTCGCCGACAAATATGCCGACGGTCAGGCCACCACCGGTCTCAACATCGCCACCGACCTGATCACCGCCAATCCGGACCTCAAGGGCATCTTCGCCTCGAACCTGATCATGGCGCAGGGCGTCGGCCAGGCCATCGCCGAAAACAATCTTGGCGGCAAGGTGGCGCTGATCGGCTTCGACAGCGACGAGAAGCTGATCAAGTTCCTCAACGATGGCGTCATCTCCGGCCTCGTCGTCCAGGACCCGTACCGGATGGGCTATGACGGCATCAAGACCGCTCTGGCCGCGTCGAAGGGCGAGAAGGTGGAGGCCAATGTCGACACCGGTGCCAACCTCGTCACCAAGGCTAACATGAAGGATCCCAAGATCGACGCGCTGCTCAACCCGAAGCTCAACTGAGCAAGCGTCGTCACACTCGTTTCCGGGGTCTCGCGCCCCGGAAACATTCGTCAGGCCATTTGGAAATTGCCGGTCCTGATCTAGGTTCTGACTTCAAGATGCGCGGCAGACGCATCGCTGCGTACCCAATGGTTGAGACCAATCTGGGAGGATTGTCATGACGTCGACGGCGCAGGAACTGCACCCCGCCCCCACACTGCAGCCGGGAAGGACGATCCTCGAGCTCAAAGGGCTGGAAAAGCGCTACCCCGGCACGCATGCGCTGAAGCCGGTGCACCTTGCCTTCAAGGCGGGCGAGATCCACGCCATCGTCGGCGAGAACGGCGCCGGCAAATCGACCCTGATAAAACTCTTGACCGGCGTTATGCCGCGCACCTCGGGCGAGGTGATCTGGGAAGGCAAGCCGGTGGCTCTGGCCACGCCGCATGAGGCGATGGCGCTGGGCATCAACGCCGTCCACCAGGAGGTGGTGCTCTGCCGCCATCTCACGGTCGCCGCCAACATGTTCCTCGGCGAGGAGGAATCCCGCTTCGGCCTCCTGCAGCAGCGCGCGATGGTCAAGGATGCGCAGAAGATCATCGACGGGCTGGGCTTCGACCTGCCGGCGCATGTCGTGCTCGGCGACCTAACCATCGGCCAGCAGCAGCTGATCGCCGCAGCTAGAGCTACCGTTCGCGGCACGAAGTTCCTGATCTTCGACGAGCCGACCGCCTACCTCACCCGCAAGGAGGCCGACCAGCTTTTCAAGCTGATCCGCCGGCTGAAGGGCGAAGGCGTCACCATCATATACATCAGCCACCGCATGGAGGAAGTGTTCGAGCTTGCCGACCGCGTTTCCGTGCTGCGCGACGGCACTTTGGTCGGCACCCGCAACATCGCCGAGACCGACGAGCCCGAGCTGGTCAAGCTGATGATCAACCGCTCGATCGAGCAGATCTATCACAAGGAGCATTTCACGCCGGGGGCAACGATCGTCGAGACGAAGAACCTCTCCGGCAAAGGCTTCGAGAATGTCTCGGTGACGGTCCGCGCCGGCGAGATCGTCGGTCTCTACGGCCTGATCGGCGCAGGGCGCAGCGAGTTCGTCACCACGCTTTACGGCCGTCATAAGAAATCGGCCGGCCAGATCCTGTGGGAGGGCAAGGAGGTCCAGGTCAACTCCGAGCACGACGCGATCAAGCTCGGCATGGCGCTGGCGCCGGAGAGCCGTCGTGATCAGGGCCTGTGTCTCAACCTGTCGGTTGGCATGAACCTCAACCTGCCGATCTACAAGCGCATTTCAAACAACGCGCTGATCTCGGGAGCCATGGAGAAAGCCGAGGCCGATCGCCAGATCGCCGACCTGCGCATCAAGACGCCGACACGTAGAGCGCTCGCCTCCAGCCTCTCAGGCGGCAACCAGCAGAAGATCGTGATCGGCAAATGGCTGGCGCATGGCGCCAAGCTGTTCATCTTCGATGAGCCGACGGTGGGCGTCGATGTCGGCACCAAGGCCGAGATCTACCGCCTGTTCTCGACGCTGTTGTCGAAGGGGGCGGGCATCATCCTGATCTCGTCCTATCTGCCGGAAGTCTACGAGCTTGCCGACACGCTGCATGTGTTCCGGCGCGGCAAGCTGGTCGCCACGCATGGGTTCCGCACCGCGAGCCACGAGGACATTCTGGGGCAGGCACTGGCCGAGAAACAAGAAAAGACGGGAGGACAAAAATGAGCACCGAGGCGATCCCCGCCGAAAAACCCAAGCGCAATTTCAACGCGCTCTTCGGCCTGACCCTGCTTGGCCTTCTGCTGCTGATGTGGATCGTGCTGGCTGTCGCCACGCCCTCCTTCGCCACGGCGCTGAACATCACCAATCTTCTGCGCCAGGGCTCGCTGATCGCCATCCTCGCCGTCGGCCAGACCTTCGTCATCATCACCGGCGGCATCGACCTGTCGGTCGGCGCCGTGGTCGGCTTCACCACCGTTGTGGTGGCGCTTCTGATCAATGCCGGCTGGCCGATCTGGGCGGCGGTGCTGATCACCTTGCTGGTTGGCGTCGCCATAGGCCTCTTCCACGGCTTCGGCATCGTCAAGATGGGCCTGCCGCCCTTCATCATCACGCTGGCCACCATGACCTCGCTGCGCGGCATCGGCCTTCTGATGACCAACGGCAACTCGATCTCGATCAACAGCGATCCCTTCCAGGCCTTCTCCCGCGGTTCGCTCTTCGGCATCCCTTATCTGTTCTGGATGGTGATTCTGGTCGCCATTCCGTCCTACATCTTCCTGCACCACACGCGCTGGGGCCGCTATCTGTTCTCGGTCGGCTCCAACGCCGAGGCCGCCCGCCTTTCCGGTGTCAACGTACCGCGCACCATCTTCATGGCCTATATCCTATCCGGCCTGCTCGCCGCCTTCGTCGGCGTGCTGCTCGCCTCGCGCATCGGCATCGGCAACCCGACACAGGGCGACACCTATGAATTGCAAGCCATCGCTTCGTCGGTGATCGGCGGCACCTCGCTGTTTGGCGCGATCGGCTCCGTGCACGGGCCGCTGATCGGCTCCTTCATCCTTTCCACGATCAACAACGGCGCCAACCTGCTCAACGTCAACACCTTCTGGCAACGCGTAATCACCGGAGCACTGATTATCGTCATCGTTTACTTCGACGGCCTGCGCCGCCGGGGCAAATGACTCCTTCCCTGAAACGTCCTCGCCGGCCCCGCTCGCGCGTGGCCGGCGCTCCTTGCTTTGGATTTGCACCATGAAAGCCGTTGTCTGCCGCTCGCCCGGCGAGCTCGCCCTTGAAGATCGTGCCACGCCCGGCGCGCCGCCGCCCGGCTGGGCGCGTGTCGCGGTCAGCCATGTCGGTATCTGCGGCACCGACTATCACATCTTCGAAGGCAAGCACCCGTTCCTGGCCTATCCGCGCGTGATGGGTCACGAGGTCTCGGGTACGGTTGTCGAAAGGGGTGAAGGCGTCGATCTCGCCGGCGGACAGCCGGTCATCATCAACCCCTATCTTTCATGCGGCAAATGCATCGCGTGTCGGCACGGCAAGCCGAATTGCTGCGTGAAGATAGAGGTGCTGGGTGTCCATCGCGACGGCGCCATGTGCGACGAGATCCTGGTGCCGGCGCAGAACCTTTACCCGACTAATGGCCTGTCGCTCGCCGACGCAGCGGCGGTGGAATTCCTGGCGATCGGCGCGCATGCGGTGCGCAGATCGTTCGGAACGCCTGGCGCGCGCACGCTGGTCATCGGCGCCGGCCCGATCGGGCTGGGCACGGCGATATTCGCCCGCATCGCCGGCCTTGACGTCAGCCTGCTCGACATGAGCAGCGAGCGCCTCGGCTTCGCCGAAAAGGAACTCGGCTTTGCCCCGCTCGACACCTCCAAGGCATCGGCTGCCGAACTGGTGCGGCAGGCGGCCGGCGGCGAAGGGTTCGACCTCGTGTTCGACGCGACCGGCAACACGGCGTCGGTGCAGTCGGCCTTCGCCCATGTCGCGCATGGCGGCACGCTGGTGCTGGTCAGCGTCGTCAAGGACGACATCACCTTCTCCGACCCCGAATTCCACAAGCGCGAGATGACGCTGGTCGGCAGCCGCAACGCGCTGAAGGCCGATTTCGAGCATGTGGCCGCCTCGATCCGCGACGGCGCCGTGCCGTTGAGCAAGCTCGTCACCCATCGCACCACGCTCGCCGGCACGCCGCGCGATCTTGCCAAGTGGACGCATGAGAAATCCGGGCTGATCAAGGCCGTCATCGAGGTGGGGTAAGACGCCGGTTCCCTAGCGAGGAAATGCCGGCGGGACAGCACCCCCTCTGTCCTGCCGGACATCTCCCCCGCAAGGGGGAAGATTGGATATCGCATCCGCTTTCGCCAATCGCCAACGCCGCAGCAGGAAAAGCGCCGGCGACGCAACTGCCGATCTGCCCCCTTGCGGGGGAGATGGCCGGCAGGCCAGAGGGGGGTGGGCGGGAACGCAACGCCTGTTGCCCATCTCCGAGCCGCCCATCCAGGGTCGTCCCGACGGAACTACGCTCCTGAGATACTAATCGCCGGCCGACAGGTTCAACTCCACCCGCTCCGCCGGGAACCTCGACTCGGCGAACTGGATCGGCTGACCGTCCAGCGTGACGTTGACGGCGACGGTGACCAGCACGATGGCGCCGGGCTGCAGATCGAGGGCTGCGAGGTCGTCGGCATCGGCGTGCCGCGCCGACAGCACAGTCGAGTGCCGCAGATAATCGTTGATGCCGAAGCGCTTCAGCGAGGTGGTGATCGACCCCGTCTGCGCCATCGCGTCCTCGATGCCGGCGAAGCGCTTGGCGTCGAACCAGGTGGTTGCGCGTGATACCGCGTGACCATCGGCCTCGCCGCGCGTCTCCAGGCGGATGACGGCCGCGCCCTTGGCGATGCCTAACGCCTCGGCGATGCGTCGGCTGGCCGGCTCCGTCGAGGACGACAACAGCGCGATATGCCGCTCGCTCGTCTGCCCCTGCAGCCCGGTCGAGAAGCGCGTGCGCGCGCCGATCGGATAGGACAGCCGCTTGCGCGACAGGACGAAGGTGCCGCGCCCCTGCTCGGCCCTGAGCACGCCTTCCTGCACTAGCGCGGCTATAGCGCTGCGCACCGTATGGCGGTTGACGCCGTAGCGTTCCGCCAGCGCGACTTCGGGCGGCAGCGCCGCATTCTCGGCAAAATCGCCGCTTGCGATCCCCTGCAATATCTTGTCGGCGATCTGCCGCCACAGCGACACGCCGTTGCGCCTTTCGATGCTGCTCGCCAGTCCGGTCACCCATCGCCCTCATGCATTTTTCCCGGGTTGTCATCCAACCGTCATGGACTCCCGTTACGAGATAAATATAATTTGTATAATTGTCTATATCAATAGACAAATTTTACACATGCAAGGAGCGACGCCATGCGAGGACAGGAAGCGCGCGAGCAGGCCGGGCGGAAAGCCTTGATGGCGACGCTGGCGCACGCCGAATCTGATGAGATTGCGCGCCTGTGGAATGAGTCGGGCCTGCCCTCCGAGGCCGAGTTCTTGCGCGGTCCGGAAACCGGACTGGTGACGGTGCGCGGACGGATCGGCGGCGGCGGCGCGCCCTTCAATGTCGGCGAGGCGACCGTCACCCGCGCCACGGTGCGGCTGCCTTCGGGCAAGGTCGGCCATTCCTATGCGCTCGGGCGCGACAAAGACAAGGCGAGGCTCGCCGCGATCGCCGACGCGCTTTGGCAGGACCCGGCGCGGCGTGAAGCGATCGAGACAAAGATCGCCGCGCCCTTGCGCGCGGCGCTCGACGCAGCGCGAGAGACGCGGCGCGTCGAGACGGCGGCCACGAAAGTGGATTTCTTCACCATGGTGCGCGGAGAGGACTGATGGATATCACCACGCAATCGATCGACGGCGGCTTCGCCGAGCCGGTCTTCAACGCGCAAGTTGTTTTCCGCGCCATCATGGATGCGATTGCGCGCCCAGGCACCGTCCAGAACCTGCCGCAACTCGCCCGCCCGCCGGCGCCGTTGTCGGCGACCGCCGGCGCCGTGGCGCTGGCGCTTTGCGACAACGACACACCGGTCTGGCTAGATCCGCGGCTGCAGGCGGAAGCCTCGGTCAAGGCCTGGGTCGGCTTTCACACCGGCGCGCCTTTGGCCAACACGCCGGCCGACGCGCATTTTGCCCTGATCGCCAATCCGAAGGAGATGGCGGCGCTCGACGGTTTTGCGCAGGGCACGCAGGAATATCCCGACCGCTCCACAACGCTGATCCTCCTGGTCGACGACCTTGCTTCCGGCCCCTCGCTGCTGCTCGAAGGTCCGGGGATCGAAAAGACGTCGATGATCGCGCCTCCAGGCATGCCGCGCCATTTCGTCGAGCAGTGGAAGCAGAACAATCAGCGTTTCCCGCGCGGCGTCGACATCATCCTGGCGGCGCCAGGCAGCCTTGCCTGCCTACCGCGCACCACCCGCATCAAGACGATGGAGGCGTGACATGTATGTCGCGGTGAAAGGCGGCGAAGCCGCCATTGCCAATGCGCACCGCCTGCTGGCCGACCGCCGCCGCGGCGACCGCTCGGTGCCGGCGCTGCGCCTCGACCAGATCGTCGAGCAGCTGGCGCTCGGCGTCGACCGCGTGATGAGCGAAGGCTCGCTCTACGATCGCGAGCTCGCGGCTCTTGCCGTCGTCCAGGCGCGCGGCGACATGATCGAGGCGATCTTCCTGGTGCGCGCCTACCGCACCACGCTGCCGCGCTTCGGCTACACCAATCCGCTCGATACCGGCGCCATGCAGGTCGAGCGTCGTATCTCGGCCACCTACAAGGACCTGCCCGGCGGCCAGGTGCTCGGCCCGACCTTCGACTACACCCACCGCCTGCTCGATCCGGAGCTTGCCGCCGGCGCCGAGGTCGAGACGCCGGCGCAGCGCCCGGTCGAGCCGGAGGCCATGCCGCGCGTCTCGGCGATCCTCGCCCATGAAGGCCTGATCGAGGCCGACGGCGAGATGCCGCTGGACCATGTGCCGGGCGACATCACCCGCGAGCCGCTGCAGTTCCCGATGGCGCGCGACATCCGCCTGCAGGCGCTGTCGCGCGGCGACGAAGGTTTCCTGCTGGCGCTCGGCTATTCGACGCAGCGCGGCTATGCCCGCAACCACCCCTTCGTCGGCGAAATCCGCATCGGCGAGGTCGAGCTGGAGCTCGACGTGCCGGAGCTGCCCTTCGCGGTGCCGCTCGGCGCGATCCGCATCACGGAATGCCAGATGGTCAACCAGTTCAAGGGCTCGGCCAAGGCGCCGCCGCAGTTCACCCGCGGCTACGGCCTGGTCTTCGGCCAGAGCGAGCGCAAGGCGATGGCGATGGCGCTCTGCGACCGGGCGCTGCGCGCGGGCGAGCTCGGCGAGGATATTGTCGCCGCGGCGCAGGACGAGGAATTCGTCATCTCCCATTGCGACAATGTCCAGGCGACCGGCTTCGTCGAGCATTTGAAGCTGCCGCACTATGTCGACTTCCAGGCCGAGCTCGGCCTGGTTCGCCGCATGCGCGCCGAATATGAGGCGCGGGAGAATGAGGACAGGGCTGAAGAGAAAAGGGAGGCCGCGGAATGAACGCGCAATCGACCGACATAGCCACCTACAACTTCGCCTATCTCGATGAACAGACCAAGCGGATGATCCGCCGCGCCATCCTGAAGGGCATCGCCATCCCCGGCTACCAGGTCCCCTTCGCCTCGCGCGAGATGCCGATGCCTTATGGCTGGGGCACCGGCGGCGTGCAGGTCACCGCGTCGATCATCGGCCCGGATGATGTGCTGAAAGTCATCGACCAGGGCGCCGACGACACCACCAACGCCGTCTCGATCCGCGCCTTCTTCAAGAAGGTCGCCAAGGTCGACGTCACCACGGAGACCGCCAGGGCGACGATCATCCAGACCCGCCACCGCATTCCGGAGCAGCCGCTGACGGCGAGCCAGGTGCTGGTCTTCCAGGTGCCGATCCCCGAGCCGCTGCGCTTCCTCGAGCCGCGCGAGACCGAGACGCGAAAAATGCATGCGCTGGAGGAATACGGCCTGATGCATGTGAAGCTCTACGAGGATATCGCCAAGCACGGCCGCATCGCCACCACCTATGCGTATCCGGTCAAGGTCGAGGGCCGCTATGTGATGGACCCCTCGCCGACGCCGAAATTCGACAATCCGAAGATGCATCGTTCGCCGGCTTTGCAATTGTTCGGCGCCGGCCGAGAGAAGCGCATCTACGCGGTGCCGCCCTTCACCGACGTCGTCAGCCTCGATTTCGAAGATCACCCCTTCGAGGTGCAGACCTTCGACCAGCCCTGCGCGCTCTGCGGCGCCGAGAATGTCTATCTCGACGAGGTCATCCTCGACGACCATGGCGGCCACATGTTCGTCTGTTCGGACACCGACCATTGCGAGAAGCGGCAAGCCGACGGCCAACATGGCCACCTTGCCCCCGAGACCCATTCTGCTTCTGGAAAAATGGAGCCGGTCGAATGACCGACGAACCGCTGCTGCGCGTTTCAGCGCTTTCGAAATTCTACGGCTCGCGTGTCGGCTGCGAGAATGTCACCTTCGACCTCTGGCCGGGCGAGGTGCTGGCGGTGGTCGGCGAATCCGGCTCCGGCAAGACCACGCTGCTCAACTGCCTGTCGACCAGGCTGCTGCCCTCCTCCGGCACCGCCAGCTATCGCATGCGCGATGGCCAGCGGCGCGAGCTCTACCGCATGAGCGAGGCCGAGCGCCGCTTCCTGATGCGCACCGACTGGGGTTTCGTCCACCAGAACCCGGCCGACGGCCTGCGCATGACGGTGTCGGCCGGCGCCAATGTCGGCGAGCGGCTGATGGCGGTCGGCGACCGCCATTACGGCAGGATCCGCGCCACAGCCGTCGACTGGCTGTCGCGCGTCGAGATCGACGACGACCGCATCGACGACGAGCCCCGCGCCTTTTCCGGCGGCATGCGCCAGCGCCTGCAGATCGCCCGCAACCTGGTGACCGGGCCGCGGCTCGTCTTCATGGACGAGCCGACCGGCGGCCTCGATGTCTCGGTGCAGGCGCGCCTGCTCGACCTGTTGCGCGGGCTGGTCACCGACCTTGGGCTGGCGGCGATCGTCGTCACCCACGACCTCGCCGTGGCTCGTCTTTTGTCGCAGCGCATGATGGTGATGAAGGACGGCCGCGTCGTCGAAAGCGGCCTCACCGACCGCGTGCTCGACGATCCGCGCGCGCCTTATACCCAGCTTCTCGTGTCTTCGATCTTGCAGGTTTGACGATGGCCACGCCCCTTGTTGTTTCCGATGTCGCCAAAAGCTTCACCATGCATCTGCGCGACGGCGTCACGCTGCCGGTGGTGAAGGGTGTCTCCTTCTCGATCCGCGCCGGCGAATGCGCCGTGCTCGGCGGTCCGTCCGGCGCCGGAAAAAGCTCGATCCTGAAAATGCTCTACGGCAACTATGCCGTCGATGAAGGCCAGATCATCGTCCAGCATGGCGGTGGTCTGATCGACCTCGCCTCCGCCAGCCCGCGCACCGTGCTTTCCGTGCGCCGCCACACCATAGGCTATGTCAGCCAGTTCCTGCGCACCGTGCCGCGCGTCTCGGCGCTCGACGTGGTCGCCGAGCCGCTCGTCGAGCGTGGCGAGGATCGCGAGACCGCGCGGGCGAAGGCTCGCGCCTTGCTTGCACAGCTCAACCTGCCCGAAAAGCTCTGGGCGCTGCCGCCGGCGACCTTCTCTGGCGGCGAGCAGCAGCGCGTCAACATCGCGCGCGGCTTCATCACCGAGCATCCGATCCTGCTGCTTGACGAGCCGACCGCTTCGCTTGACGCCAGGAACCGCGACGTCGTGGTCGAGCTCATCGACGCCAAGAAGACAGCGGGCGTTGCGCTCCTCGGCATCTTCCACGACCTCGACGTGCGCGATGCTGTCGCCGACCGCGTCATCGACGTCACCGCCTTCGCCGCCGGCAAGATCGCCGCATGAGCAAGAAACTTTCGGAGACGCCGCTGATACATCCGACGGCGCAGGTCGAAAACTCGACGCTCGGCCGCTGGACCGAAATCGCCGAGCGCAGCCGCGTCGCCGAATGCGAGCTCGGCGACTATTCCTACATGATGCAGGACTGTGCCGTCTGGTGCTCCACCATCGGCAAGTTCTCCAACATCGCCGCGAGCGTGCGCATCAATGCCACGAACCATCCGACCTGGCGGCCGACGCTGCATCACTTCACCTACCGCGCGTCGGATTATTGGGATGACGCCGAGCACGAAAGCGAGTTCTTCGCAGCGCGCAGAGCCAGGCGCGTCACCATCGGCCACGACACCTGGCTCGGCCACGGCTCGACCATCCTGCCGGGCGTCACCGTCGGCGACGGGGCGGCGGTCGGCGCCGGCGCGGTGGTGTCGAAGGACGTCGCGCCCTACACCATCGTCGGTGGCGTGCCGGCGAAACCGATCCGCGAGCGTTTCGACCGCCGCACCGCCGAGCGTTACCAGGCCTTAGCCTGGTGGGACTGGGACCATGCAAGGCTGCGCGCCACGCTCGACGATTTTCGGGAGTTGTCGGCCGAGGCGTTTCTCGAGAAACACGGCGACTGATTTCGGTGAATGGTCATAGTGAATGGCAACGAAGCCCTTCTTTCTCACCATTCACCATTCACATCCTTGACACATGACTCGGACAAAAGCCGATCTCCCCCAGGAGATCGCCATGCTCGCCACTGTTAGACCCTCGCTCGCCGCATTCTTCGAAGGCTCCAACCCGGCGCCGCCGGTCCATCTCGGCACCCGTTACGACGCGTCGGGCAACTTCCTCCCTGAACCGGGCAACACGGCCGTCAGCCATCTGGTCAAGGACTCGCCTTCCGAAGCGGCGATCATCGAGGTGCGCGAGCGCATGCTGGCCATGCCGGACGCGGATCGCCTCGCCTTCACGCCGATCTCCAGCCTCCACATGACGCTCTTCCAGGGCATCATCGAATATCGCCGCCGTCTGCCCTACTGGCCTTCGGATGTGCCGCTCGACACCGGCATCGACGATATGACCCGGCTCTATCTCGAGCGCCTGCAAGGCTTCGAGGGTCGCGGCGCATTCAATATCAGAGTTGTCGAAGTCGTGCCGACCGGCCTGACCGTCGCCGGCGCCACCCAAGAAGACCGCCAGGTCCTGAAAGCCTGGCGCGATGCGCTGTCCGTGCCGTTCGGCTACCGCCATCCGGACCATGACACTTATGTCTTCCACATCACCTTCGCCTATCAGATCCGCCGCCTCGCCGACGAGCGGGCCGCGGCCTGGCAGGAATTGTTCGACGACTGCCTGTCGTTCCTCGAGCGCGAGGCGCCGGTGATCGAGTTAAAGGCTCCAGCCTTCTGCAGCTTCGGGGACATGAAGCATTTCGAGGAATTGCTGATGCTTGGCTGAATCCCCAAGCCTGTGACTCGTAACAAAACTGACATCAATCCGACACCCCAGCTTCATCGGGCTGCGCTAGCGAAGGCTAACAGACCTGCAAAACCGCGACGGACTGGAGCTTTGGTATGTCAGCATCATCGGCCACGCTGGAAATCCGCGGCGTTACCCGACGATTTGGCAAGAACACCGCTGTCAGCGACATCAACATCTCGATCCCGCGCGGTCAGATGGTTGGCATCATCGGCCGCTCCGGCGCCGGCAAGTCGACATTGCTGCGCATGATCAACCGCCTCATCGATCCCAGCCAGGGGTCGATTTTTTTTGACGGCGCCGAGGTCTCCTCCCTGCAGGGCTCGCCGCTGCGCCGCTGGCAGCGCGACTGCGCCATGATCTTCCAGCAGTTCAACCTTGTGCCGCGCCTCGACGTCTTGACCAACGTGCTGCTCGGCCGCCTCAATCATCGCTCCACAGTTTCCAATTTGCTCGGCATGTTCACGCGCATCGAATGCGCCGAGGCGGTCGCCGCGCTCGAGCGCCTCGACATCGCCCGCACCGCGCTGCAGCCGGCCGGCACGCTGTCCGGCGGCCAGCAGCAGCGTGTGGCAATCGCCCGCGCCATGATGCAGCAGCCGAAGGTGCTTCTGGCCGACGAGCCGATTGCCTCGCTCGACCCGCTCAACGCCAAGGTGGTGATGGATTCGCTGCGAGACATCAATTTGCGCGAAGGCATCACCGTCGTTACCAATCTGCACACGCTGGACACCGCTCGCGCCTATTGCAGCCGCATCATCGGCATGGCCGCCGGCAAGGTCGTCTTCGACGGCGCCCCGGAAGACCTCGACCGCGACGCCGTACGCATGGTCTACGGCGCCGATGCCAGCGGCGCCGAGATCTCCGAGACGATCACGTCCACTAGCGTGACCATCAAGCCGAAGATCATCGCATCCGCCGGACCGCTCGAACCCGCCTTCCCTGGCTACTGAGTCCACCGCCCCGGCCCCAGTCGGTCCGGGCAATCGTGGATTTCGGCAGAGCAACCCGGATCGCCCGCCAGCGTCAAAGGCAAGACTTGAAGAATCAGAACGCCGCCGGCGCGCAGCCGGAACAACAGGAGAGAGAGCAAATGATCAGGAAGATGGTTTTTGGCGCGGTTTCGCTGCTCGCCATTGCGGCAAGCGCCGCGCACGCCGCGGATATCAAGGAATTCCGCGTCGGCATTCTCGGCGGCGAGAATGAGACCGACCGTCTGCGCAACTATCAGTGCCTGGCCGACCATCTGAAGTCGGAATTCGGCTTCGAGAAGGTTTCGCTGTTCCCGGCCGCCGACTATGACGGCGTCATCCAGGGCCTGCTCGGCGGCACGCTCGACTTCGCCGAGCTCGGCGCGTCCGGCTACGCCAGCGTCTATCTGAAGGACCCGAAAGCCGTCACCCCGATCCTCACCACCAAGCAAACCGACGGCTCGACCGGCTATTATTCGGTCGGCCTGGCGCTGAAGACCTCCGGCATCACCGACATCAAGTCGGCCAAGGGTAAGAAGCTCGGCTATGCCGATCCGGATTCGACCTCGGGCTACCTGATCCCGCTGACCCAGATCCCGAAGGACACCGGCGCTTCCAACGAGACCTATTTCGCCTCGACCCAGTTCAACGGCGGCCACGAGAACAACATCCTGGCCGTGCGTGACGGCAAGGTCGACGTTGCGGTGGACGACTCTTCGGGCATCGGCGACTTCAAGAATGGCTACACCTCCGGCACCTTCCACAAGGAAGTCGCCAAGGGCGCCGTAGACCCGAACGACTTCGTCGAGGTGTGGCGCTCGGGGCTGATCCCGAACGGTCCGCTGGTTGTCCGCACCGCGCTCGGCGACGACATGACCGCCAAGCTTACCGCCTTCTTCACCGCCCTGCCGGCCAAGGACAAGGCCTGTTTCGAAGGCGTCGAGGGGGGCGACTTCACCGGCTACGTCCCGGTGAAGCCGGAATTCTACAACGTCATCGTCGAAGCCCGCAAAGCCGCTATCGGCGGTTAAAGGCAAGATCAGAAAGGGCGGCGGCTCCTCCAGCGCCGCCCTTTTTGCATGCTCGATCATGACCTTCTCAACAGCTTTCCATTCCGACACCACCCGCCAGCAGGCCGACGCCTGGCGGCGCCAGACTTCGTTGCGCCGCTTCTACACCGCGCTTGGCGTCGGCCTGCTGCTTGTCGCCATGTTCGCGACCATGTGGTTCGCCGACGAGGCCAACGCCGGCCATTTCATCGACCGCCTGCCGCATATCCTCGATTTCCTGAGCTGGCTGGTCCCGAAGGACTGGAACGACGTCTGGCGGGCGCTGTTCGACATCGCCTCGCCCAGCGACAAGGGCACGCAGGAATTCAACTTCCCGCTCGGCCGCGTCTACATATGGGACGGCTTCTACATTCCCGAATATTTCGAGCTGATGCTGACCACGGTGAACGTAGCGCTGGTCTCGACCTTCATCGGCTTCGTCTTTGCCGTTCCCTTCTCCTTCGTCGCCGCGCGCAACCTGACGCCGAACCCGGTCCTGCGGCTCGTCGTCAAGCGTTTCATGGAGTTGCTGCGCGCCTTCCCTGAGATCGTCATTGCCGGCCTATTCGCGGCCATCGTCTCGATCGGCCCCGTCGCGGCAATCATCGCCATCGGCCTGCATTCGATCGGCGCGCTGGGCAAGCTGTTCTACGAGATCAACGAGAACATCGACATGCGCCCGGAGGAGGGCCTGCGCGCGGTCGGCGCCAACTGGTTCGAGCGCGTGCGCTTCGCCGACCTGCCGCAGGTGCTGCCCAATTTCATGTCGTACACGCTGCTCAGAATCGAGATCAACGTGCGCATCTCGACCATCATGGGCGCGGTCGGCGGCGGCGGCATAGGCGAGGAGCTGAAGCTCGCCATCTCGCGCGGCTTCGGCGCCAAGACGCTGGCGCTGGTGCTCCTGCTCTTCATCACCATCTTCCTCGTCGACCAGTTCTCCGCCTGGCTCCGCCGCAAGCTCGTCGGCGAGCAGGCTTTCCTGATGAGCGCTTGATATGGCTGCTATGACCGCCGACGAACTAAGCGCCATCGAAGACCGCCATCCGCAGATATTCCAGCGGCCGGCCTACAAGCGCTTCTGGCCGCTGTTGCTGGTCGCGGGCACGGTGCTCTATCTTGGCTATGCCTTGTGGTTCTTCAGCCTGCCGCAGGTCCTGCGCGAGTCGCATTGGGAGCGCCTGCCGCTCTTCCTGTCGCAATGGATCAGCTACGATTTGCAGCCGGAATTCCGGCTCGACCAGCCCGAGATCACGCCGAAATATCCGCGCTTCTCGGCGCTCGGCGAGAACCCCGATCCCGACTGGGTGATCAAGAACTCCGACGGCACCTTTACCGTTCACATCGACGGCAGCGCCAAATCCGTCACCTTCGACAAGAGCAGGGCGGCGATCACGGCCAATGGCGTGACCGTGCCGATATCGCTGACCGGCGGCAAGCCGGTGGTCACAGGTCCGGTGCCCGACTGGGTGACCGTCCATGAAGACGAGATCGTCGCCAAGCTGGGCTTTGCCGGCGAGGTGCGCGTCACCGTCGACCGCGTCAAGGTGCGCAAGCGCTTCCTCGGCTGGGCGAATTTCGTCTTCGACACGCGCTCTCCCTTCTTCGGCAAGCCGGCCGGCGAGGTGATCTCTCTGATCGTCTCCGGGCCGGAACTCAAGCCTGGCACGTCGAACCTCGCACTGGCCGCCGCCAACATCTGGAACAACGCTCAGTGGCAGCACGGCGACGTGTGGACGAAGCTGCTGCAGACCATCGTCATGGCCTTCCTCGGCACGCTGCTCGGCGGCATCGTCGCCTTCCCTCTCGCCTTCTTCGCGGCCCGCAACATCACGCCGAGCGGCGTGCTCGGCCAAGTGCTGAAACGCTTCTTCGACTTCATGCGCTCGGTCGACATGCTGATCTGGGCGCTGTTCTTCACCCGTGCCTTCGGCCCCGGGCCGCTGGCCGGCAGCGCCGCGATCTTCTTTACCGAGATCGGCACGCTCGGCAAAACCTATTCCGAGGCGCTGGAGAACATCGACGACAAGCCGCGCGAGGGCGTGCTCTCGACCGGCGCCAACGGCATTTTGGTGCAGCGCTATGGCGTGCTGCCGGAGGTGGTGCCGGTCTTCATCAGCCAGACGCTCTACCAGTGGGAATCGAACACCCGCGGCGCCACCATCATCGGCGCCGTCGGCGCCGGCGGCATCGGCCTGAAGCTGTGGGAAGCGATGCGCACCAATTCGAACTGGGCCAACGTCTTCTACATGGTGCTGCTGACGCTGCTGGTCGTCTTCATTTTCGACAACATCTCGAACTTCCTGCGCCGAAGGCTGAGCCGCACGCTGCATGATTATAATAGGCTGCAGGCGGAGCGGGGGTAACCCTAACTTCGTCATCCT
Source organism: Mesorhizobium sp. (assembly GCA_004020875.1). Taxonomy (GTDB): domain Bacteria; phylum Pseudomonadota; class Alphaproteobacteria; order Rhizobiales; family Rhizobiaceae; genus Mesorhizobium. Next base: position 81,956 of record SAPZ01000018.1, read on the forward strand.
CGGGCTTGACCCGAGGATCCATTCCGTTCCCTGAGCCGTAGAATGCAGCGGTGCAGAATTCTGCATCGTCGCGGAACGTCGACGTCGCGGAATGGATCCTCGGGTCTCCGCGTCCGCTTCGCCCGTGGATGACGAACGGAGAGGCGCCTACGCGGCAGCCTTCCACCCATCCCTGATATGCCGATGCCCCTCCCGATACACCGCCTCCGGGCTCTCCGCGAAATCGCGCCACACCTTCGTCGCCGCAGCCAGATCCTTCAGTGAGCGTCCGAACGACTCGATCGTCAGCCAGTCGTCATAGCCACTCTTGCGGATGGCGGAGAAAGTCTCCTTCCACGGAATGTTGCCCCGCCCCGGCACGCCGCGGTCGTTCTCTGAAATGTGGATATGAACGACATTGCGGCGATGCTTCGTATAGGCGCCGATCGGATCGGCCTCCTCGATATTGGCATGGAAAGTATCGTACATCGCCTTGATGTGCGGCCGGTCGATCGCGTCGATATGCTCCGACAGGTCGGCCATGGTGTTGACCAGATAACATTCGAAGCGGTTGAGCGCTTCCAGCCCGATGGTCACGCCCTTCTTGCCGGCATGGTCGCCGATGGCGCGCTGCGAGGCGATCGAGCGCTTCTTTTCCGCCGCCGTCGGTCCGCTGCCGGAAAAGGCGCCGAGCGTCGAGTGCAGCGGGCCGCTCAGCGTGTTGGCGCCGAGCGCCACGCTGCAGTCGATCGCCCATTTCATGTAGTCGATGCCGGCCTTGCGCGTCGCGGCATCCGGCGAGATCAGGTTCATCGCCGGATCGCCCATCGCCGAGACCGCGGTGCGCTCCAGGCCGATGCGGTCGAGCATGGCGCCGAGCTTCTTGTAGTCGTCAGGCGCGCCCGCGAAGACCGGTATCTCGACGCCGTCGAAGCCGGTCGCCTTGATGTTCAAGAGCGCCTCGTGCTTCTTCGAGACGCTGGTGGTCCACAAGAACATGCACATGCCGATTTTCATCGACACCCCCTCCCCTCATCACCTTCGATCAAGGGGTGATGAGATTCAGGTCAGGCCGAGTCGAGAACGGTGGCTTCCGAGAACCGGAGCGGAGCGTACTTAAAGTACGTGAGCACCGGAAGCGCAGGAAGCCGCCGTTCGCAGGCCGGCCTCACCTGAATATCGGCACCCCTAGAGCTTCGTCCACGCCCCGTTCTTCTTCGACGACTTCACGCAGGCCTCGATGAAGGCCATGCCTTCGACACCGTCCGCGATCGTCGGGAAGACCACATCCTTGCCCGGCTTGCCGCCCTTCCGGCGCGCCGCGCGAATGGCGCGGGCGGCCTCCTGGTAAAGGTTGGCAAAACCTTCGAGATAGCCTTCCGGATGGCCGGACGGCACGCGGCTGACGCGCGCGGCGACCGGCAGCGCACCGGCACCGGCCCGCGTCAGAAGCTGCTTCGGGTGGCCGAACGGCGTGTACCAGAGATAATTCGGATCGGCCTGCACCCATTCCAGCCCGCCCTTGGAGCCGTAGATGCGCAGCTTCAGCCCGTTCTCATGGCCGGGCGCCACCTGGCTTGCCCAGATCATGCCCTTGGCCGGATGCCTGTTGCCGACCGGCTTGAAGCGCAGCATGACATTAACATTGTCGTCGAGCTGACGGCCCGGCACGAAGGCGTCGAGGTCGGCCGACAAAGAATCCAGCTCCAGCCCGGACACGAAGCGGGCGAGGTTGTAGGCATGCGTGCCGATGTCGCCCAGCGCGCCGCCGGCGCCGGCCTGCTTGGGGTCGGAGCGCCACGAGGCCTGCTTCTGGCCGGTGGCGGCGAGGTCCTCGGTCAGCCAGTCCTGCGGATATTCCGACTGCACGATGCGGATATCGCCGAGCTGGCCCTTGGCCACCATCTCGCGCGCCTGCCGGATCATCGGATAGGCGGTGTAATTGTGGGTGAGGACGAATACCTTGCCGGTCTTCTCGACCAGCGCTGCCAGCTTCTTCGCCTCGGCGAGCGAGGTCGCCAGCGGCTTGTCGCAGATCACATGGATGCCGGCCTCGAGGAAGGCCTTGGCCGCTGGCACATGCACATTGTTGGGCGTGACGATGGCCACCGCCTCGATGCCGTCGGGACGCTTGGCTTCGGCCTTGGCCATCTCCGCATAAGAGCTGTAGCTGCGCGCGGGATCGAGCCCGAGCTCGGCGGCGGAAGCCTTCGCCCGCGCCGGGTCCGACGACAGCGCGCCGGCCACCAACACGAAGTCGTTGTCCATGCGCGCCGCGATGCGATGCACCGCGCCGATGAAGGCGCCCTGCCCGCCGCCAACCATGCCGTAGCGGATCGGGCCGCCTCCCGCTTCCGACTTCGATGCGCCGACCATTTTTCGTCCTCTCCTCTAGGCTCTCTACCCTCTCCCTTGCGGAGAGGGACCGACGCGCGGCGTCGGGCGGGGTATAAGGGTCCGCCGCGGCTTGGAATTCAACCCCGCCCGGACCCGCAGTCCAACCATCTCAAGGAAGTTCCCCGGTCAAATCCCCATCATCGCCCGCAGCAGCTTCTTGTCGGTCGTGCCGGCGGCGAAATCGTCGAAGGCTTTTTCCGTCACCCGGATGATGTGGTGCTGGATGAAGGGCGCGCCTTCGGCGGCACCGTCCTCGGGATGCTTCAGGCAGCATTCCCATTCCAGCACTGCCCAGGAATCGTAATTGTACTGGGTGAGCTTGGAGAAGATGCCGCTGAAATCAACCTGCCCGTCGCCAAGCGAACGGAAGCGGCCCGCCCGGTTCACCCATCCCTGGTAGCCGGAATAGACGCCTTGCCGTCCGGTCGGATTGAACTCGGCATCCTTGACGTGGAACGCCTTGATCCGCTCGTGGTAGATGTCGATGAATGCCAGATAGTCGAGCTGCTGCAGCAGGAAATGCGACGGGTCGTAATTGATGTTGCAGCGCTTGTGCCCGCCGACCGCGTCGAGGAACATCTCGAAGGTCGCGCCGTCGAACACATCCTCGGAAGGATGGATCTCATAGCCGACATCGACGCCATTGTCCTCATAGACATCGAGTATTGGCTTCCAGCGCTTGCCGAGTTCGCCGAAGGCTTCCTCTATCAACCCCGCCGGCCGCTGCGGGAACGGATAGAGGTAAGGAAAGGCCAGCGAGCCGGTGAACGAGACCGAAGCGTTCAATCCGAGATTGCGCGATGCCTTGGCCCCGAACTTCATTTGTTCGACGGCCCATTGCTGGCGCGCCTTGGGGTTGTCGTGCACCGATGGCGGCGCGAAGCCATCCATCTGCGCGTCGTAGGCAGGATGCACCGCCACCAGTTGCCCTTGCAGATGCGTCGACAGTTCCGTGATTTCGACGCCCGCGTCGGCGCAGATGCCTTTCACCTCGTCGCAGTAGGCTTTCGACGAGGCAGCCTTCTCGAGGTCGAACAGGCGTCCGTCCCAGGTCGGGATCTGCACGCCCTTATAGCCGAGGCCGGCCGCCCATTTGGTGATCGAAGCCAGTGAATTGAACGGCGCGGCATCGCCCGCGAACTGCGCCAGAAACAGCCCGGGACCCTTCATCGTCGTCGGCATCGGCATCCTCCCTCTTGTTTCGCGACCAAGCATAGCGCCGATTGGAGCGAGGGCCAGCCTGTTTGGTCAGTCCTGACGGCATCTAAACGCCACGCCATTCTGGTATTACCAAATCCCGTAATTCGGTCAAGCGCCTGAAAAGCTAAAAGAAGCAACCTGCTCGCCCTTAAGAATATGAAATTCCCTTTTTAAATCATGGTATTGTCAAGCACACTCAACTTCCTATGCCCACTTCTTGCCGCGCATGAAAATTTGCTGTAGACGTCATGATAGGCCCAATTGGTCGAACCAGTTTCACGAAAACCTGGCAACGCCTTGGGGAGGAAACGTGCGGCCGCCTCTGTCGGAGGCTTCGCGGGGTAAAATGTGACAGGCGAATTCTGGGAAGGATAGACCATGCATCTTTCGACGCACAATTGGATGCGGGCGGAGCCGCTGGAGGTGACGCTGAAGCGCATCAAGAAATTCGGCTACGAATCGATCGAGATTTCCGGCGAGCCCGAGCAGTACAAGACCAAGGAGACGCGCGCGCTGCTCAAGGAGCATGGCATCCGTTGCTGGGGTTCGGTGACGCTGATGTTGGGAGAACGCAACCTCGCCGCCAAGAACCAGGGCCAGCGCGAGCGATCGGTCCAATATGTCAAGGACGTGCTGACCATGGTGAGCGAGCTCGACGGCGAAATCATCACGCTGGTGCCCGCCACCGTCGGCAAGGTGGTGCCGGATGGCACCGAGGCGGAGGAATGGGGCTGGGTCGTCGACGCCACGCGTGAATGCTTCTCCCATGCCAAAAAGGTCGGTGTCCGGATCGCTATCGAACCGCTCAACCGCTTCGAGACCTATCTCTTCAATCGCGGCGCCCAGGCGCTCGCGCTCGCCGACGCGGTGAGCCCCGAATGCGGCGTCTGCCTCGACGCCTACCACATCCACATGGAGGAATTTAACGTCTATGACGCGATCCGCCAGGTCGGAAAGCGCCTGTTCGACTTCCATGTCGCCGACAACAACCGCTTTGCCGCCGGGCTCGGTCAGATCGACTGGCCGAAGATCGTGCGCACGCTGAAGGAAGTAGGCTATGACGGCGCGTTGACCAACGAATTCGTCGCCCCTGTCGACCGCACGCCGGCCGCACCCTATCCGGACATGGTCGAGCGCAATCCGGTCGACATCTCGCCCGAGCAGCTCAAATTCATCCAGGACCACGGCTCCAGCGTGCTTACGGAGAAATTCTACACTGACCAGATGCGCATCACCGCTGAAACGCTGCTGCCGCTGATTAAGTAGACCTCCGATCAAAGCTTGTCCTCCGCCCGGCGGGCGGGGGGTCGAAGGGAAAATATGCGCATCAAAAGCGTCCAGGCCTGGTGGGTTCGCATCCCGATCGAAGTCGCGAAGCAGCATCGCAGCGACTTCGGTCAGGTGACGACGTTCGACGCCGCCATTCTGCGCATCGAGACCGATGACGGCCTGGTCGGTTGGGGCGAAGGCAAGAACGCCGCCGGCAGCGCCGGCAGCTATGGCGCGCTCGTCCATATGCTCAACCACGAGATCGGCCCGCAGATCATCGGCCGCGATCCGGCCGACATCGGCATCATCTGGGAAATGCTCTATAACGGCGTGCGGCACGAGACGGCCGCGCATGCCGGCCATGCCATGCCGCGGCTGGCGCGGCGCGGCATGAGCGTGGCGGCGATCAGCGCCGTCGACATTGCGCTTTGGGACATCCTCGGCAAGTCCCTCGGGCAGCCGGTATGGCGACTGCTCGGCGGCCGCAAGGTCGAGCGCATGCAGGCCTACGCTTCGGGCGGCTGGGCCTCCCCCGACGCAATCGGCGAGCAGTTGAAATCCTACGTCGCCAAGGGCGGCTTCAAGGCGCTGAAGATGCGCGTCGGCGCCATGGACGGCGCCCCGCATCTTTCGGCCGCGCGCGTACGCGCCGCAAGGCAGGCGATCGGTCCGGACGTCGATTTGATGGTCGACGCGCATGGCACCTACACCGTCGCCGAGGCCAAACGCTTCATCCAGCTCACCGCCGATCTGGACCTCGCCTGGTTCGAGGAGCCGGTGATCGCCGACGACAAGCCGGGCATGGCCGAGGTGCGCGCCTCGGGCTCGACGCCGATTGCCACGGGCGAAAGCGAGGCGACGCGCTACGCTTTCCGCGATCTGGCGGTCCTGAAATCGGCCGACATCTTCCAGCCGGATCCGGCGTTTTGCGGCGGCATCAGCGAGGCGATGAAGATCGGCACCATCGCCAGCGCCTTCAACCTGCGCTTCGCGCCGCATCTTTGGGCCGGCGCGCCCTGCTTCTTTGCCGGGCTGCATGTGTGCGCCGCCTCGCCCGCCAGCTTTATCATCGAATATTCGCTCGGTGCCAATCCGATGATCCACGACCTGGTCGAGGAGACTGTCGAAGCCAAGGACGGTATGATAGCGATCCCTGAAAAGCCTGGATTGGGTTTCACCATCGCCGAGCGATTCCTGGAGGCGCACGCGCAACGAATTTGACGATGAAAGAAAAGAACCTTCTCGCGGAACTTGCCGCCTATCTCTTCGCCAACTCGGACAAGGAGTCCGGCCGGACGCCATCGGAACGCGAGTTGGCAGAACATTTCGGTGTCAGCCGCGGCCAGATCCGCGAGGCGCTCGCCATTCTCGAAGCCATGCGCATCGTCGAGCGCCGCGCCAAGTCCGGCATCTATATCGACACCAAGCAGGCGAGCGTGGAAGCGCTGGCGCTGTTTGCCCGCGCCGGCCTGCCGCTCGATCCGGTGCAGATTTATGAGACGGTAGAACTGCGCAAGATCCACGAGATCAAGGCGGCCGAGCTTGCCTGCTCGCGCGCCACCGAGGAGAACTTCGAACGCCTGCGCGAGATCCTGAAAGCATCCGAAGAGCGCATCGCCGCCGGCGAAGGCCTCGCCAAGGAGGACCGCGAGTTCCACCTCGAGATCGTGCGCGCCACCAAGAACAGCGTCTTCCACAACATCTGCAGCGTCTATTACCTGATGGGCGAGCAACGCCTGCCGATCTATTTCAACGATCCGGAACGCAGCGTGCGCTCCCATGCCGAGCACATCCAGATCTACGAGGCGCTGCTGCGTCGCGACGGCAACCTGGCCCAAGCTCTTATGAGCGCCCATTTGCAGGGCGCCGAGAGCTACTGGAAAGGGATCATCGAAGGCCGCGGAACAGAACCGAAAAGCGCGGCGCTCGAGAAGGCCTGAGTGCAATGCGCAAGATACTCTCGACGCATCCGCTGCACCCTCGTGCCACGGCGATGCTGGTGGGTGCCGGGCGGCTGGTCGTCGCTTCCGCGCTCGATCCTAAGACATTGACCACTGAGGCTCGCGACGCCGACATCGTCATTGTGCGCGCGCCGCTGCCGCCGGAGCTGTTTGCGGGTGCTTCGAGCCTGCGCGCCGCGATCCGCCATGGCGCGGGACTGGACATGATTCCGGTCGAGGCGGCGAGCGCCGCCGGCGTGCTGGTCGCGAACGTGCCAGCGGTCAACGCCCGCTCGGTCGCCGAGCATGTGATGTTCATGGCACTCGCCCTGCTGCGGCGCTTCCGCGTGATGGACCGTGACCTGCGCGCCAAGGGATGGCTTGCCGGGCGCGAGCATGCCAATTCGACCAGCGAGCTGGCCGGCAAGACAATCGGCATCGTCGGCCTCGGGGCGGTCGGACAGGCCATCGGGCATATCGCCGCGCAAGGCTTCGACCTCAATGTCGTGGCGACGACGCGCAGCCTGCGCCCGGCGCCCGAGCGAGTCGGCTTCCTGTCGATCGACGCGCTGGTCGAGCAGAGCGACATCGTCGTGCTCTGCTGCCCGCTGACGGAGGAAACGCGCGGCCTGATCAGCCGCGAGCGCATCGCGCGCATGAAGCCCAACGCGCTGCTGATCAATGTATCGCGCGGTCCGGTGGTCGACGACGAGGCGCTGATCGAAGCCCTGCAAAAGGGCCGCATCGGCGGCGCCGCGCTCGACGTCTTTTCCACGCAGCCGCTGCCGCCCAATCATCCCTATTTCGGCTTCGACAACGTCATCGTCACCCCGCACATGGCCGGCATCACCGAGGAATCGATGATGCGCATGGGTGTCGGCGCCGCCGGCGAGGCGCTGCTGGTTCTCGCCGGCAAGCTGCCGGTCAACCTGCGCAATCCGGAAGTCATCGAGCATTACCGGCGGCGCTTTCCGGCTGGCGACTAATTCGCCCAGAGCGTTGCGACCACGCAGACCGGAGACGCCGGCGGGACAGCGCCCCCTCTGGCCTGCCGGCCATCTCCCCCACAAGGGGGGAGATCAGACGTCACGTCGGCTTTCGCCAATCTCTGAAGCTGCAGGAATGAGCAAGGCGCCGAAACTGACAATCTCCCCCCAAGTGGGGGAGATGGCAGGCGGGCCAGAGGGGGGGCGCGAAGGAACGCAGCGGCGACAAATTTGCCTCGGCTCGCAGCACCCCTATCAACGGCTAAGCAACGCCTCCACTCCCGCGGCAATCGCAAGCAACCGCCGATCTTCCCCATGCCTACCCACCAGCATCAACCCGGCGGGTAGCTTCGTGCCCGGCATCGGCAACGAGATGGCGCAGAGATCGAACTGGTTGGCGACCTGCGTGTTGCGCAAGAGCAGCCCTTCGGTCCTGTCGCGCAACGCTTCGTCGCCGGCCATGGCGGCGATGGACGGCGCGACCATCGGCACCGTCGGCAATGCCAGGAGATCGACCGCCTCCAGCCGTTCCGCCATCGCCGCCGCAAGCTCGCCGCGACGGCGGATCGTGCGGATATAGGCCGAGGCGGGAACCGCTAGCGCGCGCGACAATGGCCCGGTCACATGCGGATCGACCGGCACCGAGGCGCCACTCGCCAGCCAGTCGGCATGCACTTCGGCACCCTCCATGGACGCGATCGTGCCGCGTTTGGTCGCCGCGCGCATCTCGGCGATGAGATCGTCGATGGACAAATCCGTGGCGCTGGCGCTGGCCCGCCCGATCCTGTCGATGCAGCTCTCGAAAGCTTCGGCGACCTCGGCTTGCGTCTCGCCGAACAGCGCGCCGCGCGGAATGCCGACGCGCAGACCGGCCAGCGAACTCGGCTGAAGCGCCGCCGGCTCTTCTCCAGCCATGATCGCATCGGCGATCGCGCAATCGGCGACGCTGCGGGCAAGCGGACCGACCGAATCCAGCGTCATCGACAGCGGAAAGGCGCCGGCCAAGGGCACGCGCTGCGCCGTCGGCTTGAAGCCGACGATGCCGTTGAGCGAGGCGGGGATGCGCACCGAGCCTCCAGTGTCCGAACCGATTGAGATGTCGCTCGTGCCCTCGCCGATCGCAACGCCCGCCCCCGATGACGAGCCGCCTGGAATCAGGCTGGCGTCGGCGGCATTACCGGGCGTGCCGTGATGCGGATTGTCACCGATCGCGGTGAAGGCGAATTCGGTCATGTTGGTCTTGCCGAGGATGACCGCGCCGGCCTGGCGCAGCCTTAGCACGATCGCCGCATCTCGCGCGGCAGGTGCGGCCTCGGCGCGGATCAGCGACCCGGCCGTCGTCGGCTCGCCGGCGACGTCGAACAGGTCCTTTATCGAGACGATGCGCCCGTCAAGCGGGCCAAGGCTGACGCCGACCTTGCGGCGGGCGTCGGACGCGTCGGCGGCGGCTCGCGCGGCCTCGGAATAGAGCTTCGTGTAGACCCTCTCGCCTGCCGCGCGATTGGCAAGACGTGACAGGATGATTTCGAGACGATCGCGGACGGATTGCATTTTGGTTGTCGGGCCTTGCAAAGTTGCAGCGTCTTTTAGGCACGGCCTGATTTGGGCCGGCGAAGAGATAACCCGGCAAGCGTGCCTTTGCACCCTGCCAGCGATGGGAAGATGCTGATGCTGTACAAAGGCAGGTGCCACTGCGGCAAGGTGGCTTTCGAGGTCAAGGGTGAGATCGGCGGCGTGGTGCGCTGCTACTGCTCGATCTGCGCGCGCAAGGGCGCACTGCTGTGGGCCGTGCCGCATGAGAAGCTCAGTCTGGTCGCCTGGGGTGACGACCTCGGCCGCTACACCTTCGGCAAGGCTCAAATCGCGCATCGCTTCTGCCGGACTTGCGGCATGCATCCGTTTGCCGAGGACGTCGGCGAAGGCAGGGCACGGACAGCTTATATCAACATCAACTGCCTGGACGACGTCGACATCGCCAGCATCGAAGTGTTCGAGTTCGATGGTCGCGCCGCCTAATGCATGTCGCCCAGAAGTGCGCAGCGGTTCTGGGACAACGACATGCATCAAAACAAAGACTTAAAGCGCGTCGCCTGAATCCGTTTCAGCGCGACGCGCTTTAGGCGGCACCGGAGCGCCCGGTCGATCAAAGGCCTTGATTGAGATCAAAGGCTATTCCCGAGCCGCCGCTATCTTGCCTGCGAGCTTATTCGAGAGGGCACGATGAACAGGCGAGCGATGCTCTTGAGCGCAGGCGCTGCGCTTGCCGCGGCGGGCACTGGTGTTGCCGGTTGGCGATCGGCGGTCGGGTCCATGGCTCAATATGAGGCCTTCGCCACCGGATTGCGTGACCGCCTGACGCCCGATCTTGAGGCCGTCGTACGCTACGCAACCTTGGCCGCCAACAGCCATAATACGCAGCCCTGGCGGTTCCAGCTTGAACAGCATGCAATCGAGATCCGGCCTGACCTTCAGAGGCGGACCCCGGTCGTCGACCCTGACGATCATCATCTCTATGTCAGCCTGGGATGCGCCGCGGCCAATCTCACGCTCGCCGCGGCGGCGACTGGCCGTAGCGGCGAGGCTTCGCTTACGGCGGACGGCAACGGCATCCGTTACGATTACCTCATGGGCGAGGCGAAAGCAGAGCCGTTGGTCGACGCCATTCCGAAACGCCAATCGACGCGTGCCGAATATGATGGCCGCGCCACCCCTGCCGCAGATCTCGCCGAACTTGAGCGCGCAGCCGCGATACCGGGTGTGAGCTTGGCGCTTGTCACCGATCGGACGCGAATGAAGCAGGTGCGGGATCTCGTCCTTGCCGGCAATGAAGACCAGATGAACGACCCGGCATTCATGCATGAGCTGAAGGAGTGGATACGCTTCAACCCGCGCAGCGCGGCGGCAAGCGGCGATGGGCTCTTCTCTGCCGTGAGCGGCAGCCCGGTGCTGCCGACCAGCCTGGGCCGGATCGCCCTGGACCGGCTGTTTAGCGTCGCCCAGGAGAATAAGAAATACGCCCGTCAGATCGACTCGTCAGCTGGGGTGGCGATCTTCTTTGGCGAGCGGCCGGACCACGATCACTGGATCAGGGTCGGCCAGGCGTGCCAGCGCTTCGCTTTGGCCACGACGAGCCTGGGACTCAAGCTCGCCTTCATCAATCAGCCTGTCGAGGTCGCCCGTCTGCGCGCCGACCTGGCGGGGATTGTCGGCGAGACCCGCAGGCCGGACATTGTGATGCGCTTCGGATATGGGCCGGCCTTGCCGTTTTCACCAAGAAGGCCGGTGGCTTCGGTCATCGCATGATGGTGGGTGGCTGACATGGTCAGTGGCAGTCAGTCGTCAGCTAGGCTGCGCGCCGGCTCTCGGCCCGGTCGGGCGGATAAGGCGGCAGGTGAAGTCGTTATCCTGCGTGCCGCAAGCTGACGCCGCTGCCTCTGTCGAACAGCACCACCTTGTCGGGATTCCAGGCAAAGCGCACGGCCTGTTCGATCGAGACATCGGTCCTGGCTGGGACGGTGGCGCGCAGCATCGTGTCGCCGACCCTGAGCGTCAGGATCTTCTCCACGCCATGGTTCTCGACATCGTGGACGCGCGCCTCGACGGGTGCGCCGCTCTCCAGATGGACATCCTCCGGACGGATGCCGAAGACGAGCGGCCGACCGTCGGTCGCGCCGCTCGTCCTGCCCCCGCCAAAACTCTTTGCTCCGGTTGACAGCGGTAGTTCGAAATTCACCGGCGCCATCACCGCGCGGTCGTTGACCAGCTTGCCGTCGATGAGGTTCATCGGCGGCGAACCGACAAAGCTCGCGACATAGGTGTCGCGCGGATTGTTGTAGATCTCATGCGGCGTGCCGGTCTGGACGATGCGGCCGTGGTTGAGCACGCCGACCTTGTCGCCCATCGACATGGCCTCGATCTGGTCATGCGTGACGAACAGGAAGGTGGCGCCGAGCTGCATCTGTAGGTTCTTCAGCTCCGTGCGCAGTGCCTCCCGCAGCTTGGCGTCGAGCGCCGACAGCGGCTCGTCCATCAGGAAGACGCGCGGCTTGCGCACGATGGCGCGGCCGATCGAGACGCGCTGCATCTCGCCGCCGGAAAGACGGTCGGTCTTGCGATCGAGAAGATGCTCGATACGAAGCGTGCGGGCAGCGCGCGCGACGCGATCCTTGATCTCGGCATCGGGCAGCCGGCGGATCTTCGGCTTCAGCGGAAATTCGAGGTTCTGCCGCACCGTGTAGCGCGGATAAAGCGAATATTGCTGCAGCACCAGCGCGACGTCGCGTTCGGCCGCGCCCCAATCGGCGACGTCGACGCCGTCGATGACGACCTGGCCCTCGGTCGGCTTGTCGAGCCCGGCGATCAGGCGCAGCGTCGTCGTCTTGCCGGCGCCGGTCTCGCCGAGCAGCACGAAGAACTCGCCATCGGCAATGTCGAGATTGAGGCCGGTCAGAGCGGTATGACCGCCGAATTTCTTGGTGATGTTCTTGAGCTCGATATGGGCCATGTCTACTGTCTCATTTCCATTTCGAAAGTGATCGGCCCTCCGCTATGGCTCCGGGCGTTCGATTGTTCGAAAGGCCAAATCGTTGGCCTCTCGTGTCCTTCGGCCATCACAATCTCACCCCCAGCGACTTGCCGCTTGCCGTGTCAAAGAAATGCGCCTGCTCCGGATCGATGCGTACATGGACCTTCTCGCCGGGACCCGAGACATAGCCGGCCTTGGTGCGCGCACGCAGCATCGTGGAGCCGACCTTGAGGTCGACGATGTCGAAGGATCCCAGCGGCTCGATGATGCTCGCCTCGACCGGCATGTAGCCGGGCGCTGCATCGTGCCGGACGAGCACACCCTCCGGCCGGATGCCAAGCGTCAGGCCACCGTTGGAATGCCCATTGAGCTTGGACAGGAGCCGGTGGGGGAACTCGAAGCCCGCCGGCGCGTCGCCGACCGTCACGGAAGCGGCGCCGGGCCGATCCGCGACGCGGGCCTCGGCGATGTTCATCACCGGGCTGCCGACGAACTGCGCCACGAACAGATTGGCCGGGTGCGAATAGACCTCGTCCGGCGTGCCGACCTGCTGGATGAAGCCCTCGTGCATGATGACGATGCGGTCGGCGAGGCTCATCGCCTCGATCTGGTCGTGGGTAACGTAGATCGTCGTCGATCCCTGCTTGACGTGCAGGCGCTTGATCTCGGCCCGCATCTCCTCGCGCAGCTTGGCGTCCAGCGCGCCGATCGGCTCGTCCATCAGCATCGCCTTCGGCCGCCGCACCAGCGCCCGGCCGATCGCCACGCGCTGCATGTCGCCGCCCGAAAGCGCCGAGGGCCGCTTGTCGAGCAGATCGGTGATGCGCAGGACCCGGGCGACCTCGCGCACGGACTTGTCGACCTCGCCGCTGCTCATGCGCGTGGCGCGCAGCGGAAAGGCGACGTTCTCGAACACCGTCATATGCGGGTAGAGCGAGAAGGACTGGAACACCATGGCGATATCGCGGTCGGCGGCCTTGAGGTGTTGCACCGGCTTGCCATCGATCAGGATGTCGCCGTTGTCGATCGTCTCCAGCCCCGCGACCGCGCGCAACGTCGTGGTCTTGCCGCAGCCGGACTGGCCGAGCAGCACGATGAACTCGTTGTCGGCGATGGCGAGATTCAGATTGTGGATGACCTGGACGGCTCCGAAGAATTTCTCGATCCCGCGAAGTTCGATCTGCGTCACTGCCGGGCTCCCTCATGCGTCGCGGCGCCGGTTGCCTCGCTCTGCTCCGGCGCGATCTTGGACGTGATGTTGAAGCCGATCAGCCCGATCAGGATGATCGTCACGCCATAGGAATGCAGGTCGAGGCTCCATGGCTGGCAGAGCGCGACGATGCCGAGCACCATCAGGATCTGCGAGGCCGGCAAAAGGTACTTCTCGTTGACGGCTCGGAAACTCATTTGCGGATCGCTCCGAACGTCACGCCGCGAAGCAGATGGTTGCGCAGCAGGAAGGTGAAGATCGCGACCGGTAAGAGGAACAGGAATGTGCCGGCTGCGATCGTGGTCCAATCCGGCAGACCGGAGCCGATCTGCGACGGGATGAAGGGCGGCGCCGTCTGGGCGCGCCGGTTGGTCATGATCAGCGCGAAGGCGTATTCGTTCCAGGCGGTGATGAAGCAGAACACGGCTGTCGCCGCGATGCCGGTCGCCGCTTCCGGCAGCACGATCTTGAAGAAGGCCTGCATGCGCGTGTAGCCGTCGACGAGCGCTGCTTCCTCATATTCCTTCGGGATCTCGTCCATGAAGCCTTTCATCAGCCAGACCGAGAAGGACAGGTTGAAGGCGACGTAGAGGATGATCAGCCCGATATGCGAGTCGTTGAGGCCGACCATGCGGTACATCAGGAACATCGGGATGGCGACCACCACCGGCGGCAGCATGCGCGTCGACAGGATGAAGAACAAAAGATCCGCCTCGCCCGCGATCTTGAAGCGGGAGAAGCCGTAGGCGGTGAAGGTTCCCATGCCCACCGCCAGCACCGTGCTGATAACCGCCACGATCAGGCTGTTCATGAACCGGTCGGGATACTGCGAAAGCTGCACGTCCTTGCCGACCTTCAGCACCCGCTCGCCGCCGTCATAGATGCGTTTTTCCCACCACGGCGCGGCCTCGTAGACTTGCGGATCTACGGGCTTCTGCATCTGCACGCGCTTGGTGAAGAGACGCACGAACGGCGTCACCTCCGGCTCGAACAGCACGGTGGGGGGCACGCTGACGGCGAGCTCCTTCGGCTTGAAGGCCGTCGAGGCGATCCAGTAGATCGGCGCCAGGAAGATCAGCGTCGCGACCAGCACCGCGGCGATTGCCGCGCGGTTGAAAGCGACCTCGGAAGAAGTGCGGACGGCGGCCATCTCAGCGCTCCTTCACCTTGTTGAGATACTTCACGTAGAGGTTGGTGATGGCCAGCACCATGATCAGCACGATGTAGGCCAGCGCGCAGGACTTGCCCGTATCCCACTGCTGGAAGGCCTGCTTGTAGAGGCGGATCGCGATCAGCTCTGCGGTCGGCTGGGTCGTCATCGTGTAGGCGATGTCGAAGGTCTTGAAGGCTTCCATGGTGCGGAAGATCAGCGCGATCAGGAGGATCGGCGAGACCAGCGGCAAGGTGATGCGGGTGAAGGTGTACCACCATCCGGCGCGGTCGATCGCGGCGGCCTCGTAGAGATGCTGCGGCACCGCCGACAGCCCGGCGAGCGACAAAAGCATCACGAAGGGCGACCACATCCAGACGTCGGTGATCGCGACCGCGTAGAGCGCGCTGTCGGGATTGGAGAGCCAGGCGAAGTCGCCAAGGCCGAAGACATAGTTGATCGGGCCCCAGGACGGGCTGTAGAGCAGCTGCCAGAACAGGCCGACGACCGCCGCCGACATCATCATCGGCAACAAAAGCAACGTGGTGATCAGGCCCTTCATCGGAAAGGAGCGGTTGAGCAGAAGTGCTAGGCCGAAGCCGACGACCATCTGACCCGCCACTGAAACGATGACGTATTTCGCCGTGATGACGAAGTTGGACCAGATGTGGTCGTCGCTGAGCAGCTCGCGATAATTCTGCAGGCCGACGAACTGCCAGGGCTCTGTGCGGTTCGCGGCGAAATTGGTGAAGGAATAGCCCAGCGAATAGATTAGCGGGAAAATGTTGAAAACGATCAGAAAGACCAGCGTCGGTATGATGAACAGGTTGCGGATGGTGAGATCCGACCAGCCGCGAGCGGCAGCCCTGGACGCGGGATCGAGATTGGTGAGGGCTACCGAAGCCAACTTTGTCTCCTGAAAACAGGAATGCCGGAGGGGAAACCCTCCTCCGGCATTCTGACTGTGATGCTTTACTTGTAGCGGTTGTACTTGGTGAAGGTCGCCTTCCAGTCGGCGGCGGTCTTGTCGAGCGCCTCCTGGGCGGTGCCCTTGCCGCCGACCACGAACGGATAGATGTTCTGGTTCAGCTGATCGAGCACTTCGGCGTATTCAGGCGTTGCCCAGAAGTCCTTGACCATGAACATCGTATCGTAGAACGCCTTGTTGTAGGGCGTTGCGTTCTGGAAGGCTTCGGACTTCAGCACGGCCTGGCTGCAGGTGTAGCCGCCGAGCTCGGCCCACTTCTTCTGGGTCTCGTCCTTGATGAACCACTCGAGGAACTTCATCGCCTCGTCCTTGTTCTTCGAGTACGAGATGACGGAGATACCCTGACCGCCGAGAGCGGCAAAGCGCTTGCCATCCGGGCCGGCCGGATTGGCGAAGAAACCGGTGACATCGGCATAGGGGTTGGTTGCCTTGTTCACCAGCGGCGGGAAGAAGGCGAAGAAGTTCATGCTCATCGCGGCGAGACCGCCGGTGATCGCCTGGTTGTCTTCCACGAAGAAGGTCTTGCCCCAGCCCGGAGGCGTGAACTTGTAGAGCTGCTTGTACATGTCGAGGCCGGCGGCGGCCTGCTTGGAGTTGGTGATGCCGTCGACCTTGTAGGTCGCATAGTCGCCGAGATCGCCACCATAGCTGAAGATGGCGCTTTCGACGCCCATCGCCATCGCGTCATAGGAATTGTCGGTATAGATGGCGACGCCGTAGCGCTTCTGGTCCGGACGATGGAAGAACTCGGCGATGTCGCGCAGCTGCGCATAGGTCGTCGGCACGGCGAGATCGTAGCCATACTTCGCCTTGAAAGCTTCCTTCTCCTTCGGGTCCTCGAACCAGTCCTTGCGATAGGACCAGCCGATCGCGTCGCCCTCGAGCGGGATCGCCCAGTACTTGCCGGACCCGCCGGGGTATTCGGCATAGTATTTGATGGTCGCCGGCGCCATCACGTCATTGAGCTTGTGCTTGTTGAAGAAGTCGGTGAGGTCGACATAGTGACCCTGCGTCGAACCGGCGCCTAGCCATTGCGAGTCGCCGACGACCAGGTCGTAGGCGTCGCCATGCGCGTTGAATTCGGTGAAAGCCTTGGTCTGGAAGTCGGGCCACGGTGTGGTCTGAACCGTGACCTTCACGCCGGTCTCGGCCGTGTAGTCGTTGACGAGCTCCTGCAGGTAGTTCGCCGGATCCCATTCCGCCCAGAAGATCGTGAGTTCCTTCTCCTGCGCGCGGACGGATGTCCCGCAGGCGAGTGCCAGACCGATACCAGCGATCACGCTGGTCATTATCTTGCGCATAGTTTTCCTCCCTTGTGCGCATTCCACCGTGTCATGGAGCCGGCGGTGATGCCGACTCTGGTAGTTCCTCCTGTGATGCGCCTCCCCGGTTCTGGGCCTCCTCGCCCTGCCGGAAATGCAACGCAGCCTTCACTTTTGATCCGCGTTGTCGGTCCTAATCTGGTATTACCAATTTCAGCTTGGCGTCAAGCGCTTTCTTGAGCGAACGATAGCAGCCGAGCAAGCGGATCGTTGCAATATCTCGCTGTTTTCCCTAGTTTTTCCTACTCTGCGATATGAGGTGCCCTTGTCGCGGGCGGTCCACGACAATTAACATTCGAAATTGACCTCGTAATCTGGTCGAACCAGATTCAAGCGGCTGTTGCCTTTGACGCTGCCGTCATTCCTGCTCATGTCGCTCCTGATTCCGCCATTGCGGCGCGCACCAGCGCCCCCGCCGCCCATTGCGCCACCGACATCATCTCGGCGCTGTCCAGTCCCCAGATGTCCTTCAGCACCGTGACCACCTCGACGCCGAACACCAGGGACAGCGCCTGCGCCAGGCGCCTGAACTGGCGCGGCTTCAAGCGGCCTCTGAGCGGCGCGATGGCATCCTTCAGCAGGTCGACCCGATGGCCGCGCGTAAAGGCGGGCTCAGCCCCGAGCGTACCGGCCTGGCGCCGCGCCCATTGGTCGAGGGACAGTTTCAGCGCCGCCTTGAATGTCGCTTCGAAGGCTTCGATGCGCGGCATCGCGGTGGCGAACAGATCCGCCACGCGCTGTTCGACATCATTCGACGTGGAGTTCCAAGTGAGGATTGGGCCGAGCCCTTCGTCGACCACAGCCTGCACCAGCGCTGCCTGGCTAGGGAAATACCGGTAGGCAGTGGCGCGCGACACCGCGGCCGCCTCCGCGATCTCGCTGACCGAGGGTGTCATGCCGGATTGCATCAGCCGCGTAGCCGTTTCCAGCATCAGCCGCCTGGTGCGGGCGCGCGCGCCCTTCTCGACGGCAGGCGCCTGGGCGGCCTCATCCTTGGCGACGGCTTGTTGACGTGAGACATCCATATCAATACGATACGCGCGTCTCAAAAATTTGCAATGGCGCAATGCCGGGCAATGACGGGGCCCCACCAGCGACGAGGCTTTGCCGAGGAGCTTCCGGGTGGGGCAAAAATGAGGTCCCCACCAGCGACGAGGCTTTTGCTGGGAGCTTAAGGGGGGACAAGAAGGCAGGCGGCAAAAGCCGACCATGCCGGACGACGGGGAACTGCGGATGAAGCGCATCTATGTGGTCGGCACCGCCGACACCAAAGGTGAGGAACTCGCCTTCCTGGCCGATGCCATCACTGCTGCCGCCGGCGCGGCCGTGCGTGTCGATATCGGCACGCGGGGCGCGACCGTCCCGGTCGATATCCCGGCTAGCGAGGTCGCCGCGCATCATCCCAAGGGAGCCCACGCGGTTCTCGGCCTCGATGACCGCGGCGCCGCCGTTGCCGGCATGGGCGCCGCTTTCGCCAGCTTCATCCAGTCGCGCGACGACATAGCCGGCGTGATCGGTATCGGCGGCGGCGGCGGCACCTCGATCGTCACCGCCGGCATGCGCGCGCTGCCGCTCGGCCTGCCGAAGCTCATGGTTTCGACGCTGGCTTCCGGCGACACCGCGCCTTATGTCGACGTGTCCGACATCATCATGATGCCGTCGGTGACCGACATGGCGGGACTGAACAGGCTCTCCCGCGTCGTGTTGCACAACGCCGCCCAGGCGATCGCCGGCATGGCGGCGAAGCCCGCCCCGGCCGATGCCGGAAAGCCGGCGCTGGGGCTCACCATGTTCGGCGTCACCACGCCTTGTGTGACCGCGATCGTCGAGCGCTTGCGCGCCGACTATGACTGCATGGTCTTCCACGCCACCGGCACCGGCGGCCGCTCGATGGAGAAGCTCGCCGATTCCGGCCTGCTCGCCGGCGTCCTCGACATCACCACGACCGAGGTCTGCGATCTTTTGTTCGGCGGCGTGCTGGCGGCAACCGAGGACCGCTTCGGCGCAATCGCCCGCGCCAAATTACCCTATGTCGGTTCGGTTGGCGCGCTCGACATGGTCAACTTCTGGGCACCGTCGACGATCCCGGAGCGCTACCGCGGGCGACTGTTCTACGAGCACAATCCCAATGTCACGCTGATGCGCACCACGGCCGACGAATGCCGCCGGATCGGTGAATGGATCGGCGGCCGCCTCGCCCGCTGCGATGGCCCGGTCCGCTTCCTGATCCCGGAAAAGGGCATCTCAGCGCTGGATATAGAAGGCGGCGTCTTCTTCGACGCGGAAGCCGATCAGGCGCTGTTCGACGCCGTCGAGCGCACGATCGAGCCGACGAAACACCGCACAGTCACGCGCCTGCCGCTGCACATCAACGATCCCGCCTTCGCCAAGGCCGCGGCCGAGGCGTTCCTCGACATCGCCAAAAAGTGAGACCGACAACCATGGCCGCCATTCCGCGCAAAACGATCCTGGAGAAATTCCGCAAGATGATCGCCGACGGCGTGCCGATCGTCGGCGGCGGCGCCGGCACCGGCTTGTCGGCCAAGGCCGAGGAGGCCGGCGGCATCGACCTGATCATCATCTACAATTCCGGCCGCTACCGCATGGCCGGGCGCGGCTCGGCCGCCGGGCTGCTTGCCTATGGCAACGCCAACGAGATCGTCAAGGAAATGGCCTATGAGGTGCTGCCGGCGGTGAAGAAGACACCGGTGCTGGCCGGCGTCAACGGTACCGATCCCTTCGTCATCATGCCGCTGCTGCTTTCTGAGCTGAAGACGATGGGCTTTTCCGGCGTGCAGAATTTTCCGACCGTCGGCCTGTTCGACGGCACCATGCGCCGGAGTTTCGAGGAGACCGGCATGGGTTTTGGCCTCGAGGTCGACATGATCGCCGAAGCGCACAAGCTCGACCTGCTCACCACGCCCTACGTCTTCAATCCGGACGAGGCGCGCGCCATGACCAGGGCCGGCGCCGACATCGTCGTCGCCCATATGGGTGTGACGACCGGCGGCTCGATTGGCGCCACCTCGGCAAAGACGCTCGACGCTTGCGTGAAGGAAATCGACGCCATCGCTGATGCCGCGCGCTCGGTGCGCAAGGACGTCATCCTGCTTTGCCATGGCGGGCCGATCTCGATGCCCGACGACGCCCGATACATCCTCGAGCGCTGCGAAGGGCTGCACGGCTTCTATGGCGCCAGCTCGATGGAACGGCTGCCGGCCGAAGCGGCGATCGCCAGGCAGACTGCGGATTTCAAGGCGGTATCGATCGCGAAAAGGAAAGGATGAGGCAATGGCCGACAGGAGCAAGGTGTTCGTCTACCCGAAGGATGTCAGTGCCTTCGGCTTCGACTGGGGCAGACTGTCGCTGACCGTCGCGCCGGAAGTGAACGGCGCCGAACGCTTTTCCGGCGGCGTCGTCGACCTGCCGCCGGGTCGGGGCCACACCCGCCACAATCATCCCGGCGCCGAAGAGATCATCTTCGTCATCTCCGGTCATGGCGAGCAGATGGTCGAGGACGAGAAGGGAAACCCTGTCGTGGCGAAAGTCGGTCCCGGCTGCACCATCTACGTGCCGGAAAGCCGCTTCCACTCGACGCTTAACACCGGCGACCAGCCGATGCAGCTTTTCGTCGTCTATTCGCCAGCCGGACCGGAACTGGCGCTGCGCGACCTGCCGGATTTCAGGCTGCTGCCGGCGGACAAATAATCTTCAGCGTCGCAGCCCCTCATCCGGCCGCTTCGCGACCACCTTCTCCCCGAGGGGAGAAGAGCTTGGCGCCGACGCTGACAGGCTCCTCTCCCCTCGGGGAGAGGTCGGATTGCCCCGAATTGCCCTTCGCAATTCGGTTGGCAATCCGGGTGAGGGGGAGCGCCGTCAGCGCTAAACCACCCCGCCCTGGTTCCACCCGCGCCCACGATCGCCGAACATAACATAGCCGGCGTCGGTCACCGCCACCGTGTCCTCCAGCTTGATGAAGCCGCGTGTCGGGTGAAGCATGGTCGTCTCGACCGACAGCACCATGTTCTTTTCCAGCGGCTTAGCCGCATAGGTGCCTTCATAGGCGACCGGATGGTTGGTCATCAGGAACGGCGCCTCATGGGTGATGAGCCCCATGCCATGGGCGAAGAAATCCGTGTAGGCCGCGACCTTTGAGGCCTTCAGCACGCTTTCCGCATGAGCGATCATGTCGCCGCCCAGCGTGCCGGCCTTGACCTTGGAAAAGGCCGCCTGCTGCACCGCTTCGATCTCGGCCAGCAGATCCTCCAGCTCGGCGTCCGGCTCGCCGAGCACGCCCATGCGGCAAAGGTCGCCGATATAGCCGTGATAATTGCCGCCGGAATCGATCGACATCACCTCGCCCTTCTTCCACGCTTGGCTGGACGCCGCGCGGTTGTGGCTGGAGCCCAGCGTCAGCAGGCAATATTCGAAATGCGCGCCGCGATTGGTTTCCTCCCGCCGGAGCTGCTCGATGATGTCGGTCTTAGTTGTCCCTTCGCGCGCCCAGGCGATCGTCGCCAGCATGGAGTCGGTGATCAGCTCGGAAGCGATGCGCAACTGCTCCAGCTCCGCCTCGGTCTTGTTGGCGCGCATGCTCTCAAGCATGCCCGTCGCGTCGACCAGCTTGGCGTCCGGCAGCGCCTTGCGGACCAGCATATAGGCGTCCGACGGCAGGAAGCCCGGCTCGATACCGATACGCGCCGCCGACTTGCCGATCTGCTTAAGATGCTCCACCGCCAGATTGGCGGCGTCGAGCGTGCCCCAGCAGGCGGCGTGCAAGGTGGGCGTCCAGAATGGATGGTTCTGATGCTCGCCGCCTTCCATCTTGTTGCCGATATAGGCGGCGTGTTCCGGCCCGCCCTTCTCGTAGAGGAGGATCGGTAGATAGCGGCTGTGGCCGATGGCGTCCATCGCCGCGAAGAAGATGAACTTGTAGCCGCCGAGCAGATATTGCGTGTTGTGCTTGGAGGTGGCGAAGAGCACGTCGATGCCCGCCTCGTCCATCAGCCGGTCCACCCGCGTCTGGTCGAACGGAATGCTGCGGACCTCGGTCTTGCCCGGAGCGATGTTCATCTGCCTCTCCCTGTTTTCATCGGTCGCCGGAGCGCCGAACGTCATGATTTTGGCTGTCGGCCAAATCTGCATCATTTTGGCCACTCTGGTCCAGCCAGAATTGATCACTTTCACCCAACGGGCGGTTCATGTCCTGATGTCGATCCCGCATCGCTACAATCTGGTCCTACCAAACAAGGGGATGACATCTTCTTTCGGCTCGCTGGTCCAGCGGACGGAAATTTCAAAGCCAAGCCATGATGCGCCAAATCCGTCTCTGGCGAAACCTTTGCCAAAGCCCATAATCGCGATTGGCGCGCCTGCCACGGTGCGAAGAGGGGAGTTCGAGCGATGTCCGAATTGACGATTTCACGCCGCGGCCTGCTGGCCGGTTCGGCCCTGCTACTGGTCTCGACCGCGCTGCCAGCCATTGGCTTTGCCCAGACGCCCAAGAAGGGCGGCCGCCTGGTGCTGGCCGCCGATTCCGAACCGCGCAATCTGAACCCGGCAATCGTTGCATCGAACGGCGTCTTCTTCATCTCCAGCAAGATCGTCGAGGCGCTGGCCGAAGCCTCCTTCGACGGCAAGGACGGGCTTCAGCCGCGACTCGCCCTTTCCTGGGAAGGCGCTGCCGACGGCCTGTCGGTGACCTTCAAGCTGCGTGACGGCGTCAAATGGCATGACGGCAAACCCTTCAGCTCCGCTGACGTCGCCTTCTCCGCGCTGCAGATCTGGAAGCCGCTGCAGAATCTCGGCCGCACGGTGTTCAAGGATTTGGAGGCCGTCGACACGCCGGACGAGCTGACGGCCGTTTTCAAATTCGCCAAGCCGACGCCGTTCCAGCTGATCCGCAACGCGCTGCCGGCGCTGTCGAGCGTCGTGCCGAAGCACCTTTATGAAAACGGCAAGATCGAGGACAACCCGGCCAACAACGCGCCGGTCGGCACCGGCCCATTCAAATTCGCCGAATACAAGGCAGGCCAATATTACCGGCTGACCAGGAACGACGCCTATTGGGGCAAGGACGAGCCCTATCTCGACGAGATCGTCTACCAGGTGCTCCCCGATCGCACATCTGCGGCGGCCGCGCTGGAAGCGGAAGAGATCCAGCTCGCCGCCTTCTCCGCCGTGCCGCTCGCCGACCTCGACCGCATCTCCAAGGTGCCGGGCTTGAAGGTCATCACCAAGGGCTATGAGGGGTTGACCTACCAGCTTGTCGTCGAGATCAACCACCGCCGCAAGGAACTGGCCGACCTCAAGGTGCGGCAGGCAATCGCCCATGCCATCGACAAGGATTTCGTCGTCAAGACGATCTTCCTCGGCTATGCCGCGACCGCCACCGGCCCGGTGCCGAAGAGCGACCCACAATTCTACACAGCCGACGTGCCGACCTATCCTTTCGACGTCGCCAAGGCCAATGCGCTGCTGGACGAAGCCGGCTACAAGCGCGCCGACGACGGCAAGCGCTTCGCGCTGAAGCTGCTGCCGGCGCCCTATTTCAACGAGACGAAGCAGTTCGGCGACTACCTGCGCCAGGCGCTCGCGGCAATCGGCATCGACGCCGAGATCGTCAACAATGACTCGGCCGCCCACATCAAGGCCGTCTACACCGACCATGCCTTCGACCTCGCCGTAGGCCCGCCCGTGTTCCGCGGCGACCCGGCGATCTCGACCACCATCCTAGTGCAGAGCGGCATTCCGGACGGCGTGCCCTTCTCCAACCAGGGCGGCTACAAGAACGCCGATCTCGACGCGCTGATCGTCAAGGCATCCGAGACGCTCGATACATTGGCCCGCACCGGGCTCTACAAGGAGTTCCAGAAGAAGGTGGCCGCCGATCTGCCGCTGATCAACGTCGCCGAATGGAGCTTCATCTCCGTCGCGCGCGACACCGTCGGCAACATCGCCAACAACCCGCGCTGGGCGGTGTCGAACTGGGCGGACACTTATTTGGCGGGTTGATCCCCGCACTTGCGGATCGGCAGTCGGGGTGCTCAGCTTCGAGAATGAGAGTTCCTTCGCGCCCCCCGTGCAGCGTCCTTTCGCCATGACCCGCGCCCTCCGCCTCCTTCGCCGCCGTCTCGTCGGCAGCGCCTTCGTGCTTCTCATCGTCGTCATCGGCAGCTTCCTTCTTCTCGAAGCCGCCCCCGGCGACGCGGTCGATGCCTATATCGTCTCGACCGGCGGCGATGCGGGCATGATCGAATTGCTGCGCCATCGTTGGGGCCTCGACCAGTCGGAGCTCACTCGCCTCGCCAACTACCTTTGGGCCTTGCTGCATCTCGATCTCGGCCAATCGGTCACTTTCTCCCGGCCGATCAGCGACATCATCCTCGAACGCCTGCCGACCACACTGATCCTGATGGGCAGCGCCACCGCGCTTTCCTTCGGTCTCGGCTCAGCGCTCGGCATCTATGCCGGCGCGCGGCCCGGCAGCTTCCGCGACCGCTTCCTCTCGATCGGCTCGCTGGCGCTCTATGCCGTGCCCGGCTTCTGGCTCGGCCTCGTGCTGATCGTCGTCTTTGCCGTTGATTTGCGCTGGCTGCCGATCGGCGGCATCGAGACCATCGCCTCCGGCAAAACCGGGTTTTCACGCGCCGCCGACGTCGCCACCCATCTCGTGCTGCCGGTGTCGGCGCTCGGCTTCATTTATCTCGCGCTTTACCTGCGCATGATGCGCGCCGGCATGGCAGAGGCATGGCGGCAGGATTTCGTGCTCGCTGCCCGCGCCAGGGGCCTGC
Organism: Mesorhizobium sp.; assembly: GCA_004020875.1. GTDB lineage: Bacteria > Pseudomonadota > Alphaproteobacteria > Rhizobiales > Rhizobiaceae > Mesorhizobium. The sequence continues at coordinate 106,715 of SAPZ01000018.1, forward strand.
CCCGCCGGCGCATCGTGCTCGCGCATGTTGCCCGCAACGCGCTCTTGCCGCTAATCACCATGCTCGGCCTGCAATCGGCGCAGATGCTGGGCGGCAGCGTCGTAATCGAAAGCGTCTTTGCCGTGCCCGGCCTCGGCCGGCTGGCGCAGGAAGCCGTCGCCGGGCGCGATACGCCGCTGCTCCTCGGCATCATCCTGGTCAGCGCCGTTCTCGTCATCGCCATCAACCTTCTGGTCGATCTCGCCTACGCTGTCCTCGATCCGCGCGTCGGCGCCGGCGAGGCGAGCGCATGAAGCGCCTGCGCCGTCTCTTGCACACGCCGGAAGCGATCGCGGGCGCGCTTATTCTCGCCTTGCTGATCGCGATGGCGCTGGCCGCGCCACTGCTGTTTCCTGGCGACCCGCAGGCCATCGCCGGACCGGCGCTGCTACCGCCGTTCCGGGACTGGTCGCTGCCGCTCGGCACCGATCGGCTCGGGCGCGACGTGCTGGCCGAGCTCGTTCATGGCGCCCGTACCTCGCTGGCGGTCGGCCTGGCGGCGGCTGCCGCGGCGCTCCTGATCGGCGCGGTGGTCGGTACTTTGGCGGGCTTTGCCGGTGGCCTGATCGACGAAGTGCTGATGCGCATGACCGACGCCTTCCAGACCGTGCCAAGCTTCCTGCTGGCGCTCGCCTTCGTCAGCATCGTCGGGCCGTCGCTCGGCGTCGTCGTCGCCGCGATCGCGATTAGCGCCTGGACCGGGCCGGCGCGCGTCGCCCGCGCGGAAGTGCTGTCGATCCGCGAACGCGACTATGTCGCCGGCGCCCGCGTCATCGGCATGCACCCGCTGGGGATCGCGTTTCGCGAGGTGCTGCCCAATGCCTTGCCGCCGGTGCTGGCGCTGTCGTCGGTGATCGTCGCGGCCGCGATCCTCACAGAAGCGGCGCTCTCCTTCCTCGGCCTCGGCGACCCCAACCGCGTCACCTGGGGCAGCATGATCGCCGAAGGCCGCACGGTGCTGCGCACCGCGCCGTTTCTGTCGATCGTTCCGGGCGTAGCGCTCGTGCTGACGGTGCTTGGCGTCTACCTTGCCGGCGAAGGTGTGGTGGAGAGCACCGCGGTGCGCAGGAGCCTGTCATGACGGCGCTGCTTTCCATTCGCGATCTCTCGGTGGCCTATCGGCGCGATGGTGTCGAGGTGCCGGCGCTGAAAGGTGTGAGCCTGGACGTTCTCGAAGGCGAGCGCCTGGCGATCATCGGCGAAAGCGGTTCTGGCAAGAGCACGCTAGCGCTGGCGCTTGCGGGATTGTTGGCGATGGGTACCGAGATTGGCGGGATGATTGAGTGGTCAGCAAGCCAATCACAGACGCCTCGTTCCTTCGCACCCCTCTCTGGCCTGCCGGCCATCTCCCCCGCAAGGGGGGAGATTGGCAGCTTCGCCGACGGCTCCTCTCCTGCAACTCTGGAAATTAGCAAAAGCAGCGATGACGGCTCAATCTCCCCCCTTGCGGGGGAGATGCCCGGCAGGGCAGAGGGGGGTGTGCCGGAACGCCGACCGTCCGCGATCGGCAACACACAGGCCCCCCTCCTCGGCAGCGACATCGGCTTCGTCTTCCAGGACCCCTCCTCCAGTCTCGACCCGGTCATGCCAATCGGCAAGCAGATCGCCGAGGTCGCGCACACCCATCTCGGCCCCGGCTGGAAAGGCGCCTACGCCAAGGCCAAAACCCTCCTCGAACGCGTCCGCCTACCCAATCCCGACGCCACTATCCACGCCTACCCCCACCAGCTCTCCGGCGGGCAGAAGCAGCGCGTGGCGATCGCCGCGGCAATCGCCGCCGGACCGAAACTCCTGATCGCCGACGAAGCGACCAGCGCGCTCGACACCATCGTCCAGGCCGAGATCGTCGCCCTGATCCGCAGGCTGGTCAGCGAGGACGGCATGACGCTCATCTTCATCAGCCACGACATCGCGCTTGCCGCTTCGCTTGCCGATCGCATCGCGGTGCTGCGCCATGGCGAACTGATCGAACTCGGCGAGACCAGTCAAATCGTCAACGCGCCGCAGCAAGCCTATACGCGCGCCCTGCTCGACGCTCATCTTGGCCTCAACGCCGAGCCTCTGCTTGACCGACAGGACACCTCGGCATGAGCGTGCTTGCCGTCTCCAATCTCACCAAGCGCTACCATCGCGGCGGCAAGCCTTTCGCGGCTGTCGACGACGTGTCCTTCGAGATCGGTCCGGCGGAGACGCTGGCGCTCGCCGGCCCCTCCGGCAGCGGCAAATCGACGATCGCAAGGCTGGTGCTGCGGCTGATCGAGCCCGATGCCGGCCGCATAGACTTCGAAGACGCAGATTTCCTCACTATGTCAGGCGCCGCTTTGCGCGCCCGTCGTGCCCGCCTGCAAATGGTGTTTCAGGATCCGCTCGCCGCCTTCAATCCCCGCGCCACCGTCGCGCGCGTGCTCAACGACCCCTTGCGCGTCCATGGCATCGCCCCGCGTGCCGACCGTCCACGCCGCATCGCAGCGCTTTTGGAGCGCGTCGGCCTCGACGCCGGCCTTGCCCAGCGCGCCATCCACGAGATTTCCGGCGGCCAGCGCCAGCGCGTCGCGATCGCTCGCGCCATCGCCACGCGGCCGTCGCTGATCGTGCTCGATGAGGCGGTGTCGGCGCTCGATGTTTCGGTGCGCGGCCAGATCCTGGAATTGCTGCTCGACCTGCAACGGCAGGAACGCATCGCCTATCTGTTCATTTCCCATGACCTCGGCGTCATCCGCGCCGTGGCGCACCGCATCTTCATCCTCGATGCCGGCCGGATCGCGGAGAGCGGCGATGCCCGCGCCGTCATCGCCTACCCGCAATCATCGGTCGGCAAGGCATTGGTAGCAGCCATGCCGAAACTGGTCAGAGACCGACCATGATCCCGCAAAGTGGCAACCGGTTTGCGGACAAGATCATGGTCAAACAACAAAATCAGGACTCCTCATGACCGACCCCGCAGCCAAAGCCGAAAAGCTGTCGCGCGAACTCGATTCCGCCTTCCGCAACCGGGCCGACCTCTATCGCCTGTTCCTCGACGAGCTGACCGCCGAGCTCGGCGCGGAGAAGGCCGAGGCGGTGATGATCCGCAGCATCGAGAAGCGCGGCCGGGAAGTGGCGGCAGCCGCTTTCGCCGCATTCGGTCCAAACGACGCGCCGGCGATCGGCGAGGCGTTCCTCGCCGTCAGTCCGGATGGCGGGCGCATGTATCCGACCCATGTCGAGCGCGGGCCGGACCACATCGCCTTCAAGGTCAAGCGCTGCCCGCTGAAGGACGCCTGGGTCGAGGCCGGTGTCGGCGAGGAGAAACTCGCCACGCTCTGCCGCATCGCCGGCGCCTTCGACCGCGGCCTGTTCGAGGCGACCGGCGTGCGTTTCGACAATGTCACCTGGACGCCGGGCCACGGCTCCGGCTGCTGCCATATCGCATTGACCAACCGCGACGCTTAACCGATTATCTATTCGGCAAAGACGTGCAGCTCGCCGCCCGCTTCGTCGACGGCGTCGCGCAGCTCCGTTGCCGGCTCGCTGTCGGTGACGATGTCTGAAATCTCGCTCAGCGCGCACACCAGCTCCAGGCCGCTGCGGCCGAACTTGTCGTTGGTAACGACAAGCATCGTCGACAGCGATCGCCTCATCATCGCCCGCTTCACTGCCGCCGCGCCCGAGATCATGTCGCTCGGCCCTTCAGCGTTCAGCGCCGAAGCGCCGATGATGGCGACGTCGGCATTGTAGCGGCGCACGAATTCAACCGTGTCCTCGCCAAGCACCGCGGCCTCGCGGCTGTCATAGGTGCCGGGGCAGAGGATGACACGGAAGCCGGGATTGGCACCGGCCACCGAGGCGACGCCGATTGAGTTGGTGATGATCGTCAGGTCCCGGCCGTGCTGCGAGAGGCTGCGCGCCACCTCGTAGGTGGTCGATCCGCCATCAATCATCACGATCGAGCCTTTCTCGACCAGTCCGGCCGCGCCACGCCCAATGCGGGCCCGCTCCTCGACCAAGGTAAGGCCGCGTTCGGCAATCACCGGTTCCGATGTCACCAGCGAAATGGTGGCGCCGCCATAGGTGCGGTTGAGGAGTCCCGCCTCGCCGAGCTCGATGAGATCGCGGCGGATGGTCTCGCCGGCGACGCCGATGCGGCGCGCAAGCTTCGAGATGCGGATCGAGGCGGAGCGCCGGACCTCCGACAGGATCAGTTCGTGTCGCTCCTTCTTCGTCAGTCGGCCCGGCTCGATATTCATTGCCCTTCCTTCTCGCTTCCCGGCGCGGAGACATTAGTCACGCCGGGGAAAGGAAACCAGCGTCAGTGTCTGAGCCGATCGCGCATCGCGTACCACAACATGCCGAGCACATAGAGCGGTCCGCGCAACGCGGTGCCACCTGGGAAGGGCAGCGGCGTCAGCGTCGAGAAAAGGTCGAGCCGCGAGGCATCGCCCGTGATCGCTTCCGCCAAGAGCTTGCCCGACAGCGTCGACAGGATGACGCCCTTGCCGGAATAGCCATGCGCGAAATAGACCTCGCCATAGTGTCCGACATGCGGCAGGCGCGACGTCGTCACCGACACCAGCCCGCCCCAGGCATGGTCGATGCGGCAGCCCCTGAGCTGCGGAAAAGTCTTTTCCATATGGGGCCGCACGAAGCCGGCGATGTCGGCAGGCGGGGACGGCGTGTAGCGCTCGCCGCCCCCGAACAGCAGGCGGCCGTCCGCCGACATGCGGTAGTAATTAACGACGAACAGCGTGTCCGAGACCGCGACATTGGCCGGGATGACATTGCGCTCACCCAGAGGCTCGGTGGCGACGATATAGTTGCCGACCGGCATGATGCGACTGTTGACGCGCGGCTCCAATCCCTTGAGCAGCGCATCGCCGGCCAGCACCACATACCTGGCGCGGACAGAGCCCTTGTCGGTGAACGCCCGGATTGAAGGCTCGCGCTCCAGCCGGACGGCCACCGAATTCTCGTGGATGACGACGCCGGCGCCAACCGCTGCGCGGGCGAGCCCCAGCGTGTAGTTGAGCGGGTGCATATGGCCGCCGAGCCTTTCATAGACCGCGCCTTGATAGGGCGTGTCGACCATCTGCCGCGCCTCAGCCGCCGACAGGATCTCGACATCGGTGAACTTCATCACCTTGGCAAGGCATTCGGCCTCTTCCTCGAAGTCGCGCACATCCGAAGTGCTGACGGCGCCGACCAGATGACCGGTCTGGCGCAAATCGCATTGGATGCCGTGGCGCTCGATGATGTCGAGCACCAGCCCGCGTGCCTCGAAAGCCAGGTCGAACAGCGCCTTCGCCCGTTCCGGCCCGAACGTCTTGACCAACCCTTTGGCCCCCTTGCGCAGGCCGGGGATCATCTGGCCGCCATTGCGGCCCGAGGCGCCCCAGCCGATCTTGCCGCCTTCGAGCAGCACCACCTTAAGGCCACGCTCGGCCGCATGCAGCGCCGCCGAAAGGCCGGTGCAGCCGCCGCCCACCACCACCAGGTCGGCCTCGACATCGCCGGCGAGCGCCGGATGGTCGGGCGCCGGATTGGCGGTGGCGACATAATAGGATTTGCCGATGTCGAGACCGGAATTGAAACCTGTCGAACGCAAGGCCATGATCACACCTTGAGCAGCAGATGGTCGCGCTCCCAGGACGTCACGACGCTCTGGAACAGGTCTAGCTCGACGCTCTTCACGCGCAGGTAGGTCTGGAAGAAGTCCTCGCCGAGCAGCGCCCGCACGGGCCCGCAGGCGGCGAAACGATCGAGCGCTTCCTCCATCGTCTTCGGCAGTGTGCTCTTACTTTTGTAGGCATTGCCGAAGGCCTCTTCCGAGCGCGCAAGCTTCTCCTCGATGCCGAGATAGCCGGCGATCAACGACCCGGCCATCGCCAGATAAGGATTGGCGTCGGCACCAGGGAGACGGTTCTCGATCCGCCGCGCGGCGCGGCCGCCCATCGGCACGCGCAGACCGCAGGAGCGGTTGTCATGCGACCATTCGATGTTGGCCGGAGCGCTGTGGTTCGGCCGGATGCGGCGGTAGGAATTCACGTTGGGTGCAAACAGCGGCATGATTTCAGGGACGTATTTCTGCAGGCCGCCGATGAAGTGCGCGAACATTTCACTGTCCTCGCCGTCCTCGCCGGCGAACAGGGGCTCATCCTTCCGGTCGGCGATCGACATGTGCAGGTGCATCGAGCTGCCGGCCTGGGCGGCGATCGGCTTGGCCATGAAGGTGGCGTGCATCCCGTTCGCCTGCGCGGCCTGCCGCGCCAGGCGCTTGAACAGCAGCACCTTGTCTGCGAGCGCCAGCGGATCGCCATGGAGGAAGTTGATCTCGAGCTGCGCGGTGCCGGATTCATGGATCAGCGTCTCGAGCGGCAGGCCTGCGGCCGCCGAATGCGTGTAGATGCGCTGGATGACCGGTTCAAATTCCTCCAGCGCCTGCATGTCGTAAGGATGCTGCACGCTTTCGGGCCGGCCGTTGCGCCCCACCGGGGCGGTCAGAGGCTGGTCCGGGTTGGGGTTGGGGGCCGTGAGATAGAATTCGAGTTCCGGCGCCACAACAGCGCGCCAGCCGCGCTGCTCATAAAGCCCGAGCACGGCTTTCAGCACATGGCGTGGCGAGGCCATCCACGGCCGATCGTCCATGTGGAAGGTGTCGGCGAAAACATAGGCTCTGCCGACGCTGCCGGGCGCAAGGCACAGGCTCGAAACGTCCGGCACCATGCGCATATCTGGATCGGAATAGGCAAAGCCCTCGTCGATCGAGCCGGAATAGCGGCCATCGATGGCGACCAGGAAGGCGCTGCTCGGCAGGTAGAGCGCGCGGTCGTCGAGCGACTTCAGGAATTTGGCTACAGGCAAGGTCTTGCCGCGCAGCACGCCGTTGACGTCCGGCACGAAGCATTCGACTTCGTTGATCGCGTGCGTCTTCAGCCAGCTTTGCGTGTCCGCGCCGACGAATGTAGTGTTCAGATTGTCAGGCATTTGGTCGTGTCCGTACGAAGGAGAGATCGCTTCGGCGGGCAGGTCCGTTCCGGGTGGGGCGTTATCTAAGCTGCGTTATCCGAGGACGGACGCCCGCCTGATGACCGGCCGATAGGCCGGGTCCGGAGTGCCTGGCACCCCTTCGGTCCAGCCGTCGCGAACGACATGCGAGCCGACCTTGGTCTCCTCCGCGCGCTGCAGGTTCTCGCGGCGGCAGCAGCGCATTTTCAATGATGCCCCGCGCACGCAAAAGAAATACCGCAGGCAACAAAATGCCTGGCGCGGTATTGCTGTTTTGGAGCTTGCATGACGGGTCCCATTAGAGCAATTCCAGGAAAAGTGTGAGCGGATTTCCGTCCGGAATTGCGTAAAAACAAAGTGGTCGCGCCTATGATTTGACCGATCATCGCCGGTGGCGCAAGTCCGCTTCACTGGACCAGGTCAGCCAATGCTCTCGCCGCCATCGACCACCAGCGCCTGCCCGGTCATGAAGGACGAGCGGTCGGAGACGAGGAACAGGATGGCCTCCGCGATCTCCTCCGCGCTCGCCCAGCGCCCCATCGGGATCTTGGTGCGGACATAGTTCTCGATCGCGTCGCGCCCGCCCATCTGGGCTATGAACGGCTCGTTGAAGGGCGTGTCGACCCAGCCCGGGCAGAGCGCGTTGATGCGTACATTGTGCTTGGCGTAATCGAGCGACATCTGCCTGGTCATCGCCACCACGGCATGCTTCGACGTGGCGTAGGCGATCATCTCGCGATCGTAGAAGACACCGGAATTGGAAGCGGTGTTGAGGATGACGCCGCCGCCCTGCGCGATCATTGCCGGCATGACGGTCTTCGCCGCCAGGAATTGCGCCCGCACATTGATCCGCCACGAAGCATCCATGCCATCGGTGCCCACTTCCGTCAGCGTGCCGCCGACCTGGATGCCGGCATGGCTGTGCAGGATGTCGATCCGGCCATGCCTGCCGAGCGTTCCCTCGATGAGCTCCTCGACGGCCGTATCGTCGCCCACATCCGTGAAGACCGCCTCGGCACGGCCGCCAACGTCGCGGATTGCGGAGGCCGTGGCCTCCCCGGCCGCGGGGTCACGGTCAGCGATGACGACGTGTGCCCCTTCCCTGGCCATGATCATGGCCCCGGCGCGTCCTATGCCCGACCCGGCGCCCGTCACCACGGCGATACGGTCTTTCAAAATCATGGATCTGTCTTTCAAGGCGATGGTTTGCGTCGGCCGAGCTGCCATTGCGCGAGCAGCACGAGCACGACCGAGGCGCAGAGCACGATCGTCGCGATAGCGTTGATCTCGGGCGTCACGCCGCGTCGGATCGAGGCGAAGACGTAGATCGGCAGCGTCGTCTGCGCGCCGGCGACGAAGAAGGCGACGATGAAATCGTCGAAGGAGAAGGTGAAGGCGAGCAGGAACCCCGCGATCACCGCCGGCATGATCTGCGGCAGCACGATCGAGCGGAACGTCGTCAGCGGCGTGGCGTAGAGATCGCTGGAGGCCTCGACCAGGTTGCGGTCGAGGCTGCTGAGCCGCGTGCCGACGATCATCGTCACCAGCGCCATCGAAAACAGGCCGTGCGCGGCGATGATCGAGCCATAGCCCAGCGACAGCCGCGGCGGCTGGTCGGTCGGCCAGAGCGAGGCGAGGAACGGATTGACGACGGCAAAGAGCTGCACCAGCGCGACCAGCGTCGAGATGCCGATGACGACGCCCGGCACGACGATCGCCGCGCCCAGCAATGCGTCGAAGAGTGCCCTTGTCCGCACGCCGACGCGCTGCAGCCCAAGCGCAGCCGCCGTGCCGCACAAGGCCGCGAGCAGCGCACTGGTGGTGGCGATGAACAGGCTGTTCTTCAGCGCCTCGACCAGGAAGGGATTCGACAGCGCCTTGCCATACCACTGCAACGAGAAGCCGGTGAACTCGCTGGCATGGTGACCGGCGTTGAAGGAGAACAGCACGACCAGCGCGATCGGCAGATAGAGGAAGGCAAAGACGGCAAGGACGAAAGCTCGCATCAGATCAGGTCCACCCGGCGTGCGCCCGAAAGCCTGGTCGAGATGCGGTTGGCGACGATCAGCACCACGACCGAGACCAGCACCAGCGTGATGGCGATGGCCGATCCGAACGGCCAGTTCCGCGACTGCAGGAAGAGATCGACCAGCGCGTTGCCGATGAAGAACACCTTGCCGCCGCCGAGCAGCGTCGGGATCAGATATTCGCCGAGCAACAGGATCATCACCAGCGAGAAGCCGGTCATCACGCCGGGCAGCGACAACCTGAGCGTCACGCCAAGGAAGGTGGACAAGGGAGTCGCGCCAAGATCGGCGGAAGCCTCGAGCAGCCGGCGGTCGAGTCGTTCGAGGCTGACGTAGATGGGCAATATCATCAGTGGCAGATAGCCGTAGACAATGCCGAGCAGCACCGCGCCCGGAGTGTTGATCAGCCTGAGGTCCTGGATGCCGACATAGGCGAGCAAGGCCGGAATGCCGCGCCCGCCAAGGATGTACATCCAGGCATAGGTGCGCATCAGAAGGCTGGTCCAGAACGGAATGACGATCATCGCGAGCAGGATCAGCCGCCAGCGCTCCGGCGCGCGCAGCGCCAGGTAATAGGCAACGGGGTAGGCGACGAGCAGGCATGCCAGCGCGCCGATCGGCGCCAGCACCATCGTGTTCCAGAACGCCGTCGCCCGAGCCGGCAGGTTGGCATATTGCGCGAAGGTCAGCGCGGCCTGGTAGCCGCCCTCCGGCGCCCGCTCGCCGACGCTGAAGATGGCGATGGCGATGAAGGGCAGGACCAGGAAGATGACCAGCCATAGCGCCGCCGGAGCAAGCAGCAGCGTCGTTACGAGGTTTTTGCGAAAGAGACTGCCGCGCATCGGGAAAGCCGGTTGGGAGCCGGCGGACCTTCGTCCGCCGGTCGCATTGTCTTGATGAGGCTTGTGGCCGGTCTCCCTCAAGCCGACTTGAAGCGCGCCATCAGCTCGGCGCGGCCAGGATCCGTCAGCGTCGCGGCGGCACCGAACTCCAGCGGCTTCAACAAATCGGCCGCCGGATAGAGGATCGGGTTGTCGAGCACCTCTTTCGGCAGCAGCGCGTTGACCCGCGCATCGGTCGAGGGCGCGCCATTGGCCAGATGCTCCTTCACCGCCACCTTCGGGTTCATCAGATAGTTGAGGAGCGCATAGCCGGCCGGCTTGTTCGGCGCGTCCTTCGGGATCGCGTAGAAGTCAGTCCAGATCTCGCCGCCTTCCTTGCCGAGCACATAGGCGATCTCGGGGATGTCGCGATGGAGCTGCGCGCCGTCATTGGTCCAGCACATCGTCATCCAGGCATCGCCGGCGCGCATTCCCGGCTGGTAGTCGCTCGACACCGCGAACAGATGCGGCTTGACCTTGAGCAACAGTTCCTCGGCCTTGGCGAGCTCGTCCTGCTTCAGCGAGTTGAACGAATAGCCGTAATATTTCAGCGCATTGCCGATTGTGGTCAGCTGGTAATCATGCACCATGGTGCGGCCGTCGCCTTCGGCCATGGCGGTGTCCCAGAATTCCTTCCAGCTCGACATGGGCTTGGTGAGCTTCTTGGTGTTGACGGCAAAGCCGGTCGTGCCCCAGTTCTTCGGCACGGCGTAGATCGTGCCGTCGATCGTGCCTTCCGCGGTGAAGCGCGAGTCTTCCGACTTGCCGTCGAAATTCGGCAGCTTGGCCATGTCGAGCGCTTCGATGATGCCGAGCTTCTTGTAGGTCGAGATGGTGTAATTGGTCGGCACGAACAGGCTCCAGCCCGAGCCGCCGGCCTGCAGCTTGGCCAGCATTTCCTCGTTCGATCCGAAGACGTTGACCTCGACGGCCACACCCGTCTCGGCCTTGAAATTCTCGAAGGTCTGCGGGTCGTGGTAGTTCGGCCAGGTGGCGATCGACATGCGGTCGCCGAGGTTCTCGGCGGCGAAGGCCGGCGTCGGCATGATGCCGAGCTCGCGCGCCATCACCGCGGTCGCGACACCGAGGCCTGTGAGGCCGAGGAAGTCGCGCCGGCTGATCGAGCCGCGCTTCAGGCGCATCAACTGGTCGACGAATTTATCGGGGGTTATCGGCAGTCCGTCACGATAGGATTTCGGCATTTTGGTCTTCCCTCTGGTTGGTCCCGTTATTGTTGGCATTGGGAAACGCCAGCGGCGCTCCGGCGGCAAAGCCGATGGCGACGGGTTCGCCCGGCTTGAACAGGTTGCCCTGGCCGATCACGTGGTCGGCCTTGGCGAGCAGCGGTCCGATGCCCGGGACCTCGATCGCGTATTCTGCAGTCGAGCCCAGGAAGATCCGGTTGCGGACGATGCCTTTCAGGCTGCCGCCTCCCGGTGCCGAGAGGCCGAGCGACTCCGGCCGCAGGCTTACGGACACGGCCTCGCCCCGACTGAGTGGCACCCGCTTGCGCGCGGAGATCACCGTGCCGTCGGCAAGGGCGACATCGACGAGGTCCCCGGAAAGGCCGGCTACCTTGCCGCTCAAAAGATTGGTCTTGCCGACGAAATCGGCGACGAACAGGTCGGCAGGCTCGTCATAGATTTCGCTCGGCTGTCCGAGCTGGACGATACGGCCGCCATTCATGACGCAGACGAAGTCGCTCATCGACAGCGCTTCCTCCTGGTCGTGGGTGACCAGCACGAAAGTGATGCCGATCTCGCGCTGCAAGTTCTGCAGTTCGATCTGCATGTCGGTGCGCAGCTTCTTGTCGAGCGCCGCCAGTGGCTCGTCGAGCAAGAGCACCGCCGGCTTGTTGACCAGGGCTCGCGCCAGCGCCACGCGCTGCTGCTGGCCGCCCGAAAGCTCGTGGATCTTGCGGCGTCCGTAGCCGGCGAGTTGCACCATCGAAAGCGCCTCGCCCGCTCGCTGGCCGATCTCGCGCGACGACAGCCGCGGCCTCGCCTGACGCAGCCCATAGGAGATGTTCTCCTCGACATCGAGATGCGGGAACAGCGCGTATTGCTGGAACACCATGTTGACCGGACGCCGATAGGGCGGCGTACCGGCCATGTCGCGGCCGCGGATCAGCACCTGGCCTTCGCTCGGCTGCTCGAAGCCGCCGATCATGCGCAGGCACGTCGTCTTGCCGCAGCCAGAGGGGCCGAGCAACGCGACAAAGGCGGAGGGCGGGATGGCAAGGTCGATGCCGCTCACCGCGGTGACGGCGCCATAGCGCTTGGTGACCGCGCGAAATTCGATATCGGGCACTGCAGTCAAGCCACGGCTCCAGCGACAGCATGAGGCAATGTCGTGACGCTAGCAGAGCCAATGGTATCTAGTATATACCTCGTAGGTGGTATATTTAACCGATTTTAGCATTTAGAGGGGTATGGATTGGCCGCCTCCCGCAGTGACGACTACAACGCCTTGGCTGAGGTGATAGCCGCAGCGCGCGAAACCGGCGGCGACAATTTCGGCAAGGCAATCGTGGGCTGGCTCAGCGGACATGTCCGCTTCGATCATTGTGTGATCTTCGGCTATCGCGGCGCCGCGCGGCCGCCGCTCCTGTTCCAGACCTTCTCGCCGGCTGAGAGCCACATCTTTGTCGCGCTCTATCAGGAAGGGCCCTATCTGCTCGACCCGTTCCATCATGCCGCGGTCGAGCGCAAGGAAGGCTTCTGGCGCATGCGCGAGCTGGCGCCGGATCGCTTCTATGCCAGCGAATACTACCGCTCCTATTACAGCCAGACCCGGCTTGCCGAGGAAGTTGGCTTCTTCGTGCCGCTGGCCGGCAAGGACGCGCTGGTGCTGTCGCTGATGCGGCTGCGCGCTACCGGCCCGTTCGGAACCGCCGACGCCAGGCTGCTGCGCGACATGGCGCCGGCGGTGATCGGCTTCTGCAAGCATCGCTGGCCGTCCCTGCCCGCCGAAGGCGTTGCGGCCCAGCCTTCCGGCGAAACCATCGCGATGGCCAACGAGCTTGACCGCGCTCATATCTGGAAAAGCCTGTCGCTGACTTCGCGTGAAAAGCAGGTCGTCGACCTCGTGCTTCAGGGCCATTCGACGGAATCGATCGCCAGAGCGCTGCGCATCGTGCCGGGGACCGTCAAGGTCCACCGCCGCAACATCTACCGCAAACTGAAGATCAAGTCGCAGGCCGGCCTGTTCGCGCGTTTCGTCGAAATCATCGACGCGCGGATAGGCTAAGCGTCGCCTCCATCGGATCGACTGCCGCGAATACCGCGCTCGCCTCGCTGACGATGGAGACATGATCCCTGGCAGCCTTGCCCGCAGCCGCTGCATCACCGCGCATGATCGCGGTGACGATCACATCATGCTCCTGCCAGGACTTGGCCAGCCGGCCCGGCAGCATGAACTGCGCACGCCGGAACGGCGCCAGCCGGCTGCGGGTCGCCACGGTCAAATCATGGATATGCGTGTTATGGGCGCCGCGATAAAGCCTGCTATGGAACTCGGTGTTGAAATGCTCGTAGTCCTCCTCGGCGCCGAGCTGCACCATGCGCGCCGACGCCTGATGCTCCTTCTCCAGCGAGCGGCGCTCGGTGCCGGTCATGCGCTCGGCGGAGAAGCGCGCGCAGATCGCCTCCAGCTCGGCCATGCTCTCGAACATCGAGGCGAGATGCTCCTGCGTGACCACGGCGACGATAGCGCCCCGGTTCGGCCGCCTCTCGACCAGCCCGATGGCGCTCAACTGGCCGAGCGCCTCCCGGACCGGCGTGCGCGAAACATCGAAGCGGGCGGCAAGCGAGGCCTCGTCGAGCTTTTCGCCGGGACGCAGATAGCCGGTGACGATGCGGTCCGCGATCGCCCTCACCATCTGATCCACGGTCGTGCCCGACCTGACCAAGCGCCTTCCCGACACGTCTCCTCCCGCCCAGTTTAATTGCGAACGGCCCGCTGGGTGGACGGCCCACGGGCTTTCTCGACTCAAGGTCGCATCTCTGTATGCCTAGATTTTGACCGTAATGTCAAATTGATCGTTTTTCAGGCAAAAAGTGCATGCACTTGCCTTTGGTTTATGCAGGCTTTCTAAAATGGTCTATTGATTTTATTACAGAAAACCACACAAAGGAACTGGCACAGCGATTGCATGCACTTTCTTGACAGCACGTCAAACGACCCCACCGGGGTCCAAGAAAGGGGAGCATTCGATATGACCGGGAAATTCATGCTTAGCCGCCGCGACCTGCTCAAGACCTCCGCCGCCGGGGCGGCGCTCGGTCTGGCCTCGGCGGCCTTTCCGATGCGCGCGGCGCGCGCTGCCGCCGCGACCGTCGGCTTCATCTATGTCGGCCCGAAGGACGACTATGGCTACAACCAGGCACATGCCGAGGGCGCGGCGTCGCTGAAGGGCGTCGAGGGCATCTCCATCGTCGAGGAAGAGAACGTCCCCGAGACTGTCGACGTCCAAAAGACGATGGAATCGATGATCAATCTCGACGGCGCTTCGCTGATCTTCCCGACCTCCTTCGGCTATTTCGATCCGCATATGCTCGCCATGTGCGCCAAGTTCCCGGACGTGCAGTTCCGCCATTGCGGCGGCATGTGGAACAAGGACAAGCACCCGATGAACGCCGGCTCCTATTTCGGCTATATCGGCATGGGTCAGTACTTGAACGGCGTCGTCGCCGGCCACACCACCAAGTCGAAGAAGCTCGGTTTCGTCGCCGCCAAGCCGATCCCGCAGGTCTTGCTCAACATCAACTCCTTCCTGCTCGGCGCGCGCTCGGTCGATCCGGCGATCACCTGCCAGGTGATCTTCACCGGCGAGTGGTCGCTGGCGGTGAAGGAGGCCGAGGCCACCAATGCACTGATCGATCAGGGCGCCGACGTCGTCACCTGCCATGTCGACAGCCCCAAGGTGGTGGTCGAGACGGCCGCCGGACGCGGGGCCTTCATCTGCGGCTACCACGCCAACCAAAGCCCGCTGGCGCCGGAAAAATACCTGACCGGGGCGGAGTGGAACTGGGCCAAGGTCTACAAGATGTTCATCGACGACCTGATCGCCGGCAAGCCGCTGCCCAATTTCACGCGCGGCGGCCTTGCCGACGGCTTCGTCAAGATGAGCCCGCTAGGTCCCGCCGTGGGCGAAGCCGCGCGCAAGCAGTTCGACGCCACGCTGGCCGAAATGATGAAGGGCGGTTTCTCCGTCATCAAGGGACCATTGAAGAGCAACAAGGGCGCCGTCGTCGCGACCGAAGGCCAGGCCTTCGTCGAGACCGCCATCGAGCTCGAAAGCATGGACTATCTCGTCGAGGGCGTCGTCGGCTCGACGGCCTGAGGCATTGCGTGTTGCCCAAAGCGCACAGCGGTTTTGGGATGACGACACGCATCCGAACAAGGCCTTGAAGCACGCTTCGTACGCGAGCCGAGGGAGACGGGATATGGCGGACACTGCGAGCAGCCCGGACGTGCGGACCATCCTCGATGCCGGAGGATACCGGGCGGCGCTCGAATGGACCGCCAGGCGGGCGGAGACCTTCATCATTCCGCTCGCGGCGCTGGTCGTCGGCATGGCGCTGTTCAGCTTGTTCATCCTGGCTGTCGGCAAGTCGCCGGTTCAGCTCTATGAGACGATGTGGCGAGGCGGCTTCGGCTCCTGGTTCTCGATCCAGAACTCGCTGTCGCGCGGCGCGCCGCTTCTGCTTGCGGCGCTCTGCGTGGCGCTGCCCGCGCGCCTTGGCCTGGTCGTCATCGGCGGCGAAGGCGCCATCGTGCTGGGCGGCGTCGCCGCGGCGTCCATCGGCGTCGGCCTCAACGGCGCGCCGTCTTTTCTCGTCGTTCTCCTCATGGGCGTGGGGGGCGCAGCCGCCGGCGGCATCTGGATAGGTGCCGTCGGCGCGCTCCGCCACTATCGCGCCGTCAACGAGACCATCTCCAGCCTGCTGATGGCCTACATAGCCATCGCGCTGATGAACCATCTTGTGGAAGGCCCGTTGCGTGACCCGGCCTCGCTGAACAAACCCTCGACCCAGCCGCTGGCCGACATCTATCGCGTCGGCAACATACCGGGCATGGAGGTGCATTGGGGCCTGGTGGTCGGCATCCTCGCCTGCGTGCTTTCCTGGCTGCTGATCGAGAAGACTCGCTGGGGCTTCGCCGCCCGCATCGCAGGCGGCAATGTCAGGGCCGCACAGGTGCAGGGGCTGGCAGTCGGCCCGCTCATCGTCGGCTTCACCGCGCTCGCGGGCGGTTTCGCCGGCCTTGCCGGCATGCTGGAGGTCGCGGCCGTGCAGGGCAGCGCCAACGGCTCGCTTGCCGCCGGCTATGGCTATACCGGCATCCTCGTCGCCTTCCTCGCCCGCCACAACACGCTCGCCATCATCCCCGTCGCCGTCCTGCTCGGCGGCATTGATGCGTCGGGCGGCCTGATCCAGCGCCGCATGGACCTGCCCGATGCGACCGTGCTGGTGCTGCAGGGCATGCTCTTCATCGTCATCCTGTTCAGCGAGACCTTCTACGGCCGCTTCAAGCTCTTCAACCCGGACCTCTGGCAGAGGAGCAGCTGATGGAAACGACCGACATCGGACTGTGGGGCGTGCCGCTCGCCATGCTCGGCGGCGCCATCCGCGTCTCCACACCCTTCATCTTCGTCTCACTCGGCGAAGCCATCACCGAGCGTTCCGGCCGCATCAATCTCGGCCTCGAAGGCACGCTGGTGTTCGGCGCTATGAGCGCCTACGCGGTGGCTGTCATGACCGGCTCGCCATGGCTCGGCCTTCTGGCCGCGGCGCTCGCCGGTCTCTGCTTCGGTCTCTTTCATGGCTGGATCTGCAAGTTCCCGAAGGTCAACGACATCGCCATCGGCATCGCGCTGATGCTGTTCGGCACCGGCCTCGCCTTCTTCTTCGGCAAGCCCTTCATCCAGCCTTCGGCGCCCGACCTGCCGGCGATCCCCTTCGGCGCCTGGTCCGATATCCCGCAGGTGCAGGCGGCGCTCAACGTCAACGTGCTGTTCCTCATCGGTGCCGCGCTTGCCGTCTTCCTCTGGTGGGCCTTCCGCAACACCCGTATTGGTCTCATGGTGCGCGTGGTCGGCGACAGCGCCGATGCGGCTCGCGCCATGGGTCTCAACCCCAACACGGTGCGGCTGCTCGCCACCGGCGTCGGCGGCGCGCTCGCCGGCATCGGCGGCGCCTACCTGTCGCTCTATTATCCCGGCAGCTGGACCGAGCGCATCTCGTCCGGCCAGGGGCTGATGGCGGTGGCGTTGGTCATCTTCGCGCGCTGGAATCCGCTCGGCTGCTTTGCTGCCGCGCTTTTGTTCGGCGGCGCCGGCGCGCTCGGCCCGGCGCTGCAGTCGGTGGGCGTCACAGAGGGCTACTACCTGTTCTACGCCGCGCCCTACATCCTCACCCTCATCATCATGATCGCCACCTCGTCGCGGAGCCGCACGCTCGCCGGCGCGCCCGGCGAACTGTCGATCACCAAATGACCGCGCACCACGCACCGCTCGCGAGACCGGAGTTTTCGCCATGAACGCCAGAGCCGAGATCACCCGGCGCTACATCGACGCCGATCCCTATCCCTGGCCTTATAATGGCGATCTCAGGCCCGACAACACGGCGCTGATCATCATCGACATGCAGACCGATTTCTGCGGGCCTGGCGGCTATGTCGACCATATGGGCTACGACCTGTCACTGGTCCGCGCGCCGATCGAGCCGATCAAATCGGTGCTCTCCGCCATGCGGGCCAAGGGCTACACCATCATCCACACCCGCGAGGGCCATCGCCCAGACCTCGCCGACCTGCCCGCCAACAAGCGCTGGCGCTCGCGCCGCATCAATGCCGGCATCGGCGACCCGGGTCCGTGCGGGCGCATCCTGGTGCGCGGCGAGCCGGGCTGGGACATCATCCCGGACCTCTATCCGATCGAGGGCGAGCCGATCATCGACAAGCCTGGCAAGGGTTCGTTCTGCGCCACCGACCTCGAGCTGATCCTCAACCAGCGCGGCATCGACAACATCGTGCTCACCGGCATCACCACCGATGTCTGCGTGCACACCACCATGCGCGAAGCCAACGACCGCGGCTTCGAATGCGTGATGCTGGAGGATTGCTGCGGGGCGACCGACTATGGCAACCACCTGGCGGCGATCAAGATGATCAAGATGCAGGGCGGCGTGTTCGGCGCGGTGTCGAACTCCGCCGCGCTCGTCGCGCAGCTGCCGTGAGGAGCCGGCGATGAGCGGAACGCACAGAAAGGCGATCGGCGTCGAGACCATCGGCATGACAATGCGTTTCGGCGCCTTCACCGCGCTTGACGATGTCTCCATCAAGGTGCCGGCAGGCTCGTTCCATGCCCTGCTCGGCGAAAACGGCGCCGGCAAGTCGACACTGGTCAAATGCATGATGGGCTTCTACCACCCGACATCGGGCGACATGCTGGTCGACGGACGCCAGGTCGGGATAGCCAGCCCCAGGGATGCCTCAGCACTCGGCCTCGGCATGGTCTATCAGCATTTCACGCTGGTGCCGTCGCTGACTGGCGCCGAGAACCTGGTCATCTCGCGCGAAAAGGTGCCGGGCGTGATCGACTGGCGCAAGGAACGCACAGCACTTGCCCAATTCATGGAGCGCATGCCCTTCAAGCTGCCGCTCGACGTCAAGGTGGCCGAGCTCGCCGCCGGCGAGAAGCAGAAGCTGGAGATCATCAAGCAGCTTTATCTCGGCCGCAATTTCCTGGTGCTGGACGAGCCGACATCCGTGCTCACCCCAGGCGAGGCGCAGGAAGTGCTCGGGCTGGTGCGCGGCATGACCAAGGCCGGCGATCTCACCGTGCTGATGATCTCGCACAAATTCCACGAGGTCACCGCATTCGCCGACGACATCACCGTGCTGCGCAAGGGCAGGCTCACCGGAACCGGCAAGGTCTCCGAGCTCACCCACAAGGCCATGGCCGCGATGATGATCGGCGACCAGCCGATCGCCGCGCTCGACAGCCGCGCGGCGCCGAAGCCGGACGCCGAGATCGTGCTCAAGGTGAAGGCGCTGAAGGCGCCGGACCGCACCGGGCTGAAGTCGATCGACATCGCCGATCTCGGCGTGCGCTCCGGTGAGATCGTCGGCATCGCCGGCATTTCCGGCAACGGCCAGAAGGAGTTCCTGGAAGTCCTGGCCGGGCAGCGTCCGCGCAATGGCGGCGAGGTGATGGTGCGCGGCGCCGCCTACGCGGCGACGCGCGCCGAGGCGCGCGCGCTCAATGTCCGGCTCATCCCGGAGGAGCCGCTGAAGAATGCCTGTGCGCCGAGGATGACGGTCGCCGAGAACATCGCCTTCCGCACCTTCGACGTGGACGGCAAGGGCAGGCCGGTGAGCTGGATCAGCGCCGGCGCCATCAAGGCTTTCAGCGCCCGCCTGGTCGAGCAGTTCAAGGTCAAGACGGCATCGCTGTCTTCGCCGATCGCTTCGCTGTCGGGCGGCAATGTGCAGCGCGCCGTGCTCGCCCGCGAACTCACCGGCGAGGTCGACCTGCTGATCGTCTCCAACCCCTGCTTCGGCCTCGATTTCTCCGCCGTCGCCGAGATCCGTGCCCGCATCATGAAGGCGCGCAACGCCGGAGCCGCGGTGCTGCTGATGTCGGAAGACCTGGACGAGCTGCTGGAACTCTCGGACCGCATTCTCGTCATGTCCGACGGCGCGCTGGTCTATGAGACGCCGATTGCGCAGGCGAGCGTGCAAACGATCGGCGAGCACATGGCGGGGCATCACTGATGGCGGAAATCGCAGCGCAGCCCTTCGCCTTTGCCTTCAGGCCCGAGACGACGGCGCTCATCGTCATCGACATGCAGCGCGACTTTGCCGAGCCGGGCGGGTTCGGAGCGAGTCTCGGCAACGACGTCAGCCGGGTCACAGCGATCGTGCCGACGGTGAAGCGGCTGATCGAGGGCTTTCGCGCCGCTGGCCTCCCGGTGATCCACACCATGGAGTGCCACAGCCCCGACCTTTCAGACCTCCCTCCCGCCAAGCGCGACCGCGGCAATCCCTCGATCCGCATCGGCGATGTCGGCCCGATGGGCCGCGTGCTGATCGCCGGCGAGCCCGGCACCGCGATCCTCGACGATCTCGCTCCCTTGCCCGGCGAGATCGTCATCAAGAAGCCCGGCAAGGGCGCCTTCTACGCGACCGGCCTCGGCGATGACCTGAAACGTATCGGCGCGCAGCAACTGGTGTTCGCCGGCGTGACGACCGAAGTCTGCGTGCAGACGACAATGCGCGAGGCCAACGACCGCGGCTACGAATGCCTGGTCGCCGAGGATGCGACGGAAAGCTACTTCCCCGAATTCAAGGCGTCGGCGCTCGCCATGATCCGGGCGCAAGGCGCGATCGTCGGCTGGACGGCGACCACCGACCAGGTGCTTGAGGGAATTGCGAATGCCTAATCTTGCCTTTGCCGGCCTCGTCGACGGTGGCTGGCGCGATCTGGCGTTCGAGCCTTTCCGCGACGGAGTCACCGCGCACTGGCTGCTCAAGGGCGGCCCGGTCGAACCGTCGGTCGCTATCCTCAAATATCAGCCGGGCGCCGGCGTGCCGCGCCACCGCCATGCCGGGCTGGAAACCATCGTCGTGCTGGACGGCACGCAGAGCGACGAGAACGGCGACTATCCAGCGGGAAGCGTGATCCTCAATCCGGTCGGCACCGAGCATTCGGTGTGGACAAAGGACGGATGTGTCGTGCTTATCCAGTGGGACCTGCCGGTGATCATTCTGGGGGAAACGAAATGAACGACATCCGCTTCGACATCGGCAGCCTGCACGCGGCCTACCAGGCCGGAGCCAGGCTTGCCGAGGTCATCGACACGGTTCTCGCCCGCATCGCGGCAGCGGCCGACTCCGGCATCTTCATCCATCTTGCGACGAAAGCCGCGATGCTGGCCGAAGCCGAAACTCTTGGACCGTTCGATCCTGTGGCCAAGCCGCTCTGGGGCATCCCCTTTGCCGTCAAGGACAATATCGACGTCGCCGCCATGCCGACCACGGCGGCCTGCGCCGAATTTGCCTATACGCCGGACAAAGACGCGACGGTTGTAGCGAGGCTCAAGGCCGCGGGCGCTTTTGTCGTCGGCAAGACCAATCTCGACCAGTTCGCCACCGGCCTTGTCGGCGTGCGCACGCCGTGGCCGATCCCAAGAAATGCGATCGATCCGAAACTGGTGCCGGGTGGCTCCTCCTCCGGCTCGGCGGTGGCGACGGCGCGCGGCATCGTTTCCTTCGCGCTCGGCACCGACACCGCCGGTTCGGGACGCATTCCGGCCGGCCTCAACAACATCGTCGGCCTGAAGCCGACGGTGGGTGCGCTGTCCACGACCGGCGTCGTGCCGGCCTGCCGGACGCTCGACTGCGTCTCGGTCTTCGCGCTGACGGTCGATGACGCCTATGCGTTGTTTTCGGTCGCTGCGGCGCATGATGCCGCCGATCCCTATTCGCGCGCGGTCGCCGTCCACCCCCTCGCCGCCCGCCCACCGGTGCTGACCGTCGGCGTCCCGGCAAAGGCCGATTTGAAATTCTTCGGCGATGCGTCGATGCAGGCCGGCTTCGAGGCAGCTCTCGCCGCCCTGGAGACGCTCGGCGCACGGCTCGTCGAAATCCCGTTCGGCAACTTCTACGCCACCGCCGACCTCCTCTACGAAGGGGCCTGGGTAGCGGAACGCTATGCGGCGATCCGCGATTTCTTCGAGGCGAATGAAGCAGCCCTCCATCCGGTGACGCGCAGGATCATCGGTGGCGCCAGGAACCTGTCGGCCGCCGACGCTTTCCGCGGGCTCTATGCCTTGCAGGCCTACAAGGCGCGGCTCGCGCCGGTGATTGCCTCCGTCGACCTCTTCTGCGTGCCGACCGCGCCGACCCACTATACAGTCGATGCCGTGCTTGCCGATCCGATCGCCACCAACAGCCGGCTCGGCACCTATACCAATTTCGTCAATCTGCTGGACATGTGCGGCATAGCCGTGCCCGCCGGCACACGCGACGATGGCCCGCCTATGAGCGTTACCCTGCTTGCGGCCGCCGGACGCGACGGCTTCGTCGCGGCGGTGGCGCGAGATCTCCATGCGGCGAGCGGGCTCACTCTCGGCGCGACCGGATGGCGGCAGTCGAGCGCGCAGCCTGTCGGCGCGCCAGCCGATGACGGCACGGTCGAGCTGGTGGTGGTCGGCGCGCATCTTTCGGGAATGCCGCTCAACGGCCAATTGAAGGAGGCCGGCGCAAGCTTCAGCAGGTCGGCGCGGACGGCGCCTTCCTACAAGCTCTATGAGCTCGCCGGCCACACCCCGCCCAAGCCAGGCCTTGTCCGGGTCGCCAATGGCGGCAGCGCCATCGAGATCGAGGTCTGGCGCCTTTGCGCCGACGCCTTCGGCCGTTTCGTCGCCGCCATCCCGCCGCCGCTCGGCATCGGCACCATCGAGCTCGACGACGGCACCTCGCCGAAGGGTTTCCTGGCCGAGACTGCCGGCCTCTTGGCGGCGACAGACATCTCGGCCTATGGCGGCTGGCGCAGCTACGTCGCCAGGACGAACGGGAGTCAACGCCGATTGGAGAGCGTTCCCAACAACTGAGTGGCGGCCCGGCTCAGCGGCGAGCTCATCGGATCAGGCCGCCATGTCAAACGCTCCGGCGTCCGATCAGGTCAGCTCGAACCGCTCCACGGCGCGCATGATGCCGCGCAGCTCGGCAAGACCTTTCAGCCTGCCGATCAGCGAATAGCCGGGATTGATCTTGGTTTTGCCGATATCGTCGGCAAGCAGATGGCCATGGTCCGGCCGCATCGGGATGCGCCAGTCGGACCGCCCTTCCTTGCGCCGGCGCGCCTCTTCCTTCATCAGCGCCAGGATGACTTCGGCCATGTCGGTCGAGCCATCCAGATGCTCGGCCTCGTAGAACGAGCCGTCCTCTTCGCGCGTGACGTTGCGCAGATGCGCGAAATGGATCCTCGGTCCGAACTCCTCGATCATCGCGACCAGGTCGTTGTCGGCGCGCACGCCGTAGGAGCCGGTGCAGAAGGTCAGCCCGTTCGACGGACTGTCGACCGCCCTCACGATGAAGCGCGCGTCGTCGGCGGTGGAAACCACGCGCGGCAAGCCGTAGAGCGAGAAGGGCGGATCATCGGGATGGATGCACATGCGCGCCCCGACTTCCTCGGCCGCCGGGATGATCTCCTTCAGGAACCAGGCGAGGTTGGCACGCAGTTCGGCGGGACCGATCGCGGCATAGTCGGCAAGGGCATCGCGCATCGTCTCGCGATTGTAGGTGCGCTCGGTAGCCGGCAGGCCGGCGATCAGGTTGCGTTCTATCCTGTCGATGTCGTCGTTGCTCAAGGTCTTGAGCCGCGCTTCTGCCTCCTTGAGGCGCGCCGGACTGTAGCTCGCCTCGGCATTCGGCCGCTTCAGCACGAACACATCATAGGCGGCGAAATCGAGTGCATCGAAACGCAGCGCGTAACCGGTGGTCGGCAGCCGGTACATCAGATCGGTGCGCGTCCAGTCCACCACCGGCATGAAATTGTAGCAGATCGTCGAGATGCCGGCCTTGGCCAGCGCCCGGATCGTATCCTTGTACCAGCCGGCGTACCGCTGCCGTTCCGGCGTTCCGGTCTTGATCGAGTTGTGGACCGGAATGCTTTCGACCACCGACCATGCCAGGCCCGCCGCCTCGATGATGCGCTTGCGTTCGAGAATGGCGTCGAGCGGCCAGGCGCTGCCGTCATAGAGGTTGTGCAGCGCCGTCACGATGCCTGTTGCCCCGGCCTGCTTGATATGATCGAGCGTGACCGGATCGTTCGGGCCGTACCAACGCCAGCATTGTTCCATGACTTCCTCTCAAAGCATTCGTTTTCATACATGTCGGTTCTGATGGTCGCCATGCATCAAAACAAGGACGTAAAGCCGCGTCGACCGAATCCGTTTCAGCGCGAGCGCTTCAGCGTGGTTGCGATCGACCATATTGTCGGATCACAATGGCCGTCAATTCAGGTGATTTCGGCGCTGCTGCGAACCACCGACTGGCGCTTCCGTCCAACATTGCAGGAGTTTTGTCCATGAACGATTTCGACGGCAAGGTCGCCCTGGTGACGGGAACGACCGGCATCGCCGAGGCAACCGCGCGCCGTCTTGCCGAGGGCGGCGCCGCGATCATCGCGCTGGGCATCGACCAGGCCGCCAACGCGATGCTGCAGGCCGAGCTCAACCGCGCGGGCGCCGCCGCGCTCGTGCTCGCCACGGATGTTGCTGTACCGGACCAGGTGGAGAGGGCAGTCGCCGCTGGCGTCGAGAAATTCGGCGGGCTGGACGTCATCGTCAATTCGGCCGCCGTGCATCCTTACGGCACGGCGACAACGACGGATTTCGAGACCTGGAGCCGGGCGATGTCGGTCAATGTCGGGTCGATCTACCTCACCGCCCGTTTCGGCATACCCGAAATGATCAAGCGCGGCGGCGGTGCCATCGTCAACGTTGCCTCGGTGCAAGGCACCGCCTGCCAGGAGAATGTCGCGGCCTACGCCACCACCAAGGGCGCCATCCACACGCTGACGCGCTCGCTGGCGCTCGATTATGCCCGAAAAGGCATCCGCGTGAACTCCGTCAGTCCGGGATCCATCCGCACCCCGATCCTCGAACGCGCCGCCCGCGCCGACGATCCCAATGCCGATGTCGAAGCTGCCTTCAAACGCTTCGGCGAAGCGCACCCGCTCGGCCGCATCGGCGAGCCGGAGGAAGTGGCGGAACTGATCGCGTTCCTGTGCTCGTCCAAGGCAAGCTTTTGCACCGGGGCCGACTACAGGATAGACGGCGGCCTTCTGGCGGGCATCGGGGTTCGATAACGCCGCAGTCGCAATGAGGCGGTTGGGGAGACGGACGCGCTCCCTTGCGGCGGCGCGCGTTAACCGTCTATCGTGGGTCTTCCAACGCCATCGGAAACTATCCCGGCGAATAGAGCGACGAAGCAGATTTCAGAGCGAACGAAGTAACGCATAGCCAATGGCCGACAAATCGCGAATCGGACTGACCGCTGTCGATACCGTTCCCCTGCATGAGAAAGTCTATCTGGAGCTCGTTCGGGCCCTTATGTCCGGACAGTTGCAGCCTGGCCAGAAGCTGACCTCGCGCAAGCTTGCCAAGGAGCTCGGCACCAGCGACATGCCGGTGCGCAGCGCCTTCACCCGGCTGCAGGCGCTGAGGGCACTGAGCCCGATGCCGAACGGCAGCGTCGAGGTGCCTCTGATCTCCGCCGATCGCTTCTCGCAATTGACCGCGGTGCGCACCATCCTGGAGGGCACGGCGACCGAGCTTGCGACAAAACGCATCAACGGCAACAATCTGCGCGCGATCCGGCGCCACTGCGCCGAGCTCACTGAGGCTGCCCGCAATGGCGGGATCGAAAACTATCTGCGCAAGAACCACGACTTCAAATTCTCGATCTACCGCCATTGCGGCAACGAGCAGATGATCTTCCTCATCGAGACGGTGTGGATGCAGGTTGGGCTTTTCCTGCGGAACCTGCATATCGGCTTCGAGGATGATCTCGCCGGCATTTTGGGGATCGACTATCATGAGGAGGTCGTGGCGGCGATCGAGACCGGCGACGGCGAGCGGGCGCGTCGGGCGATCGTGCGCGACATCGACGAGGGCGCCATGCATATCCTCGGCCAAGTGAAATTCCCCGAACTGCGCCACTAGGCAATGGACGCCGAATCCGGCTTGGCTTTCGCCGGCCACACCGCTATGTTGCGATCGCAGATCGCGGAAACGGACCTAAAAATGCCTCCCGATATCCCAGCTAGTGGATTGAAAAAATGAAGAAAAGCCATTCGGCGCCAGCCGATACGGCCTTCATGAACTCCCAAGCTGAAAATTGGATATCGTAGCCTGCAAGGGCTACAGCACCTAAAAAGGGGCTGGAAATTGAGCGATGCGATCGCGGACGTTTTGAACTGGCTTGAAAGAAGGAAGGACATCCAGAGCCTGAGGGCCGCGGTGTGCGACCTGAACGGCATCATGCGTGGCAAGCGCATTCCGGTCGAGCAGGCGCGCAAGGCGCTCGAAGGCAAGCTGCGCATGCCCTATTCGGCCATCGGCCTCGATATCTGGGGCGAGGACATCGAAGGCAACGCCCAGGTGTTCTCGACCGGCGACGCCGACGGGCTTTGCCACTGGACCGGACGCGGCATATTGCCGGTCAACTGGACGGCCCATCCGACCGCGCTTCTGCCGCTCTGGCTGGCGGACGACAGCGGCGCTCCCTATCTCGGCGATCCGCGCCGCGCGCTCGCCCGCATCCTCGACCGCTACGCGGCGCTCGGCCTGACGCCCGTCACCGCGACCGAGTTGGAATTCTACCTCGTCGATCCGACCTCGCAGCGACCTGTCGGCCCCGTCTCGCCGGTCACCGGCAGGCGCCTCGATTCCGACGCGGCGCTCTCGATCGACGAGGTCGACGATTTCGAAGCCTTCATTCACGATATCTACGAAGCCTGCCGCATGCAGGACATTCCGGTCGACACCGCGATTGCCGAGAACGGCGTCGGCCAGTTCGAGATCAATTTGAACCACGTGCCCGATGCCTTGCGCGCAGCGGACGACGCTGTGCTGTTCAAGCGCACCGTGAAGGGCATCGCCCGCAAGCATGGCTTCGCCGCCTGCTTCATGGCCAAACCCTATGGCGAGCGCGCCGGCAATGGTTTGCATGTCCATTTCAGCGTGCTCGACAAGGACGGACGCAACATCTTCGACGACGGCTCCGACCAGGGCTCCGACACCATGCGCCATGCCGTCGGCGGCCTGCTTGCAGCGATGGCGCAAAGCACGCTGGTGTTCGCACCCCACTTCAATTCCTACCGCCGGCTGCGGCCGAGATCCTATGCGCCGACCGCCGTCGCCTGGGGTTACGAGAACCGCATGGTGGCGATCCGCATTCCGGGCGGCCCGTCGGCCGCGCGCCGCATCGAGCATCGCGTCTCCGGCGCCGACGCCAATCCCTATCTGGTGCTGGCGGCAATCCTCGGCGCGGCGTTGATCGGCATCGAGCGCCAGCTCTCGCCCGGCGAGCCGACCGGCGGCGAGGGCCAGGGGCTGACGCTCGCCAAGCTGCCGCCGGACTGGGCGTCGGCCATCGCCGCCTTCGAGGCCGGACCGTGCGTTGCCGAAATTTTTCCGACGATGCTGCGCGACGCTTTTGTCGCGTGCAAGCGCCAGGAATTGAACACGTTCGCGCTGAATGTTAGCGACTTTGAAATCGAGACCTATCTCGAGAGCGTTTGAGATCGGCGAACCGGGCGCCTCGTCGAGTACGCCGCTGGCGGCAGCGGTGGCCTCTATTGAAGGCGCTACCCCGTGAACGCCGGCAGCGTCAGGCTCTGACGCCGACATCGACCGCGAACAGCCCGCCCGAATGCTTCTGGCCGGCGAAAAGGCTGGCGTGATGTGGTTAAGGTCAGGAAGATCGGCGGCACGCCGAACTGGGCCACGCCGCCGCCGATGATGAGCCCGATGAGGTGCCGCCGCCAAGCAGCGGCACTGCTATGAAACCGGTTCCTTACCATCCGATCGCAAGGAACAATCCCGGATTTAGCCTCGCGGGAGTGTTCGTACCAGCTTTTCCAATGATCCGGCGGCTGTCAGGCTGATATCGAAACGCCCGCGCGAGGCGGGCGTTTTTTGGTTGCGGGGACAGGATTTGAACCTGTGACCTTCAGGTTATGAGCCTGACGA
>SAPZ01000019.1 GCA_004020875.1 Mesorhizobium sp.
GCAGGCTCGAACCACTCCACAACCCCTTCGGGCCAAAAGTGTTACCCATGTCTCCAGTATAAACTGTAACCTATGTGTCCGGAACGGACCTCGAAGAGGTGGTGATCCCGACAGGAATCGAACCTGTGACCTACAGATTAGGAATCTGCCGCTCTATCCTACTGAGCTACGGGACCACGCGGCCCGACACATAAACGCTTCGAGTCGGTTCGCCAAGAGGAGTCTGAAAGCCGATCAGGCGGCCCTCTTGCGATAGGCGGCCGCCTCCTATTGCCAAGCCCGTGCCGTCAGGCCGCCAATGCCGTCTCGGCCAACTTCACCCAATAGCTCATGCCGTGCGGGATGACCTCGTCGTTGAAGTCGTAAGCCGGGTGATGCAGGCCGGCCGAGTCGCCGTTGCCGATGAAGATGAAGGCGCCGGGGCGGGCTTCCAGCATATAGGAGAAATCCTCGCCGCCCATCACCGGCTGTATGGCGCGATGGACATGCGCGTCGCCGGCGACGTCGGCGGCAACATCGCTGGCGAAGACCGTCTCTTCCGCATGGTTGAAGGTGACGGGGTAGTTGGCGTCGTAGTCGACCTCGATCGTGGCGCCGAAGGCGGAGGCCAGCCCGGCGCATAGCGCGCGGATGCGCTCTTCCGACTTCCTGGCCACTTCCTTCTTCAGCGTGCGAACTGTGCCGGCGATCTCGGCACTTTCGGGGATGACATTATAGGCGTCGCCGGCGTGGAACTTCGTCACCGACACCACCACGGCCTCGACCGGGTCCGTGCTGCGCGAGGCGATGGTCTGCAGCGCGCCCACCAGCTGGCTTGCGATGACGATCGGATCGATCGTGCCGTGCGGCATCGCGGCGTGGCCGCCGCGGCCCTTAACGGTGATGGTGAATTCGGCTGTCGCGGCCATGATCGGACCGGGCTTGATGGCGAACTGGCCGACCGGCAGGCCCGGCATGTTGTGCATGCCGAACACCTTCTCGATATCGAAGCGCTCCATCATGCCTTCCTTGACCATCTCGTTGCCGCCGCCGCCGCCTTCCTCGGCCGGCTGGAAGATCACCGCCACGGTGCCGGCGAAATTGCGCGTCTCGGCAAGATATTTGGCGGCGCCCAGCAGCATCGCGGTATGGCCGTCATGGCCGCAGGCATGCATCTTGCCGCGCACGGTCGAGGCCCATGGCTTGCCGGTTATCTCGTCGATCGGCAGCGCGTCCATGTCGGCGCGCAGCCCGATCGTCGGGCCATCGCCCTTGCGGCCGCGTATGATGCCGACGACGCCGGTCTTGCCCAGTCCCGTCACCACTTCGTCGCAGCCGAAGGCCTTCAGCTTCTCGGTGACGAAGCCGGCGGTCTGGAAGACGTCGAAATTCAGCTCCGGCGTCTGGTGGAGATGTCGTCGCCAGGCGGCAACTTCTTCCTGCATTTCCGCGGCACGGTTGAGAATCGGCATGATCGGTCCATCTCTTGGTTCATTGGGGGCGGTCGGTTCAGAACCGATGCTCAGCAATTGTGATTGTGTTGAACTTTGCCATTTTGGCGTCACATAGGGTAAATAGCACCGCAATAATGGGGTCCGGGTCGAGGGGCCGGGCCGCATTTATGCTGGCGATAGGTAACGAAATCTTACGGACCCGGCAGCGATTACGGCAAGAGGCGATTTCGGATTTGATCATGCGGCAGAGGCATTTCCTCAACCTGTTGCTGGCAGGCGCACTGGCGCTTCCGGTGTTTGCCGGCGTTGCGCGCGCCAATCCGGTGGTTCTGTTCGACCTCAAGAGCGGCTCCATCCTGGAGCATCAGGATGCGTTCAAGCGCTGGTATCCGGCCTCGCTCAGCAAGCTGATGACGGCCTATGTCGCCTTCCGTGCCATACAGGCCGGCGAGGTGGCGCTCGATTCGCCGATCAAGGTGACGAAGCATTCGGCCGGCGAGCCGCCGAGCAAGATGGGCTTCAAGCCCGGCTCGGTGATGCGGCTCGACAACGCGCTGAAGATGATGCTGGTCAAATCGGCCAACGATATCGCCATGGCCGTCGGCGAGAATATCGGCGGATCGCAGGCAGCGTTCGCGGACCGCATGAACGCCGAGGCGGCCAGGCTGGGCATGGTCGGAACGCATTTCGTCAATCCGAACGGACTCTATTCGCCGGAACAATACACCACAGCGCGCGACCTCGCCGTGCTGGTCACGGCGCTGCGCAATGATTTCCCGCAATACGCGCCCTGGTTCTCGATCGAGGGCCTTGCCGTCGGCAAGAAGGCCCTCCCGAACTATAATCTCCTGATCGGCCGTTATCCCGGCGCCGACGGCATGAAGACCGGCTTCGTCTGCTCTTCCGGCTTCAACATGATCGGCTCCGCGACGCGCAACGGCCGCACGCTGGTCGCAGTGGTGCTTGGCGAGAAATCGGCGGTCAGCCGCGCCGAGGCGGCGGCAAAGCTGCTCGACAAGGGTTTCGATACGCCGGCGGCGGGTTCGACCACGCTGGCCGCTCTCAAGCCCTATGGCGACACGCTGTCGCCCAACGACATGCATGACGAGATCTGCAAGAAGAAGCCGAAGGACGAGCAATCCGAGGCGGCCCCTGTGGTCGCTGCCAAGGATAAGCCGAAGTCGCCCTATCAGGTGAAGCTCGACCATCCGACACTGATCGCGGTTGGCCTGGGCGGCGCCACGGGGCCGGCGCCGAAGGCATTCGTCGACCAGACCAATCAGAACTATGCCGATGTGCCGCTGCCGAGCTGGCGGCCCGACAGGCCGGCGCCGGCCGGCGCCGAGCCGGCGGGTGCCGGAACGGCGGCCGTCGCGGCGCAAGGCGACCAGCCCGCCAAGGCGGCCAACTAGTCGATATGATGGGCGGATTTCCCATTCCTGTTTCGGTGCTCACCGGCTTTCTCGGCGCCGGCAAGACGACCCTGCTCAACAGGCTGCTCAAGGATCCGGCGCTTGCCGACACGGCGGTGATCATCAACGAGTTCGGCGAGGTGGCGATCGACCATCTTTTGGTCGAGCAGGCGTCCGAGGGCATCATCCAGCTTTCCGACGGCTGCCTGTGCTGCACCGTGCGCGGCGACCTGGTCGACACGCTGGCCGATCTCGTCGACCGGCTGCAGACCGGCCGCATCGCGAAACTCGCCCGCGTCGTCGTCGAGACGACGGGCCTCGCCGATCCGGCACCGGTGCTGCAGTCGATCATGGCGCATCCGGCGCTGGTGCAGGCCTTCCGGCTCGACGGCGTCATCACGCTGGTCGACGCCGTCAATGGCGAGGCAACGCTCGACGCCCATGTCGAGGCGGTGAAACAGGCGGCGGTGGCTGATCGCATCGTGCTGACCAAGACGGACCTTGCCGATGCGGCCGAGGTCGAGACGCTGCGGGCGAGGCTGAAGCAGGTCAATCCGGGTGCCGTCGTGCTTGATGCCAACGAGGCCGGCGCCGCGGCGCTGTTCAATTGCGGCCTCTATGATCCTCGGACCAAGTCCGCTGACGTGCGGCGCTGGCTTGGCGAAGAGGCGGCGCATGATCATGGCCATCACCATGACGGCGATCATGATCACCATCATGAGCACCGCCACGATATGCGCGTGCGCACGCACTCGCTCGTCCATGACCGCCCGGTGCCGTTCTCGGCGATCGACATGTTCCTCGACCTTCTGCGATCGACGCATGGCGAGAAGCTGCTGCGAATGAAGGGCGTCATCGAGCTTGCGGAGGACCCCTCGCGGCCGCTTGTCATTCATGGCGTGCAGAAAATCCTGCATCCGCCGGCAAGGCTGCCGGCCTGGCCTGACGGCCAGCGCGGCACCAGGCTGGTGCTGATCACGCTCGATATGCCGGAGGATTATGTTCGGCGACTGTTCGAGGCTTTCACCAACGAGCCGTCGATCGACACGCCGGACCGTGCCGCGCTCGAGTCCAATCCGCTGGCGATAGCCGGGTTATAAACGGAAAACGACGCCGCCTCAGGCCGCGCTGCCGCGCTCGACCAGGAAACGATGGCCGCCCGTGACCGCGGCAGTCTCGACCAACTGGTGACCGGCATCAGCGCAGAAGGCCGGGATATCGATGACCGCGAGCGGGTCGGTGGTTTCCAGCCAAAGCCGGCTGCCTGGCCGCATGGCTGCCAGCCGCTTGCGTGCCTTCAGCACCGGCAAAGGACAATTCAGTCCTTTGAGATCGTAGGTGGCGGCTGGTTTTACCAAACTGAAGGCTCTCAGCCGCCGAACATGCCGAGCAGTTTCTTCTTGAGCTTCGACACGGTGCCCTGGTCGGCGTCGGCCGCCTGTTGCGTTTCCTGCGTGGGCGCGGGTTCGACGCCGGCGGTGACGACCGGCTGCTGCGCTGCCTGCTTGGCGGCTTCCTTCTCGGCCAAAGCCTGCTGCCTGGCTGCTTCCTTGGCGGCCTTAGCCGCCTCGATCGCCGCCAGGCGCTGCTCCTCGGCCTTGCGCTTGGCTTCCTTCTCCGCGTCGAGCGCGGCCATCTTGCGGCCGGCAGGCGAATCGATGCGGCCCATGCGGGTCGTTTCCGTCACCGAGCCGTCCGCATTCATCGACGGCGGCTCGATCGGTACGCGCTCGCCGCGGGCGCGGCGCTTCGACCAGTCGGAAACGATGCTGGCTTCCTTGATGCCGGCGATCGTCGGCTTCGGCGGCGGGTTGCTGGAATTCACGGCCGAGTTGAAGGCCGCGTCGTAGCTCTTCTCGTAACTGGCGAAGGCCATCTTGAGCGAATCCGGCTGCGTCGTCGCGGGGCAGGGGCCGGTCGGGTCGAAGGTTGTGCCTTCCGGCGCGACCTGGTTGAAGACGTAGCGCTTCTCGCAGACATCGACCTTCGGCGGCACTTTGGTGATCTCGAAATTGTCGTAGCCGACCTTCAGCATCTTCCAGAACTCGTAGTTCGGGTCGTTGCGGTAGCGCGCCATGTTGGCGGCGGTCATGCGGAACGGGAAGGCCTGGATCTGGAACTCGGTCTGGCCGCCCTGGAAGGCATCGCGGCCGAAGGCATAGATCTGCTCGATCTGCGCGTCGGTCATCGAATAGCAGCCGGAGGAAGAGCAGGCGCCGTGCACCATCAGGTTCTGACCGGTGCGGCCATTGGCGCGGTCATAGGCGTTGGGAAAGCCGATGTTGAAGGACAGATGGTAATTCGAGCGCGGGTTCATCTGCGACGGACGGACCGTGTAAAAACCTTCCGGCGCCTGGCGGTCGCCCTCGGTGTATTTGGGACCGAGCTTTCCCGACCATTTGCAGATGTCGTAGGTGGCGACGAGATCGTAACGGCCGTTGGTCTTGGCCTTCCAGATCTCCAGCTTGCCTTCTTCCTTGAAGATGCGCGCCATCACCGAGGAGGTGCGCACCATGCCCTTGGCCTTCATGTCGGCAAGGATCTTGTCCGGCAGCGGCTTGTTGGCTTCCGGCGCGAAATCCTTCATGGACGAATCGTTGCAGCCGGCGATGCCGATGGCGGCAATCAGGACTCCGGTGCGGGCAAGCTTGGCAAACATCGGTACGGCTACGTCTCTTAATCTCGGGCCAACGGCTCTCGGCATGGCCGGCCGCAGGGTGAACACCAGTGGACCGTAAGCCCGTTAACCTTGAAAATTCCTTACCGCAAGCCTCGCCGGCAAATCTGGGCAAACCCCTCACGGCAATCCCATTGAGCCGAATCCGGCGGCATTTTTGTGGCAAAAATGCTCATCTTGGCCGCAGTTGAAGGGTTTGGCGGATCAGAGACTGCGGCCCATCGCTAGGTATTTCTCGCGACGCTGCTCGCGGAAATCGGTGTTGGCGCCGGCAAAGTCCTTCATCGTCTTGGCGATGAGGTCACCGGTGGAGGCAATTACCGTCTCCGGCGCGCGCTGGGCGCCCCCCATCGGCTCGGGGATGATGGCGTCGATGATCTTCATCTCGAGAAGATCCTGCGCGGTGATCTTCATGTTGGTCGCCGCGTCCTTCGAGCGGGTGGTGTCGCGCCACAGGATCGAAGCGGCACCCTCCGGCGAGATCACCGAATAGATGGCATGTTCCAACATGTAGACGCGATTTGCCGTGGCGATCGCGATGGCGCCGCCGGAGCCGCCTTCGCCGATGACCACCGAGATCGACGGCACTTTCAGCGAAAGGCAGGCGGAAGTCGAACGCGCGATCGCCTCGGCCTGGCCGCGCTCCTCGGCGCCGACGCCGGGATAGGCGCCGGCGGTGTCGACCAGCGTAAGAAGCGGGATCTTGAAACGGTCGGCCAGTTCCATCAGGCGCACCGCCTTGCGATAGCCCTCAGGCCGCACCGAGCCGAAATTATGCTTGATGCGGCTTGCCGTGTCGGAGCCCTTCTCCTGGCCGATGACCGCTACCGGCTCGCCGCGAAAGCGGGCGAAGCCGCCGACGATCGCCTGGTCGTCGCCGAAATTGCGGTCGCCGGCCAAAGGCGTGAAATCGGTGAACAGCCCCTTGATGTAGTCGACGCAATGCGGGCGGTCGGGATGGCGCGCGACCTGCACCTTCTGCCAGGGCGTGAGCGCCTTGTAGAGGTCGCGCAATGCATCGCGCGAACGCTTTTCCAGCCGGCTGATCTCTTCGGCGACATCGACCGCCTCGCCGTTCTCGGCAAGCTTCTTCAGCTCAAGGATCTTGAGCTCCAGATCCTGCACCGGCTTTTCGAAGTCGAGGTAGTTGTACATGCTTGAGCGGACCGATCCGTCGGAAGGCGAAATGGCTGGCGGAACCGCTGAAATGCCGGCCCCGGGCGGTGGAACGTCGCCCTCACATAGCGATATGAGGCCTAGTCGGCAAGCGGATGATGTTCGTTGACCAGCCGCACCAGCCGATCCTCCAGGACATGGGTGTAGATCTGCGTGGTCGAGATGTCGGCATGGCCCAGGAGTTGCTGAACGGCTCTGAGATCGGCGCCGTTCTGCAGGAGGTGGCTGGCAAAAGCATGGCGAAGCACATGCGGCGAGATCTTGGCTGCAGCTATTCCCGATCGCGCGGCCAAGCCCTTGAGATCGCGGGCGAAAACCTGCCGGGAGAGATGGCCGCTGTCGGAGGAGGCCGGGAACAGGAACGGGCTCTCGGCAAAGGCCGGCCGCGCGGCCCTCGCGCCAAGCCAGGCGCGCATGGCGGCGCGCGCCTTGGCCGATAGCGGCACCATGCGCTCCTTGTCCCCCTTGCCGCGCACCATGAAGAAGCGGTCGTCGCGCAGCGCCACCGTCACCGGCAGGCCGACCAGCTCCGACACGCGCAGGCCCGTGGCGTAGAGCACCTCGACCAGCGCGTGCAGGCGCAAGGCGGCCATCCGGTCGCCATCCGGGCCAGCTTCGCCGGCTTCCTGCGCCGCCCGGTCGAGCAGGCGGCCGGTCTCGGCCTCGCTCATCGTCTTCGGCAACGGCCGACCCTTGCGCGGGCTGTCCAGCGTGCCGGTCGGGTCGTCGCCGCGCAGGCCTTCGGCATAGAGGAATTTGAAGAATTGGCGGATCGCCGACAATTTGCGCGCCTGCGAGGTCGGGGCGAAGCCGCGCGCGGCAACGTCGTCGAGAAAGGCGCGGATGTCGGCCGATCCGGCGCCCGCAAGTCCGCCCTTGATCGCCTCGGAAGCATCCTCCAGGTCGCGGCGGTAGGAGGCAAGCGTGTTTTCAGCCGCCCCCCGTTCGGCGCTCATCATTTCGAGGAAGGCTTCGATGCGGGCGGCGCTGTTCATCGGGCCGGGTTTGTCAGTTCTTCTTGGGGTTGAGCTTTTCGGCGGGAATGCGGATGCTCATCTCCGCTTTTTTCGGCTCCACGAACATCGCCAGCGCGAACATTGCGCCATAGGCAATGCCTGCCAGAACCGCCAGCGTCACGACGAAGCGAAACAAAGTCGGCATTCAAATTTCGCCCGTCTTGTTGTTTTGCGTTTCCAAAGCCCTGTGCCCTTATGGGACGCCAAACCCGGCAATTCAAGGACGAAGGATTCCGGTCGCCGCAGGTTTTTGCCGGAAAAGCTGCGGACCCGTTCGCGCACCCGCGCTTGACGCAAACAGGCTTTTGATGTCGATACGGCGCAAGAGGCCCCGATGAACGCTCTGCCACCAAATCCGACGGACGAAGGCTGTCCCGCGCTGATTGAAGCGCTCGGCAACCGTTCGATCGTCTTCGTCGGGCTGATGGGCGCCGGCAAGACGGCGATCGGGCGCAAGGTGGCGACGATGCTTTCGCTGCCCTTCATGGATAGCGACCAGGAGATCGAAAGCGTCTCGCGCATGACGGTGCCGGAACTGTTCGAGCGCTATGGCGAGCCGGAATTCCGCGCGCTGGAGCAGCGCGTGATCCTGCGCCTGCTGGAAAACGGCCCGCAGGTGCTGTCGACCGGCGGCGGCGCCTTCATGAACGCGCAGACGCGCGAGGCGATTTCCGCGCATGGCGTGTCGGTCTGGCTGAAGGCCGATCTGGACCTGTTGATGGAGCGGGTCTCCAAGAAACAGAACCGGCCTCTGCTCAAGAATCCCGATCCGCGCGGCGTGCTGGAGAAATTGATGGGCGAGCGGTATCCGGTCTATGCCCTGGCCGACCTGACAGTGCCGACGCGCGACGACCGCAAGGAGATCATCGCCGGCGAAGTCGTCGCGGCTCTCTGCGCCCATCTCGGAGTCGAGGCGATCGCGACGGGCGCTACAAGCGCCACAACGGACGAGGTGTAGTCGTGAGCCATGCCGAACCGGTGAAAGTCGAGGTCGGGCTCGCCGACCGCGCCTATGACATTTTGATCGGCTCTGGTCTGCTTGCGCGCTCCGGCGAGGAGATCGCGCGGCGGCTTCCCGGCACCCGCGCGGCCATCGTCACCGACAAGAACGTTGCCGCCGCGCATCTCGACACGCTGAAGGCGGGGCTGGAGACAGGCGGCATCCAGTCCGCCGTCATCACTTTGCCGGCCGGCGAAAAGACCAAGAGTTTCGCCCATCTCGAGGAGGTCGTCGACGGCGTGCTCGCCGCAAAGCTCGAACGCGGCGACGTGGTGGTCGCGCTCGGCGGCGGCGTGATCGGCGACCTGGCCGGCTTCGCTTCCGGCATCGTGCGGCGCGGCATGAATTTTGTGCAGATCCCGACTTCGCTGCTGGCGCAGGTCGATTCCTCCGTCGGCGGCAAGACCGGCATCAACAGCGCGCGCGGCAAGAACCTCGTCGGCGTCTTCCACCAGCCCAGGCTGGTGCTGGCCGACACTCAGGTGCTCGACACGCTGCCGATCCGCGAGTTTCGCGCCGGCTATGCCGAGCTCGCCAAATACGGCCTGATCGACCGCCCCGCCTTCTTCGCCTGGCTGGAACAGAACTGGGGCCAGGTCTTCGCCGGCGGTCCGGCGCGGGTCGAGGCGATCGCAGAGGCCTGCCGCGCCAAGGCAGATGTCGTCGCCCGCGACGAGTTCGAGACCGGCGACCGCGCGCTGCTCAATCTCGGCCACACATTCGGCCATGCGCTGGAAGCCGCCACGCAATATGACGGATCCCGCCTGGTCCATGGCGAGGGCGTCGCCATCGGCATGGCGCTGGCGCATCGCTTCTCGGCGCGGCTCAACCTTGCGAGCCCCGACGACGCGGAACGCGTCGAGGCGCATCTTCGCGCTGTCGGCCTGCCTTGGCGCATGGCGGAGATTCCGGGCGAGTTGCCGGACGCCGAGGCGCTGCTCGGCTTCATCACCCAGGATAAGAAGGTCTCGCGAGGCGCGCTGACCTTCATCCTGACGCGCGGCATCGGCCAGTCGTTCATCGCCAAGGACGTGCCGGCCTCGGAAGTGCTCTCCTTCCTCAAGGCAAGCCATCCCGCAGGGCTCAAGCTGAGCCATCCCGAACGGTCCAATAGGAGCCGTTCCGGATGACCGACGCCGGCTGGATCGTCGCAGCCGTCTTCGCCGCCATCGTAATCATGGCGCTTCTGTTTCGCGCCCGCTTGCTTGCCGCTGTCGGCTATGCGCTGCGGCCGATCGAGCCGCCGCAGCGGTGCGAGCGCAACGGGAAGGATCATGACAGCGACGATTCCCGTCGCGACGGCGAAGCCGGCCGTGAGGAGCGCAACCGGCTCGAGGGTCTCTTCGACCTTGATGAGCTCGAAGTGTCGGACGTCATGGTCCACCGCACCAATATGCGCTCCGTCAACGCCGACAATACGCCCGAAGCGGTTGTGCGCGAGATCCTCACGAGTCCGCACACCCGAATGCCGCTGTGGAAGGGTTCGCTCGACAACATCGTCGGCGTCCTGCACGCGAAAGATCTGCTGAGGGCCCTCAATGAGGTCGGCAACGACTTTTCGCAGATCGACGTGATGAAGATCGCGGCGAAGCCTTGGTTCGTGCCGGACACCACCACCTTGCAGGAACAGCTCAACGCCTTCCTGCGGCGCAAGACGCATTTCGCCATCGTCGTCGACGAGTATGGCGAGGTCGAAGGGCTGGTGACGCTGGAAGACATCATCGAGGAGATCGTCGGCGAGATCGCCGACGAGCACGATGTCGACATGCAGGGCGTCAAGAAAGAAGCCGATGGCTCGGTCGTCGTCGACGGCACCGTGCCGATCCGCGACTTGAACCGCGCGCTCGACTGGCACCTTCCTGACGAGGAAGCCACCACGATCGCCGGCCTCGTCATCCATGAGACGCAGTCGATCCCTGAGGAAAAGCAGGCTTTCACCTTTCACGGCAAGCGTTTCGTCGTGATGAAGCGCGACAAGAACCGCATTGCCAGGTTGAGGATACGTCCCGCCAGCGAAGGCTAGAATGGCAACTTGCGGTCTTACAGTTCCTTGGTCCAACGCTCGCTGAGCGTCGCGCCAGTCCCGGCATCGATTGCCGCCAGGCTAACCTCGTAGCCCCAGAGGTTGCGGATATGGCGCAGCGTTGCGTCGCGGCTCTGGCCCTCGAGCATGATGCCGTCCTTGACCTTGTGCTGCAGCCGCAGATGCCGGTCGCCCAGCAGGTCAACGTCGACCACCTGGATGTCGGGGCGGCTGGCGCCGATATCGTAGCTTTGCGCCAGCGCCGACCGTATCCTGGCATAGCCGCGCTCATTGTGGATCGAGGCCACCTCATAATGCGGCTCGTCTGCGCCATCGGCCAGCACGAAGAGGCGCCATTTGCGGATCAACCTCGGGCTCAGATACTGGCGGATGAAGGATTCGTCGCGGTGGTTGGCCCAGGCGTCGAGCAGGGTGTCGCGCCAGTCGCCGCGGCCGGCGATGTCCGGAAACCAGTCGCGGTCCTCGGCGGTGGGCGCAGTCGAGATGCGCTGGATATCCTGCATCATGTCGAGGCCGAGCGCATAGGGATTGATGCCGGAGTAGCGCGGATCGTCATAAGTCGGCTGGAAGACCACGTTGGAGTGGTTGCGCAGGATCTCGAGCATGGCGCCTTCGCTGATGCGGCCACGATCGAACAGCCTGTTCATGATCGTATAGTGCACGAAAGTGGCGCAGCCTTCGTTCATCACCTGGGTTTGCCGCTGCGGGTAGAAATATTGCGCGATGACGCGCACGATCCTGACGATCTCACGCTGCCAGGGTTCGAGGACGAGGCTGTTCTTCTCCAGGAAATAGAGCAGGTTTTCTTCCGGCAGCTTGAGCGATTTCTTCCGCTCGGCAAGGATTTCGTCCCCCGCTTCCGGCTTGTTCCTTCCCTGAGAGGGCGGCAGCGTTCGCCACAAATCGTTGAAGGAGCGTTCCTCGTATTCGAGGCGCTCGCGCAGCCCCTCGCGCTGCTGCTCGGACGACAGTTTCGGCGGCCGATGGTAGCGGAACACGCCTTGCTCCATCAGCGCATGGGCCGAGTCAAGGATCGCTTCCACCGCCGCCAGGCCATGCCGCTCCTCGCAGCGGGCGATGTAGCTCTTGGCAAAATCCAGATAGCTCAAAATGCCGCCGGCATCGGTCCATTGCCGGAAGAGATGATTGTTCTTGAAGAAATGGTTGTGCCCGAGCGCGGCATGCGCGGTCACCAGGGCCTGCAGGGCCATGGTGTTCTCTTCCATGAGATAGACGATGCAGGGGTTGGAGTTGATGACCAACTCATAGGCCAGGCCGCGCGCGCCCTTGCGGTAGAGAAATTCGTCGTAGAGGAAACGCTTGCCGAACGACCAATGCCGGTACATCAGCGGCATGCCGACCGAGGAATAGGCGTCGAGCATCTGCTCGGAAGAGATGACCTCCATCTGCACAGGATAGATGTCGAGGCCCAGCTCTTCGGTCCCGAGCGCCTCGATCTCGTCATAGACGCGGGACAGCTTTGAAAAATTCCAGTCCGAGCCGGAGAACAGCAGTTCGGATTTGCGCGCCTGGCTGACCATCGCCCGAGCCCCTCAAGCGCTCTTGCGCAGGGCGGGCTGCCTGGCGAAGAGCTCGCGGAAGACCGGGTAGATGTCGGCCGGCGCGGCAATGCGCCTCATCTGGAAGTTCGGCCATTTGCCGTCGACGGCGTTGTAGGCGCGCCAGAGCGACGTCCCGTTCTCGGTTGAGCCGAAGATGTGGCTTTCCCGCTCGTCGATGATCTCCACATAGGCGAAATACTGGCAAAGCCGCATGAGCTTGCGGTCGAGCAGTTCTATGCAGCGTTCGGAGTCGGTGGCGAAGTTGTCACCGTCGGAAGCCTGGGCGGCGTAGATGTTCCATTCGGCCGCCGGATAGCGCTCCTGGATGATGCGATGCATTTCCTCGAGCGCCGTGGAGACGACCGTGCCACCGCTTTCGGTGTGATAGAAGAACGTCTGCTCGTCCACCTCCTTGGCTTGGTGGGTGTGGCGGATGAACACGACCTCGATGCGTTCGTAGCGGCGCGTCAGGAAGAGATGCAGCAACACAAAGAAGCGTTTGGCCAGATCCTTCTCGCGCTCTCCCATCGAGCCCGAGACGTCCATCAGGCAGAACATGACCGCGTTCGCATTGGGCACAGGCTGTGGATCGAAGCGGTTGAAACGGATGTCCACCGGATCGACATAGGCAATGCGCCGGCGCCGGCGCTCAAGCCGCTCAAGGTCTTCGCGCAGCGCCTTTATGCGTTCGCCCACCGCGGCGCTTGCCGGCTTTGCTTCCAGTTCGGCGATCTGCCGGGCGACTTCGTCCAACTCAGTCTGCTTGGGGCGCCTGAGCGCTATGCGCCGCCCGTGGCTGTTGCGCATCGTGCGTCCGACATTGATGTTGGTTGGCGCTCCGCTTGCGGCGAAGCCTGCCCGTCTCGGCTTGAAGCTCAGTATCTGCTTGAGGTTGAGCTTAACCAGATCCGGCAGTTCGAGGTCCTCAAAGAAAAGGTCGAGCACCTCCTCGCGCGACAGCACGAAGCGGAAGTCATCTTCGGACTCCGTGGTCCCCGGAGCCGATCCGTAGCCTCCCCCGCCGCCAGGCTTGTCGATAAGATCGCCAGGGCTGAACGTCCTGTTGCCGGGCAGGATGTGCTGGCGCCGGCCGCTTTGCTTGTCGACGCCGAAGGTCGGTTCGTCGGTGCCCTTGCGCGGCATTGGCACGGCGTGTTCGCGGTCGAGCTCGGCGATGCCGCCGGTGCGGACCTTGTCGCGGATGCTGCGCTTGAGATCCTCGCGGGCACGCCTGAGGAAGCGCTGGCGATTGCCAAGGCTCTTGTCTTTCGGGTTCAGACGGCGGTCGATGAAGATCGGCATGGCACCGTTCGGGCGTTCCTCAACCCGCCTTGTTCACGCGCATGTACCAGTCGACCAATCGGCGCACCTGCCGCTGGGTATAGCCGCGCTCCACCATGCGCTGCACGAATTCATTATGCCGCTTCTCCGTGACGCTGTCCTGCTTGGAGCCGAAGCTGATCACCGGCAACAGGTCCTCGACCTGGCCGAACATGCGCTTCTCGATAACCTCGCGAAGCTTTTCGTAGCTCGTCCAGGACGGGTTGCGGCCATGGTTGCGCGCCCGGGCGCGCAAGGTGAACTTGACCACTTCGTTGCGGAAGTCCTTGGGGTTGGCGATGCCGGCTGGCTTCTCGACCTGCGACAACTCCTTCTCCAGAACCTCACGGTTGAGGATCTGGCCGGTGTCGGGATCCTTGTAATCCTGATCCTCGATCCAGGCATCGGCATAAGCGATGTAGCGGTCGAAGAGGTTCTGGCCGTACTCGCTGTAGGATTCCAGATAAGCCTTCTGGATCTCGTGGCCGATGAACTCGGCATAGCGGCTAGCGAGTTCCGACTTGATGAACTCGAGATAGGCGGCCTCGGTTTCCTTCGGGAATTGCTCGCGCTTGATCGCCTCTTCGAGGATGTACATCAGGTGGACGGGATCGGCGGCCACCTCCTTGGTGTCGTAGTTGAAGGTCTGCGACAGGATCTTGAAGGCGAAACGCGTGCTGACGCCGGTCATGCCTTCGTCCACGCCGGCGGCGTCGCGATATTCCTGCACCGATTTCGCCTTCGGGTCGACCTCCTTGAGGTTCTCGCCATCATAGGCGCGCATCTTGGTGTAGAGCGGCGAGTTCTCATGCTCGGCAAGGCGGGTCGAGACGGTGAAGCGGCTGAGAATGTCCAGCACCTCTGGGGCGCAGGGGCTGTTCGAAAGTTCACTCTCGCGCAGCAGCTTCTCGTAGATCTGCCGCTCCTCGGTGATGCGCAGGCAATAGGGCACC
Organism: Mesorhizobium sp.; assembly: GCA_004020875.1. Lineage (GTDB taxonomy): Bacteria > Pseudomonadota > Alphaproteobacteria > Rhizobiales > Rhizobiaceae > Mesorhizobium. The sequence goes on from SAPZ01000019.1 coordinate 14,594, forward strand.
TTGACCACGAGGATGCGGTCGAGGAAGGCCTCATTGTTCTTGTTGTTCTTGAACTGCTGCCATTCCGATTCGTTGGAATGGGCGACGACGATGCCCTGATAGGGGAAGGCGCCGAAATTCTCGGTGCCGTTGTAGCTGCCTTCCTGGGTGGCCGTCAGCAATGGGTGCAGGACCTTGATCGGTGCCTTGAACATCTCGACGAATTCGAGCAGGCCTTGCGTGGTCCGGTTCAGGCCGCCGCTGTAGGAATAGGCGTCCGGGTCGGACTGGCTGAAATGCTCCAATTGCCTGATGTCGACCTTACCGACCAGGGCCGAAACGTCCTGATTGTTCTCATCGCCGGGCTCGGTCTTGGCGATGGCGATCTGGCGCAGCCGCGACGGCATCAGCTTGACGACGCTGAATTTCGAGATGTCGCCCTTCAGCTCATCCAGGCGCTTGGCTGCCCAGGGCGAGATCAGTCCGTTCAGGCGACGGCGGGCGATGCCGTATTTGTCCTCCAGCAGATCGCTCATCCGGTCGGGATGGAAGAGGCCGAGCGGCGATTCGAAAATCGGACTGATCTGGTTGCCGACCTTGAGCGTGTAGATCGGCCGCTCTTCCATCAGCTTCTTCAGCCGTTCGGCGAGCGAGGATTTGCCGCCGCCGACCGGGCCGAGAAGATAGAGGATCTGCTTGCGCTCCTCGAGGCCTTGCGAGGCGTAGCGGAAATATCCGGCGATGCGCTCGATCGTATCCTCCATTCCGTAGAAGTCGGAAAAGGAGGGATAGATCTTGATCGTGCGGTTGGAGAAAATGCGGCCGAGCCGCTCGTCCTTGCTGGTGTCGACCAGGGTCGGCTCGCCGATCGCCTCAACCATGCGCTCGGGCGCCGAGGCGTACATGGATTTGTCCTCGCGGCAAGCCAGCAGATATTGCTGAAGACTGATCTCTTCCTGGGCCGCGTTGGAATAAATCTCCGAAAACAGATCGAAGACGTCGGATTGGTTCTCGCGCATGATGCTTTGCCTCGGAGCCGATAGGCTGCCAATCGGCTCATCGCTTCATCAACCGCCGGAAAGCATTGTGGTTCCCTTCATCTGAAGAGAGAGCGCACAATGCACTCCGACTTTGGCCTTCGGGACACCCCGATTCGGCCGCAAATGCTCGCCTATGAACATACGTGGTGATTGCCAGCGGACGGTCAAGAAGCGGATTCGTTTTCGCACCGAAAGTTGTCATTTTTGGTTCGTAGACGAGGCGCGTAGCGAGCACTCGTGCCCGCCGCGACACAACCTGGCCGGAGATGGCGATGATCGATCGACGCTACTTCATCGTGGCATCACTGGCGGCGCTGCTGCCGGCGGGTGCGTCAGCCGCCGGGCGTCCGGTCCAGCCGGAGCCGCAGACCTTCGATTACGGTCCGGCCAAGCTCGACATCTACGCACCGGCCGGCGCCAAGAACCTGCCGGTGGTCTTCTTCGTCCATGGCGGCGCCTGGCGGTTCGGCAAGCGCAGCCAGGTCGGCTCAAAGCCGGGCTTCCTGCTCGCCAATGGCTTAGTGTTCGTCTCGATCGATTACCGAATGCTGCCGGAAGCGGATGTCGCGACCCAGGCCGGCGACGTCGAAAATGCCTACGCCTTTCTGCGCGCCAACATCGCCCGGCATGGCGGCGATCCGGACCGCATCGTCGGCATGGGCCATTCGGCCGGCTGCCATCTGGTCGCGCTGACCGGCATGCGCGGAGGGTTGCCGGGCGTCGCCGCGCTGATCCTGGACGACACCAGGGCCTATGATCTTGCCGCGCTTTCGAGGAATGGCGGCATGGTGCGCGCCTATGCGCGTGTCTTCTCCGACCCGAAACAATGGGCGGCGCTTTCGCCCGCGACCTTTGTCGAGGGCAAAAAACATCCGCCGACCTTCATCGCCTATTCGCGCGCGCCCGGGCGAGGCGAAGAGTCAAAGGCTTTCGCGGAACGCCTGCGCGCCACCGGCACCAAGGTCACGCTGTTCGACGGCAGCGCCTATACGCATATGTCGATCAATGGCGATTTCGGCCAGGATGGCGACGCCTTGACCGCGGCGGCACTGGCGTTCCTGAAGGCGACGGTGACCTGATTACCAGCGAGTCTTCTCGCCGGGTGCCGCCGGCTCGATCGCCAGCGCGTGGACGCCGGCTTGCAGTTCGTCGGCAAGCAGCTCGTTGACGGCGCGGTGGCGGTCGATGCGGCTCATGCCGGCAAAACTCGGCGAGACAATGCGGACGCGGAAATGCGTCTCGCCGGTGCCGTCGAACGTCGCATGATGGCCGGATTCGACATGATGATGGCCTGCATGAAGGTGGCTTTCATTGATGACGGCGAGCCACTCGGGCGAAAATGCCGCTTTCAGCTTGTCTTCCATCTTGGCCTGTATGGACATCAGGGCTTCCCTTCACCACATATGCGGCACAGCCGCAAAATCTTGCATTTCGACCGCTTTTAAGCCGCGATTCAGCGGTTAGGGCGATCATCGGCGAAATGTCAATTCTTGTTTCGCACATGCGAACAGCCCATAAATGGGTGAGATGAAAGCGTATCCCAAATATTTCGAAAAGATCCGGATCCGGCCGGAGAAGGACGCGGAGCTGAAGTCGCGCGCGCCGATCTGCCAGTGGGATGGTTGCAACGAAGCCGGCACGCACCGGGCGCCGGTCGGGCGCCTAAAGGAAGGCGAGTATTTCCGCTTCTGCTTCGACCATGTGCGCGAATACAACAAAGGCTTCAACTACTTCTCCGGCGTGTCGGACAGCGAGATCGCCCGCTTCCAGAAAGAGGCGCTGACCGGCCACAGGCCGACTTGGCGCATGGGCGCCAACGGCGGCGGGACGCGCTCGGCGCCGGATTTCGCGCAGCAGCGCTCGGGGCGCGCCGGCTACTACAACCGCATGCGCGATCCGTTCAATCTGTTCGGTTCAGGCTCGCGCGAGCCGCGCGAACGCAAGGCAAAGCCGCTTGAGGCCAAGGCGCTGGAAACGCTTGGCCTTGATACAAAGGCGACTGGTCAGGACATCAAGGCGCGTTATAAGGAACTGGTTAAGCGCCACCATCCGGATGCGAATGGCGGCGACAGAGGTTCGGAAGACCGGTTCCGCGATGTGCTGCAGGCCTATCGCGTGCTCAAGCAGGCAGGATTGTGCTGAGCGGCCCTACGGTCCGTGTCGTTTTCCAACTTTCATAAGGTTGGAAAAGGCTCTAAGACCGCCCCCGGACAAAATCGATTGCCGGCGAAACGCGGCGTTTCGCCCGTGGAGACGTTGATAGAGATGAACAAGGTCGATCGCGACATCGCCAACCTGCCCGACACGACGGTGTCGGTGAAGGAGAAATTCGGTTTCGAGTCCAAGATGGTCGTTCCTGCCTATTCGGCGGCGACCGAGCATGTCCCGGACATCGATCCGGATTATCTGTTCGACAAGGCGACGACATTGGCGATCCTCGCCGGCTTTGCCTACAACCGCCGCGTGATGGTGTCGGGCTATCACGGCACCGGCAAGTCGACGCATATCGAGCAGGTCGCGGCGCGGCTCAACTGGCCTTGCGTGCGCGTCAACCTCGACAGCCATGTCAGCCGTATCGACCTCGTCGGCAAGGACGCCATCGTCGTCAAGGAGGGCCTGCAGGTAACCGAGTTCCGCGACGGCATCCTGCCCTGGGCCTATCAGCACAATGTCGCGCTCTGCTTCGACGAGTACGATGCCGGCCGGCCGGACGTGATGTTCGTCATCCAGCGCGTGCTGGAATCGTCGGGCCGGCTCACGCTGCTCGACCAGAGCCGTGTCATCCGCCCGCATCCGGCTTTCCGGCTGTTCGCCACCGCGAACACGGTCGGCCTCGGCGACACCACCGGCCTCTATCACGGCACGCAGCAGATCAACCAGGCGCAGATGGACCGCTGGTCGATCGTCACCACGCTCAACTACCTGCCGCACGACAATGAGGTGAACATCGTGCTGGCCAAAGCCAAGCACTATCGCGACAACAAGGGCAGGGACATCGTCAACAAGATGGTGCGCGTCGCCGACATGACGCGCTCGGCCTTCATCAATGGCGACCTGTCGACCGTGATGAGCCCGCGTACCGTCATCACCTGGGCCGAAAACGCCGAGATCTTCGGCGACATCGGCATGGCGTTCCGCCTGACCTTCCTCAACAAATGCGACGAGCTGGAGCGTTCGGTGGTTGCCGAGTTCTACCAGCGCGCCTTCGGCGAGGATCTGCCGGAGAGCGCCGCCAACATGGTGCTGGGTTAGGCGCGCAGCTGAAAGGCCTCCAGCCTTTCAGCATGAAAACGCGCAGGGAATGATCAATGGCGGGTCCAGGCGACAACACGCGCAACAAGCCGAGGAACGGGTCTGAAGCGGACAGCTTCAAGCGCGCCGTCACCGTATGCATGCGCGCCGTCGCCGGCGACAAGGATCTCGAGGTCGGCTTCGCCAAGGACCGGCCGGCTCTGGCCGGCAACCGCGCCCGGCTGCCCGAGCTGCCTAAGAAGGCCTCCCGTAACGACATCGCGATCACCCGCGGCATCGGCGATTCCATGGCGCTGAAGCGCGCCTGCCACGATCAGCGCATCCACAACAAGCTGGCGCCGGAAGGGAAGCTCGCGAGATCCATCTTCGACGCGGTCGAGCAGGCGCGCGTCGAGGCGATCGGCAGCCGCGCCATGCAGGGCGTGGCCGACAATATCGGCTCGATGCTCGAGGACAAATACACCAAGGCGAATCTCGTTGACGTCAGGGACAAGGCCGACGCGCCGCTGGAAGAAGCGATCGCGCTGATCGTGCGCGAAAAACTCACCGGCCGGCCCGTGCCGAAGAGCGCGGAGCAGCTCGTCGATCTCTGGCGCCCCTGGGTCGAGGAAAAGGCGGGTGGCGACCTCGACGGCCTATCCGCCAAGCTGGAGGACCAGCAGGCCTTTGCCCGCGTCGTGCGCGACATGCTCGTTTCCATGGAGATGGCCGAGGAACTCGGCGACGACCAGGAAACCGACGATTCCGAGGAAAACGAAGAGAACGAGCAGCAGGGCGAGGAACAGAGCGAGGAAGGCGGCGAGGAGGATTCAGGCTCGGAGCAGTCTCAGTCGGAAGATGCCGAAGCTTCCGCCGACGAGGAAGAGTCGGCCGAGACGGAGGCGACCGACGCCACATCCGACGACCTCTCCGACGACGATGATTCCGACGCCGAGACGCCGGGCGAGGCAAAGCGCAACGACAACCCGTTCCTCAACCTGCCGAAGGAGATCGACTACAAGGTCTTCACCACCGCCTTCGACGAGACGGTGGGGGCCGAGGACCTTTGCGAGGAAGAGGAGCTCGACCGGCTGCGCGCCTTCCTCGACAAGCAGCTGGCCAACCTGTCGGGCGTCGTCGGGCGGCTCGCCAACCGGCTGCAGCGCCGGCTGATGGCGCAGCAGAACCGTTCCTGGGATTTCGATCTCGAAGAAGGCTATCTCGATCCGGCGCGGCTGGTGCGCGTCGTCATCGATCCGATGCAGCCGCTCTCCTTCAAGCAGGAGCGCGACGCCAAGTTCCGCGACACGGTGGTGTCGCTGGTGCTCGACAATTCTGGCTCGATGCGCGGCCGGCCAATTACGGTCGCGGCGACCTGCGCCGACATCCTGGCGCGCACGCTGGAGCGCTGCGGCGTTTCGGTCGAAATCCTCGGCTTCACCACGCGGGCCTGGAAAGGCGGGCAGGCTCGCGAGAAATGGCTGAAAGACGGCAAGCCCCCCAATCCCGGACGGCTCAACGATCTGCGCCACATCATCTACAAGTCCGCCGACCATCCATGGCGGCGCGCGCGGCGCAATCTCGGGCTGATGATGCGCGAGGGCCTGCTCAAGGAAAATATCGACGGCGAGGCGCTGCTTTGGGCGCATAACCGGCTGATCGGCCGGCCCGAGCAGCGCAAGATCCTGATGATGATCTCGGACGGAGCGCCGGTCGACGATTCGACGCTCTCGGTCAATCCGGGCAACTATCTGGAGCGCCATCTGCGGGCGGTCATCGAGCTGATCGAGACGCGCTCGCCGGTCGAACTCTTGGCGATCGGCATCGGCCATGACGTCACGCGCTATTATCGCCGCGCCGTCACCATCGTCGATGCAGAGGAACTGGCCGGCGCCATGACCGAGCAGCTCGCCTCGCTGTTCGGCGAGGAGAGCGCGCGCGACACGCGCCGCGGCGGTTTGCGGCGCGCCGGATGATCTTTTCGGCGCGGCGTGCGCGGCGGACGCTCGTCGCCTGCGTGCTGACCTGCGCCTCGCCGGCCATCGCCGCCTAGAGTGCATCCGTCGAGACCGTCGAGATTTCGGCGCGGCCGATCACCCAGTTCCATACCGGCCACGACGAGACGCGGTTCGGGCCTTTCGAATTCGTCGGCGGGCTGGAGATGACCTCGCCTGCGCGCGATTTCGGCGCGCTGTCGGCGCTTCGCTTTCTCAAGGCGGGGCGCGACTTCATCGGGGTTGCCGACACCGGCTTCTGGTTCTTCGGCATAATTATACAGACGCCGACAAGCGCCCCTCGGGCGTCAAGAATTTCCGGATGCAGCAGATGGTCGACGCTTCGGGCCGGCCGATCGACCGGAAGTGGGATGTCGACGCGGAAGGGTTCGCGGTGAAGGACGGCGTCGCCACCGTCGGCTTCGAGCGCGACCAGCGCGTCGCCCAGTTCAAGATTGATCCCGACAATATGAAAGCGCCGGTCAGGCAGCTCGATTGCCTGGTCCCCGCCAGGGAGCTGCGCCAGAACCGCGGCTTCGAGACCGTCGCCCACGCCAATCCTTATGGGCAGCACGCGGGCGGCCTGGTCGTGGTTTCGGAAGGAGTCTCGACATATCAAGCAATGTCTACGCCGCTATCATCGAAGGGCCGCACAAAGGCGTCTTCACCATCAAGCGCAACGGCGATTTCGACATTACCGACGGTGCCTTCCTGCCGGACGGCGACCTGCTGCTTGGAGCGCAGCTTCTCGATCGCGCGCGGGGTGAAGATGCGGCTGCGGCGCATCTATGGCGGTAGCGTCGAGAAGGGTGCGCTCGCCGATGGGCCTGTGCTGATGGAGGCCGGCATGGGCTACCAGATCGAGAATTTGGAAGGTCTCGACGTCTGGACCCGCGATGATGGCGCGCCGATGCTGTCGCTGATATCCGACGACAACCATTCGATCCTGCAGCGCAACCTCTACCTGGAATTCATCCTGCACCAGGACTGAGGGGTTTCGGCTTTGCCGACGGCGAGCGCTGCGAGGTTACCGGCCGACGTGGCGGACTTCGTTCATCACGAAATTGGCGGCGCGCTTGCTGCGGTTGCGGATCTTGAGCGTCGCGGTGTTGTCGACGAGATAGGTGTGAAGGATGCTGTCGCGGGTGCGGACTTCCGGTCCGATGGTGTCGACCGCATGCCAGGTGTCGGTGCCGACCGCAAAGGCGTAGCCCGTGTTCGGCGAAAACGACATCCGGTGCGAATTCTCGAAGCCCCCGTCCGGCATGCGCTCGGCGAAGCGGGTGCCGATATGGTTGATCGAGTCATCCTCCGGCAAATAGAACTGGACCGTGATGCCCTTCCATTTCGTGTCGGTGTGGAAACCGATCTTGTAGCCCGGCACATCGCGCGTCAGCATCGGCACCGGATACATGCCGACCTTCATGAAGTCCGAGCCGAACCGGCGCGCCAGGCCCGGGGCAAGGCGGCGCATGAAGGCGTCCTTCAGTTCCGGCGCATGCAATGCCTTGCCGACCAGGGCCCAGACGGCCCGTTTCTCGGCTGGCAGATGGCGGATATATTCGGGGTAGAGGTCGATCTTGATCCGCGTCGCGGTGCCATCGGCCTTGATGTTCACATTGTTGCGGCCCTTGAGCGCACGATATTCGCGCGCCTCCGGCATGGCGGCGCGCATGCGCCGATAGAGGTCCGCCGGGAAGACATCGGTCATTTCCAGATGCCAGAACGGCTTTTCCACGAAGGTGGCGCGGTTCACCGCCTCCACCATGTGGGAGACAACATGCTGCAGCGTTTGTTTGGCTGACGCCGTCGCCGCGCCGTCTATGGCCGACATGGATAACCTTTCCCCATCCCAAAGAACCCTGAACACAAATTTCTTGAATAGATATATCGCTGACCGCGCGGAATGCTAACCAAAGCGCAGGCTGGATTGCAATGATCCACGGACTGACTTCAATCGCGGTTTCCAAATCACGAGGTGATGTTGCATCGACCCAAAGCAAGAGCAAGGCATCCGGCGACAATGCTGATTTGGCCGCAAGCCGATATTCAACGGACCTTGTAGATCTCGATCGGCTTCCCCGCGGTCGTCTGGTCAAGTTCAAGCCATGCCGGCACGTCGCCCCGCAGCAACGCCGCGGCAAGGCCATCCGGCGCGTCCAGGCCCAGCGATATCTCTTCTGTGTTGCCGCGGCAGACCGCGACCAGTCCGACGCGCTCGCGCGCAATGACGGCGCGGGCAGCGTCCGGGGCACCCATGAAGGCGTCGAGCATGGCGAGGTTGCCGGCCACATTGCGGTGGTAAGGGCCGGCCAGCGCCCGGTGGCCGGTGAACATCAATATCCCCGAGCCGAGATTGGACGAGGCAAGCACCGTCGTCGCGGGCAGGGCGGCCAGATGTTGGAAGTCGGCCGGCTTGCCGCAGGTCACGGCATGGTCGGGATCAGAATTGATCCGCTGCGGCGCCTTCTGGATAACGGATTGCGCCGCCACCGCGACCCCGGCCCAGGTCGCATTGAGCGAGACCAGCCACGCCATGACAATGCCCATGGAGATGCGCCATGAGGGCACGGTGCTTGCCCTGTAACGGATCTTCGCGATCCAGGCCGAGAGCGGCAGCACGGCGAAGGCAACGGAGAAGGTCGAGCCGCGCACCTGCCAGAGGCTGACGCCGAAGGCGACGACAAGCAGGATGGCGGCGAGCATCTCCTCGCGGCGCAGGCGACGGCTTCGCAGCTGAAAGCCGATCAGCAGCATGGCGATGAAGGGCGTCACATAGCGCGCCGCCATCAGCTTTGGCTGGTGGATGGCGACGCTCCAGAAGGGCTGCGCTTCGACAACGTCGGCCAGCCAATAGGTGCGAATGCGTTCGTCCATGCCCGCATAGGGTGACCCCAGGCATTGCGGGAAGAACACGACCGCCACGGCCGCGACCATCACCGCCAGCGCCAGCATCGAGACAAGCCTGGCCCTCGCCGTCGACGCGGTCAACGCGCTGGCGATCGCGAGGCCAAAGCCGGAAAGTGCCGCAACCGCGAACTGGAAGGATGAGAAGGCGTCACACTGAGCGACGCCCCAGTCGGACGGCCGGATGGTCGCCACGAAGACCATCAAGGCGATGTCGGCAAATCCAAGGCCGAAGCCTCGCGCGGTGGCGCGCTCCTTATCGTCGAGGACGAACAGGACCGCCGCGCAGATGCCGAGCGTCGCCACATAGGGAGCGGTCTCCATACCGACAGTGAGCGTCAAGCCGGCGCAAATGCCTGAAAGCAGGGCGGCAGGCCGCCAGGAGGGCGCTTCCATCACCAGCCAGAGGCCGGCCGCCGTCAGCAGCAGCTGGACATTGTGATGATCAATCACGCCGGGGCTGTAGATCACTAGGTAGAACAGCGCTGCCGTCGACAGGATGAGCGAGGGCATCGCGACGTCGGCGCCGGCGTAGCGCCGCGAGGCGCGCATGAGCACGAATATGGTCAGTCCATAGAGCGCGGTCGGCCAGATGATCTGCGCGGCGCGTTCGGCGGTGGCGGTGCTGGCGCCGAGCGCATCGAAGGCCATGACAAGCAATGCGAGCGGCGCATCCACGAGCCGGGACCAGTGCATGAGGAAGCCGCCCGCCGTGCCCATCCTGTATTGATGGAGATCGAACCAGCCCTGGCCGGCAAGCAGGTCGCGGACCTCGACCAGCCGCAGCATGCTGTCATTGTCCGCGCCATAATCGCGAAGCGAGGGGAAACCGGAGACAACGTTGATCGTCAGCACCACCAGGGTGGCGCATGCCGCAAGCAGGAGATCATTTTTCCAACCGGTGGCGCGCACGATCATGGTGGTTGCAATGCCTTGGGAGCCTCCGCGATCCTCCACCATCAGCCGTAACAAAGCGTAAAGCGGCCGTGGCAATCCTGTCGGCTCAGGGCCCTTTGGCTGCAATCCAGATCATGTGGCGCGCGCCGCGCTTGCCGTGGGCGCGCGTGTTGACCTCCTCGACCGCGAAGCCTGCCTGCTTCAGTCGCCGGGTGAAGCCGCTGTCCGGCCCCTGCGACCAGACCGCCAGCACGCCGCCTGGCTTCAATGCGGCACGCGCGGCGGCCAGCCCGGCCGCATCATAGAGTGAGTCATTGCCCTTGTAGACGATGCCCTCGGGACCATTGTCGACGTCGAGCAGGATGGCGTCCCAAGCGGCTTTCTGCGCCCTTATCAGCTGGCCGACATCGCCCTCGCGAACGGTGACGCGAGGATCGTCGAGGCAGCCGCCGAAGATCGTCGACATCGGGCCGCGCGCCCAGGCGACGACCGCTGGGACAAGCTCCGCGACCGTGACGGCGGCGTCCTCCTCGAGCGCGGCGAGAGCGGCGCGCAAGGTGAAGCCCATGCCGAGCCCGCCGATGAGAATGCCTGGCCGCTTGCGTTCGGCGATTCGCTCGCAGGAAAACCTGGCGAGCGCCTCCTCCGAGCCGCTGAGGCGGCTGTTCATCAGTTCGTTGGCGCCGAGCATGATCGAAAACTCAGTGCCGCGCTGCTTCAGGCGCAGTTCTTGGCCGCCATCGGGCGTGCGGGCGGAATCAAGCTGAACCCAGGGGATCACGGCCTGGTTCCGCTTCTCGGGATCATGCTCTCTCGTTCTGTTTGGAGCATGATCTTCTCCAAAAACCGGTTCCCACTTTTTGGGATCATGCACTGGCCGCCATTGCCGGCTGGCTCCAGCGAGCGGCAAGCAGCCGGTAGGGGATCAGCGCCACCACGGCGATGATCAGCTTGACCGAAAGGTCGCCAAGCGCCCAGGAGACCCAGCGCATCGTCTCGACCGGCAGCACCCCCATCAGCGGCGCTGACTCCAGCGCGAAACTGTCACTGGGGCCGGCAAAGGCGAAGGCGGAGGAAAAGGCGACGCCGAAGAAGACGACCGTGTCGAACACCGAGCCGACCAGCGTGCCGACGATCGGCGCGCGCCACCAGCTCTGCCGGCGCAGCCGGTTGAAGACGGTGACGTCGAGCAATTGTGCGGTGAGGAAGGCGGCGCCGGAAGCGGCCGCGATGCGCACCAGCCGGTCAGCGGCGGTTTCGAACTCGATCAGGCCATGACGGAACAGGAAGGGCGGGACCAGGATCGAGCAGGTCACCGCGGTCATGAAGCCGACGAACACAACCTTGCGCGCCACGGCCGGGCCGTAGCGGCGGTTGGCGAGGTCGGTGACCAGGAAGGAGAAAGGATAGGTGAAGGCGCCCCAGGTCAGCAGGTCCGCCAGCGACAGGCCGCCGACCTGGCCCTGCATCGGGAACTGCACGAGGATATTCGACGCCACGACGACAAGCGCCATGGCGGCCACGAAGGGCAGGTATCGCGTCAGGAAGTTCATTTTTTTATCCTGGGTAATGGAACCAGCCGAACGTCGTGCCGACGCTCGCTCTTATTCGGGCAACGGATATGGCCGGTGCCCGAGGCGGTCGTCCCCGCCCGAACGCTGCTTTAAGCGGCGGACTGCTCGGCAAGCTTCTTGGCAATCTGCTTCTTCAGCAGACGAGCGCGCTGCGACAATTCCTTGACGTCGGCCTTGACCAGGAAGGCGTCGAGGCCGCCGCGATGCTCGACCGAACGCAGCGCGTTGGCCGAAATGCGCAGCCGAACGTTCTGGTTCAGCGCTTCGGAAATCAGCGTCACATTGACCAGGTTCGGCAGGAAGCGACGCTTGGTCTTGTTGTTGGCGTGGCTCACATTGTTGCCGGTCTGGACTGCCTTGGCAGTGAGTTCGCAGGTGCGGGACATTTGTCTAACCTTCAGTTTCTAAACCTGCCAAACCATTCTGCCCGCGCCAGGCGGCGCGCGGTCTCGGTCAGGCGGCCTTTGGAAAAGTTGGCGTTCCATAGTGGCATTTCACCACTGCGTCAAGCTCCGGCACGTCGCCGGCTGTCAGTCGCGCTCCATATAAAGGCCGGATTTCACACTATAAGCCCTTCGCGAAGGGATATGCTAGGCTGGAGCCGTTGCGTTCCGGCCGAACCGCCAGGGATTCGCCAGCCGCCATGCTCCGTCCATCTCACGCATTCGCCGCCATTCTTGCCCTTGCCGTCCCGGCAACAAGCTTCGCCGCTACGGCCCCGCAATCCTTCAAGGGCGAATATACGGTGTCCTATCTCGGCCTGTCGATCGCCAGGGCGACCTTTTCCAGCCGCTATGTGGGCGATACCTACGCCATCGACGGCACCGTCTCCGCCGCCGGGCTCGGCAGGCTGTTCGACGACACGAAAGGCACAATTTCGTCGAAAGGCATCATTTCCGACAAGCGGATGACGCCGCAGGTGTTCAGGGCCGATTACACGTCCGGCAAGAAGGCCTCGATGGTCGACATCCGCTTCAGCAACGGCGCGGTCTCCTCCACGCAAGTCGTTCCCGCTCCAGGCAAGCGCGATCCGAAGAGCTGGGTGCCGATCGGCGACGGAGACCTGAAATCGGTGCTCGATCCAATGGCCGCGACCGTCATCCACGCCGACAGCCTGGACAAGGTCTGCGGACGCACGGTCAAGTTCTATGATGGCGAGATGCGCGCCGACCTGACCTTGACCTATGCCTCCAAGGGTTCGATCTCGGTGCCCGGCTACAAGGGCGATACGGTGACCTGCAAGATGGGCTTCGAGCCGGTGGCTGGCTATCGCAAGGGGCGCAAGGCGCTGAATTACCTCAAGGACAAGAGCCGCATGCTGGTGACGTTTGCACCGGTCGGTCAATCCGGCGTATATGCCCCGATCCGCGCCACGGTCGGGACCCAGATCGGTCCGCTGACCATCAGCGCCGGCCGGTTCGAAGCGGCAAATTAGGTCAGGCGCCGCCGTGCGCCGGCGGGGGAGATATGGGGCGCGCAACACTGATCGGGTTTTCGGCGGTCGCCATGTGGGCGTTGCTGGCGTTGCTCACCGACGCTTCCGGGCAGGTGCCGCCTTTCCTGCTGTCGGCCATCACCTTCGCCATCGGCACCTGCGTCGGCCTGGCTGCGCGGCTGGTGATGCCGGCGCCCGACCGCAGCGAGAAGATCCCGCCACAGGTCTGGGTAATCGGCATAGCCGGCCTGTTCGGCTACCATTTCTTCTATTTCACGGCGCTGCGCAACGCACCGGCGGTCGAGGCGAGCCTGATCGCCTATCTGTGGCCGTTGCTGATCGTGCTGGGTTCCGCGCTGATGCCGGGCGAGCGGCTGGCCTGGAACCATGTCGTCGGCGCGCTGCTTGGCCTTGCCGGCACTTTCCTGATCGTCACCAAGGGCGGCGGGCTGGCCTTCGATACGCGTTATGCCTTCGGCTACGCGATGGCCGCCGTCTGCGCGCTGTTGTGGTCGTCCTATTCACTTCTGTCGCGGCGGTTCCCGTCGGTGCCGACCTCGATCGTCACCTGGTTCTGCTTGGCGACGTCTGTGCTGTCGCTGGCCTGCCATTTTCTGCTTGAGAAGACCGTGCTGCCCGACGGCCCCAGACAGTGGCTGGCGGTCATCGGGCTCGGCCTGATGCCCGTCGGCGCAGCCTTCTATGCCTGGGACATCGGCGTCAAGCGCGGCAATATCCAGGTGCTGGGCGCCGCGAGCTATGCGGCGCCGCTGCTCTCGACGCTGGTGCTGATCGCTGCCGGTGTCGCAGAGCCGTCGTTGCGTATCCTCGCTGCCTGCGTGCTCATCACCGGGGGTGCCGCGCTTGCCGCGAAGTCGCTGCTGATGCGCAAGCCGGTGGAAAAAGAGGTCAACGCATGATGCCATTTCCCGGCGGCATCGAGGCCAACGCCAACGCGACGCTTCTGTTCTCGTTCGTCGCGGCCGCGATCTACGCCTTTGCGCTCGACATGCCGCCGAAATGGACGCGCACGGCGGCAAAGACGCTTGCCGTCGCCTTGCTGGCCGTGCTTGCCGCCATGCAGGGCGGTCCGCTGCTGCTTGTCGCGGCGCTGGGCTTGAGCGCTATCGGCGACGCCTTCCTGTCACGCGACGGCGAAAAGGCCTTTCTCGGCGGGTTGACGAGCTTCCTCGCCGGGCACGTCGCCTATGTGGCGCTGTTTGCGCGGTCAGGCGGCGGGCTCCGACTGGTGGGCGCCGAATCCTGGCGAGGCGCGATCGCGCTGGCCATGGCCGCGTTCAGCGTCGTCATGCTTGCCGCGCTCTGGCGCCGCGTCGGTCCGCAACTGCGCATCCCGATCGCCGTCTATGTCGCGGCGATCCTCGCCATGGGCATTTCAGCGCTCACCACGGGCAGCGCTTGGGTCATCGCCGGCGCGGTGCTGTTCATCGCTTCGGACGGGTTGCTGGCGACCGAGCGCTTCCTGCTCGCGGCGATCTCGCCGCAGCGCCTTTGGATGCGCTATGCGGTCTGGATGCTCTATTACGCCGCCCAGCTGGCGATCACGCTGGGTTTTCTGCCGAGTTAGGCATTCTCTGGCTGCCAGTCCGGCTCGGCCAGTTCGAAGGCGGCAAAATCGAAGCCCGGCGCCACGGTGCAGCCGACCAGCGTCCATTCACCTAAGCTGCGCGCCGACTGCCAACAGCCGGCCGGCACGACGATCTGCGGCCGCTCGCCCGCGGCAAGGGCCGCGCCCAGAACCTGCTCGATGACCCCGCTTGCGCCTTCCTCATGCATCGACAGCGCCAGCGGCGCGCCGGCATAGAAGTGCCAGACCTCGGCCGCGTCCTTCACCCGATGCCATGCCGAAAGCTGACCTTGCTCGAGCAGGAAATAGATCGCGGTCGAATGACCGCGCGGGCCACCCCCGGCGTCGCGAAACGTCTCGGCGTACCAGCCGCCCTCGGGGTGCGGCTCGAGGCCAAGCGTTGCGATGATCTCGGCGGCGCTGGTCGTCATTCGCATTCTTTGCGTTGATGCAAGTGATTACCCCAAAACCGCTGCACAGTTTCGGGCGACATGGCTCAAAAATTATCCTTGCGCTTGCGGATTTCGGCAAACACCTCGGCGTCGCTGGCTTTCTCCATGCCGAGATGCTTGCGGATCGCCGGGTCGTGCCAGCGCAGGAACGGGTTGGTCGACAGTTCCTCGCCGATGGTCGTCGGCAGCGTCGGCTTGTTGTCGGCGCGCAGCGCCTCGATCCTGGCCGCGCGCTGCCTGAGCAGCGGGTTGCCCGGGTCGATCGTCACCGCGAAGCGGGCATTGGCCAAAGTGTATTCGTGCCCGCAATAGATGGCGGTTTGCGCGGGCAGCGCCGCCAGCTTCTTCAGCGATTCATACATCACCGGCGGCTTGCATTCGAACAGGCGGCCGCAACCCAACGCGAACAAGGTGTCGGCGGTGAAGGCCACTTTCGAGGCCGGCAGGTGGTAGGAAACATGGCCGGCGGTATGGCCGGGCGTCTCGATGACCTCGATCCGTTCCTCGCCAAGCCGCACGACCGAGCCTTGGCCGACCGTCTCGTCGATACCGGGAATCTTAGCCTTCTCGGCTTCCGGGCCGATGATGCGCAGCTTGAAGCGCTCCTTGAGCGCCAGATTGGCCTCGACGTGATCGGCATGATGGTGCGTGGTGAGGATCAATGTCGGCGTCCAGCCGGTGCGCTTGATCGCCGCCAGGATCGGCGCTTCTTCCGGCGCGTCGATGATCGCCGTCTCTCCGCTTTTGGGATCGTGAACCAGCACGCCGAAATTGTCGGTGCGGCACGTGAACTGCTCGATCTCGACGGCCATGGCATCTTTCTCCATTTATCGCCGCAGACATAGGGCGACCGGCTGCCGATGTCATCCGCGTTCATCGAACTTGGCGCCTTTGTTGAACTTGGCATTTATCGCGGCTACCGTCCCGCGCATGCATTCGGACATCGTCGACCTGCGCTCCTTCTATTCGTCCATGCTCGGCCGCCTGGCCGAGCATTCGATCACCATGGCGCTGTCGTCCATATGGACAACCGTGCCCAACGAGCGACTGGTCGGGCTTGGCTACACGCTGCCGTGGCTGGAACGCTTCGGCACCGATGCAGAGCGTGTCTTCGCTTTCATGCCGGCGACGCAGGGCGCGGTGGTGTGGCCGGCGACCGGGCCGGCGGCGACTGCACTGGTGTTCGATGAGGAACTGCCGCTGGTCGATTCCTGCATCGATCGCGTGCTGCTCGTGCATTCGCTCGAACATGCCGAAAACCCGCGCGAGACGCTGAACGAGATCTGGCGCGTGCTGTCGCCTGCGGGCAGGGTCGTCATCGTCGTGCCCAACCGGCGCGGCGTCTGGGCCCGCTTCGAGCACACGCCCTTCGGCAACGGCCGGCCGTTCTCGCGCGGCCAGCTGACCGAGTTGCTGCGCGAGGCGAACTTCACCCCGGCGACGTGGAGCGATGCGTTGTTCTTCCCGCCGTCGCCACGGCGTTTCGTCATGCGGTTCCACAATGTGCTGGAGCGGGCCGGCCGCCGGTTCTGGCCGATCTTTTCGGGTGTCATCATCGTCGAGGCGCAGAAACGGCTCTACCAGGGCGTGCCGGTCGCGCAGCGCGCCTCGCGCCGCGTCTTCGTGCCGGTCTTCTCGCCCCAGGGCGCGACGCGGCTTGGACGCAAGTCGACCGTCGCTGCCGCCCGACGGGTGACGCGTTCGTGATCAGAACCGCGCCTTGTCCTTTACCCCCACCGCCACCCTATCTGAGGGAAAGCTTCGCGGCGCGGCTTCGCTAGTCGCGTCCGAAATCAGGGATTTCCTTTATGGCTGACCAAATGGACTACGAGCCAGGCGCCGAGCAGGCTACGTTCTCGATCGAGACCAGCAGCCTTTCCGACCAGCTGACCACGATACGCCTGGCGCTGAAGACCTCGCCCGTGCGCTGGCCGCTTGCCTGGGTCTGCGTCGGCATCGTCGCCGTCATCATAGCGACCTCGATCGGGCAGGTTCTGCTCAACCGATGGAACCAGCCTTTCTACGATGCGCTGGCGCGGCGTGATCTGGCGGGCTTCCTGCACCAACTGATGATCTTTGCGGAAATCGCCGGCAGCCTGCTGGTGCTCAATATCGGCCAGACCTGGCTCAACCAGATGATCCGGCTGAGGCTGCGCGAGGCGCTGACGCTCGACCTTATCGATGAATGGATGCGGCCGGCCCGGGCCTTCCGGCTCACCCATGCCGGCGCCATCGGTGTCAATCCCGATCAGCGCATGCAGCAGGATGCCGCCCATCTGTCGGATTTGTCGACCGACCTTGGCGTCGGCCTGCTGCAGTCCTTCATTCTGCTGGCGTCCTTTATCGGCGTGCTCTGGCAGCTCTCTTCCGGCTTCGTCTTCCACATCGGCGGCCATTCGATCGCCATACCGGGCTACATGGTCTGGGCGGCGATCCTCTATGCCGGCATCGCGTCCTGGCTGAGCTGGTTGGTGGGCCGGCCGCTGATACGCTTCAACAGCGATCGTTACACCCGCGAGGCGGAGCTGCGCTCCTCGATGGTCCGGGTCAACGAGAATGTCGATGCGATCGCGCTTGCCCATGGCGAGGCCGATGCCAGGCGCCAGCTTGAGCTCGACCTCGGCACCGTGCTTGGCGCCATGCGGCGTATCTACAGCGCCCAGATCAACCTTTCCTGGGTCACCGATGGCTATGGCTGGATCACCGTGGTGGCCCCGATCCTGGTGGCGGCGCCGGTCTATTTTGCGGGCGACATCAGCTTCGGCGGGCTGATGATGGCGGTGGGCGCCTTCAATCAGGTGAATTCCTCACTGCGCTGGTTCATCAACAATATCGGCGCTATCGCCGACTGGCGGGCAACGCTGATGCGCGTCGCCGACTTCCGCATCGCGCTTGGTGAAACGGACATCCTGCACGACAAGGAAAAGCGGATCGAGTTTGGCGAGAATCCGGACGGCAAGCTGACATTCGACAAGCTTGAAGTCGCCTCGCCCGACGGCTGCACCAGGCTTGCCGAGACGAGTGTCGAAGTCCATCCGGGCGAGCATGTCATGATCACCGGCGATCCGCGCGCCGGCAAGACGCTGTTCTTCCGCGCCCTTGCCGGCCTGTGGCCCTGGGGAGGGGGCCGCATCGGCATGCCCGACGGGGAGAAGCCATTCTTCGTACCGCGCACGCCTTATTTCCCGCTCGGTTCGCTGCGCGATGTGCTGAACCACGCCGAGGGCGCCAAGATCGACGACGCCGAGATCAAGGCCGTGCTCGGCGAGGTTGGCTTGGAGCGCCTGTCATCCCAGCTCGATCGCTCGGCTCGCTGGGAGCGTGAGCTGGCGGACGACGAGCAGCGCCTGCTGGCTTTTGCACGGCTGGCGCTGCGCAAGCCGAAATGGGTTATCATCGACGAGGCGCTGGATACGTTGGACGGCGCGACGCTGCGGCGCGTACTGGCGATGTTGCAGGCCAGGTTACCGGATGCCGCAATCCTCAATATCGGGCGCGGCCTGCACAACACCCAGTTCTTTCCGAGGGCGTTCACCATCGTCAAGGACAGCGGCGGCTCGGCGCTCAAGCCGGCGCGCGTCCGCGCCGGGGCAATCGAACCGCCGCCCCAGGCGGCGCGCCGCAAGAAATAGCTTTATTTTGCCGCGATCGCCGGGAAGAATCGCCGGCGTCGACAGAACGCCTGCAGCCATGCTTGAGATGCTCAGCCTGCTTGCCTGTTTCGCCTGCGCCGAGGCGGCTTCGTTGCGCGCGCCTGACGGCGGCACGCCGGTCGACGTGGAGCTGGTGCTGGCCGTCGACATCTCCCAGTCGATAGATGAGGAGGAGTTCGCGCTGCAGCGCGCCGGTTATGTCGAGGCGCTGCGCCATCGCGATTTCATCAACGCGGTGCGTTCGGGGACGAACGGCCGCATCGCAATTGCCTATTTTGAATGGGCAGGGGTGGTGCGCGACGACGGCGTCATTGCCTGGCAGGTCATTGACGGCGAGGACAGCGCCAACGCTTTCGCCGACAAGATTGCCTCCCGGCCGTTCCGGAGCTTTCGCAGCACCTCAATCTCTGGCGCGCTGGGCTTCGGCACCGGGCTTCTGGAGAAAAACGCCTTTTCGGCGCCGCGCCGGGTCATCGACATATCGGGCGACGGCCCCAACAATGCCGGACTGCCGGTCGCCGCGACCCGCGACGCCGCTTTGGCCAAAGGCATCGTCATAAACGGCCTGCCGATTCTGATCAGCCCATCGCCGAGCGTCGGCCATCTGGACAGCTACTATGCCGACTGCGTGACCGGCGGCCCAGGATCCTTCGTGCTACCGATCCATGCGGCATCGGAGTTCTCGACAGCCATCCGTCGTAAACTCATCCAGGAGGTGAGCGGTCTCACCGACGCCAGGCCCATGCACGTCGACGCTACGGCACCCGTCGATTGCCTGTCGGGGGAGCGCCTGCGGCAGCGCTTCTCCGATCCCTATTTCCCCCAACTCGACAGATAGAGGACACGAGAGCAATTCCAGGAAAAGTGTGAAGCGGTTTTCCGTTCGGAATTGCGTAAAACGAGATAGGGCATTTCTCCGTTTCCGTGAAACGGTGCAACGCACTAAACCGCCCGGGCACCGTATTTGGCGCGGAACTCGTCGTAACAGTCGCGCCGCCAACGGCGGCCGACGACATAGCCGCGTACGAGTTCGGCCGGCGAGTAGCCCAGCGACTTGGACGACCGGTTGGCATGGTAGCCTGAAAACGCCTGGGGCAACCTGCCCTTGAGGAGATCGGCGATGATCTGCCGCGCAATCATATAAGGCGGAACGTCGGGATAGCGGTCGGCGATATAGGGATGCTTGTCGATCAGATTGGCATAGGCCTCGACATAGCCGTCGCGGCGGCCGGAGATCGAATTCTCCGAATTGTACTTCTTCCAGTCGATGTCCTCGGACAGCAAGGCGCCGCTACGCTGGGAAAAGCGCAACAGCAATTCGCGGTCTTGCATGCGCGCGATGTCGCTGTCGTAGCCGCCGATCGCAAGCAGCGATTCGCGCCTCGCTGTGATCGCCGAGCCGGCGATGAAAATGGTCTGCGAGACCAGGGCTCGCTGCAGCGTGCTTTTGTCGAGAAAGGCGCCACGATTGATGCATTTGGTGCTGCGGTTCCCCTTCAGCGACAGGAACGAACTGATCAGCACCTCGAGCGAGGGGTTCTCGTCAAAGTGCGCCAGCGTCCGCTCCAGCCGGTCCGGCAGATAAACATCGTCCGAATCGAGGAAAGTTACCACAGGCGCTCGGGCGCGCTCTATTCCCGCATTGCGCGCTGCATTGGCGCCGCGCCATTTGGCGCCGACATAGATGAGCCTGCGGTCGCGGATTTCCGCAAGAGCGGCGGCCGTTCCGTCCGTCGAGCCATCGTCGACCACAATGTGCTCGAAGCGGGTCAGCGTCTGCGCCAGAACGCTTTCCGCCGCGCGCACGACCTGGCTGCGCCGATTGTGCGTCGGCGTTATCACCGAGATCAGCGGAGCATCCTGGCCCGACATCGGGCTGCCACCATCGGTCGGATCTGGGCGTTTGTCGGATGGTCTGACGGCTATCTTCCTGTCCCACCTTTGATTTGCGGCCAACGCTACAAAAAAGCCACCTTTGTGTCACGCGAGGCCGGCCGAGTAATGCCGAAACCGGGGCCTTTTCCGCACTCATTGCGGTTTGATGGCAACAAAATCGACTTATCGGATCCGACAGCAGGGTCCAAGAGGACGGCTTTGTTCCGATGACGTCCGAGGTAATCGACTGGGCTACCTGGATTTTTGCATGGTGATCCCACGAAGCCGCCGTTCGGCTTCAACCGATGAAGGAACAGGATCATGACCGCTTACGCCGTTGCCCATATGCGCCAACTCACGCCGGGCCCCTGGATCGTCGAGTATCTAGAGAAGATAGACGCCACTCTGGCGCCGTTTGGCGGGCGTTTCGTCGTCCATGGCGGCGATGTCGAGGTCGTCGAAAACAGCTGACCCGGGCACCTGATCGTCGTCCAATTCCCGGACAGGCACCATGTGCGGGACTGGTACAATTCGCCGGCCTATCGAGCGATTCTTGCGCTGCGCACAGGGAATTCGAACTCCGATGTGATCTTCGTTGACGGCGTCGAGCATCCGCACAAGGCCACGGACGTGCTTGGCTAAGCAGGCAGGGTCGATGTCTAGGTATGCCCGACGTAGTCCGGTATCATTTCGGGCTGGTCGCGAACGAGGCCGGTCGCGAGGCCGAAATGGCCGAAAAACGCCAGCGTGTAGAAAGCCAGGCCGACCATCGTTGCAAACGGGATCTGCCACAGCGGCATGCCGGTTTCGAACGCGAGGCTCGTCACACGTCGGATAGTGCGCCACGACATTGTTCCCCAGCGTGTGAATGATTTGACCACACGCCAGGCCCGATTGGGGGAATGGAGCTCGGTATATTTGCGGTCGGCATCCCTGCCGGTCACCAGCGCGCGCCAACAAAAGAAACGCCATCCCCGTGGCGGGTAATGATAGACTCGCGCGCCAGCATGGACGATTTGGTGGCCCTCGCGCCGTAGCTGATGCATCAGCAAGGTGCAGGAAACCTTGAAGCCGTTGTTTGGCGGGAAGGGATGGCTGGCAATCCAGTCGCCCCGGAAGGCGACGTTGTTGGCGTTGATCGCCCGTTTCGCGGCGAATTTCTCATCTCCCCGAGCCATAGGGAAGAACCAGATCAAGGCGAAGGTTCGCGTGAAGAAGTCATCGTAGAAAAGATAGGTATAGCCATTGACGCAAACGGTCGCGGGGTTCCGAAATGGGTCGAGCAAAATCGAGAGCCAGCGCGGTTCCGGAACCGTATCGGAGTCCATGAAGATCACGACATCTGCTTCGGTCGCCCGGATACCGTTGTTCTTAAGCTCATAGTAGCGGCCGCCGGGACAGGCCGCCAAGCGGAGCTCGGCCACCTCTTCCAGCCGGGGTGCTTGGCTGTTGATATGACTTTGCAGTGACTGCGCGTCTGCGTCGTATCCGGCGTGCGAAATAATCACTTTCGGCCTTGCGAAGCCGGACGCCGAAACCGAAGCAATTTCATTCGCCAAGGCGGTGAGCCCCACGCGGATCTCATCCCACTCGATCGTCGTGGCGTTCTCCATCTCGATGACGATCGAATAAGTTGGAAGAGTGCCGGTCATTGCTGTCTTTACAAGGCTGCCTGAGTTCAGGTCAGTATAGCTGCCACTGCTCGCTGTCAAATGACAGAGGCGGCAATATTTTGTCGCCTTCATCAATGTTCAGGGGCTAGTGAGTTTCATCGTTTCACGGAAACAATGGAACTCCCTATCTTCATTTTTGCGCAATTCCTCACAGAAAACTGCCCACACCTTGCTCGAATTGCTCTAGTGAGCCTCGACCGCCGCTAGCGCCTGAGCAGAAACACTGCCTGCTGACCGAAGAAGTTCCAGAACCACCAAGGCATCGACAAGCCGATCTTCTGGCCGTTTGCGTCGAGCGCGGTTGCCTTCTCGACGGTCGCGCCAAGCTCCTCGCACAGGTTGACGAAGTCGCGGATGGTGCAAAAGTGGATATTAGGCGTGTCGTACCAGGAGTAGGGCAGGTCCTTGGTCACCGGCATCCTGCCCTTGATCAGCAGCGAAAAGCGCACGCGCCAGTGACCGAAATTGGGGAAGGAGACGATGGCGCGATTGCCGATCCGAAGCAACTCGTCCAGCACCACTTTCGGATTGCGCGTCGCCTGCAGCGTCTGCGACAGCACGACGAAGTCGAAGCCCTTGTCGGGGTAGAATGCGAGATCCTTATCGGCATCGCCCTGGATGACGGAAAGGCCGCGCGCCACGCATTCATTGACGCCGCGCTGCGACAGTTCCATCCCGCGGCCGTCGACCTGCTTGGTCTCCTGCAACAGTTCCAGAAGCACGCCGTCGCCCGAGCCGACATCGAGGACGCGCGAATTGGCCGGGATGAGGTTGGTGACGACGTCGAGGTCGACGCGCTGGGCGCGGTTGACGCTCATGGGGACACCTCCGGACTTTGTTTTGATGCATGCCGTTGTCCCGAATCCACAGCGCAGCTCCGGACGAAATGCCCTAGCGATCGCCGGCCGCTCATGCGCCGAGCCCCCTGGCGCGGGCGGCCGAGGCGATGAAGCCGTTGATGGCCGCGAACAGCTCCGGCTCGTCGAGCAGGAAGGCGTCGTGGCCGCGGTCGGTCTCGATCTCGACGAAGGAGACGGAAGCGCCCGCCGCGTTCAAGGCATGCACGATCGATCGGCTCTCCTCGGTCGGGAACAGCCAGTCGCTGGTGAAGGAGACGAGGCAGAAACGCGTCTTGGTGCCGGCGAAGGCGTCCGCGAGGCGTCCGCCATGATCGGCGGCAAGGTCGAAATAATCCATCGCGCGGGTGAGATAGAGATAGGAATTGGCGTCGAAGCGGTCGACGAAGGTCATGCCCTGGTGGCGCAGATAGCTCTCGATCTGGAAATCGGCGTCGAAGCCGAAGGTGAGCGCCTCCCGGTCCTGCAGGTTGCGGCCGAACTTGCGGTGGAGCGCCGCTTCCGAAAGATAGGTGATGTGGGCGGCCATGCGCGCGACGGCGAGCCCCTTTTCCGGGCGCTTGCCGAACTCGAGATATTTGCCGCCATGCCAGTCCGGATCGGCCATGACCGCCTGCCGGCCGACCTCGTGAAAGGCGATGTTCTGCGAGGAATGGCGAGCGCCGGTGGCGATCGGCAGGGCGCAGAACACGCGCTCCGGATAGCTTGCGGCCCATTCCAGCACCTGCATGCCGCCCATCGAGCCCCCGAGCACGCAAAAGAGCTTTTCGATGCCGAAATGGTCGATCAGCATCGCCTGCGCGCGAACCATGTCGCGGATGGTGATGATCGGCAGGTCGAGCCCGTAAGGCTTGCCCGTCGCGGCATTGGTGGACGCCGGGCCGGTTGAGCCGAGACAGCCTCCGATCACGTTGGAGCAGATGACGAAGAAGCGGTTGGTGTCGATGATCTTGCCGGGGCCGATCAGCACCTCCCACCAGCCCGGCTTGCCGGTCACCGGATTGGCGTTGGCAACGTGCTGGTCGCCGGTCAGCGCATGGCAGACGAGGATGGCGTTGGAGCGCGCGTCGTTCAAGCTGCCGTAGGTCTGGTAGGCGATCTGGAATGGCGAAAGCAAAGCGCCGGCGTCGAGCTTCAGCGGCTTGTCGGCGCCGAACTGCAGCACCGGGCTCGACGGATGGTCGGCCTCGTCGTTGGTTCTTGCAGCACGCTGAGCGGCCATGTCCGTCCTCATCCTGTCCCGCGTCGGTTTGTCACGAGGCGATGTCCGGCCGGCGGCGGACAATAAAAAACCGGCTTGCCGTCGCAAAAGCCGGTTACAGGTTGCAAACGGCCCTTTAGCGAGTTGTTTAACGTGGCTGCAAGCCGACCGGCCAAATCACCACGGAAGTCTGGCTGACCTTCTAGGACCAGAGCCGCTGTTCGTCAACGGGTAGCCTCCTTGCGGGCGATACGCATGCGCCAGGCGCCGGCACTCGACATTCCAGCTCGTGGCCTGTATTTCCGCTGCGGCCTTCAAAGCCTTCTCGACGGATTTGTGACATGAAGCAGGATCAGCCCCGTCCGACGCCCCGCGTGGGCATCATGGACATCGAGGCCTATGTGCCGGGAAAAAGCACCGCGCCCGCCGGCGTGACGAAAGTCTACAAGCTGTCGTCGAACGAAAACCCGCTCGGACCCTCGCCGAAGGCGATCGAGGCGGCGCGCGAGGTGGCGGCGAAGCTCGACGTCTATCCCGATGGCACGGCGCGGCGGCTGCGCGAGGCGATCGCCGAGGTGCATGGGCTGAACGCGGCGAACATCATCTGCTCCAACGGCTCGGACGAGATCCTGGGGCTTCTGGCGCAGACCTATCTGGCACCGGGCGACGAGGCCGTGTTCACCGAACATGCCTTCATGGTCTACAAGATCTACATCCAGGCGGCGGGCGCCAAGCCTGTCGCGGTCAAGGAAACCGACGAGCGCGCCGATGTCGACGCGATACTGGCGGCTGTGACGCCCAAGACGCGTATCGTGTTCCTCGCCAATCCGAACAATCCGACCGGCACCTATGTGCCGTTCCAAGAGGTGCGCCGGCTCCACGCGGCATTGCCGAAGAACGTGCTTCTGGTGCTTGATGCGGCCTATGCCGAATATGTGCGGCGCAACGACTATGAAGCCGGCATCGAGCTTGCCGGCAGCGCCGAGAACGTGGTGATGACCCGCACCTTCTCCAAGCTCGGCCTCGGCGGCGCGCGCATCGGCTGGATGTACGGGCCGGCGCATATCGTCGATGCCATCAACCGGATACGTGGTCCCTTCAACGTAAATGCCACCGCGATCGAGGCCGGCATCGCCGCGATCCGCGACCGCGCGCATATCGAGCGCAGCGTGGCGCATAACGAGAAATGGCTGGCATGGCTCAGCGCCGAACTCACCGGGCTCGGCCTGCGCGTCACGCCCAGCGTCGGCAATTTCGTCCTGATCCATTTTCCCGACGACAAGAAACATTCTGCGGCGGCCGCGGACGATTATCTCAGCGCGCGCGGCTATATACTGCGCCGCGTCACCGGTTACGGCTTCCCCAACGCGCTGCGCATGAGCGTCGGCACCGAGGAAGCCAATCGCGGCGTCATTGACGCGCTGAAGACCTTCCTGAAAAGCTAGACACCATGGCATCACCGATGTTCGAGAATATTGCGCTGGTCGGCATCGGCCTGATCGGCTCGTCGCTCGCCCGGGTCATTCGCCGCGAGGGGCTCGCCAAGCACATCGCCATCGCGACGCGCAGCGCCTCGACGCTGAAGCGGGCAGAGGAGTTGAGCCTCGGCGATTCCTACACGACGGAAGCCAGGCAAGCGGCGCGCGATGCCGATCTCGTCATCGTCTCGGTGCCGGTCGGCTCGTCCGGCGAGGTCGCGGCCGAGATCGCGCCGGCGTTGAAGAAAGGCGCCATCCTCACCGATGTCGGCTCGACCAAGGCCTCGGTGATCGCGCAAATGCAGCCGCATGTGCCGGAAGGCGTGCATTTCATCCCCGGTCATCCGCTGGCCGGCACGGAAAAGTCCGGGCCCGACGCGGGCTTTGCCGATCTCTTCGAGAACCGCTGGTGCATCTTCACGCCGCTGCCCGGCACCGATCCCGCCGCGCTTGAGACGCTTTCGGAATTCTGGCGGCGCTGCGGCTCCAACATCGACACGATGGACCCGCAGCATCACGACATGACCTTGGCGATCGTCTCTCATCTGCCGCATATCATCGCCTACAACATCGTCGGCACGGCGGACGACTTGGAAGCGGTGACCAAGAGCGAGGTCATCAAATATTCCGCGTCCGGGTTCCGCGATTTCACCCGCCTTGCCGCCTCCGATCCGACCATGTGGCGGGACGTTTGCCTGCACAACAAGGACGCGATCCTGGAGATGCTGGCGCGATTCTCGGAGGACCTTGCCTCGCTGCAGCGGGCGATCCGCTGGGGTGACGGCGAGAAGCTGTTCGATCTCTTCACCCGCACGCGCGCCATCCGCCGCTCGATCATCGAGGCCGGGCAGGATATCGACGTGCCGGATTTTGGAAGGCAGGCCGTAGAGCACCCGGCTAAGCCGTAGGCTTTGCCTCGTTTTCTGGCGTGGATTGACCTGTCGGCTCGGTCAACCTTGGCAGGTGCATGCGCTGGAGATTGGCCGAGGCACCCATCGCTATCGTCATCCACGGGCGGAGCAAGGAGCGAAGCGACGCGCGCAGACCCGAGGATCGTTCCGTGACTTTCGGGCGCTGCCGCGGTGCAGAATTCTGCTTTGCTACATTCCGTGGCTCAGATCACGGAATGGATTCCAGGGTCTCCGCGACGCCGCTTCGCGGCTGCTCCGCCCTGGAATGACAAGGTTGAGCGGCTTCGGCCAATCCCCAGCGTTTGTGCCGATGTGCGCGCTAGCCTTGTTCCGATCGTGGCCATTGCGCCGCCATCATGGCCAGCGTCTCGGCCCTGTCCGGTGCGCCGAGGCGGCCGCCGAAGCGCAGGCATTTGAGGGCGGCGGCGGCACTGGCAAAGCGCAGGGCCTCTTCCACCGACATGGCCTCGGCGAGGCCGACGGCAAAGGCGCCGTGGAAGACGTCGCCGGCTGCGAGCGTATCCACCGCCTTGACCCTCGGTGCCTCGACATGGCGCACGCGCCGGCTTGCCCGGTCGTGCCACCAGGTTCCGGCCGCGCCGCCGGTCACCGCGACGAAGGCATCGGTGCGCGAGGCAAGGTCAGCGCAGGCGCTTTCGGGATCGAGCGCGTGGCGGCAGACGATGCGCGCCGCCGGCTCGGACGCGACGATGTGCGAGGCCAACGGCAAGAGCCGCTCCAGCACCTCGACGGGTGCTGTGTCGGCATCAAGGATCGCCGGGCGGCCGATCGATCTGGCAGCGCTCAAGGCGAGCGCCGCTGCGCCCGGCCAACGGACATCCACCAGCACGGCGTCGAAGCCTGAGAGGTCGGCGAGCGGCAGCGTTTCAGGATCGGCTTGCGCCTTCTTGTCATAGAAGGGGACGATGATGCGGTCGCCATGCGCATCCACCACGATCGCCGCCAGCGCCGATCGCGCGCCGACGACGCGGCGGATCAGGCTGCAGTCGACGCCTTCGGCCTCGACGTCGGCGATCAGCTGGTCGCCGACCGGATCGTCGCCCGCGCTTGCCCAAAGCGAGACCTCGGCGCCGAGGCGATGCGCGGCGCAGGCGGCGCTCGTCGCCATGCCGGAGGCGATCTGAACGCCATCGCTGGCGATGAACTTGCCCTGATGCGTGGGCAGCGTCTCGACGCGAAGGATCGTGTCGAGGGTGAAGGCGCCGACGCTGAGCAGTCTGACCGGCTTCGCCATCGTCGCGTTATTCGAGCGGCTTGATCTTGCCGAGCGGAATGAAGCCGAGCGAGGCCTTGCCCTTGACGATCTTCAACGGCATCGAAGGTT
Organism: Mesorhizobium sp.; assembly: GCA_004020875.1. Classification (GTDB taxonomy): domain Bacteria; phylum Pseudomonadota; class Alphaproteobacteria; order Rhizobiales; family Rhizobiaceae; genus Mesorhizobium. The sequence continues at coordinate 42,684 of SAPZ01000019.1, forward strand.
CCTTCCCGAGCATCGCCAAGGCGGCAAAACCCTGCTCGATTTCACTTTTATGCTCGGGGACGGCGCCGGCAAGGATGGCCGCCACCGCCTTGGGGTCCTTGAGCTTGATCATCAAACTTGCGTCGACTAGCCCTTCCGCGTCGATCGAGACCGGCCCGGACACTGTGATGCGCGCGGTCCCCGACGACAGGTCGAGCTTGGCAATCTCGATCGATTGGCCGCGCAGGCTTTTGGGAGGTGCCGCGATCAACGCCACGCCGTTCTTGAGCGTCACGTCGCCGCTGCCGTCCAGCGCCGGAAGCACGCGTCCGTCGATGGCATCCGCATTGATCTCCAGATCGCCGAAGCTGCCGACATAATTGACATCCTGGCCGGCCGGCTGCAATTGCCCGGCCGCCTTGGCGGCGCTGAACAACTGCATCGGATCCGTGTCGTCCTGCGGGTCGGTCTGACCGTTCAGGCCTTCGGCCTGCAGCGAGACACTGCGCGGCAGCGGCCACCACACTTTGACATTGGCCTGCAACTGGTCCCAGTCGATCCAGAGCGGCGGCATGCCGGGCGCCATCGTCCGCAGCGGCCCGCGCAGGTCGGCTACCGGCGACAAGGGCCCGGTGATCCCGGCTGCGGCGTTGAAGCTCCCGATGGAAGCGGCGACCTTCCGGGCGTCGTCCTCGTAGGCGATGTTGTCGCAGGAGACCGTGAAGCTCATCGGATAGCCGCTGACGGTGAGGTTGGCGCAACCGGCGGCGATACCCTTGCTGCCCAGCTGCGCCACTGCCTGGTCTGCCTCGGCCTTGAGCCTTTCGGCGAGATAGAACCAGCCGCCGCTGTAGATGGCGAACAGAACGAGGATGAACGCCGCGAGCCAAGGCAGCCGGCGGCGGGGTTTGCGCGATCGCTCGTCACTTGACGTCATGCTGCGGCTCTCGTTAACCCCGGCGAGCGGGCGTTTGCTTTTACGCAAACAAGCGGGGGACAGAAGAAGCACCTTGTCGGTGCGGTGTCGTTCACTCGAATGCGATCAGGCTTGGCGATATGGGCGATTTTTGGGTTTTTGGCTATGGGTCGCTGATTTGGCGGCCGGGATTCGCCCACGTCGAGACGCGCCGCGCCCGGCTCTACGGCTATCGCCGCTCGCTTTGCGTCTATTCCTTCGTGCATCGCGGCACGCGCGGCCGGCCCGGCCTCGTGCTCGGCCTCGACCGAGGCGGCTCCTGCATCGGCCTTGCCTACCGAGTTCCCGGCAATCTGCGCGACGAGGTGCTTTCCTACCTGCGCGAACGCGAGCTCGTGACCAGCGTCTATCTGGAACGCATGCTGGACATCCGGCTGGATGGCGGCGTTTCGGTCGAGGCGGTCGCCTACATCGTCGACCGGCAGCATGAGCAATATGCCGGCGCGCTCGATGCCGATCAGGCGGCTGAGGTCGTTCGCGGCGCCTTCGGCCAATCCGGGCGAAACGAGGACTATGTCTTGAGCACGCTTGAGCACCTCGAGGCGCTCGGCATTCGCGATCACTGGCTGGAGGAGGTGGGCCGCCAGGTCGCACCTTCGTGAAGTGCTGGTACGATCAAAAAGCAAAACCATGCCTTTGACCTTGGCCGGCCACGACCTAGCTTAGCGGCGACCCTTCCCTGGGCGTCAGGCCCGGTCCAGCATCACGGAGATCAGTCTTGCAGAAACGCCGTCTCGGTCGCACCGACCTTTCCATCGCGCCGCTGGTCCTGGGCGGCAATGTCTTCGGCTGGACCGCCGATGAAAAGACCTCCTTCGACCTGCTCGACCGGTTTGTCGGGGCGGGCCTGAACGCCATCGATACGGCCGATGCCTATTCGCGCTGGGTTCCTGGCAACAAGGGCGGCGAGTCGGAAACCATCATCGGCAATTGGATGAAAAGTCGCGGCAACCGCGACAAGGTTGTCATCATCACCAAGGTCGGTTCGGATATGGGCCAGGGCAAGCGCGACCTCTCCGCCGCTTATATCGAGAAGGCGGTCGACGCGTCGCTGAAGCGGCTGCAGGTCGATGTCATCGACCTTTATCTGTCGCATTGGCCGGACCCGGCCACGCCTTACGAGGAGACGCTCGGCGCCTATCAGCGCCTGCTCGAAAAAGGCAAGATCCGCTATGCGGGCTGCTCCAATCTCGATGCCGGGCAGTTGCGCGCGGCGCTCGACGTCGCCAGCCTGCGCAGCCTGCCGCGCTATGAGGTTCTGCAGCCTGAATACAATTTGTACGATCGCTCGTCACTCGACGGACCGCTGCTCGACCTCTGCAAGACCGAGCATATCGGGGTCATCACCTATTTCAGCCTAGCCAAGGGGTTTTTGAGCGGCAAATACCGCAGCAAGGCCGACCTCGGGCAGAGCGCGCGCGGCGAGGGCGTGGCCGGCTACCTCAACGAGCGCGGCATGCGCATCCTTTCCGCGCTCGATGCCGTGGCCGAGCGACATTCGGCCAAGCAGGCGGAAGTGGCTCTGGCCTGGATCATCGCGCGGCCGGGCATCACCGCGCCGATCGCCAGCGCGACGACGCCGGCCCAGATGGACAGCCTGATCCGCGCGGCATCGCTCAAGCTTTCGGCGGACGATATCGCGGCTTTGGACCGGGCCAGCTCGTAGCCTTCGCACGATCATCCAAGACGCCCACGACGGTCCCTCGTACATCCCATCGGATCGCGGCAGGAGGAGGGTTCGGCATGGCTGGCAGTGTTCTGGGCGCGGCACAGCCTTGGCAACACGTGCTGGCGCTTGTCGTGGCCGCGACTGTCGTCATGGGCAGTCCGGGACCGGCGACGATCAGCGTGACCGCCGTCGGCGCGGCTTTCGGCCTGCGCCCTTCGCTGGGTTACACGTCTGGCGCCGTACTCGGCACGATCGCCGTGCTCCTGGCGGTGGCGGCCGGGATTTTCGGCATACTGGCCTCGGTGCCGGGAGCGGCGCCGGCGCTGGCGATCCTCTCGGCCGGGTACATCCTTTATCTCGCCTTCAAGATAGCGACCGCGCCGCCATTGGCCGAGCGCGGGAGCAGGGCGACGAAGCCCGATTTCCTCGGCGGCTTCATGCTCGCCGTCGCCAACCCGAAGGCATATGTGGCGATTGGCGCGGTTTTCGCCGGCGCCGCGTCGCAGGCCGACACGCTCGGCGCTTCCACCAGACTGCTGGTGCTTGCCGCGATGATCGTCGCCATCCACCTCGTGTGGCTGCTCGCAGGAACGGCTTTCGCGCGCTTCCTGCGCCATCCGCTGGCGTCGCGGATCATCAATCTGGTGTTTGCCGCAACCCTGGTGCTGACGACCCTGCTGGCGGTGCTCCGGTAGCGGATCAGGTCCTGGCCGCTACGCCGAGTTCCGCCAGGCGCTTGACCGCGGTTGGCGGCATGGGCGGCGGGTTCGGCGCCTGCGCTGCCTCGACAAGCATCTGGTCGCAGGCGGCTTCCGTCTCGCCGATCAGCCGCCGCATGAATTCTTCCTTGCCGAGCCCTGGCGGGATCGGCGGCAGGAATCGGGCCTTGATGGTGCCTGGATAGCGCAGGAACTTGCGGCGCGGCCAGTAGAGGCCGGCGACATGGGCGACCGGCACCACGGGCACGCCCAGTTGCGAATAGATCTCGACGATGCCGTATTTGTAGGACGGCTCGGCGCCCGGCGGGCGGCGCGTGCCTTCGGGATAGATGATGAGCTGGCGCGGATTGCGGTCCATTTCCTGCCTGGTCGCGACGACAACTGCCTTCAGCGCTTTCGAACGACTGCCGCGGTCGACCGGAATCATGCGCATCTTCATGATGTACCAGCCGAAGAACGGGATCCAGGTCAGCTCGCGCTTCAGGATGTAGAGCGCGTCGTCGAGATAGGGGAAGAAGGCGATCGCGTCCCAGAAGGACTGGTGCTTCGGCGCCAGGATGAAGGATCCTTCCGGCAGGTTCTCGACGCCCGTGATCTCGCTCTTGGTCGCGGCGATCTTGTCATAGAGCCACATCGAGGTGCGCGACCAGAATTTCGGCACGAACCAGGCGCGGTGGCGCGGCGACAGGAAATAATAGGGCGTCCAGAAGATCATCTGGACGATCAGGCTGAGATAGAAAACGAGGTTGAACGCCAGCGAGCGGATGATGAGCATGCAAGGGGCCCGTGAGGAAGTGTGCGTTGGTTACACCAAGCGGCGACAAAAAGGAAACGGCGCGATGGTCGAATGGCGACCCTACAAAGACCTTGTCAGCCGCTCCTTCAGGCGCGGCCCGGCGAAATCAAGGAAGGCGCGCAGCTTCACCGGCAGACGGCCCTGGCCGGCATGAACGAGGCTCACTGGCCAGGGCTGCGGCTCGAACGGCTCCAGCACCACCCGCAGCGCGCCGGCACGCACCGCTGCATCCGCCTGGTAGGAGAGCACCTTCGTCAGGCCGAGCCCGCCAATCGCCGCGTCGATCGCTGCCTCGGCGGTGTTGACCTGCAGGCGTGAGCGGACCGCGATGGCGGTTTCCGTCTTGCCGGCTCCGAAACTCCATGTCGCGGGTGCTGCGAGACCTTCGAAGGTGATGCAGCTGTGGCCGGCAAGCTCCGGCGGTTTCTCCGGCGTGCCGTGCATGGCGAGATAGGCCGGACTTGCGCAGATGATGCGGCGGATCGAGCCGACGCGGATCGCAACCATGGCCGAATCCGGCAGCTCGCCGATGCGCAGGGCCAAATCGATATGCTCCTCTACCAGCTGGGTGATCCGGTCGGACAAGGTCAGGCGGATATCCACCTGCGGATACAAGGCGAGAAAGTCGGTGATCACGGGCAATACATGCAGGCGGCCGAAGACGACCGGCGCGGTGATGACCAACTCGCCGGTCGGGCTCGAATATTCGCCAGCCGCGGTGCGCTCTGCCTCGCTGACCTCGGCCAGGATACGACGGCAGGCGATGAGATAGAACTGGCCGGGATCGGTCAGCGTCAGCCGCCGCGTCGAGCGGTTGAGCAGGCGTGTCCCCAAGTGCTTCTCCAACTCGGAGAGTTTTCTGCTGACGGTCGCCAGCGGCACCCCCGCGCGTCTTGCCGCAGCGGAAAGGCTGCCGGCCTCCACCGTGGCGACGAACAGGGACATGGCGTCGAGGCGGTCCATTATTCTTCCGAAATCTGGAAGGATGAATTGCAAATATGATCTCTATATCCGTTTTTCGGAAGAGGCTAAATATTGTGCGACCCCGACCGAGGAGCGTTGGTATGAACGAATTCACCAGCGACGTGGCCTTCACGCCGACCGTCAAGGCCATCCAGTCGCGCAAGGGATCGCGCGATTCCTATGCGCGCGTCGAGCAGCGCGGCGGCTGGCAGGCAACGATCACACCCGACCTTGCCGCCTTCGTCGAAGCGCAGATCAGCGTGTTCCTGGCGACGGCAAACGCCGAGGGCCAGCCGTACGTCCAGCATCGCGGCGGGCCGGCCGGCTTCCTCAAGGTGCTCGACGATCACACGATCGGCTTTGCCGATTTCTCCGGAAACCGGCAGTTCATCACCCAGGGCAACCTGCAGGATAACCACCAGGCCTTCCTGTTCCTGATCGACTATATGCTGCGGCAGCGCATCAAGGTCTGGGGCAGGGCGCGGGTCATCGAAAACGACCCGGATCTGACGGCGAAGCTGATGCCTGCGGGCTACCAGGCGCGGCCGGAGCAGGTGATCCTGTTCACGGTCACGGCCTGGGATGCCAATTGCCCGCAGCACATACCGCAGCGTTTCGAGGCGACGGACGTCGCGGCGGCGTTGGCCGAACGCGACCGGCGCATCGCCGGTCTGGAGCGGGAGATTGCCGGCTTGCGCGATGGTGCGGCGGCTAAGGTTTAGTTCTTCACCGCAGTCGATGCTTCGGCCAGCGTGATGCCCTCGGGCGTCGTGCGAAGCGGCAGGAAGCCGCGCGCCAGCGACAGCACATATTTGCTGTATTCGGTCAGCAGCACGCGCAGTGCTTCCGGCTTGGTCAGCCACCCACCATTGCCGAGATTGGTGTTGACCACCGGATAGGGCTCGAGGCGCGCGCCATGCAGCAGCCGGCCCATCTCGAGCAGGCTGCGCGGCATGTGGTAGTTGTTGGTGACGATGATGATGCTGCCATAGGCGTGGTTCTCCACCCATTTGGCGCTTTCCTCGGCGTTGCCGATGGTGTCGAGCGCGGCACGGTCGATATCGACGCAGCAGGAGAAGAGCTGCTTGTCCCCTCCCGTCGCCGCCTGCAACTGGCGCTTGGTGGCCGAAGGATGGACGCCGCTGATCAGCAGCCGTTGGCCCTTGCCGGAGGCCAGAAGGTCCATCGCCGCGTCGAGCCGCGACTGTCCGCCGGTCAGCACGATGATGGCATCGGCTCTGGCCGGATTGAGCGGGGTCGTCATGTGGCTGACCTTGTCGGCGAACCAGCCGAAGCCGCCGGCGAAAAGCACCAGCGCGGCAACAGTGACGAAACCGCAGATGCGCAGGGCGAGCCGCAGACGACCAAGTCCCCCGGGGGCGGCGGCGCGCACACGCACTACCGGCATCCGTCCAGCCGTCTCGATCGAATCCCGCGCTTCCATCATCCCCAGGTTAATCCTGAAAGCTTCTAATGGTTAACTCCGAAATGCGGCCTTTGATAGGTAAGGCGATGCACTTTGCGTTACGGCACCTGCCCAACCCGTGATCGTCGTCTTGTTCGTATACAACGCTTTGCGCCGGCTTTTGGCTGGAGCTCATGGTCAGCCTGCGTCCGGCTGGCGAACGTCGATGTCGGTGAGGTAGGCGACAACGGTCGCGTGCGAGGTGGCCGCTGTCAGCGCGCCAATCACCAGCACCATCAGGCCGACGCCGAAATACCCGGCGGAGCCGATGGCGAAATTGCCGAACAAGGCGGTCGCCTGGTCGGCCTGGGGCGTCGCCATGTTGCGCGACGACCACCAGGAGAAGACGATGAAGACGGCGATCGCGAGCGCACCGCCGGCGGCCGCGCCCTTCATGCCGGTGACCAGGAAATGCCAGCGGAATTCGCGCGCGATGAAGCGTGCCTCCGCGCCGACGAAATGCAGCACCTCGATGATATGGCCGTTGCCGGCCATGGCGCCGCGCGTGGCGAACACCACCGTCAGCACCGTTGCCGATAGCATCAGCGCCAGGACGGCGATGCCGATCGTCACCGTGGTGTGCGCCATGGCGACCAGGCGGTCGACCCAGGTGCGGTGATCGTCGAGTGCTGCGGTCGGGATCTTGGGCGTGATCGCCGCGCGCATGGCGGCGAAGTCCGGCGGGCTGGCCTCGTCAATGGTGACGATGATGAGGCGCGGCACCGGCAGCTCGTCGATGTTGAGGCCGCTGCCCAGCCATGGCTCCAGAAGACGCGCGGTCGCGTCGCGATCGATGATCTTGGTGCCCTTCACGCCCGGGAATTCGCTGGCGATCCGCGAGGCCTGCGCAAGCGCCGCCTCCATGTCGAGGCCGTCGGCCGGCTTGATCTGGATCGTCGCCTCGCGCGATATCTGGTTCTCCCAGACCGAGGCGGTGTCGCGCACCAGCGTCACCGCGCCGAAGGTGAGGCAGGACAGGAAGGTCATGATGGCGATGACCAGCACCAGCGCCCGCCCGGCGATGTTCTGCGCCGGCACGATCGGCGCGGTCTTGCGCTGTACCCGCCTGACCGTCACTGTCGCCTCGGCGCCGGCTTCGTCCTGGAGGTGGTCGGCTGGAAAGTCAGTCATAGACGTCTAACCTTCCGCCGGCCAGGATCATGCGGCGCGCATCGACCTGCTCCATCAGGCCGAGGTCGTGGGTGGCGATGACGACAGCGGTGCCTAGACGGTTGAGCTCGATGAAGAGCCTCAGCAGCCGGCGCGCCAGCGGCGGGTCGACATTGCCGGTCGGCTCGTCGGCCAGAAGGATCTCCGGCTGCTCGATCAACGCGCGCGCGATCGCGGCGCGCTGCTTCTCGCCGCCCGACAGCACCGGCGGCAGCACATGCATGCGGTCGCCGAGACCGACCCATTTCAAAAGCTCAGTGACGTCGGTGCGATAGCCAGCCTCCTCGCGCCCCCGCACGCGCAACGGCAGCGCGACATTCTCGTAGGTCGTCATGTGGTCGAGCAGGCGGAAATCCTGGAACACCACGCCGATGCGGCGGCGCAGCAGCGGCAATTCGCTGCGCGAGATGCGCGAGCGGTCCTTGCCGAAGATGGTGATCAGGCCGCGCGTCGGCTTCAGCGACATGAACAAAAGGCGCAGCAAGGTCGTCTTGCCGGCGCCCGAGGGGCCGCTCAGGAACTGAAAGGAGCGCTCCGGAATGTGCAGCGAGATGTCGCGGAGGATCTCCGGACCCATGCCATAGCGGAGGCCGACATTTTCGAAGCGGATCACGTTCGGCGACCTGAAACTTTCGGCGGCGACGCGCCACGATCTAACTCTAGAGCGCTCCACCGTTTCACGGAAACGGCGGACCGCTCTATCTCTGCGCTTTCACGCAATTCCGGACGGAAAACCGTTTCACACTTTTCCTGGAATTGCTCTAACAGACCATCGGCCGGCATGGTTAACGGTCGGTTAATTTGGGATCGATTTTGACGTCTCAAAGCGGTTCCGGTGGGGAAGCGTTAACCAATTGCGTTTACGCAAAAGAAACGAAGACTGCACTGGTGCCGAAATGGCCGAGAATAGAACCGCGCGCCCCGTTTCCGGCGAAATCATGACCGGCCCGGCAACAAATGCCGCGCTAGAGCGCGCCATGTCCAATGCGCCCGACATCGTCGATGCCGACTATGTGGTGCTGCCGCGCTTTGCCACGCATCCAGAGCTGTCGCCGCGCCAGCCGCAGATCCCACCGACGCCGGCGATCAAAGGCATGGGCATCCTGCGCAAGCCGGATGCTTCGCTGCCGCGGCCCTCACGTGGCGGCCCGACGTTCTGGATCGCAGGCGTCGGCATTGCGCTGGTCTCCTTCTGGGTGTCGGGCGGCCACGCGCTGGTCCGGCAGAGCACCTTTTGGGTGAACGCCGCGCCGGCGAGCGCGCTCACCATTTCCGGCGTGACGTCGCGTATCGATGAGTCTGGCCTGAAGCCCGTGCTGTTCGTCGACGGCGAAGCGGCGAATGACGGGATGGGATCGGAAACACTGCCGCCGCTCGAAATCCGCGTCACCGACAACGACAGCAACATCATCCGCTACAGGCTGGGGACATCCGATCGCGTACTGGCTCCAGGCGAAAGATTCGGCTTTTCCAGCCGGCTCGATGTGCCTAGAAACGGCGTCAGGACAGTCTCAGTAATCTTCGCCGGCTAGGTATGCCGATATTCAGGTGAGGCAGGTCTGCGAACGACGGCTTCCTGCGCTTCCGGTGCTCACGAACTTCAAGTACGCTCCGCTCCGGTTCTCGGAAGCCATCGTTCTCGTCTCGGCCTGACCTGAATCTCGACACACCTAGCGCCTGGCATCCCAGGTGATTTTGAAGGACGAAAGAATGCCAGTTGTGCGCGGCAAGGAAATCGAGGTCCTGTTTTCGGCGTCGGCGATCGCGCGCCGCAATCTCGAGCTCGCCAAGGAAATCGCCGGGCGCGACTATCACGACCTGCTGGTGATCTCGATTCTCAAGGGGTCGTTCGTGTTCGCCGCCGATCTCATCCGCGCCATGCATGATGTCGGCCTGTCGCCGGAAGTCGAGTTCATCTTCATCTCCAGCTACGGTGCCGGCACCACCAGCGGCGAGGTCAGGGTGCTGCGCGACATCGACAATGAGGTCGCCGGCCGCGACGTGCTTCTGATCGACGACATACTGGAATCCGGCAAGACGCTTTCCTACACCCGCGACCTGATGCTTTCGCGCGGTGCCAGGAGCTGCGCCATCGCGGTGCTGCTCGACAAGCGCATGCGCCGCCAGACCGCGCTCAACGCCGACTATGTCGGCTTCGACTGCCCGGACTATTTCGTGGTCGGCTATGGCATGGATGTCGCCCACGCGTTCCGCGAACTGCCGTTTGTCGGAGTGGTTAAGGGCGACGCCTGAAGAGGCGCCCGGGTCGCCTCGAAAAGCCGCTGATCGTTAGAATTTTCAGAAAACGTCAACGTTTCGGCGGCATCTATCTCGGCATGGCAAAGCTTCTGATCGTCGAGGACGATGAATCCGTCCGCACCCTCGCTGCCCGCGCGCTGGAGCGCGACGGCCATAATGTCACCATCGCCACCGACGGCGCGCAGGGGCTGGACACGATACGGCAGGCCCGCGGCGGCTACGATCTAGTGGTGTCCGACATCCGCATGCCGGAGATGGACGGCATCGAGATGGCGACTGCCGCCGCGAGAGAGTTTCCTACGATGAAGATCATGCTGATGACGGGCTATGCCGACCAGCGCGAGCGCGCCGAGGAGCTCAACGGCATCATCCTCGACGTCGTGCAGAAGCCGTTCACGCTTGCCGAAATCCGCGCCCGCGTCGGCAAGGCACTAAGCTGCTTCGCTTGACACCGCTCCGGCCGCCGGCGCGGCGCTTCGCCGGCGCTCGCCGTTCAGCGCAAGCAGGCCGGCGCCGATGATCAGCACCGCGCCGAGCACCGTGGTCTCACGCGGCACCTCGGCGAAGAACAGAAAGCCCCACAGCGGCGACCACAGGATGCCGGTATATTCGAACGTCGCGACGCGGTTGGCCGGCGCGATGCGGTAGGCCTGCGACAACAGGATCATGCCGGCGGAAGCGACGAAGCCGCAGGCGACCATCTTCAGGAAATCCGGCATTGTCGGCCACACCCAAGGCCGCACCAGGAACTCGACGCTCGGATGCGCCGCATGGGTGATCCCGGCAAGGTGGAAGAGGGTTGCAACCGCGATGGCGCCGCTGAGATAGGCGGTGTTCTGGTAGAAGGCCATCACCGTCGATGATTCGGTGTCGCCGATGCGGCGCGCCATCAGTTGCGAAAAGCCGTAGAGGAAGGCCGAGCCCAGGGACAGCAGCGCCGCCCAGTCGAAGACGCCGGCGCCCGGACGCACCATCACGAGCACGCCGACAAGGCCGATCAGCACCGTCGCCAGCGTCTTCCACGAGACGCGCTCGCCGAGATATGGGCCGGCCATCGCCATGATGAACAGCGGCGCCATGAAATAGAGTGCCACCGCGTCGGCCAACGGCAAGGCTGCGATCGCCAGATAATAGACCGTGTAGGACGAGAACTGGATGAAGGCGCGCAGCGTCAGCATGTGGAAGCGCTTCGACAGCAAGGCTTTCAGGCCGACATCGGCGTGGACGATGACGATTAGGATCGGCAGGGCGACGATGGCACGGATCGCCATCACCTCGGTCACCGGATAGCCGCCCGACACCGCCTTCACCAGCGGATCCTGCAGCGAAAAGACCAGCACGCCGAGGCAGAGGCTCAGAATGCCAAGCACCATCCGGTTCCGCATCAGTCTCGGCCCCCCGCGAGCCGCATCGATATTCATTTCACGCAATTCCGGACGGAAAACCGCAAGCACTTTTCCTGGAATTGCTCATCAAAAAGAACCCGCTACCGTTTTCAGGCAGCGGGTACGAGTGAGGACTCTTCGATTGGTCCGCGGTCGACTCGCGACCGCAGATCCAATGGGTATGAAACTATCCCGCGGCGTTTGACATGTTGCAAACGAATTGGAATGATGCCAGCAATCAGATTTGCTTATGGCGATTTTCGATGAGACCAGTTCTCGACAGCGACCTCCTGCGCACCTTCGTGGCGGTGGCCGAAACCGGCAATTTCACCCGCGCGGCGGAAAAAGCCGGGCGCACGCAATCGGCCGTTTCCATGCAGATGAAGAAGCTGGAGGACATGGTCGGCGACGACCTGTTCGAGCGCGGCTCGCGCGGCGTGGCGCTGACTCGCCGCGGCGTCGAGTTGATCGCCAATGCGCGCCGGATCGTCTCTCTGCTGGACGAGACGGCGGCCTCGCTGGTGGCGCCGCCGCTTGGCGGGCTGGTGCGCATCGGCATCCCGGCCGAATATGGACGTTCGATCCTGTCGCGGGCCCTGGGCGAATTCGCCAAGCGCCATCCGCGCGTCGAGGTCACGGTGCGCTACGCCCACTCGGATTCGCAGGTGCGGGCGCTTGCGGCCGGCGAGCTCGATCTTGCCGTGGTGTTCGAATGGGAGGGCTCTTCCGGCGGCGAGGTGCTGATGCACGATCCGACGGTGTGGGTGACCTCGAGCCTGCACCACATGCATGAGGAGCGGCCGGTCCCGATCGCGCTTTACAGCCGCAACGGCTGGTGCCGCGACTTCGCCATCAAGTCGCTGCAGCAGCGTGGCCTCGACTATCGCGTCGCTTACACCAGCGATACCAATGGCGGCCTGACGCTCGCGGTGACATCCGGTCTGGCGATCGCGCCGATCTCGCGCAGCAACATCCCGCCCGATTGCCGGGAACTGACGAGCGCCGACGGCTTCGGCGACATCGATTCCTCCAACGTCGTCCTGCACCGCAATCCGCTTGCCACCGGCGAGGCGATCGACGGCATGGAAAACGCGATCCGCGACGCCTTCATGCTGACGAGGCAGGCGGGCGCGGCGATCGGGCTTTAATCCGGCGGGCCGCTTTCGGTCCGCGCGAGCCAATCGCATCGCTTCGCCAAGGCGATCCTCAGCACGATACGTCAGCCGGCCCGAAGGGCAATCGACCATGTTCAGTCGTTCTCGAAGAAAGTCAGGCGGTTGCCGAAGGGATCGATCACCGTGACCTCCTTCGTCCGCCATGGCGTCGTCTCCATGCCGGGCCTGTTGAATCGATATTTCCTGGCCGTCAACTCGCGGTGCAGCCCCGCGATGTCGACCGCCTCCGCGCGAATGTGAGCGCCGGCGAGCCGTCGCCGTGATGTTCGCACAGATGCAATTCGCATTCGTCGCGGGCGATGCCCAAGTAGAGCGGCGCGTTGTCGTCGAAGCGATGTTCGAAGCGGACAGCGAAGCCGAGGAAGTAGAGATAGAATTCCCGCGCCTTGGCGATGTCGAACATGCGCAGGATCGGGGTGACGGTTCCAACCTTCGGCACAGGCACGGCAATCCTGAATGAAGTAGGTGGGAAGGCTTACTTCAGCTCCAGCAGCCGTTCGAGATAGCTGCGCTCGATGTCGGGGCTCAGCGCGTTGCCGAGCCGCTTGCGAATCGCGTCGAGAATCTGGCGCGCGCGCTGGACGTCGATCTCGTCGGGAACCTTGACAGAGGTGCCGTCATCCGGGCCGTTGGTGGCGCGCGGCCGACCGAGCGGATCGCGGTCGGCGCCCTGCTGGCGCCCACCCTGCTCGCTACCGCCCTGGTCGCCCTGCATGGCCTGCATCTGCTTCATCATGTCCTTGGCGCCGCGGCGCAGCGCTTCCAGCGCGCGGCCCTGGTGGCCAACGGCCTGGTCGCCATCGCCCTGGCCGAGCGATTGCTCGGCATCGCCCATCGACTTGCCGGCTTCGCCGAAGCCCTCATTGGGCTCCATGCCCATGCCTTCGAGCCCCTTCTTCAGCTGATTGAGCTCGCTCTGCAACTGGCCTTGGCCTTCCTGCAGCTGCTTCAATGCATCGGCGAAATCCTTCGGCGACATTTTCGGCCGTCCCAGCGGATCGCGGTCCTGGCCGGGACCCGGCCGCTGCTGGTCATTGGGCTGGCCCTGTTCGCCACCGTCGCCAAGCTGCTGCTGCTCGCCGCCTTCCCCACGCTGACCGCGCTGCATCTGGTCCAAGCGAAAGGTGTCGTTCATCATCTCCTGCTGGCGGCGCATGATGTCGCCGAGCTTGTCCATCTGCTGGCGCAGCTCGCTGTCCTGCTCACCACCCGGCTGTTGGCGGCCGGCCTGAAGGTTGTTCATCATGTCCTGCAGTTCGGAGAGAAGCTGCTGGGCCTTGTCGCGATCGCCCGACTTGGCCAGATTCTCGATCTGGTTCATCATGCGGTCGATATCGCTCTGGCGCAGCTCGCGGCCGTTCTGCTGCATCTGCGGTGCGTTCGGGTTCTGCTGCGCACGCTGGGCGAATTCCTGCAGGAACTGGTTCATCGCCTCCCGCAGTTCCTTCATCGCCTTTTCGATCTCCTGATCGCTGGCGCCGTTCTTGATGGCGTCCTGCAATGCCTGCTGCGCCTGGCGCAGCCGCCGCTCGGCGGCAGACAGATTGCCTTCCTCGATGCCGAGCGCGATCTCCCAGAGATAGGATACGACGTTGCGCAGCTTGTCGTCGCTCTCGGAGAGCTTCAGCCGGCTTCTTGCGCTCATGATGGCGAGATAGTTCGACATGTTGTCGAACGTGTCCTCGGGCCGTAGCGTGATCGCGTCCATCAGATCCAGAACGCGCGGCTTGGCGTTGGTGTCGAGCGCCAGCAGCCGGCGCTGTTCGATCACCGCACGGGCCAGCGGGTTGGCGAAAGGCCGCTCAGGCATAACAAGCGTCTTGGTTTCGCTCGTCGCGGTGTGACCGGCATCGTCGGTGACGCTCAGCGTCAGCTTGATGCCGTTGCCGGCCCAGACATGCTCGGTCAGGTCTTTGGTCGTCTTGGCCACGTTCGTCTTGCCGCCGCGGCGCGGCAGGGTCAGAGGCAGGTCCGGCGGTCCATAGAGCGGATGCGCATTGGCGGTCGGCGGGTCCGACAGCTCGAAAACGGCCTTGGCGGAGGCGGCGCCGTAATCGTCATCGATCTCGTAGTTCAGCTCGATGGAGCCGTTGACCGCGCGCTTCGGCTCACCGACGAACCGGATAGTCGGCGGCTTGTCGGGAATGACGGCAAAGGCCCATTGGCCGAGATCGCTCTCGGCGGACCTAAGCGTCAGCGTGCCGTTCGAATCCAGTTTGCCGGAGAACTGGCGCACCTTGGGCGCGGCCTGGCTGGCGGGCACAGGGCCTTTGGGCGGCGTGGGCTCGATGGCGCGCGCATTGCCGCCGGCATCTGCGTAACTCAGTGTTTCCTCGCCGGAACCGCCCGTGACGCGCAACGAAACGTCACTGCCCTGCGGCACCGAGAAGGTCTGGACCGCCTGGTTGGCATCGGCCGTCAGGAACAGCGGCGCCTTGCCGGTATAGGCGGGCGGCGTCACCCAGGCGTCGATGCGCGGCGGCACGGTATCGCGCGCGGCGCGGGCAACGAGGCCGTCGCTGACCCTGCCGCCGAAGGGTCCGAAGGAGAAGGCCAACGCAGTGACGAACAGCAGCCCCGCCACGGCACGCAGGCCCCAGCGGTCGTAGTCCGGCACGCGGCTGCGCGGCCGGTCGGCGCCGATGCTCGACAGCCGCTCCGCCATTCGCTTCTGATGCTCACGCCACAACGCCTGCGAGAAGATGCTCTCGGTGCCGCTCGGCCGGTCGGTCTGCACCTGCACCGGGCTATGCAGCAACTGGTTCGCCGCCTCGATGCGCCTGTCGACCTCGGCGGCCGAGGGCATGCCGAAGAAACGCAGCGGATAGAGCGCCACGAGCCCAGCCAGGGCGAACAGGATCAACAGGCCGATGCGCGCCAGGTCGGGCAGACGTGGGAACAGGCCGAACCACGAAAAGCTGAGGAAGAGGCTGATGACGATCAACAGCGGCAGCACGAGCGGCCAGCCGCGCTCGAAGACCATCGAGGCCCGCGTCGCCAATCGGCTGAGCGCCAGGCGCAAGGCCAGGCCGCGTTCGCCGCCGGAAATGGGTCGTTCCGTCATCGGCCCTTCCTGCCCGGGCATAACAGCCTGGACGTCATCACCAGAAGGATACCACCAAACACGGCGAAGGCGAGGCGAGTTCCAAAACGTGAAGCGGTTTTGCCGGTTATGATCAGAAATTGGCCGGATTCGTGTTGGAACCGCAGACCAGAACCGCCACGCGTTCGCCCTCCGCCGGCACATAACGCCCTGAAAGCATGGCGGCGAATGCCGCGGCGCCACCCGGCTCGGCGATGATTCGCACGCGGTCCCACAGCGCCTTCTGCGCAGCGATGATGTCGTCGTCGCTGACCAGGATAGAGCGCTCGACGAAGGCTTCGGCGAGGGGAAACATCATTTCGCCGACGCGCTTCGGCGCCAGCGAATCGGCGGCGATGCCTTCGGCCGGGGCATCGACCGGCTCTCCGGCCTCAAAAGCGCGATTAAGCGTCGGCGCGCCCTCGGGCTCGACGGCAACGATGCGGATGCGACCCGCGAACCAGGCGGCGATGCCGCCGATCAGGCCGCCACCGCCGACGGCGACCAGCAGGGTGTCGACCTCGGGCAAGTCGGCCTCGATCTCCAGGCCGAGCGTGCCCTGGCCGAGCAGCGTTTCCTCCTGGTTGAAGGCGTGGACTTGCAGCGCGCCGGTCCGGGCCGCGAAGTCCTCGCTGGCGGCCAGGGCCTCGGCATAGCGCGCGCCGCCGACGACCAGATCCGCGCCGTAGCCACGGATGCGCGCGAGCTTCGCCGGGGGGGTGACCTCGGGCACAAAGATGCTGGCCTTGTGCCCGAGCTTCATGGCGGCGTAAGCGACGGCCGCACCGTGGTTCCCGCCGGACGCGGCCACCACGCCAGCCTTGGGCACCTGGCGTTCGAGCAGGTTGACGAAAGCGCCGCGCACCTTGAAGGAACCGGAATGCTGCAGGCATTCAAGTTTCAGGTCGACCGGAAAGGCGGGACGGCCGAAATCCGACATGTCGACGCGGATGACCGGCGTATGTCGGACATAGGAGCGGATGCGCGGTTCGACAGCAGCGATGCGCTCGCGCGTGATCTTCTTTTTCTCCAGCATGGTTTGCTCCTTAAGGCGTCGCCGCTCTGCTACTTCAGCCAGTCGGGAACCGAATCGAGCCCGATCAGGTCTTGATAGGTCTGGCGCGGCCGCACGACATGGAAGCGGTCGCCGTCGACCAGCACTTCCGGCACCAGGAGCCTGGTGTTGTAGGTGCCGGCCTGCACCGCGCCATAGGCGCCGGCGGTGGAAACGGCGATCAGGTCGCCGGCCTTCAGCCTCGGCAGGTCGCGGTCATGGCCGATGAAGTCACCGGTCTCGCAGACCGGGCCGACGACGTCGACCTTCATGCGCGGCGTCGAGGCGGGCGGCTGCACCACAGGCCTGATATCGTGGAAGGCGTCGTAGAGCGTCGGCCGGATCAGGTCGTTCATCGCAGCGTCGACGATGAGGAAGTTCTTCGCATCGCCTTCCTTCACATAGATGACCTTAGACACCAGGATACCGGCATTGCCGACGATCAGGCGCCCGGGCTCGAACATCACCTTGAGACCGAGCCTGGTGACATGCTTCCGGACGATCTCGGCATAGGCGTCGGGCAAAGGCGGCGGGCTGTTGTCGACGCGGTAGGGAATGCCGAGGCCGCCGCCGAGATCGAGATGCTCGATCGCATGTCCGTCGGCGCGCAACGCGCCGACCAGCTCGACGAGCAGCGCGAAGGCGTCGTCGAAGGGCTGCAACTCGGTGATCTGGCTGCCGATATGGGTGTCGATGCCGGTCACCTTGATGCCGGGCAATTCGGCCGCGCGGGCGTAGACCTGCCGCGCGCGCTGCCACGGGATGCCGAACTTGTTCTCGGCCTTGCCGGTCGAGATCTTCTTGTGCGTCCTGGCATCGACGTCCGGATTGATGCGCAACGAGACCGGCGCCACCTTGCCGAGCGCCACGGCGCGCGCCGACAGCAATTCGAGTTCAGGCTCGGATTCGACGTTGAAGCACAGAATTCCGGCGGAGAGCGCGAAGTCCATCTCACGCGCGGTCTTGCCGACGCCGGAAAACAGGATCTTGCTGGCTGGGATGCCCGCTGCCAAGGCGCGACGCAGTTCACCCTCCGAGACGACGTCGGCGCCCGCGCCCTGCCTGGCCAGCGTTGTCAGCACAGCCTGGTTGGAGTTCGCCTTCATGGCGTAGCAGACCAGCGCGTCGAGGCCGGCGACAGCCTCCCTGAAGACGCGGAAATGCCTGGTCAGCGTCGCTGTCGAATAGCAATAGAAGGGCGTGCCGACTTCGGCTGCGATATCGAGGATGGCGACGTCCTCGGCATGGAGCACACCGTCGCGGTAATCGAAATGGTTCACGAGGGTTGGGTCCCGGAAAGTTGGAGCGCAGTGAGATCAAGCGATCCCGTTGGCTCTATAGCAGGGGATCGAGGATGAACTTCCTGTCCTTGACCGGTTTTTCCGGCTCGGGCGGCACCGGCTGCTTGGCGCGTTCGGCATCCTTACGGGCCTGCACCGCCGCCTCATAGGGCGTGTCGAGCCCGGTCTTCCTGCCGCAGGCCGTGACGGTGACAACCGCCGCCAGCAGCGCGAGCGTCAGCAAAATCCTGCCAAGGGTCATCGATCCATCCGTTCGAAACTGTTTCCTGTGCCGCCGCTTTTAGCCGAGTTTTCGGCACTTTGCATCCGGGCAATTTAGGTCTTGGCGAGCCGCTTTTTCCAGTAGCGGATCTGCTTTCGCACCTCCGACGGCGCAGTTCCGCCGAAGCTGGTGCGGCTCTTCACCGAATTCTGCACGGCAAGCACCGAGAAGATATCGTCGGTGATGCCGGGATGGATCGAGCGCAGGTCCTCCAGAGAGAGCTTCTCCAGGGAGACCTTCTTCTCCTCGGCGAGCGCCACGGCGCGGCCGGTGACATGGTGCGCCTCGCGGAAGGGCAGGCCCAGATTGCGCACCAGCCAGTCGGCAAGGTCGGTCGCGGTGGCGTGACCGGCGCCGGCGGCCTTCTTCATGGCGGCGGCGTTGACGGTCATGTCTCGCACCATGCCGGTGGTCGCCGCCAGCATCAGGTCGAGCGTCTCGGCGGCGTCGAAGACCGCTTCCTTGTCTTCCTGCATGTCCTTGCCGTAGGTCAGCGGCATGCCCTTCATCACCGTCAGCAGGCCGACGAGATGGCCGTTGACGCGGCCGGTCTTGCCGCGCACCAGCTCGGCGGCGTCCGGGTTCTTCTTCTGCGGCATGATCGAGGAGCCGGTGGAGAAGGAATCCGACAGCCGGATGAAGCCGAATTGCGGCGTCGACCAGATGATGATCTCCTCGGCGAGCCTTGAGAGGTGCGTCGCGCAGATCGCTGCGAGGCCCAGGAACTCGAGCGCGAAGTCGCGGTCCGAGACGCTGTCCAGCGAATTGCGCGTCGGTTCGCGGAAGCCAAGCGCCTTCGCGGTCATATGACGGTCGATGGAAAAGCTGGTGCCGGCGAGGGCCGCGGCGCCAAGCGGGCTTTCGTCCATGCGTTCGATGGCGTCGCGGACGCGCGAGAGGTCGCGGCCGAACATCTCGACATAGGCCATGCAGTGGTGGCCGAAGGTCACCGGCTGCGCGGCCTGCATATGGGTGAAGCCGGGCATGACGGTCGCAGCATGCTCCTCGGCGCGCTCGAGGAACGCGGTGATCAGGTCCTTCAATGCCCGGGCGACGCGCTGGCATTCCTGCTTGACCCAGAGCCTGAGGTCGACCGCCACCTGGTCGTTGCGCGAGCGTGCGGTGTGCAGGCGTCCCGCCGCCGGGCCGATCAGCTCGGCAAGCCGGGCCTCGACATTCATGTGGATGTCTTCGAGCCTGGTCGAGAATTGGAGCGTGCCGGCCTCGATCTCTTTCAGGATCGTGTTCAGCCCGTGAGCAATTTTTTCTTGATCGGCCGCCGAAATAATGCCCGTTTCAGCCAACATCTCGCTATGGGCGATCGATCCGCTTATGTCCTGCGCATAGAGCTTGCGGTCGAAGCCGATCGACGCGTTGATCGCTTCCATGATTGCGGCCGGACCCGAGGCAAAACGTCCGCCCCACATCTGGTTGCTGGCCTTCTTGTCGCTCATCGCTATAACCCGTGCTCCGGAGCAGTTTGAAAATGGCAGACGGCAGTAGATTCTTCCCGGCCCCGCGCCTCATCCTGGCCGCCCTGGTGGCGGGCGTGCTGGCCGGCGCGGTCGCGGTATATGTCAGCGAGAGCGGTTCTGGCAACAACGCTCCCCCCGAGAAGGTCGCCGCTGCAACCGGCAAGGACGATACCGCCTGCGCGGCCAAGGCCGACCGGGCCAAGGCCATTGCGGCGAAAGCCGTCGGCCAGGTCGCGGCGCTGCAGCCGGCCGATCCGCCGCAATCGCTGAAAGCTCTTGCCTTCAATGGGCCAGACGGCCAGCCGATGACGATCGCCGACCATGCCGGCAAGACGGTGCTGCTCAATCTGTGGGCGACATGGTGCGCGCCCTGCCGCGCCGAGATGCCGGCGCTCGACGCGCTGCAGAAGGAAAAGGGCAGCAAGAACTTCGAGGTCGTTGCGGTCAATGTCGACACCGGAGACGACACGAAGCCGAAGAAATTCCTCAAGGAGATCGGCGTCGAGACGCTCGGCTTCTATCGGGATCCGACGATCGCGCTATTCAACGAAGCCAAGACGCGCGGGCTGGCTCTCGGGCTTCCGGTGACGATGCTGATCGACGCGGAAGGCTGCCTGATCGCGCATATGAACGGCCCGGCCGAATGGTCGAGCCCGGACGCCAAGCGGCTGGTGGAAGCGGCGGTGGGACCGTGATCGCCGTCATCCAGCGGAGTGTCACTTCAGGCGCACCGTGACCACCAGCGCTTCGTGGTCGGCGCTCGGGCTGCCGTCCGGCAGGACCGCCGGCAGCGTGGCCGGCGCGCTTGCCGAAAGGCCGCGGGTGAAGAACCAGTCGATATGGCCGACGGGCGTCAGGTCGCCGGCCGCACGCCGCTGCGTCGGGTTGTCGAACGCGTTGGCGTCGCGCCAGTCGTAGCCGCGCTCGGCCATGACCGCGAAGAGGGGCTCGTGGCGGTCCGGGCACATCAGCCGGTCCGGTTCGGCGGCGATGCGCTTTCGCCACGCGACCGGGTCGTCGTTGCGCTCCGGATAGGCGGCGGTCAGTGTGTTGAAGTCGCCGCCGATCAGGACAGGGGCTTCCGCATCATATTTGTCGATGGCGTCGAGCAGGTGGCGGGTCTGGTCGGCCCGGCCGGCGGGCGTGGTGCGGTTCTCGAGATGCACGGAGACGACGGTCAGACGGCTGTCACCGGCCATCACCTGGCCTCCGAGCGCCATGCGGCCGCCGATGCGCGGCTGGCCGTGCTCCGGCAGGAACCAGGCGCCGGCGGCGTCCAGGCGAACGAGAAAAGGCCGCAGCAGCGGAACGGCGCTGGTTATGGCGTTGCCATGGAAGCCCTCCGCATTCTCGACGCCGCCATTTGCCGCCTGCTCCATCTCATTGCCGGTGCCGAGTTCTAGGAACTCGACGCCATAGGCGAAGCAATGGCCGAGGCGATCGGCAAGCCGGCTCAAAAGATGGCCGTTGCCGGAGCGTGCCATGCCCTTGTCGACCTCGGAGAGCAGCACGACGTCCGGCGCCTGGCCGGCAATCGTTTCGGCGATGGCGTCGACATGACGGAGTCGCTCGACGTTCCAGGCCATGACGGCCAAGCTTTCGCCGGCGTGATCGCGCGACGCCTTGCCGCCGATCTCGATCTCGCCGAGGGCGGGAATGGTGGTCGCGTGGCGCAGATGGGTGGCGCTGTCGCGCGGCCCGTCCCGCATCGCGTTGCGGGCGGCGACAGGCACGTGCGTCAATTGCGGGACCAGCATTCTCTTCTCATCCAGTTAGCCGGTTAATAACGAAGGGTCTTTTCGCCACTTGGTGGCGCGCTAGCTTCCTAGAGTGCCGATGTGACGTTTTCATGCCGGCATGCCGCTACGAGGGGAGGAGAGACTGGTTGTCCGCAGGGGTCGCTTGGCGGTCCTGAGGCCACAACAGAACTGTCACATACCTTCTCTATGAGAGCGGGCAAGGACTTGCGCAAAACCCTTGTCACACTGCCACTCAAGAGGGAAAACCATGACGATCATCAAGCGGGGCTTCGCTGCCCTTGCCGCCGGCGCGCTCAGCACCGCGCTTGCGGTTCCTGCTATTGCCGAGCCGGTCAAATTCGATTTCTGGTTCGGTCTTTCGGGCGATCTTGCCCGCGTCGTCGACACGCTGTGCAAGAACTTCAACGATTCCCAGAAGGATTATCAGGTCGTCTGCACCAGCCAGGGCAATTACGACGCCACGCTGCAGAATACGATCGCCGCCTTCCGCGCCGGCAAGCAGCCTACCGTCGTCCAGGTCTATGACGTCGGCACGGCCACCATGATGCTGTCGGGCGCCTACAAGCCCGCCGACAAGCTGATGGAAGAGAACGGCTACAAGATCGACTACAGCGATTATTTCCCCGGCATCGCCCGCTATTATGCTACGTCGAAGGGCGAGATGCTCTCCTTCCCGTTCAACTCCTCGACGGCACTGATGTACTGGAACAAGGACGCCTTCGCCAAGATCGGCAAGACCGAGGCGCCGAAGACCTGGGAAGATGTCGGCGCCGACCTCAAGGCGCTCAAGGACGCCGGCTATGATTGCCCGATGGCGATCAACATCTCGGCCAACGAAAGCTGGCAGCTGATGGAGCAGTTCTCGGCGCTGCACAACCAGCCTATCGCCACCAAGAACAATGGCTATGACGGCCTCGACGCGCGTCTGGAAGTCAACAAGACCAAGTTCGTCCAGTACGTCACCGACTTGAAGAAGTGGTATGACGCCGGTCTCATCAAGATCAAGTCCAAGGACCTCGGCCAGGATATGGTGCAGGCTTTCGCCACCGGCACCTGCCAGGTCATCCTGACCTCGGTCGGCGACCACGGCACGGTGGGCCGCACCCAGAAGGAAGGCATGAAGTGGGATGTCGCCGAGCTGCCGGTCTATGCCGGCACCGAGCGCAAGAACTCGCTGGTCGGCGGCGCTTCGCTGTGGGTGCTGTCCGGCAAGTCGGACGCCGAATACAAGGGCGCAGCCGCGTTCCTCAACTTCATCCACGATCCCAAGACCGCTTTGTTCTGGTCGACCAACACCGGCTATATCCCGGTGACGAAGTCCGGCTTCGATTTCATGAAGTCCAGCGGCTTCTACGACAAGGCGCCTTACAAGGGCCGCGAGGTGGCGATCGAGAGCCTGACCGCGTCGGAGCCGACCGAGATCACCCGCGGCATCCGCCTCGGCAACTTCACCCAGATCCGCGCGGAGTTCGGCACGCAGATGCAGGCGATCTTTGCCAACAAGGTCAGCGTGCAGGAAGGCCTCGACGCGCTGGTCAAGAACGGCGACGCCATCCTCGAGCGCTTCCAGCAGACCTATCCGGGCAAGACCCTGCCCTGATCCCGGGTAGTGGAACGGCCGCCCGCGAGGATTCGACGGGCGGCCATTTCATATAGCTTGATTACACGCATGTCTTTGTCCCGAAACCGGTTTCCACTTTCGGGAGACATGCTCTAGTCTTGCGCCAAGAAAGCGGGCTGGCGGTTCAACGACATCGGCGGATCGATGGAAAAGCGCGTCACTTTCGGCAGATGGACCATCGGCATCCTATTCGCGGTGCCGCAGCTCCTTCTGATCTTCACCTTCTTCTACTGGCCTGCCGGCCAGGCGGTCTATTGGTCGCTCACGCTGCAACAGCCCTGGGGCGGCGGCAACATTTGGGTCGGACTCGACAATTTCCGCTCGATCCTCGCCAACGCCGACTACTGGAACTCCATCACCGCCAGCCTTGTCTTCGCGGGGATCAGCACCGGCCTGGCGATGGTCGTCGCGCTGGTGCTTGCCGCCTTGACCGACCGGCAGCTTGCCGGCTCGCGCCTCTATCGGGTCGTGCTGATCTGGCCCTACGGCATCGCCGCACCCGCTCTGGCGCTGGCGTTTCGTTTCATCCTGGCGCCGGAAGCCGGCTTCATGGCCGTCGTCAACAAGCTCTGGCCCGGTTTCTGGGACCCCGGCCTCGACGGCGCCGACGCGATGGCCTCGATCATTATCGCCTTTTCCTGGAAATATGTCGGCTATAATTTCATTTTCTTCCTCGCCGCCTTCCAGGCTATCCCGCGTTCGCTGATCGAGGCGGCGGCGATGGACGGCTCCGGCGTCATCCGGCGCTTCCGGGACATCCAGTTTCCGCTGATCACACCGACCATCTTTTTCCTGCTGGTCATCAACATCACCGAGAGTTTCCAGGACTCCTTCGGTATCGTCGACATCATGACCGCCGGCGGGCCGGCCAACGCCACTAATCTGATGGTCTACAAGATCTATTCCGACGGCTTCAAAGGCTTGGATTATTCCGGCGCGGCCGCGCAAAGCATCATCCTGATGCTGCTCATCATCGCGCTCACCATCGTCCAGTTCCGCTTCATCGAGCGGCGCGTGCATTATCGTTGAGGCGGGCCATGGTCGAGCGCACCCCGATCCTCAATTTCTTCACGCATCTGATCTTGTTCGTCGGCTTCATTTTCTGCGTGGCGCCGTTCGTCATAGTGGCGATCGCCGCCTCGCACAATCTGAAGGACGTCAACGATGTGCCGATGTCGCTGCTGCCGGGGAGCGACTTCTGGGTCAACATCAAGACGGCGTGGACGACGGCGGATCTCGGCCCAAAACTGCTCAACTCCTTCATCATGGCGTTCGGCGTTGCCGCCGGCAAAGTGATCATCTCGGCGCTCACCGCCTTCTCGATCGTCTATTTCCGCTATCCCGGCCGCATGCTGATCTTCTGGCTAATCTTCATCACGCTGATGCTGCCGCTCGAAGTGCGCATCGTGCCGACCTATGCGGTGGTCGCCAACGTGTTCGAGCCCTATCAGACGATCATGGACCTGACAGGGCTGTCCTGGCTGATCGAGAAGCTGTCCGGCGTTCAGGTCCAGCTCAGCCTCGGGCTGCTCAATTCCTATAGCGGCCTGATCCTGCCATTGGTCGCCACCGCCACCGGCACCTTCCTCTACCGCCAGTTCTTCCTGACCGTGCCGGACGAACTGACCGAGGCCGCGCGCATGGACGGCGCCGGCGCGCTGCGTTTCTTCGTCGATATCCTGTTGCCGCTGTCGCGCAACAACATGGCGGCGCTCGGCACCATCATGTTCCTGTGGGCCTGGAACCAGTATCTGTGGCCATTGCTCATCACCACCGACCAGTCGCACGCGATGGCGGTGACCGAGCTCAAGCAGCTCATTCCCAATGTCGGCGGCGCGCCGGAATGGCATATCGCCATGGCCGGCACGCTGATCGTCATGCTGCCGCCGCTCTTCGTCGTGGTGCTGATGCAGCGCTGGTTCGTGCGCGGCCTGATCGCTACCGAAAAATAGGGAGACAAAAATGGCCTCCATAACCATTCGCGGCGTCAAGAAGAACTACGCCAAGACCCAGGTCGTGCACGGTGTCGACCTCGACTTCACCTCGGGCGAATTCGTCGTCATCCTGGGGCCGTCGGGCTGCGGCAAGTCCACCCTTTTGCGGATGATCGCGGGGCTGGAAGAGATATCCGACGGCACGATCGCTATCGACGGCAAGGTGGTCAACAAGCTCGAGCCGCGCGAGCGCGGCTGTGCCATGGTGTTCCAGAACTACGCGCTCTATCCGCATATGAGCGTAGCGCAGAACATCGGCTATTCGCTGAAAGTGGCCGGCGTTCCGTCGGCCGAACGCGCGCAGCGTATCCAGGCGGTGGCGCGCGTCCTGGAACTGGAGCATCTGCTTGACCGCAAGCCAATGGCGCTGTCCGGCGGCCAGCGCCAGCGCGTCGCCATGGGCCGCGCCATGATCCGGGAGCCCAAGGTGTTCCTCTTCGACGAGCCGCTCTCCAACCTCGACGCCAAGCTGCGCGTGCAGATGCGTTCGGAAATCCGCAAGCTGCACCGGCGGCTCAACGCGACGTCGGTCTTCGTCACCCACGACCAGGTCGAGGCAATGACGCTGGCGGATCGGCTGGTGGTGATGAACGCCGGCCGCGTCGAACAGGTCGGCACGCCGGCGGAAGTCTATAGCCGGCCGGCAAGCCGCTTCGTCGCGACCTTCGTCGGCGCACCGGCGATGAACATGCTCGAAGGCGAAGTGACGCTCGACGGCGTCTCGCTGCTCGGCGGCAGCCGCAAGCTCAACGTGTCGCGCGCGGGCCTTTCCGTGGGCGCGAAGGTCGCGGTCGGCGTCCGGCCCGAGGCGATGCGCATGGTCGCGCCAGGCACGCCTGGAGCGCTCGAGGCGACCGTCGATCTAATCGAGGAACTGGGCGCCGGCCGCGTCATCTATGTCGATCTCGACGGCGCGCCGTTCTCCATCGTGACGTCCGAGATTGTCCACCCCGAACCGGGCAGCACGGTCGGCCTGCAGTTCACCGAATCGGACCTGCATTTCTTCTCGTCGGAGACAGGAGGCAGGCTCGACGTGTTCAGGGCCTCGGTGCCGGAGCCGGCTCTCCAAGGGTGATCCCTTCCCGTCGGTTTAGCGAAGATTTGATTGAGAGGTTCAGGGCATGAAGATCATCCAGGTGACCGACGTCCATCTCGGCCGTCTGCGCGAGATACGATATGGCGCGAACCTGAGTGAGCGGCTCGATCATTGCATCGACCATATCAACCAACGCCACGGCGATGCGACGCTTTGTGTTTTTACCGGCGACTTGACCGACGACGGCGAGACCGACAGCTATGCCGACCTGAAGGCGGCGCTGAGCCGGCTCGCCGTGCCTTACCGGCTGCTGCCCGGAAACCATGACCGGCGCGCCAACCTGATCGCCGCCTTCCCCGAGAACGGAACCGACAGCAACGGCTTCGCGCAGTCGGTTTTCGACACGCCGGAAGGGCGGCTTGTCTTCCTCGACAGCCTGGCGGAAGGCCGCGTCACCGGCGAGTTGTGCGACGATCGGCTTGGCTGGCTCGATGCACGGCTCGCCGAGGCGGCAGGCAAGGCTGCCTATATCTTCCTGCACCATCCACCGGTCGAGCTCGGGCTCACGCTGCTAGACCCGCTCGGGCTCGAACAGCCGCAGCGGCTCATTGACGTGCTGACGCGCCACGGCAATGTCCGCTACATCTTCTTCGGGCATGTCCACCGCGACATCGCCGGCACCGTCGCCGGCATCCCGTTCTCGGTGCAGCGCGGCCTGCATGCCCGTTTCATGCTCGACGTGGTCGGCGACGAGATGGTCGAGCAGGCGCCGCCCGCCTATTCGATCATCCTGATCGACGGCGCCCGCGTCGTCATTCACAGCCACGATTTCCTGGAGCAATGGCCGCTCTGGTCGCCGGCGACCGGACAGCGGGTGCGGTAGATCACTCGAGCAGCAGTGTGGGCGTTCCCTGTCCTTCGACCAGCTTTACCGCTTTCCGATCGAAGGACACGAAGGTTTCACCGCCGAGCCACTGACCGTCGAAGGCTATCACGCCGTCCGCGAAATCTCCGCCGGCGTCGAGCACGGCCAGGCCTGCCTCGATCGTCGGCCGGTTAGCTACGATGTTGCGCATATCGAGGATGCGGCGGATCGAGGCGGATATGTCGGGCCGCGCGACCCGGTAACTTCTGTCCAGCACCCAAACAAACTCGCAGAGCGCTTGAACGCTAATCGCGACCAGTTCGGCCCCTTCCAGGGTCTCGGCTGCGGTCTGCTGTTGCGCTTCGTCGTCCCCGACAATGAGGCGCAATAGCACGTCGGTGTCGAGGCTGACCTTCACTTGCGCTCGATTGCGCGCATCCCGCTCGCGGCGCCCGCGTCGGCGATCGCATCGTTGATCTCCTCGATCGAAAGCTGTGCGTTGTTCGTCTTGCCCTTGAGCATCCCGCTCAGCTCTTGCCACGAGCCGCTGCCCTGGTCGGCTTTCAGCTCCGCTCGCCCACCAGGCAGAAGATCGAGCCTGATCTTGTCGCCGGGCCGGATGCCGAGGTGTTTGAGCACATCCTTCCGGAACGTGACCTGGCCCCGCGCGGTAACCGTCAATGTCGTCATGAGGTGGCCTCCGCCGAAGATAATGCAGAATTGCATTATCCCCAAGGCGGAGATCAAGCAAAGACATGCGCCTTGCCGGTGACGGTTAGCCGCACGATCTCGCCGACCGCCGGCGCATCCATGCCTGTCCTGCGCAAAGTGAGCGGCGTGTTGCCGATCGCGGCCGCGTCCGGCGGATCCGGGCTGTTGAGCAGCCGTACCGCCACGGTGCAGACGGCGCCCGCGAATTCGCAGTCAGTCACCTCGCCGAACAGCATGTCCGGCGTGCCCGACATGCCTTCGCGCGAGGTCCGCTTGAGCAGGATCTGCTCGGGCCGCAGCATGATGCGCGCGACATCGCGCCGCTGCTTCGTGTCGACGGCGATGCGACCGAGCGGCGACACGGCGAAGCCGTCCGCGATCCTGGCGGGCACGATGATGGCGTCGCCGAGGAATTCAGCGACCATCCTGTCCTTGGGCTGGAAATAGAGCTCGCGCGGCGTGCCGACCTGCGAGAAAAGTCCGTCGCGCATCACCGCCACCTGGCTGGCGAAAGACAGCGCCTCGGCCTGATCGTGCGTGACCAGGATGGTGGTGATGCCCGCCTCTTCCAGAAGCTCGGCCACCGCTTTGCGCATCGAAGCCCGAAGCCCCGTGTCGAGCGCCGAGAAGGGTTCGTCCAGCAGCATCAGCCTCGGCTTCATCGCCATGGCGCGCGCGAGCGCGACGCGCTGCTGCTGGCCACCGGACAATTCGTGCGGCCTGCGTTTCAGGACGGCCCTGTCCAGCCCGACGATATAGGCGAGTTCGACGATGCGCTCGTGCCGCTTATCGGCATTCCGCGCCATGCCGAAACCGATGTTGTCGGCGATGCTGAGATGCGGGAACAGGGCGCCATCCTGGGCCACCACACCGATGCCGCGGCGATGCGCCGGCACGGCCGCGTCGCCGTTGGCGAGGACCTTGCCGTCAAGCGCGATGCGGCCGCGGTCCGGCGCCTCGAAGCCGGCGATAAGCCGGAGCAAGGTCGTCTTGCCGCAGCCGGACGGTCCGACGATCGCGGTGCGGCTGCCGCTTTCGACCTGAAGGTCGACGCCGGCCAACGCCCTCACCGGACCATAGTTCTTGGCGACATCGTTGAGTTCGAGAAAGCTCATCGTCCGGCCATCCGCTTCGACTGGACGTAGAGCCACCAGGTCATCGGCAACGACATCGCCACCATGATCAGCGCGTAAGGGGCGGCGGAGGCGTAGTCGATCTCACCGCTGTATGACCAGAAGGCCATAGCCAGGGTGCGGGTACCGTTGGGCGCAAGCATCTGGGTGGCGGTGAGCTCGTTGGTGATGCCGAGGGCCACCATCGCCATGCCGGCCGCGGCGCCCGGCGCCGACAGGCGGATGGTTGTCGCCCACAGCGCCTTGACCGGCGGCCGGCCGAGGCTGGAAGCGGCGCGCTCCAGCTCCACCGGAGCCTGCGCGATCGATGCGCGCAAGCTTATCAGCGCGCGCGGCAGGAACATCAGCGCATAGCCGAACAGGATGGTGAACAGTGTCTGGTAGAGCGGCAGCGCGACGCGCACGGTGATCGTCACCAGCGCCAGCGCAACGACCACCCCCGGCAGGGCGCCGACGATGTAGTTGCAGCCCTCGAGCAGGCGCTGCAGCCGTCCCGGCGCGCGGATCGAGATCCAGGCCATCGGCATGGCGGCAACGGTTGCAAGCATGGCACCGACGATAGCAAGGAACAGCGTCTGACCGAGCGCTAGGCTGATCTCGTCCCAGCGCCAGACATCCGCGCCTCCCGCCAGCAACCAGCGGCCGACGGTGACGAAGGGGACGCCGAGCGACAGCAGCGCGGTGCCCGCGGGCAAGAACAGGCAGGCCGGCGTGGCGCGGCCAAGCCGGGCGCGCTGCTGCTTGCGCGCGGCGCCGGAACCGACGCGCGCATAGCGCTCCTCGCCGCGCACCGTCACCTCGAGAGCGAGCAGGAAAAGGCAGCAAGCCACCAGCACGGCGGCCAGCATGTTCGCGGCCGGGCCGTTGAAGGTCGACTGGAACTGGTCGACGATCGCGGTGGTGAACGTGTCGAAGCGGATGAAGACAAAGAGGCCGTATTCGGCGAGCAGATGCAGGCCGACCAATAGCGAGCCGCCGCAGATGGCGAGCCTCAACTGCGGCAGGACGACGCGCGCGAAAACCCGCCACGG
Organism: Mesorhizobium sp.; assembly: GCA_004020875.1. Classification (GTDB taxonomy): domain Bacteria; phylum Pseudomonadota; class Alphaproteobacteria; order Rhizobiales; family Rhizobiaceae; genus Mesorhizobium. The sequence goes on from SAPZ01000019.1 coordinate 72,565, forward strand.
ACCGAGGCCAAGCGCCGCCGCCGCATCCTCCAGCGCCGGGTCGAGACGGCGCAACGCGGCGGAGATCGGCAGATAGAGGAACGGGAAATAGGCGATGACGGAGACAAGCACGCCGGCCCATAGCCCGTGCAGGCCCGGAACGAAGCTGATCCAGGCATAGGAGTGCACGAACGCAGGGATGGCGAGCGGCGCCACCGACAGCCACGACCACAGCCGATTGCCCGGCAGGTCGCTGCGTTCCGTCAGCCAAGCCAGCGCCACCGACAGCGTGATGGCGATCGGCACGGTGATGATAACGAGGAGCACGGTGTTGATCAGCAACTCGCCGACGCGCGGGCGGAAGATCAGGGCCACCACCGTATCCCCGCCGGTCTGCATCGCGATCCAGACGATGAAGGCGAGAGGCAGCAGCGCGATCAGCGAGATCAGAGCCGCGGCGAGCATGATCCACGACATGGCCCGGCGCTTCTTCATTCCGGCCGCCGGCAGCGCGGAAGGCGTGAGGTGGATCGCGGACGCCATCAGTCGGAATAGGTCGCCTGGAAGCGACGTGATGAACCGCGGACGCGGCCGCAAACGCAGATGATCGTCATCGACGAGGCCATCTCCAAAACAAAAGCGCTCCCACGGAAGCGAGTTCCCGCGGGAGCACGGTCGTTTGCCCTTTTAGGACGAACGGGAACTAAAGCAAGCCAGCTTGCGTCATCAGGTCGATGACCTTCTTGGAATTCAGCGTCGCCGGATCGATTTTCGGCGCCTGCAGGTCGGCCAGCGGCACCAGCTTCGGGTTGGACTGTGCATCCTTGCCGACCGCATATTCATATGACGTGCCCGTCTTCAGCACGTCCTGGCCGCCCTTGCCGGTCACCCATTTCAGGAACGCCTGGGCTTCCTTCTGATGCTTGCTGGAAGCCAGCACGCCGCCGCCCGACACTGAGACGAAGGCGCCCGGGTCCTGGTTCTTGAAGTAATGCAGGCCGACATTCTTGCTGTTCTCGCCGGTCTTGGCCTGATCGCCGAACCAGTAATAGTGGTAGATCACGCCCCCATCGATCTCTCCGGCATTGACCGCCTTCATGACAGTGCTGTTGCCCTTGTAGGCGGTGAAATTCTCCTTCATCGCCTTCAGCCAGTCGGCGGTGGCGGCCTCGCCCTTAACCTGGAGCAGGGCGCTGACGATGGCCTGGAAGTCGGCCCCGGAGGGCGAGGCGGCCCAGCGACCTTTCCAGCTCGGATCGGCGAGGTCCAGCAGCGACTTGGGCAACTGGTCTTGCTTTAGCTTGTCCTGGTTGTAGGCAAATACCGTGCTGCGGGCGGCGACGCCTACCCACTTGCCGCTGGACGGCTGGTATTCTTGGGGAACCTGGGCGAGGGTGCCGGCGTCGACCGGGGCGAACAGGCCGGCCGCCTCGACAAGCGCCATCGCCGGCGAATTCTCGGTCAGGAAGACGTCGGCCGGCGAGGCCGCGCCCTCCGCGACGATCTGATTGGAGAAATCGCTGTCGCCGCCATTCCGCAGTGTCACCTTGATGCCGGTTTCCTTGGTGAAGCCTGCAGCCCATTCCTTGGCGAGGCTCTCATGCTGCGCGTTGTAGACGACGATGCCCTGATCCTCTGCCATGGCCGGGCCGGCGATCACGCCGAGCGCCATCGCGGCGCCGGCGAGCGTGGAAAGGGCAATCTTCATAGGGCATCGTCCTTAAATCTGGAGACAGGGGTCAATCGGATCGCACCTATCAATACCTGATTGAGAAAGTCAACATTGCGGGCAGCTTCAATCCGTCGCCATGCCCAGCAAACTTTCGTGATTTACCGGCAGTTTGGCTTGGACATTATTTCGCCGGCCACGTAACAAACCAGGGCCGAGATGCGAACTTCGGGGGTGAACTCTTGTGACCGGCAAGGACGAGGCAGAGCTCTCCGGGCTGCTTAGGGCCGCGATCGCGGGAGACGAAAGGGCTTATGCCGACTTTCTGCACCGTATCGCCGCCCTCGTTCGCGGTTTTGTCCGGCGCAAGGTCGTACAGGGCGGGGTCGACCCCGAGGACGTCGTGCAGGAAACCTTGCTGGCCATTCATGTGAAACGCCACACCTGGCGGTCGGACGCGCCGGTGTTGCCCTGGGTCTTCGCGATCGCCCGCTTCAAGCTTATCGACGCGTTTCGCCGGCGAGGGCGCCGCATCGAGGTCGAGATCGACGAGATCGCCGAGACCTTCGCCGAGCCGGAGACGGAGACGGTCAGCGAGCGCGACATCAACCGGGCGCTCGAGGGACTGCCGCCGACGCAGCGTTCGGTCGTCTCGTCAATCTCGGTCGACGGCCATTCGATCGGCGAGACCGCCGCCAAGCTCGGCGTCAGCGAAACGGCGGTGCGCGTGTCGTTACATCGGGGCCTCGCCGCGATCGCCAAGAGGTTTGGACGACAGTGACATGAGGACAGAGGATCTCATCAAGGCGCTCGACGCCGACGCCCGCGGCAAGGCGATGCCGATGGGCAAAGCATGGTGGCTGGCGGTCGGCGTGGCGGCGGTGATCGCGGCAGCCGTGTTCTTTACGACCATCGGGCCGCGTCCCGACTTTATGCCGGCCATGCATACGATGCGTTTCATGTCGAAATTCGTGTTCACGCTGGTGCTTGCGGTCAGCGCCTTCGCGCTGATCCGCGCGCTGTCTATGCCGGGTGCCTCGACCAGGCGGGCGATGGCATGGATGGTTGCCGCGCCGCTTCTGGTCGTGCTGGCGGTGGTTCTGGAGCTTTTCGCCATACCCCAGGCTGACTGGGGCAGGCGGCTCATCGGCTCGAACATGATGATCTGCATGACTTTCATCCCGCTGATCGGCGTTGGTCCGCTGGCAATCTTCCTCGGCATGCTGCGCTACGGCGCGCCGACGCGCCCCGTGCTCGCGGGCGCCGTCGCCGGCCTGCTCGCCGGGGGGCTCGCCGCAACCTTCTATGCCGCGCATTGTTTCGACGATTCCCCGCTTTTCGTCGCCACCTGGTACACGATCGCGATCGCCTTACTCGCGCTGCTCGGAGCCATCGGCGGTCGGCTTTTCGTGCGCTGGTAGCCCGCTGGGTGGTTTCGAAACATTCCCTTAATCATGCCGAAAATTGTTTGCCGGTTAGCGGAGCGATCGCCATCATCTGCGCAACCATTCCTTAAAGCCGATCCGCCAGGGTTGTGGCACGTACAGTTGCGTGTTGGGGTGGATCGCATCGTGGCGTGGTTGAACTGGAAAGGGCTTCGCGCCGACAGGCACGCCGCGCAGGGGCTGCTGGCGGTCGGCCTGGTTGCCACCGACGTATCGATCCTGCTGCCGCGCCTCGAGTTCGGCGCCGGCGCGCTGCGGCTCTGCCTGCAAATTTCCGTGGCCATCACCGCCGCGACGCTGTTCCTGTCGGCGCTGTTCATCCATCGCATCGTTGATGACCGCCGGCAGATCGCCGAGAGCGAGCAGCGCTTCCGCCGCGCCATGGAGGATTCGGCGATCGGCGTCGCCATCGTCGGCCTAGACGGTCGCATCCAGCAGGCCAATCCAGCTTTCGCCGCGATGCTTGGCTACAGCCGTCCGGAGATCGAGGCGCTGTCCTTCCCGCAGATCACGCATCCCGACGATCTTTCGATCGGCAGTGAGACGATGATGAATGTGCAGGAAGGCAGGATCAGCTCCTTCCATTTCGAAAAGCGCTACCTCAGGAAGGACGGGACTCCAGTCTGGGCGCAGCTCGCCGGCTCGGTCATCCTCGACGAGGACACCGGCAAGCCGCTGTATCTGGTGTCGCAAATCGAGGACGTCGACGCGCGCAAGCAAGCGGAGGCACGCATCGCCGAGGCGGAGACACGCTGGAACTTCGCGCTGACCAGTGCCGGACAGGGTATCTGGAGCCTCGATATGCGCAAAGGCGGCACGACTTATTCCGGAACCTGGGTGAAGATGCTGGGATATGCCGATGGCGAACTCGACGGTGATCCCGACCGCTGGCTGACCATGATCCACCCCGACGATCGCGAACGCGTCGCCGAGGCGGATCGCGCGCATCTTGCCGGCGAGACGCCTTTTTTCGAAGCCGAATTCCGTATGCGGCACAAGGACGGGCATTGGGTCTGGATCCTCGACCGCGGCAAGATGATCGAGCGCGACGCCGAGGGCCGGGTGATCCGCGCCATCGGCAGCCTGACCGATATCACGCAGCGCAAGGAGGCCGAGGCGCGGCTGATGGTTTCGGCGGCGATGCTGGCCGACGAGAAGGAGCGTCTGAGGGTCACGCTGCAGTCGATCGGCGACGCGGTGATCTGCACCGATGCCGCCAACCGCATCACTTTCATGAACCCGGTCGCGGAAAAGCTCACCGGCGTTGACGTGGGCGAGGCCTTGGGAAAGGTGCTCGGCCATGTTTACTGGGCGGTCGACGAGGAAAGCGGGCGGAGGATCGGCCTGACGCGCCCTTCGGCGAGCGAGCAGCGTTCATGTGATCAGAACACGCGCGCGGTTCTCGTGCGGCGCGACGATACGCGCTGCAGCATCCGCCAGGTGGTGTCGCCGATCATGAACGACCGCGAGGAGTTCTGCGGCCTGGTCATCGTCTTCCAGGACTTCACCGACGCGCGCGCCCTGCAGCGTCAGCTGGCCTACGCAGCCGCCCATGATGCGCTGACCGGGCTTGCCAACCGTTCGAGCTTCATCCGCACCATGGAGGAACTGGTCGACCAATGCCGCCTTAATGGCGGCGAGCACCAGTTCATGTTCGTCGATCTCGACCACTTCAAGGCCGTCAATGACACCGGCGGCCATGCCGCGGGCGATGCGCTGCTCAGGCGCGTGGCCGATACATTGCGCAGTGTGCTTGGCCCGGAAGATATCGTCGCGCGGCTCGGCGGCGACGAGTTCGCCATCATCCTCAAATCAGGCGCTGCTGCGCGCGGGCCGGTCGCGGCGCGCTCGATCATTGACGCCATCCGCAGCCTCAATTTCAGTTGGGACGGTCGCCCGCATTCGATCGGCGCCAGCATCGGGCTTGCGCCGATCCGCGCCGGTTGCGGCGAGGTGGACGAGATCATCGCCCGCGCCGATGCTGCCTGCTACGATGCCAAGGCGGCAGGCCGCGGCTGCGTTTCCGAGGCTCCCTATGAGGATATCAGGGACGACAGCGCGCCGGCTCCGCTCGCCGCTGCTTCCTGATCGGAAGCCGCTCTGGATTCAGCGCGTCGGCACCGGGTGATCGCCGCGATAGTCGTAGAAACCGCGCCCGGTCTTGCGGCCGAGCCAGCCGGCCTCGACATATTTCACCAGCAACGGGCAGGGGCGGTATTTCGAGTCCGACAGGCCATCATGCAGCACCTGCATGATCGACAGGCACGTGTCGAGACCGATGAAGTCGGCGAGCTGCAGCGGGCCCATCGGATGGTTGGCGCCGAGCCGCATGGCTGTGTCGATGGCGTCGACCGTGCCGACGCCCTCATAGAGCGTGTAGATCGCCTCGTTGATCATCGGCAAAAGGATGCGGTTGACGATGAAGGCCGGGAAATCCTCCGAGACGGTGATCGTCTTGTCGAGGTGCCTCACATAGGTCTTGGCCGCCTCGAACGTCTGGTCCTCGGTGGCGATGCCGCGCACGAGCTCGACCAGCTTCATCACCGGCACCGGGTTCATGAAATGTATGCCGATGAAGCGCTCGGGGCGGTCTGTCTGGGCGGCAAGCCTGGTGATCGAGATCGACGAGGTGTTGGTCGCGAGTATCGCTTCCGGATTGAGCTGCGGGCAAAGCTGCGCGTAGATCTTGCGCTTGACGGTCTCGTCCTCGGTTGCGGCTTCGATCACGAGGTCGGCGGCGGCAAGATCGGCCATCGCCGGGGCGGCGGAGATGCGCGCCATTGCTTCGTTGCGCGCCTTTTCCTCGAGCTTGCCGGAACCGACCTGGCGGGCCATGTTGCCGCTGATGGTGGCGATGCCCTTCTCGATCCGGTCGGCCGATATGTCGTGGATCAGGACCTTGTAGCCGCCCAGCGCCGAGACATGGGCGATACCGCCACCCATTTGACCCGCGCCGACAATGCCGATCGTCTCGATCTTGCTCATTACCCCGATCCCGTCCGGAACGCCTGCACTCCTTGAAGCACAAAGACGCTCCTGCTTGTTTTGTCTCCCGCAATCCGGATGCGAAACCGCCGGATTGGCTCCGGGCCTTGATGGCCCGCTTTTTGTGCAGTGCAAACTAAAAGGGCGGGGCGACTTCGTCTACCCCACCCTTTGGATTTTAATATGCCAGAACGGACGGCGTCAAAGCGCCTTTTGCAGCTCCGGCAAAATGACGAAGAGATCGCCGACCAGGCCGTAGTCGGCAACCTGGAAGATCGGGGCTTCCTCGTCCTTGTTGATGGCGACGATGACCTTGGAGTCCTTCATGCCGGCCAGATGCTGGATGGCGCCGGAGATGCCGACGGCAATGTAGAGGTCGGGCGCAACCACCTTGCCGGTCTGGCCCACCTGCCAGTCGTTCGGTGCATAGCCGGCGTCGACCGCGGCGCGGGAGGCGCCAACCGCGGCGCCGAGCTTGTCGGCGACCGGCAGGATGACTTCCTGGAACTTCTCCGAGGAGCCGAGCGCGCGGCCGCCGGAGATGATGATCTTGGCCGAGGTCAGCTCCGGACGGTCATTCTCGGAAAGCTTGTTCTCGACGAAAGACGACAGGCCGGGATTGGCGGCGGCGCCGACTGTCTCGACCGAGGCCGAGCCCCCCTCGGGTGCCGCCGCGAAGGAAGCTGTGCGCACCGTGATGACCTTCTTGGCGTCGGTCGACTGGACTGTCTGGATGGCGTTGCCGGCATAGATCGGCCGCTTGAAAGTGTCGTGCGAGACCACTTCGATGATCTCGGAGACCTGGGCAACATCGAGCAGGGCAGCTATGCGCGGCGCGATGTTCTTGCCGGCGGACGTCGCCGGCGCGATGATCGTGTCGTAGCTGCCCGCAAGCGACACCACGAGCGCCGCGGTCGGCTCAGCGAGACGCTCGGAAAGTTCGTCGGCTTCGGCCAGCAGCACCTTGCGCACGCCCTTCAGCCTGGTGGCGGCATCGGCCGCGCCCTTGGCGCTCTTGCCGGCCACCAGCACGTCGACTTCCGCACCGATCTGCAGCGCCGCCGACAGCGCCTTGGCGGTCTGGTCGGAGAGGGTTGCGTTGTCATGTTCGGCGATGAGGAGAATTGCCATTTCTTTGTCCTTTCCCGATCGCTTAGAGCACGCCGGCTTCGTTCTTGAGCTTCTCGACGAGCTCGGCCACCGACTTCACCTTGACCCCCGCCTTGCGGCCGCCGGGCTCCTCGGTCTTGATCACCTTGAGGCGCGGCTTGACGTCAGCGCCGAAGTCGGCCGGGCTCTTCTCGTCGAGCGGTTTCTTCTTGGCCTTCATGATGTTGGGCAGAGAGGCATAGCGCGGCTGGTTGAGGCGAAGGTCGGCGGTGACGATCGCAGGCATCTTCAGCTCGACGGTCTGCAGACCGCCGTCGACTTCCCGCGTCACCTTGGCCTTGTCCCCGGCGAGCTCGATCTTGGAAGCGAAGGTGCCCTGCGACCAGCCGAGGAGTGCGGCCAGCATCTGGCCGGTCTGGTTGGAATCGTCGTCGATCGCCTGCTTGCCGAGGATCACCAGGCCCGGCTTCTCGGCCTCGACCACGCCCTTCAGCACCTTGGCGACGCCGAGCGGCTCGGTCTGCTCGTCGGTCTTGACCAGGATGGCGCGGTCGGCGCCCATAGCGAGCGCGGTGCGCAGCGTCTCCTGCGCCTGCTGCGGGCCGACCGAGACGACAATGATCTCTTCCGCCTTGCCGGCTTCCTTAATGCGGATCGCTTCCTCGACCGCGATCTCGTCGAACGGGTTCATCGCCATCTTGACGTTGGCAAGCTCGACGCCCAGTCCGTCGGCTTTCACCCGGACTTTGACGTTGGCATCCACAACCCGCTTCACGGGCACAAGGATCTTCATTTTCCTGTCACCTCTCCTGAGATAGTCGGGGCGCTATAGCAGCGTACGCCCTGTCAGAGTTGTCGAAAGCCGACATTACGGGCGGAATATCCGCCCAGCGGTGCCGTTTCCGTAGTGGTGGCAAATCCGCGCGTCAATATCCCATGGCGCACCCAAATCGGTTCAGTCGCGAGGCGTTGCTGCTCCACGGCCCCATTGCGACCGCGCGGGGGCGCCGTCGCTCGCGGCGGGCTCGACGGGGACAGGCGGCCGCTGGATGTTCGGCGTCGGGTCCGGCTCGCCGTCAGCACCGGCCAGCAGCGGCACGCCGCGGCTGCGCAGCACCAGGACCAGGATCGATCCGGCGATGATGCCGCCGATATGGCAGGCCCAGGAAATCTGGTCCTCGCCGCCGGCGGCAAACATCACGATCTGGAACAAGATCCAGAGGATCAGCGGGATGAAGGCCGGAATGCGCAAGGGGATGCGGGCAAAGGCCAGCACCCAGACTTTCACGCGAGGGTAGAGGATCAAATAAGCGGTGACGACGCCGGCAATGGCGCCTGAGGCGCCGATCAGCGGCACCTGCGAATCCGAGGCCACCAGCCCCTGGAAGAAAGCGCCGGCGACAGCGCAAGCCAGGTAGAAGATCAGGTAGCGGATGTGGCCGAGCGCATCCTCGACATTGTCGCCGAACACCCACAGGAACAGCATGTTGCCGCCGAGATGGAAAATGTCGGCATGCAGGAAGCAATAGGTAAGATAGCTGAGGTTTTCGGGGATGACGACGAATTCAGGCGACAGCTCGACCTTGTCGTGGACCACCGAGGGGATGAAGCCGAGACCGAGAACCGCGGCATTGGTGAAGTTCTCGCCGCCAAGCGTGGTCGCCAGATAGACCAGCGCATTCACCACGATCAGACCGATCGTCACATATTGCAGGCGGATGTGGCGCAGCCTGTTGGTGTCGTAAAGCGGGATGAACATCGGACCCTCCCGCCCCTGAAGTCAGCGGTTCTTGCCGGGCACCCATAGCACGTCGGCCTTTCCATTGTCATTGACGGCACGGGCGGCGACGAACAGGAAATCCGAGACGCGGTTGATGTATTTGAGCGCCTCGCGGTTGACATGCTCGGCCGGATCCTGCGCCAGCGCCACCATCTGGCGCTCGGCCCGGCGCGCCACGGTGCGGGCGAGATGGAGCGCGGCGGCGGCCGGCGTGCCGCCGTTCAGCACGAAGGATTTCAGCGGCTGCAGGTCCTTGTTGAGGAGGTCGATGTCCTGTTCGACGCGGCCGGTCTGGGCGGCGACTATACGCAGCGGCTCATAGTCCAGCTGCTTGCCGTTGTCGGGCACGGCGAGGTCTGCCCCCAAGTCGAACAGATCGTTCTGGATGCGCGACAGCATAGCGTCGATCAAGGGATGGTGGCCGGCGGTATGGATGCGGGCCATGCCGATGCAGGCGTTGGCCTCGTCGACGGTGCCGTAGGCGTTGACGCGCAGGTCGGATTTCAGCCGCCGCTCGCCGGTGCCAAGGCCTGTCGTGCCATCATCGCCGGTGCGAGTGTAGATCTTGTTGAGCTTGACCATAATGTCCCCAAAGACCTCTATCTGCGCGTGAAATAGACCACCAGCAACAGCAGCGCCAGGGCCACGGCCTGCAGCATCACACGGGCTTGCATCAGCTTGTTCGAGGTGACGCCGGAGCCGCCGCGCATCATGTTGATTAGGCCGCGGACCAGCACGATCAGCACGGCCGCCATCGCGATGACGGCGAGAATCTTCAAGACGATGACCATCTGGCGGGCTCCGGTTCAGTTTCGGTCAGGCGCGCCTGGCGAGCACGCGGTAGAGCAGGGACGCAGGCAGGATGCGTTTCAGCACAGCGCCGATTCTGGCCGGCACGGTTACCACATAGTGGGGGCGCGGGCGCTGTGACAGAAGCGCGTGACGGAGCGCCTTGTGCACGACCTCCGGCCCGGGCTTCAGTTTCGAGACGCTGCCGCCGGCCTGCAGCCGGGCGAGCTGCGCCTTATAATCGGCGCGGTGGACGGAATTCTCGACATCGATGTTCTTCAAAAACCAGGGCAGGCCATTGCTGGCGATCTTCGAGGTCACCGGTCCCGGTTCGATGAGGGAAAGGTGGATGCCGCTGCCTTCGAGTTCCTGGCGCATGCACAGCATCAGGCCTTCGATGGCGTGCTTGGATGCCGAATAGGCGCCGCGGAAGCGGACAGGCGCCAGTCCGAGGATCGAGGAGCAATGGACGAGGCGGCCGTGCCCCTGGCGGCGCATGACCGGCATAACGCGCCGGGTAAGATCGTGCCAGCCGAAGAAATTGGCCTCGAACTGCTCGCGAAGCGCTGCGACCGGCAGGTCCTCGACGGCGCCGGGCTGGGCATAGGCGCCGTTGTTGAACAGCGCGTCAAGCGTGCCGCCGGTGCGTTCAAGCACCGCCTCAACCAGCGCGGCGATGGATTCGGGCTCACGATAGTCGAGATAGAAGGCCTCCATGCCGTCGGCTTCGAGCACGGCGATGTCTGCCGGCTTGCGCGCCGTTGCGAAGACCCGCCAGCCTTCCGCCTTCAGCGCCCGCGCGCAATAGGCACCGATGCCGGAGGAGGCCCCGGTAACGATGACGGTGCGCAACTCTTTCGCGACGGTGGACGTTGTCTGACCTGGGGTTGCCATTTGCCGCAATCACTTCCCATATTCGCGGCGTCGACACAATCGAGCGGAGCGCGGGTCCTTGCTCAGGAATATCGTCGCCGTCAAGCGCGTGCTCTACGATGCGATCGGCCATTTCACCAATGACGACGGCTGGGCGATGGCCAGCCATCTCGCCATCACCTCGCTGATGGCTCTGTTTCCGTTCCTGATCTTCGCCACGACACTGGCCAGCTTCCTCGGCGCGCAGGCGTTCTCGGATACGGCGGTGCATCTCGTCTTCGACACCTGGCCGGAGCAGATCGCCAAGCCGATCGCGCGCGAGGTGCAGAACGTTCTCACCGTCAGGCGAACCGACCTTTTGACCTACGGCGTCGTGCTTGCCGCCTATTTCGCGTCGAACGGCATCGAGGCGCTGCGCACCTCGCTCAACCGTGCCTATCGTGTCACCGAAACGCGCGGCATCATCCATCGCAGGGTGCAGAGCATCATCTTCGTGCTGATCGCCACGGCCTGCTTCCTGGCCGTAAGCGTGCTTCTGGTGTTCGCCCCTCTGCTGGCCAGGCTGGCGGAGGCGCATCTCGAATGGATCAAACCTTACATGGGCACCATCACGCTGTGGCGTTACGTCGTCGCCTCCACCGTCATCGTCATCGGACTGTTCTCCGTGCATATCTGGCTGCCTGCCGGCAAGCGCCGCTTCGTCTCGATCATACCGGGCATCGTCTTCACGCTCATCGCCTGGCTCGCCGGCTCGACCATCTTCGCCACCTATCTCGACCATTTCTCGTCCTACGTGACGACCTATGCGGGGCTCGCCTCGATCATGATCGCGGTGGTTTTCCTCTACATTATCTCGGCGATCTTCATTCTCGGCGGCGAGCTCAACGCCGCGATCAGCCGTTATCTCGAGGCGCGCGCGCGCGTCGGGTGAGATGTGTCGATATTCAGGTCAGGCCGGCCTGCAAACGGCGGCTTCCTGCGCTTCCGGTGCTCACGTACTTCAGCACGCTCCGCTCCGGTTCTCGGAAGCCGCCGTTTTCGACTCGGCCTGACCTGAATCTCAGCACATCTCAGATGGAGATTTCTTCGGATACGGCTTTGGACCCCGCCGTGGCCAGGGCAACGCCAAGGGTCGCGATCGCCATGCCGGCGATCTGCAGCAGGTTGAGCTGCTCGTCAAAGAGCATCCAGGCGATGACCGCGGTCACGGCGGGCACGAGGTAGAACAGCGAAGCGACCTTCGACATCTCGCCGTCCCTGATCATCACCATCAACAGAAAGATGGCGCCGATTGACAGCACCAGGACCAGCCAGGTCATGGCAAAGATCAGCTCGCCATTGACGGTGATGGCGCGCGTCTCGAAGGCGAGCGAGCCCAGGATCATCACGATGGAGCCGCCGACATACTGCCACATCGTCGCCGACACCAGATCGCCGCCGGAGGCGTAGCGCTTCTGCCAAATGGTGCCAGCGCTCATGCCGAGCACCGAGACAAGTGAGGCGGCCAATGTAGCCGCGGACACGCCGCCACCGACCGCTCCGAGCTTCGGCCACAGCACGATGACGACGCCCATAAGCCCGACAGCAAGCCCGGCCCAATGGCGGGGCAGGATCGCCTCGCCGAGAAATCTGCCTGCAAGCATGGCCGTGATCAGCGGTTGCAGGCCGACGATCAATGCCGAAAACCCCGCCGGCATGCCCCGGTGGATCGCCCAGAAGACGGCGCCGAGATAGACACCATGCATGAGCACGCCGGCCACCGTCGCGTGCAACGCCTCCTCGCGAGTCGCCTTGCGAGAGCCGAGCACAATGGCGAGCCCGGCAAACAGGATCGCCGCGATCACGAAGCGGATGGCGAGGAAGGTGAAAGGTTCCGCCCAGGGCATGGCGTAGCGCGCGCCGATGAAGCCTGTCGCCCACAAAACGACGAAGGAGGCGGGAATGAACCGCTTGATGCTCTGCATGGATGGGAGGCTGCCGGGTGAACGGTTGATGACCACATTTGCTCTAATGCTGTTCAATCCCGCAAGCAAAACGAAACGGTTGATCCATAAGCTAAGTCGAATTCAACAAACCGTGCCAAGAGGGGCATGGCGCGTCGCCGCGCCGTGGGTAGGCATGTTTTTGCATCTCGACACAACCTGGCTGTTGTTCGCCTTCCTGATCATCGCCGGCTTCGGCTTCTTCTTCGGCGCGGCGCTCGACGCGATCATGAAGGAGAACGGATTCGGCCCGACCGGCAACACGCTGCTGTTCATCTTCGGCTTCTTTGCCGCGGTGACGGTCGCCAGCAAGCATGGCATCAGCGTGAGCGATCTCAGGCTGGCGGTTGCCTGTGGGCTCGGCGGCGCCTTTTTCTTCATCAGCTTGCTGGCGCTGATCAAGGCCGGGATGGCCCGCCTCGGGTCATAAGCCGACCAGTCGCCCAATGTCCTGCGGCGACATGCCTGCCTGGCGAAGCGCGGCAAGGCCCGTGTCCTTGAAGCTTTTGGACAGTTTCCTGCCGTCCGAGCCGAGAATCAGGCGGTGGTGGAAATAGCGCGGCTGGGGCAGGCCGAGCAGTTCCTGCAACAGGCGCTGCAGCCCGGTTGCCGCATAGAGGTCCTTGCCGCGCACGACATGGCTGACGTCCTGGAGCGCGTCGTCGAGGATGACGGCGAGATGATAGCTGGTCGGGATGTCGCGACGGGCGACGATGACGTCGCCCCAGGCCTGCGGTTGCGCTTCGATCGCCCTTGTCGCTGACATCGTCTCGTCGGTGAACTCCACCCATGACAGGTCGGCCGTGACGCGCGCCATGGCCGCCTCGACGTCAAGTCGCCAGGCAAAGGGCAAATTGTCGGCGATCCGCCGCTTGCGCTCCCTGGCCGGCAAGGCCCTGTCGAGCGGCGGGTAGAGCGGCACGCCGTCCGGATCGCGCGGCCAGTCGCGGCCGCCTTTCTCAGCGATGAAGGCACGGATCTCGCCCCGGCTCATGAAGGCCGGATAGACCAGTTCCTCGGTGATCAATCGATCGAGCACCGCCCGGTATTCGGCAAAATGTTCCGATTGCCGGCGCACCGGCTGTTCCCAGCGCAACCCCAGCCATTCGAGGTCGCGGAAAATGCCGGCCTCGAATTGCGGCGTGCAGCGGGTGATGTCGATATCCTCGATGCGCAGCAGCAGCCGTCCGCCCACCCGCGCCGCCATCCGCTGGTTGAGCAAGGCGGAATAGGCATGGCCGAGATGCAGTTCGCCATTCGGGCTCGGCGCGAAGCGGAATGTCAGGAACGTCATCTCTCGGGCGGCATTCGGGTTGAAAGGTGCTTTCGCCGGTTGGTATTTAGCCTCCATTGCCATTTCGCGGGCGCCCTGGGAACAAGAACGTGCAACACATCGCCTCGCTCGACGACATTGCGGCAGGGCTCGATGCCCTCTGCCGGATCGATCCGCGGCTGGAGACGGTGCGCCGCAAGGCGGGTGAGGTGCCGCTCCGGCTGTCGGAGCCAGGCTTTCAAAGCCTGGCCTCGATCATCGTTTCGCAGCAGGTTTCCCGCGCCAGCGCCGATGCCATTTTCGGCCGGCTGGTCAAGCTGGTCGATCCGCTGACGCCGGAAGGGATACTCGCTGCCGGCGAGGACATATTCCGCGAGGCCGGTCTGTCGCGGCCGAAGCAGCGCGGGCTGCTCGCGGTCGCGCAAGCCGTTGCCGGCGGGCTCGATCTCGATCACCTGTGCACCCTGGACGCCGGCGAAGCGATCGCGGCGATGACTGCCGTGCCCGGGATCGGCCCCTGGACGGCCGAATGTTATCTGCTGTTCGCCGCCGGCCACCCGGATGTGTTCCCCGCGCGCGACGTCGCGCTTCAGACGGCGGTCGGCCATGCGCTCGGCATCGACCCGCGTCCGCCGGAAAAAATGCTTATCCGGCTGGCCGAATCATGGAGCCCCTGGCGGGGTGTCGCGTCGCGGCTTTTTTGGGCCTATTACCGCGAACTGAAGGGCCGGGACGCGGCGCCTCCCGTCGAAATGGCCAAAAAAGCATGAAAATCATGCGTTTTTGAGAGTTTCGGCGAGAGACAATCCGCTTCACATCCCTGTCATGTCGGGCTTACAGTATCCGCGCCGTTCGGTTTGGAATGTAGGAGTCGAAGGACGTGACGGTTGCCGTATCTCCGGATGGGCTTCCCGCGCTGGTGCTGAATGCGGACTACCGTCCGCTCAGCTATTACCCCCTGTCGCTCTGGTCGTGGCAGGACGCCATCAAGGCTGTGTTCCTCGACCGGGTCAACATCGTCGCTGAATACGAGCACGCGGTCTCTTCGCCGACATTCTCGATGAAGCTGCCGAGCGTGGTCAGCCTCAAGGCCTATGTGAAGCCGTCGAGGCATCCCGCCTTCACCCGCTTCAACGTGTTCTTGCGCGACCGTTTCCAATGCCAGTATTGCGGCACGCCGGAGGATCTGACGTTCGACCATGTCATTCCGCGCCATCGCGGTGGGGCGACGACCTGGGAGAATGTGGTCGCCGCCTGCTCGCCTTGCAATCTTCGCAAGGGCGGCATGATGCCGGCGCAGGCCAAGATGTGGCCGCTGCAGAAGCCATACCAGCCGACGGTGCACGACCTGCACAACAACGGCCGCCTGTTCCCGCCCAACCATCTGCATGAAAGCTGGATGGATTATCTCTACTGGGATGTCGAACTGGAACCTTAGAGTTCGGCAGAAATCCGCCATGCTGGCCGACTGCCGCGGTTTTCTGCGCTTCCGGTGCTCACGTACTTAAGTACGCTCCGCTCCGGTTCTCGAAAACCGCACCATTCGACTCAGCCTGCCGAATTTTTGTCCGAACTCTGCGTCGCGCCGCTCAATTGGCTCAGTCGCGCGCGAGCGCGCTGCGGAAGGCGACGGCGGCCAGGACGAGGCTGGCGATGGCGTTCCAGCCGGCGAGCGAGAGGCCGAGGATGCGAAGCGCCGCCTTGTCGCAGGAGGGCGGCACGAACTTGTCCAGCGCGTCGAGCACGCCCTTGCCGCCGGTGTCGACCGGACCGGCGCCGGCGGTGCAGTCGGTCGGACCGGCCCACCAATGCCATTCAACGCCCGAATGGTAGACGCCGAGATAGAGGCCATAGAGCATTAGCAAGCCGCCGATTGCCAGCAGGCCGCGCGTCGCCCAAGCCGGCGCATGAAGCATAGAGGCTATCACCGCCAGCAGCATCAGCGGCGCGCCGACATAATACGGCGTGCGCTGCTCAAGGCAGAGATGGCAGGGGATGTAGCCGCCGATATATTGGAAGGCCAGCGCCGAGCCTACCGTCGCAGCCATGGCGACGGCAAGAAACAGCGCCGCGCGCGTGCGCTGGCGTCCGGTGTCGGCATTCATGGTCGCTGTCATCTAATCGGGTCCGTCGGTTGCGTCGCTATCCGTGGGCATATCTGACGAGGATATAGAGCAAAATCAGGGCAGCGGCGCCTGCGCCCACGATCAATCCCAAGCGCTTTTCGATGAATTCCCTGATCGGCTCACCATAGCGGCGCAACAGCCAGGCAAGCAGGAGGAAACGGGCGCCGCGCGCCACGATGGCCGAGACGATGAAGACCAACAGATTGACCTGAAGCGCGCCGGCCAGAATGGTGACCACCTTGATCGGCGGCAGGTGCGCAGCGCCGGATGTGACGAGCAGCACCAGCATCAGCCCGGCGCCGGACGACTGCCACCTCTCGAACGTGTCAAGACCGCCGAAATGTTCGAGAATCGGGCGTGCTATCGTATCGTACGCATAGTAGCCGATCAGCCAGCCGGCAATGCCGCCCAGCACGGAGGCAATAGTCGCGGCCAGCGCGTAGCGATAGGCGCGATCAGGCCGCGCCAACGCCATGGGCAGGAACAGCACGTCGGCCGGTATGAAGAACACGGAGCTTTCGACGAAAGCGATGAAGGCCAGCCACCATTCGGCGGATCTGCGCGCCGCCAGCGACAGCGTCCAGTCGTAAAGTCCGCGAAGCATCGGCTCTCCTAATGCAGTCGACACAATTCCGGACGGAAAACCGCAGCGCACTTTTCCTGGAATTGCTCTGATCAATATCACCCGAGACGCTTGGCGGTTTTGGGCAACGGCAGGCAGGAAGACAAGGACCCAAAGCGCCGCATCCAGCTTGTAGATGCGAGGCGCTCAACGCTTCGCCTGTCTAGAAAGATTTTCCGCGCCGCACAATGTCTGCGTCGTCACGAGGTCGAAGGGTGGGCGATGCCGCCGGTTGAACGGCCGAATCCGCAACAGGCCAGTTGACGAACACCCATCCGCCCGTATAGTCCGCGCCCATCCAGGCCGCCCGGCCTGAGCCCCTATGGCGGAATTGGTAGACGCGCTCGACTCAAAATCGAGTTCCGCAAGGAGTGCTGGTTCGATCCCGGCTAGGGGCACCACCCTTCGCTCTGCGAGCTTCGGGTGGCAGGGCCATTCTTTGCAAGCGGGCCATCCCAAAGCACCCTACCTCATATTCCCCGTATGTCCCTGCGAATACCGCCCCGGCTGCGGCCACACGGTGAGCCCATGCGGCTCGACGCCGACGCGGATCTTGGTCACGGCGCCGGTCGTCGTGTCGATCATGTAGACCTCGCTGTCGAAGCGGCCGGAGAGCCATAGCTGCTTGCCGTCGGCGCTGACATTGCCCATGTCGGGGCTGCCGCCGCCGGGGATCGGCCATTGCGCAACCACGGCGCGGGTGGCGAAGTCGATTACCGTCACGCTGCCTGGGCCCTTGGCCTTGCCCTGCTCCATCTTGTGCGAGCCGCGGTTGGAGACGTAGAGCCGCTTGCCGTCGCGGCTGACGACGAAACCATGCGTGCCGATGCCGGTTGGGATGAAGCCGATTTCCTTGAAACTGTCGCCGTCGACGAGGAACACCCCGTCATTCATCATGTCGGCCACGTAAAAGACCGTGCCGTCGGGCGAGAGCCGGATGTCCTGCGGCATGCCCATCTTGGAGAGATCGAGATGGCCGAGCACTTTCTGGTTCTTCAGGTCGATCTTGGCCAGGCCGCCATCGCCATATTCGCAGGTGAAGATCGCATAGGAGCCGTCGGCCGAGAAATCGGCATGGTTGATGCCGGGGCAGGTCGGCGTCGGGAGACTCGATTTCAGCGCCATGGTGTGCGGATCGCGGAAATCGAGCTGCTTCATCGCCTCGTCGACGACGATGGCAGCGCTGCCGTCCGGCATGAAATAGAGATTGTAGGGATCGTCGACCGGGACCTGCTGGCCTGGCTTGCCCGTCATCGGGTCGATCGGCGTCAGGCTGCCGTTTTTGCCGGTGCCGTTGTTGGCGACCCACAGCGTCTTCAAATCCCAGGCCGGCACGACATGTTGCGGCTTGCTGCCAACCGAGAACCTGTCGACCTCCTTCAAGGTGACGGTGTCGATCACCGAGACGCTGTTGGACGAGCGGTTGGGCACATAGACACGCGGCAGCGCGCCGGCCGTGGCCGGGCTCAGATGGCCGGCTGTGGTCTGGCGGTAGATGTCGACCGGCCGGGGCGGTGGATCGCTGCAATCCTCCGGGCATGTGCCGGCACGCGACGCGCCGGGCTGCAGGGGGATAAGCAGCGCAAGCGCCATGCAAAAACGGAGGAAGCGCGGAAAAGCCTCGATCATTTTGTCTGACTTGCGATGAAAGCGCGGATCGCATCCGTCGTCCCGTTGACGATGAGATCCACCCCGAGTTGCCCGAACTGTGCGGAAGACCTTGCCGGATCGCCGCCATAAACGCCATCCCCGGCGCCGAGCGTTGGCGGGCTCGCAAGACGGTCCTTGCGCACCAGGGACGGGTCGACGGCGAGCATCAGCGAGGTATCGGCCAAGGCCGCATGCGTTCCGATTTCGGCGCGGGTGGCGCCGGCGGCCAGGAGCTTATCGGTGTAAGGGCCTTGCGCGAACCGATAGTAATCAAGCGCAGCAAAGACCCGAACGGGGGTCTTTTTCCATTCGGCATTGAGCCGGTCGGCCACATGGCGTTCGTCGGCCTGATAGCCGCCGTGATCGCCGATGAGGACGATGGTCTTGAAGCCTGCATGCCTGAAGCTGCGGGCGGCGCCCTCCAGCAATTGCTCGAAAGTCTTGTCGCTGATGGTGATTGTTCCCGGAAAACGCATGTGCTCGGTGGGCGGATCGATATTGCCTTCCGGCACATAGGCGATGACGGGCGCGACCAGTGCATTGCCCAGCTTCGCCGCGATCTTCTCGGCGAGAAACTTCACCCGCACATTGTGCTTGCCCAAGGCCATCGCCGGGCCGCTCTGCTCGGTGCCGCCGATCGGTATGATGATCGTGGTCGTCCCCGCCGCGACGAGGTCGCGCAGCTCGGTCCAGGTCTGGTCTTCCAGGAAGACCGAAGCGCAGGCCGGATACACCGCCTGCAAGAACAGCAGCACCCCGGCACCAGCCAAGATGCGTCGCAGCGCGCCCCTTCCGATCTCGACAAGCATGTGCACTTTTCCCGGGGATTGCCCTAGCGACGTTTCAGCAGGCTACGCATGCGGTTGCGCAGCAGGCGCGCCATGTTGCGGGTCTCGCGGTAGAGGTGCAACTGCGACGCCGCCTGGCGGGCCAGCCGGTCGGCGTCCGGCGTCAGCCCGACCACCAGAGTGCCCATCGGCTTGCGCTCGCTCCACAGGCGGCTCATCACGGGATGGTCCGGAACCGCGCAGGAATCGGTCATGACGATGTTGGGATCGTCTAGGTGCTGCTTGGTCACCTCGATCATCAAAAGCGTGCCCGGCGAATAGGCGGAGAGCGTCTCGTCATAGGCCGTCTTCCAGGTGTAGGCGACGCCAGCCTCGACGAACACGACCAGGCAGGCGATGGCGCGGCCGTCGAGCGTCAGGAGATGGATGCGGCACATGTCCTGCTCGGCCAGCCGGTGCACGGCCTCGCGAGCGAAAGCGGCGCGGTAGCGGTCGATCGCCATGGCGGTGCGTTCGCGACCCTTCCAGCCGGCGGCCTCCAGTGTCAGGAAGCTTTCGACAGCATGGCGGATCTCGTCCGGCCCGCGGGCCACGACGTGCTCGAGCTTGCCGACGTCGGCAAGGCGCCGCTTCAGCCGGCGGAATTCGCGGTAATGGTGCGCGCGCAGCGATGCCTTGAGGTAGTCCTCGCCGTCGGCGTCGCTCTCGAGCACCGGACGCTCGACCTCGCCGGTGGTCACCAGGGTCAGGCCGCGGCTGTCGGCGAAGGAGGTGAGCAGGCTCGCCACCGGACCGTCGAGGCGCATATCCGGCAGCACGAAGACTCTTGGCAGCTTGAGGTGCGGCCGCGACAGCATCGAGAAGAAATCCTCAATGACGCCGACCGGGTCGTCGCGGTCGACCAGCGGCGTGCCGAGCGGGCCGAAGGGGCTCGACCACGTGCGCATCACCGGAACGCCGAGCGGGATCGCCGGCCGCTCGACCGAGAAGGGCACCAGAAGCCGTAGCCGATTGCGGTATTCGTCGCCGTCGCGGATGACGGCCAGCCGCACCTCGCGATCTTCCAGCCGCGGCATCGCCGGCGCCAGGAAGCGCGGGTTGAAGAAAACATTGGGCTCGATCGTGCGGGCGCTGAGATAGTCGAGTTCCTCGACGAGGTCGAAGCCGGCCGAGGCCGGGTAGATGGCGAGCTTGCGTTCCGGCCTGTTGTTTGCGAAGAGCTCGATATGGGCCGGGTCGGCCTCGCGCGCCAGGCCGGCAAGGTTGGAGACCATGGCGCCGGCAGGGCCGCCGCTGGTCTCTTCGAGCAACGGGACCGCGGCCATCAGGCGATTTCCTTCCTTGCAGGCACGAAGATCGCCATCACGATGCCGAGCTTGCGCCAGACGGTGAAGGAGAGCGCGCTGGCCTCGAAGACCATGGCGAGGCTTGTTGCCATCGCCGCGCCCCAGAGGCCGAAGAGCGGGATGAGGATCACGTTGAGGCCGATGTTCAGAGCAAGCGTCATGGCATAGACGGCGGCACAGATGTTCTGGTTGCCGCTCATGGTGAGCAGGCTTTCACAGGGGCCGACGGCGGCGCGCGCCACGACGCCCAGCACAAGCAGGAAAAGCAGCGGATAGCCGGCGGTGAATTCGGGACCGAACAGCACCAGCATCGGCTCGCCAAGCGCCAGCACCAGCAGCGCCATCAAAAGCGAGGGCCAGAAGGTCCAGGAGACGGTCTCGCGGGCGAAGGCAGCAAGCCGGTGCGGCTCGCCATGGGTGAATTGGGCGTAGCGCTGGGCGACACCCGCCTTGACCGCGAAATAGACGAAATGCACCAGCGCCAGCGTCTTCACCGTGGCGAAATAGACGGCGACATCATTGGGATCGAGATAGGCGCCCACCATCAGCACGTCGGCGTTGGTGAGCAGGAAGAAGAAACCCTCGACCAGGAAGATCGGCAGCGAGACGAGAATCCATTGGCCGAAATGCACGGTCATCGGTCCGGGCGGGACTTTCTTGTCCATGCGCGAGGTGACGGCCATCAGCTGGCCGAGCGTGGTGACATAAGTGGCGGCGATTGAGGCGAAGATCGCGGTCTTGGCGTCGGGCATGTAGTGCAGGCCAAGCATCAGGGCCATGAACACCAGGATCAGCACCGGCCGCACCAGATAGGTCGGCGACAGCGCCAGCAGCGCCCAGGAATTGGCGCGTGCCAGCCCTTGCAAGAGGTCGCCGAGGGCGATCATCGGCAGGCAGATGACGCCGAGAATGAAGGGGATGACGTAGTAGTTCTCGATCCATTCCGACGCGAGCCAGACGCCAAGCGCGCCGAGGCCGGCCACCAGCGTCGAGGCGACGAGCACGAACAGGCGGCTCGCCTGCACGATGCCGCGCAGCTCGGCCACCATGCCGCGCTCGCGATACTCCGGAATGAAACGGATAACCGAGGTGTGGAAACCAAGGCAGGCGAGATTGCCGATGATGACCATCGTCACCCAGACCAGCACCGAGATGCCGTATTCGAACGAGCCGATCCAGCGCGCCATCAGCACCTGGCTGACAAAGGCGATCAAGGCGCTGATGATGCGGATGGAAAAGGCGATCAGCGACATGCGCCCGGCTTCGCCGCGCGCGTCGGCGGTGAAGAGGATGGCATCGATGCGGCCAAGCAGCGGCCGCATGCGCAGCGCCCAGCGCTGCGGCAGGAACCGCCCGGCAGTCGTTGCCGCGGAAAAGCGCACCCAAGACTCTCCGTTTTCCGCCTTTTTCCAGCGTTCGGGTCTATCCGAAACACCTTAAGAAAGGGTGGGTGGGTGCGCTTCCTTCTCCCCGTATGGTGACGGGGAGAAGGAACAGGGCCGCCATCAGTGGTGATGCCACCAATATTCCCAGTATTCGCGCGGCAGTTCCCGCTCATGCAGGCCGATGTCGCGTCTCAGGTAATCGTCCTGAGGCGGCAGAAGGCGGCGCCGGTTTCGCAACGGCGAAAGCAGCGCTGACAAGGCCCGTCGCATGTAGCCGCGGGGTGGGAGGTTATCCGCCGCGGCGGGAACACTCTCGCTATCCGACACGGCGTCAGGTCCGCCGGCGACGGGACTGATCTGTCCGACACGGTCAGCGATAAAAGTAGGGGTCGAGGACCCGCACCTCCGTGATCTTGTCGACGGGAAGCGCGTTCTTCTGCGCCGTGCTGCGGATCGCCTCCGGCGAGGGCCCATCATAGATGCAGAAACTCTTGCTCTTGTCGGGCGAGACGAACGACTGCACCCAGGTCACGCCTTTTTCGGCATTGCGGGCGATGACGCCGCTCATCGCGGTGGCGCCGGCATCGTTCATCGGCACATTCAGGCCTTCCGGGAAGGTGCGTTCAACAAGGTAGCGAGGCACGATCGTTTTCCTTTCGTTGGTGATCTGCGCTCGGTTCAAGCGCGACCCAGCAGAAATCACCCTCGCGAAAGGCGCGCATCGGCACCTTTCCCCATATTTGACGGGACGATTCCCTATTTTAGGGACGTTATATGTGGGAATGGGCACGGCTATATGTGGAAGGTCACATTTCCATCCGCGCCTGGGTGACTATCCGGCGGCATCCGCCGCGCCAACAATTCCCATTCGCGAGAGTGACGATGCTTCTGGAAAGGCAGACGCAACTAAAGCAACTGGAGGCCGCGCTGGCGGTCGCCTTGCAAGGCCATGGCCGCGTCGTGGCGCTGACCGGCGAGGCCGGCGCCGGCAAGACGGCGCTGGTCGAGGCGTTCGCGAGCCGGCTGGACGGCGATCTGACCGTGCTTCGCAGCGCCTGCGAAGACCTGTCCATTCCAGATCCGCTGGGCCGCTTTACGATCTGGCGCGCGAAGCGCAGTGGGAGTTGCCGCGAGCGATCGACGACCGCCAGATGCAGCGGCTGTCCTTGTTTTCCGAGGCGCTCGACGTCTTCGAGGCAAAGGGCCCGAGCCTGCTCGTCATCGAAGATCTGCACTGGGCCGACGACGCGACGCTCGATTTCGTGCGTTTTCTCGGCAGGCGTATTGCAAACACCCACATCCTGTTGCTGACCACGGCGCGCACCGACCGCAGCGAAGGGCAGATGCGCGTACGCCGGGCGCTCGGCGAGATCCCGGCCGGCAATGTCGTGCGTATCGACGTGCCGCTGCTCAGCGAAAGCGCCGTGCTGTCGCTCGCCGCGGCCGCCGAGCGCGATGGCGCCGCGATCTACCGCGCGAGCGCCGGCAACGCCTTCTTCGTCACGGAGCTGCTTGCCGCCGACGACGATGGCGCGTTGCCGGCGAGCGTGCGCGACGCCGTGCTGGCGCGCGCCGAAAAACTGTCGCCGGGCGCCCGCTCGATGCTCGACGCCGTCTCGGTATTTCCACGCCGTGCCGACGCCTGGGCGCTGAGCGGCCTTTGCGGGATTGCCGCCGCCGGCCAGCTTGCCGAATGCGTCTCCAACGGCCTGCTTGAGGATTTTGGCGACGGCTATGCCTTCCGGCACGAGATCGCCCGTACGGCCATCGAGATGGCGCTGACGCCGAGCAAACGGCGCGAATACAATGAACGCGCCCTGGCGGCCTTGCGCGAAAACCCGCAAGTAGCCACCGCAAGACTGGTGCATCATGCCGTGGAAGCGCAGAACCTGGACATGGTGCGCGAGCTCGCGCCGGCCGCTGCGCGCGAGGCTTCGCGGGTCGGCGCGCATCGCGACGCGGTAGGCTATTACGAGGTTGCCCTGCGCTACGCGGATATGCTGCCGGCCGAAAATCGGGCGAAGCTCTATGAGGGCCACGCTTTCGAGTGTCACCTGATCGGCCGCGTCGGGGCCGCGATGGAAGCGCAGGGGCAGGCGCGCCAGTTGCGCCAAGCGCTGGGCAATCGGGTCAAGGAGGGCGACGGTCTAAGATGCCTGTCGCGCTTTGCCTACCTGCTCGGCGATCGCGAGGCCGCGGACCGGTTCGGAGCACAGGCCGTGGAGCTTCTGGAGACAGCGCCCGACGGTCCCGAACTCGCCATGGCTTATTCCAACCTCTCGCAGCTGGCGATGCTGGCCGAACGGCTCGAGGACACGCTCATGCTCGGCGGCAAGGCCGTGGAGCTGGCGGAGCGGCACAACCGGCCCGACATCCTCTGCCATGCCCTCAACAATGTCGGCGCCGCCGGGCAGTGGCTGGATTTCACCAAAGGGCGGCGCGATCTCGCCCGCAGCCTGGGAATTGCTTTGACGGGGAACTTCCAGGAACACGCGGCGCGCGCATTCACCAACTGCGCATGCGTCGAGATGAACAGGCTCAACTTCAGCGAGGCGTCCTCGTTCCTGGAGCGCGGCATCGGCTACTGCGTCGAGAATGATCTCGCGACATGGCGCGACTACATGCGTGGCGTACAGGCTCAGCTTCTGCTGAGGCTCGGCCTCTGGGACGACGCCGCGGCCGTGGCGCATGAGGTTGTCGACGATGAAGCAACGACACCGTTGGTGCGCTATCCATCTCTGGTGGCGCTGGCAAGGCTGCGCATCCGCCGCGGCGACCCATCAGCCGGACCGATCGTCGAAGAGATGAGGCGGTTCCTGGACAAGGGCATGGAGCTGCAACGGCTTGTGCCTTTTGCCGCGGTGGTGGCCGAGCTGGCGTGGCTGGGCGAGGGCGACAGGGATGAAGCGCTGCATCTGATTGCCCTTGCCGAAGGCCTCGCGCCGACGCGGGCCGTGTTCGGCGAGCTGGCGACCTGGCGGCGGCTTTTGTCGCCTGAAAGCGATCCCGGCGAGACCGACGGCATGGCGGAGCCGCATCGCCTGCAATTGATCGGCGACTGGCGCGCCGCCGCTGCGCTTTGGGCGAGAATGGGCGCCCCTTTCGAAGGGGCGCTCGCCTTGCTGCAGGGCGAAGAGGCCGCGCAGCGTGAAGCGCTCGACATTTTCGAGGCGCTTGGCGCAAGACCGATGGCGCAGCATGTGAGCGGCCTCCTGCGGCAGAGCGGCGTGAGCGGCATTGCCAGAGGTCCGAGGCAGGCGACGCGCGCCAACCAGGCTGGCCTCACGCAGCGCCAGATGGAAGTGCTGCAGTTGATCGAACGAGGCTTCTCCAACAAGAAGATCGCCGCGCATCTGACCATCTCGCCCAAGACGGTTGACCACCATGTCTCGGCGGTGCTCGGGAAGCTGGAAGCCGTCTCGCGCGGCGAAGCGGCGGCCGCGGCGCGCGCGGCGGGGCTGGTGTGACCGTCAGTCGATAGAAAGGCCTAAGTCCGGCATTCCAGCGGGAACTCGGAAATGCCGGCGCTGCCCTTCATCCGTCCTTCGGGCACCTTCTCCCCGTTGAACGGGGAGAAGGAAGAGGGAGTCAGGCGAAGGCGCCGTGGCAGTGCTTGTACTTCTTGCCGGAGCCGCAGGGACAGGCTTCGTTGCGGCCGATCTTGCCCCAGGTCGCCGGGTTCTTCGGGTCGCGGTCTTCCGGCGCGACGATGACGTTCGAATCCTGGCGCAGGAGAAGCGCGGTGTCGCCGCCCTGGAAATCGTCCTCGCCGGTGGAGCCGTCGATGTGGCTGCCGAACATCTCGGGCGTCTCGGGCGGCGGGGCATCGGCTGCCTGGCGCACCAGCTCGACGCGCATCAGCTGCGCGGTGACGGCCTGGCGCAGGTTGCCGAGCATGCCTTGGAACAGCTCGAAGGCTTCGCTCTTGTATTCCTGCAGCGGGTCGCGCTGGGCGTAGCCGCGGAAGCCGACGACCGAGCGCAGATGGTCGAGATTGACGATATGCTCGCGCCACAAATGGTCGAGCGTCTGCAGAACCACCGAACGCTCGACATAATTCATCACGTCCGGGCCGAAGCGATCGGCCCGCTCCTTGGCGGCGGCGTCGGCAGCGGCGGTGATGCGCTCGCGGATATCGTCCTCGGCGATGCCCTCTTCCTTGACCCATTCCTCGATCGGCAGGTCGAGGTTGAGATATTGGGCCACCTCATCCTTCAGACCGGCGACGTTCCATTGCTCGGCATAGGCGTTTTCGGGGATGTTCTTGGTGACGATCTCCTCGATGACGCCTTCACGCATCTCGGTGATTGTCTCCGACAGGCCTTCGCCGTCCATCAACTCGATGCGCTGCTCGAACACCACCTTGCGCTGATCGTTCGCAACGTCGTCATATTTCAGGAGATTCTTCCGGATGTCGAAGTTGCGCGCCTCGACCTTCTTCTGCGCCTTTTCGAGCGCCTTGTTGATCCAGGGATGGATGATCGCCTCGTCTTCCTTGAGGCCGAGCTTCTGCAGCATGCCGTCCATGCGCTCGGAGCCGAAGATGCGCATGAGGTCGTCCTGCAGCGACAGGAAGAATTTCGAGCGGCCGGGGTCGCCCTGACGGCCGGAGCGGCCGCGCAGCTGATTGTCGATGCGGCGCGATTCATGGCGTTCGGTAGCCAGAACATAGAGGCCGCCGGCGGCCAGCGCCTTTTCCTTCAGGCGCTCGACGTCGTCATTGATCGCTTTTTCCCGGGCCTCGCGCTCGGGGCCGGCCGGCATGTCGCCAAGCTCCTCGGCGATGCGCATCTCGGCATTGCCGCCGAGCTTGATGTCCGTGCCGCGGCCGGCCATGTTGGTGGCGATGGTGATGGCGCCGGGCTTGCCGGCCTGGGCGACGATGGACGCCTCACGCTCATGATGGCGGGCGTTCAGCACTTCGAAGTCCTTGATGCCCTCCTTGCGCAGGCGCTCGGCCAATTGCTCGGATTTCTCGATCGAGGTGGTGCCGACCAGGATCGGCTGGCCGCGGTCGCGCGCGTCTTTGATTTCCTTGACGATCGCCTTGTATTTCTCGTCGACCGTCCGGTAGACCTCGTCGTCCTCGTCCTTGCGGGCGACCGGCAGGTTGGTCGGGATCTCGGTGACGTCGAGATTGTAGATGTTGGCGAATTCCTCGGCTTCGGTCAGCGCCGTGCCGGTCATGCCGGCGAGCTTCTTGTAGAGGCGGAAATAGTTCTGGAAGGTGACGGAGGCCAGTGTCTGGTTCTCCGGCTGGATCTGCACATGCTCCTTGGCCTCGAGCGCCTGGTGCAGGCCTTCCGAATAGCGGCGTCCCGGCATCATGCGGCCGGTGAACTCGTCGATGATGACGATCTCGCCGTTGCGCACGATGTAATCGCGATCCTTCTGGAATAGAAGATGCGCCTTCAGCGCATTGTTGACGTGGTGGACGATTGCCACGTTCTCGACGTCGTAGAGCGACTCGCCCTTGAGCAAGCCCGCCGCTGTCAGCATGTTTTCGAGCTTCTCGGTTCCTTCCTCGGTGAAGATCGTCGTCTTTTGCTTCTCGTCGACCTCGTAGTCGGCCGGGCCGAGCTTCAGCATGAAGGCGTCGATGGTGTTGTACATTTCCGAGCGGTCCTCGAGCGGGCCGGAAATGATCAGCGGCGTGCGCGCCTCGTCCACCAGGATGGAATCGACCTCGTCGACGATGGCGTAGGAATGGCCGCGCTGCACCATCTGCGAGCGCTCATACTTCATGTTGTCGCGCAGATAGTCGAAGCCGAGCTCGTTGTTGGTGGCGTATGTGACGTCGGAGGCATAGGCCTCGCGGCGCTCGTCGTCGGAAAGGCCGTGGACGATGATGCCGACGGTCAGGCCGAGGAATTTGTAGACGCGGCCCATCCATTCGGCGTCGCGCTTGGCGAGATAGTCGTTGACGGTGACGACATGCACGCCCTTGCCGGCGAGCGCGTTGAGGTAGACGGGCAAGGTGGCGACCAGCGTCTTGCCCTCGCCGGTGCGCATCTCGGCGATGCCGCCATTGTGAAGCACCATGCCGCCGATCAACTGGACGTCGAAAGGCCGCATGCCAAGCACGCGTCGGGCCGCTTCACGCACCGTGGCGAAGGCCGGGACCAAGAGATCGTCGAGCGAAGCCCCGTTGGCGAAATCCTGGCGGAATTTCTCCGTGCGCCCTGCAAGCTCGGCGTCGGAAAGCGCCCGCATCTCGTTTTCCATCGCGTTGATGGCTTCGACCCTGGGCCGGGTCGCCTTGACGCGGCGGTCGTTGGAAGAACCGAAAACCTTACGGGCGAGACCGCCGAGACTGACCATCCAATGGCCCTTTCGATAGCAATTTTGGCCGTTTGCGACAGGCGCCTGGCGGGCCCATCAAATCCGCGTGAATGCGGACAAACGCAAAAAGCGCCCGGAAAACGGTTCTGGACGCCAAGTCGTTGGACAGATAAGAGGGGGCTCAATCGATGTCAACGCCGCGTTAGCCCTATGGGCAGCGCCAAATTCCGCCACAATCCGACTGATCTGGAACCCTTTCGCCCACGCGATCCTTATTGGCAATCCCATTGGAGTTATCTTGATGCCCCTGTCGTTCCGCCGCGCCTCGCTCGCCAGCCTCGGTCTGGCCTTCGGGATCTCGGCTCTCTGCCTGTCGCCGCTGATGGCGCAGGAGACCAAGCCCGCGGATGCCACCGCGCCTGCCGCCGCTCCCGCCACGCCGGTCGATCCCAATGCCGTGGTCGCCACCATCAATGGCGAGAAGCTGACCGAGGCCGATCTTCAGCTCGCCGAAGGCGAACTCTCGCAACAGTTCGCGCAGCTGCCGCCAGAACAGCGCCGCGCGGCAGCCCTTTCGGCGGCGATCGAAATTCGCGTCATGGCCAAGAAGGCGGTCGACAGCGGCCTCGACAAGGACGCCGACTTCCAGCGCCGGATGGCTTTCCTGCAGGCCCGCGCCCTGCATGGCGAGGTCGTCGAGAAGGAAGTGGTCGACAAGGTCACTGACGCCGAAGTGCGCGCCCGCTACGACCAGGAGATCGCCAACACGCCGCCGGTCAATGAAGTTCATGCGCGTCACATCCTCGTGAAGACGAAGGAAGAGGCCGAGGCGATCATCAAGCAGCTCGACGGCGGCGCCGACTTCCAGAAGCTCGCCAATGAACACACCAACGACCCCTCGGGCAAAACCAGTGGCGGCGATCTCGGCTGGTTCGGACCGGGCCAGATGGTGCCGGAATTCGACAAAGCAGCCTTCGCGCTCGACGTCGGCAAGTACACCAAGGAGCCGGTTCAGACGCAGTTCGGCTGGCACGTCATCAAGCTCGAGGACAAGCGCGCCAAGCAGCCGCCGGCCTTCGACGAGGTCAAGGACCAGGCCAAGCAGGCGGTGATCCGCGACAAGTATTTCGCTATGGTGAAGGATCTCCGTGCCGCCGCCAAGGTCGAGATCCCGGACGAGAAGCTCAAGAAGGACGTCGACACGCTGGAAGCTGGCAAGTAATCCGCTGTCGGCCTGATTATCCTGAAAAGGGCGCCATCCGGCGCCCTTTTTTGCTTTGGCTCAGGCGGTCAGTATCCCCCGCGTTATATAACCTACCGCGGCGCGGATCGCCGCCTCGTCCTCGTCGAGGCGATCGGTCAGCAGATGCCGCCAGGCGTAGGACGCAATCAGATCGGCGACGATCCCGGCATCGACATCGGCCGCCACCTCGCCCCGCGCCTTGGCGCGCTCGATGATCCGGCCGGTATGGCTGCGGCGTTCCCTCGAATACTCGGCAAGCACGGCCGCGGCTGCCTCGTCCGACTGTGCCTCTGCGATCAGCGAGCGGTAGATGTTGCCCGACGGGGTGTCGCGCCAATGAGCGAAGAGGTTTTCGAGAAAGCCGGCCAGGTCGTCCTCGACGTTTCCGGTATCGGGCGTCTCGACACGCTTCTGTCGCTGGTAGATCTCGATCAGCAGCGCCGCCTTGCTCGGCCACCAGCGATAGATGGTCGGCTTTCCCGCCCGCGCCCGCCGGGCGACAGCCTCGATCGAGAAGCCGGCATAACCCGCCTCGCGCAACACGGCCTCGGCTGCCTCAATGATGGCATCGGCGCTCTCGGGATTGCGTTTCGCGCCGATCGACTTGCGCCCGCGAGCGGCGGCTTCGCCCATTCCAGTCTTCCTTAGCCGGTGAATCTGTCACCGATCATATTGGCTTCACCGGCGAAACGAAACGACGCGTTTCCAGTTGCAAATCCGCCGGCCTAGGCGCGAAGGCGCGGCCAGAACGCCCCTTGCGCCGCGACGCGCTATCGGGCAAACCGGCCTTCCTTTCGCTCATAGCAGTTCCGGGGTTCCGATGTCCGCTACGATCTCGCCGCTCGCACCGAAGAAATATCCGAAGATGCCGGTCATCGAGGGTGTGCGCATCGCGACGGCGGAAGCCGGCATCAAATACCGGAATCGGACCGACCTGCTGGCCATGGTCTTCGATCCGGGCACCGCCGTCGCCGGCGTGTTCACCAGATCGAAATGCCCGTCGGCGCCGGTAGACTTCTGCCGCCAGAACCTGCCTGCCGGCCAGGCGCGCGTGCTGGTGGTGAATTCCGGCAATGCCAACGCCTTCACCGGCAAGAAAGGCAGAGCCTCGACCGCGCTGACCGGCGAGGCGGCGGCCAAGGCCGCCGGCTGCTCCGAAAGCGAGGTGTTCCTGGCCTCGACCGGCGTCATCGGCGAACCGCTCGACACCACCAAATTCAGCCATCTGCTCGCCGGCCTGGTCAAGGACGGCAAGCCGGACCTGTGGACCGAGGCCGCCAAGGCCATCATGACCACCGACACCTATCCGAAGGTGGCGACGGCGACGGTCAAGCTCGGCGACGCCGACGTCACCATCAACGGCATAGCCAAGGGCGCCGGCATGATCGCGCCCGACATGGCGACGATGCTCTCCTTCATCGCAACCGACGCGCCGATCTCAGCACCCGTGCTGCAGGACCTGCTGTCGCGCGGCACGGCCAAGACCTTCAACGCGGTGACCGTCGACAGCGACACCTCGACCAGCGACACGCTGCTCATCTTCGCCACCGGCAAGGCCGCGGCGCGCGGCGCGCCGGCGATCAGCGAAGCCAAGGACGCGCGGCTCGGTGCGTTCCGGCGAGCGCTCGGCAAGGTGCTGAAGTCGCTGGCGCTGCAAGTGGTGCGCGACGGCGAAGGTGCGCGCAAGCAAGTCGAGGTCACGGTCACAGGCGCCAAATCGGCGCGTTCGGCCAAGCGTATCGCGCTTTCGATCGCCAATTCGCCGCTGGTCAAGACGGCTGTCGCCGGCGAGGACGCCAATTGGGGGCGCGTCGTCATGGCCGTCGGCAAGGCCGGCGAGCCGGCAGACCGCGACCGGCTGTCGATCTGGTTCGGCGACAATCGCCTCGCGCATGAGGGCGAGCGCGATCCGGCCTATTCGGAGGAAGCGACGTCCGCCTATATGAAGCGCGACGACATCCGCATTCGCGCCGATATCGGCATCGGCCGCGGCAAGGCTACGGTGTGGACCTGCGATCTCACCAAGGAATATGTCGCCATCAACGGCGACTACCGGAGCTG
Organism: Mesorhizobium sp.; assembly: GCA_004020875.1. Classification (GTDB taxonomy): domain Bacteria; phylum Pseudomonadota; class Alphaproteobacteria; order Rhizobiales; family Rhizobiaceae; genus Mesorhizobium. The sequence continues at coordinate 103,953 of SAPZ01000019.1, forward strand.
ATGGCGCCGGTGTCCAGGCATCCGGCAAGCGTTCTGGCGGTCGTGCGCCGCTACGAGGCGGCGGGCTTTCGCGCCTGGCCGGCGGCGGCCGTCCATTATGACGGGACCTGGGTGGTGCGGCTGACCGCCGGGCACCCCGCCAAGCGCCTGAACTCGGTCAATCCGCTCGATCCGGGCGACACTCATGCTATCGAGGAGCGCATCGGCCGCGCGGCGCGCCGCTTCGATGCCTATGGCAGGCCGCTGACCTTTCGCATGTCGCCGCTGTCGGGCCAGGTCCTGTCCACGCATCTCGACAAGGCCGGCTGGAACAGGTTCGACGAGTCGATGGTCATGCGGCTGCCGCTGAAGGACCTCGAGCTGGGCGCGGCCATGGACCAGATACCGCTCAAGGACATCAGCCGCTTCATCGGCGCGTCGTTGAGAACAAGCGGCTCGGACGCCTCGCTGCGGCCCGGCCTGTCGGAGGTCATCGGCGCCATTCAGCCCGAAGCGGGGCTGTTCGCGCTGGAGGACGGCAACGAGCCGCTGGCGACGCTGATCTGCGTCCATGATGGCGATCTCGCCGGCCTATTCGAGGTCGCCACCGAAAAATCGGCGCGCAAACAGGGCCATGGCCGCAATCTCATCCTGTCGGCGCTGAAGTGGGCGCGGCTGCGCGGCGCGCGCGAGGCCTGGCTGCAGGTTGAGGCGGGCAATGCGCCGGCGCTCTCGCTCTACCGGTCGCTCGGGTTCGAGGAAGTCTACCGCTACCACTATCGACGACCGGGCGCATGAACGAGGTGAAGGCAATCGGAAAGCGCCTGCTGCTGGTCGCCGCCTGCGCGCTGGTCGACACCGACCGGCGCGTGCTTCTGGCGCAGCGCCCGGAGGGCAAGCAGCTTGCCGGCCTGTGGGAGTTCCCTGGCGGCAAGGTTGAGCCCGGCGAGACGCCGGAGGAATGCCTGGTCCGCGAACTGCATGAGGAACTCGGCATCGAGACGGAGATTCCCTGCCTGGCGCCGCTCACCTTCGCCAGCCACTCCTATGACGATTTCCATCTCCTGATGCCGCTTTATGTCTGCCGCCGCTTTCGCGGGATCGCGCAGCCCAGGGAAGGGCAGGGGCTGAAATGGGTCCGGCCGCGGCAGATGCGCGACTACCCGATGCCCCCGGCCGACGCACCGCTGATCCAGTTCCTCATCGATCTGCTGTAATTTCGAGGCCTGCCTTCGCCGCCATTCACCGTTTGCCGAAAGCGTCGTTTTCCGGAGCTGCTTTAGCCAGCGTTAATGGAAGATTTATCTCGACGTGAAAAATTGCTCGAGCCGTTTCGCGCGGCAACATCGTTGATGACTGTGGGAAACACGGCATGACTCTCGAAAGAGACTGGGACTCGATCCGGCCCGACCGAGGCTTCCGCGCGGCGGATGCCGGCATGGGCATCCTGCGAATCTCGCTTCTCTTCGGCTCGGCCGCCGTGGCGCTGGCGCTGATCGCAACGCCTTTCCTTGATAGCCAGACGCGATTGCAGGGCGCTCGCGACGGCATGGCTGTCGGGCTCGATATGACAGCGACCGGATCGATCGGCCATCGCATCAATACATATACGGTGCGCCGCAGTGTGCTGCAGCCGATGCCCAGTTCAATCTGCGTCATCCGCAATGACGGCAGCCGCAGCGGCGAGTGCTGACATGGTTAATGATTTTTTGGCACACCGGCATTTCACCCGCTGTTAAGCTTTTGCTGTTAACCTTTCTTAACGGGTAGGACATTAGAATTTCTGCATAAGGGATGGATGACCATGAAAAACCTGCTGCAGCAATTCGTAAGAGATGAAACGGGCGCCACGGCCATCGAATATGGCCTAATCGTTGCTGTGCTCTCCCTTACAATCATCGGCGGCGTGGGCAAGGCCGCGGACGCGCTCCAGTGGTTGTTCAGCGACAACAACAGCAGGCTGGTCCAGGCCTTCTCCCACTGACGAAACCGATCCGGCCATCAGAGACGCGGTCAGCCCTTCGGCGGGTTTTCCAGGATCGCCTTCAGCGATACCTTGGCTGACCCAGGCTTGAGCGGCTTTTGCTGCGAGGCGTCGGGCGCCCAGCCGGACATCCAGACAATCGAAAAGCCTGCGCGGACGCGGCCGTCCGGATCCGAGAACCGTTCGGCATAGATTTCGGCGGCGCGGGCAAACAGCCGCCTGCTGCCCGGCCGGCGGCTGCGGTCGATGAGCGGGCTGGTTTCGCCCATGGCGCGCAGATCGGCCGCGAGATCAAACAGTGTATCGTAGCGCACGACGACCGTTTCGACATCGGCGACAGGCAATGCCAGACCGGCGCGCTGCAACAGCGCACCCGCATCGCGCACATCGGTGAAAGGAAGGATGCGCGGGCTCGCGCCGCCGTAAAGCTCCGTCTCGGCCGCAAGCATGCTTTCGCGCAATTCGGCCAGCGTCCCCGCGCCGGCGAGAGCGCCAAGGAAAAGCCCGTCCGGTTTCAGCGCCCGGCGGATTTGCGCCAGCACGCCGGGAATGTCGTTCATCGCGTGCAGCGAGAGCAGGGAGACGACGAGATCGAGGCTGCCGTCCTCGAACGGCACGGTCTCCGGCGGCGCTACCAGGCCCGGGGCGCCGGCCAGAAGCGCTTCGTCCATCTCGACACGCACGATCTCGCCGACCTTGCCGCTGGCGGCGAGCACCTCGAACGCCGCCGACGTCTGGCAGAACAGCGCAGCCGCCTTGCCGAAGCGGCGCTCGACGGCACCCAGCCGATCGGCAAGGTCTTCGGCCGCTCGCCGCATCAGGAAATCAGCACCCTCGACGGGGCGGGCGAGAGCCCGGCGCTTTCGCGCGAGCCAGAGCTCAGTGTCGATCAAAGGCTGCAATGAAAAGCTTCCTGTTGTCCGCACCCGCCGGAGTGGTGTTAAGGTGGCGCGGGGTTTCCTTTCACGTGGCCGATCCGGTGCACAAGATCAAGACCAGCGCGGTTCAGGACATGACGCGGCAGGCACTGGCCTTGCCGGCGCGTCTGTTGTTTCCGCCGGTTTGCGCCGGCTGCCGTCGCCATGTGTCGCAGCCTGGCGTCTTGTGCGGCGCCTGCTGGCCGAAGCTCAGGCTGCTGGAGAAGCCCTGGTGCCCGGTGATGGGCACGCCCTTCACCCACGACATGGGCGAGGGGTTTCTGTCCGCCGAGGCGATCGCTGATCCGCCACCCTTCGAGCGGGCGCGGGCGGCCGTCGTCTATTCGGGCGTCGCCCCGCAGATGGTCCAGGGGCTGAAATACCAGGACCGGACCGATCTGGCGCCCTGGATGGCGAACTGGATGATCCGCGCCGGCGCGGAGCTGATTGCCGAGGCCGATCTGGTCGTACCGGTTCCGTTGCACTGGCGGCGCTTCTTCCGGCGCCAGTTCAACCAGTCGGCGGAGCTTGGACGCGCCGTTGCAAAGCTCAGCGGGCTACCATTCTCGCCATCCGCGGTCAAACGCGTGAAGCTGACGCGCCAGCAGGTCGGGCTCGAACGACATGAGCGCGAAGAGAATGTGCGCGCCGCCTTCCGCGTTCCATCGGACGCTGAAATCGAGATCGCGGGCCGCCGGGTGCTGGTCGTCGACGATGTCTACACCACCGGCGCCACGGTGAGGGCGGTCGCCAAGGCGTTGAAGAAGGGCGGCGCCGGGGCGGTCGACGTCCTCACGTTCGCCCGCGTGCTGCCGGGGGACTTTCGGCCCGATGAGTCTGCAACTATATAGTGCTTAAGTTGTTGTTTTGGTGGATGTCGCTCTCGCATAAGTGTTGGACGACGTGCGCAGGCAGGATTGCTGATCGATGGTCGATGTGACGATCTATACCCGGATGATGTGCGGTTATTGCACGGCGGCAAAGCGGTTGCTCGAGCGCAAGGGGGTGGCCTATACCGAGCACGACGCTTCATTTTCACCGGAATTGCGCCAGGAAATGATTTCGCGGGCGCATGGACGCACCACTTTTCCGCAGATATTCATCGGCAACACACATGTTGGCGGCTGCGACGATCTCCATGAATTGGAATCACAGGGCCGGCTTGACGTGCTGCTTGCCAACGGAGCGAGGGCTTGATCATGGGGGTTTTCAAGGCGGCGGCGGTGCAGATGCGTTCCAGGACCAGCCCGGAGCGCAACGCGGCCGACATGGAGGTTCTGGTCCGTCAGGCCGCCGACCAGGGCGCCACCTATGTCCAGACGCCGGAAATGACCGGCGCGCTGATCCGTGACAAGCAGGCGGGGGCAGCAGCCTTCACCACCGAGGACAAGGATGTCGTCGTCGCTACTGCGCGCAGGCTGGCGAAGGAGCTCGGCATCCACTTGCATATCGGCTCGACCGCGATCCTGCGCGCCGATGGGAAGCTCGCCAACCGCGCGTACCTGTTTTCGCCCGAAGGCACCCTGATCGCTGGCTATGACAAGATCCATATGTTCGATGTCGATCTCGACAATGGCGAGAGCTGGCGTGAATCCGCGTCCTACGAGCCGGGAACGGAAGCGGCCGTGACCGACATCAGCGGAACGAGACTGGGCTTTGCCGTCTGCTACGACCTGCGCTTTCCGCAGCTGTTCCGCGCCGAGGCGATGGCCGGGGCCGAGGTGCTGACGGTGCCGGCCGCCTTCACGCGTCAGACCGGCGAGGCGCATTGGCACGTGCTGTTGCGCGCCCGCGCCATTGAGAACGGCGCCTATGTGATCGCCGCCGCGCAAGGCGGCCTGCACGAGGACGGGCGTGAGACCTATGGCCATTCGCTGATCGTCGACCCTTGGGGGCGCATCATCGCGGAGGCTGCGCATAACGAGCCCGGGGTGATCGTCGCCGAGATCGATCCGTCCCAGTCGCTTGCGGCGCGCCGCAAGATCCCCAATCTCAGGAATGCGCGTGATTTCACCGTCAATGCCGACGCAAGCGAGACGCCGCGTCTCAGGGGTGCAGCCTCTTGATCCGCTTTTCCCTGATCTGCGAACACGAGCACGAGTTCGAAGCCTGGTTTCGCAGCAATGACGACTTCGACATCCAGAGGAGGCGCGGCTTCGTCGATTGCCCGAGCTGCGGCTCGCACAAGATAGAGAAGGCGCTGATGGCGCCGGCTGTCTCGACCTCGCGCAAGCAGGAGAAGATGGCTTTGGCCATGGGCGAAGCCCAGAAGCAGGCGCTGGCGCAGCTGAAGGCGCTGGCCGAGAAGGTGCGCGAGAGTGCCGACTATGTCGGCGACAAGTTCGCCGAGGAAGCGCGCAAGATCCACTTCGGCGAGACCGATCCGCGCGGCATCTATGGCGAGGCGACGCCGGAAGAAGCGGAAAGCCTGATCGAGGACGGCGTCGAATTCATGCCGATCCCGAGCTTTCCGGACGACCAGAATTAGGACGGCGTACCCAAGCTTCTGATCAGTTTTTCCAGCAGTTTTGCCAGCACTTCCCGGTCCTCTTGCGTAAGGCCGGCGAGGATCTCATGCTCGTTGGCGACATGGGCGGTGAGTGCGGTGTCGGCGAGCTCGCGGCCTTTCGCGGTGAGTTGCACAACCACGCCCCGCCTGTCGCTGGGGTGCGGCGCGCGCTGGGTCAGCCCGGCCTTTTCCAGGCGATCGAGGCGGGCGGTCATGGCGCCGGACGTCACCATCGTCGCCTCATAAAGCTCGGTCGGCGTCAGCGCGTAAGGTGAGCCCGACCGGCGCAATGTCGCCAGCACATCGAATTCGCCGGGCTGCAATCCGAAACGGGTGAAGACCGGCGCGAGGCGATCGCGCGCGATGAGGGACGAGGCTTCGTTCAGACGCCCGATGACGCCCATCGGCGACACGTCGAGATCCGGCCGCTCCCGTCGCCACTGTTCCATGGCCCTGCTAGCTCTATCCATATCTCTCACCATAATGTATCTTGACATAAAGAATCTTTACGCTATCTTACCGCAAGATGAACCGGCCGCCAAGCGGTCGCGCAGCGACAGGACAGCCCGATGAAATTTCTCTGGGATTCGGCTATCGGCCTTCTGGTCGTGACCGGCGGCCTGCTCGGCATGACGCTGCCGTTCGGCAAGCTCGCCACCGCCGCTGCCGTGCCGGCTATGATCTGGGCCTTCGTTATCTCGTTCGGTGCCGGCGGCGTGCTGTTGCTTGCGCTTCTGCTGCGCGGCGAGCCCATCCGGTTGACGCCGCACAAGCTGCGCTATTTCTTCGTCACCGCCGCGATTTCCTATGCCATCCCCAATCTTTTGATGTTCTCCGCCATCCCGCATCTCGGCGCCGGCTATACCGGCATCATGTTCACGCTGTCGCCAGTGATCACGCTGGTGTTCTCGATCCTGCTCGGCGTCAGGAGTCCGAACCTGCTCGGCGTCACCGGCATCGCCGTCGGCTTCGTCGGCGCGGTGATGGTCGCGCTCACGCGCGGCGAGGCCGGTCAGGCTGCGGATTATTTCTGGGTGGCAATCGGGCTGCTCATCCCGGTCAGCCTCGCCGCCGGCAACATCTACCGCACCGTTGACTGGCCCAAGGGCACTGGGCCCATCGAACTGGCGGTCGGCAGCCATCTGGCCTCGGCCACGTTGCTGCTCGTCGGCATTTTGACGCTTTTGGGTTGGCAGGCCTTCGCGCCGCTTGTCGGCGTGCCGCTGGTTATCGTCGGACAGATCGCCTCGGCCTCGGCAATGTTTGCTTTCTTCTTCCGGCTGCAGGCCGTCGGCGGGCCGGTCTATCTCAGCCAGATCGGTTACGTGGCGGCGGCGGTCGGCCTGTTCGCCGGGACGATCCTCCTCGGCGAGCACTACCAGCTTCTGACTTGGCTCGGCGCCGCCATCATAACCGCCGGCGTGTTCATCACGACGAAGGCGCAAAGCCAGACTGGTGCGCCTGTACCAGTTCGCATCGAGCCGGCATCGTCCCGCAGCTAATCCTCGTTGCTGTCGGCGGGTTCCGGCTGCAGATGCCGGCGACGATGGGTGGCGGCGCCTTGGCTCGACCGCGGCACGCATTCGATCGCCATCGGTCGGTTGAAGCTGTCAGGACCGAGGATGCCGGGCAGGAACTGATACTGGCGGGGCGGCTATCGGCCGTTGGAAGCTAAGGCCTGACGCGATCAGACCGAGGCTTTCTCCGCCAGCACCATATAGTTGACGTCCATATCCTTCGAGCGCTGCCAGCGGTCGGCCAGCGGGTGGTACATGACACCGGTACGGTCGATCACCGTGAGCCCGGCTGCTCCTAGCGCCTTTTCCAGTTCGTCCGGCCGCACCAGCTTGCCGAATTGGTGCGTGCCGCGCGGCAGCCAACGCAGCACATATTCGGCGCCGATGATGGCAAGGCCGAGCGCCTTCAGCGTGCGGTTGATAGTCGCGACGAACATGATGCCGCCCGGGCGAACCATCTGGCCACATTTGGCGACGAACAGATCGACATCGGCAACATGCTCGACCACTTCCATGTTGAGAATGACGTCGAAGGTCTCGCCGGCGTCGGCCAGTTCCTCGGCCGACGTGGCCCGATAATCGATGCTGACGCCGACCTCCGCCGCGTGCAGCTTGGCCACTTCGATGTTGGTGGCGGAAGCGTCGGCGCCGACCACTTCAGCGCCTAGCCTGGCCATCGGCTCGCACAGCAAGCCGCCGCCGCAGCCGATATCGAGGAAACGCAGGCCCTCGAACGGCCGGGCCGCGCGCGGATCGCGGCCAAAACGCGCCGCCACCTGGTCGCGGATATAGGCAAGCCGCACCGGATTGAATTTGTGCAGCGGGCGGAACTTGCCGTTCGGGTTCCACCATTCGGCGGCAAGGGCGGAGAAGCGTTCGACTTCTCCGGCATCGATGGTCGATCGGCGGGGTTCTGGCATGGTAGGCCCTCCTCGGACGTTAGGAAGTCGGGTCCTTGGCGCCAAAAGTCAAGGCAGGGTTTTTCGGCTGCTGCCACACGCGATGCCGGCAAGCATCCCGCGCGCCGGTCGTTGCCCCTCCTGCCGCCTATCTGGCCGTTCCCGAGCTCAGGCTCACGCGCCTCGACCAGACCCATCGACGGCTGGACGAAAACCGCTACGCTTATGCCGCCCCGGCCTTCGGCTATGGCGCCATCCCGGACGTTTTTTGCCAGCCGGTTTCGTGCTTCACTATCCCGGCCGGTAGCAAGCGCTGCCCTGACCCGTTCGCCTAGCGGAAGACGTGGGCGGGTGGTCCGGCCTAGCGAGACAGCGCAACCTCGGCGTGGCTCATGGCGACGCTGGTGGGCTCGATCGCCTGCATGGCCTCGCTGTCGCCGATTTCGGCCATGATGCGGTCCGCCGCCTCCTGGGCCTGATCCAGGCTCTCCCAACGCACGACATCCACCCAGGTGCCATCCTCACGCTTCCCGAGGTGACGGGCAAGAAAGCCCGGCTGCCGGGCAAGCCAATCGGTCATGATCCCGTTATTGGCGACAAAGCCGGCTTCGGTGCCGGGCTTGAGGCGGAACGTGACGATTTCCAGGGTCTCGATCACAGGAATCTCCAAAGGCCGGTTTCGGCCGTCTTATGGCATGATCAGCGACAGGAATCCGCCAGGATGAGCGTTGTCCGGCCGGCCACAATTGCGCTTGCTTGCGAAGCCTTGCTGTTTTGGCTAAGGAGGCCGCGCATTTCCTCGCCCGGCTTAACCCTGGCGTTTCTTTCCGGTTCCGGCCCTGTGCCGGCTTCAGTCAAAGGCATTTTGCTTCCATGGCGCGTATCGTGATGAAATTCGGCGGAACCTCGGTCGCCGACATCGCCCGCATCCGCAATGTGGCGCGCCATGTCAAACGCGAGGTCGATGCCGGCCATGAGGTGGCGGTCGTGGTGTCGGCGATGGCCGGCAAGACCAACGAACTGGTCGCCTGGACGCGCGAGGCCTCGCCGATGCATGACGCTCGCGAATATGACGCGGTCGTCGCCTCGGGCGAACAGGTCACCGCCGGCCTGTTGGCGATCACGCTGCAGAGCATGGGGGTGCATGCCCGCTCTTGGCAGGGCTGGCAGATCCCGATCAAGACTGACAATGCGCATGGCGCGGCGCGCATCCTCGACATCGACGGCGCCTTCCTGATCAAGCGCTTCGGCGAGGGCCAGGTGGCGGTGATCGCCGGTTTCCAAGGCATCGGGCCGGACAACCGCATCGCGACGCTCGGCCGCGGCGGCTCAGATACAAGCGCCGTCGCGATTGCGGCGGCGGTCAAGGCCGACCGCTGCGACATCTACACCGATGTCGACGGCGTCTACACCACCGATCCGCGCATCGAGCCGAAAGCCCGGCGTCTCGCCAAGATTTCCTTCGAGGAAATGCTCGAAATGGCCTCGCTCGGCGCCAAGGTGCTGCAGGTGCGCTCCGTCGAGCTTGCCATGGTACACAGGGTGCGTACCTTCGTGCGGTCGTCCTTCGACGATCCCGATGCGCCCGGAATGGGGGATTTGCTCAATCCGCCCGGAACGCTCATTTGCGACGAGGAAGAGATCGTGGAACAGCAGGTCGTCACCGGAATTGCCTACGCCAAGGACGAAGCGCAGATTTCGCTGCGCCGCGTCGGCGATCGTCCAGGCGTCGCCGCCGGCATCTTCGGCCCGCTGGCCGAGGCCAACATCAATGTCGACATGATCGTCCAGAACATCTCCGAGGACGGCAAGTTCACCGACATGACCTTTACCGTGCCGTCCGGCGACGTCGACAAGGCGCTTGCGGTGCTGGAGAAGCTGAAAGCCGAAGTCGGCTACGACGTCGTTCAGTCGGAAGCCGGCATGTCGAAGGTCTCGGTCATCGGCATCGGCATGAGGAGCCACGCCGGCGTCGCCGCCACCGCCTTCAAGGCGCTGGCCGACAAGGCGATCAACATCCGTGCCATCACCACTTCCGAGATCAAAATCTCGATACTGATCGACGGTCCCTATACGGAACTTGCAGTTCGTACTTTGCATTCCGTCTACGGTCTGGATAAGCAATAGCAAGAACTGAGTCAGTTGTTGCGTGAGCGCCGGCCGCGGGAGAAACTGCGGCGGGCGAAATGCCCATTGGAGAACAAGCCGCGATGCGTGATACGGCCGGTGGCCCGCGCGTTCTGCTCAAACGGCTTCGCGAGCTCATGCAGGAGCCGCTGGAGCCGCAGGAGCGGCTCGACCGCATCGTGCGCGACATCGCCTCCAACATGGTGGCCGAGGTCTGCTCGCTTTATGTGCTGCGCGCCGACTCGGTGCTCGAGCTCTATGCCACCGAGGGTTTGAACCCCAACGCCGTCCACCTGGCGCAGTTGCGACTCGGTCAGGGTCTTGTCGGCACGATCGCCGCCAGCGCGCGGCCGCTCAACCTCTCCAACGCGCAGGAGCATCCGGCCTTCGCCTACCTGCCGGAGACGGGCGAAGAGATCTACAATTCCTTCCTCGGCGTGCCGGTGCTGAGGGCGGGGCGCACGCTGGGCGTGCTGGTAGTGCAGAACAAGACGATGCGCCACTATCGCGACGACGAGGTCGAGGCGCTGGAAACGACGGCGATGGTGATCGCCGAGATGATCGCCACCGGCGATCTCGCGCGACTGACCCGGCCCGGGCTGGAGCTCGACCTGCGCCGCCCGGTGAGCTTCACCGGCCTTTCCTTCAACGAGGGCGTCGGGCTCGGCCATGTCGTGCTGCACGAGCCGCGCATCGTCGTCACCAACCTCTTCAACGAGGACAGCGAGGAGGAGGTGCGCCGGCTGCAATCCTCGCTCGGTTCGCTCAGGCTTTCCATCGACGACATGCTTGAGCGGCGCGAGGTCGCCTTCGAGGGCGAGCACCGCGAGGTGCTCGAGGCCTATCGCATGTTCGCCAATGACAGCGGTTGGGTGCGCAGGCTGGAAGAGGCGATCCGCAACGGCCTGACGGCGGAAGCCGCGGTCGAGAAGGTGCAGAGCGACATGCGCGCTCGCATGCTGCACATGACCGATCCCTATCTGCGCGAGCGGATGAGCGATTTCGACGACCTTGCCAACCGGCTCTTGCGCCAGCTGATGGGGCGCGGGCCGGAGGATGTCGCGGCTTCGCTGCCCAAGGACGCCATCATCGTCGCCCGCTCGATGGGCGCGGCCGAACTGCTCGACTATCCCAGGGACAAGCTGCGCGGCCTGGTGCTGGAGGAAGGCGCCGCGACCAGTCACGTCGTCATCGTCGCACGCGCCATGGGCATTCCCGTCGCCGGCCAGATGAAGGGCGCCGTTTCCATGGCGGAAAACGGCGACGCCATCATCGTCGACGGCGAGGAAGGGACCATCCACCTGCGCCCGCAGTCGGACCTCGAGGCCGCCTATGCTGAAAAAGTCCGGTTCCGGGCGCGGCGGCAGGAAGTCTATCGCGAGCTGCGCAAGAAGCCGTCGCTGACCAAGGATGGCGTTCCGGTCGATCTCCTGATGAATGCGGGTCTTGCCGTCGACCTGCCGCAGCTGACCGAATCGGGCGCCGCCGGCATCGGGCTCTTCCGCACCGAATTGCAGTTCATGGTTGCCTCAACCTTCCCGCGCGCCGAGGCGCAGGAGCGGCTCTACCGCGACGTGCTCGATGCCGCGCGCGGCAAGCCGGTCACCTTCCGCACAATCGATATTGGCGGCGACAAGGTGCTGCCTTATTTCAAGGGCGCGATCCAGGAGGAAAACCCGGCGCTCGGCTGGCGCGCGATCCGGCTCACGCTCGATCGTCCCGGCCTGCTCAGAACACAGATCCGGGCGCTCCTGAAGGCCAGCGGCGGCCGCGAATTGAAGCTGATGCTGCCGATGGTGACCGAGCTGTCCGAGATCGCGCAGGCGCGCGAGATCATTGACCGCGAGGTCCGGCACCTGTCACGCTTTGCCCATCACCTGCCCACCAGCCTCAAGCTTGGCGCGATGCTGGAAGTGCCCTCGCTCCTGTTCCAGCTCGACGAACTGATGAAGGCAGTGGATTTCGTTTCGGTCGGCTCCAACGACCTCTTCCAGTTCATCATGGCCGTCGACCGCGGCAACACCCAGCTTGCCGACCGTTTCGACACGCTCTCGGCGCCGTTCCTGCGGGTGCTGAAGACGATCGCCGATGCCGGCGCCCGCAATCACACGCCAGTGACGCTTTGCGGCGAATTGGCAGGTAAGCCCATCTCGGCGATGGCGCTGATCGGCCTCGGCTTCCGCTCGATCTCGATGTCGCCGGCCTCGATCGGTCCGGTCAAGGCGATGCTGACCGAACTGCCGCTGCAGGAACTGCAGGCCTTTTTCCGGGACAATCTGATGGCGCCCACCCTGGGAACGCCGATGCGGGCGCTGCTGCAGGCCTTTGCCGACGACCGCTCCATTCCGCTATAGCAGCCCAATCATGATCAACCTGCCCCGCGACCGTATGGATCAAGTCGTCAAGCGTTTCGACATGCTCGAAGCGCAGATGGCGGCTGGGCCCGCCGCCGATCAATATGTCAAGATGGCGTCGGAATACGCCGACATCCAGGAGATGGTGGGCAAGATCCGGGCGTTGCGCGCCGCCGAGCAGGAACAGGCGGATCTCGAGGCGATGCTCTCCGACAAGGCGACCGACGCCGAGATGCGGGCCTTGGCCGAGGCGGACCTGCCGGAGGTCGAGAGCCGGATCGAGGCGCTGCAGAAGGACATTCAGATCCTCCTTCTGCCCAAGGATGCGGCCGACGAAAGGAACGCCATCCTCGAAATCCGCGCCGGCACCGGCGGCGACGAGGCGGCCTTGTTCGCCGGCGACCTCTTCCGCATGTACGAGCGCTATGCCGCCTCGCGCGGCTGGCGGTTCGAGGTCGTTTCGGCCAGCGACGGCGAGGTCGGCGGCTACAAGGAAATCATCGCCTCGGTGTCGGGCAAGGGCGTGTTCGCGCATCTGAAGTTCGAATCCGGCGTTCACCGCGTCCAGCGCGTGCCGGAAACCGAAGCCGGCGGGCGCATCCATACCTCGGCGGCGACGGTCGCCGTGCTGCCCGAAGCCGAGGAGGTCGATATCGAGATCCGGGCCGAGGATATCCGCATCGACACGATGCGCGCCTCGGGCTCCGGCGGCCAGCACGTCAACACCACCGACTCGGCGGTTCGCATCACTCACCTGCCAACCGGCATCATGGTGGTGCAGGCGGAGAAGTCGCAGCACCAGAACCGGGCGCGCGCCATGCAGATCCTGCGCGCGCGGCTCTACGACCTGGAGCGCAGCCGGGCCGACGAGGAGCGCTCGGAGTCGCGCAAGTCGCAGGTCGGGTCCGGCGACCGGTCGGAGCGCATTCGCACCTACAACTTCCCGCAGGGGCGCGTCACCGACCACCGCATCAACCTCACGCTCTACAAGCTCGACCGGGTGATGATGGGCGAGCTCGACGAGATCATCGATGCGCTGATCGCCGACCATCAGTCGAAGCTGCTTGCCGATATGAGCCTCGATGGCTGATCGACTGCCCGCCGCCCTCGGCCCGCTGCTCAGGGTGGCGCGCGAGCGTCTGGCCGCTGCCGGCATTGACGATCCGGCACTCGATTCCCGGCTGATCGTCGAACATTTTTCCGGCACGACCCGCACCCAGGCCATTGCCGAACCACGGCAAAAGGTGGGTTCCGCGGCGCTTTCGGCCATCGAAACGGCCCTGGGGCGTCGCGTCGCAGGTGAGCCGGCGCACCGCATCCTCGGCTACCGCGAATTCTACGGCTTGCGCCTGTCGCTTTCGCCGGAGACGCTTGAGCCGCGGCCGGACACCGAGACGCTGGTCGACGCCATTCTGCCTTTCGCCAGGACGACTGCCGAACGGCTGGGCGGATGCCGCATTCTCGATCTCGGCACCGGCACCGGAGCCATCGCGCTGGCTCTGCTCAACGCCGTTCCGGCCGCGAGCGCGACCGGCGTCGATATTTCCGAGGGGGCGTTGGCGAAAGCGACCGAAAATGCCCGGGATCTAGGGCTCGGCGGGCGTTTCAAAGCGTTGCATTCCAACTGGTTTGAAAAAGTTTCGGGGTCCTACCATGTAATTGCCTCGAACCCTCCCTATATACCCAGTCAAGAGATTGGGAATCTGCAGGACGAGGTCCGCGATTTCGACCCGCACCGGGCGTTGGACGGCGGTGCGGATGGTTTGGACCCCTACCGGGTCATCGCCGCTGAAGCGGCAGGATTTCTGGAAGCGCAAGGCAAGGTAGCGGTCGAGATCGGCCACACGCAGAAGAACGAGGTAACCGGGATATTCGCGGCAGCCGGCTATAAGATCGCCGGCGCCTATCGCGACCTCGGCGGCAACGACAGAGTTCTGGTGTTCGAGCGTTGAAAGGCTTGATGCAGCGCGAAAAAACCGCTTGGCAACGCCGGGGAATGCAGTTAGGGTCCGGCTCAACCGGATGAGACGAAGCAGGCAGTGCTCCCAGCGATTCGGTTTTCCTTGGAAATAGCTGCCTTCTTGCGCAAACGACGCCCAAGCTTCGTGCGGGAATCATCCGGCAAGTGATGTAACCGGAACAGGATGGCACGTGGCGCCAACGCAATTGATGCGGGCGAACGCCGGTGAAGAAACGAAACGGCTGGCTGCATGAGCGCCTCCGTTCGTGAAGAGTTTTTCGAAAATTCACTATGAAGAGAGTCTAATGAGGCCACAACAGCAGAACAGGCGCATGCGCGGTCGCAACAACACGGGCGGCGGCGGTGGCAACAACCGCAAGGGGCCCAATCCCCTGACCCGCAGCTATGAGAGCAACGGCCCGGACGTAAAGATCCGCGGATCGGCTCAACAGATAGCCGAGAAATACGCTGCACTCGCCCGCGACGCCCAAAGCTCTGGCGACAGGGTGATGGCGGAGAATTATCTCCAGCACGCCGAGCACTACAATCGCATCATTGCCGCAGCGCAGGCGCAGATGCCGATCCAGAACGCCCAGCAGAACCGCGACGACTTCGATGACGATCTGGACGAGGATCGTGACGAGTTCGATGCCGTTGGCAACACTAACGTCAACGGGACCGAGGCACCAGCCGCAGCGAACGGCTCGGGGCCGCAGCCGGTGATCGAAGGAACGCCGGCAGAACTCGCCTACAATCAGGAAAGTGGCCGCGACAACAACAGGCGCGACAACAATCAGCGTGACAATCGCGACCATAATGGCCGCGACCGGCATCGTGATCGTCGCAACGGCGGCTACGGCCAGTATGGCCAGAACGGTCAGCGTGGCGAAAACGGCCAGCGTGGCGAGCATGGCGGCCAACAGTTCGACCAGAACCGGCGCAACGAGACCCCGGCGCAGCCCGAGGCCGCTGGAGAGGCCGGAACCAAGGCCGAGCAGGCGCCGCAGTTCGACAGTTTCTCGCCGGCAGCGCTCGCCGCACAGGCAGAGCTCAACGAGGCCGCCAAGGACAATGGTGGCGGTCGCCGGCCGCGGCGTCCGCGCCGCCCGCGCGGCACCTATGCCGATCAGGCCGGCAATGGCGAGCAGGGCGACCAGCCGCAGAGCGCAAGCCCCGAAAATTCAGGCGAAGCACATAACGCGCCGAACAATGGCGGCGAAGCCGGCGCCAAGCCCGCCGAAGAGGCAAGGCCGGCGAGCGAACCTGTCGCCAGCGAGCCGACGCCGGTCGTCGGCGAGCCTGTGACCGCGGACGCGAACAACTAACCGAAACGCCATTTCAGGCATTAGAGACGGCGGGGATCTTTCTCCGCCGTCTTCATTCGTGCAGGGCTAAAGCGCGCCGCGGCGCTCTAGCTCTCTTTGACCGATGCATGTCGCTTGCCCCAAAACCGCAGCGCACTTCTGGGGCGACATGCAGTGAGATATTCTGCTTTGATCGACGTCAAGGCGTCTTGAGGGACCGCACCCCATACACCATATCTCGGCTGAACAGGGCTCGGCTCTTTTGAGCGGGTCCGTCACCGCAATCTGATCCGGTGCCGCAAAGCGGGCCGGTGACGGAAGGAGACAGATATGAATCTTGAAAAATACTCGGAGCGCGTGCGCGGCTTCATCCAGTCCGCGCAGACCATGGCGCTCTCGCGCAACCATCAGCAATTCACGCCTGAACATATGCTGAAGGTGCTCGTCGACGATGACGAGGGCCTTGCCGCGTCCCTGATCGAGCGCGCCGGCGGCAATGCCCGCGACGTCAAGCTCGGCGTGGAGACGGCGCTCGAGGCCATGCCCAAGGTCGAAGGCGGCAACGGCCAGCTCTATCTTGCCCAGCCGCTCGCCAAGGTGTTCTCGACCGCCGAGGACCTGGCTAAGAAGGCCGGCGACAGCTTCGTCACCGTCGAGCGGCTGCTGCAGGCGCTCGTCATGGAGAAGTCGGCCAAGACCGCCGATATCCTGTCCAAGGCCGGCGTCACCGCGCAGGCGCTCAACCAGGCCATCAATGATATCCGCAAGGGCCGCACCGCCGATTCGGCGAGTGCCGAGCAGGGCTATGACGCGCTGAAGAAATACGCGCGCGACCTGACGGCCGACGCCCGCGCGGGCAAGCTCGATCCGGTCATCGGCCGCGACGACGAGATCCGCCGCACCATCCAGGTGCTGTCGCGGCGCACCAAGAACAACCCCGTGCTGATCGGCGAGCCGGGCGTCGGCAAGACGGCGATCGCCGAGGGCTTGGCGCTGCGCATCGTCAATGGCGACGTGCCGGAATCGCTGAAGGACAAGCAGTTGATGGCGCTCGATATGGGCGCGCTGATCGCCGGCGCCAAATATCGCGGCGAGTTCGAGGAGCGGCTGAAGGCCGTGCTCAACGAGGTAACCTCGGCCAGCGGCAACATCATCCTGTTCATCGACGAGATGCACACGCTGGTCGGCGCCGGAAAGGCGGACGGCGCGATGGACGCGTCGAATCTGTTGAAGCCAGCGCTGGCGCGCGGCGAGCTGCACTGCGTCGGCGCGACCACGCTCGACGAATACCGCAAGCATGTCGAAAAGGACGCCGCCCTTGCCCGCCGTTTCCAGCCCGTCTTCGTCGACGAGCCGACAGTGGAGGACACGGTCTCGATCCTGCGCGGCCTGAAGGAGAAATACGAGCAGCACCACAAGGTGCGCATCTCCGATTCCGCGCTGGTCTCGGCGGCGACGCTTTCCAACCGCTACATCGCCGACCGCTTCCTGCCGGACAAGGCGATCGACCTGGTCGACGAGGCCGCGTCCAGGCTGCGCATGCAGGTCGATTCCAAGCCCGAGGCATTAGACGAGATCGACCGCCGCATCATGCAGCTGAAGATCGAGCGCGAGGCGCTGAAGGTCGAGAAGGATGATGCCTCGAAGGACCGGCTTGCCCGGCTGGAGAAGGAGCTCGCCGGCCTCGAGGAGGAATCGACCGCGCTGACCACGAAGTGGCAGGCCGAAAAGCAGAAGCTCGGCCTGGCCGCAGACCTGAAAAAGCAGCTCGACGAGACGCGCAACGAATTGGCGATCGCGCAGCGCAAGGGCGAGTTCCAGCGCGCCGGCGAGCTTGCCTATGGCAAGATCCCGGAGCTGGAGAAGAAGCTCAAGGAAGCCGAGGCCCAGGACGGCAAGACCGGCATGGTGGAAGAGGTGGTCACGCCTGACCACGTCGCTCATGTCGTGTCGCGGTGGACCGGCATTCCGGTCGACAAGATGCTCGAAGGGCAGCGCGAGAAGCTGCTGCGCATGGAAGACGAGATAGGCAAGCGCGTCGTCGGCCAGGGCGAGGCCGTGCAGGCGGTGTCGAAAGCCGTGCGCCGCGCCCGCGCCGGGCTGCAGGATCCGAACCGGCCGATTGGCTCGTTCATGTTCCTCGGGCCCACCGGCGTCGGCAAGACTGAGCTCACCAAGGCGCTGGCGAGCTTCCTGTTCGACGACGAGACGGCGCTAGTGCGCATCGACATGTCGGAGTTCATGGAGAAGCACTCCGTCGCCCGGCTGATCGGCGCGCCTCCCGGCTATGTCGGCTATGAGGAAGGCGGCGCATTGACCGAAGCGGTGCGGCGCCGGCCTTATCAGGTCGTGCTGTTCGACGAGATCGAGAAGGCGCATCCGGATGTGTTCAACGTGCTCCTGCAGGTGCTCGATGACGGAAGGCTGACGGACGGTCAGGGCCGCACGGTCGATTTCCGCAACACGCTCATCATCATGACGTCCAACCTCGGCGCCGAATACCTGGTCAGCCTCAGCGACGACCAGGATGTCGATGCCGTGCGTGACGAGGTCATGAGCGTGGTGAAAGCCTCGTTCCGGCCGGAATTCCTCAACCGCGTCGACGAGGTGATCCTGTTCCACCGGCTGCGCCGGCAGGATATGGACCGCATCGTCGAGATCCAACTGAAGCGGCTGGAGAACCTGCTCGTCGATCGCAAGATCACGCTGTCGCTGGATCACGATGCGATCGATTGGCTGGCGGCCAAGGGCTACGACCCGGCCTATGGCGCCAGGCCGCTGAAGCGGGTGATGCAGAAGGAACTGCAGGACCCGCTGGCGGAGAAGATCCTGCTCGGCGAGATCCTCGACGGTTCGACCGTCAAGGTCACGGCGGGTTCCGATCGGCTGAACTTCCGCTCGAAGCCGACAGTGGTGGCGACGGAAGCCGCCGCCTGATCCCCGGCACGTTGGAATGAACAGGCGCGTCGCACCGGTCCGGTGCGGCGCGCTTTGTTATTTTCGGGGACCGACCATAATCAGCTGCCGATTCGGATGCGCGGAAGGACTCGATGAAGCTCGACGATTACAACGGCTTTTGCGCTTCATTGCCCGCCACGACGCATGTCGTCCAGTGGGGCGGCGCCCACGTCTGGAAGGTCGGCGGCAAGGTGTTTGCCATCGGCGGCTGGAATGAGGGCGGCGAGTTGTTCGTCACCTTCAAATGTTCAGAGATGGCCTATGACGTGCTCAAGGATCAGCCGGGCTGCCGGCCGGCGCCCTATCTCGCTTCGCGCGGCATGAAATGGATCCAGCGTCAGACAAGCCAAAGCATGAATGATGCGGCGCTCAAGGACTATCTGCGCGAGAGCTATCGCCTGGTCGTCCTGAAGCTGACCAGACAGGCACGCAAGCAATTGGGACTTGCCGCAGACTAGCCAATGTTCCCTAAGGCACTGGAAAGCCGCCATCTTCATGCCCGGTTCATGTTGGAACCTTAATTTGGGTAACTGGTTTGCTGGCGAAGATTCGCCCGCCAGAAGCCAGAGTCGACCGGAGAGCTTGACCCCCATGCTGCGCTTGATCTTTTCCCTTTCGGCACTCGCGGCCGGGCTGGCGTGTTCCGGCGCGTTCGCCGCGCCGAGCGTGGATGGCCCGCAAGGCGTGCGCCCGGCTGAGCGCGGCGCGCTGATGCTGGCCCAGGAAGGCAATATCGATATCTATTACGACGCCAGGGGCAACCGGGTGCTGGTCGATGCCGACAGCGGCAAGGTGATCGCCATCCAGCCGCCGGGGAGCAGGCTCGACCGCCGCGCGCTTCGCCGGCAGATGCGCACGCAGGAGCTCGGCCGCGCGCCGGCCGAGGACGGCGACCGGTATTATCTCGACAATCCCGAGGACATGGCGCGCTTCCGCCGGCGGCAGCTGGAGGAGAATGGCCGGGTCATCCCGTCGCCGGCCGACCAATACGATCCCAACAGCGACGACAATTCCGTCGATGCCTATCCGCCGGCGCCCAACAATGATGAAGGCTATGCCACCACCTATCCGGAGGAGCCGAAGTCCAACGCCATCAAGCGCCAGCCGCTGAGCGAGGCGTCGATCGACCCGGAGCAGCCGGGCCAGGGCGAGGTGCTGCAGACCAATCCGGAGGCCTCGTTGCCGCCGAACACGGGCGGCAAGGCCAGTGTCGATCCGTCGCTGTCGCTCGGCGTGCGTCAGGATGTTGCCGCGCTACAGGTGCTGCTCGATCGCGGCGGCGCTTCGCCGGGCGTGATCGATGGGCGCTTCGGCTCCAATGTCGACAAGGCGCTGGCCGCCTACAATGAAATAAACGGCACGAATCTGAAATCGACCGACGCGGTAGGCATCCAGGCGGCGCTCGCCCAGTCGGGCGGTGACCCTTTTGCTTCCTACACGATCACGCCGGAAGATGTGGCCGGCCCGTATGTCGCTTCGATTCCAGAGGATTACAGCCAGAAGGCCAAGCTTGACTGCATGTGCTACACCTCGGTCACCGAGGCGCTGGCCGAGCGCTTCCACATGGACGAGACCTATCTGAAGTCGATCAACAAAGGGGTCGACTTCAATCGCCCCGGCACGATGATCAAGGTCGCCAATTTCGGCAAGCTGGTTTCGACGCCGGTGACGCGCATCGTCGCCGACAAGACCAAGAAGGAAGTCTACGCCTATGATGGCAGCGGCAAGCTGGTCGCGGCCTATCCGGCGACCATCGGCTCGGCCGACACGCCGTCGCCGACCGGCATCCATGCCGTCTCGCGCATCGCGCTCGACCCGAATTACACTTACAACCCCAACATCAATTTCAAGCAGGGCCAGAACGACAAGATTCTCACCGTCCCGCCGGGCCCGAACGGTCCGGTCGGCTCGGTGTGGATCGCGCTCGACAAGCCGACCTACGGCATCCATGGCACGCCCGATCCCTCCAAGATCGGCAAGACCGAGAGTCATGGCTGCGTGCGCCTGACCAACTGGGACGCGCGGGAACTCGCCAAGCTGGTGTCGCCTGGCGTCACTGTGGAATTCGTCGGCGGACCAACAATCGCGGAGGTCGGCGGGACCTCAACCGATGAGTTTACGCAGCAGTGAGGCGCGCGGCGCCGCGGCATAGATGAGCTGCACCAGCAGAATGAAGACGATGCTGAGCAGCGGCGTGATCAGGCAAAGCGCCGCGCCGACCGCCCACAGAGCCTGCGCCTTGACGATACGATTGTAGACGGTGCGTCGCGTCTCCGCGTCGACATCCTCGGCTATCATGCCGTTCCTGTCGGCGTACCACCAACTCGCGAACAGCGAGACGCCGAGCATCAGCAGATTCAGCCAGTAGACCAGCACCGCGATCCTGAATTCGAGGAAATCGGCAAGGAGGTCGGTCGAGAAGGGCAGCAGCGCGATGAAGGCGAGAAAGCACAGGTTGAGCGTCGCCAGCCTGCGGTCCGACTTCGCGATCAGGCCATGCTGCGCCTGCTGCCCGAACCAGAAGATGGTGAGCGTCAGGAAGCTCAGCGCGTAGGTCAGGAACCGTGGCGCCAGCGCCAGGATTGCGGCGAGCAGCTCGCCTTCCGAATGCACCGCCTCATGCGCCGGCACCCTGATCTCCAGCACGATCAAGGTCAGCGCGATGGCGAAGACGCCGTCGGTTATGCCGACGATGCGCCCGCGTCCTTCCGCCGACGGTTCGAGCGGCCGCTTCATGGCTTCCCCCCTTTATAATTCGTAATGTCGGAACCTAGCACGCGATCGGCGGTTGCGTTCAAGATTGCCGCTCACCTCGCCACCCGGCCTAAATCAAGAAAAGATGGAGCATGATGTCGTGCGAAAACCGCTCTACACTTTTCGGCATCATGCTCTGTCACCTGGTTTCAAGAGCAGCGATGCTCTGGCTCGTTGTTGCGATCACTCCGGAGGGCTAAGCAGGAATCATGTCATCCGCGAACGAAACGACTGTCGATTCGCATTCGCCCGCGCGCGCGAACGGCACCTTCTGTCCCCAGATGCAGCGCAAATTCGTGCTGGTCGCAGCGATTCTTGCCTCGGCGCTCGGCTTCATCGACGGCTCGATCCTGGCGATCGCCATGCCGGCGCTGCGCGCGGATCTCGGCGCCAGCCTGGCTGAGGCGCAGTGGATATCCAACGCCTATGCGCTGACGCTCTCGGCACTCATCCTGGCGGGCGGTGCCGCAGGCGACCGGTTCGGGCTGCGGCGCGCCTTCGTCACCGGGATCGCGCTGTTCATCGCGGCCTCGCTCGCCTGCGCGGTCGCCCCCGATCCAGCGATATTGATCGCGTTCCGCGCCATCCAGGGCATCGGCGCGGCGATCATGGTGCCGGGCAGCCTCGCCATCATCGCCAAAGCCTATCCGAAGAAGGAGCGCGGCCGGGCGATCGGCATCTGGGCCGCCGCTTCGGCGCTGACCACGGCGCTCGGCCCCGTTCTGGGCGGCTTCGTTTTGACGACGTTCGGCAACGGGGTCTGGCGCGCGATCTTCGCCATAAACCTGCCGCTCGGGCTGATCTCGATCTATCTGCTTCTGGCCAAGGTGCCGGCCGACAAGCCGACTGAGAAACGCAGCCTCGATCTCGGCGGCGCCGCGCTGGCGACGCTCGCCTTCGGCCTGCTCGCCTACGGGCTGACGGCAATGAATGCCGAAGGTACCGGATTGATGTCGGGCCCGGCGATCGTTGCCGGTGTGGTCCTGCTCTTTGTCTTCATCTTTTATGAGTTCAGGCGGCGCGATCCGATGATCGATCTCGGCCTGTTCCGCATCCACGCCTTTGCCGGCGCCAATCTGGCGACGTTTTTTCTCTATTTCGCTCTGTCGGCCAATCTGTTCTACCTGCCGATGCTTCTGATCGCCGGCTGGAGGCTGAGCGAGGCCGAGGTCGGCTTCATCTTCCTGCCGCTGTCGGCGTTGATCGCGCTTCTATCCGGCCCGGTCGGCCAGTGGTCGGACCGGATCGGTCCGCGCTTCCCGATCGCCAGCGGCAGCATGGTCGTCGCCATCGCCTTCGCCGGCCTCGCGCTGCTTGCTCATTTCGGCATCCACAATTTCTGGACCGGGACCTTTCCCCTGATGGCGCTGATGGGGCTCGGCATGGCGCAGGTCGTGTCGCCGCTGTCGACCGCGGTCATGACATCCGTCGAGGACAAGGATACCGGGGCCGCCTCCGGCATCAACAATGCTGTCTCGCGCGTCGGTGGCCTGATCGCGGTGGCTGCGATGGGCTCGCTGGCGGCCTGGGTTTATGCGCGGATGACCGGCAGCGCTACCGGGATACCCGGTTTCGGCGAGCCGCCCGCTTCCGGACTTGCCGCCAATCTCGACGCGGCCAGAGTTGCAGCAAGTGATTCGGCTTTTACCGCGGTCGCGGTGGTCACAGCGCTGCTTTGCGTGCTTGCTTCCCTCACCGCCTGGTTCACGGTTCCCGGACAGGCATCGCCCTGGCCACGGCAGTCAGATGATGAGCGTGATTAGCTGCGGTTCCAGGAAAAGCATGAGCGGTTGAGCTCGGCGGTTTTGCCGTCGCCTTCCGTCCGCGATTGCGTTGAATGAGGTAGAGTAGTTCCGGAACTGCTTAGTTCGGAAGCTGCGTATCAGCCTTGGCGCTGGCGACTTTCAGCGAGTTGCCGTCTTCTTGCTTCAGAAGATCGTCGATGCGCTCGCGCTCTTTCTTGAAGGCCACGAGATCGTCACCCTTCAGCACTTTGCCGACCGGCAGGCGCACGCGCATCGAATCGACCTTGGTGCCGTTGACGATCAGCTCGTAATGAAGATGCGGGCCCGTCGACAGGCCGGTCTGGCCGAGATAGCCGATGACCTGCCCCTGGCGCACATGCACGCCGGGCTCGATGCCTTTGGCAAAAGCGCTCTGGTGGTTGTAGGACGTCTCATAGCCATTGGCATGGCGCAAGATGATCTGCTTGCCATAACCGCCGGCCCAGCCGGCCTTCTCCACGACGCCATTGCCGGCCGCGATGATAGGCGATCCGATCGGGGCGGCCCAGTCGGTGCCTGTATGCATGCGCACATAACCGAGAATTGGGTGACGGCGCGCGCCGAAGCCGGAGGTGAAGCGCCCGTTGGGCAGAGGGTTGCGCAGCAGGAATTGCTTGGCGCTCGAACCATTCTCGTCGAAATAGTCGGTGCTGCCGTCCTGCATCTGAAAGCGATAGAAATTCCGCGTCTGCCCGCCAAAGGTCGCCGACACGTAGAGAAGCTCCGAATTGTCGGAGGTCTGGTCGTCACCATCGGGCTGCGAGAACAAGACCTCCAGCCGGTCGGCCGGCGAAAGCCGCGACTGGAAATCGACGTCGGAAGCCAGAAGCTTGATCAGCTTCTGGGTCATCGCCTTGGACATGCCGTAGGAATAGGCGGTGCGATAGATGCCGTCATAGACATTGGGCAGGTTCCCGCGCACCACCACGGGCTGCGAATCATCGAACGCCGTCAAGAGCTCGGGATTGGGCTCCGGCTCCTGGGCCGGCACATACTGGCCGCGGTCGTCGAGCGCGATGGTGACGATATGCGTGGTCTTGTCATAGACGCTGGTGCGCACGACCTTGGCGATGTCGCCACGCACTTCGAGGCCGACACGCAGCACCGTTCCGGCCTTGAGCGCCGTGGCGTTCAACAGCTTGCCGATCGCTTCCGCCATGCCGGTGGCATCGTCGCCGGTGTAGCCTGAATCGGCATAGGCCTCGGCGATGTCGGTATCCTTGGTGAAGGGAATGATTTCCTCGGCGAAGGCCGGCGTCTGGTCATCCGGTGTGGCGCGGGGCGTCACCGAAACATTTTCCTGCGTGATCTTCACGTCGTAGGAACCGGCCATCGATTCTGCGAAGGCATCGCCGAACCGCTGCGGATCGACATAATGCAGCGCCGCGACCTGGACGGCGCCGTCGCTCAAGCCGCCGCTGGCGTCACGCACCACCTTTTCCACCTCGTCGGCGGACAGGTCGCTCTTTTCGTCGAAGGAAGCCGTATCGATCGGGAAATCGACCGTCTTCAGGCTCATTTCGCTGTCGACCTTGGCGCCATAGATCTGCCCGGCAGCCGCGGTGGCCGCTGTCGGCTGCGCATTGCCGTCGCTGTCTTCGCCGAACACCTGCAGCGGGTCGAAGGGCGGGTAGGGGCGGTTTGTGGTGTGGCCGGCGGCCAGGGCCATCTTGATCTGCACGAAAGGCATGGTGTGGATAACGTCACGGTCGCCGACCTTGGTGACCATCGACACTTCCATGCGGCGCCGGTCCTTCGCCCGGGCAATCTGGCGGGGTGCCACCAGCCTGGTGGTCTTTGCCTGCTCGCCGGAATCATCGCCGCCGCTGGCGAGACCGATGAGCTCGGCGATTTCAGGCGGAGTCGCCAATTGCTGGCGGCCATCAAGGGCGGCGAACAAGGCCACGCCCATCAAAACACTCGATGTAACGCCGGTAAGGAAGGTGCCCGACAGCCAGCGCGCCGAGACCTCGCGGCGGTCAGGCGGACCGCTGCGGCCGTCCGCGATCAGCGGCGGCTCGTTGCCGAGTTCGGCTATGACCTCTTCGGTGTCCGGCATCCAGAAAGGCTGCTTCTTCCCCAGGCGAAACGGCTTGTCGTTCTCGTTGCGGCCATGACATTTGCCTGTCACGGCCGTTGAAGTCAACGAAGCGGCAACCCGGCCGATATCCCCAATGATGCGTCTCTTGCGAGACGGCGCTCTTGTCGTCAGTCGCGGTCGTCTGTGTTGGGGGCGCCTCACACATACGCGCGCGCCTTCCTTCTATGGGCTGGTTTCACGCCTTAATGCGGCGGCAATAGGGCCCGCTGTGGATGACCCAGGGGCTGCCGCAGGGGCAGTCGGCTATCGAAAAAGAGGGCTGAAAAATTCGTCGCAAAAAATTCAAAAAAGTTCGAAATCGGTGTTGACGCCTCGAGGGAGCTCCGACTATATACGGCCCACGAACGAGGGCGGTGCGCCGCTGGCGACGAAGAAGTTCGCTTCTAAATCTGC
>SAPZ01000001.1 GCA_004020875.1 Mesorhizobium sp.
GGCAACCTCACAGATCGCGACCACTCCCGAAAGGTGGTCAGGAAACACCGCTTACCACGCTGCCCTCCGAATGGCCGATCGTTGCCGGATGAACACGGCCCGCCTCCCAAGCGGGCGCGGGCACCGTGGGCGTTACAATGACGTCGACATCGGACCAGGACGCCATCGCTCCCGATCGGAAGTCGGTCAGCGCATCGAAAGCGTCGGCATAGTCGGCCGCAGACAGGGCAAAGCCCCGCCGGGCCATCTCTGCTGTCGCCGGCATCATCTCTTCTTGCCATCGGTCGGCAAAGCGGCGGGCAATCCGAGCGGCCGCTGATGCGGTGAATACATCCCAGACAGGAGTTAGCTGCGACGGGGCGATCGGGGGCTGGATCTCTTTCACCTCATATCCGGCGCCGGCAAATGACCGCACCGCCGCCTCGAAGCTTCTCAACACTGCGTCATCGGCCGTGTGGTCATCGACGCGGCAAAACCACCCGAGCCTCGGGCGTCCCTGCGGGCAGTTGCCAAAGCGTAGCGACGACGGATCCCTGCGATCAGGACCAGCCAAGATGTCGTAGAGCAGGCGCATATCGCCCACCGTGCGGGCAAGAATGCCCACCGTCTGAAAATCGTGCGACATCGGCGGAAAGCCGGGAAGCCTAGGAATACGTCCATTGGAAGGACGCAGCCCAACCAGGCCGTTATAGGCGGCTGGCATGCGGGTTGAGCCGCCGGCGTCGGTAGCGAGCGCGAATGGACAAAGGCCGGCAGAGACAGCCACGGCCGACCCTCCGCTCGACCCTCCTGACGTCAGACGCGTGTCCCATGGCAGTCTGGTCGATCCTGTGAGGCGACTTTCCGTCCTGCCGGACGCAGCGAATTCCGGCGTTGTTGTCTTGCCGAGCAGGATGGCGCCGCCGGCACGCAGCCGCTCGATGCAGATATCATCATAAGCGGGAACGAAATCCCGGTAGAGCAGGCTTCCCCAGTGCGCTGGCATGCCGGCGACGAAGATGTTGTCCTTGATGGCGATTGGCAGGCCGTCGATCCAACCGAACCTGCGCCCGCTGCGCTGGCGTTCGGTCGCCGCGTCGGCCTGGCTTCTGACCGCATTGACGTCAAGATCGACGAAGGCATTGAGGGACGCGTCTAGCCGCGAAATGCGATCGAGATAGACCTCAGCGAGCTCCCGGGGCGTCACGCCGGCTTGCGCAATCATGCGAGACAGGCTGGCGGCGTCGCTCTGCCAAAGGGGAATGGCGGTCGCGGTCATTCGAACATGGCGACGGCGCGCATAGGCCCCGCCGTTCCTCCACGGATCTTGAGAGGGAAGCCGATGAACGTGAAATGGCCGCGGCCAACAAGGCGCTCGAGATTGTCCAGGCACTCGATATGGGTGATGCCCCTTTCGGCGCAGATCATGTGCGCCAGCAGGTTGAGTTCCCCGGCCGGAGCGGGGCTCATCGCTTCGACGCCGAACAGATTGACGCCCGTGTCGGCCAGCCAGTGCACTGCATCCGGTGCAAGTCCCGGAAAGTCCGTCTCATAACCCGGGGTCCCGCGCAGCCGGATGTTGGTTGCCATGTAAAGCAATACCGCATCTCCGGCTGATAGCGGTTCGCCGGTTCGCGACACGGCCTCTGCGAGTTCCTGCGGCGACACGGCGTGGCGGAGCGGTATGTGCGACAGATCGAGGCAAAGCCCCTGGCAGAAGAAGCGCTCCAGCGGCAACAGTTCGATCGAGGCAGCCCCCGGAGCGGGGTCGAAATGCAAGGGCGCGTCGACATGCGTACCGGTATGATCGCCCATCGACAGGCGCAGGGAGGCAGCGCTATGGACGGTGCTGCCGAAGGTGACCTTCTGGGTATGGTCGTTCCATTGGTCGATGGCCACCGCCGGCTGGCTCGGATGAACCTGCATGCCGACGAAGATCTCGCTGCTCAGATCGATGAGCTCCATGTCCAGATACCACCAGGCTGGATCGATGATTGCGTTTCGCCGTGGATCTAGGCGTGCGTTATGTCGGCGCGCCGTTCGAAAATGCGCACAAGCTCCGAATAGTCGGCGCCCATGCCCAACTCCTTGCCTCCGTCGCTAAGTGCGCGATGGACCTGGTCAAGCAGGGGCGTCTCTATCGACAGCCGATCGGCGAGTTCGGCAGCAATACCCACATCCTTTGAAATCAGGCCGAATGTGAAGTTGGCACGGAAGCGGCGGGTGACGACTTCGCTTACGAAGACAGCTTCGGTGCTGACATTGCGTCCCGAAGACGCGTTCAGCACGTCGACAATCAATTTTGGATCGAGACCGAACTTCTCGCCCACGACATAGGCTTCGGCTGCAGCAACAAAGCCGGCCCCCAGGACATAGTTGTTGAGAGCCTTCATCGCGTGGCCGGTGCCGAGCGCGCCGGTGCGGAAAATCCGGGCACTCATCAGGGAAAGAACCGTGGCTGCCCGGGCCGCGAGCTCCTCATCGTCGGCGCCCAACATGATCGACAGGGTGCCATCAATTGCCTTGGGCGTTCCTCCCGAAACCGGCGCATCAACAACGCCTATGTGGTAATGGGCAAGCTCTTCAGCCAGTTGCCGGGTCAGCAGCGGTTCGGCCGAACTTGTGTCTATGACCAGGCTGCCGCGCGGCAGCGCATCGGCAATACCACTGTCGAGCAGCGCCTGCCTGACGATCTTTCCGTTGGGCAGCATGGTTACGACAACCTCGACGTCCGCGAAGGCGTTTGCCTTGCTGCCGTCTGCGACGGCGAATTCCCTGACAAACCCCTCCTGACGGCCGGCGTCGGCGTCGCGAACGACAAGCGTCGCGCCTTTTCGGGCCAGATTGGCTGCCATAGGCCGCCCCATATTGCCCAATCCGATGAAGCCTATCTTCGCTGGCATCTGAGTCACGTTTCGAATCTCCAGAACTCTTTTACGCGGGGAGGGCGCGCACTGCCTTCGATCACGCAGCGCCGAGCCCGATTTGCCGCTTCGGCATCATCCGTAGCACTATGAAGGGAAATTTCAACTCGATTTATCAGTGCGAAATTCCAATTCACGAAATGCCGCTGCGCGCTACCGTGCATTTTGCGATAAATGAGGAAACTTTTGAAAATTTCATCTTGCTTGAAAATTCTTTTCATGCTTTGTCACAGGTAACGCTGAAGAGCAACGGGATAAGAGGCAAGCCCAGATGAGCGACCATGACCGGGGACGCGAAATTCACAGGCTGGAGCAGCTGCGACACGCAGCAATGCTGAATGGCGACATCGGCGCTCTGGATGACCTGATGGGGCAGGAGTTCGTCTACACGCACTCCGACGGCCATCGCGACAGCAAGCAGGAATATCTGAGAAAGCTTGGTGACCGCGTCTTCTATTTCTCCTCAATGGAACAGCCGGAGGAGGACATAAGGATCAATGACGGGTCAGCCCTGGTTTTCGGACGAATGCTGGCACAGGTCCATGTGCCCGGCGCCGGGCTGACCAAGACGTTGAACAACTCATACCTCGCGGCTTACGGGCTCCTGGATGGCCAGTGGAAGATCCTGGCCCTGCAGTCCACGCCCATCCCAGCCAACAGCTGAGTGCGATGTCCGCTCGCAGGTGCCAGGAGACATATTGCCATGAAATACACTCAGCTTGGACGCTCAGGGCTCTCGGTCAGCAGGCTTTGCCTGGGGACAATGAATTTTGGTCCGGTGACGCCGGAACCGGATGCGCACCGCATCATGGATGTTGCGCTCGAAAACGGGGTCAACTTCTTCGATACGGCCAACGACTATGGCCGTCACACCGGCAAGGGCAGAACTGAAGAGATCATCGGTGACTGGTTCAGGAGCGGTGGGGGGCGCCGCGAGAAGACCGTTCTTGCCACCAAGCTCTACGCGCCGATCGGTGAGTGGCCCAACGACGGGAAGCTGTCGGCTCTCAATATTCGCAATTCGCTCGACGCAAGCCTTCGGCGCCTGAAGACCGACCATGTTGATCTCATCCAGTTTCATCACATTGACCGGAGCACGCCCTGGGATGAAATCTGGCAGGCGATTGACGTCGCTGTCATGCAGGGCAAGGTCATCTACACCGGCAGCAGCAATTTCGCAGCGTGGCACATTGCGATGGCGCAGGAGACAGCGCTCCGACGTCAGGCATGCGGGCTTGTTTGCGATCAATCCTTCTACAATCTGTTCACCCGCGACATCGAACAGGAGATCATTCCGGCTCTCAGGCACTATGGAATGGGTCTGATCCCCTGGTCGCCGCTCAACCAGGGACTACTTGGCGGGATCCTGCGGAAGGAACCGGGACATCGCCGGCTGGAGGGCAGGGCGGCAGCGGCTCTTGCTACCCACAGAGCGCAGATAGAGCAATACGAGGCCTTGGCAGATAAGATCGGCCAGCACCCGGCCGAAATCGCGCTGGCGTGGCTGTTATCCCGTCCTGTTGTGACGGCGCCGATTGTCGGACCACGCACGCTCGAGCAGCTCACGTCTGCGCTTAGGGCAATCGATCTGGCGCTTGATCAGGAAACCCTCAACGAGCTCGACTGGATTTTCCCTCCGCGCAAAGAGGCGCCGGAGGCCTTTGCCTGGTAGTGCCGGAATACCGGCATTCGAGGTCTAGCTTTCACTGCGGCGGGTGTCCGCATTGCCATGACGTACCGGCCCAGCCGGAAGACGTTGCAACCGCCGCGCTTTGCGCTGGCACTGTGCGAGGATGAAATGACAGCTTCAAAAACCGGCGGCGAACTGGTCGTCGAAATGTTGTGCTCTCTTGGTGTGAAATATGTCTTCGGCGTGGTTGGCGGCCAGACGCTGGCGATCACCGATGCCATCATCGACAACCCCGACATCGAGTTCGTTCATACCCGTCACGAAGGTGCGGCCGCAGTGATGGCCGATGCCTACGGGCGTCTGACAGGCACGCCGGCGGCCTGTATATCCACGACGGGGCCAGGTGCAACGAACCTTATTACCGGTGTCGGCGGCGCGTTCCGCGATTCAAGTCCGGCCTTCATCCTCACCTGCAACAATCATGGCGAAAATATCCACAAGGACGATGCGCAGAACGCCGATCATGTCGAGCTTCTCAGGCCTCTGACGAAATACAGCAGGCTTGTGGCCTATGCGTCGTCGCTCAAGCAGGCGATGGAAGAAGCCTATATCAATGCCATGACCGGCAATCCAGGCCCCGTCCATCTCGACTTTACACGCGACATGATCGAGGGCGTCGTGGCGAACCCGCCGGTTATCCCGAAGGTCCACCCCGCCCGCAAATGGGTATGTGAGCGTCCATCAGCCAACCAGCCAAGTCTGGCGCGCGCAGCCGGGATGATCCTGTCGGCAGATCGTCCCGTCATCTGGCTGGGTAACGGCGGCAACCGCAGCGCCGGCGGCGATGCCGTTCTGGCATTCGCCGAAGCGCTAAACATCCCGGTCGTGACGACATTCAACGGAATAGGCGCGGTGCGGACTACCCACCCGCTGGTTTTCGGAGCCGTCAGCCGGATGGGCACAAATCTGTCGACGCAGGTCCTGAACGAGGCAGATCTGGTCATTGCGTTGGGCAACAGTCTCAACGCGGTCTCGACCACACGATGGAAGCGCAAGCTTCCCGCGATACTGCAGGTCGACATCGATCCAACAATGATAGGCCGTTACTACGCGGAAACAACGACCGGTATCGTAGCGGATCTGAAGTCATTCTGCGATGATATCCTCGAGGCGCTAGCCCCTGAGGCCGACAAGGCGAAGTCCGGACGCGCCGACTGGATTGCAAAACTTCAGGCCGCCCGGAAGGCGTGGTGGGCAAGTACCGAACCAACCAGGGACTCGCCCCAGGGCGTGCTTTCACCGGCAGACATCGTGCGGGCGCTCCGCGACGCCAGCCCCACTGATACACTGCTCATTCCGGATGCAGGCAACCCCGGCGTTTGGTCCTTCCTTTGGGAAGTCACTGAGCCGAACAGCTACATCAAGCCGGTCGGCTTCGGCAACATGGGCTTTGCCCTACCCTCGGCGATAGCGGCAGCGCTGATTGATCCCAAGCGACCGGTCCTGGCATTGATCGGCGATGGCTCGCTCGGGATGAGCCTCGGGGAGCTTGAGACGCTCGCGCGGGTCGGTGGACGGGTCTGCATTGTGGTGCTGAACGACTCCAGCTACGGCAACATCCGGCAGGAACAGGAACTGCATTTCAATGGTCGCACCATCGGTGTCGACTTCAACAGGATAGACTTCGGCCAGGTGGCGCGTGGTATGGGTGTGGACGGCGAGGTGATATCTGATCTCGACGCGTTGGTCGCCCGGGTAAAAGCGGTTTTCCAGGGCGATCGGCCTGCGCTTGTCGATGTTCCCCTGGATCGTAGCGTCAATGCATGGACATATCCGGCGTTCGTGCCGCACCAGGTTCAGTAGGAGAGGTTTCCATGACAGAGGGGGGAGGCGCCCGCCCGCTCCAGGGAGTACGGGTCCTGGATCTCTCTCGTTTTATCGCCGGGCCGATCTGCGGCCAGATACTCGGCGATTTCGGAGCGGAGGTTGTGAAGGTCGAGCGGCCGGGAGGCGAGGATTCCAGGCATCACGCCCCCTATTTCAAGGGCGAAAGCCTTTTCACTATGCTCTACAATCGCAACAAATACGGGATAACGCTCGACACACGTCATCCGAGGGCGCTCTCCATCCTCGAGAAGCTCATCGGTTGGGCCGATGTGGTGATCGAAAACTATCGCCCGGGAACGATCGAGCAGATGGGCATAGGCTATCAGCGCATGCGCGAGCTCAGGCCCGATATCATCCTGGTATCAATTTCCGGCTTCGGTCAGACTGGGCCGGACTCAAGACGTGCGCTTTTCGATGCAATCGCGCAGGCGTCATCCGGGCTGATGAGCATCACCGGCGACCCTGATGGCGCGCCGACACTTACCGGCACTTATGTGTCCGACTACGTCACCGGCTACCAGGGTGCGATGGGAGCCTTCGGGGCGATCATGCACAAGTGGCGAACCGGCGAAGGACAGATGGTGGATGTCGCCTCGCTCGATTCATCCTTTGCCCTGCTTGGAACTCGCCTTATCGCGCAGCTGATGCTCGGCAAAGCCATGCCGCGCAGCGGCTCGCGCGACCTTCTGACCGCACCGGTGAATGTGTATTCCTGCCTTGACGGGTCGATCTATATACAGGCAGGAACACAATCGCTGTTCCCGAAACTGTGCAGGGTAATCAGGCGACCTGATCTGATCGACGATCAGAGATATGCCAGCGTCGATGCACGCATGCTGCATCAGGCAGAACTCGAGGCGATCGTAGCCGAATGGTCGGCCGGGCAGACGGCCTTCGATATCGCGCGGCAGCTTGATGACGCAGGCATTCCGAATGCCAAGGTGGCTACGGTCGCAGATGTGGCGGCATCGCCCCAGATCAGGGCTCGCGGCATGATAACCGAGATCGAGCACGCGAGCCTTGGCACGCTGCGATTTCCTGCTTCGCCGATCAAGATGGAAAGGTCACCTCTGGATACATACAAAGCGCCCCCGACCGTCGGAGAAGACAACAATGAGGTGTACTCGCGCATCCTGGGGATGAGCGGCGAGGAAATTGCCGAATTGCGCAGCAGTGGAGCGATCTAGTTGGCGCCCACACATGTACTGGCCATCGACGTCGGCTCGTCCTCGCTCAGAGCGGGCATTTTTCTGCCGACCAGCGAAAGGGTGGCTCATGCCCGGCTGCCGCGCAATGATGCTTTGTCAGGCCTTAATTTCGATGCCGACCGTCTCTGGGAACAGGTTGGTGCCTGCGTGAACCTGCTCCCGGCGGGTCTGCGCAGCCTCGTCGAGGCGATCGGGGTGACCGCGCATATCGGATCGGTGTTCCTTGACAGGTCGCTCAACGTGCTGGCCAGGGCCAGCGGCTGGGCGGACGCGTCGGGTGTCGACATCATCGCCTCGAAACTTGGCGGGAACATCGAGCGGTTGCTCAGGGTGACCGGCCGGCCGGTGCTAACGGGCGGGCCGGTGGCAGCAGCGCTGGCATTGCGTGCGCAGAGTGCGCGGGGGTTTGACGCGATCGCCCATCTTGCGTCGCCGAAAGATTTCATCAACGCCCGGCTCACCGGCGATGTGACAACGGATTCCACATCGGCGGCTTATTTCGGTGCTTTCGATGCGTATGGCCTCAAGTGGAGCGAGGAAATCCTGCGGGAGCTGGGCCTCGGCGCAGCCGTGCTTCCTAGGGTGCAGCCATCGATCACCGTCGCCGGAGCCCTCCAGGAAAGCGTGGCACGCCACCTGGGCTTGCGTAGTGGCCTTCCCGTGGCCGCCGGTGGGCCCGATGGAACGGTGGGTGCTTCTTTCGTGCTTGGTGGCCGGAGCGATCACATCGCGGACATATCGGGAACTACCGATGTCCTTGTGCGGGTGGTAACAACACCGCCGGCATGGTCAAGCAGCATCCTGATCAACCCCTATGTCGACAGCCGGCGCTGGACGGTTGGCGGGTCGACGGGTGGCACAGGTGGCGCGCTTGCCTACTGGTCGATGATGCTTGGCCTCGATGCTGCACATGGGCCAGCCTTCGAGGAGGAAATTTCGTCGGTTCCGATCGGTGCACTCGGCCTGGTCATGAAGCCGTTTCTCACGGGTAGTCGCTTCCCCCGGTGGCGCCGCGACGACAGGGGGGCGGTACTGGGCGTCGGTGAACAGCATGGAAGGGCGCACTTTCTCAGAGCGGCGGCCGAGTCGATCACGTTTGTGGCCCGGGAAGGAATTGACGTACTGGCGCCGGAACCTGGTGTGCCGATCATTCTGGCCGGTGGCATTGCCAAATCGACCCTGCTGGCGCGAATGCGCGCCGACATACTCGGGCGGCCCGTTCTCGTAGTGGATGAACCCGACGTCAGCCTGTCGGGTGCGGCGCGCCTGGCGATCATGGCCATCGAAGGCGTGGTCTCAAAGCCATCGATGCGCCCGGCTGTGAGGCTGATCGAACCTGATCCGGATGCAGTCAGGCTGTACGAGGAGCTGTACAGAAGCTGGCAGGAAAACTGACGCGCTAGATGCGCTTGGACTGGAGAGCTTGGCGGATCGTCTCCCTCAGCTTGGCCTGCTCGTCGGCAAAGTTGATGGAAACGGCCACATAAAGAATGTCGATGATGGTCAGCGCCGCAATACGTGAGCTTATCGATTCCTCGCGATAGCGGGTTTCTCGCGATGAAGTGAAAAGATTGATCTTGGTCCGGTCAGTCAGTGGGCTCTTGCCATAGTTGGTGATGGACATGGTCACTGCCTTGCGTGCGGTGGCAAGGTCGGCGATCTCGCACAGGTCACGCGAGGTGCCCGAGTGAGAGAACAGCACAACGACATCAGTCGGTCGCGCGGTTGCCGCCCACATGACCTGTTCATGCGTATCCTCAACGAATACAGTCTCCTTGACAGTGCGAAGAAAGTGGTGGCGGGCATCGCGTGCCAGGGCGGACGAAACCCCGAACCCGAAAAATGCCAGCCGGTCGGCCTTCTGCAACGCGTTCACTGCCCGCTGCAACGTCGTCCTGTCCAGCGAACGCAGGGTGTCCTCGATGGCCAGAATGTTCGAGCGCGCAACCTTGTCGGCAATCGTCTCTATTCCGTCGGTCTTGGCGACATCCTCGTGAATAGCCTGCGTGGAGCCGACAAGGTCGCGAGACAGCGCCAGT
Organism: Mesorhizobium sp.; assembly: GCA_004020875.1. Taxonomy (GTDB): domain Bacteria; phylum Pseudomonadota; class Alphaproteobacteria; order Rhizobiales; family Rhizobiaceae; genus Mesorhizobium. The sequence goes on from SAPZ01000001.1 coordinate 9,668, forward strand.
TTGAACTCGGCATAGCTGCTGTACCCCAGCACACGTGAAAACCGGCTGACTGCGCCTTCGCTGCTGCCGCTGCGTGCGGCGAGTTCGCCGACACTGGCGAGGATCACGGAATGCGGATCCTTGAGCACGGTATCAGCCAGTCGCTTCTGGACAGGTGTAAGGGTTTCATACAGGCTCTGCATCCGCGCAATACAGCTTGCACTGTCAAGAACTCCGTCGGTGGCCTGGCTACCTCTGGTGCGTTTCCCGTTAGGCCTCATCATTCTGTTCCAGCCTTTCCCGATCTTCGCCATCACGACCTGAATCAATCCGGCGCACTTTCACCTACAAAATATTTTTTCACAAGTCAGCACAGTTCTGAAAGCACCAATCGCGGCTGCCGGGTAGGGTCGGAGCCCGAGTTTTTGTTTGTAAATAAACTTTTATCTTGCTTCTCATCATTGAAATGATATTGCAGCGAAGATGGCGTGGCAAGTGTGCGCCAGATCCAAATCGGGAGAGGAAGGAAGTACAATGTCGGACGGATCGAAGAAGGTTGCCGGTGTCCTGAAGGCGGCCGATGTGACGACGTTCAAGGGAGATCCAAATATCTATACGGGCCAGGTCCTGGCCAATCGTCTGGGCTATGCCGAGCATCCTGAAGGGTTGACCCTGCATCTGGTGACGTTCTTCGACGGAGCTTGCACCAACTGGCATATCCATCCGGCCGGGCAGATCCTGCACGTAACCACCGGTGTTGGACAGTTCCAACGGGAAGGGGAGGAAGTTGTAACGCTACTTCCCGGGGATACTGTAACCATCGAGCCGAATGTTCGTCACTGGCATGGGGCGGCGAAAGGGCAGCTCTTTGCCCACCTGGCAATCAACGGCGACAAGGCACCGCAATGGTTTGAACAGGTGGATCGCTCCTGAGCCCACGCTGTATTTGTCGATAAGTCGAGCGGTGCCCTGGCAGGTGCCGTTTTCGGCTCTGGTCGCAAGCATTTGCCTGACGGTGACTTTTCCCCGAAGGCCGCCCGGTTTCGCGGTGCGAGCGAACTTTCTCTTCACGTTGCGCATTGGCGCTATCGGGGGACAGGCTGCATGGCGCAAGCCGCAATCGAGCTCGTAGGCATCAACAAGAGCTTTGGCGCGGTGCGCGCCAACCGCGACATCAACCTGGAAGTCGCGCGCGGCACCATCCACGGCATCGTTGGCGAGAACGGCGCCGGCAAGTCGACGCTGATGTCGATCCTTTACGGCTTCTACCAGGCCGATAGCGGTGAGATCCGTGTCGGCGGCAAGCCGGTGTCGATCAATACGTCAAACGACGCCATCGCGCTCGGAATCGGCATGGTGCACCAGCATTTCATGCTGGTCGACAATTTCACCGTGCTGGAGAACATCATACTGGGGGCAGAGAACGATGCGCTACTGAAGAGCAGCATCGCCAAGGCGCGTTCGGAGCTCGAGCGGCTGGAGCGCGAATACGGCCTCGAAGTCGATCCCGACGCCGTCATCGAGGAACTGCCGGTCGGCCTGCAGCAGCGCGTCGAAATCCTCAAGGCGCTCTATCGCGGCGCCGAAATCCTGATCCTCGACGAGCCGACGGGCGTGCTGACGCCGGCCGAGGCCGATCACCTCTTTCGCATCCTCAAGCAATTGAAGGACCAGGGCAAAACCATCGTGCTCATCACGCACAAGCTGCGCGAGATCATGGCGATCACGGACACGGTTTCGGTGATGCGCCAAGGCACGATGGTGGCGACCCGGGTGACGAAGGAAACCACGGTCGGCGAGTTGGCAGAGCTGATGGTCGGGCGGCGCGTGCTTCTCAGGGTCGAGAAGGGCCAGTCGGAAGCCGGCGCGGTGAAACTCTCGGTCAAGAACCTGACGGTCAAGGATTCCCGCGGCGTCACCATGGTCGACAACGTCTCGTTCGACGTTCGGGGCGGCGAGATCGTCGGTATCGCCGGCGTCGCCGGCAACGGCCAGTCCGAACTGCTGGAGGCGATCTCCGGCATCCGGCAAGCGGTTTCCGGCGAGGTGATGCTCGACGGCAAGCCGATCGATCTCACCGGCAAGGCCGATCCTGGCGAGTTGCGGGACCGGGGGCTTGCCCATGTGCCGGAGGACCGCCACCATGTCGGGCTGGTGCTCGCCTTCGAAGAGAACGAGAATTCGATCCTCGGCTACCATGACGACGAGCGCTACCTGAAGGGGCCGTTCCTCAACATCGATGCCATCATGGCCGACGCCAAGGAAAAGATAGAGAAATACGACATCCGCCCCGCCAATCCGCGTCTCAAGACAGCCAATTTCTCCGGCGGCAACCAGCAAAAGATCGTGCTGGCGCGCGAAATGGAACAGGACCCCGGCGTGCTGATCGTCGGCCAGCCGACGCGCGGCGTCGATGTCGGCGCCATCGAATTCATCCACAAGCGGCTGATCGCCATGCGCGACCAGGGCAAGGCGGTGCTGGTGGTGTCCGTCGAGCTCGACGAAATCCGCTCGCTCTCCGACCGCATCCTGGTGATGTTCGCAGGCCGCGTCGTCGGTGAGCGCGGCCCGGACGCGACCGAAGGTGAGCTCGGCCTGCTGATGGCCGGCGTCGAACACCAGGAGGCCGCCGAATGAGCACGCCCTACGCCAAGCTGCCGGCCTGGGCCGATTACGGATTGATACCGCTGATCAACCTGTCGGTCGCCTTCATCGTCGCCGGCTTCGTCGTCATGCTGGTCGGCGAGAATCCGTTCCGCGCCGCTGTCATCCTGATCGAGGGCGCCTTCGGCAAGGGCACGGGCATCGCGTTCACCCTATTCTATGCCACCACCTTCATCTTCACCGGACTGTCGGTGGCTGTGGCTGCGCATTGCAGCCTCTTCAACATCGGCACCGAGGGCCAGGCCTATATAGGCGGCCTCGGGATAGCGCTCGTTTGCCTGAGCTTCGACAGCGTGCTGCCCTGGTGGGCGATCTTTCCTATGGCGATCGTGGCCGCGGCGGCGTTCGGCGCTCTCTGGGGCCTGATCCCGGCCTATCTGCAGGCCAAGCGCGGCTCGCACATCGTCATCACCACCATCATGTTCAACTTCATCGCCGCCTCGGCGATGGTCTACCTGCTGGTCGGTCCGCTGAAGCCGGCCGGTTCGCAGGCGCCGCAGACGCGCAATTTCCTTGCCGGCGCGGAACTGCCGAAGCTCAACTGGGTGATCGAGTTGTTCGGCGCGAAGATCCGCTCGGCGCCGCTCAACATCTGCTTCCTGCTGGCGCTGGTCATGGCGTTCCTGGTCTGGCTTCTGATCTGGCGCACCAGGCTCGGCTATGAAATGCGCACCTATGGCCACAGCCCGAAGGCGGCGCGCTACGCCGGCATTTCGGAAACCCGCATCATCATCACCGCGATGATGATCTCGGGCGCGCTGGCCGGCATGATGGCGCTCAACCCGGTGATGGGCGACCAGCACAATGTCGCGATCGATTTCGTGTCCGGCGCCGGCTATGTCGGCATCGCGGTGGCGCTTATGGGCCGGCTGCATCCGGTCGGCGTCGTGCTGGCGGCCATCCTGTTCGGGATGCTCTACCAGGGCGGGGCCGAGCTCGCCTTCGAGATGCCGGCGATCAGCCGCGACATGATCGTCATCATCCAGGGCCTGGTCATCCTGTTCGCCGGCGCTCTGGAACATATGTTCAGGCCTTACATCCAGGCGCTGTTCGCCTCGGTCAGTCCGAAGTCTGTCGGCATGCAGGCGATCAAGGGGACGGGGGCCTGAGATGGACATTTTCAACGCGATCATCCAGGTGCTGGACTCGACCATCCGCCTTTCGGTTCCGCTGCTGCTCGCCTGCCTGGCTGGCCTTTATTCGGAACGGGCCGGCATCTTCGACATCGGGCTCGAAGGCAAGATGCTGGTCGGCGCCTTCGCCGGTGCCTCCGCCGCCGCCGTCTTCCATTCGGCGCTGATCGGCCTCGGCACGGCGGTGCTGATCTCGGTCGCCTTCGCCCTGGTGCACGGCTTTGCCTCGATCACGCATCGCGGCAACCAGATCGTATCGGGCGTGGCGATCAATTTCATCGCCGCCGGTTCGACCATCATCCTCGGCCAAGCCTGGTTCCAGCAGGGCGGACGCACGCCGGCGCTGCAGCCGGGCGAACGGTTCGAGGCGATCATCTGGCCTGGCGCCGATGCGATCAGGGATGTGCCGATCATCGGCCCGATCTACGCCGAACTGATCTCAGGCCACTCCATCCTGGTCTATTTCGCCTTCGCCATGGTGCCGTTCACCTGGTGGGTCCTGTTTCGCACCCGCTTTGGGCTGAGAATGCGCGCGGTCGGCGAAAATCCGGCCGCCGTCGATACCGCCGGCATCTCGGTCGCCTGGCTGCGCTACCGCGCGCTGATCTGCACCGGCATCCTCACCGGCGTCGCCGGCGCCTATCTGTCGATGGTGCAGAATGGCGGCTTCGTGAAGGACATGACCGCAGGCAAGGGCTATATCGCGCTGGCAGCGCTGATCTTCGCCAAGTGGAAGCCGGTCAACGCCATGTTCGCTTGCCTGCTGTTCGGCTTTCTCGACGCGGCTTCGATCCGCCTGCAGGGCTCGCCGCTTCCCCTCGTCGGCAAGGTGCCGGCGCAATTCATGCAGGCGCTGCCCTATGTCCTGACCGTCATCTTGCTGGCGGGCTTCATCGGCAAGGCCATTCCGCCGCGCGCCGGCGGTGTGCCCTACGTCAAGGAACGCTGAGGCGGAATAGCAGTTGCACTGCCCTGGCGGCCAAGATCCGCTAAAATCAACTGGCGCTGAACCACTGCAGCCGCAGCGGGATCAGACAACGGAAACCAGCTCACCGGCTGACTGCGCATGGCGATACGGAGGCTCCGATCGCAAGCTTTGCCGGGATTCTCAGACCTTGAGAAGAACGCGGTCGGGATCAATTTCCTGGCGGATCAATTGCAACTCCCGGGATGTCGGAGCTGGTGTGATCGCAATGTAATCCGGAATTGTAGGCCTGAATCCCATACTGTCGAGAACTTCCTCGAGGCTCACTCCGTCATGCAGCGAGCGCAGCCGCATGCTCCTGTCAGGCGTATCGAAGTCGAGTATTGCCTTGTTCGTGATGACCACATGAGGCCCGCCCTCTCCAAGACCCCATTCCTGCCTCGTCCGGCCGTCGCGGGCATGGCCAACGCTTGTGACGAAGTCGACCTTTTCAACGAAGCTGCGTCGGTCGAGATCCATCATGACGATTGGCCTGCGTACGAAAGCGAAATGCTCTGGCTGGGCCAGACATCCGACCAACCTGACCTTGGGTCGCGCATAGTCACCGATCGCAGTGATGTTCAGATTGCCATACCGGTCAATCTGGGCACCGGAATCGAACGAGACATCAAACCCGCGTCGCGCCAGCATGTCACATTTGTATCCGACATCGACGGGGCTGGCTGCCGCCTTCCAGCGGGTAAGGCTGTCCTGTTTCAGATGTTCGGGAAAAGAAGAAAGGTCCGGCTCAAGCAGATTGCCCCAATACCCCGAAGCGCCAGGCGCATGCAGCATCTGGGCAAGCCGCAACCCGGCCAGCGGTATGCCAACCGCCAGGGTGAACGCACGGCCATTGGTACCAACGCCGACGAACGCCAGATCGTCATCCAGGATAACACGTGCGACCTGGGACGTCAGAAGTTCATTGGGTGTGTGATGTGCATTCATTGCCAGGTGTCCTCCCGTTCGACTGTCAGCTTCTCGACGGCGGCGAGGCCGCCCAGAAGGCGAAGATAGTCGCTGTGATCCAGAGCCTGACGGGCATAACGATCAAGATAGGCGCTGGCACCCTGGTCGGTCTGGCTGGCCTCGACATAGGCCTCGAGGTGGGCCTGATCCTCATCGTAGAATCCGTCGACTGCGGCAGGGTGGGCGCCATAGGGTATCTCGACTATCGCCTCAACCATCTGACCGGGTATGTAGGTCAGGGCTGGCCGGCGCGAGATCACCTCATGCGGCACGATCTTTTCCACCGTGACTATCAGCCGGCTTGAAGCCGCCGCCATCATCTGATCGACGTCGTCGCTGTCGCGGACGAGGGGCCATTGCACATTGCCGAACTCATCGCCGACATAACCATGCAAGATAGTGAAGTCGGAGCGCGCGGCCGCGACGGCAAGCAGCTGCTCGCCCGAGATGGGACAGGCGTATTCCTTGATCTGCTCGGGATTCTTGAGCGCGATATCAGAGCCGAACAGGGTCTTTATAGGCAGTGACGGCAGGCCTTGCGACGCCGCGCGTAAGCGCGCGACCATCGCGGTTTCGGAAAAATCACGAACCTCAATCGCCCCTTCCTGGACGCGGCGGCGAAAATTGGGCGCGAGGCCGAAGTTGAAGAGGCCGGCATAGATTCCCTCATATCGCTTGACCGCTCCAGCCGCGGCCAAAAGGTCGATCGCCGTCGTCGCGGCCCAGGTTAGCAGGGTCAGGTCGCGTACATTGTTTTTTATCAGCCAGCGCACTGCCGCGTTGGGAGGCCGCCGAAGCAATGAACCGCCCAGGCTGATCGAGCTGCCTGATCTTATCGGCGCCAGAGCATCATCTAGTGAAAATAATTTCGATTTCATGTTATTTCCTGAAAGCGATGGTGCGCGACTCAAGGGCAGCGGGATCTCTCTTGCCATTCCCGTGGACAAGGAAATAAAAACGTTTCTATGGAGTGTCAACCGATAATGATCTCTTCATGTGACACTGCAGGGGCTGCGGCTGGATTTGTGCTGCCGTCCCTGGTCAGGCGGTTTGGGGGTGCGGCATGACAAAGAATGAATCCAAGCCGCAGCAGCAGGGACGCAGGGTGACCATCGTCGACGTTGCCCGCGAGGCCGGCGTTGGTATCTCAACCGTCTCCAATGCGCTGGCCGGCAAGGACATCGTGCGCCTGAAGACACGCAACAAGGTCATCAAGGCGGCCGAGAGACTGGGCTATCGAGCTTCCCCGCTCGCCCAGGCGCTAAGGAGCCGCCGTACGATGGCGATCGGTGTTCTGGTGGCGGATGTCGCCAATCCGAGCTATCCGGACTTTGTCAGAGGGATCGAGGACGTCGCGCTGCGCGAAGGCTGCACGTTGCTGCTTTGCAATACCGACGGCGATGAGGAGCGCCAGCTGGAGCAGATGCAGAGCCTGATCGACCGTCAGGTTGACGGAATGGTGTTGCTTTCTCCCCATTGCGAGAGTGACAGGGTGCGTGAATTGCTGGGCAAGGGCGTGCCTTATGTTCTTGTCCAGCGCAGGAGCGAGCGCTACGACGACAACTACGTTGGCGGCGACAACGAGGCAGGCATTCGCGCGGCGGTCGAGCATCTGGCCGAGCTTGGGCATCGTCGCATCGCTTTCGTGTGCGGTCCGGCAGCATCATCGGCGGTCGCCGAGCGACTGGCCGCCTACCGCAACGCCGTAAAGCGCCTGAAGCTCGACCATGCGGAAGACCTCGTACTGGCGAACGACTATGGCATCGACGCCGGCCACGTTGCCGGAGCCCACTTCCTTGGCATGAAGAATCCACCTACCGCGATCATCGCCAGTAACGACATGAATGCCTTGGGGATTCTCGATGTTGCAGCTGAACGTGGACTATCCGTGCCGCAGGACCTCTCGGTTATCGGCTACGACGACATCGCCCTCGCCAGGCTGGAGCGCATCAATCTCACAACCATCCGTCTGCCCAAGCGCGAGATGGGCGCGGCCGCGGCTGAAGCACTGATGGAGCTGATCTCCAAGGAAGCGGGTGCGCGGCTGCCGCGACGCACGCTGTTTCCAACAAGCCTCGTGGTGCGCAAATCGACCGGGCCGTTGAAAAGATCATCGCGCGAACGTTGATCCACGTGTGGGTGGGACCCGCTTTTCCTTCCGCGCTGCGAGTGTTGGAAAACTTATTTTACTTTCATGTTTCCGGTTGAAATTTGTTTTTTATCGCATACCATGGCGAGATACAGATGCGGCGAGCTTCGGTTTGCGACGGTGTTGCTCCCGTCAGCGATCGAGAATCTGGCAGGGCCGAGAGTCGCCTGGACGTGAGGATCGGGTAGATGAGCGTTGACGTTTTGCAGGGGCGCACCATGGGGCAGGGTCAATTGCCGGCACCGATGATCGAAGTTCGCGCCGTTTCGAAAAACTTCGGCCCCACGCGGGCTCTTATCGACGTGTCCATCTCGGTGGCCTCGGGTGAGATGCGGGCCCTCGTCGGCCGCAACGGCGCCGGCAAGTCCACCATGGTCTCGTTGCTGACGGGATTGCTGGCGCCAGATCGCGGCGAGCTTTTGATCGGGGGGATGCCGCCGGCCTCGGCGCAAGCCGTGGCCTGCGTCTATCAGCATTCACGACTGGTGCCGGCGATGAGTGTCGCAGAAAACATCATGATGGGAGGCTACCCGCGTGGGACCTGGGGCCAGATAAGCTGGCCGCGTTTACGCGAAGCGGCCAGTCGCGAGCTCGAACCTTGGGGCCTGGCCAACATTGCCTCGCGCCTTGTTGAGGAAATTGACCCGGTCCAGGCCAAAGTCGTGGAGATTTGCAGGGCGCTCGCGCGTTCTCCCCGCGTGGTGTTGCTCGACGAGCCGACGGCTGGGTTGGACAGGCGCGATGCCGAACGCCTTTTCGACTTCATCGGTCAGCTGAAGGAGCGCGCGGTCACGTTGATTTATGTCTCCCATCATTTGGATGAGATCTATCGTCTATGCGATTCAGCCACGGTGCTGCGCGATGCCAGGCACATCGTCACGGCCAAGCTCGGCGACCTGCCAAAACAGGCACTGATCGACGCAATGGTCGGCCAACAAACCCAATCACCTTTTCTGGGGCACAGCGATAGCAAAACACGAAGTGCCGTCGAGTTGCCAAGGGTCGAGGAGGGTATCAGGCTTGAGGTCAAGGGCCTGACGGTCACGCAACAGGTAGTGGATGTAGATCTTGCGGTCAGGCGCGGGGAGTGCGTCGGCATTGCCGGGCTAGAGGGATCGGGCAAGGCCGAGTTCGGCTCGGCGCTGGCAGGACTGATCAAGCCGGACGCCGGGGTGGTGCGGATCGACGGTGAAAGCTTCAGACTGGGCGACGTGCGCGCCGCCCTTCGCGCCGGGATCGGCTATGTTCCGCAGAACCGCCACGCGCAAGGAATGGTCACATTGCTGCCCGTCAGCGAGAACGCGACCATGACCGCCACCCGGATGCTCGCTCGGCCACTCATACCTGGGCTTCTCGACGTGCTTTTTCAGTCGGACCGCGAGAAGGCCTATGAGCGTTTGGCCAGGCAGTGGCAGATCGTGGCCGCCTCACCGCAACAATTGATCGGCGAGCTAAGCGGCGGCAACCAGCAAAAATGCGTCATGGCGCGGGGCCTTGCTACCGACCCCAAGGTTCTGGTGCTGCAGAACCCGACCGCCGGTATTGATGTGGCTGCCAAGGCTTCGATCATGCGCTCGCTGCGCGACATACTCGCCAGGGGGGCAAGCGTTGTCGTCATTTCCGAGGATGCGGACGATTTCGCGCTCTGTTCCAGAGTTGTCGTGCTCAATAGGGGCAGGGTCGGCCGGGAACTGGGGGCCGAGTGGAGCGAAGGCGAGCTTGTCGCAGCCATGCAGGGAGTTGAGTGATGTCGGCGCGAATCTCCTCAGGTACGCCTTCAGTCGGCACGTCGGGCGCGGCATTCCAGCTTTTCGGCGGCTTGCGTCAAATCGTATTGCTGCCCGTTATCGCGCTGTTGATCGTTTTCGGCAGCCTTGTCCACCCGGCGTTCCTGACCTGGAACAATGTGACGACCAACATCCTTGCAGCCTCGGCGGTGCTCGCCGTGTTGGTGGTCGCTGAATCGATGCTAATCATCGCTGGCAAGTTCGACCTCTCCCTGCAATCTCTGGTGGCGCTGGCGCCGATGATCTCTGCCATCCTGGTGGTTCCGGTCGAGTCCTATGGCAACGGCCTCGACCTCAATCCGATCTTTGGCCTCGTTGTCCTGTTTGCTGTCGGCGCGGCTGTCGGCATCCTCAACGGCCTGCTTGTCGCTCGGTTGAACCTCAACGCCTTCATCGTGACGCTGGCCATGCTGATCCTCTTGCAAGGCATCACCCTCGGCATATCGCGCGGCAAGACCATCTACAACCTGCCGGATGCCTACACCTTCATTGGCCGCGCCGCGCCGCTCGGCGTTCCGCTTGAGGTGTGGATCGCCCTGGCGGTGATCGCCGTGGCGGCATGGTTCCTGCGCTTCAGCGTGATCGGCAGGCAAATCTACGCGATCGGCGGAAATGTCGACGCCGCCCGCGCCACCGGGGTGAAGGTCGAGCGAGTAGTATTCGGGCTGTTCGTCGTCGCCAGTCTTCTCGCTTCGCTGGCGGGCTGGCTCATGACCGCCCGTATCGCATCGGTCACCGCCAATCAGGGCAACGGCATCATTTTTACGGTTTTCGCGGCCTCCGTCATCGGCGGCATCGATCTGAATGGAGGCCGCGGGCAGATCCTTGGGGCGGCGACGGGCGTGCTTTTGCTGGGCATCATCCAGAATCTTTTGGTTCTGTCCCAGGTGCCGGCCTTTTGGGTAATGGCCATCTATGGGGCTGTTATCCTGCTATCGCTGATGCTGAGCGCGGCCGCAAGCTCGGGTGGCGCAATCCTCGGGTCGATATGGATAGGCACAGGCGGCGTCACAGGGCAGGCCAAGGCTGGGGAGCGGGCATGAAGGGTGAAAATGCTACCGAGGCATTGATGAGTCATTTGAGCAGGGCCGACCTGGACGCGACCGACCTGGCGCCGACCACGCTTGAGCTGGCGCTGGAGTGGGATGGCCGGGCCCGCAAAGTTCGCGAGCTCGTCGAATCCAGGATCGCGCCGGCGAGAGGACCGGCAACCATTTTCATTCCGTGCAGCCGGGGAATTTAGTTCGACCATGACCGAAACTTCACAAGACCTGCTTTCCGGCGGCATCATGGAGACCGGCAGCGGGCTGCGCGCCCGCGATTTCTCCATCCCCGAGCTCGTTGCCGCTTCGCTCGAGCGCATCGCCTCGATCGGGCATCTCAACAGCTTCATTGATGTCTATGCCGACGAAGCCATGAAAGTCGCGAACCATCACCAGGGTTTGCTCGATGCAGGTTATGTTTTCGGACCGCTTCACGGCATTCCGATTGCGCTCAAGGACAACATCGACATCGCAGGCAAGCGCACGACCGCAGGCAGCGCCTTGCTTGCCGATAACATCGCAAAACAGGACGCTACATTGACCGCCGCCCTCAAACGGGCGGGTGCCGTTATCGTCGGCAAGAACAACCTGCACGAATTCGCCTGGGGCGGCACGACCATCAATGCGACCTACGGCAACGCGCGAAACCCGTGGAATCCTGAGCACAGCCCTGCCGGTTCCAGTGGAGGATCCGGAGCGGCCGTAGCCACGCGCGCGGTGTTCGCCTCGATCGGCACCGATACCGGCGGATCGATCCGCATTCCGTCCTCGTTCAATGGCGTGACAGGGATAAGGCCATCGATCGGGCGCGTCAGCAATTCGGGTGTTTTTCCACTTGCCTGGAGTCTTGATACGGCTGGCCCGTTGGCAAAGAGCGCGGTGGATTGTGCGATCGTGCTGCAGGCCATCGCCGGGCACGATCCGAACGACCGGCAGAGCGCACGGGCGCTTGTGCCAGATCTATATGAGCAGATCGATCTGCCTTTGCGCGGGGCGCGACTCGGCCTCATCGAGGACTATTCCCGCAAGGCCGTTCAGCCAGATGTGCGCGATGCGTTCGACGCTGCAACGGCCACCTTCGAGCGGCTGGGCGCAGTCATCGTCCCGATCAGGCTCAGCGATCTCGAAGCTTTGATGGATGCCATGATCATCATCGACGCCGCGGAGCCGAGCGCGATCCATGCGCCCTGGCTGCGCGAGCGTGCCGTCGACTACGGCGCCGATGTGCGTGCGCAGCTCGAGGCTGGCTTTGTCTTTTCCGCCGTTGACTACGTTCAGGCGCAGCGCTATCGCGCTCATATCTGTCATCAGTTCACCGAAGCCTTCGGGCTCGTCGATGCGATACTGACGCCGACGATCGCCTATACCGCGCCCAGGATCGGTCAGCTTGACGTCGAGATCGACGGGACCATGAAGAACATCCTGGCCAACAACATGCAATTCACCTCGCTCGCGAGCCTGACCGGCCTGCCGGCGATGAGCGTGCCTGTCGGCTTCGACTCTTCGGGGCTGCCTATCGGACTGCAGATCATCGGCCCGGCGCTTGGCGAGGATCAGGTGCTTCGTATTGGCGCGGGGCTGCAGGCGAGCCTCGATTGTTACCGCAAGGCTCCACCCGGATTTTAAGACGTGTTGCCCGAAGGCGTGCATCGGTTTGGCGTGACGACATGCACCCAAGCAGCCTTGGCACGTCGACTGAATCGTTTTGGCGCGACGCGATAAAGGGGCGCCCGCGTCCTGAACATTGGGCAGGCCGCTATCGCGGAAGGTTTCGCCGAAGGGTGCTGGCAATCGCTTTGGCAAGTATGTGTCAGATACCAGCGGGCGGTCGGGCAATGGTGTTCGCCTGACCGCCCGTGCGCGTCAGGACAGCTTTGCTGCCACGGCCTTTACCTCCGTGTAGAGATCCAATGCGTCCTTGCCCAGCTCTCTGCCCCAGCCGGATTGCTTGTAACCGCCAAACGGCCATGCGGGCTCGGCATAGTTATGCGTGTTGATACCTATGCCTCCGGACTTGATCTTGCGGGCCATGATGTGCGCGGTCCTCAAGTCCCTCGTCCAAATACTGGCGCGCAAGCCGTAGATCGTATCATTGGCGAATTTGGCCACGGCATCGAGCTCGTCGTCGTCGTAGGACTGGACGCACACGACAGGCCCGAAGATCTCCTCCTGGACGACACGCATGTTGCGGTTGGTCTGCGCGAGCACTGTCGGCTGGACAAAGTAGCCCCGCTCACCCGCGATGCCACCGCCTGTCACCACCTCGGCGCCCTGCTCACGGCCGGAATCGAGATAGCCTTGCACCCGCTCGCGCTGCTTGCGTGAGACCAGGGGGCCAAGTGTGGTCTTGAGGTCAAGTCCGTGGCCGAGCTTGAGACTTGCAGCGGCTTCGGCCACCCCCTCGACGACCTTATCGTAAACGGCTTTGTGGGCGAACAGACGAGAGCTGGCTGTACAGGTCTGGCCCTGATTGTAGAATATGGCGTCCGCCGTTCCCGCGATGGCGTTGTCGAGGTCGGCGTCCGGGAAAATGATGGCGGGCGACTTGCCGCCAAGTTCCAGCGAGACGCGCTTGAGGTTGCCGACGGAGGACTGCACGATCCGCTTACCGATCGTGGTCGACCCGGTGAAGGCAATCTTGTCGACGTCGCGGTGCTCGGCGAGTGCAGCGCCGGCCGTAGCGCCATATCCCGTCACCAGGTTGAAGACACCGGCAGGCACGCCTGCCTCCAGCGAAAGCTCGGCCAGGCGCAGGGCGGTGAGCGGAGTCAACTCCGAGGGCTTGAGCACGATCGTGCAGCCGGCGGCGAGGGCAGGCGCAACTTTCCAGGAGGCCATCGTGATTGGATAGTTCCAAGGGATGATCTGGCCGACGACGCCGATCGGTTCCTTGATCGTGTAGGCGTGGTAGTCGCCAGGCGACGACACCGGGATAGTGTCGCCGGTCAGACGGGTCGGTGCGCCGGCGAAGTAGCGGAAGACCGCGATCGCATCGGGGATGTCGTCCGTCCGGGCCTTCCTCAGCGGCTTGCCGACATCAATCGACTCGAGCTCGGCCAGCTGCTCGGAATGCCGCTCCAGCAGGTCGGCCAAGCGCCACAGGATCTTCGCTCGATCCGCGGGCTTCATCTTGGGCCAGGGTCCGGTCTCAAACGCGCGCCGTGCCGCTTTGACTGCTTCCTCGACATCCTGTCGGTCTCCGGCTTGTACGGTCGCAATGACCTCTTCGGTTGCGGGATCCTCCACGGCTATCGTGCCGCCGCTGCTGGCTTCGACCCATTTGCCGTCGATGAGCAGTTTGTGCTCTCGGGCCAGAAAGGCGGAGGTGGCCGGAAGCAGAGCCGGCCGTATCACATCGATCTTCATCTCATCATCCTTGCTTCGCGCGGCTTCGTTGAGGGATTGCGCTGTTCGAGATCCGTTTGTCGTTAGACGCGGAACGGGCAAACAGGCGCTTGCATCGTCAGCCGCAGCAGATAATAATAAAAACGTTTCTATAGTGAGCGCAAGCGATTTGTGCTCTGGTCGGACGGAGAGACTGGCATGGCGGCGAAAACTACGGGTGGTCCTCTCGACGGGCTGAAGGTCCTCGACCTGTCCCGATTCATCGCCGGACCATACTGTGCCATGGTCCTCGGCGATCTTGGTGCCGACGTGGCCAAGATCGAACGGTTGCAAGGTGGCGACGACGTCCGGGCATTGAGCCCCAAGATCAATGGTGAGAGTGTCTATTTCTTTGTCTTCAATCGCAACAAGCGCAGCCTGACGCTGGATTTTCGCGATCCCGAAAGCCAGGGCCTGCTGCGGCGGCTGATAGCGCAAGCCGATGTACTGGTGGAGAATTTTCGCCCCGGAACCATGGAGAAGATGGGGCTCGGCTGGGATGAGGTGCGCAAGATCAACCCACGCATCGTGATGGCCCGCATCTCGGGATTTGGACAGACCGGCGCCAGGGCCGGCGAACCATGTTTCGACGCTATCGCCCAGGCGCTGAGCGGGCTGATGTCGCTCACTGGCGAGGCGGACGGACCGCCAACCATCGCCGGGACGTTCGTCGTCGACTATGCCACCGCTCTTTATTCAGCGATCGGCATTCTGGCGGCGATACAGGAGCGTCACCGCACGAATCTGGGGAAATTGGTCGATGTGAGCCTGGTTGGCGCCGGCATTTCTCTCCTGGTAACCGCAGTCGCCGAGCAAGGGGCTCTTGGCCGCACGATGTCTCGGGTCGGCAATCGCGACCGCTATTCGGCGCCGGCTCAGGTGTTCAAGGCGAGGGACGGCGCGTGGCTCTATCTGATTGCCGGCAATGACGTGCATTTCCCGCGCTTGGCTCGCGCCATGGGCCGAGAGGATCTTCTCGGCGATAGGCGCTTTTCGACGCTGCAGGCAAGGATGGAGAATGTTGACGCCATCGAGCTCATCGTGGGCGCCTATGTCGCCGAAGCTGAAAGCGAGGACGTCCTGTCGCGCATGCAGGCCGCGGAAGTGCCCTGCGCGAAAGTCGCCGACCTCCAGGCGCTTCTTGACGATCCTTACGTTAAGGAGGCAGGCCACATCGTCACGATGGAGCATAAGGTGATGGGCCGCGTGCCGTCCCAGGCCAATCCGATAAGGCTGGACGGGCGGCGTCTTCAAATGCGCATGGCCGCGCCGCTGCTTGGCGAACACAATGACGACATCGTGGCCGATTGGATCGGAGAAGAGCGGTGAAGGACAAGGGTTGGCGTCGGGCCCCGAAAGACCTGATCTCGCAGAAAAATCGAAACGATTTTATGTGGAGCATTCGAATCTGATGAACGCCCGGTCTTCCAAGGTTGTAAGCCTCTGTGAGGCGGCGTCGACGATCAAGGATGGATGCCGCCTGACGCTTGGCGGCTTTGCGGTCTATCAAAAACCGATGGCGCTGGTGCGCGAACTGGCGCGCCAGGCGCGCAAGGATCTGGTGATCGTGGGCGCGGCCCATTCCTTCGACGTCGACATGCTTTGTGCCGCCGGCTGTCTCAAGCGCATCGAGACATCCTATGTCGGGCTCGAGAGGTTCGGGCTCGCCCGCAATTTCCGCCGACTGGCCGAAAAAGGTGGGATCGAAATCGTCGACTACCCGGAGTTGATCAGCCTGGACCGCTTCCGGGCTGACCAGGAGGGTCTCGAATTCTGGCCGGTCGAGGGTCTAGGCGGCAACGATGTCATCAGGTTCAACGCCGAGATAAAGGAGATCACCTGCCCCGTCAGCGGCAGGCTTCTGCATGCCGTCCCAGCCGCCAAGCCGGATGTCGTCGTCATCCATGCCATTGCCGCGGATGAGGAGGGCAATGTGGTTATCCCGGCGCGCCGGCTGTTTCCCCAGAGCGCCGACATAACTTTCTCCAGGGCCTGCGACCACGTCATTGTCACGGCCGAGAAGATCGTGCCGCGCTCTTTCATCAAGCGTCATGCGCGGTTGGTGGAGATACCCTCATATCGTGTCAACGCGGTTGTCGAAGTGCCGTTCGGCTCGCATCCCACGCCGACGCTTGGCCGCTACATCGCTGACGACCAGCACATGGCCGAATATGTCGAGGCGAGTGGCGCCGAGGTGCGCTTCACCAGATATCTGGAGCGTTACGTGCATTCCCCGCAAACCCATTTCGACTATCTGGACCTGCTCGGCAGCAGGCGCCTTACAAGTCTCCAGGATTTGGATTCTCTGCAATGACCAGTCGCCCCGCATCCCCTTATGAACGGCTTGCAGTCGTCCTTTCCGACGAGTTCAACGACCGCGAGGTTGGCTTTACAGGCTTGCTGACCGGATCGGCGGCGGCTCTGTTCGGCACCGCCATACCGCTGGTGGCCATGCAACTGGCCAAACTGCGGCACGCGCCTCGCCTGACCATCCTGCTGGCTGGGTGCTATCACAACCCGGACTTCCGTGAACTGGATTGCCTGCCGGACTCCGAGCACAGCGCTCAGTTGCGCGACTTGCCCTGCGAGGCGCAGATGCTCGGCTATCCGGGCCCCTGGGCGCTAAAGCGCGGCGATGTCAGCTTCGGCTTCAGCAGCGGCGTCCAGGTCGACCAGGCTGGCAATCTCAACAGCGTCTGTATCGGCCCGCATGATCGGCCGATGGTCCGCCTGGTGGGACCAATCCTGCAGCCGGAGCATATGTCGATGTTTGGCCGTGAGTTCATCATGATGCCCTCGCACGAGCCGCGCAACATCGTTGGACAGGTCGACTTCATTTCCGGGGTGGGCTATCCCGGAGGCCTTGAAGGCCGCCGCGGGCTTGGACTGCGCCGTGGCGGCCCCGAATTGATCGTCACCCCCAAATGCATATTCGAGTTCGACAAGGTTCTGGGGCATGCGCGGGTACGCTCCATACATCCGAACGTCACCGCATCCGAGCTCCGGGCTGCCACGGGATTTGATCTTGGCGACCTCAGTAAAGTGCCTGCGACGCGTGACCCGGACGACGTTGAGCTGCAACTTATTCGCCAGGTCATCGATCCGCGCGGCATCCTCCTGCCTCACTGAGAGCAGTTGGAGCAATTCATGGAATGGTGAGCGGTTTTCGGTCCGAAATTGCGTCGATCCGATAGGCAGAACAGTGCCGTCTCCGTGAGACGGCAACCGCCTGGGCCGGTGGGTTCAGATCCGCATTGAGGTCGCCGCGTCAAAGAGGTGCGTTTTATCGACATCCAGGCTAACCGTTATCGACTGCCCGGGCTGGGCTGCGATGCGCTCCCTGAAGATTGCCGCCACTGGCACTCCCGCGAGAGTGCCGTGGATCAGCGTCTCGGCACCAGTCGGCTCGATGGTGCGGACATAGAGGGCGATGCCTTCTGCAGAAAGGCGCAAGTGCTCGGGGCGAATCCCCAATTGCAGCGGGCGGCCATCCCCGGGCAGGCTGAACCCAACCGGAATCGCGGTGCCGTCCGCTGCAAGGAAATCTCCGCCCCTGATTGTGCCTTCGATGAAGTTCATAGCCGGCGAGCCGATGAAGCTCGCCACGAAGAGATTGTCGGGCTTGTCGTAGAGGTCAAGCGGGGCTCCGACCTGTTCGATCCTGCCGCCGTTGAGCACGACGATCCTGTCGGCCATCGTCATGGCTTCGATCTGATCATGCGTGACATAGACCGTGGTTGTCTTCAGTCTCTGATGGTTTTCCTTGATCTCGCTGCGCATTGCTACGCGAAGCTTTGAATCCAGGTTGGAAAGTGGCTCGTCGAAGAGATAGATAGCCGGGTCACGCACGATCGCACGGCCCATCGCGACGCGCTGCCGCTGACCACCCGACAACTGACGTGGATAGCGTTTGAGGTAGGGTTGCAGCCCCAGGATCTCGGCAGCCTTACCGACACGCTCTTGGCGCTCTTTCTCGCCGACCTTGGCGAGGCGAAGCGAGAAGCTCATATTGTCCTCGACATTCATGTGTGGATAGAGCGCGTATGTCTGAAATACCATCGCGATGTCGCGTTGCTTTGGCGCGAGCCGGTTGACGGCACGTCCACCGATGCTTATCTCGCCCGACGTTATCTCTTCTAGGCCGGCAATTAGCCTCAGAAGCGTCGATTTTCCGCAACCTGACGGTCCGACAAGCGCGATGAATTCGCCATCGGCAACGTCGAGGGATATGCTGTGGATGACTTCGAGCACGCCGTATTTCTTGTGGACGTCGCGGATTTGAAGCTCGCTCATCTGAATGCCTGCTTGATCTCAAACTGCCGATGGAAAACGAGGCCAGTTCATCCGATGACAGCACCGGATGTCAGGCCGCGGACGAAGTAGCGCCCAACGATGGCAAAGAGCAGCACCGCGGGAAGTGTCGCCAAAGAGGCGCCTGCCATCAGCAGCCCCCAGTTAATGTAGTAGGACCCAACCAGTGCTCCGAGGCCCATCGGTAGCGTCTTCAGACCGTCGGTGACGATCAATTGCGATGCGAAGGCGAATTCGGTCCATGAGTATATGAAGGCGTAAAGGACGATCGTGCCGATCCCCGGCGCTAGCAACGGAAGATAGATCCGCCAAAAGATGGTCATCGGCCCGGCGCCGTCGACTTCGGCGGCTTCATGGAGGCTGATGGGGATTGCTTCGTAGAAGCCGCGCAGCAGCCATACGCAGAAAGGCGAGGCGAACGCCACGTTAACAATCACCAGTCCGGCTAGTGTGTTGACGAGACCGACCGCCGCGAGCAGCGAGTAGATCGGCACCAGCAGCAGCGTCGTTGGCGCAAGATAGATGAGCAGGATCGCGCGGCTCATCCAATCGGCACCCCAAACACGCAGACGGTAGATGGCATAGCCGGCGATGGTAGTGATCGCCGTCGTCACCATCATGGTCGCGGCGGCAACGATTAGGCTGTTCAGCAGATAGCGGGGGTACTTGGTGCTGGTGAAAAGATAAGCGTAATTCTCGAACACCACGCGGTGCGGCCACAAGGTCGGCACCGGCCGGATGATCTCGGCGGTCTCCTTGAACGAAGCTGATACGACCCAGTAGATCGGCCCGACCACCAGGAAGACCAGGGCTGCCCAGACCACCCACCGCAGCAGGGCATTGAGAGGGGAGATTGTCATCTATTCCTCTTTCGGGGCGGCGATGCGGGCATAAAGGGTGGCGAGAGCGGCCAACAGGCATATGGCGACAACGCTCATGGCGGCCGCCAAGCCTATGCGCTGCCCCTTGAAGGCGGTGTCATAGATGAGGACGGGCAGCGTCTGGGTCGCATCCGAGGGACCGCCCCGCGTGATCAGGTAGATCGTGTCGAACACATTGAGCGTCCAAAGTCCTCCGACAAGTCCGAGGGCAAAGAGCACCTTCTCGATCGACGGCAGCGTGATGTGGCGGAACTGCTGCCATGAATTTGCGCCATCGATCTGAGCGGCTTCGTAGAGATCGGCTGGAATGTTGTGCATGGCGCCGAACATCACCACGGCCGATAGCGGAAACCAATGCCAGGTGTTGGCGACTATGACGCCGACCATGGCCAACTGGCGGCTGCCAAAAATGTTGAGGGGCGCGCTGGTGATTGCGAGATGTTGCAGTGCGATGTTGATCACGCCGTAGTTCGTGTTGAGCATCCATTGCCAAATGACCGATACGGCGACGGTCGGGATGACCCAGGGCAAAAGGATCCATACCCGCGCGTGCCTGGCGAGCAGCCAGGACTGGCGCAGGAGCAGCGCTGCCGCGAGAGCCACCACGGTGCCGAGGAAGATGTTGCCGAGCAGCCATACGAGAGATCGCGCTACCGAGGCCCAGAACGGCGCCGACTGCAACGTGGCGACATAGTTCTCCGCAGCGATGAAGCTCGCCGGTGCGCCGATGATGCGGGTATTGGTGAGACTCAAAGCTAGCAGGCTGAAGATCGGGTAGATCAGCACCACCAGCATCCAGCACAGCAGCGGCGCTACGAGGATGTAGCCGATTACCTGCTCGATTTGTTTCCTGGACCAAATGGGGCGGTTTGCACCGCCAGATACCAGGTCCGCGTATAGAAATTGCCCTGAATGCTCCAGCATTACCATCACCGGCCGTCTTCATAGGTGGGGGAGGCGGGGCCGCATGGGAGGGCGGCCCCGCGGGCGGCTACTTGATGGCTGCCCTCATCTGATCCGCTCCCCATGCGACGGCGTCCTTGGGAGAAGCGTGATCGATCACGACCTTCTGGATGACCTGCGCGATGATGTTCTGGCCGGCGATCGGGCCGATGTTTATCTGGTACATGCCTCCGGTGAAGCCATAGAGGCCACCTGACTCGGATTGCTTGGCAAGCAACGCCGTGCATTCGGGCCATTTGGTGAGGGCAGGATCGGCAAGCCATGATGCAAGCTTGAAGCCATCGGCGGTCACGGGCAGGAACAAGCCTGGTTCGGCATTGAGAAGCGGGCCATAATTGTCGGGCTGCAGCAGGAAGCGGATGAAGGTCTTGGCCGCCTCCTGCTTGGCTGGATCCTTGGTCAGGATCATCGCGGCGTTCGAGGCGTAGTGGCTGCCCGGCTGGCCGCCCTCCGCAGGCTCGGGGATCGGCGCGCAGCCCAGGTCTTCTGCAGGCGCGCCGGAATCCTTCAGGAAGATCGAAAGCATGATACCCTTATCGATCAGCATCGCCGCCGCGCCGCTGTTGAAGGCGGCTTCCGGCTCGCCCCACGCGTAGTTGGTGCTGTCGGGAGCGGCGTATTTCAATAGATCGGTGTAGGTGGTGACCGCACGAACGGCATTCGGGTTATCGAAGATGATCTTGCCGTCGGCGTCGAAGAGATTTTCGCCTTTGTAGGTCTTCAGGAACGAGAAGAAGGTCTGGTCGGTGGCCGTGGTCTTGGAAGCGGGCAGGGTGATTCCGTAGCGGCCACCCTTGGTCAGCTTGGCGGCGTCCTCAGCGACCTCTTCCCAGGTTGCGGGCGCCTTGGTGATCTTGGCTTCCTCGAAGGCGCTCTTGCGGTACCATAATAGCTGCACCATGCCCCAAAGCGGCACGCCCCAATACTGGCCGCCATCATGATAGGGGTCGGTGGCCGCTGCGAGGAAATGATATTGTCCGTCGAGTTCCTTGACGAAGTCCGAGACGGGCTGAACGGCGCCGGTGGCGCGCAGATAGGTGCCCAATTCAGGCATGGCCATCAGGATGTCCGGGCCGGTACCGCTGCCGATTGCCGCCGGTGCGACCTGGAAGATTGTCCCCCAATCCTGCACTTCCTGGCGGACCTCGATAGTGGGGTTTGCGGCGTTGAACTTGTCGATCAGCTTCTGATAGGCCTCGACGCGGTTTGGCGGCGATTCCTGATGCCAGAAGACGAGCTCCGTCTTTTGCTGTGCAAAGCTCGGTGTGGCGATCGAAAAGACGATAGCCGCGACGGCAGTCGCGAGTCTTAGCTTCTTCATTTTTGCTCCTCCGATTGTCTTTCAAGATGACCAATTGACGAACTGATGACGGCCATATTGTAGGAACGTTTCTAGGCCATCTTTCGACTCAAAACTCTAAGGATACAGCGAATTATCATGGTTGCCTCCCTCGGCCTTGCGCCTCGATTGAAACAAATATAAAAACGTTTTTACAAATTGGTGCAAGAGATTTTTTTCGACCGACTCCGGCGTGATGTTCGCCGGCTGTCGGTTCAAGGATGGCAGGGGTTGGTATGCATACGCTCGACTACAGCTACGTCTCTTTGGTTGAAATAGCCGGCAAGCTTCGGAGCCGTGAGATCTCGCCCGTCGAACTGACAGAACTGATGCTGGGCCGGATCGATCAGTTCAATCCGCGGCTGAACTGCTTTTTGCACGTGACGCGAGAGCTGGCCCTCAAGCAGGCGGCGCAGGCGCAACGAGAAATCGGGGAAGGGCGGCTGCGCGGACCATTGCACGGCGTTCCTGTTGCCGTGAAGGATCTCTGTTTCACCCGGGGCATTCCAACTACGGGAGGCATGTCGTTCCGTAAAGATTTCCGGCCCGCGAGAGATGCCACTGTTGTCCAGAGGCTGCGCGATGCCGGCGCCGTGCTGCTCGGCAAACTGCATCTTACTGAGGGTGCTTGCATCGAGCATCATCGCGCGTTCGGCAATCCGGTCAATCCCTGGCGGGCGGATCTATGGACAGGGGCCTCGTCGTCGGGATCAGGTGTTGCGGTGGCCGCGGGTCTGTGTTTCGCAGCGATCGGATCGGACACCGGCGGATCGATACGCTTTCCGAGTTCGCAGCAGGGGCTAACGGGCCTTAAGCCGACATGGGGCAGAGTGAGCCGGCACGGCATCTTCGACCTCGCTCCCTCATATGACACGCTCGGGCCGATGGCGCGGTCGGCCGCGGACGTCGCCGCGACGATGGGCGTGATCGCCGGATCTGATCCGTTGGATCCGACCGCGCTTCCCGACAGCGTTCCGGACTATTTGGCTAACTTGGGGACGATCGCATCCGCGCGCGGCGTGCGGATCGGCATCGACCGGTCGTACAACAACGAAGGGGCAGATGAGCGCATCATCAGCTTGCTGGAAGATGCCGTGCGCATCTTTGCCTCGCTCGGGGCGCGCATCGAACCGGTGATCTTCCCCGACCCAAAACCGATGATGGAGCACATGTCGGACGTGCACATGGCGGAACTGGCGGCAGTGCATGCCGAAACCTACCCGGCCATGGCCGACGACTATGGCAGATGGATCACGAAGGGGCTCGAGTCGGGTCGGCGGATGAGCCCTCAGAAATACGCGTCAACTTCGATTGAGAAGGATCGATTCGCGGGCCGGCTGCGTCAAATCTTCAATGACATCGACGTCCTGATCATGCCGGTATTCAGTTTCGCGTCGCCGACCTGGGTGGAGTTCGAGCACATGGTCGAGACAGATATCTCACGCCTCTTTCGTTTCACTATCCCCTTCAACGCCAGCGGCAGTCCGACCATTACTTTTCCGGCAGGCTTCACCGAAGAGAAGCGCCCAGCAGGTATCCAGCTCGTCGGCCCGCATCTGTCCGAGCCGCGGCTGCTCAACCTTGTCCATGTCTTTCAGACGGCGACCGATTGGCACCTTGCCACGAAATCGCTGACCTGATCGGCTCGCACAAGATCGCTCCTCCCAAGAGCGCACTGGGCCCGGCGGACTGCCTTCGCAGCCGCCGGGCTCGCCTTTAGGTCAGATCGACTATAGTTGGCGCAGTTGCGGTCGAGGTGGCCAGATGCTGGTGGCAGGCGAACAAGTGGCTAGTTGTGGAACCTCAACAGGTTGTCTTGATCAGTCCAAGGCGGCTGAAAGGTGACTTCGATTACAATTGTAGCGATGAAGCCAGCGCGGTAGCTCCGCAGTGCGTTCACGAGAAGTGTTGTCGGCACGGGCGTAAGGCCATTCCCGCAGGCTCGTCTGGATGAAACGCTTAGCCGGCGCGCCCCTTGGCCTGAAAGCGCTCCACCCCAACGCGTTACTACCTAACGACACCGTCTACGGCCTCGCCGCATACGAACAGTCGCAAGACAGCGAGCATGCGCGGAAAGTCGCCGCACGCCTGCGTGCCGGCCAAGTGTCGATCAACTATCCGGAGTGGGACACGTTCGCTCCGTTCGGCGGTTACAAGCAGTCAGCCAATGGCCGCGAATATGCCGATTGGGCTATCCACGACTTCCTCGAGATCAAGACTGTCGTCGGCTATGGTACCTGAGCGGAATTAATCAGCAGCTACCATATTCCGAGAACCGCCCTTCCTCTTCGGCCCGAAGCAGTCGCTCGGTGTTAGAGGGCTCAGATCGGACCATCTTTCGGCCTCCTCAACTGTCTGACCTTCGATAGTTGCTCAGTTTGTTGCTCGCAGGCTGAGCGCTCGAGCAAAATTGGTCGGGCATAACGGGAGTCGAATCCGCTGGCCGCCCCCTCTCGGTGAGAAATACCCATTTCACACTGAAGCGCTTGTCCATTACCAAACGGACGGCATCGCCGCCGCCCGCAGCTCATACCAACCTTTGCTAGGTTTGCGCGTTTGTTTGCCCGTCATGCCGTTCCGCATCGAATGCCTGCTTTCCCTTCGCGTCCCATAAGTCCCGCGCATGCTCGCCTTGATGGCTTTGCAGCTTGGCGGCGATCCAGAGCATCGCTCCGTAGATGATAGCGCGATCGTCATTTGTCAGCTCAACGATGCCCGCCTTGACGACGAGGCCGCCGAGTTCGATCAGATGTCGGGTACGTTTGCGGCGCTCGACCTGCCAGGTGCGCATGTCATTGCGAGCCTGTGCCGCCTGCCGACGATTGTGGGCTGCCTTGTTGCGCTGCAATGCTGCGTCGGTTGCGCTGAGATGCCGAAGCAGCTCGCCGGGAGCCGCTTTCGAAAAACATCACCCCACGCTTGGCCCATGCCTCACGCTTTGCGGCGTCTTTTGTCTCAGCGATTGCGACGAGCGCACCGGCCAGTTCCTCGGTGCTGAGTTGATCGGCGCCGGTGGCGATCAGCAGTTCGCCAAGCTGCTGGACTTTTCGGGTCCTGAGTTCCCGCGCCTTGTCTTCCAGCACCTTCAGTTCAGCGTCGAAATCTCGTGGTTTACGCATGTGCTCTCTCCATCGGTTGTCGATGCGGCGATGATAGGCGAGCGCTTGCCGGAAGGCTTCAGGGTTGCCGAGACAGCCCGGGACGGGCTGGTCCATCCCGAGAATTTTTCGAGGGAGGGCGCGCTTATACGTCGTGCCGACGTAGGCTTTGACGTGCAAATGATCTGGTCGCGATGGCGATCTATCATCTTCACGTCAAGGTCATTGGCCGCAAGGCTGGGAGCAGTGCTGTGGCGTCCGCCGCCTATCGTTCAGCCTCGCGGCTACGTGACGAGCGCATCGAACGCAGCCACGACTTCTCCGCCAAGCGCGGTGTCGTTCATTCCGAGGTGATGCTGCAGCACAATGCGCCGGACGCCTGGCGCGACCGCGAACGGCTGTGGAACGATGTCGAGGCGTTCGAGGTCCGCAGGGATGCGCAGCTTGCCCGCGAGGTCGAGTTCGCCCTGCCACGCGAACTCAGCCAGGCGCAAGGCATCGAACTGGCGCGCGACTTTGTACAAGTCGAGTTTCTCAGCAAGGGCATGGTCGCCGATCTCAATGTGCATTGGGACAGGGCGGAGGATGGCAGCCCAAAACCGCATGCCCATGTCATGCTCACCATGCGGTCGGTCGATGAGAACGGTTTCGGGGCGAAGGTTCGAGACTGGAATGCTACCCAGCTTGTCGAGCGCTGGCGCGAGCGATGGGCGGAGCTGGCCAATGAACGCTTGGCCGAACTCGACATAGACGCCCGCATCGATCATCGCAGTCTGGAGGCGCAGGGCATTTCACTGGAGCCGCAGACCCAGATTGGTGCGCTGGCGCAACGCATCGAGGGCAGTGGCCTTGCTGCTGGCGACAGTGAAGCCGATCGCGCCGAACTGCATCGCGAGCTCGCGCGCAACAATGGTGTTCGCATCATTGCCGATCCATCCGTGGCGCTCGATGCCATCACGCATCAGCAATCGACCTTCACCCGAAAAGACATTGCGAAGTTTGCGCATCGTCACAGCGATGGCATCGAGCAGTTCAACGAGGTGACGGCAGCCATCAGCAATGCACCCGACCTGGTCGAGCTCGGCGAGGACGGACGCGGCGAAAACCGCTTCACCACCCGGCAGATGATCGAGACCGAACAGCGCCTTCACCGCGCTGCGGAACGCATGGATTTGGACGAGCGCCACGCGGTGAGTGAGGCACATCGCGAGGCAGCGCTGGCGCGGGCTGCGCAAAGCGGGCTCATCCTTTCGGGCGAGCAGACCGATGCGCTGGCGCATCTCACCGAAGGTCGCGGTCTTGGTGTCATTGTCGGCTTTGCCGGGACGGGCAAGAGCGCCATGCTGGGCGTTGCGCGCCAGGCATGGGCAGCGGCGGGCTATGAGGTCCGGGGTGCGGCACTGTCCGGCATTGCCGCCGAGAATCTGGAAGGCGGTTCGGGCATCTCGTCTCGCACCATCGCCAGTATGGAGCATAGCTGGGGACAGGGCAGGGATCGTCTCACTCCGCGCGATGTCCTGGTGATCGATGAGGCCGGCATGGTCGGCACGCGCCAGTTGAAGCGCGTGCTCTCCCATGCGGCGGACGCTGGCGCAAAGGTCGTGCTGGTCGGCGATCCGCAGCAGTTGCAGGCAATCGAGGCCGGCGCTGCATTCCGCTCGATTCACGAGCGACATGGCGGCGTCGAAATCGGTCAGGTGCGTCGGCAGCGCGACGACTGGCAGCGCGATGCCACGCGCGATCTGGCAACCGGCAGGATCGGCGCCGCGATCAGCGCCTACGACGAACAAGGCATGGTGCATCAGGCTGCAACGCGCAATGAGGCGCGAGGTGAACTCGTCGAGCGCTGGGATCGCGACAGGCAGGCGCATCCAGAGGCAAGCCGGATCATTCTCACCCACACCAACGACGAGGTGCGCGCGCTCAACCAGGCAGCGCGCGAACGCATGCGCACTGCCGGCGATCTCGGCGACGATGTGCAGGTGACTGTCGAACGCGGGGCAAGAAACTTCGCAAGCGGCGACCGCATCATGTTCCTGCGCAACGAGCGCGGGCTCGGCGTCAAGAACGGCACGCTTGGTGTAATCGAAGAGGTCAGCACGCAGAGCATGACCGTGCGCACCGATGACCACAGGTCGGTACGCCTCGATCTGAAAGACTATGCCCATATCGACCACGGCTATGTCGCCACCATTCACAAGGCGCAGGGCATGACTGTTGACCGCACCCACGTCCTGGCGACGCAGGGCCTGGACGCCCATGGCAGCTATGTCGCCCTATCGCGCCATCGAGACAGGATGGACCTGCATTACGCCAGCGACGACTTCGCGACACGAGACCGGCTCGTCCGCACGCTGTCACGTGACCGTGCCAAGGACATGGCTTCCGACTATGAGCGAGTTGATCCGGCGCAGGCCTATGCCGAGCGGCGCGGCATCACCTTCCGCGAGCGTGTGGTCGAGATCGTGCGCCGGATTGTTCCGGAAAAGCTCCGCGACAGGATCGGCGGGCTGCTGGGCGGGTTGCGCTCGCCTGGAGCCGGCGAGCCCATGCAGGAACGTGGACCTGGACCGGGAAGGGAAAATGTCGGGGCGCGGATCGGAGATGCAGGCCCGACGCCCGGCAGAGGAAATCTAGCCACCGGAGTGCGGCGCGACGTGAGTGCGCCGGTGGATGGGGAAGCGGCGTTGCGCAGCGCTCGCACGAAGGCACTCGTCCGTCACGCCCGTGCGCTCGACGCGATCCTCAGCACTGGAAATGCTGACGGCAGTTCCGAGCAGATGCGCGAGTTGAGGGATGCCCGTAGCGCGTTCGAGAAGGTTCGGCCGCATGGCTGGCGCGATGCCGAAGCGGCTTATGTGAAAGATCCCGAACTTGTCCGTGAGGCGGGCGCCGGCCGGGTCAATCGTATCGTGCTGGCTCTCCAGCTCGAAACGGAAATCCGCACCGGGATGGACCTCGATCCCGGCCGCCGCGCCGACCGTTTCGTGGAACTTTGGCAAAAGCTCGACCGGACGGGACGGGAGCAATATCAGGCCGGCGACATGTCCGGCTACAAGTCAACGCGCATGGCACTGTCCGACATGGCCAAGAGCCTTGAACGCGATCCGCAGCTTGAATCTCTTCTTGCCAACCGCAAGCGCGAGCTTGGCATTCATACCGATTCCGGCCGGCGCGTTGGTGCGGAACTCGCATTCAGCCATGGCATCGGCAGGGGGCAGGGTATCGGGCTTTGAGACTCTCCGATTTGCCGCCGTTTCTACGCTACAGGCGGCTGAAGCCACAAACCTGATTGCGTCCAGCGTTCGGTCCGTCCTGTCTGTCCCAGCAGATACCAGCAACAACCATTGATAGGCAGGCAAGCTATGCCCGAGCCGGATCGCATCATACGCCTCAGAACCGTCCTTGATCGGACCGGCCTGTCCCGCTCAACCCTCTATCGCAAGATTGCCGAAGGTACGTTCCCGGCTCAGATCAAGATAAGCATAAACGGGGCGGGTTGGAGAGAATCCGATGTTAGTCTCTGGGTAGCCGATCCTGTTGCATGGCGAAAAGAGCGTCAAGTCTGATTGCGAGACAGACGAACACCAGGGCCCCCGCCATTCTCTGGAATGAATTCGATCCCCGCGGCTTCGAATGTGTTCCGGAGTGCTGCGATGGTAGTGTCCTTTAGTTGCTCTCCCCGCTCAAACCGGGCCACAGTATCAGGTGACACTCCAGCATTCCGAGCCAAGTCTCTCGTCCCCCACCCGAGGGCAACCCGCGCCATCTTGCACTGGATGATGTTCATTTCGTAACATCGATACGATTTGCGTTGATCTGAGTTGTCACTTGAGATATCGTAACCATGATACGATTATAGGAGCCGCTTTCTGCGGCTGCTGACGGTGTTAGGACCACCCTCAGCAGCCTTGCCACGCCCCAAGCTGTCAGGAGCTCGGATCATGACTGATTCCGACAATAGCACGACTTTGCCTTCCGTCACGACCAACCGTCGCGATCGCCAGACCGCAAATGCGCCTGGACATTTCGACGATGTGGACCCGGCTCTTGCGCTGCTCCAAGGCTGGTTGCGAGCACAGCATGTCTCGCATGTCCTTTGCCGACTTCAACAACGTCTAGAGAGGCGCGTTCCCGACGCCGCGGCCCCGGACGTGATGCACAAGAAGGTCGGCTATTCGATTGCTTGCCAGGCGGAAGTCGAGGCCACGACTGCTGCCTTGAAGCTTCAAGACGAACTTCCCCACATACAGGCGCAGTCGCTTCTTGGCGTCGTCGCCAAGCTCGAAATCATCGCTGGCGCCGATCGCGACATCGACGATCCAACAGACTTTCCCTGGCCGCATATTGCTTCGGTGCTTGATGATTTGAAGAAAATCGCCGGGCGCCTGCCGTTCGAAAGACCTGATCGATCGGTCGTTCACGCGGATTGCAGGCTTTATCAGGAGAAAGCGACCGATCTGGTCGGGCTGGAAAGGCAGACCAGCTCATCAGGCGTGCTGGGACGCCTCTGACCGTGCGATCGGCTATTCTGCCGCAATGCGCGATCAAAGTGAGGCGGCCGATAATGGGGCGCGTTTGCTCGAGACGTTGTCGGAACTCCTGCGATCTCTCTTGCCGGCGTAGCCGCACATAGGCCATTGCCAGGAAGCTTGGCTTGTCTCGCGGGAGGAATCAGCCGCGCCCTTTCTTAAAGGCCAGGAGTCTTGGTAAGTTTGACGGCGTGAGATCGAGCGGACTGGCTCTCTGCTTCGATCACAATCGGAGTAGAAAGGGATACAAGAGCGTATATAACGGCCATGTCCTCTTGGAGAGATTTCGACGATGCTTGCCCCTGACGTGCAATCGCCCGTCTCAAACGGGGCATAAGCGATGAGAAGAACTCGATTTTCTTTGGGGTCGAGAACAACTATCGAAACACCACTACGGCTCGACGATCTGCCCATTTTCGCGACCGATCAGCAGATCGCCCAGGCGATTGTCGGTCGCGAGAATGCGGAAAGATGGATGCGCGAGCGACTGCCAACCCTATCTTGTAAGCCGGGTTTCCCAGCAGTTGACGATTTCCATGGCGGTCGGCCTGTTGCTCTCGTACGTCGTTTCTACGAAGGTTATCTTGGCACCGCCCAATCGCCGGCAGCGGCGCCTGGCAGAGCGGACGCAAGCCAATGGAAGACGAAGAGCAGACCAAGGCACCAGGGCTGAAGTGGATCAAGCGCGCCAACGGCAAGACGCCGTTTTGGGTTGCCGACGAAGCTGACGTGAAGAATGGCTATATCCCGAAAACGGTGAACCTGTATTACCTCGCCGATCAGCCCGAAATGCTCAAGGCGAAGTGCGCTTCCCTGCAAGCGGAAATGCTTCTCTGGCGCACCGGCTATCGTTCCGACCCACTGAAGTTCGATGGCTCGATCAAGTCGCTGCTCACGATCTATGAGACACACCCGCGCAGCACCTATCGGAAGCTGCGACCTGGGTCGCTCCGGCCCTACAATCACTACCTTAAGAACCTGAAAGGACACATCGGCAGCGTCCGTATCGATGAAACGACCGGCGTCGATCTCATGGACTGGCACGACGTCTGGTCGGAGAATGGCCGGTACCTCGCTGCTGCCACCACGGCGCGCGCAGTTCTATTCGCCGCGGTGAGTTTTGGGATCATGATGCGACTAGAAGGGTGCTCAGCATTCGCCTCTGTCATGCGCGAGACGGCTAAGACTTTGCCGCACCCAAAACCGCGCAACCAGTCCGCCTCGGCACAACAGATCATCGCTGCACGTGCTGCGGCCCACCAGAACGGTCGGCCATCATCGGCGCTTGCCTATGCCCTGTGCTTCGAGACGGTTTTGCGGCTTTGGGATGTAATCGGCCAGTGGTGGCCGATGGACATGGGTGGGATATCAGAAATTTTTGACGCCGACAGAGATCTGAAATGGTTCGGCTTGCGATGGGAAGACATCGATGCTGACCTGGTGCTGCACTACACGCCGTCCAAGACCGCTGACAGCTCCGGAGCGAGTATCTCCTATTCGCTGCTCAAAGCACCGATGGTGATAGAGGAGTTGAAGCACTGGCCAGTTGAACGGCGCACCGGTCCGGTGATCGTTTCGGAAGAAAACCGCCTGCCTTGGCGGGCTTCGATATTCGCGCAGCGCTGGACGGTGGACCGCAAAGCGGCTGGCCTGCCGGCGACGTTATGGGCTCGCGATCTGCGCGCTTCTGGCATCACGGAGGGCAGGGCGTCAGGCGCCAGGCTGGACGATACCAGCAAGGTCGCCGGGCACACCGCAACCAAGACCACCGAGAGGTACGACCGCGCTGTGCTGGAGGCCGCTGATCGCTTCGCCGAGGCTCGGCTTAAGGGCCGTGAACAGAGCGGTAACCGCAGCGGTAACGCGCGGTAACGGATTAAGAAATTCGTAAGGGATTTCAAATGGCTGATCGGTCATCAATTTAACGCGCCTTTAAACCGCCGCATCTAGTCTTCAACCCGAACGCCATCGGCATTTGGGGACAGACAGACTAGAGCGCATGGCGAACCGCAGAGACAGTCGCATCGAACCGAGCTTCGACGGATCGCCGCGGGCGAAATCCTCCGAGGGCTTTTCGGTGAGCGAGGAGGATCGCGTCGTGCCGCGCACCCGCAAATCCGCTGCAAAGGGCAGATCCGCCAAGGCGAAATCACGCGGCCGTGGCCGCGACCGCAACCGGCGCGGGCTGCTCGGCATCGCCACCCGGCTGGTCTACTGGTGCTTCGTGCTGTGCATCTGGGGCGGCATCGCGGTGGCCGGCGTCGTCGTCTATTACGGCGCCAAGATGCCGGCGGCCACGACCTGGTCGGTCCCGGACCGTGCGCCCAACATCAAGATCGTCTCGGTCGATGGGCAGCTTATAGCCAATCGCGGCGCGTCGGGCGGCGAGGCAGTCGGCCTGCACGAGATGTCGCCCTATATTCCGGAGGCCGTCGTCGCCATCGAGGACCGGCGCTTCTATTCGCATTTCGGCATCGACCCGATCGGCCTGTCGCGCGCCATGGTCACCAACCTGCTCGGCCGCCATTTCTCGCAAGGCGGCTCGACGCTGACGCAGCAGCTGGCCAAGAACCTGTTCCTGACGCCGGACCGCACGCTGGAGCGCAAGGTGCAGGAAGTGCTGCTGGCGCTCTGGCTAGAGCACAAGCACACGAAGGACCAGATCCTCGAAATGTACCTCAACCGGGTCTATTTCGGCTCAGGCGCCTATGGCGTCGAGGCGGCTTCGCGGCGCTATTTCGGCAAGAGCGCGCGCGACGTATCGCTTTCGGAGGCAGCACTTCTGGCGGGCCTGCTCAAGGCGCCGTCGAAGCTTTCGCCGGCGCGCGACCCGAAGGCGGCCGAGGAACGCGCGCAGCTCGTGCTCGCGGCCATGCGCGAGACCGGCAAGATCAGCGACAAGGAATACAAGACCGCGCTGAGCGCGCCGGCGACGCGCGCGCCGTCTTACTGGACCGGCTCGGAAAACTACGTTGCCGATACGGTGATGGACGAGCTTCCCGACCTGATCGGCGACGTGCGCGGCGACATCGTCATCAACACCACCGTCGACCTCAACCTGCAGAAGCTTGCCGAACAGTCGATCCGCCGGCTGATCGACGAAAGCGGAAAGAAGCTCAACGTCACGCAGGGGGCGCTGGTATCGATCGATGATTCCGGCGCGGTGCGCGCCATGGTCGGCGGCTATGATTATTCGACCAGCCAGTTCGACCGCGCCTCGGAAGCGCGCCGGCAGCCGGGCTCCGCCTTCAAGCCCTTCGTCTACATGGCGGCGCTGGAAGCCGGCCGCACGCCCGACAGCATCCGCAACGACGCGCCGATCAAAATCGGCAAATGGACGCCCGACAATTATGGCGGCAAATATTACGGCAAGGTCACGCTTGCGACGGCTCTGGCCAAGTCGCTGAACTCGGTGGCGGCGCAGCTCACCATGGAGGTCGGGCCCGACGCGGTGGTGGAAGCCGCGCATCGCATGGGCATCCAGTCCGACCTGCAGGCCAACACCTCGATCGCGCTCGGCACCTCGGAGGTCACACCGCTGGAACTGACCTCGGCCTATGTGCCTTTCGCCAATGGCGGCTACAAGCCGGACATCCACTTCATCCAGCGCATCACCACCGCCAGCGGCAAGGTGCTCTACGAGGGCAGCACCGGCAGCGCGCCGCGCGTCATCAAGGCCGATATCGTGGGCATGATGAACTCGATGATGACCGGCACGGTCGAGGTCGGCACCGCGAAAAAGGCAGCGTTCAACTGGCCGTCGGCCGGCAAGACCGGCACCAGCCAGAACTCGCGCGATGCCTGGTTCGTCGGCTACACCGCGAACCTCACCACCGGCGTGTGGTTCGGCAATGACGACGGCAGCCCGATGAAGAAGGTGACCGGCGGCGCCTTGCCGGCGCAGGCCTGGCACGAATTCATGGTGGCGGCGCATGAAGGCGTGCCGGTGCGGCCGCTGCCCGGCACCTGGAAGTCGACCCCCTCCGATACGATCGTGCCGGACGAGATCCCGTCGGCGGATGCCTCGCAGCCGCCGCCCGCCCCGCCCGCGGGCGTCGGCCAGTCGCAGCCTGCAGCCCAATCGCAGCCTGTTGCCCAGGCGCCGGCACGGCAGGCACCCGCGCGCCAGCCCCGGCCGGCCGAGACCGTCGACGCCGGCGGCTTCGACATGCCGAGCGACAGCGGATCGACCGCCTCGATCAAGCATCCGGTGCCGCCCGGCGATGTCGGCGGACCGAAGAAAAGGCGGCAGACCTCGATCCTCGATATCCTCGGCGGCGGGTAGAGCGGCAACTTCGCCTCTCGTAATGGCAAGCGCCTTCGGCTACATGTCCGGCCGGAGACAAAGTCATGGCCGAGACCGACAGCAGAAAAACCATCGTGCTCACCGGCGCAAGCCGGGGAATCGGCCATGCGACGGTGAAGCGTTTTTCGCGCGAGGGCTGGCGCGTGATCACCTGTTCGCGCCAGGCCTTTGCCGAGGATTGCCCGTGGCCTGCCGGCCCCGAGGATCACATCAAGGTCGATCTCGCCGACCAGGAGGACGTCGGCATCGCCGTTTCGGAAATCCGCCACCGGCTGGAGGCGCATGGCGGGCAACTGCACGCGCTGGTCAACAATGCCGGCATCTCGCCGAAGCTGAAGGATGGCAGCCGGATGAATTCGATCGAGACGCCGATGCATGTCTGGCGCGACGTCTTCCAGGTCAATTTCTTCGCGCCGATCATGCTGGCGCGCGGCCTGTTCAAGGAGCTCGCCGCCGCCAAGGGTTCGATCGTCAACGTCACTTCGATCGCCGGCACAAGGGTGCATCCATTCGCCGGCACGGCCTATGCGACGTCGAAGGCGGCGCTCGGCTCGCTGACGCGCGAGATGGCGCATGATTTCGGCCCATACGGCATCCGCGTCAACGCGATCGCGCCGGGCGAGATTGACACGGCGATCCTGTCGCCCGGCACCGACAAGATAGTTGAGACGATCCCGCTGAGAAGGCTGGGCGCCACCTCGGAGGTGGCCGACATCATCTATTTCCTGTGCTCCGGCCAGTCGTCCTACGTGACCGGCTCGGAAATCCACATCAATGGCGGCCAGCACGTTTAGAGCAATTCCAGGAAAAGTGTGAGCGGTTTTCCGTCCAGAATTGCGTAAAAACAAAGCGTTAGCGCGGTTCGCCGTTTCCACGAAACGGTGAAACGCTCTAGGCGGCTGACTTCAAGCCATCGTGAGAACGGCCTTGCCGCTGAAGCTGCGCTGTCTGAGCGCGTCCAGGGCCTGACCGATGTCCGTCCAGGGCACCGTCATGGCCACTCGCGTTTCAAGCCGGCCGGCCACGATCAGATCGAGCAGCGCGGCAATATCGGCGCCGATGGCTGAACCGGAGGTGTAATAGGCGAAGGTTTGTAGCCGCGCGCCTTCGTGGCCGGGAACGAACTGGCGGAATCCAACCGGCGTGAGCTCGCCGCTGCTCGAGCCGAACATGATGATCGTTCCACCCGGCGCGACGCGTTCGATCGCATCAGCCAGGCTCTTGCCGCCGACCGACTCGGTGATCAGCGAAAACGGTCCCTCCGCCAGTTCGATCGACTCGACGATCTTCCCGGCGCCCAGATCGCGAAGGTCATCGTGGTGTCGGGCCGAGGCGATCGCCGTCACGGAAGCGCCTTGCTCGCACGCGATTTGGATCTGAAAGCGGCCGACCGCGCCGCTTGCGCCGGTGATCAGCACCCGCTGGCCGGCGAGATCGCCGCCTTGGCGCAAGGTCCTCAGCGCCGTCGTGCCCGCGACCGGCAGCGTGGCGGCGGAGGCGAAGCTGACAGCGTCGGGTATCACGGCGAGGCGGTCGGTCGGAACGGCGACATGCTCGGCCCAGCCGCCCTGGTCGACCAAGGCCGCGACGCGCGTGCCCGCGGCCGGGCCTGAGCCATCGGCCGCCGCGCGTTCCACGATGCCAACGATGTCCTGGCCGGGGATCCAGCCGTCGGGGCGGATGGCGAGCAGGCGCAACTCGCCACGGTTCAATGATGTCGCATGAACTATCACCAATGCTTCATTTGAGTTGCAGTTGGGCTCGTCGACCTCTGTGAACTTGAGTTGGCTGGGGCTGTCGGAAGAAATAGCGAGAGCGAGCATTGGCCACCTTTGAAATTGACGTCTGGAAGACCCGATCGATGCGACGATATCGGTGTGATCCTATCGACTTTCGTAATTGAAGAATTTAGATATAAAGCCAAATGATATCTAGAAACGGTCAAGCATGAGACAGCCGCTTCGCTGGCCCTGGCTGGATTTCGACGTCGACGACGTGGCCGCGCCGGCGATCGCCGTCGGCGTCGACGTCACCGAGACCAAGGCCGAGGTGCGCGAGCATTGGCACCGCAAGGGGCAGCTCGTCTTTGCGCTTGGCGGCGGCGTCACCTGCAGGGTTCCGACCGGGCTCTGGATGGTGCCGCCACATTGCGGGGTCTGGGTGCCGAGCCGGATGGAACACAGCAACATCGCGACCGCGAATGCGCGGATGTTCTTCGTCTATATCGAGCCCGGCGCCGCCGACCTGCCGGATCGGTGCAGCACGCTTTCGATCTCGCCGCTGCTGCGCGAGGTGATCATCGAGCTGTCGGAATGCGCGCCGGACGATCCGCGCTGCGATTTCCTGGGAAGGGTCCTGCTTGCCGAGCTGCCGCTTATGCCCGTCCAGCAATTGCACCTGCCGATCTCGGCCGAGCCTCGGCTGCGGCGGATCGCGGAGGCACTGGCCGACGACCCCGCCGACCGCAGCACGCTAGCGGAGTGGGCGCATCGCTTGGCGCTTAGCGAGAGCAGCCTGGCGCGCCTCGCGGTGAAGGAGACGGGCCTGAGCTTCGGCCGCTGGCGCCAGCAGTTACACCTGATCGTGGCGCTCAGGGAACTGTCCGCCGGCGCCAGCGTGCAGCAGGTGTCGGGCGATCTGGGCTATGAATCCGTCACCGCCTTCATCACCATGTTCAAGAAGGCGCTGGGCAAGCCGCCGGCGAAATATCTCAGCGACATCGCGCGGAATGGCGGCTCCGCGTTCACGGCCTGAGAGGCATCAAGCTGGCTGCGGGTTGATCGCCATGGCGAGCCCCGCCGGATCGGTGGGTTTGCCGGTCACCACCTCGACGATGCCGCGGGCGATCTCACGCTCGCCCATGATCACGGTGTCGGCGCCGAGGCCTTTCAGGTGCTCGACCTCGGCGTCGGAGTGCGCGCGGGCGATCACAGTGATCGCAGGATTGGCGGTGCGGGCTCGAAGCACGATCTGGCCGGACTCGAAGGCATTGGGGATGGCGAGGATCAGCCGCCTCGCGCCCTCCGGATTGGCGGCTGAGAAGACGTCCGCATTGGCGGCGTTGCCGGCGACGGTCTCGACGCCGTCCTCCCGCAGCTTCGCCAGCGTCTTGTCGGCATCCTCGATCACCAGGAACGGCAGGGCGGCTTCCTTCAGCGCTGCGCCCACCAAGCTGCCGACACGGCCATAACCGATCAGGATGGAATGGCCGGCAAGCGCAGTCTTGGGCGGCGGACCGTCTTCCTTTCCTGGGGCTGCCTGGACCGAGGCGACCTGGCCGGGCTCGGTGGCCGGGCCGATCGGCCTTTGCGCTTCGACCGGCGCGGCCTTTCCGGCGCGCTTTTCCAGCCACGGCTTCATCCAGTCGACAACCAGGAACATCAGCGGATTGAGCACGATCGAGAGGATCGCGCCGGCAAGGATCAGGTCTCGGCCCTGTTCTGGCAGGAGTTTCAGGCCGACGCCGAGCTCGGCAAGGATGAATGAGAACTCACCGATCTGGGCAAGGCTCGCCGAAATCATCAGCGCGGTCGCGATCGGATAGCGGAAGGCGATGACGATGACGAAGGCGGCGATCGACTTGCCGACGACGATGATGGCCAAGGTGGCGAGGATCGGCAGGCCGTTGCTGATCAGGCTGAGAGGGTCGAACAGCATGCCGACCGAGACGAAGAACAGCACTGAGAAGGCGTCGCGCAGCGGCAGCGATTCCTCCGCCGCGCGGTGGCTGAGCTCAGACTCGCTCATGATCATGCCGGCGAAGAAGGCGCCGAGCGCCAGCGAGACGCCGAACAGCTTCGCCGCGCCGAAGGCGACGCCGAGCGCGATGGCCAGCACCGAGAGCCGGAACAGTTCCCGTGAGCCGGTATGCGCGACGTAATGCAGGATCCACGGTATGACCCTGCGGCCGACCACCAGCATGACGACGACGAAGGCGGCGACCTTGGCGAGCGTGATGCCGACAACGCCCCATATGCCGTAGCTGGCGGGCAGCGAGAGCAGGCTCGTATGATCCTCGACCTGCGGTTGGCCACCGAGCACGCCAGCGAGCGCGGGTAGCAGAACCAGCGCCAGCACCATGGCGAGATCCTCGACGATCAGCCAGCCGACGGCGATGCGGCCACGCTCGGTCTCGATCAGCCGCCGCTCCTGCAGCGCGCGCAAAAGCACCACGGTCGAGGCGACCGAAAGCGCGAGGCCGAAGACCAGGCCCGCGCCGAGGGACCAGCCGAGCAGCCAGGCAAGCCCGACGCCAAGCAGCGTTGCGAAGCCGATCTGCACGATGGCGCCCGGCACCGCGATGGCGCGGACGGACAGGAGATCCTTCAGCGAAAAATGCAGGCCGACGCCGAACATCAAAAGGATGACGCCGATTTCCGCGAGTTCGTTGGCAAGGCTGGCGTCGGCGACGAAGCCCGGCGTGTTAGGCCCGACAAGCACGCCGGCGACGAGATAACCGACAAGCGGCGGGATGCGGAAGCGGTTGGCTAAAGCCCCGAAGACGAAAGCCAGCCCCAGACCGGCGACGATGGTGGCGATAAGGGGCGTGTCATGCGGCATTGTCTTTTGCGCGCCTTTCGAAAATTCACGATGTCGGATGGGCGCCCGCCGAGGCCGTCGCCTTCGGGCAATATGGTGGACGGAGCGGCGATGATGCAACCGCCGCCGCGCAGAAATCGACGCTGAAGAAGGGCGTGGACCGGAAAATCGGCGCCGCGCCGACAAAGAGGCGGCTTCGAGACGCGATCCAGCCTCGAGGCCGCTCTTCCTTCGTCGCCTACGCCGCTTGCAACAGATTCTCGATATCCGGAATCGTGTGGTTGGTGAGCGTCTTTGGGATCTCCGCCTGCACCTTCTCACTCACCTCCTTGTGCAGTTTCTGGCGCATCTCGCCAAGCACCTGCGGGGGCGCGATCAGCACGACCGCGTCGAATGCACCACGATGCGCGAGCTTGTAAAGCCGGTCTGCGATCTCGACAGCGAAACGTTCCTTGCCGAGGCGGTGCCAATCGGTTTCCTCAACGGCGCTGCGGGGGCCTTCGTTGCTCTGGCGGCCCGGCTTGTCCGTGCCCTGCTCGCGTGTGGCGGGGTTCTCCTGCTCCATCTCCTGTACCACCTCCAGGTTCGGGAACTTGTTGTCGCCCTGGTTGCGCAGGAAAAGCGCCTTCTCACCATCGGCCACGACGACCCACAATCCGTGCTTCAGCTTGATGTTCATGGCGTTCCTCCTTTGCTTGCGGATTGCCGACCGGTCGAGCCCAGATCGACAGAATGGATTGCTAGCCAAACGAGCCGCGGAGCAGGATTGTTCCGACCTGCCAGTGCGCTCTCAACTGCTCTCTCCAGGTGAGGCTGGCCATCGAGCGACAAGGTTGGCTTTAATCTACTAAGTTAGTAGAATTTAGAAAAAACTGTTTTGCCGCTTTCCGGAGCCGGTGCTAAAAATCGCGGCAGATCAGGGTGGTTTCTCACGCCGTTCTGGCTCTCTCATCCCCAAAGTAGAATTTTTTTCTCTTGCTCTTCGCGGCTGCGAAAAAGCGATTGCCTGCCGTTCGGCGACGCGCGAGTGCTTGCCTTCTGGTTTTTGGCCTGCCCGCGTAAAACTGCCAAACTGTTTCAATATTGCTCGTCGCCATGTCGCCAGCCAACGCCAAACTCAATGCCTTTCCCGTCTTCATGCGGGTCGACGGCCAAGCCGTAGCCATCGTCGGTAATGGCGAGGAAGCGCTCGCCAAGGCCAGGCTGGTTTCGCAGTCGAGCGCGGTGCTACGCATCGTCGCCGACAATGCCAGTGGCGGGCTGTTGGATTTCATCGCATCGATCGGCGCCGTTCACATCAATGCACCCTATGAGGCTGCCGCGCATCTCCAGGGTGCTGCCCTGGTGTTCGCTGCGAGCGGTGACGAGGCGCTCGATGGCCGCGTCGTCGATGACGCGCGACGGCTGGGCATCCCGGTCAATGTGGTAGATCGCCCGGATCTTTGCGACTTCTTAACCCCGGCGTTGGTGAACCGCGCGCCGGTTGCGATTGCCATCGGGACCGAGGGTGCCGGACCGGTTCTGGCGCAGATGCTGCGTGTCCGCATAGACCGCATGCTGTCGCCGTCGCTCGGCCGGCTGGCCGCCTTGGCGGCTTCGTTCCGCGTTGCCGCCGAGCGGCTGCCGAAGGGTAGTCGCCGTCGTCGCTTCTGGAGCGACTTCTTCGCCGGCGCGCCGGCCAAGGCTATCGAAGCCGGTGACCACGCCCAGGCGCATGGCGCAGCGCTCGAGCTCCTGAGCGCGAATGCGCCGGCCGCGGGGCATATCGCGCTGGTCGGCGCCGGCCCCGGCGCGGAGGATCTGCTGACTTTGCGTGCCCACCGCCTGCTGATGGAAGCCGATGCCATCGTCTATGATGCGCTGGTGCCGGAGGCGATCGTCGGCATGGGGCGCCGCGACGCCGAGCGCCTGCCGGTCGGCAAGCGCAAGGGTTGCCATTCCAAGAGCCAGGAAGAGATCAACGCCCTACTCATCGAGCTCGGCCAGGCCGGTAAGCGCGTGGTGCGGCTGAAGTCCGGCGATCCGCTGGTGTTCGGACGCGCCGGCGAGGAAATGGCGGCGCTGCGCGAGGCCGGGATAGCGTATGAGGTGGTTCCGGGCGTCACCGCCGCCTTCGCCGCCGCCGCCGATTTCGAACTGCCGCTGACGCTGCGCGGGGTTTCGTCCTCAATGGTGTTCACCACCGGCCACGACCTCAAGGGCAACTCGCTGCCCGACTGGGCAAAGCTTGCCGTCTCCGGTGCGACCGTTGCCGTGTATATGGGTCGCTCGGTCGCGGCGGAAGTCGCTGGACGGCTGATCGAAGCCGGGTTGTCGCCGGACACGGCCGTGGCCGTCGTCGAGAATGCCAGCCTCGGCAATCGCCGCCGTTTCCACGGCACGCTTGCCGACCTGCCGTCGCTGGAAGAGCGCGCCGATCTCACCGGTCCGGTGATGACGATCATCGGCGATGCGGTCGCCGGCGCCAATTTCGAACAATCCGAGCCGCTCGCGGCACACAGGCATGAGGGCGCGGCTTCGGCCGCCGCCGAAGGAGTTCAACCATGAAGGTTCTGACCGCAAACAGGCTCTCCGACGGCATCGCCGTCTGGTATGCCGATGGCGGCTGGGCGGAGGCGGTCGGCCATGCCGATGTC
This sequence comes from Mesorhizobium sp., assembly GCA_004020875.1. Lineage (GTDB taxonomy): Bacteria > Pseudomonadota > Alphaproteobacteria > Rhizobiales > Rhizobiaceae > Mesorhizobium. The sequence goes on from SAPZ01000001.1 coordinate 50,345, forward strand.
GCGCACGACAAGGCGGCGGAGGACCGGCTGGAAGCGATCGGCGCTGCCGCCGCCGCCAACAACGAAGTTCTGGACGTCAACGTGATCGACGTCACAATTGTCGATGGATTGGTCGAGCCGGTGCGGCTGCGCGAGAAGATACGCGCCGCGGGCCCGACGATTCACCCCGATCTCGGCAAGCAGGCGAGCCCGCAGGCGCAACGAGCCGCTTGAATCCAAGGAAGCAACGGGCGGACGCGCCCTGAAAGACGAAGCATGTACCGTTACGACGAGTTCGACCACGATTTCGTTCAGGCCCGCGTCGCCGAGTTCAGCGACCAGGTGAAGCGCCGGCTTGCCGGCGAGATCACCGAGGACCAGTTCCGGCCGCTCAGGCTGATGAACGGCGTCTACCTGCAGCTGCATGCGTATATGCTGCGCATCGCCGTGCCTTACGGCACGCTGAACAGCCGGCAGTTGCGCATGCTCGCCCATATCGCGCGCAAATACGACAAGGGTTACGGCCACTTCACCACACGCCAGAACCTCCAGTTCCACTGGCCGGCGCTTGCCGATGTTCCGGCGATCCTGGCCGATCTCGCCAGCGTCGAGATGCATTGCATCCAGACCAGCGGCAATTGCATCCGCAACGTCACCGCCGACCACTTCGCGGGGGCGGCCGCCGACGAGATCGCCGATCCGCGGCCCTATGCGGAAATCCTGCGCCAATGGTCCTCGGTTCATCCGGAATTTTCCTACCTGCCGCGCAAGTTCAAGATCGCGGTGACGGGGGCCGAGCGCGACCGGGCTGCCATTCAGGCGCATGACATCGGCCTGCATCTGAAGAAGAATGCGGCTGGCGAATTGGGCTTTGCCGTCTATGTCGGCGGGGGTCTGGGCCGCACGCCGATGGTCGCCAAGAGGATCCGCGATTTCCTGCCGGAAGCCGATCTTCTGTCCTACTGCACGGCGATCCTGCGCGTGTACAACCTCTACGGGCGCCGCGACAACAAGTACAAGGCACGCGTCAAGATCCTGGTGCATGAGACCGGTGTCGAAGAGATCGCACGACAGATCGAGGCCGAATGGCAGCAGCTCAAGGACACCGAGCTGAAATTGCCGGAGCCCGATATCCAGGCGATCAATGCTTATTTCGCGCCTCCGGCGCTGTCGGCCCGACCGGAAGGTGATGCTCTCGTCAAGCAAGCCCGGCTCGATTCCAAGAGCTTTTCGGAATGGCTCGATCAGAATGTCGTGACGCACCGCCATCCCGATTACGCGGCGGTGACGATCTCGCTCAAGGGCATCGGCGAGGTGCCCGGCGACGTCACCGACAGCCAGATGGAGGCGGTTGCCGACATTGCCGAGAAATACGCATTCGACGAGCTGCGCGTCAGCCACGAGCAGAACCTCATCCTGCCGCATGTGGCGCGCGCCGATCTGAAGGCTGTCTATGACGCGCTCGTCGAGATTGGCCTGGCGACCGCCAATTCCAATCTGATCAGCGACATCATCTCCTGTCCTGGCCTCGATTATTGCTCGCTGGCCACGGCGCGCTCTATTCCGGTCGCCCAGGAAATCTCGCGGCGCTTCGCTTCGCTGGAGCGGCAGCGCGAGATCGGCGAGTTGAAGCTGAAGATCTCCGGATGCATCAACGCCTGCGGCCATCACCATGTCGGCCATATCGGCATTCTCGGCGTCGAGAAGAAGGGCTCCGAGCTTTATCAGGTGACGCTTGGCGGCTCGGCCGACGAGAACACGTCCGTGGGCGAGATCATCGGTCGCGGCTTCTCCTCGGACGAGATCACCGATGCCATCGAGCAGATCGTCGACACCTATCTCGGCCTTCGGCTCAATTCCGACGAACGTTTTATCGACGCCTACCGCCGTGTCGGTCCCGCGCCGTTCAAGGAGGCGCTCTATGCTGGCGAAACCAAGGCCGCTTGACCGCATTGTCGACGTCGAGGCCGGCATCGCCGCCGAAGCGGCGGGGCTCGACGCGCTGCTCGGCCATTTGAAGCCTATCGAGATCATCGAGCGCGCGGCGCGCGAATCCTTCCGCGGCGAGGTCGCCGCGGTGTCGTCGTTCGGCGCGGATTCGGCGGTGCTGCTGCACATGATCTCGGAGATCGACCGCTCGCTGCCGGTGATCTTCCTCGACACCGGCAAGCATTTCGAGGAGACACTCGGCTATCGCGACGCGCTGATTGCCGATTTCGGCCTGACGGATATAAGGGTGATCAAGCCGGACGAGGCGGCGCTCGAACGCGTCGATCCGACCGGCCGGCTCAATGAGACCGACACGGACGCCTGCTGCAACGTGCGCAAGGTCGAGCCGCTGGCGCGCGGTGTCGAGCCGTTCCGTGCCTGGTTCACCGGACGCAAGCGCTTCCAGGCCTCGACGCGGGCTGCACTGCCCGTCTTCGAGGCGGTCGGTTCGCGTATCCGCATCAATCCGCTGGCGCATTGGACGACATCGGACCAGGCCGACTATATGCGCGTGCATGCACTGCGCGAAAATCCGCTGGTCGCCTATGGCTATCTGTCGATCGGCTGCTTCCCATGCACGCAGCCGGTGCAACCCGGCGAGGACGCGCGCAGCGGCCGCTGGGCCGGGCACGCGAAAACCGAGTGCGGTATCCATCTCTCCGGACTGGAGAAGTCGCTGACCGACGCCTCTCTTTAGGATACGCCGATATTCATGTGAGGCCGGCCTGCAAATGGCGACTTCCTGCGCTTCCGGTGCTCACGTACTTCAAGTACGCTCCGCTCTGGTTCTCGGAAGCCACCATTTTCCGCTCGGCCTGACCTGAATCTCGGCATATCCTTGCAATCTTTAGGACCTTAGGATTTTTGATGACTGGATCGACGACAGCGGGGACCCGCCTCTGGACCCCTGACGGTTTTCGCGAGGACGAGTGGACGCACGCCCAAGGCGCCGAGGCGCTGGCCGGCAATGGCCGTTTCATCCTGCCGCTTCAGGTTTTTCTCGGGCTGGATGAAGAAATCCGCAAGTCAGCCACGGAACGCCTCGGTGTGTTGCTGCAGCCCGGCGACGAGCTCGACAAGATAACCGGCTTGCTGGACCAATTGTCGCTGGTGGCGCTCGCGTTCCCGGCCTTCAATGATGGCCGCTCCTTCTCGAAGGGCGAGTTGCTGCGCGTCCGGCATCATTTCAAGGGCGCGGTGCGCGCCACCGGCCAGGTGCTGGTCGACCAGCTGCCGCATATGCTGCGGCTCGGCTTCGACGAGTTCGAGGTCTCCAATCCGGTGCTGTTGAAGCGCCTGGAGGAAGGGCGCACCGGCGGCCTGCCGGTTTATTACCAGCCGGCCGCGGAAGCTGAGCCGAAAGGCCCGAAATACTCATGGCGGCGCAAGCGCTCTGGATCAGAATGACGTTCGGTTGACCGTCATCCTGATCCAGTCCTTTGTCGGAGCATGATCTTTTCCGAAGCCTCGGTTCGGGGATCATGCACTGGCTGACGCGGGGCACCTTTACAAGGCGCTTCAGCAGGCATTCTCTCAAGGGAACGGACGGAAAGATCCGCCGGAGGGAACCATGCGCTACGACTATGTGATTGCCGGCGGCGGCTCCGCCGGCTCGACGCTTGCCGCGAGACTTTCCGAGGACCCATCGAAGACGGTCTGCCTGCTGGAGGCGGGAGGCGCCGGCAAGGATCTCTTGATCCGCGCCCCCGCCGGCATCATCGCACTGCTGCCCGGCCGGCCGAAGATCAACAACTGGGCCTTCGAGACCGTACCGCAGGAAGGTCTCAACGGCCGCAGGGGATATCAGCCGCGGGGCAAGGCTCTCGGAGGGTCGAGCGCCATCAACGCGATGCTGTACACGCGGGGCCATCGCCGCGATTATGACGAATGGGCCGAGCTCGGCTGCGAGGGCTGGTCGTGGGACGAGGTGCTGCCGTATTTCCGGCGCGCCGAAGGCAACCAGCGCGGCGGCGACGCGCTGCATGGCGGCGACGGGCCGCTGAGGGTCTGCGAACAGCAGGAGCCGCGCACGATCTCCAGGGCTTTCGTCGAGGCCTGCGGTGAAAACCAGATCAGGCTGAATGATGACTTTAACGGGCCGGAGCAGGAAGGGGCCGGACTCTATCAGGTGACACAGTTCTGGGGCGAGCGCCGCAACGGCGAGCGCTGCTCGGCGGCGGCGGCCTATCTGCATCCGGCGATGAACCGGCCGAACCTCACCGTAGTCACCGGCGCGCATGCGACGGGCGTCGTGCTCAACGGCCGGCGCGCCACGGGCGTGCGCTACCGCAGTGGCAAAAGCGAAGCCGTGGCGGAAGCCAGGCGCGAAGTCATCCTTTGCGCAGGGGCGTTCGGCTCGCCGCAACTGCTCCTGCTCTCCGGTATCGGCCCGGCGGTGGAGCTCGCGGCGCACGGCATTCCGCTCGTCCACGAATTGCCGGGCGTGGGCAAGAACCTGCAGGACCATCTCGATTTCATTCTCGCCTGGAAGTCGCGGCACACGGATCTGGTGGGCATCGGGCTCACGGGCATGCCCGGCCTGATCAGGCACATGCTGCGCTGGCGCAAGGACGGGACCGGCATGATCGCCACCCCTTACGCCGAAGGCGGCGCCTTCCTCAAATCAGATCCGACAGTCGAGCGTCCCGACCTGCAACTGCATTTCTGCATCGCCATCGTCGACGACCATGGCCGCAAGCTGCATATGGGATACGGCTTTTCCTGCCATGTCTGTGTGCTTCGGCCGCATTCGCGCGGCGAGGTGGGTCTAATGAGCCGGGATCCGCTGGCGCCGCCGCGCATCGATCCGCGCTTCCTCGAGGACGAGCGTGACGCCGACCTGCTGCTCAAGGGCGTGCGGAAGATGCGCGCCATATTGGAGGCGCCGGCGCTGGCGAAATATCGCGCCAGGGAAATCTATACCGCCGGCGCTTCGAGCGATGCCGAACTGATGGCGCATATCAGGGCACGCGCCGACACGATCTACCACCCGGCCGGCACCTGCAAGATGGGCGTTGACGACATGGCAGTGGTCGACCCGCGGCTCAAGGTTCGCGGGCTGGAAGCGTTGCGTGTGGTGGATGCCTCGGTGATGCCGACCCTGATTGGCGGCAACACCAATGCACCGACGATTATGATCGCCGAGAAGGCCGCGGATATGATCCGGGCCGCGGTCTGATCGCCGGTCCTGGTCGGACCAGCCTCTCCTGTTCCGTCGCGACGTTGTGGCCCTTGCATGCCCCGAGACGGGATCGAACCCATCTGGTCAGACCAATTTGGCGATTTGCGCTTTCCCTTTTGCCGTCCTCACCTTACGATAGGGTCATTATTTAGCACCCCGAAATAAATAGCCAGCTAAGGGAGGAAACGGCATGGCCGGCAAGAAGATATTGATGCTCGTTGGCGAGTTCAGCGAGGAATACGAGATTTTCGTCTTTGAACAGGCCATGCATGCGGTGGGTCACATGGTCCATGTCGTGTGCCCTGACAAGAAGGCGGGCGACGTGCTCAAGACCTCCTTGCACGACTTTGAAGGCCATCAGACCTATACCGAAAAGCTCGGCCACGATTACATCCTCAACAAGACTTTCGCCGAGGTGAACCCGGCCGACTACGACGCGGTCTACGCGGCGGGCGGGCGCGGACCGGAATATATCCGCATCGACAAGCGCGTGCAGGCGCTGATCAGGCATTTCCATGAGACCGGCAAGCCGATCTTCACCATTTGCCACGGTGTGCAGATCCTGATCGCGGTCGACGGCGTGGTGCGCGGCAAGGAAGTGGCGGCGCTGCATTATTGCGAGCCGGAAGTGACGCTCGCCGGCGGCATCTATATCGACGTCGCGCCGACAGGCGCGCATGTCGACGGCAATCTGGTGTCGGCAAAAGGCTGGCCTGGCCTTGCCGCTTTCATGCGGGAATGCCTGAAGGTGCTCGGCACCGAGATCCGCCATGGCGAAGCGTTGATGCGCGACGACCGAAAGGCGGCCTGAGGCCCTCAATCGCGGCGCGAGGCTATCGACGCCGCTCGCCGCCTGCTTTTCTGGCGTCCACGGCGTCTAGGCGTTCAAGCAGGTCGCTCAGCCGCCGAGGCACCTCTTTTTCCAGGCGAAATGCCGGCAAGGTGCGCAAAAAGCGCTTCGTCGCTTCGCTGCCCGCCTGCCGCCTGATATCGTTGGCCAATTCGGCGCGCCGGTTGCCGTTGTTGCCGTTCATTGTCCCAAAATCCTGTGTCGGCTTCGAAACTCCTCCAGCCCGTTTATGGTTCCCGCAACGGCATTCGAGGGCAAGCAAAGCCGCGTGACAGGGTAAAATTTGAATTAATTTGGAACGATGGCTCGACATCCGCCGCGAGCGCTTACCCCTTGATTTTTGGCCTCCAAACCTCGATATCGGGCGCAAATCCAGACCAATCCGAATGACGGGAAACGGCGATGAGCGACCAGGCAAAAGACGAACGCACGCCCGAAGATATGGAAGCCGCCCAGGCTTCCGGCGAGCGTGCGGAAGGTGGCGTCGACGGCGACTATGAAGCGCTCGTGCGGCTGCTGAAGGAAAACGAGGAACTGAAGGACCGGGCGCTGCGCGTCGCGGCCGAAATGGAGAATTTGCGGCGGCGCACCGCGCGCGACGTGCATGACGCGCGCACTTATGCGGTGGCCAATTTCGCGCGCGACATGCTGTCGGTGTCGGACAATCTGCGCCGCGCGCTCGATGCCATTCCCGCCGAGGCCAAGGCCTCAGGCGATGCCGGCTTCAAGGCGCTGATCGAAGGCGTCGACCTCACCGAGCGGGCCATGCTGTCGGCGCTGGAGCGCCACGGCGTGAAGAAACTCGCGCCTGAAGGCGAGAAGTTCGATCCGAATTTTCACCAGGCGATGTTCGAGGTGCCTAATCCGGAGGTTCCGGCCGGCACCGTCGTCCAGGTGGTGCAGCCCGGCTATTCGATCGGCGAGCGTGTTCTGCGGCCGGCGATGGTCGGCGTCGCCAAGGGTGGCCCGAAGGCAACCGCCGAGGCGAAGGTCGAGCCCGGCCCGGTGAACGAGCAGGCCGAGAAGGATGCTTGAATAGGGGAGTAAGGGAGTAGGGCAGTAAGGGAGTAGGGGAGTAGGGGATCGAAACCGTACTTTCGCGCGGTTCTATGCTATTCAATTCCCCTATTGCCCTATTCCCTTACTGCCCTACTCCCCTATGTCCTTGAACCCAATCGCCTTGCTCGACTATGCCGGCGTCGCCGTCTTCGCGGCGACGGGCGCGCTTGCCGCGTCGCGCAAGCAGCTCGACATCATCGGCTTCCTGTTCCTGGCCAGCGTCACCGGCATCGGCGGCGGGACGTTGCGCGATGTCATCCTCAACCTGCCCGTATTCTGGGTCGCCAACAGTGGCTATGTGCTGATCTGCGCCGCCGTCGCGGTGCTGGTCTTCTTCAGCGCCCATCGTTTTGAATCCCGCTACAAGCTGCTGCTTTGGCTCGATGCCGTCGGCCTCGCAGCGTTCTCGGTGATGGGCGCAGCCAAGGGGCTGGCGATCACCGGCTCGCCCGTCGTTTCGGTCATCATGGGCGTGCTGACGGCGACCTTCGGCGGCATCCTGCGCGACCTGCTTGCCGGCGAACCCTCGGTGCTGCTCAGGCCTGAAATCTATGTCACGGCCGCCCTGGCCGGTGCCGCCATCTTCACCCTTGGCGATCTTGCCGGCCTACCGGCGCTGGCGTCCAGCCTGCTTGGCTTCGCGGGCGCGTTCGTGGTGCGCGGCGGGGCGCTTAAATTCGGCTGGTCGTTTGCGGCCTATCGGAGTCGGCCAGGGCGAAGGCCGGAAGATATTCCGTGGAGGAGCGAATAGCGAATAGGGAGTAGCGAATAGAGATCGGCCGAGATAGCGTGTTATTCGCTATTCGATGGCCTCACGCCGCGAAGCGCTGCCCCTCGCCGCCATAATAGTTGACGTAGCGGGCGCCGATCTCCTTGACCGGCATGACGACGAAGACGTCGACAGTCGAGAATTCGTGGTCGATCACGCAGCCATCGCCGATGCGGGCCCCGACGCGCAGGTAACCCTTGACCAGCGGCGGCATGGCGGCGATCGCCGCCTTGGTGTTCACCGCCTCGATCGGCATAAGGTCCATCGAGCAGTAGCGCCCGGGAACCGCCCGGACATCCCAGGCGGAGTTGGTGCGACAATGATGGGCAAGATAGGTTAGCGCCTCGGCATGCGCCGCCGGCACGATCCCGTGGAAAGAGGCGCAGCCGGTCATCACGCCGATGCTGTAATGGTTGATATAGGCCCAGATGCCCTGCCACAGCGCCTCGATCGTGCGCTTGGAGCGGTATTCCGGCAGAACGCAGGAGCGGCCGAGCTCGAGGAAGCGCTGGCCGGGATGCCGCGCGATCAGCTTGGTGAGCTCGAACTCGCCCTCGGAATAAAACCCGCCGGCGGTCGCGGCGATCTCCTGCCGCAACAGGCGATAGGTGCCGACGATGCGGCGATGCTCAGGACCGGGAAGGGACGTGTCCAACACGAGAAGGTGATCGCAGAGCGGGTCGAAACGGTCGGCATCGCGCCGGTCCTGCGCCTGGAACAGGTCCTTCCTCGCGCCAAGCTCGTCATAAAATACCCGATAGCGGACTTCCTGGGCGGCGGCGATCTCAGCCTCGTTGCGGGCGAGCCGCACTTCGAGGTTGCCGATCCGGCCCAGCGGAGCACCGCTTGCGACGGCGTCGGCGGTACGGGCAGCGAGCAGGGCGCCGCCGGCATTCGGCCGAGTGTCACATTCAGGCATGACTGTATGCACGAGTGATTCTCCTTCGAGCCATCCCTCTTGGCACGGGGATACGGTGTAGGTGCAACAGGATTGTGACAGTACCGTGATACGGCGTGGCGGGCAATACTTTGTCGGCTGGACAATACCCTCAACCGGCTATCTTACGGCCGCGAAAGCCAGGCAATGCATGGCTTTCAAGGGTTCAAAATTTCGTCAGGCGGCGACCTGGCCCTCAACCGCCTGGACGAGCGCGTCCGGGTCGAGCGGCTTGGTCACGAAACCGCTGGCGCCATGGGCGAGCACGGCATGCCGGGTCTTTTCCTGGCTGTCGGCTGAAAGCACCATGATCGGGATCGGCGGCATGGCCAGGGACTCTTCATGGCGGCGGATGGCGGCGATCGCATCCAGGCCGTCCATAACAGGCATGTGCAGGTCCATCAGCACCACATCGAAGCGGAACTTGAGGCCGGCGTCGGTAACGGCATCGACCGCGGCCTTGCCGTTGCCGACAACCTTGACGCGATGCCCTGCCTTGAGCAGCGTGGCGCGGGCGAGCATGGCGTTGATGTCATTGTCCTCGGCGATCAGCACCGACAGGCCCTGATCGCGCCTGCGTACCGAGGCGGTGCCGCGCGGCGCCGGCCGCGGCTGGATGAGCGCGGAGCCATGGGTGGTCAACAGCACCCGCAAGAGGGTCTCGCCGCGCACGGGCCTCGCGAGGAAGGTGGCGTAGCCGCTGGCGCGGAATTCGCCGAGCATGCCTCGGTCCGTAGGCGCGATCAGGGTGATGGCCTCACAATCGGCAAAGCCTGAGTCGCGCAACCGCTTGAGCAACCTGCCGTCACTGTTTTCGAGCGCGGCGTCGATCAAGAGCACGTTGCAGCCGGCAGCGAATGGAGCGGCTTGGCTTGGCGTCGCCGCAACCTCGACGATGCCGCCATGGGCCCTGATCGCGCGGGCGATGGCATCGGCCTCGATAGCGTTCTTCGAAACGATCACCGCCCGCCGGTCGGCGAGGATGTTGTGCCGGTGCGGCGGTGGCTCGGTCGCCGCGACCGCCGGGATGTCGAGGACGAATTCGGAGCCTTCGCCGAGCCGGCTCGAAACGGAAATCGTGCCGCCCATCGCCGCCACCAGCCGCTTCGAGATCGCAAGGCCGAGGCCGGCGCCGCCATGCACCCTGGTCGAGGTGCCGTCGGATTGCTCGAACTCCTCGAAGATACGTTCCATGTCCTCTTCACGCAGCCCAGGGCCGGTGTCGGCGACGGTGAAGCAGATGCAGTCGCTGGTTTCGGTGCGGGCGCGCGCCACGGTGAGCAGCACGCCGCCCGTATCGGTGAACTTGACCGCGTTGCCGATGAGGTTCAGCAGCACCTGGCGCAAGCGGCCGGGATCTGCGGTGATCATCTGCGGCACGTCGGGCTCGACATGGCAGCCGAGACCGATATTCTTGGAAAAGGCCTTCGCGGCCAGAAGTTCGATGATGTTGTCGGCGATTTCGCGCAGCGAAGTCGGCTGCGGCTCTGGCTCGAAGCGGCCGGCCTCGATCTTGGAATAATCGAGCAGGTCCTCGATAAGCGCGAGCAGCGCGCTGGCCGAGGTCGAAACAGCGCCGACATAAGTCCGCTGTTCCGGCGACAGGTCGGTGTCGGCAAGCAGCTTCGCCATGCCCATGATGCCGTTCATCGGCGTGCGGATCTCATGGCTGACGGTGGCGAGGAAGCGCGACTTGGCCTGGCTGGCATATTCGGCCCGCTCGCGCGCGGTGATCAGCGAGGATTCGGCGCGCTTGCGGGCGGTGATGTCGCGGGCGATCGCCCGGTGCGAGACCGCGCCCGTATCCTTGTCGCGCACCGACAATTCGATCCAAGAGAACCAGCGCGGCCCGTTCGGGGTGCGGATCGCGACATCGGTGGAGCTCAGGCATTCATGATCGGAGAAGGCGGCGTCGGGAACGATGCCGACGTCGATGCCAAGCTCGGACAGGGTCTTGCCGGCGAGGTTGCGAGGGTCGACCTCGACAAGCGAGGCAAAGACGCTGTTGGCATAGACGATATGGCCGTCGCGATCGCGATGGACGACGAGGTCGCCGAGCGCGTCGATCAGTCCACGGAAGCGTTCCTCGCTCTCCTGCATCTCCCACATGCGGTCGGCGAGGGTCTCGATCTCGGCGCGGCTGCGGGCGGCGGTCTCGTCGAGAAGTGCCGCGGTGCGCCGCTCGTCGCGGCGGTTGCGAAGATGCATGGCAAGGCCGGCGAAGGCCGCCGCGGCGAGTCCGATGGTGACGATGAGCGGCGCCCCGGTGAGATGCGCGAGCCCTGCCAGGACGACGATGGCGACGATCGTCAGGAAGGGCAGGCCTTCGTGGCTGGCGGCAGGCAAGTCGGGAGCCAGCGGCGGCGCGACGAGCACCTGCCGCTTCGGCGCATTGGGGATGAGCCTGTCAGCGCCCGCGGCTTTGCTGTCCTGCCTGATGTCGGAGTCCGCGACCATGCGCGGACTATGCCAGACAGAAATTATGGAAGACTGGGAGGGATCGTTCGAATTTTAGCGATTGCGCGGATTCCGGCCGCCCTGCGGGCGTGGGCGGAACAAACTTTGAGGGGCCCTCCGGCTACATATCAACGACGACGCGGCCCCTGACCTTGCCTTCGACGATGTCGCGCGCGGCGGCGACGATGCCGTCGAAACCGATCGTGCGCGACAATGTCGACAGCTTCTTCTGGTCGAGGTCGGCGCCGATGCGACGCCATGCCTCCAGGCGGACTGCCTTCGGCGCCATGACCGAATCGATCCCGAGCAGCGAGACGCCGCGCAGGATAAAGGGCGCGACGCTTCCCGGCAGGTCCATGCCGCCGGCCAAGCCGCAGGCGGCGATCGCGCCGCCATAGGAGGTCATCGACAGCACATTGGCCAAGGTATGGCTGCCGACCGAGTCGACGCCGCCCGCCCAGCGCTCTTTGGCGAGCGGCTTCGCCGGCTGGCTGAGCTCCTCGCGCGAGATCACCTCGGCCGCGCCGAGGTCGATCAGATAGGGGCTTTCGGCGTTGCGGCCGGTTGAGGCGATGACATGATAGCCCAGACTGGACAGGATCGAGATGGCGACCGAGCCGACGCCGCCGGCGGCGCCCGTCACCACCACCGGACCGCGATCCGGCACGATGCCGTGACGCTCCAGCGCCATGACGGAGAGCATGGCCGTGTAGCCCGCCGTGCCAACAGCCATCGCATCATGCGCGTTCATGCCTTCGGGCAGCGGGACCAACCAGTCGCCCTTGACGCGAGCCCGGCCGGCATAGGCGCCGTGATGCGTCTCGCCGACGCCCCAGCCGTTCAGGATCACCTTGTCGCCCTTGCGCCAGTCGGCATGGGAAGACTCGATCACCGTGCCGGCAAAATCGATGCCCGGGACAAGCGGCCAGCGGCGCACGACCGGCGCCTTGCCGGTGATGGCGAGCCCATCCTTGTAGTTCACCGTCGTCGCCTCGACGGCGACGGTGACGTCGCCTTCCATCAGGTCGGCCTCGGTAAGGTCGACGACATCGACGGACTGCTTCTTCTCGGCATCGCGCGAAACGAGGATGGCTTTGAAGGTGTCGGTCACGGTTTTCTCCTCGGTTCTGGCTGGTGAGAACTCTGCGGCTTCAACCGCGTGAGGTCAATTGCCGGGGTCCTGCGGCTTGGCCTCGCGGCCCCAGCCGATCAACTCGTCGAAGACGACGAGCGCCGCACCGACCGAAATGAAGGCGTCGGCGAGATTGAACACCGCGAAGGACCAGACGGGCGTATGGAACAGGATGTAGTCGATGACGTGGCCGTAGACGGCCCGGTCAATGAGGTTGCCGAGCGCGCCGCCGATGATGAGCGCAAAGCCGATGCGGGCGATGACATGGGCGGCCGGCGTGCGCGTGGCGAGATAGAACACGAAGGCGACGACCAACACCGCGATGACCACCAGGCCGGTATCGCCGAAGGACTGGAACATCGAGAAGGCGATGCCGGTGTTATAGGTGCGGAAAAGCGCCAGGAAGGGCAGGAGATCGACCTTCTCTTGAAAGGCGAGACCGTTCTCGATCAGCTGCTTGATCCACTGGTCGAGCGCAATGGCGACAACGACCAGCAGGACATAGGGGGACCAGGATTTCACGGAACAGTCCTCATCGGCTGTCGTTGGTAGGCTCGAGCTTCAACGCGCCGCGCCTTATCTCGAACAGCATCACGCCGGTGGCGACCGCCAGATTGAGCGAATCGGCGCGGCCGGCCTGGGGGATTCTCAGCAACCGATCGCAGCTTTCGGCGAGGCTGTCGGGCAGACCCTGCTGCTCGTTGCCCATCAGCAGCAGAACCGGCCCTCTGGAAAAATCGACCGAGCGATAGTCGACCGCGCCCTTGAGGTGCGTTCCAACGACCAGTCCGGAAAAATCGCGTCGCCAGGCGAGGAAGGCCTGCTCGGTTGCTCTCGCGACCAGCACGGCGAAGATCGAGCCCATCGTGGCGCGCACCGTCTCCAGCGAGAAGGGATCGGTGGTGTCGCCGACCAGAATGACCCCCTTGGCGCCGACGGCGTCGACGGTGCGGATGACGGTGCCGAGATTGCCGGGGTCGCGCACGCGGTCTAGCGCCACCCAGACGTCGCCATCCCTGGCGCGGATGTCCTTCAGCGGCACGGTCTGCTGGGCAAAGACGCCGACCACCATTTGCGGGTTTTCGCGCCGGGTAATGGCGGCCAGCACCTTCTCGGAGACCTCCAGCACCGTGCCGCCGGCGGCGACGGTCCGCGCGGCGACTTTTTCCACGGCCGCATTTCCGCGTCCGGCCTTGGCAAAAACCAGGGTCCTGATCGACCAGCCGAGGTCCAGGGCGTCGATGACCAGTTTCAGGCCCTCGGCTATGAAGGCACTCTGCTGGTCGCGGAACTTCTTGAGCGCCAGCGCCTTGATGTCCTTGACCAGAGGATTGGCAAGGCTGGTGACTTCCTTGACCTGCCCGACAGGGCGAGCGCCGTCATGTGCGTTCATTGGAAGCCACCCAGCGCGAGAACAACGAGGTCGACAGCGCGCGGCCGGCGGATTTCTCGCGAATGATCAGCTCGCCGGATTCGACCGTGCCGCCCATGCCGGCGAATGTATCGCGCATCACCGCGTGGATGGCGAAGAAGGAGGCGCGGATCGAATAGGCGGTAAGAACGACAGCCAGCGGCTTCGGCGTCAGGATCGAGCGGCAGAGGTCGGTGAGGCCCGGCAGGTCTTCGAACAATCGCCAGACCTCGCCCTTCGGGCCGCGGCCATAGGCCGGGGGGTCGAACAGCACGATGTCGTAGCGGCTGCCGCGGCGCTCCTCGCGCTCGGCGAATTTCACCGCGTCCTCTACGATCCAACGGATCGGCTTGTCGGCCAGGCCGGCCATTTCCTGGTTCTCGCGCGCCCAGCCGATCGCCTTCTTCGAGGCATCGACATGGGTGACCTCGGCGCCGGCGCGGGCCGCGACCAACGAGGCCAAGCCGGTATAGCCGAACAGGTTGAGAACCTTGACCGGGCGCTTCGCCGCAGCGATGAGCCCCGCCAAATGGTCCCAATGCGAAGCCTGTTCCGGAAAGACGCCGACATGGCGGAACGAGGTGAAGCGGCCGAGATAGTCGATGCCGTCATGCTTCATCGGCCAGGTCTCGCCGAGCGGCGATTTCGGAAAGCGCCAGCGGCCTATGCCTTCCTCGTCTGTGTCGCCCGTGAAGATGGCGTCGGCGCGCTCCCATTCCATTGCCGGAAGGGCTCGCTGCCAGATCGCCTGGCCCTCGGGGCGCACGATGCGGTAGGGGCCGTATTGCTCGAGCTTTTCGCCCGCGCCGCTGTCCAGCAGCGCGTAATCGGCGTTGGGCGCGACTTCGAGGATCAGCGGCAGGCGCTCGGCGGGCAAGGAGCCCTCGCGGCGCGCAAGCACGCGCGGCGCCGGTTTGGCATCCTGCCGATCCGCCGGTTTGGTTTCGCGGCGCTCGACCGACGCTGCCTGCTGCCGTCCAGGCGCAAACGCATCGCCCAGGCGGGCCTGTTGCGGCCTCGCGTGCTGCGGTCGATTATCGCGGCGTTTGTCGCGAAAAGATTTCAAGAAGGATCATCTCCAGCGGTTCGGCCCGCTTCTGCCACAGCTAAGCCCCCTGGTGCAACAAAGCCTGGCTCCTCCAATGGGATCATCAACCATGCCGGACACCGAGCAGGCCGAAACAAAGCGAAATGAAACCAAGAGCCTTCGTCGCGGTCACCGCCATGTGGCCGGTCTCCCAGCGTAGCCGGACGGCCTCGAAATTGTTCGGGATCGGTCCTTGCGTCCAGGTCGCGAGGATGCCGTTGGCCGGTTTGACGAGACCGAACCAGAGCGCCAGCGAAACGGCGTAGAGCAACGTGGCGGCGAGCACGAACCAGAACGCGCCTGCTTGGCCGCGCAGCATCCAGGCGAGAAGCGCCGGGCACAGGATAGCGGCGATATCGAGCGGTGCTCCGATCACGGCGAAAAGCATGAACTGGTCGTTGAAGACGGTCGCCTCTCGCCACAGAGCCGGCGACCATTTCGTCAGCCTGGGCAGCGATTCCAGCACATGGGCAAAGGACGGTCCCAGGCTGAGCGCCGCAACGAAAGCGGTCAGCGCAGACCAGAACAACAGGAAACCGCGCATCTCCATGATGGGCACAACGGCCGCGACCGGCAGGCGTTCCCTTGGAGGGTCGCTTGCCGTGATGACGGGGCCAGCCCTATTGTCCGGCGCACCGGATAGCCAATCATGCCTCGCTCTGAACGCCTGCTCGACCTTATCCAGATCCTGCGCCGCCATCGCCGGCCGGTGAGCGGCCGCACGCTTGCGGACGAGATGGGTGTGTCGATCCGCACGCTCTATCGCGATATCGCGACGCTGCAGGGGCAGGGGGCGCCGATCGAAGGCGAGGCGGGGCTTGGCTATGTGCTGAAGCCGGGCTTCATGCTGCCGCCGCTCATGTTCACAGACGAGGAGATCGAGGCGATCGTGCTCGGCTCGCGTTGGGTGGCGAAACAGCCGGACAAAAGGTTGTCGGCCGCCGCAGCCGACGCGCTAGCCAAGATTGCCGCGGTGCTGTCGGATGATCTGCGTGAGGACCTCGACGCGACGACACTGCTTGTTGGGCCGCGATCGGAAAACGTCGAAGCGATCGACCTCGGCGTTGTGCGGCAGGCGATCCGCGAGGAACGCAAGCTCGGCTTCCTCTATTGCGACGCCGAGGGTGCGGCCTCCGAGCGGCTGGTCTGGCCCTTCGCGCTCAGTTTCTTCGACAAGGTGCGGGTGATGGTGGCATGGTGCGAGATGCGCCAGGATTTCCGCCATTTCCGCGCGGACAGGATGTCCGAACTGACGGCCACCGACATCCGTTATCCGCGCCGTCGCCAGTCCATGCTGAAGGAATGGCGGACGACGCTCGGCGCGGCAGGCCAGAGCGGCGCGAAAGACACTTCCGGCTGATCGCTATTGCTGCCAGAATCTGACAGTAGGTATGTGTATGGTTTCCAAGGTTCAGACACTTTGGAGATCAGATATGACCACGCCGAATTTCGTCATCCTCTATGTCGACAGCCCCGAAAACAGCGGCGCTTTCTATACCAGGCTGCTCAGACGCGAGCCTGTCGAGTCTTCGCCAACCTTCGTGATGTTCGTGCTCGACAAGGGCTTCAAGCTCGGCCTCTGGTCGCGCCACACGGTGGAACCGGCCGCGGCCGCAGCAGGCGGTGGCGGCGAGCTCGTGCTTGCCGTCGAGAACGCGGCAGCGGTCGACGCCACGCATGCTGATTGGACTGGCAGGGGTCTCAGCATGCTGCAAGCCCCAACCGATCTCGATTTCGGCCGCACCTTCGTCGCGCTCGATCCCGACAATCATCGCCTGCGCGTCTACTGGCCGTTCGATGGAGCACAGGGGTGAGCGCCTTCTGGCTCGCAGTCGCATCGGCCGAGCATGTGCGGATCGGCCGCAAGGATGGCTTCATGCAGGTCAACCACGGCAAGGCGGCGCCGCTGCGCCGCATCAAGCCGGGCGACGGCATCGTCTACTTCTCGCCGAGCACAGTGCTCGGCGAGAAGGACGGGCTGCAATCCTTCACGGCCATCGGCACGGTGCGGCAAGGGGAGGTGTATGAGGGCGTCATGGGCGGCGGTTTCACGCCGGCGCGACGCGACGTCGAGTGGCGCGCGGCCATGGAAGCGCCGATCAAGCCGCTGCTCGACAGGCTCGACTTCACGGCGGGCAAGCCGATCTGGGGCTATCAGCTGCGCTTCGGCCTGTTCGAAATCAGCGAGCGTGATTTCCGGCTGATCGGCGAAGCGATGGAAGCCAGGGTGGCCTAGCGGCTACTTCAGCGCCTTGTAAACAGCGATGCCGGCGGCCAGATCTTCAAGCGCCGCGCCAACCGACTTGAACAGCGTGAGCTCGCTGTCGTTTTGTCGGCCCTGTTTCTCGCCGCGCGCGAGTTCGTGTAGATCGGCGACGATCGCTTCCGGTTTCAGCAGGCCCGATGCCAGAGGCTGGACGATGTCGCCAGCTTCCTTGGTGGCGCCGGCACGGGTGTCGACATAGACGCGCGCCCGCGAAATGGCATCGTCATCGGCCTCGCGCATATCGGGCGTGAAGCCTCCGACCAGATCGACATGGGCGCCCGCTTTCAGCAGCGCGCCCTTGACCAGCGGCGTGTTGGAGATCGTCGCCGAGGCGACGATGTCGGCCTCGGCAAGCTCCGCGTCGAGATCGCTGGCGGCGCTTGCCGGAAGGCCTTCGGCACGCAAGGCGGCGGCCACTTTTTCGGCATTGGCCGGCGTGCGGTTCCAGATGCGGATGGAGGTGATCGGCCTGACCGCCGAATGCGCCTTGGCAAGGAACGGCGACAGCGCGCCGGCGCCGATCACCAGAAGCCGAGAGGCGTCCTTGCGGGCGAGATAGGAGGCGGCGAGCGCGGAGGCGCAGGCTGTGCGCCACTGCGTAAGCCGCTGGCCGTCGATCATTGCCTGCGGCTCGCCGGTGACGCCGTCGAGCAAGAGATAGAGGCCCATCACCGCCGGCTTGCCTTTTGTGTTGTTGTCCGGCGACACGGTGACAATCTTGACGCCGATATGGCCGCCGGCGGAAGTACCAGCGGCGTTGAAGTCGGTCCAGGCCGGCATCAAAAGCAGGGTCGAGGCGGCGCCGTCCGGCCGCTCGACGCCGTGATGGTGACGAACCGGCTGCACGGCGCCCTCGCGAAAGGCGGTGCGCAATGTCTCGACCAGACCGGGAAAGGTCAGCGCGCGGTCGACCTCAGCGGCCGAAATGGTCAGCATCGAAGGCTCCGGATTGCGTTAATTGGTCGGCTTGGGCAGCACCGGTCCGTTCGGCGCGGCCGGCGCGCGGCTCACCGCCTGGCGCAGGTTTTCAGCCTCCAGGCCGCGCTGGCGCGCGAGCTTGCGGTAGCGGCCCTGCCTCACCCACGTCGCCATGCTTCCGACGACCATGCCGATGGCCAAGGCCAGGAAAAGGAAGATGAAAAGCGGCATGTTCAGCGTCAGCGCGGGATTGCCGGGGTGGAACGGATCGAGCGTGAAGGCGACGGCGCCGCGATTGGCGACGGCAAGCGCGATCAGGATGATGGCCAGCGGCACGAAGACCACGACGAGGATGAAGCGATTGAACATCAGATCTCCATAGAGAGAAGCTTCCTAAGCGCGCATGTCTTTGCCCCGAAATCGGCCTCCACTTTCGGGAGACATGCTTTAGGCGCCAAGATGCCGTCTCAACCCGCCGGCGCGGCGCCTATTTGCCGCCGTTCAGTCTTTCGCGCAACTCCTTGCCGGTCTTGAAGAACGGCACCCACTTTTCCTCGACCTCGACGGATTCGCCGGTGCGCGGGTTGCGGCCGGTGCGGGCTGGACGGTTCTTCACCGAAAAGGCGCCGAAACCGCGCAATTCGACCCGGTTGCCCTCGGCAAGCGCGTCGGTGATTTCATCGAAGATCGCACCGACGATGTTCTCGACGTCGCGCAGGAAAAGGTGCGGGTTGCGTGCAGCAATGATCTGCACAAGCTCGGATTTGATCATGGAACGTTCCCCGTAAAACCACTGCAGACGATTATCAGGATGATTTTTATTGCTTTTTTGGCTCGTGCCAACGGCATGTCAAGGGTGCCAGACCGAAACGAGACCGTCAAGAAACAAGCGGTCGGCGCCAAGCTCGTGAATGACATCGCCGCCGCTATCCGGCAGGCCAAGCGCCTTGGCGGCCATTTTTGCCATCGACTGGGAGAACAGGAAACCGCCACGCCTGTCCTTGTCCTTCCACTCGACGACTTTGAGCTTGGCGTCCACGCCTTTCGTCGCCAGCCAGTCGATCGCCTCCTGCTCGCCACCGACGGCGTCGACCAGATGGTTGGCCAAAGCCTGGCGGCCGGTGAAGATCGAACCGTCGGCCAGGGCCAGCGCCTGCTCATGCGTCATCTTGCGGCGGTCCGCGACGATGCCGACGAACCAGTCGTAACTGTCGAGGATCAGCTTGCGCACCATGGCACGCTCATCGTCATTGGTCGGCTTGAAGGGCGACGGCGAAGCCTTGAGCGGCGAGGATTTCACTTCCTCCAGCTTGATGCCGAGCTTGTCCATGAGACCGCTGACGTCAGGATATTGGATCAGCACCCCGATCGAGCCGACGATCGAGGTCTTGCGGGCAACGATATGGTCGGCAGCGCTCGCGATCATGTAGCCGGCCGATGCCGCCAGCGTGCCGACCTCGGCCACCACAGGCTTGTCGCCAGAAAGCTTGCGCACGGCTTCGAATGTCGACTCGCCACCGACCGTGGTGCCTCCGGGCGAATCGATCGACAGGATGACGCCCTTCACCTGAGGCGACTTGCGGATCGCTTCCAGCCTTTTGAGCAGTTCCTCGTCCTCGGTGATGGTGCCTTCGATCTTCACCTTAGCGATATGGGGGACCGCCTGGCCGGTAAAATTGTCGTCATAGATCCATGCCGCGAAGGCGATCACCGCTGCCGCCAGAACAACAAAAGAGGCCACGCGCCAGAAAGTCAGCTTGCGGCGCAAGCGGCGGCGGTCGATCAGGTCGTCGGCTCTCATTGCCATCGTCAGCCTCATGGATTGGTGGGAAAGCACGCCTTTTAAAGCAAGCCTCGGCACACGGCTACCGTTTCCTGAACGCCGACTTCGAGCCTCGGCGTTGATCCCGACCTCACGAAAAATTAACGCAGTCCCGTTCTGTATCTGCTATGAAGTGCGGGCCGTCTCCCCGAATTCCTCTCGATTTTGTGGGCGGCAGCCGTCACATTTTTGCAGTTTTCGCTCCCTTGTGCTTGCGTGTAGGTGCCGGCATACCACCTATAGGCGATGTTTGGGCGGGCAAAGGTCCATTAGAAAAGTCATGTTGGCGCGATCTGACGACACGAGCGATGCCGCTGTGGCACCGGCTCACGCGATCCAAGACGGCACGCGCGGCGAGGCGTTCAACCGCGCGCAACGGCACTCGCGCCGCGTGCGCGTGCTGAAATTCGCGGTGCCGCTGCTAGCGGCCGCTATTGCGATCGCCTTTCCCGTCTATTCCTACCTTAAAGCGCCCATTTCCATTTCCGTGCAGGCCGACGGCACGGCGTTTTCGAACGGCAAGCTGGTGATGGCCAATCCGAAGCTGAACGGCTTCACCAAGCAGAAGCTGCCCTATTCGCTGACGGCGACCAGAGCGACGCAGGATGTCGGCCAGCAGGCTGTGATCGATCTCGAAGGCATCAACGCCAAACTGCCCGTCGCCACCGACAACATCGTATCGGTCGATGCCGAGCACGGTATCTACAATCGCGACGCCAATACGATGAACCTCACCAGCGACGTCAGCGTGACGACGACGGACGGCCTTGCGGCGAAATTCAAATCGATCTTCCTAGACATGGGCAAAGGCTCTATGAAGACGAGCAATCCGGTCGACGTCAGCCGTGGCGGGTCGCGCATCACCGCGGACTCGATGTCGGTCGAGGACAATGGCAGGCTGGTGGTCTTCGAGAATCGGGTTCGTGTCAAAATCGATCCGACTGCGCTGAAGGCGGCAGGGGTAAACAGTGGAGAACAGAATGCGTCGCAGTAAATCCGCATGGGCTCTGGGCGCTGCCTCCGCACTGCTATTTCTGGGGACGGCGCATTCCTTCGCGCAGTCGAGCGCGACCAGCCAGATGTCTGGGCTCAAGCTGTCCGGCGACCAGCCGATCCAGATCGAGAGCGACAAGCTGGAGGTCCGGCAGGCCGACAGCGTGGCCGTTTTCAGCGGCAATGTCACCGTCAACCAGGGACCGACGCTGCTCAAAGCCGGCAAGATGACGGTCTACTATGTCAAGGATCCCAATGCAGGCAAAAGCGCCGCGGCCGGAGCGTCGGCTATGACGGGCGCCGCCAACATCGACCACCTGGTGGTCGAGAACAAGGTCTACATCAAGTCGAATGACCAGATCGCCACCGGCGATACGGGCACGTTCGACATGAAGACCCAGGTCCTCACGCTCCAGGGTAAGGAAGTGGTCCTGTCGCAGGGCGACAACGTGCTCAAGGGCTGCAAGCTGACGGTGCAGATGAAGAGCGGCCTCGGCAATGTCGACGGCTGTGGCAGCAGCGGCCGCGTCATCATGTCGATCACGCCCCAGAAGCAGGGCGCGGCCCAGCAGGGAGCGTCGAGCAAGTAATGGCCGGCGTGTCCTCGCTGCTTGCCCGTCTTCCGGGACGGGCGGCCGCAACGCCGGCTGCTCCGGCGACGGTCGGCGCCGACAAGGCGAAGTTCAAGGGTACCCTGATCGCCAAGGGCCTGACCAAAAGCTACAAGGGCCGCAAGGTGGTGAGCGGGGTGACGCTCGGCGTGCGCGCCGGCGAGGCCGTCGGCCTGCTTGGCCCCAACGGCGCTGGGAAGACCACCTGTTTCTACATGGTCACGGGCCTCGTTCCCGTCGATGAAGGCTCGATCGAGATCGACGGCTTCGATGTCACGTCGATGCCGATGTACCGGCGCGCCCGCCTTGGTATCGGCTATCTGCCGCAGGAAGCGTCGATCTTCCGGGGCCTGAACGTCGAGCAGAATATCCGCGCCGTGCTGGAAGTGGTCGAAAAGGATCGCAAGGTGCGAGAACGCAATCTCGACGAGCTGCTCGAGGAATTCCACATCAGCCATCTGCGCAAGGCGCCGTCGATGTCGCTGTCGGGCGGCGAACGGCGTCGCCTGGAAATCGCCCGGGCGCTGGCGACGCGCCCTGCCTATATGCTGCTCGACGAGCCCTTCGCCGGCATCGACCCGATCGCCGTTGCCGACATTCAGCAGCTCGTCCGTCACCTCACGGCGCGCGGTATCGGCGTGTTGATCACCGACCACAATGTGCGCGAGACGCTCGGCCTGATCGATCGCGCATATATCATCCATGCCGGCCAGGTGCTCACGCATGGCCGGGCCGACGAAATCGTCGCCAACGCCGATGTGCGGCGTCTCTATCTCGGCGAGGGCTTTACGCTCTGATCCGCGATTTTCGCGGTTTTCGATGATCGTGTCACGATTTTCGGCTGTTTTAGCGCTCGATAACGCTCCGGTAAGCCGCAACTGCTAGCGTTTCCCTTGACAAGCAAAAGCCGGGCCAGTTTCTATGCCCGACCGGAAAGCAAGAGTCCGACGCGTAGACGAGGCGTTTGAGTCCCACCATGGCGCTGGCAGCCAAACTGCAGCTCAGACAATCCCAGTCGCTGGTGATGACGCCGCAGCTGATGCAGTCGATCCGGCTGCTGCAGCTCACCCATGTCGAGCTCGAGCGCTTCATCGACGAGGAGATCGAGCGCAACCCTCTCTTGGAGCGGGCCGAACCACAGGACGACGCCGCCAGCGACCAAGCTCAGAAAAGCGAGGCAGCGCCGGAGCGGGATAGCGCAGGCGACTGGTTCGAGGGCGAGACGGAGTGGAGCGCGGAAGCGATCTCGCAAAAACTGGACTCTTCCCTGGAGAACCTGTTTCCCGACGATCCCGGCACCAGCGAGCGGCTGGGGCCGGATCTCACGGCGCAGTGGAAGTCGGCCGCGGGCAGTGCCGGCACGGCCTCATCCGAGGGGTTCGACGTCGGCGACATGGCCGCAGCCGCCGTCACATTGCGCGAACATGTCGGCGAGCAGATCGCGCTTGCTTCGCTGAACCCCGGCGAACGCCTCATCGCGGGCGAGCTTGCCGAGGGGCTAGACGAGGCCGGCTATCTGCGCGCCGACCTCAGTGACATCGCCGCCCGGCTTGGCGCCGATGGCGCCATGGTGGCACGCGTGCTTGGCATCTGCCAGACGTTCGAGCCGGTGGGCCTTTTCGCGCGCGACCTTGCCGAATGCCTGTCGCTGCAGCTCCAGTCGCGCGACAGGCTCGATCCGGCGATGAAAGCGCTGGTCGCCAACCTTGAGCTCCTGGCGCGGCGGGATTTCCAGACGCTGAAACGCATCTGCGGCGTCGATGAGGAGGACCTCCTCGACATGCTGGCCGAGATCCGCGCGCTCGATCCGCGGCCAGGCCTGGCGTTCTCGGGCGGCGCAAGCGACGCGATTGTCGCCGATGTCGAGGTGCGCGCCGCCAATGACGGCAGCTGGGCCGTGGAGCTCAACGCCGACACGCTGCCGCGTGTGCTGGTGGACAACGTCTACTTCGCCCGTGTCTCGAGCCACGTCAAGGACCAGGCGGAAAAGGATTTTCTGGCCGAATGCCTGCAGAACGCCAACTGGCTGACGCGCAGCCTCGACCAGCGGGCCAAGACCATTCTCAAGGTGGCCTCGGAAATCGTTAGGCAGCAAGACGCATTCCTCGTCCATGGCGTGCGCCATCTCAAGCCGCTCAACCTGCGCACGGTGGCCGACGCCATCGGCATGCATGAATCGACCGTAAGCCGTGTCACCGCCAACAAATACATGCTGACGCCGCGCGGGGTTTTCGAGCTGCGCTATTTCTTCACCGCGTCGATCGCCTCGGCCGAAGGCGGCGAAGCGCACTCGTCCGAGGCCGTGCGCGACCGCATCAAGCAGATGATCGACGAGGAAAAGCCCTCCGACGTGCTTTCCGACGACGCCATCGTCGACATGCTCAAGGAAAGCGGGGTCGACATCGCGCGCCGCACCGTCGCGAAATACCGCGAAGGCATGAACATTCCGTCGTCGGTGCAACGGCGACGGGAGAAGCGAGCGCTCGCGAACGCCGGCCGCTAGGCCTGCGGGTATTCGGATGATGCCGGCCCGCCCCACATGCCGACAAGCCCTGGCCGGCGCGAGATTGGCTGATTTTCCACAATTCCCAAGCTTCATTGACAAGCCGCAATGAAGTGTCTAGAAGCCCGCCCGCATGAGCAGGGCGGTAATGCCAGCTTGCAAATGGGTCCGTCAGACAAGGCCATGGACGGCCAAGAAGGCGACTTGTGATCAACCGGAAAGTTCGGGTCTAAAATCGGCGCGCATGCCGCTGCGAAGCTTGTGCGCGTGCACCACGGGTATAAACTCGCGACCAGTTTGAAGCCTGGGCAAGGAAGGTCAGTTTTCAGATGAATCTACGCATTTCGGGAAAACACATGGACATCGGCGATGCGTTCCGCACGCGCATCAACGACCGGGTCGGCGAGGCGATCGAGAAATATTTCGATCGGGGTTTTTCAGGACATGTCACGGTCATCAAATCGGGGTCGCGTTTCTCCGCCGACTGCATGATCCGGCTCGATTCCGGCGCCTCGCTGCAGGCAACCGGCGACGCCCAGGACCCGACGCTCGCCTTCGAGGCGGCGGCCGATCGGCTGGAAACGCGGCTGCGCCGCTACAAGCGCCGGCTGAAGTCACGCAACACCGGCAATGGCAATGGCGAAGAGCCGACCGACATTGCCTACACGGTGATGGCTCCTCTCACCGATGACGAGGAAGACATTCCGGAGGACTTCGCTCCGGTCATCGTCGCCGAATCAAGCATGACGCTGCGGACCATGTCAGTCGCTTCTGCGGTCATCGAGCTCGACAACAGCGACAGCCCGGTATTCCTGTTCCGCAACGCCGGGACCGACCATCTCAACATCGTCTACCGCCGGCCGGATGGCAATATCGGCTGGATAGATCCGTCGACGACCAAAGTCGCACAGGCATAAAAAGCCGGCCGCGCGAGGGGGCGACGACTGGCGCGGCAGGCGAGCAAGGGATTTTTCAAGCATGGATCTCAGCGATCTCATCAGCGTCCCGGCGATCATGCCGGCGTTGAAGGCGAATTCCAAGAAGCAGCTTCTGCAATTGCTGTCGGAGAGGGCGGCGGCGATTTCGGGAATCCCGGAACGGGAGGTGTTCGACACCATCCTGCAGCGCGAGCGGCTGGGATCGACTGGCGTCGGCAATGGCATCGCCATTCCGCACGGCAAGCTCGCCGGCGTGAAGCGGATCGCCGGAGTCTTCGCGCGGCTGGAAACGCCGGTCGATTTCGAGGCATTGGACGACCAGCCGGTCGACCTGGTGTTTCTGCTGCTTGCGCCCGAAGGCGCAGGCGCGGACCATCTCAAGGCGCTGTCGCGCATCGCGCGCGTGCTGCGCGATGCCGATACGGTCGCCAAGATCAGGGGTACGCGCGATGCGGTGGCGATCCACGCGCTGCTGTCCGACACGCAGGCCTCGCACGCGGCGTAGAGCGTTTCACCGTTTCACGGAACCGCGAACCGCTCTATCCCTTTGTTTTTATCCAATTCCGGACGGAAAACCGCTCGCACTTTTCCTGGAATTGCTCCAAGGCCAATTTTTGGGATAAGCCTTGCAAGGGCCGCCGCAAGCGGCCCTCTCCGTTTCGAACGTTCAGAGTCGCGTTAGTGGATTGCGACAGTGGTCAGGTCGTTCTCAAGCGCACCCGCCAGCGCCCGGTCACGGGCGTCGGAAAGCAGGATCGGCTGGCCGTTGGCGGCAAACAGCGCCCACAGCTCCAGGCCGGGCGCAATTTCGCCGAGGCCGGGGAAGCGGCCGCGCAGGTCGTCGCTCGACACTTTCCTCAGATAGGCGACAGAGCCTTCGCCGAGATGGGCGAGTTCGCCGCTGGTCATGGTGATGGTTTCGTCAGTTCTGGTCATTTCAAGCCTCCTTGGCGCGAGACGCCAGGATTGGCCGCCTCGCATAGAGCCATCGGCGAAGGTCAGTCTTTCACCGATATGTTTATTTTCCGTACCAGCCGCTCGGCCTCCGGCCGATCGAGATCGATCGACAGCAGGCCGTTCTTCAGCTCGGCCGCGATCACCCGCATGCCATCGGCCAGCACGAAGCAGCGCTGGAACTGGCGCGCCGCGATGCCGCGGTGGAGGAATTCGCGCTCGGTGTCGTCGCTCTGGCGACCGCGCACGATCAGCTGGTTTTCCTCCGTAGTGACATCGAGATCGCTCTCGGCGAAACCGGCAACGGCCAATGTGATGCGGAGCCTTTCGGCCTTGCCGTCAGCGGCGCCGAGACGTTCGATGTTGTACGGAGGATAGCTGTCGCCGGTCTTCGCCAGACGCTCAAGCGTCTTTTCCATGGCATCGAAGCCCAGAAGAAGCGGGCTGGAGAAGGGCGTCATTCGACTCATTGTTACACTGTCCTCTGAAGAGCGACACAAACTGGAAAAACCCGGATGGCATTTTTCCCGATGGTCTTGATATGGTCCGCCGCGCGATCAAGTTCAAGCCACTGAAATCAGGATGACGTTTCGTCGAACCGCCCTCCTGGCTCAGCTCTTCGTTCGAGCATGATCTTGTCCGAAAACCGGTTCCACTTTTAGGGATCATGCTTGAAACCCCGCCCAAAAAGACTCCCCAAAAGGAAATGAAATGCCCCAGTCCAGAAAGATCATCATCGACACCGATCCCGGCCAGGACGATGCCGTCGCCATATTGCTGGCGCTCGGCAGTTCCGAGCTGGAGATCGTCGGCATCACCGCTGTTGCAGGCAACGTGCCGCTGAAGCTGACGCAGAACAATGCCCGCAAGATCTGCGAGCTGGCCGGCCGGCCCGACATCAAGGTCTATGCCGGCGCCATACGCCCGCTGGCGCGCGAGCTCGTCACCGCCGAGGAAGTGCATGGCAAGACCGGCCTGAACGGGCCGCAGCTGCCTGAGCCAACCATGAAGCTGCAGGAACAATACGCCGTCGATTTCATCGTCGAGACGCTGATGGGCGAGGAAAGCGGCACGATCACGCTCTGCCCGCTCGGACCGCTCACCAACATCGCGCTGGCACTGATCCGCGAGCCCAGGATCGCGCCCCGCATCAAGGAAATCGTCCTGATGGGCGGCGGCTTCTTCGAGGGCGGCAATGTCACGCCGGCCGCCGAGTTCAACATCTATGTCGACCCGCAGGCCGCCGATCTGGTGTTCAAATCGGGCATCCCGATCGTGATGATGCCACTCGACGTCACGCACAAGGCGCTGACCACCTCCAAGCGCATCCAGGCTTTCCGCCAGCTCGGCACCAAGGTCGGCACCGCGACCGCTGAGATGCTGGAGTTCTTCGAGCGCTATGACGAGGAGAAATACGGCACCGATGGTGGGCCGCTGCACGATCCGTGCGTGATCGCCTATCTGATCAAGCCGGAGCTGTTCAAGGGTCGCCGCTGCAATGTCAGCGTGGAGACCGCGTCGGAGCTCACCATGGGCATGACGGTGATCGACTGGTGGGGCGTCACCAAGCGGGAAAAGAACGCCACGGTGATGCGCGACATCGACCATGATGGATTCTTCGCGCTGCTGGTGGAGAGGTTGGGGCGGCTCAACTAGTGCGTTTAGACGCAATTCCGGACGGAAAACCGCTCACACTTTTCCTGGGATTGCTCGATACAGTCTGGATTCGCCAAGCACAGCGCCGTCGCCCAGTGAGCAATCGATAGGTGTCGGCGCTGTGCGTATGATGTTGGCGTTCGATAGGTACTGAGCCGACAAGGTGCGGTGTCCCCACCTCGTCGTCTTGCACAAAATCCCGGCTAAAAGCTGGAGCTATTCCGGGAACCGGTAGAAAACGAAGCCGTTGTCGCGGGTTACGCGCTCTATGTTCGCGCGAGCGCCGATAAGGTGCGGCCGATCGTCAGCGACGAGAACCGTACCGCCGCCATCAAGGAAAAGCACATACGTCGTCGGCGCATCTTTACCCCAATGAACACTCTTGATTGTGGCAGCAAGAGTGTCGACTGAGCGGACGGGGCTGGCGTCATTTGTCACTTGCCGCAGGAAAACGAACGCACCCAATGCAAATATGGCACCAACCAGCAGAACGGCGAGCGCGTTCTTACGCAGCCCAGTGTAGCTACTCAGCATTTTGCTTGACCCAGTAGCCATGATGGGGGGATCAGAAGCGCTGTTGTGAGGGCCTGCGCGTTTTGTCTTACTTCGCCTTGGAGAACGCCAGCCACAGCCCGCCGCCGACAAGAAAACTGCCGCTGATGCGTGACATCAGCTTGACGCGGCTGGCCGACAGCAACCGGCCAGCGCGGCCGGCGGCAAGGGCGTAGGTGGAGTCCGACATGGCGGCGAAGATCATCGCGGTCAGGCCCATGACCACGATCTGCAGCGTGTAATTGCCTTGCGGGGCGATGAATTGCGGGAAGAAGGCGCCGAAGAACACCAAGGTCTTCGGATTGCTGATCGCCACCAGAAAACCCTGCAGAAAGAAGCCGCCTCGCGGCTTCTTCGCCGACCCGTCCGGGTTCAGCGCGCCTTTTGCGCGAAACATCTGCACGCCCATCCAGATCAGGTAGGCGGCGCCGAGCAGCCGCACCCATTCGAACCAGTGACCCATGCCAGCGATCAGCGTGTTGAGGCCGATTCCGACGATGGCGATCATGATGGCAAGCCCGGCTTGGGTGCCTGCCACATTGGACAAGCCCGCGCGCGAGCCGTGGCGGATGCTGTTGGCGATGATCAGCGTGACGGTCGGGCCCGGTACCAGGATGATGACGATGCAGGCGACGACATAGGTGGCGTAGAGTTCCAGCGACATGATTTCCCTCGGACAGGCGCCGATGCGGCGGCGGGCGATCAATGCACGGGATTGGCGTTGGCGCAAGCTGGCCGGGCAGGGCAAGCCCGTCAGTCAGCCCCCGCCGGCCATGGCAGCGTCGCTTCATAGGCGGCGCCGGCCTTGAGCACGGCAAGGTCGCCGCGCGGGCGGCCGATCAGCTGCATACCCATCGGCCGACCCTTCTCGTCGAAGCCGGCCGGCACGTTGAGCGCCGGGCAGCCGCCCAGCGTGGCGAAGGCCGAGACCTGCATCCAGCGATGATAGCTGTCCATGCTTCGCCCCGCGACCTCGCGCGGCCAGTGGGTGGTCACATTGAATGGGAAGACCTGCGCGGTCGGCAGGGCGATGAGGTCGAAGCGCTCGAACAGCGACAGCAACGTGCGATGCCACGCGGTGCGCCGGACGCCGGCAGCGTGGATCTGCGGTGCGGTGAGACGCATCGCCTGCTCCACTTCCCAGATAGCCTCTGGCTTCAGAAGCTTCCGTTTTGCCGGATCGTCATAATGCGCTTTCAGCCCGCAGCCGCTGCTTGCCTGGCGCAAGGTGACAAAAACCTGCCACAACGCCTCGAAATCGACATCCGGCACCAGCGTTTCGCTGTGGAACGATGCGCCCGCGAAGCGGGCAAGGGCGGCCTCGCAAAGATCGAGGACGCCCGGTTCCGTCGGCAGATAGCCGCCGAGGTCGCCCAGCCAGGCGACGCGGCCGCCGGAGGCTTTTGCCCTCAACCCGTCGAGCAACGAGCCTTCCTTGGCATACGACAACGGCGCTTGCGGGTGGTAGCCCGCCTGTTCGTCGAGCAGCAGCGCGACGTCGCGCACACTGCGGCCCATCGGTCCCTCGACGCCCATCTGCGAATAGAAGACGTCGATGTCGGGGCCGGCCGGCACGAGTCCCTGCGAGGGACGGAAGCCGTAGATATTGTTGTAGGCCGCCGGATTGCGCAGCGAGCCCCCGAAGTCGCTGCCGTCGGCGACCGGCACCATGTCGAGCGCCAGCGCCACCGCCGCGCCGCCGCTTGAGCCGCCGGCGGTGAGCGCCGGATCAAAGGCGTTGAGCGTCGGCCCGAAGACTGGATTGTAGGTGTTGGAGCCGAGGCCGAATTCCGGAACATTGGTCTTGCCGATGATGATGGCGCCGGCCTTGCGGATGCGCTCGACGAAGAAGTCGTCCGTGTCGGGAATGAAATCGGCAAAGATCGGCGAGCCGAAGGTGGTTCTGAGCCTCTTGGTCAGGGCGAGGTCCTTGATGGCGATCGGCAGGCCGAACAGCGATCCGGTCTCGCCGCCCCGGGCCAAATGAGCATCGGCGCTCTCAGCTTCGGCCAGGATGTCGGCGCGCTCACGCAGCGATACAACGGCGTTGACCAGCGGGTTCACGGCCTCGATGCGGTCAAGGAAAGCGCTGACGATTTCATGCACCGACAGTTGTCGCTGTCTGATCCTGTCGGCGAGATCCACGGCGGAGAGGCGACAGATATCGCCGGCCGGCGGCACGGCATGTTTTGTCACGGGGCGCATGGCTTAACGCATGCCCGCCAAAGCCGCATCGACATCCTTGCTCAGCGGGATCGCCGGCTGCGCGCCAGGCTTCAGGCAGGCGAGCGAGCCGGCCGCAGCGGCACGGGTAAGCGCCTGCTCGAGCGAAAGGCCCGACGACAGGCCGGCGCCGAAATAGCCGCAGAAAGTGTCGCCGGCGCCGACCGTGTCGACCGGCGTGATCTTCAGCGCCGGGATGGCGAGGAAATCATGCGGTGTGGCGGCCAGCACGCCGTCGCCGCCCAGCGTGACGACGATGGCGCTGCCGGTCCTTTGGGCGTAGGCGCGCATGCGGGCAGGGCGGTCGCGCCCCGACAGCGCCAGCGCCTCGCCATAGAGATCGAACTCGGTTTCGTTGGCGACGGCATAGTCGGCCTTGCCGAGGAAGCCGGCGGCTTCGGCCCGGAAGGGCGCGGTGTTGAGCACGCTGATGGCGCCCGCCGCGCGCGCCGCGTCAAGCGTGGCTTCTACCGTCGGCAGCGGGATCTCGTGCTGCAAGAGCACGACATCGCCCTTTTTGAGATAGGCCTTGGTGACATCGCCCGGCACCACCGAATCATTGGCGCCCGGCACGACGGCGATGACATTCTCCCCGTCGGCGCCGACCAGGATCAGCGCCGTGCCGGTGGAGGCGAAGCTCTGGCCGACCCCGGAGAGATCGACATTGCCAGCCTTGAGAAGGGCGAGCGCTTCGGGGGCAAAGCTATCCTTGCCGACCGCGCCCACCATGCGCACCTGGGCTCCCGCGCGCGCCGCGGCTAGCGCCTGGTTGGCACCCTTGCCGCCGGGCGCAGTGGCAAAGCTGGAGCCGCGGACCGTCTCGCCGGGTTCCGGCAGGCGGTCGACATTGGCGATGAGGTCGAGGTTGATCGAACCGACAACGATAATCAAAAACTGCCTCCCGTTGAAGCGGCCCGGCCCGTTTGAGGCGGACCTGCTCCAAGATTCTGCTTTTCGCAATTCCTGGCGAAATGGGCGGCGAAGCGCTCGTCCGGGAATTGCGTCCTGGGGGCGAAGCTAGCCGCAAAGACCGCCGGTTTCCAGATCATGCCGGTTGCGCGGGCTCTTGGCCCACAGGCATCACTCGCAGAGCACCGTGACCGTGCCCTGATAGTTGCCTGCCGGGAAGATTCCGGGCGACTTCGTGGCGGTGAGATCGACCTGGATGGTATAGGTGCCGTTAGTCACCCGCTGCGGCGAGCTGCCCGGTATGTCCAGCCCGGAACCGTCGAGGCGGAAGACGGAGGCAAAGGTGACATTGGTGTCGCCGCCGCTCGGCGCGGACGTGAACGCGGCCGTCGCCGGCGTGGAGACGGAATAGCAATCGATCAGGTTGAGCAGGGTGCACAGCAGCGAGCTGGCCGTAATGGTGGCGCTGGCGCTAGGCCCGCCCGCCTGCTTGGAGCCGAAGATGTTGATCGATGGGTTTGCCTTCATCACGCCGGTGTTGCCGATCATGATCGTGCAGGTGCCGACGATCGCAGCCTGTGCCGGCGCGCAAGTGCCGGCAAACAGGCCAACGGCAAGCAGCGCGCCGCTATTTCATCTTCTTGTTCCTGACATCGTCGGTTCCGCCGCGGCTGCTCCAGCCTTCATTGGCCCAGGCAGGCGATGACGCGGACGCGGGAGCCGCATCCGACACGCTTCCCGTCGTCTGGCCGTCGGGAGGAAGCCCCATCTTCAACAGCCGCAGTCTGCAGGCGCTCGACCTCGAGCTCGTAGAGCCAGCTGCAATCCAGGCGCTTGGGCGTGCGGCCGATCGGGATGACCACGCGCCTATAGGTGGCAAGGTCGTTGTTCGACTGGCTGTTGCCATGGATCACGCCGAGACGCCCGAGCCCGAAACGTCGGAGTGGCAGGTGGTGCCGTGCGACGCATGCACCTCGTCCTGGCCCTGCGGCAAGGTCACGCCGGGCAGGGTGAAGCCGGTCTGGTTCTGGTTGATACGCGGCTTTTCGCAATGGCAGCCAAAAAATAGACGTTTCAGGAGCCTACCTGTCCCGCTTCCCAACCGAGGATGGCGCGTTTGCGCGTCAGACCCCAGTGGTAGCCCGTGAGCGCGCCGGATTTGCCGAGAGCGCGATGGCAGGGCACCACGAAGGACATCGGGTTGGCGCCCACCGCCGCGCCGACGGCCCGGCTGGCGCTTGGCGCGCCGATGCTCGCCGCGATCGAGGAATAGGTGCAGGCCCTGCCCATCGGGATGCGCAGCAAGGCCTCCCAGACGCGAAGCTGGAAATCGGTGCCGATCATCACCACGCGCAGCGGCTGGTCTGCGCGCCACTTGGTCGGGTCGAAGACCCGCGCGGCGTAAGCCTGGGTGGCTGACATGTCCTCGACATAAGTCGCGTTCGGCCAGCGGCCGGACATGTCTGCTAAGGCAGCCCGTTCGCCGCCGGCATCGCAAAAGGCGAGGCCCGCGAGGCCGCGGTCGGTGACCATGATCAGCGCGATGCCGAAAGGCGAGATGTGGTAGCCGTAGCGGATCGTGAGTCCCGCGCCCCTGCTCTTGTAGTCGCCGGGCGACATGGCCTCATGGGTGACGAAGAGGTCGTGCAGCCGGCCGGGGCCGGACATGCCGAGCTCGAACGAGGTCTCCATGAGCGGCATTCCGGAATCGAGCAGCCTGCGCGCGTGGTCGAGCGTCACTGCCTGCAGGAAGGCTTTCGGCGACAGGCCGGCCCACCGCGTGAACAGCTTCTGCAGGCCGGTCGGCGTCTCCCCGACTTCCTCGGCCAGGACCTCCAGCGAGGGCTGGTCGCGATAGTCGAGGCTGATCTTCTCGATGGCACGGCGCACGACGTCGTAGTCGCTGCCTTCCGGCGTGATGTCGTTCTCAAGGATCGCGATCGGGTTCATCTGCGTATTCATGGTCATCTGAGCGTTCATGGCAATATCTCCTTGGCGGCGAATATCGGTCTTGCAGAGCGTTGCAACCACCCGAAACTTGCCTTCCTGCCGCTGGCCCCCAGATAGAGTGAGTTTCGGGCCGGAGAGGACAATCATGGCCGGCGAAAGGGTGGATCTCACCGGGGCAAGGGAAACCTTGCTGATGACGCTCTACGGCAAGGCGCTGGAGAGCCGGCTGCCCAATTCGCTGCTCCAGGATCGCTTCGCCGACGAGGCGGTGCGAAGGATCGACTATGATTTCTCGAGGCTCAAGGTCGACGGCAATCTCGGGCTAGGCTTTGCGATCCGGGCGAAGACACTGGACCTGTGCGTCGCGGATTTCCTTGCGCGATATCCGGATGCGATCGTGCTGAATCTGGGATGCGGGCTCGATACGCGGATCTTTCGCCTAGATCCGCTGCCAGGCGTCGACTGGTTCGACGTCGATTATTCGGAGGTCATCGAACTCAGGCGCAGGCTCTATCCGCCCCGTGACTGTTATCACCTTGTTGCCTCGTCGGTGATCGAGCCGGATTGGCTGGCCGTGGTGCCCCGCAACCGTCCCGCCATGGTGTTGGCGGAGGGGCTTTCGCCGTATCTCCCCGCCGACGAAGGGCCTCGGCTGTTCGCGCGTCTTGTCTCCCATCTGGCCGGCGGCGAGTTGATGTTCGATGCCTACAGCCGTTTCGGGCTGAAGCTGATGCGCCTCAATCCGGCCATCAAGGCCACCGGCTCCGAGGTCCACTGGGCCATCGAGGATCCGCGCGAACTGGAGCGGGCGGCGCCGAAACTTCGCTTCGTCGGCGAGATCCCTTCCTACAAGCCGCAGCAAGGGGCGCGGCTTAGCTGGTCCGCGCGCTTGTTCGTTGGCCTCTGGAGGCTTATCCCTGCCATGCGCAAGGTCGGCAGGCTGCTGCGCTACCGGTTCTGAGTTGCTTGGGCGTCAGCGCGTCTTGGCGGTCGCCAGCGCGCGCGAAAAGGCGGTGGCGAAGCTCTCGCGGTCGTCGGGATTGAGGAAGCCGCCGATCGCCACGCTCTTGCCCTGCGCTTCGACGGCCATTTTGGTGATGCCGATTTCGCTGTGGCGGGCGATCGAGAACCGGGTCCAGAACGGATTGAAATGATGCGCTTCCGAGCGGCCGGAAGGCGCCGTCTTGCGGATGTCGAGGCTGGTGCGCGATACGGTGATTTCTTCACGGGCGCGCGCGGCCCGGTAGTTGGCGCGGAAAGCGATATAGACGGCGATCACATCGAGGCCGAAGAAGCCAAACACCGGCCAGGCGCCATGCGCCAGGAAGAAGGTGCCGGTGACCGCCCAGCCGAACAGAAGCGCTCCCATCAGGATCAGGAAACCGGTGCGGCCGAGCGAGCGGTGCGGCGTCAGCAAGGCTTGGAAAAATGGCTTGTCGGCTTCGAATGAGGCGTTTGTGTCGCTCATGAGGGACTATTATAGGAAGGAAATGGCGCCTCCCAAGTCGAAAAAATCCGCAGCTGTCAAAAAACTTCAAACCTCCGCTGCCAATGGCGGTCGGGCGCCCGGTGGACGGCCGCGTAAAGCCACCTCGCGCTCGCTTTACAGCCCCGCCGAGGTGCATGAGATCTTCAGGCGCTTTTCCGTGCAGCGGCCTGAGCCGAAAGGCGAGCTCGACTATGTCAACGCCTTCACGCTGCTGGTCGCGGTGGTGCTGTCAGCGCAGGCAACCGACGCGGGTGTCAACAAGGCGACCAAGGCGCTGTTCGCGGCTGCCGACACGCCAGCCAGGATGCTGGCGCTGGGTGAGGCCAAGGTCGGCGAT
Organism: Mesorhizobium sp.; assembly: GCA_004020875.1. Lineage (GTDB taxonomy): Bacteria > Pseudomonadota > Alphaproteobacteria > Rhizobiales > Rhizobiaceae > Mesorhizobium. Next base: position 85,317 of record SAPZ01000001.1, read on the forward strand.
TACATCCGCACGATAGGGCTGTGGCGGAACAAGGCGAAGAACGTGATCGCGCTGTCGAAGGCGCTGATCGACGATCACGCAGGTCAGGTGCCGGAGGAGCGCGATGAACTGGTGAAGCTGCCGGGCGTCGGGCGCAAGACCGCCAATGTCGTGCTCAACGTCGCTTTCGGCCAGCACACGATGGCGGTCGACACGCATATCTTCCGTATCGGCAACCGGATCGGGCTGGCGCCCGGCAAGACGCCGGAGCAGGTAGAGCAGGGGCTGCTCAAGGTCATCCCGGCCGAATTCATGCGCCACGCGCATCATTGGCTGATCCTGCATGGCCGCTATGTCTGCAAGGCGCGCAAGCCCGATTGCCCGGCTTGCGTCATCGCCGATATCTGTAAGTCGAAGGAAAAGACCACCGGCATCCCGGCGCCGCTGGTGCCGATCGCGCCGCTGGAGGAGACGTTTCCGGCCGAGGCGTAGAGCCGGATGATTTCAGGTCGAATCGACTGAATCCGGCTCTAAAATCAAAGGGATAGAGCATGATGTCGCCCGAAAACCGCTTCACACTTTTCGGCTTCATGCTCTAGAGCGGATTTGGCTCTAATAGCCGTAGCCGCGCGCCATGGCCGCGGCAAAAACCGGGATGAGCAGGAAGATGAAGCCCTCGGCGCGGACATAGTTCTTCACCGAGTCCAGTTCCGACGCAGGCACCGCGAAAGAGGGATTGCCGCTGGCCTGCCTGTTCCAGGAGATGAAGCGCATGGTGGGCACGATCGACAGCAGCCCAACGATGGCGAAGGCCACCATCTTTGCCCAGAACACCCAGTTGTAGACGTAGAACTCCCAACCCTTCAGACCGAAGAACACCCGGCAGACGCCGACGATGATGATCAGCGCGGCGATGATGCCGTAATGGCGGTCGATGCCGGCAAGGTGCTTCAGCGTCGGCGCACCCAAATCGCCGCGCACCAGCACGAACTCGGCGCCGATGATGCCGGCCAGCGAGAACACCAACAGGTGATGGAGAATGGCCAATACAAGATCAGTGGTGTCCATGTTCTTCCCTGCGCCTGGCAGCCGCGAGGCGGTTGGGTCCTGTGTCCGAAGAGTAGCATCATCGGTCAAGATTCCCAGACGGCGAAGTCGTTGCGCTGGAGGATGATCCCGGCCAATCCTGGCCCTTGCCTGGGGACGCCGGTTTGCTAGAGCAATTCCAGGAAAAGTGTGAGCGGTTTTCCGTCCGGAATTGCGTGAAAACAAAGAGTTATTGTGTTTCACCGTTTCCGCGAAACGGTGAAACACAATAAGTGCTGCCGTCTCAACCAGAGGAGTGCCATGAGCATCAAGACGGAAGCTGGCGTGCCGATGCTCGAGACGGCGCGGACTATCCTGCGGCCCCATCGTCTGGGCGATTTCGAGACGTATGCAGCCATATGGGCGGAACCTGCGGTAACGCGTTTCATCGGCGGCAAGCCGCGCACGCGCGAGGAGAGCTGGTTGCGCTTCCTGCGCCATGCGGGCCTGTGGTCGCTGATCGGCTACGGCTTCTGGGCGATCGAGGACAAGGCGACGGGGCGCTTCATCGGCGAGGCCGGCTTCCATGACCTGAAGCGCGAGATCGAACCTTCGATCGAAGGCGTGCCGGAAGCCGGCTGGGCCCTGGCTTCGGAGGCGCACGGCCGGGGGCTTGCGAGCGAGGTTGTCGGGCGGATCGTTGCCTGGAGCGACAAGGCGTTTGGACAGGCGAGAACTGTCTGCATCATCGATCCGGAAAACGGCGCTTCGCTGAAGGTGGCCGAAAAGAACGGTTATGGAGAGATTTTGCGGACCACCTATCACGAGAAGCCGACGATCCTGCTGGAACGGCGGGCCGGAGGAGTTGTGGCCTAGAGCGGGATAATCAGCCGGCTTTGCGGCGCAGCGTCCGCGCCAAAGTCTCCCAGCTATCCACCGTTGCATCGCGCTCGCTGCGACTGCCGCGCAGCACCGCGGTTGCATCGAATGGCTGGGGCCGCGCGATCGCATAGCCCTGCGCATAGTCGACGCCGATCGCTTTCAAGGCGTCGAGGATGCCGTCGCTTTCGACGAATTCCGCAATGGTGCGTTTTCCCGTCACCTTGCCGATGTGATGGATCATCTCGACCATGGCGCGGTCGATGCGGTCGTCGAGCATGTCCTTGACGAAGCTGCCGTCGATCTTGAGGTAGTCTACCGGCAGATGCTTCAGATAGGCGAAGGACGACATGCCGGAGCCGAAGTCGTCGAGCGCGAAGCGGCAGCCCAGCCCACGCAGATCGGCGATGAAGCGCATCGCCTCAGTCAGATTGGCGATGGCGCTGGTCTCGGTGATCTCCAGGCAGATCATCTCGGGCGCAATGGCGTGCGCGGCGAATTGTTCGCGCATGAATCCGAGGAACGTCTCGTCGCCGAAGGTGGCGCCGGACAGATTGATCGCGCAGGTGGATATCGGCGTCGCATGCGGATCGGCGAGCCTCGCCGCCAGGGTGGCGAAGGTGTTGCGCACCACCCAGCGATCGATCGCCGGCATCAATCCGTAGCGCTCCGCCGCCGGAATGAAGCTCTGCGGGGTGACTAAGCTGCCGTCCTCATCGGTCAACCTCAGCAAGATTTCGATATGCGCGCCATGATCCGGGATGTCGTCCCGCACCGGCGCGATCTCCTGCGCGTGCAGCCTGAAGCGATTCTCGTCCAGCGCGGCATGCAGGCGCTGCACCCAGGCCATCTCGCCGAAGCGCTCGCGAAGCGCGGTGTCGCCCTCGCTGTGGAACTGGACGCGGTTGCGGCCCTTTTCCTTCGCCATGTAGCAGGCTACGTCGGCGGCGCGCAGCACCTCCTCCAGCGTCATCCCGGCATTGGCGACTTCGACCATGCCGATGCTGACGCTGACGTTGAAGGGGCGCTCGTCCCAGGAGAAATGCAGGTCCTGGACCGTGGCGCGCAGCCGTTCGGCCGTTGCGGCGGCACAGTCGGCATCACAATCGAAGAGCAGCACGCCGAACTCGTCGCCGCCGAGCCTGGCCAGAATATCGCCGGGCGGCAACTCGTTGGCGAGCAGCACCGAGATCTGGCGCAGCAGCTGGTCGCCGGCGGCATGGCCGCATGTGTCGTTGACCAGCTTGAACTGGTCGAGGTCGAGATACATCAGCGCGTGCCTGCGCGACCTTTCCGGCGCTTCGGAGATCGCGCCCGCCAGCCGGTTCTCAAAGTCGCGGCGGTTGACGAGACCAGTCAGCGCATCATGCGATGCCTGCCAGGACAGGCGCTCGATATAATCCTGCTCGCGCGTCATGTCATGCAGGGCCAGAACGCAACCGAGTATCTTGCCGGAAACGATCAAGGGAGCGCCATTCAGCGCCACCGGCACGACCGACCCGTCGGGACGCTCCAGGAGTTGCGGGCGCACGTTGGAGCGGCGTGCCTCGCCTGCCAGGAGGCGTGGGATCAGATCGGTCTCCTCGACACCGCTGTCCTTATCGACCAGGCGGAACAAGGTGTTCATCGGCCTTCCCTTGGCGGCGGCAAGCGGGCGGGCAAGCAGCCTTTCTGCCCCGACATTCATATAGTCGAGCCGACCCTTGGCATCGGTACTGATGACGGCTTGGCCGATCGAGGCCAGCGTGATCTGAGCACGCTCGCGCTCGGCGTTGAGGGCACTCTGAAACGCCTGGCGTTGCTTCATCAACTTGCGCGTTCGCCAGACAACGAGCAGGATCAGTAGGGCGGCGGTGGCGAGATTGGCCGCCGTCAGCGCCATCTTGATGAAGCGCGAACCCTTGCCGAGGCTGTCGGAAAAGGCCTCGGCAAGGGGTCCGATCTGTCGGTCGAGCTGGTGGATTTTCGCCTTCCAGAGGCCGATCTCAGCGGCCGATGCCGGTCCCTGCTCAAGCTTTCGATGCATGTCATCGCCAAGTCCTTTGATGGCGAGGATCATCTCGTCGGCGTTCGTCCAGTGGCGGATCGCGGTCTCAAGATAGCTGACGCTGCGGAAATTCCGGAACAGCCAGATCATGCCGTCAACATCGTCGGGGTGGTTGTTGCCGCCGAGAAAGCCAAGCCGGGCCGCATTCGTGTCGGGCTCGGCCTGTTCGAGCGCCAGCCGCGCGGCGCGATCGGCGAGCGGCACGGCGATGGCTTGACGATATTCGTTGAAGTACCCTTGCTGGCCGTTATCGGCATAGAGGTTCAGGAAGTAAATGGCGTGCTTCTGGCCTTTCGACCATTGGCTTTCGCCGCCGACATAGGCGCGGACCGCCGATAATGTCTGGAGGCTCAGGGTTGCAACCAGCGCCTGGATCAGAACCACCGCGACGAAGGGCCAGACCAGCCCTATCAGACGCGGACCGGCATCGGTCAACGAGAGCTTCATCCCATCCCCATGGAGCTCGTTCTGGCCCCCTCGGTGTCTGTCCGACTGGCTCATCCGTCGGTTGAGACGATATTCTTCCCCGCATGTCGCCCGGTTGCTGGCGACATCGATGCAGATAGAGCGCCCGACTTAACGGCCGATAAATTTGTCTAGTATCAGTTTCATGAATTTGCTCAGCAACAGAAGGGACGCTTACGCTGCGTGATGGTGATACTGGGTGCATAGTGTCGATCCGCATTCCCGGAGCGCGCAAGTAAAAGCCGGCAACTTCACCCGATGGGGTTATTGCCGCAGCCATCTCTCAGCGCTTGGCCTTCGCTTTGTTGAGAGCCACGGCTTCTCGAACGAGCGCCTTCAGCGCAGCTTCGTCGATCGTGTCGCCTTGCCTGAAATCGATGGCGCGCCGGGTGTTGCCATCGAGGCTGGAGTTGAAGAGCTTCCTGGGATCGGGCAGTGCCGCGCCCTTGGCGAAGGTCAGCTTGACGACCGTCTTGTAGGTCTCGCCGGTGCAAATGATGCCGGCATCCTCCCAGACCGGCACGCCGCGCCATTTCCATGTCTCGACGGCTTCCGGCGCGGCCTGCCGGATCAAGGCGCGGAGCCGGGCAAGCATCTCGCCACGCCAGTCACCCAGTTCCTCGATCCTTCCGTCGATCATCTCGGACGGAGACTTTTCGCCCTGCGCGCCGCGTTTTTGCATGTTCGGTTCTCCTGACCTAAATGGAAATTGCAACCGTGTCTTTTCCAGCGGGACGGCGGTTGATCGTCCCTGCACTTACATCCGTTCGCCGGGCAGCCGGCTTGCCTGCTTCACCCAGGAGACGATCTGCTCCTCGTCGAGCCGATCGCCCTCATGGATGTGGAAATAGCGCGTGTCTTTGCTCTTGGATTCGACTGGCGGCACGGGCTTCAGCGACAGGCCGCGGAAGAACGCCACCTTGATGTATCTGGCGAAGCAATGGATGCCGAGAAACCAGCCTTCGCCGTCCGTGCCGTAGAATGGAGAGTTCCATTTAACGGCCTTTTGCACGTTGGGAATGGCTTGCACGATGAGCTGGTCGAGCCGACGCCCGACCTCGCTCTTCCAGCCCGGCATCGCCGCGATATAGGCCTGCACGGGAGCGTCGCCATGGCCCTTGGCGACCTGCGGATTGTCGCCCGAAAGCAGGACCGGCTTCTTGTCGGGAGATGCGTCGGCTTGCGATTCCGCCTTCGCCATCAGGCCGATCCTGTGCGCTCGCCCGCCGGCTCGCCGCGCGATCTGGCGGCATAGGACAGCACGAACATATAGAGCCCGCTGAACAAAAGCAGGAAAAGCGGGATCAACGGTGAATAGACGATCCAGGCGGGCGGCGGGCCCATGGCCATCGCGGCGAAATTGGCGATGACAGTGACGGTGAAGATGATCGACAGCCAGCGGTGAAGCTGCCTGATACCGTTGCTCCAGTTCAATCTAACCTCCTTGCGAATGACGAGACGATCGAGCTCTCTACCAGCGCGCCAGCTGCGAAAGCTGAATGAGGTTGCCGCAGGTGTCGTTAAGCTGCGCGATGGTAGCGCCGGTCACCGCGGTCGGCGCCAGGGCGAAGGTGCCACCATTGGCCTTGACGCGCTCTTGGTCGGCGTTGATGTCGTCGGTGAACAGCATCAGCGCCGGCTGACCCTGCTTGAAGATGGCCTGCTGATAGGTTTTTGCGGCTGGATTGTCGTTCAGCGCCAGCTGCAGCTCGGTGCCGTCAGGGTCGTCCGGCGAGACGACAGTTAGCCAGCGAAACGGTCCGTTGGTGAAGTCGGCCTTCTTGGTGAAGCCCAGCACGTCGGTATAAAAGCCGAGCGCCTTCTCCTGGTCGTCGACATAGATACTGGTCAGCTTGATCTTCATTTCGATATCTCCATGGCTTATGCCTGCGGTGTGCCGCCCCGCCCAACAGTGTGTGGTTCCAAGCAGTCCGGCTGTTGGCCGCGACCTCAGTCGAGCCGCGAAAGGACTTCCTCCAAAGTCGCCAGGTATCTCTTCCAGCCGACTGTGGCCCCTCGGTAGTATGGCTCCTGATCCGTGCGGAAGCCGACCTGCTCCATGCGCAGATGCGTGCCCGTGCCCGTCGGGGTGAGCGTCCAGGTGACCACGCTCTCGAGATCCTTGGTGTCCCAGCTGTAAGACAGCGTCCGATTCGGCTCGACCGTCTTCACCCGGCAGTCGACGCCTCCCCAGTCCGCGCTCAGTTTGAAGCGATGATTCACAACCGGCTCGAAGTCATTCTTCATCAGCCATGCCTCGATGAGATGCGGCTGGGTAAGCGCGCGCCAGATTTTTTCCGGCGCAAAGGGTATCTCGCGCTCGACGATGACGGAGCGCGTTGCTGCCGGCCCTTCGTTCATTGGTCCATCCTTTTGAGCAGGTCTTCGAGATCGTCGAACCGGCTTCCCCAAAACCCCGCCATGTCGCGCGTCCAGTCCATCAATGGCGCAAGCGCCTTGAGCTGCGCGCTGTAATGCGTCTGACGCCCTTCATGACGGTCGCGGACCAGACCCGCTTCCTTGAGGACACCGAGATGCTTGGACACCGCCGGCTGCGACACACCTGCCTGTGCGGTGAGGGCTCCGACTGTCTGCTCGCCCTGGCGGCACAGGCGCTCGAAGATGGCGCGCCGCGTCGGATCGGCAAGCGTCCTGAAAAGCATATCGTGCGCAGTCGTCATTTCTGATCAATAACCCGGTGGCTATCGATTGACGTATAACTGTCGGGATATGTATGAGTCAAGCAGCGAATGGGAACAATCCCAGCGGTGGATTCACACCGGCATGCCGCTATGGGCCGAACGACACTGAACTGGTATCCGCTTAAGCCGGATCGGCCGCCGGAACGGTCAGATCCCGGAGCAGCGTCGAAAGCTCAGGTTCGTCGATGAGGAGGGCAGCGTCTGCCGGCGGCAGCCATGCGCGTTGCCGGTTCGCGGCTTCCCGCCAATCGGCAAGTTCCTCCGTGACTTGGAGGAGATAGACCGAAACGTCCACCCGAATGAAGCCATCGGTCATGCGTTTCCAATAGGAATAGGTACCGGCAGGCTGCTTCAGGGCCTTACCGAGAACACCGGCCTCTTCCTGGGCTTCGATCATAGCCGCCTTGCGCCCGGATTTGCCCTTCATCGGCCAGCCCTTGGGCACGATGAAGCGCCGCGTGGTGCGTGAGGTGACGAGCAGCACTTCGAGGCCACCGTCTTCCCGCAACCGAAACGGAATGGCCGCTACCTGGCGGATCCGTTGCCCTTTCTTGGCTTTGCGAACTGCTTTCTTCTTGGTTGTTGCCATCCGAGATTCCGGTGAGAGCAGCATGCCTGCCATACGCTATCCGCGCGGGCAAAAACCTGTCCCCTGCAAACCTTTGCAATTCCTGAGCGAAAACCTTGCACACTTTTCCTGGAATTGCTCTAAAACCACCGCCCATGCAATCCGGTATTTTGCCGGTAAGTAAGTCGGCTAATAAACAGAAAAAAACAAGATGTCAGCGGCAAACCCGCGAAATCGTGTTGCCGACCGCTTCCATTCGGCATGTCTTGTCATATACCGGCACGTCGGGCTGAGGCTGGCGTTGGGTCGGCCGGTCGAGCTCACGATAGATCTGTTGCTGCTGCTGGTATTGCTGCCGCTGCAATTGGTTCTGCAACTGCTGCAGCTGGTTCTGCTGCACCAATGCGTTGCGGTTCGTCGGGATGACGACCTGGGCCGATACGCCGGAAGGAATACCCACCAAGCCGGTGGCCGCCAGGGCAGCTGAAATCAGAAACGTCGGTAGGCGGTGGGACGACATCTTCCTTGTCCGCATGACAAACAGAACCTCTACCCAATATAGGGTGTTCGAGCGGCGGCGCCATGGTCAGCTGATCGATTGTCGTTCCAAAGAAAATCCCGCCCGTGCCCAGCATTGCACTTGACGGCGGCGGCGGCCGGCGGCTGTAACAGCGGCTTGGCCCGCCCACGCGACTGGCCTTCAGAACGGCACCACGCTGAAGATCGACGCCACGGCGGCGGATACCCTGCAGCCGATCTCCTTCACCATCTTGCTCAACGGTTTTGGAAACGCGCTCGCGCGGACGGCCGATCTCTCGGCGAACTGAGTGAGGGGAGGGGCCACCCGGGGCGGTCGACGAAGGCCTGTCGGCTTTTCGCTCACGTAATTCCGGACGGGAGTCTACGGCAGAGCCTCACCGCTACACACTTTTCCCGCAGTTGCGTTATTCGTTTGTGTCGATCTCGCGCAGACGGTAGCCGACCCCGGTCTCGGTGATGATATAGCGCGGCTGGTCCGGCGTTTTCTCGATCTTCTGCCGCAGCTGGCGGACATAGACCCTCAGATATTGCACGTCGGTCGAGTCGTCCCAGATCTGCTTCATCAGGAACTGGTGGGTGAGCACCTTGCCTGCATGTTGCACGAGCATGCGGAGGATGTCGTATTCCTTGGGCGAGAGCTTCACTTCCTTGCCCTCGACCTTGACGATGCGCTTCACCAGGTCGACCGAGAGGTCGCCGGTGTGGAACACCGGCTTCTCGCCCTGCTGCTGGAATTTATGGCGCAGCGCCACGCGGATGCGCGCGACCAGCTCGTTCATGCCGAAAGGCTTTGTCACATAGTCGTCGGCGCCGAGCTCGAGAGCTGCCACGATGCCGGACTCGTCGGTGCGGCTGGACAGGATCACGATCGGAATATCGAGACCCTCGCTGCGCCATTTGCCGAGCAGCTCCAGGCCGGTCATGCCGGGCAGGCCGAGATCGAGTAGGACAAGATCCGGGCGCTCGGTCTGCATGAGGTCGATCGCGGCCTTGGCGTTCGACGCCTCGGAGACTGCATAGCCTTGGCTGCCAAGGCCGACGCGCAGCAGTTTGCGGATTGGCGGCTCGTCGTCGACGACCAATATGGACACGGTCTGATTTGTCATGCCGCATCGTCAGTAAGGGGCGTGCCCAGCGCAGGCAAGTCGGCCGGCACCGGCATGCGGATGGTGAAGATCGCGCCCGGACGGTCGGTGCGGTTGGCAGCCGCGATCGTGCCGCCCATCGCCTCGATGAAGCCGCGGCTGATCGACAGGCCGAGACCCGTGCCGGCACGCACCTGGTCGCGTTTGCGCACGCGGTAGAAGGTGTCGAATATCCGCTCCAGGTCGCCCGGTGGGATGCCCGGTCCCTCATCCATCACCTGCAGGATGATGGCGCCGTTGTCGACCCAGGCCTGCAGCCGGATGATCGAGCCGGGCGACGCATATTTGGCGGCATTGTCGAGCAGGTTGAACAGCGCCTGCTCGAACAGCACCGGATCGAGCCGTAGCATCGGCAGGTCGGCCGGAATGTCGGTCTCTATCGTGTGCTCGGCGGTGATCTTCTGCGCCCGGTTCAGCGCCGAGCCGACGACATCGCCGACATAATGGAGTGCATAATTCGGCTCCATCGCGCCCGACTCGATCCTGGTCATGTCGAGCAGGTTGGCGATGAAGCGGTTCAGCCGCTCCGACTCGCTGACGACCGTCGACAGAAGCTCCGCGCGATCCTTTTCCGGCAGCGCCGGCGCGAATTCCTTCAGCGTGCCAGCCGCGCCCATGATCGCGGCGAGCGGCGTCTTGAGGTCATGCGAGATCGAGGTGAGCAGCGCCGAACGCAGACGATCGGCCTCTGCCGCAAGCCGGGCGCGGTCGACATCGGCGACGAGCTGGACGCGCTCGATAGCCACCGCTGCCTGGTCGGCCAAGGCGTCGAGCAGGCGTTGCTGCTCGGGCGTCAGCAGGGGCCCTTGCTTGTCATTGTCGAGGCCGACCACGCCGATCGCCGTCCGACCTGTCCGCAAGGGCAGATAGAGGCGTTTTGCGCCGGGCAAGGTGTCGGCGCCGCGGCCAGCGGCGCGGTTGTGCTCCCAGGCCCAGCGCGCGGCCGCGATATCGGCCTCGGCCAGGGTATCGTCCGGCGGATAGCCAGCCTTGACGGTGATGGTGCCGTTTTCCGGCAGAAGCAGCACGACACGGACTTTCAGCATCGAGGCGATCTGGAAGGCAGTGGCCCACAGCACGTCGTCGAGCGTGCCGGCGCCGGCGAGCTTCTTGGAAAAGGAATAGATGTCCTCGGTCGCGCGCGCCCGCGAGTGTGCGGCGACCGCCTGGCGCTGCACGCGCGCCGTTAGGTTGCTGGCGATCACGGCGACGACGAGGAATACGGCGAAGGCAACGATGCTCTCCGGGTCCCGGATCGTCAGCGTGTAGCGCGGCTCAAGGAAAAAGAAGTTGAAGGCAAGGGCGCTCAGGAAACACGCATAGAGCGCCGGCCAGAGCCCGAAGGTCACAGCCGCGGTCAGCACCGCCAGCAGCAGCACGCTGGCGAGATTGCGCACGTCGAGGAACTGGTCGAGGATCGAGCTGACGGCCAGCGCGCCGGCGACATAGACAGTCGAGATCAGATAGGGCCAGATCTGGAAAGGCTTCTGCTCGGGCGCGGCTTTGACCCGCGCCGAGGGCGTGTCGGTATCGCGCTCGGCGCCGGAAATGACGTGGACGCTGATGTCGCCGGCATTGCGGATCAGATCATAGGTGAGCGAACCCTCGATCAGCTCGCGCCAGCGCGAACGCGTCGGCCGGCCGATGACGATATGGGTAAAGTTATTGGCCGTCGCGTGGCGCACGATGTCCTGGGCGACATTCTGGCCGGGAATGGTGGCAATCTCGGCGCCGAGCTGCTCGGCAAGGCGCAGGTTCCTGGCCAGTCGGCCCTTGTCTTCCTCGGACATGCCGGCCAAACGCGGCGTGTCGACGTGAAGCGCCGTCCAGGGCGCGCGGAGCCGGTCGGCAAGCCGGCGCGCATAGCGGATGCGGGCCGCACCGCCAAGCTGCGAGTCGACGCAGACGAGAACCCGCTCGCCGGCCGCCCACGGACCCGGAATGGCATGCGACTGCATGTGATTGAGCAGCTGTTCGTCAACGCGCTGGGCGGTGCGGCGCAGCGCCAGCTCGCGCAGCGCCGTCAGATTGCCCGGCGAGAAATAATTCTCGATGGCGCGCTGCGCGGTGTTGGGGAAATAGACCTTGCCGTCGTGCAGCCGCTTGATCAGGTCGTCTGGGGTGAGGTCGATAATCTCGATGTCGTCGGCCTCGTCGATGATGGAATCGGGAACCGTCTCGCGCACCCTGACGCGGGTGATCTGGGCGACGACGTCATTCAGGCTCTCGACATGCTGGATGTTGAGCGTGGTGTAGACGTCGATGCCCCGCGCCAGGATCTCCTGCACATCGAGATAGCGCTTGGGATGCCGGCTGCCGGGCGCGTTTGTGTGGGCAAGCTCGTCGACCAGGACCAAATCGGGGCGCCGCCTCAGGATGGCATCGATGTCCATCTCGTCCAGGGTCTGGCCGCGGTAGTCGACCAGGCGGCGTGGGATCACCTCATAGCCGTCGACCAGGGCTTGCGTTTCCTTGCGCCCGTGGGTTTCGACGATGCCGATGACGACATCGATCCCGTCGGCGCGGCGGGCGCGGCCCGCCATGAGCATCTCGTAGGTCTTGCCGACGCCGGGCGCGGCGCCAAGAAATATGCGCAGGCGGCCACGGCCCTCGCGCTCCGCGTGCTCGAGGAGCGCGTCGGGGGAGGGGCGGTTCTCGGAGTCGGTCCTGTCGTCGGGCATCAGTCCAATCATGGATTGCGCCGGGGACCGTGTCGATCCCTGGGGCGCGTGGATCACTTCAGCTCGTCCAGCGCCAGGTTCAGCGCCAGCACATTGACCACCGGCTCGCCCAGGACGCCAAGCTCGCGAGCTTCGACATGGCCGTCGACGAGCGCCTTGACCTTGGCCTGGTCAACGCCACGGGCCTTGGCGACGCGCGGCACCTGGAAATAGGCGGCCTCGGGGCTGATGTCGGGATCGAGGCCGCTGCCGGAGGTCGTGACGAGGTCCATCGGCACCGGCGCATTGGGGTTTTCCGCCTTCAGCTTCTCGGTGTCGCCCTTGACGCGCTCGATCAGTTTCGAATTGGACGGGCCGAGATTCGAGCCGCTGGACGAGGAGGCGTCGTAGCCATTGCCGGCCGCCGACGGCCGGCCGTGGAAGTAGCGGTCATTGGCAAAAGCCTGACCAATCAGGCTGGAGCCGATCACCTTGCCATCTTTGGTCATCAGGCTCCCATTGGCCTGGTTCGGGAACAGCGCCTGGGCGATGCCGGTCATGCCGATCGGATAGATGAGGCCTGTCAGCACCGTGAAGAAGACGATCATCACAAAAGCGGGCCTGAGTTGCTTGAACATCGGGGTAGATCCTTATGCGAGGCCGAGGGCCGTGACGATCAGGTCGATCGCCTTGATGCCGACGAAAGGCACGATGATGCCGCCGAGGCCGTAGACGAGAAGGTTGCGGGTGAGCAGCGAACCGGCGCCGATGGCACGATATTTCACGCCTTTCAGCGACAGCGGGATCAGGGCGATGATGATCAGCGCATTGAAGATGATGGCCGACAGGATGGCGCTCTGCGGTGTTGCCAGATGCATGATGTTGAGCGCCTGCAGCGGTCCGGTGGACTGGCCGGGCGCGACATAGAAGACCGCGAACATCGCCGGGATGATGGCGAAGTACTTGGCCACGTCGTTGGCGATCGAGAAGGTCGTCAGCGAGCCGCGCGTCATCAGCAGCGCCTTGCCGATTTCGACGATCTCGATCAGCTTGGTCGGGTCGCTGTCGAGGTCGACCATGTTGCCGGCCTCGCGCGCGGCAACCGTGCCGGTGTTCATGGCGACGCCGACATCGGCCTGGGCGAGCGCCGGCGCGTCATTGGTGCCGTCGCCGCACATGGCGACCAGCTTGCCCTTGGCCTGCTCCTCGCGGATCAGCGACAGCTTGTTCTCAGGCGTCGCCTGGGCAAGGAAGTCGTCGACGCCGGCCTCGGCGGCGATGGCCGCTGCTGTAAGTGGGTTGTCGCCGGTGATCATCACCGTGCGGATACCCATCTTGCGCAGCTCGGCGAAACGCTCCGCTATGCCGCCCTTGACGATGTCCTTGAGGTGGACGACGCCGAGCAGGCGCCCGTCGCGCTCGACCGCCAGCGGCGTGCCGCCGGCCTTGGCGACCTCGTCGGCAACGGCCTGAAGATCGCGGATGGTGTCGCCGGTCGGACGTGCGCCATGGGCAGCGGCCGTCGCCTTGTTGACATGGGCAAGCACCGCATCGACCGCGCCCTTGCGCACAGACGAACCGTCGATGTCGACGCCGCTCATGCGGGTCTGCGCGGTGAAAGGCACGAAGGCCGCGTACAGGGTCGCCATGTCGCGGGCGCGGATGCCGTATTTCTCCTTGGCCAGCACGACGATCGAGCGGCCTTCCGGTGTCTCGTCGGCGAGCGATGCGAGCTGGGCGGCGTCGGCCAGCTCCTGTTCGGTGGCGCCCTTGACCGGACGGAACTCGGTCGCCTGGCGGTTACCGAGCGTGATGGTGCCGGTCTTGTCGAGCAGCAGCGTGTCGACATCGCCGGCGGCCTCGACGGCGCGGCCGGACATGGCAAGCACGTTGAAGCGCACCAGGCGGTCCATGCCGGCGATGCCGATGGCCGACAGCAGCGCGCCGATCGTGGTCGGGATCAGCGTCACGAAGAGAGCAACCAGGATCGTCACCGGGATATAGCCGCCCGAGTAGGAAGCGAAGCTCGGGATGGTCGCGGTCGCCAGCACGAAGATCAGCGTCATGCCGACCAGCAGGATGTTCAGCGCGATCTCGTTCGGCGTCTTCTGGCGTTCGGCGCCTTCGACCAGCGAGATCATGCGATCGAGGAAGGTGTGGCCGGATGCAGCGGAGATGCGCACACGGATCCAGTCGGAAAGCACCTGCGTGCCGCCGGTGACGGCAGAGCGGTCGCCGCCGGATTCGCGGATGACGGGCGCGGATTCGCCGGTGATCGCCGCCTCGTTGACCGAGGCCACGCCTTCGATCACCTCGCCGTCGGACGGGATGATGTCGCCGGCCTCGACCAGCACGACATCGCCAACCTTCAGGCTGGTGCCCGGCACCAGCTTGAACTTGGCGCGGTCGCCATTGCTGAGCAGCTTGGCCTGGGTCTCGGTGCGCGCCTTGCGCAGCGAATCGGCCTGTGCCTTGCCGCGGCCCTCGGCGACGGCCTCGGCGAAATTGGCGAACAGCACGGTGAACCACAGCCAGATGATGATCTGCAGGGTGAAGCCGAGATTGCCGCCGTCGGCGATGAGATCCTTGACGAACAGAACGGTGGTGAGCGCCGAGACCACGGCGACGACGAACATCACCGGGTTCTTGACCAGCGTGCGCGGATCGAGCTTGCGGAAGGCGGCGCCGATGGCGGGCATCAGGATGCGCGCATCCATGATAACAGCGGATTTGGACTGGCTCATTTTTGGGCTCCAGTATCGGTTATGTTGGACGGCGCCGGGTGTTCGGTCTTCGGGAAGAGGTGCGGAAGGCCGACGGCCAGCAGCCACAGCACGAACAGCACGGCCGCCATGCCGAGAAAGGTTGAAAGCGTCGGGAAGGGACGAGGCTTCTCGTCCCTTCCGTTGTCGGGCTCTCCGTCACCGGTATGGTGACCGTCGTGCCGACGTATCTCGTTGAAGCGGGGCATGATCATCTCAAAAGGTCTGTCCATGGATCATCGCCAGATGCTCGACGATCGGACCGACCGCGAGCGACGGGAAGAAGGTGAGGCCGCCGACGATGATGATGACGCCGACCAGCAGGCCGACGAACAGCGTGCCGTCGGTCGGGAAGGTGCCGGCCGAAGCGGGCACGGTCTTCTTCGCCGCCAGCGAGCCGGCAATGGCCAGAGCCGGGATGATGACTAGGAACCGGCCCATCAGCATGCCGATGGCCATGGTCAGGTTGTACCAAGGCGTGTTGCCGGTGAGGCCGCCGAAGGCGGAGCCGTTGTTGGCGGCCGCCGAGGTATAGGCATAGAGCACCTCGGAGAAGCCGTGCGGGCCGCCATTGGCGATCGAGGCGGCGGCGCTGGGCAGGACCACGGCAATGGCCGTGAAGATCAGCATCGCCAGCGGCAGGCTGAGAATGGCAAGCATCGCCATCTTGACCTCCCTGGCCTCGATTTTCTTGCCGAGATATTCGGGCGTGCGGCCGACCATCAGGCCGGCGACGAAAACGGCGATGACTACGAACATCAGCATGCCGTAGAAACCCGCGCCGACGCCGCCGACGATGACTTCGCCAAGTTGCATGTTGATGAGCGGGATCATGCCGCCGAGCGCGGTGAAGCTATCGTGCATGGCGTTGACGGCGCCGCAGGAGGCAGCCGTGGTGATCACCGCGAACAGCGCCGAGGCGGCAATGCCGAAGCGGGTCTCCTTGCCTTCCATGTTGCCGCCGTCGATGCCGAGCGCATGCACCAGCGGGTTGCCGGCGGCCTCGGCCCAATAGCAGACGATGACGCCGATTATGAAAAGCACACCCATCGAGGCGAGGATCGCCCAGCCCTGGCGCTGGTTGCCGACCATGCGGCCGAAGACATTGGTGAGACCGGCGCCGAGCGCGAAGATGGTCAGCATCTGGATCAAGTTCGAGATCGCATCCGGATTCTCGAACGGATGCGCGGCATTGGCATTGAAGAAGCCGCCGCCATTGGTGCCGAGCATCTTGATGGCCACCTGCGAGGCGACTGGTCCGAGCGCGATGGTCTGCTTGGCGCCTTCCAGCGTGCTGGCGTCGACATAGGCCCCGAGCGTCTGCGGAATGCCGAGCCAGACATAGACCAGCGTCAGCACGATACACATCGGCAGGAGTACGTAGAGCGTGCAGCGGGTCAGATCGACCCAGAAATTGCCGATAGACTTGCCCGAGGCACGAGCGAAGCCGCGGATCAGCGCGATCGCAATGGCGATGCCGGTGGCGGCCGAGACGAAATTCTGGACGGTGAGGCCCGCCATCTGCACGAGGTAGGACATCGTGCTTTCGCCGCCGTAATTCTGCCAGTTGGTGTTGGTGACGAAGCTCGCTGCGGTATTGAAGGCGAGCTGCGGGTCGACCGCGGTCATGCCTGCCGGATTGTAGGGCAGCACGCCCTGCAGCCGCTGCAGAGCGTAGAGAACGAGAAGGCCCACAAGGTTGAAGAGCAGCATTGCCGTCGCATAGACGGCCCAATGCTGTTCTTCCTTCTCGCTTGTCCCGGAGAGACGGTAGAGGCCGCGCTCGATCGGGACGAGAACGGGCGAAAGCAAGGTGCGGTCGCCGTTGAAGACGCGGTGCATATAGAAGCCGAGCGGCTTAACGAGCGCGACGAGAATGGCGCAGTAGATAAGGATCTGTATCCAGCCGTAGATTGTCATTGGGATGGCTTTCCGAGCCTGGCGCCGGAACGTTCTAAAAACGCTCTGGGCGGATGAGGGCGTAGGTGAGATAGGCGAGCAGAAACAAGGTCACCGCGCCGCCAAGAATGTAATCGAGAAGCATGATCCGGCCCTTCCGCTCAGATTCTGTCGCAGGCTTTGACGTAGGCTAAGGACAGGGCGAAGAACAAAATCCCGATCCCGAGAACTATAAGATCCATGGCAGGTCTTCCTTGTTTCCACTTTGTGTTTTCGGCCCGCGTTGGCGGGCTCAAAACTGGGCGCGAACGCACGTCACCTTGGCGGCGACGGCGATCAAAGCGCTATTCGGAGGAAATATGGACCCGATCGCCATAAAGGTTCGAGACGGGGCGGATGGGAAAGATATAGGAATTTTATAGGGGTTTTGAGCGGACGCCTTCGGTGAACCGGTGCGCTGTGCAGCCGAGAAGGCGCTTCCCTTGCAAGGGCGCCGCCCCTCTTTGCCCTGCCGGGCATTTCTCTCCGTATAGTGACGGGGAGAAAGACGCCGTAATCGATGGATTCGCTAATCGTCCGAGCTTTTAGAACCGGCGCCCGACAACCTCCTTCTCCCCGTCACTATCCGGGGAGAAGATGCCGATATGCGGATGAGGAGCGGCTCCGAGGCCTCAAGCACTTCAGAGCGCCGGCCGCCGGTCCTTCCACGGCATATCGCCTTCCAACTGCGTGGACAGCGCCAGCACCGTTGCCTCGTCACCATACCGGCCGACGAGCTGCACGCCGATCGGCATGCCGCCGGCCGACCGCCCGAGCGGCAGCGAGATCGCCGGCAGGCCGGAGATGTTGAAGGGGAAGTTGAAGACCGCGTCGCCCCATTTGGAGTTGTAGCGATCGAGATCGGTCTCCGACATGTCATAGTAGCCCAGCGGGCGCGGCAGTTGGGTCAGTGTCGGGGTGATGAACATGTCATAAGGATTGAGGTCGCCGACGATCTCGCGGCCGATCAGCCTCAACTGCTCGACGTCCGAAACATGCTTGATGCCGCTCGTCGCGCGGCCACGCTCGATGACAGCCCAGGTCACAGGCTCGACATCGTTCGGCGTCACGGGGCGGCCGACCAGCGTTTCGAGGAAGCCGAAGGTGGCGGCTGTCTGCACGTTGGTCATGTCGGTGTAGGTCTTCCACGCGGCATCGGCGTCTAGCGGCATGTCGTGCTCCTCGACAGCATGTCCCAGACGCTCTAGCGCGGCGACCGTGGAAAGCACGGTCTGCTTGACCTCAGGATCTATCGCGGCGCCGTTTGGCGGCGTGACGGTAAAGCCGATGCGCAGCTTCTTCGGTGTCTGCGCGGAGAGGCTGAGCCAGCTGCCTTCAGGCACCGGTGGCGTGTAGGCGTCGCCAGGCAGGGCGCCAGCCACCGCGTCGAGATAGGCGGCGGTGTCGCGCACCGTGCGCGAGCAGCAGAGGAAATAGGCGCCGCCATACCAGTAGTCGCCGAATGGCGCGAGGCTGACGCGGCCGCGCGACGGTTTCAGGCCGACGATGCCGCAGCAGGAGGCCGGCACGCGGATCGAGCCGGCGCCGTCGCTGGCTTCGGCGATCGGCACCATCCGTGAGGCGATCGCGGCCGCGGCGCCGCCGCTTGAGCCGCCTGGCGTGATGCCTTCCTTCCAAGGGTTTTTCGTGACGCCGTAGAGTTTCGGCTCCGTTGTGATCGACCAGCCGTTTTCCGGCGCGTTGGATTTGCCGACGAGGATGAGCCCGGCGGCCTTGATGCGGCGCACGACCTCGCTGTCGGAATCGGCCACGAAGTCCTTCAGGTAGAAGCAGGAATTGGTAACGGGCGCGCCTTTCCAGGAGGAGGCGAGTTCCTTGAGCAGATAGGGCACGCCGGCGAATGGCGCGTTCTTGTCCACCGTCGCGGCCTGGGCGCGCGCCATGTCGTAGAGACGGTGGATGACCGCATTGAGCGACGGGTTGAGGCGCTCGATCAAGGTGATCGCCGCTTCGACCAGTTCGGCGGGGGCGACCTCGCCACGCTTCACCAGGCCGGCAAGCGCCAGCGCGTCGGAATTTTTGTAGGTTTCGAGCAGGCTCTCCGAGACCGCAGCCATGTATATTCCTCCCGTTATCATCTCGTCGAAGGCCTGGAATGGCCTGGCGGACTCACCCTCACCCAGCCTCCGCTCCGCTCGGCTGACCATTCCGGGGCGAGCCACCGGTCTCGCCCGTCCTTCGGACCCCAGGCGGGAGATTGTCAGCGCCGGCGCTTCCCTCTTCTCCCGTGGGGGAGGAGGTGGCCGCGAAGCGGCCGGATGAAGGAGCGTGGCGCGACCGTGGCCCTGAGCCTTCACGCCAGCTCGACGGTCCGCTTCTCCGCGATGCTCTGCTCGGCCGCCAGCACGATGCGCAGGCTGTTGACCGCCGCGTCCATCTGCTCGGTCAAATCGAGGTCCTCGCGGATGGCGCGCAGGAAGAAGGCCTGCTCGCGGTCACACAGTTCCTGGTGGCCGGGCTCGTCCTCCATGCTGACGATCTCGTCGGGCTTGGAAAAATTCTTGTCTCCGTCGACTTGCGCATAATGGATCTTCAGCGCGTCGGTCTTGGTATGGCGGTCGATGTCGGCGGAATCGGACACTTCCTCGGCATCCTTGGCTGTGCTTGCCCCTTGGCCGGCGACGATCGAGACAGCGCCCTTCGGGCCGACCACGTCCTTAACGAAATAGGCCGTCTCGCTCATCATCGGGCCCCAGCCGGCCTCGTACCAGCCGACCGAGCCGTCATCGAAAGTGACGTGCAGGTGACCGTAATTCTGCTTGTCGGCCTCGGCCCAGAGTTTTGCGCCGATGCCGTGCACACGCACCGGCTTGGCGCCGGTCAGCTGGCACATGACGTCGACATAATGCACGCCGCAGTCGACGATCGGGATCAGCGAGTCGATCAGATTCTTGTGCCAATGCCAGGCGCTTCCGCTGCTTTGCTGGTTGAGGTTCAAACGCATCACCAGCGGCTTGCCGAGCGTCTTGCCGACCTCGATGAATTTGATCCAGGACGGATGCACCCGCAGGATGTAGCCCAGCACCAGCTTGCGGTTCTTGGCGCGTGCCGCCGCCACCACCTTCTCGGCATCCTCGATGTTGGTGGCCAGGGGCTTTTCCATGAAGACATGGCAGTTGGCGGCGATCGCCTTCAGCGCGTATCCGGCGTGCGTGTTCGGCCAGCTGTTGATCGACACCGCGTCCGGTTTGGTCTCCTTCAGCGCCAGGTCGAAATCCTCATAAAGCGGGTAGCCGGCGAGTTCCTTCGGGATCTTCTTGTTGCTCTTGATGGTGCGGCTCATGATGCCCACGATCTCGAAGCCTTCGGAGCGGTGATAGGCGCTGGCATGCGAAGCGCCCATATTGCCCAGACCAACCACCAGAATTTTCACTTTGTCGGCCATCGAAGCCTCCCAATGCTCTTTGAACGGAATTGCGGGCGGCGTCTCGCGCCGCCCGATGGTCATTGGCAGTCGCGTTACTTGACGGCGGAGTCGAATAGATGCGCCTTGATCTTCTCGACGTCGAGCGCGGCGAAGCCTTCCGACAGTTTCACGCCGTCGGCATCGGCCTTGACCTTGGCCTTGTCGAAGTCGTTGGCGGCCGGGATCAGATCGTTGGTGCAGACGTCCTCGGCCTTCACCGGCGCGCTGATCTGGCCGATCTTCAGGATCTCGTCGAAGAAGCCTTGCCAGCTTGCCATGTCATGCGAGCCCCAGCCGCCGCGCTTGTCCATGTCGCCGCGGAAGACGTTGATCTGCTGCAGGATCGAGGTGGTGCCGAGCTCGGGGCCGAGGTTCTTGGCCAAGGTCGGGAACTGCTCGAACACGGCTTCGACCGCGGCGCGCGGATTCTGGTAGCCGAATTCGAGGCCCATCGCCCAGCCGCGCAGATACTTTTCCAGGAAGGCCTTCTTGTCGGCGTCCTCGAGATCGGCGGCGCGCACGACGAAGGTGTTGGCCGGCAGCTTGGAGTTCTTGACGCCCAGCCAATATTCGAAGTCGAGGCCCTTGGCGATCCATTCGGCGCGCAGCCCCTCCCAGGAGAGCGCCGCATCGCCCTGGCCGCCGGCGAGTGCCGTACCCCAGGTCGGCCAGCCGGCCTCGACATATTTCACCTTCTTGATGTCGACGCCCTGCGCCGCCAGCAGCGGATCGACGATCGCCTGCCAGGCGGCGGAGCCGAGCAGGATGGTCTTGCCTTCGAGGTCCTTGAGGTTCTTGGTGCCCTGACCCTTGCGGAAGGCGATGCTGAAGGTGTCACGCGCGCCCATGTGGAAGACGGACTTCAGTTTCATACCGTTCTGGATGGCGAAGGAGAAGACGCCTGGCGAAGGAAAGCCCATGTCGGCCTGACCGACATCGACGAACTTCACCGTCGCGGTGCCATCCGAGGGACCTGGCTGCATGTCGGTGTTGAGGTCGCCGAAATAGCCGGCCTTCTTGGCGGACCAGTAGGGATAGTCGTCCAGCACTTCCAGCGTGCCGCGCGGCGAGATCCAGGTGAATTTCTCATAGGCCGCCGCCCTGGCTTTCAGGCCGGATGCGCCGAGCGCGGTGGCGGTCACGACGCCGGCCGCGGTCACCTGCAGGAAGTAGCGGCGGCTGATGCCGGCCGGGACGCTGGAATGGATCGGATTGTCGTTGGTCATGGCATTCCCCTTTTGTTGATTGCCCTTATTGATCGCTTGCCTTGCCTTCGCCCGCCTCCCGGGCGCGATTTTTTCCTGTCGTCAGGTCTCCCAGCTCGCCCATTTCTTGCCGATCAGGAAGAACAGCACGTAGATCAGGATGCCGAGCGTCGAGAGGATCAACACCACGGCGAAGAATTGCGGCATCTGGATCATCGACGAATAGGAGGTGAGGCGGTTGCCGAGGCCGAAACCGCCGCCGACCATCTCGGCGCCGACGGCAGTGAGCAGGCCGAAGATCGCCCCGATCATCAGGCCGACCAGGATCATCGGCAGCGCCATCGGCGCGCGGATCTTCCAGAATATCTGCAGCGTGCTTGCGCCATAGGAGCGGGCCAAGGCGATCTTGGCGCTGTCGACGCGGCGGAAGCCGGTGGCGGCGTTGATCATCACCATCGGGCCGGCAGCCAGGGCCACCGCAATGACGCGCGGCGTGTAGCCAAAGCCGAAGCGCAGGATGAGCAACGGCACCAGCGCCAGCATCGGCGTGGTGACGAGGATGAGGATGTAGGGCGCGACGATCTTCTCGGCGAAGGGAAACTGCGTGATCACCGCTGCCATCACCAAGCCGACGACGGCGCCGATGGCGAAGCCGGAGACGAGCTCGACCAGCGTGTAGCCGAGATGCGGCGCGATCAGCGGGAACTCGTCGAACAAGGCGTAAACGATCGAGCTCGGCGGCGGCATGATGTATTGCGGCACGTGGAAGAGGCGCAGCGCCAGCTCGATGCCGCCGATGATGACCACCGCCACGGCGAGGATCGCAGCCACTTCGGCGCCGGACTTGATGCCGGGTCCGCCGGCGAAGGCGGACAGGTTGGTGAGGCTGACCTCCCGGCCATCTCCCGACTTTGCCTTCGAGAATTCCGGAATGGCGTCATCTCCGCTCACGGCCTGATCCTCACGATTTCAGCGCTCTTGTGCTCCGGCTGTTCCTGGGCCTGCGGCCGACGCTCGCCGACGATGTCCATCTTGATGCGGTTGGTGAGGTCGAAGACCTCCTTCGTCGCCATGATTTCCAGCGAGCGTGGGCGCGGGAACGGCACGTCGTAGATCTTGGCGACGCGACCCGGCCGCGTGGTCAGAACCACGACGCGGTCGGAGAGGAAGATCGCTTCCTCAATGCTGTGGGTGATGAAGACGATGGTGGTCTTGGTGTCGAGCCAGATCTCCTCGACCAGGCGGTTCATCTCCTCGCGGGTGAAGCTGTCGAGCGCGCCGAAAGGCTCGTCCATCAGGAGCACAGAGGGTTTCAATGCCAGCGCGCGCACGATCGCGGCGCGCTGCTGCATGCCGCCGGACAGCTCGCGCGGGAACTTGCCGCCGAAGCCGTCCAGACCGACACGGTGCAAGAGATGGGCTATCCAGGCGCGATCCGGCTTCTCGCCCTTGATCTCGAAGGGGAAGTTGATGTTGGCGTCGAGATTGCGCCAGGGCAAGAGGTTTGCCTCCTGGAAGACGATGCCGATCTCCGGGCGCGGGCCAGTGATTTCCTTGCCGTCGAGCAGGATGGCGCCGCCGGTCAGCCGGTGCAGTCCCGACATCGACCACAGCAGCGTGGTCTTGCCGCAGCCGGACGGGCCGACGATCGAGACGATCTCATTGGGTTGGATATCCACGCTGCAGCGATCCAGCGCCAGCAGATCACCGGACGCCGTTCGATAAACCTTGGTCGCTGCCTGCACGCCGAGCTTCGGCGTTCTTGCGCTTGCCGTACTCATGCTCCCCTCGGAGACTGCGCGATGAGTTGCCGGAGGCTCCATCTGTCCGCAAAATCAGTCTGTAACTATCCTACTTTACTGTCAAGAAGCGACAGACAGCGGAACCAATCAGGTTCAATCAGCTTGAACATAAGCTCTTGATTTGGAGCGATTTTATCGCAGGTTGCGGTGTGTGTTACTTTCCTACATACTCCCCTCGGTTGATTGCCTATGGCCAGCAGGCGGATAATCGGGAAGATGATGAGTCCAGAAGCGGGCGGGGAGGACTGGCCAATGACCGAAGCTGACAGCCAGGCGTTGCGAACGGGGGACGAGGACGGCGACCGGCACGACCACGTCAGGCGCTTTCCCGATATCATCTCGCAGGTGAAGGACAGCTATGCGGAGTTGCGGCCTGCCGAGCGCCGCGTCGCCGATGTCGTGCTCGACGACGTCAAATATGCGGTCGATGCTTCCAACGCCGCGTTGGCTCAGCGTGCGGCGGTCAGCGAGCCGACGGTGACCCGGTTCTGCCGCGCCATCGGGTGCGAGGGCGTGCGCGATTTCAAGCTGAAGCTGGCGCAGAGTCTCGTCGTCGGTGCTCTGTATCTCGCCACCAAGCCCCAGCCGGCAAACAGCGACAGCGGCATGCCGTTCTGGAACGCCGTGTTCGGCGAGGCGCGGCGGGCGCTGCAGGAGGCGGAGCGGCAGATCGATCCGGGACAATTGCAGAAGGCGGCGGAGCTGATCGCCAAGGCGCGGCAGGTGACCGTGTTCGGCCTCGGCGGCAGCTCGTCGGCGCTGGCGCAGGAAACGCAATACCGCCTGTTCCGCTACGGCATCACCATCAGCGCGCAATGCGATCCCTATCTGATGCGCATGACGGCCTCGACGCTGAAGCCGGGCGATCTGGTCATCGCGATCTCGGCCACAGGGCGCACGCGCGAGGTGATCGAGGCGGTCGAGCTCGCCAAGCATTACCGCGCCAACGCGATCTGCGTGACGGCGCCCGACACCGAGCTGACCCGCGTCTGCGACGTGCGGCTGACGGTTGCCGTTCCCGAATATCCCGACACGCTGAAGCCGACCGCGTCGCGCTACGCCTTTCTGGCGGCCATCGATCTGCTGGCGGTGGCGACCGCCTACAAGATCGACGGCCCGGCGCGCGAGACGGTACGCCGGATCAAATACAACGCGCAGATCCATCGGACAGGTAAGGAGATGGAGCCGCTCGGAGATTGAGGCAGCCGATATTCAGGTGAGGCCGGCCTGCAAATGGCGATTCCTGCGCTTCCGGTGCTCACGTACTTAAGTACGCTCCGCTCCGGTTCTCGGAACCCACCATTTTCGACTCGGCCTGACCTGAATCTCGACCGCCTCAAGGCGAGTTTTTGGCAAGGCCGCTGATTGTGGCCATGTCGTTCGATTAAATCGGAGGGAAGGACAAAAATGCTCGACATCGCACCATCGCAACAGGCGACAAACTGGCTCGGTTCGTTCGGCCGGGCGCTGGAGGCCGGCGATATCGAGGCGGCGACGAACCTCTTCGCGGAGGATTGCTACTGGCGCGATCTTTTGACCTTCACATGGAACATCAAGACCATGGAGGGGCAGGCCGCGATCCGCGAGATGCTGAAGGCAACGCTGTCGCTGGCGCAGCCGTCGCACTGGCGCCTGACCGGAGAGCCAACCGTCGACGATGGCATCGTCGAAGCCTGGTTCAGCTTCGAGACGGCGGTGTCGCGGGGCGAGGGCATCCTGCGGCTCAAGGACGGCCGTTGCCGCACGCTGTTCACGGCGATGAACGAGCTCAAGGGCTTCGAGGAGCGGAAAGGACCGGCGCGGCCGCTCGGCATCCGCCACAAGGCCGACCCCAAGCGCGAAACCTGGGCGGAAGCGAGAGCGCGCGAGGCGCGCGATCTCGGCGTGCATGAGCAGCCCTATTGCCTGGTGATCGGCGGCGGGCAGGGCGGCATCATGCTGGGCGCCCGGCTGAGGCAGCTCGGCGTCCCCACGCTGGTCATCGAGAAGAATGCGCGCGCCGGCGATTCCTGGCGCAACCGCTATCGCTCGCTCGTGCTGCACGATCCGGTCTGGTACGACCATCTGCCGTATATTCCGTTCCCGGAAAACTGGCCGGTCTTCACGCCCAAGGACAAGATGGGCGACTGGCTTGAAATGTATACCCGTGTCATGGAGCTGAACTATTGGGCGGCCACCAAATGCATCAGCGCAGCCTATGACGAGATCGAAAAGGTCTGGACCGTGGTGGTCGACCGCGTCGGCCAGCACATCACGCTGAAGCCGAAGCATATCGTCTTCGCCACCGGTGCCTATGGGCCGCCACGGCAGATCGACTTGCCGGGCGCCGACAGCTTCAAGGGCGAGCTCCTGCATTCCAGCCAATATTCCACCGGCGAGAAGTTCCGCGGCAAACGCGTCGCGGTGATAGGTGCTGCAAGCTCCGGCCATGATGTCAGCGTCGATCTGTGGGAAGCCGGCGCCAAGGTCACCATGGTCCAGCGTTCGCCGACGACCGTGGTGAAATCCGACACGCTGATGGATGTCGGCTTCGAGATCTTTTCCGAGAAGGCGCTGGCGCGCGGCATCACCACCGACAAGGCCGACATGATCGTGGCTTCGACGCCCTTCGCGCTGGTGCCGAAAGGTCAGCGCGCGCTCTACGATGTGATCAGGGCGCGCGACGCGGATTTCTACAAGCGTCTCAGCGACAGCGGCTTCGCCATCGACTTCGGTGAGGACGAGACCGGGCTGTTGATGAAGGCCTACCGTACCGGCTCCGGCTATTACATCGATGTCGGCGCCTGCGAGCTGATCCTGAACGGCGAGATCAAGGTGAAGAGCGGCGTCGGCATCAAGTCGCTGACGCCGAACGGCATCCTGTTCGCGGACGACACCGCATTGGAAGTCGATGCGATCGTCTGCTGCACCGGCTACCAGTCGATGAACGAGACGGTGGCAGGCATTGTCTCGCGCGAGGTCGCCGACAAGGTCGGTCCGTGCTGGGGCCTCGGCTCCGGCGTGAAGGGCGACCCCGGCCCGTGGCAGGGCGAGTTGCGCAACATGTGGAAGCCGACGGCGCAGGAAGCGCTGTGGTTCCACGGCGGCAATCTGGCGCTGTCGAGGTTCTATTCCAAGTTCGTGGCGCTGCAGCTCAAAGCGCGGATGGAAGGGATTGCGACGCCGGTTTACGGCGAGCCGAGCAACGCTGGACGTTAGCGATCGATCTCCCCACGGGAGCGAGATTCGGCAATCACCTGCGAAAATGCTCCGCCGCCACATCCACATGCGTGTGGTACGCATGCGCCTCAAAGCGTTCGGTCTCATTGTGGCCGGACGCCTCGTTCGGCCACCATTTGCCGCCGATGACAATGCCGTTGGACACCAGTCGCTGATCCGTGACCAGGGACGCGCCAACGGCGTCGACGAAGGTGAAGCGGCCAGGTTGCTGCCTCAGCACCGCAACATCGCCGATGCCGCCGACCTTCAACGCACCGAGCTCGGGCCGGGCGATCGCCTGCGCGGGGTTCACGGTCGCCGCGCGCAGCACCTCGACCAGGGGCATGCCGAGCGCCATGAGCTTCGACATGCAGACCAGGATGTCGAAAGCTGGGCCGTCGACGCAGTAGAGGTGCACATCGCTGGAGATCACATCCGGCGCCAGGCCCTCGGCTAGCATCGCCTTAGCCACCTCGAAGTCGAAGGAACCCATGCCGTGGCCGATGTCGAAGATGACGCCGCGCTCGCGCGCCAGCCGCATGTCCGGCCGCACCGCGCCGGAAGCGAAGACCGGCGCGTTGGGGAACGGGCGGAAGCAGTGGGTGAGGATATCGCCGCGGCGCAGCCTGGGCAGCACTTCCGAGCGGCCGGGCGGCGGCTCGTCGATATGGGCCATCAGCGGCAGGCCGACCTTGTCGGCGGCTTCGAGCGCGAGATCGACCGGCGCGATGCCGCTCAAGCCGCCGGCATGCTTGCCGGAGCGGACTTTCACGCCGACGACGACGTCGGCATGCTCGCGCGCCGCGGCAACCGTCTCGCGCGGCTCGCAAAGCCTGAGATCGCTGCATTCGCCGACAGACACGGTTTTCGCGAAACCGAATATCCCGGCAAAGGAAATGTTGACGTAGGCGAGGATGCGGACCGTCGAGCGCTCGATGACATGGCGGCGAAAGCCAAGGATATTGCCGGCGCCGGCGCTGCCCGCGTCGACGAAGCTGGTGGTGCCGCTCTTGGCGGCCAGCCGGTCGGCATCGACGCCGAGCGAGGTGCCGCCCCAATAGACGTGGCTATGCAGGTCGACGAGGCCGGGCGTGACGATGCAGTCCCTGGCATCGACCACCTGCGCGGCATGTTCGGCATCGAGGGCGGCCTCGATCGCGGCGACGCGGCCATCGGCAATGGCGACGTCGCGGTGCGCGTCAAGGCCCGATGCGGGGTCGATGACACGCCCGCCCTTGATCAGGAGATCGAACTGCATCGGTGCCCTCCCTGCTGCTGCGTGATCGCGATCAGACCGGCCGGTAGGCGACAGCTTCGACCTCGATCTTGATGTCGATCATCAGGCGCGACTCGACCGTGGTGCGTGCAGGCGGATCCTTGGGGAAATGCTTTGCATAGACGGTGTTGAACATGCCGAAATCGCGCGCGTCCTCCAGCCAGACCGTGGTCTTGACCACATCGTCCATGCTGCAGCCGGCCAGCGCCAGCGCCGCCTTGACGTTCTGCAGCACCTGCTCGGTCTGCTCGGCAATGCCGCCCTTCACCACCAGACCGTCGCTGCCCACCGGCACCTGGCCGGAGACATAGACGAAATCTCCGGCGCGCACGGCGGGCGAGAGCGGAACATGCGATTTTCCAAAGCACTGCTTGGGCAAGCGAGCCTCCTTTTGGCGATCGAACTAGCCGTCTACGCTTGTCGGTATGATCCTCATAGAGTCAATGTCGGAAAGCAACATTTTTTCGAAATCCATGTTGCTTTATTACAGAAGCCTGAGCATCTTGCGGTCGATGCCGCTTTGGTCGGCGTGCGGTATCAGCGGAGATCCAGCATGACCTTCGACAAAAATCCGTTTCCGGAAGGCGATGCCGACCGCCACGCGCTATGGGAAATGCTGGTGCGGCGCGATATCGATGCCTTCCTTGGACAGGATTGGTCGATGGTCGAGGACGATTTCATCGCCGAGAGCTTCTTCGGCATGCATGCCCATTTCCTCAGCAACGCCGACGCCTGGCGGCTTCAGTTCCCGAGGCTGGAGATCTATCGCGACGAATGGCTGCGCCAGGCCAAGGAAACCGCGGCGACGAAATTCGCCGAGCCGTTGCGCGAGGCGCTGTTCCGCGTCACCAACATGCGTGACATCGACGTCGACGGCGACCGCGCGGTGCTGCACAAGAAATTCGACGGTTCCGTCGCCAAGGCCGATGGCGGCGTCGACCGGCTTAAATGGCAGACGCTCTACTTCTGCCGCAAGGTAGGCGGCCGCTGGAAGATCGCCGGCTTTGTCGGCTACATGCCGCATCCATTGGCCTAAGACGCGCCGATATTCCGGCGAGGCCGGCCTGCAAACGGCGGGTTCCCGCGCTCCCGGTGCTCATGCATCTGCAGATAACGCTTCGGGGCCTATGACAGCCGCGGCAACCGCTCGTCAGGCGAGCGGTGGTCGAACACGACCCCCATGGTCTTACCAACGGCGGCCATCACGATCAGCTCGACCAGATGGTCATCGCTGTCCTCGCAGGATGGATCGGCATGGCGTATGGCATCGAGCATGGCGCGTGTGGAGACGGTGTCGCCGGCGCGAAACTTCGAAAGGGCAGACGAAACAAGGTCTTGCACCGTCGGGTCCATGACGGGCACTTCCGCAGCGACGTTCATTGGCCTCCTCCTGCCATGAACCCTCCCTGGGAAGATGATACGCCAATGGCTGGATTGCGCCAGCAAAATGGTGGTCCGACCAGTGCCAATGGCGACAGCCTGCCGCCATTCGCCCCACAGGGACGAGCTGACGCTCGCCCATAGATGTGGAACACCGCCTGGGGGTGCGCGGCCATGCTCGACGCGCCCGGCTTCGGTTGATAAGCCCGCTTGCGCGCATGGAGGCGTTCTGAGTCGAAAGATGACGGTTGCAATCGAGATGGGGCAGACGAGCGCAGGCGTGCCGGCAGCCCTCGACCTTGAGGAACTGCTGGCGACCCGCCTGCTGGTGCAGGGCAATTCGGGCTCCGGCAAGTCGCATCTGCTGCGCCGGCTGCTCGAGCAGAGCGCGCCCTGGGTGCAGCAGACCATCATCGACCCCGAAGGCGACTTCGTGTCGCTCGGCGAACGCTTTGGCCATCTGGTGATCGATGCCGAGGAGCACACGGAGCGCGGCCTGCAGGCGGCGGGCGAGCGCGCGCGCATCCACCGCGTCTCGACGGTGCTCAACCTCGAAGGGCTCGATGCCGAAAACCAGATGCGGCGCGCCGCGGCCTTTCTCGGCGGGCTGTTCGAGGTCGCGCGGGACTACTGGTATCCCATGCTGGTGGTCGTCGACGAGGCGCAGCTCTTCGCGCCCGCCGCCGCCGGCGAAGTCTCCGACGAGGCGCGCAAGCTTTCGCTCGGCGCCATGACCAATCTGATGTGCCGCGGCCGCAAGCGCGGGCTTGCCGGCATCATCGCCACGCAGCGGCTGGCGAAGCTCGCCAAGAACGTCGCGGCGGAAGCGTCCAACTTCCTGATGGGCCGCACCTTCCTCGACATCGATATGGCGCGCGCGGCGGATCTGCTCGGCATGGAGCGGCGCCAGGCCGAAGCTTTCCGCGATCTGGAGCGCGGGCATTTCATGGCGCTCGGACCGGCGCTGTCGCGCCGTCCGCTCGGCGTGCGGATCGGACAGACCGAAACCAGTCCGCGCAACGGCACGCCGCGGCTAATGCCGCTGCCGGAAGCGGCGCTGGAGGATGCGCGCTCGATCATTCTTGCTGCGCCGCCGCCGGAGACGGTCAGGCCACAGCGCCGGCCTTCGCCCGATCTACTCGACCAGCTGATGGCGGCCAAGGCCGCGCCGCTGGAGATACGCCCCGAGCCGGCGGAGCCGCAGCCCAGCGCCGAGGATCTTGCCGAGCGGCGCGAGCGCATGGACCGCGTCCTGCGCGCCATCCTGGCCGAGCCCGATGCCGGCTTCCGCGTCATCGGCGTGCTCTACCAGGAATTCGTGGTCCGCTGCCGCATCGAGGGGCTCGCCTCGGTTGTGCCCGACCTTTCCGAATTCCGCCGCATGCTGACGCGGGCGCGGGCCGGCGTCGGCTCCGACATGGCCGAGGACGATGCGTGGCGGGACGTCTCCGTGCGCGCCTCGCTGCTGCCTGAGGACATGCAGGGCGTGTTCATGATGATCGCCCGCGCGGCGAAGGAGGGCTGGCCCTGCCCGAGCGACGCGGCGATCGCCAGGGCCTACGGCTCACATTCGCTGCGCCGCGCGCGGCGGTTGCTCGACTATATCGAGGAACAGGGCCTCATCGTGTGCCAGGTCGATGGCACAGGGCGACGCACAGTGACGCTTGTCGAGCTCGCCTGGGCGACGGCGCCTGGCGACCCGAATGCCGCGGAGCAGAGCAGCTCAGCGGCGTGATTACGGCTGCAGCTCGATCGTGCGGACATCGCGGAGCGGGGGCGCGCGATGGGTGGAGACGACGACAATCCTATCGCTGAAGCGGGCGAGCAGCCGCTCGAGGATACGCTCCCCCTGCGCCTCGTCGAGGTGTTCGGTCGGCTCGTCGAACAGCAAAACGGGTCGGGATGAAAGCCAGGCGCGCGCGAGGTTGATGCGTTGCGCTTCGCCGAGCGAGAACTTGTCCTGCCTGACCCAACTGTCCAGCCCGCCCGCCTCGCGGATACGGCCGTCCATCTCGACGGCTTCCAGCGCCCGCCAGAGAACGGCATCCGGAGCATCGCCGGCGAAAAGATTGGCGCGGACGGTGTCTTCGAGGACGACCGCGTCGTGCAGGACAAGGGACACGAGCGCCCGCCGCTGGCCTGCAGACAGGATGCGGTCGTCGGTGGCGAAGGCATCGTCGCCGATCCAGCCGGCGATCTGCTTGAGCAGGCTCGTCTTGCCTGAGCCGCTTGCGCCCACGAGCATCGTCGGCTGATCCCGCGCGAGGAGCAGGGCAATGGGCATCCCGATCGCCCGGCCGTCCGGCGCACGGCGTTGCAGGGCGCCATGAAGCAGCAGGCCGGGCTTGATGTCGTTCAGCGTGAATTCGCGCCTGCCGGCCGCGGCGCCGCGTGTCCATTGGGCGATCTCGGCGCGAGCCGCGTTGCGGCGGAGCACGGCAACCAGCATACGCGATCCGCCATTCATGGCTTCGCCCAGCGCCAGCCAGGAGAAGGCGAGCAGCATTGGTGCGAGAAGCTCTGTGCCCTGCCTGCCGGCATACCAGGCAGCCGCCATCACGCTGACGCCGGCAACCGGACCGAAGGCCGCGCCGATCATGTCCAGCACGGCCTGCAGCCGGCGCAGGGTAAGCTGCGCGCCGTCGGCGCGAGAGAGCGCGGCAAGGGCTTCGGCGCATTCGCGGTTCCAGGCGCCCTCCGCTTTCAGGGGTACGGCTGACGCCATGGCACCACCAAGCCGGGTCGCGCCCCCGCGACGCAGCGACCTGGTCTCACCCCACGCCATGGCGCCAGCTCTGGCCACCCTGTCCCCCGCGAACAGGATGGCAAGCAGGAATAATGAGATCGGAAAGAGGGATAAAGGCGCCAGCACCACTGAGCCGGCGATCAGGACTGCGAGGCCGCAGGCAAGCGTCAGAGCCGGCAGGCCGGCGCGCAGCCTGGCGAAGTCTAGGTCCTCGACATCATCAAGATAGTCGGCAAGGCGCGAATCGTCGCCGAGCTGCCATCCGGCCCGGCGCACCGCCGGCGCCGCCGCCATCGCGGCGAACAGCTCGACGCGACGCGATATCTGATCGGTGATCGCGGCCTTGTGGCCGGTCAGCCGCTCGCCATAGCGGGCGGCGGTGCGGCCGACCGCGAACAGCCTGATGAAAGCCGCGGGAGTGTGAAAGTTGAAAGTGAAAGCGGCGGCGGAAAGGCCGGCGATCGCCACCGAGCCGAGCAGCCAGGCGGAAACGCCGCCCAGCAATATGGCGCAGGCCAGCGCGGTGAAGGCGAAGCCCGTCGCCAGCCGCCACGACTTCCGGCTCGATGACTGAAACGCCGTGCTCATGCCGCCACCTCGACGGTGTCGTCACGGGTGAGATCCACAATCAGGTCGGCGACGGCGGCAAGGTCCCGGTCATGCGTCGCTACGACGACCAGTCTCGCCCCTGAAATCCCGATCAGCATGCGTCGCACGGACTCGGCGGTCGCGCGGTCGAGCTTTGCCGTCGGCTCGTCGGCCAGCACGGTTCGCCCGGAAAGCTGCGCGCGGACGACGGCGATGCGAAGCCGCTGACCGCCCGAAAGATTGGCGCCGCCCTTGTCCAGCCTTGCATCGAGGCCGCCCGGCAGCAGGACGTCGTCGAGCAGCCCGATCGCACGCGCGGCATTTTCCAGCCGGCTCCGGTCCAGCGCGCCGCCATTCCACGAAATAGCCTCCGACAGCGTTCCGTCGGGCACGTAGGCGTCCGTCGAAACCCAGGCGATCTCTCCAGCGGCCAGCGGACGGGCTCCCGGCGTCGGCATGGCGCCTGGCTCGAGCCCGGCGAGACGGCGCAGAAGCGTCGATTTGCCTGATCCGCTCGGACCGACGATGGCGACAAGACCGTGTGCAGGCAATGTCATGCGCAACCGGTCGAGCACCGGCAAGGCGCCGGCCGTGACCGGCGCTGCGTCGAGCAGCCGGTCCATCGTGGCGGCGGCCGCCAGCCCTTCCGCCTTGGCGTGGTACTGCTCCGAGAAGCGGCGGAATGGTGCAAAATATTCCGGCGCGATCATCAGGATGAACAGGCTTTGCCAAAGCACGAGATTGGAGAAGCCCGGGATCGTCGCAAGCTTCAGGTGTCCCAGGCCGAGGAATATGGCGAGGATCGCAATCGAGAGCGAGGCGAAGAAGTCGATGATCCCGGCATTGGCAAAGGCTATACGCAGCAGACCGATCGTCTCGCCGGCGTAGCCCTCCAGGCGCTGGCCGAGTTTTGCCTCCTCGCTTGCCGTCGCGTGGTTGGCAAGAATTGTAGGCAGCGTGCGGAGGCGGTCGGCGAACTGCCCAGCCAGCCGGCCGAAGGCACGCTCCTGGGCGTCGGCGCGACGGCGGATCGCATTGCCCACCAGCGCGAAGAACAGGATCATGACCGGCGTCAGGCAGATGACCAGCAGCGCGGCCTGCCAGGAGACGAAGCAAAGCGCGATGGCGGCGAGCAACGGCCCGGCCGCCATCATGGTCGTGGCGGCACGATGACCCACCACCAGCGCGGCGATCGACTCCGGATGGCGCTGCATCGACACGATCAAGGCGCCTGTCGAGAGCGACTGCAACTGCCGCGCCGGCATCTTGCCCAGTCGCTCGCCCGCGAGCGCCCGCAGTCGTGTCGACACGGCGTTTTCCGCGTAAGCCTGCAAGCTTTCTGCGGCGAATCCGGCGAAGCAGGCGGCCGCGAGCAGCGCAATCATCCCGGGGACGAGCCATGGATCGACCGTCTCACCCATCACGAGCCGGCCAGCGGCCATTGCAGCCGTCGCAGCGAATCCGAGCCTGAGCACGGTGCGGACCCCCTGCAAGGCGAGAAGACCTCGCAATCCGGGCCTTGCCAATTGCTCGGCGGTGGAGAGCGCCGCGAACGCGGCTGGCGCCGGGGCGCCGGGATCGGGGGACGGTGCGGGAATGGCGGCTATCGTCATGCACTCCTTTTGTCACATGCCACGCGAAACGAATTGATTTATGTCAAGCCGAGTACGTCGTTCACGCGTTATGAGGCGTACCCAGAAAGGATACTTCCATGGCCGACGTTCTCCTCGTAGACCTTTCCCGGCTGCAGTTCGCCCTGACGGCTCTCTATCACTTCCTGTTCGTCCCGCTCACGCTTGGCCTCTCCATCCTGATCGCCATGATGGAAACCGTCTATGTGATGACCCGCCGCACCATATGGCGCGACATGACGAAGTTTTGGGGCGTGCTCTTCGGTATCAACTTCGCGCTCGGCGTCGCGACCGGCATCACCATGGAATTCCAGTTCGGCATGAACTGGGCCTACTACTCGCACTATGTCGGCGACGTGTTCGGGGCGCCTCTCGCCATCGAGGGGTTGATGGCCTTCTTCCTGGAAGCCACTTTCGTCGGCCTGTTCTTCTTCGGCTGGGACCGGCTCTCGCCACGCGCGCACATGATCGTGACCTGGCTGATGGCGCTCGGCACCAATTTCTCCGCGCTCTGGATCCTGATCGCCAACGGCTGGATGCAGAATCCCGTCGGTTCGGCTTTCAACCCGGACACGATGCGTATGGAAGTCACGGACTTCATGGCGGTCATCTTCAATCCGGTGGCGCAGGCAAAGTTCGTCCACACCGTCTCGTCCGGCTATGTCTGCGCCTCCACTTTCGTGCTTGGCGTCTCGGCCTGGTATCTGTTGCGCGGGCGCCACGTGCAGCTCGCCAAGCGCTCCTTCGTGATCGCCTCGGCCTTTGGCCTGGCATCGGCGCTGTCCGTTATCGTGCTCGGCGATGAAAGCGGCTATGCGCTTACCGACAACCAGAAGATGAAGCTCGCGGCCATCGAAGCCATGTGGGAGACCGAGCCGGCGCCTGCATCCTTCACCGCGTTCGGCATCCCGAGCCAGAACGATCACGAGACGCGTTTCGCAATCCGTATTCCATGGGTGATGGGCATCATCGGCACCCGTTCGATCGACAAGCAGATCGCCGGTATCGACGAGCTCGTCGCGCATGCGCAAGCCCGCATCCGAAACGGCATCGTCGCCTACGACGCGCTGGAGAAGATCAAGACTGACCGCAACGACACCGCCGCTCGGTCCGCCTTCGATGCCAGCTCCAAGGATCTCGGCTATGCGCTGCTGCTCAAGCGCTACCTGCCCGATCCAAGGCAGGCGAGCGACCAGCAGATCAAGGACGCGGCCTGGTCGACGGTGCCTTACGTGCCGCTGCTTTTCTTCGGTTTCCGGCTGATGGTGGCTTGCGGCTTCGTTCTCGCCGCGCTGTTCGCGCTGTCGCTGTGGCACACGAGCCGGGAGAGCGAAGCGCCGCGCTGGCTGTTCCGCGTAGCGCTGCTTGCCATGCCGCTGCCCTGGATCGCCGTCGAGGTGGGTTGGTTCGTGGCGGAGTTCGGCCGCCAGCCCTGGATCATCGACGGCGTGCTGCCGACTTTCCTCGCGACCTCGGAACTCGGAGTGACCGACCTTCTGCTCACCATTGCAGGTTTCACGCTCGTCTATGGCTTGCTCGCGGTCATCGAGGTCAGGCTGATGCTCGCCGCCATCCGCAAGGGACCGGAGGTCGCGAAGGTCGTCGACGACCTGCGCCCGGGCGCCGACCCCGCATTGCACCCGGCAGAGTGAAAGGATCACGATGATGATCGAATTTCTCTTTGAGTATGAAACGCTGCGCGTGATCTGGTGGATACTGCTCGGTGTGCTGCTGATCGGCTTCGCCGCGACCGACGGGTTCGACATGGGCGTCGGCGCGCTTCTGCCCTTCGTCGCCAAGACAGATGCCGAGCGTCGCGTGGCGATCAACACAGTCGGGCCCGTCTGGGAAGGCAATCAGGTGTGGTTCATCCTCGGCGGCGGCGCCATCTTCGCGGCATGGCCGGCGCTTTACGCGGTGAGCTTCTCCGGCTTCTATCTCGCCATGTTCCTGGTGCTCCTGGCACTGATCATGCGTCCCGTCGGCTTCAAGTATCGCTCGAAAAGGCCGGATTCGGCCTGGCGCACGCGCTGGGACTGGGCGCTGTTCGTCGGCGGTGCGGTGCCGGCGTTGATCTTCGGCGTCGCCGTCGGCAACACGCTGCAGGGGGTGCCGTTCCATTTCACGCCGGACCTGCGCCCGGTGTATGAAGGCAGTCTCTTCGGGCTGCTCAATCCGCTGGCGCTCTATTGCGGCCTGGTCTCGCTCGCCATGCTGGTGACGCATGGCGCGGCCTGGCTGACCTTCAAAACGGAAGGCATGGTCGCCAAACGCGCCAGCGCCATCGGCACGCGCTCCGCCATCGTCACGGCGGTGCTCTTTGCCGGCGGCGGCGTGCTGGTCTGGCTCGGCCTGCTCGGCGGCTACAGCGTCACGTCACAGATCGTCTGGGACGGGCCGTCCAATCCGCTGGTCAAGACAGTGGTGGCGGATCGGGGTGCGTGGCTGGCGAACTTCCATGCCCACCCGCTGCTCTGGATCGTGCCCGCGCTCGGTGTGGCCTCACCGTTGCTTGCCGCCGTCGGCTTCAAGGCGCGGTTCGAAGGGTGGACCTTCATCGCCTCGAAGCTCGGCGTCGTGACGATCATCGCCACGGTGGGGCTCGCGATGTTCCCGATCCTATTGCCGTCGAGCAGCAACCCCAGCCATTCGCTCGCGGTCTTCGACGCATCATCGAGCCGCGCCACGTTGCGCAACATGCTGATTGCCACGGTGATCTTCATGCCGCTGGTCCTTGCCTACACCGCCTGGGTCTACCGGGTGCTGTGGGGCAAGGTCGGTGAAAAGAGCATCGAGAAAGCGGGTTCGTCGGCCTATTGATCCAACTGGAGATTCTGACCATGTGGTATTTTTCCTGGATACTCGGCCTCGGGCTGGCAGCCTCCGTCGGCATCCTCAACGCGCTCTGGTACGAGCTGCGCACAGTTCGCGAAGAACCCGTAGAGGATACCGTCTCATTGCCCACTCCTTGAGCCCTGGCCTGACGGAGGAGTTATCATGACGGGCGCCGAGCCGGAGCCGCTGCACAGCCCGGCGGATATGAGGCGGGCACATATGCAGAAGCTCGCGCTCTGCCACATGCTCGAAGGCATCGCCGACGACCTGCCGTCGCGCGTCGACCGGCTTCAATGCCTCGCCGTGGCGGCCGACCTCTTGCCGTTGCTGCGCGAGTGCCACCGCTTCGAGGAAGAGGTCGTCTTCCCTGCCTTCGTGCGGCAGACGGGCGAGGAAGACACCGTCGCGCGACTGAAGCTCGAGCACCTGGAGGATGAAAGCGCGGCGGCGGATCTCAGCGAGGCGCTGCTGGCCTATGGCCACGGGCGGCAGATCGAAAATCCCGAGGCATTCGGCTACATGCTGCGCGCCTTCTTCGAATCGTTGCGCCGCCACATTGCCTTTGAGCGCGACCACGTGCTGCCGAGGGTTCTCGGCAATCAGTAAGTATTGTTTTTACGCAATTCCGGACGGAAAACCGCTACGCACTTCTCCTGAAATTGCTCTAAAGGGACGCGGCGGGGATCAGTCCCCGGCCCGTGCGGCCAGGCGCCCGATGTCGTCGACGATGACGTGGCGGTTGTTTTCGACGCGGATGACGCTCTCGCCCCGCAAGCGGGTGATCTGCCGGCTCACCGTCTCCACGGTGAGACCCAGGAAATCCGCGATCTCCGCGCGCGACAGGGGCAGATCGAAGGCTGCGCCGCGCCGCTCCGGCCCGGCGGCGGGGTCGATGTTGCGCGCGATCATCAGAAGGAAGCTCGCGATCTTCTCGGAGGCCGTCTTGCGGCCCAGCGCCACCATCCAGTCTCGCGCCTGGTCGAGCTCGCGCAGCTTCTGTTCGAGCAGGCGATGCTCTAGATCGGGCTGCTCCTTTATCATGCGCTCCAGCGCCTGGCGCGGGAACGAGCACAGTTCGACGTCGGTCGCGGCCTCGGCACTGAGCGTGCTCTCGCTCTGGAACGGCCTGCCGAGGAAATCGGGAGCGAATTGCAGGCCGACGATCTGCTGGCGGCCGTCGGAAAGCGTCTTGGTCAGCTTCACGACGCCTGAAAGCACGTTCGAGAAACGCTCGACGCTCCTGGAATCGCCGACCAGTTCCCTGCCGGCCTCGGCCTTGTGCCGTTTCGTCGATTTGGCAAGATCGAGAAGCTGCCCGGCGTTGAGCGCGCCGCATATGCCACGATGCCGCGCCTCGCATGAAACGCAGAGTACCGGGACGCCTGCCGTGTGAATATCTTCGCGCACGATGGAACATCTATAATGTTCCCGCCCCTCAGCGGCAACGCAGGCCGGGACGCGAAAGCGTCGCAGGCATGCCTCGAGAGTCGGATGGAAACAGTTCCCGTCGACTGCCGCATTGCACAATTGCGGCCCGCCTGCACAATAGGCGCATGTCCGCCGGTTCGTTGACCATCCTTGTTATCGACGAGAACCGCATCCGGGCCTCGATCATCGAGGCCGGATTGCGGGACGCAGGCCATCGCCATGTCACGGTGATCCATGACGTCGGCGGCATTGCCCGGCGCATCGCCGAGATCGAGCCGGATGTGATCGTCATCGATCTGGAAAACCCCAACCGGGACATGCTGGAGAACATGTTCCAGCTGTCGCGCGCGGTGAAGCGGCCGATCGCGATGTTCGTCGACCGCTCCGACCAGGCCTCGATCGAGGCCGCGGTCGATGCGGGAGTGTCAGCCTATGTGGTCGACGGGCTGAAGAAGGAACGCATCAAGCCGATCCTCGACATGGCGATCAGCC
The DNA here is from genome assembly GCA_004020875.1 of Mesorhizobium sp. Lineage (GTDB taxonomy): Bacteria > Pseudomonadota > Alphaproteobacteria > Rhizobiales > Rhizobiaceae > Mesorhizobium. The sequence continues at coordinate 124,036 of SAPZ01000001.1, forward strand.
GCTTCAACGCCTTCTCGCGCATGGCGCGCGAATTGGAGGACGCGCGCAGCGAACTGGAGAACCGCAAGGTTATCGACCGGGCCAAAGGCATATTGATGAAGTCGCGGGGCTTGAGCGAGGAGGCTGCCTACACGCTTCTGCGCAAGACCGCCATGAACCAGAACCGCAAGATCGCCGAGATCGCCCAGAGCCTGGTGACCGCGGCGGGCTTGCTGGGGCCGCTGGAGGGGAAATGAGCATGACTGCCGCGCATCAGATCACCGCCGGCTTCATGCCGCTCTTCGACAGCGCAGTTCTCGTCGTGGCCGGGGAGATGGGCTTTGCCGCCCGCGAGGGCATCGAGCTCAAGCTGCAGCGCGAGACATCCTGGGCCAACATCCGCGACCGCATAGCCATCGGCCATTTCGATGTCGCGCATATGCTGGGGCCGATGCCGCTAGCCTGCAGCCTTGGGCTGACGCCGCTTGCCTCCGAAACCATTGTGCCGTTCTCGCTCGGCCTTGGCGGCAATTGCGTCACCGTCTCCAACGCCGTGTGGGAAGGCATGGCGGCACATGGGGCGATGCCCGACCTCGATCCGGCGCGCGCCGGGACGGCACTCGGCGCGCTGGTCCGAGAGCGGGCGACCGCCAACCGCGAACCGCTGCGTTTCGCTGTCGTGCACCCGCATTCCGGGCACAACTACGAGCTGCGCTACTGGCTTGCCGCGTGTGGCGTCGACCCCGATCGCGACATTGAGATCGTCATCGTGCCGCCGCCCTTCATGGCAGACGCGCTGGCCGCCGGCCGCATCGACGGCTATTGCGTCGGCGAGCCGTGGAACAGCGCCTCGGTTGCTGCGGGCACTGGCCGCATCGTCACCGTCAGGGCGCTTTTGTGGCGCAACAGCCCGGAAAAGGTGATCGGCGCGCGCAAGAACTGGGCTGAGGAGAACACGGAGGCGCTTGCGGCACTTCTCAGGGCGTTGCATCACGCCGCACGCTGGTGCCAGGACCCGGCAAACCGCGGCGAACTGGGCGCGCTGATGGCGAAGCCCGCTTTCCTCGGTCAGCCGGAGGCAATTCAGATGCCGGCGCTCACCGGACGCCTTCAACTGGGGGGCGGCGTGGAGCGGAGCGTCGAGGATTTCTTCCTGCCCTTCGACAAGGCGGCGAACTTCCCCTGGAAGAGCCATGCGCTGTGGTTCTACGCGCAGATGGTGCGCTGGGGACAATTACCGCACACGCCGCAGAACCTCGCCATCGCCCGCGACTGCTACCGACCCGACCTCTACCGCTCGGCGCTGAAGCCCCTCGGCGTGGCGCTGCCCGGCGCCAATGCCAAGGTCGAGGGCGCGCTGAAGGTTGCGACGCCGGTCGGCTCGGCGGGGGCGAGCCTGGTGCTCGGCCCCGACGGATTTTTCGACGGCCAGATCTTCGACCCGGACCGGATCGACGCCTACATTGCCGGCCAGAAACGCGCCTGATCATTTGCGCGCCAATCTTGTGCGTTGCACAAAAATTATGCGGCATGTCTATGCCATTGATCAATGTTTGACCGCGTTGCCGCTCGGGTCGGCTGCAGGTCTTTCCTGCTATCTCGTTGATTCTGATTGAAATTCAGATTTCTCGCGAAACTGGCACGCTTCCTGCTTTGAAATAGTCGAGCCCCTCGTGGGCAACAGAACCGGCGTCCAATGGCGGGCGCCACAGGCAAGGCTGCCGCTCAGGTCACCACGCGATCCCGGATGTACGGACGCGAAAGGGCCTGGACGGCAGCTTTTTTCGTTTTGGACCGGAGACTACGATGACGAGACGGATCGGACCTTCGCTCAAGGATTTCACCCGCCGCGATGTCCTGGCGAGCAGCGCGCTGACGGCGGTGCTGTTCATCGCCGCGCTGCTCTTGTTTCCCGCCAGCCACGAAGCCGAGGGCAAGGGCCCGCAAGTGACCGCGCAAGCCACGTCGCGCTGACCGATGCCGCGCCCCCTGATCAACACGCGCGACGCCTGCCGCGCCGCAAACCGGAGCCGACCATGACCGCAAACCTCCCAGCCGCGCCCAGCCAGGACAATGCTCCTCGGCAGGCGCTCGTCATGTCCACCATCGCCTTCACCGTGTGCTTCGCGGTGTGGACGATCTTTTCCATCATCGGCGTGCGCATCAAGCAGGAGCTTGGGCTCAACGAGACCGAGTTCGGCTTGCTCGTCGGCACGCCGATTCTCACAGGCTCGCTCGTGCGCATGGTGCTCGGCGTCTGGACCGACCGCTATGGCGGCCGCCTTGTCTACACCCTGACCATGCTTGCCGCCGCGGTCGCGACCTTCCTGCTCGCCTTCGCGCACACCTATCAGCAGATGCTGCTTGCCGCGCTCGGCGTCGGGCTCGCTGGCGGCTCCTTCGCGGTCGGCGTCGCCTATGTCTCGCGCTTCTTCCCCGCCGGCAGACAGGGCACGGCGCTCGGCATTTTCGGTGTCGGCAACGTCGGCGCCGCGGTCACCAAGTTCCTGGCGCCGCTCGTGCTGCTTGCCTGGGGCTGGCAGTCGGTGGCGCTGATCTGGGCCGCGGCTTTGGTCGTCATGGCGATCGTCTTCTGGTTCACCACCAACGACGATCCTGTCATCCGCAAGCGCCGTGCCGGCAGTGCGCCGCCGGCGAGGAGCTTCTGGCAGGAATTCGCGCCGCTGAAGAACCTGCAGGTCTGGCGCTTCGCCTTCTACTATTTCTTCGCCTTCGGCGCGTTCGTGGCGTTGTCGCTGTGGCTGCCGCGCTACCTGATCGGCGTCTACGGCTTCGGCATCGCCACCGCCGGCATGATCGGCGCTGCCTATTCGATCCCCGCAAGCATCTTCCGCGCCTATGGCGGCGTGCTGTCCGACCGCATCGGCGCCCGGACCGTGCTCTATTGGACCTTCAGCGTCTCTGCCGTCGCGACCCTCGTTCTGTCTCTCCCCTCGGCAGATTACGTGGTGCGCGGCATCAGCGGGCCGATCCCGTTCCACTCCGAGATCGGCCCGCTCGCCTTCATCGCCGTCGCCTCTGTGCTCGGTTTCTTCATGAGCCTCGGCAAGGCGGCCGTCTACAAGCATATCCCCGCCTATTATCCGCAGAGCGTCGGCGCGGTCGGCGGCGTGGTCGGTATGATCGGCGGCCTCGGCGGCTTCATCCTGCCGATCGCCTTCGGCGCGCTGAACGACCTCACCGGCGTCTGGTCGAGCTGCTTCATGCTGCTCTTCGTGATCGTCTTGTCCTGCCTGGTCTGGATGCACTTCAGCATCCGCCGGATGGAGCGCCGGGCGGCCGTAAAGACATCGTCCCTTTCCTACGCCGCGGAATAGATCGGGTGAGAACGGACATGACCGAGAAACTCGTCATCATCGGCAACGGCATGGCGCCCGGCAGGATGCTGGAGCACCTGCTGGAGGAAGCGCCCGACCGCTACAGCGTCACCATCTTCAACGCCGAGCCGCGCGTGAATTACGACCGCATCATGCTGTCGCCGGTGCTGTCGGGTGAGAAGGCGTTCGAGGAAATCGTCATCCATGGCGACGGCTGGTACATCAAGCACGGCATCACCCTCTACAAGGGCCACCGCATCGTCGCCATTAACCGCGAGGCCAAGACCGTCACCTCGGACCACGGCGTGACCGAAAGCTACGACAGGCTGGTCATCGCCACCGGCTCGGTGCCCTTCATCATTCCGGTGCCCGGCAAGGACCTGCCCGGCGTGCTCAGCTACCGCGACCTCGACGACGTCAACGCCATGCTGCTTGCGGCGCAGTCGCGCGCCAAGGCAGTCGTCATCGGCGGCGGCCTCCTCGGCCTCGAAGCCGCGGCGGGGCTGAAGGAGCGCGGCATGGACGTCACCGTGCTGCACGTCATGCCGACGCTCATGGAGCGCCAGCTCGATCCGGCCGCCGGCTATCTGCTGCAGAAAGCCGTCGAGGCGCGCGGCATCAAGGTCATGACCAAGGCCAACACCAAGGCGATTGTCGGCAACGGCAGGGTCGAAGGCATCGAGCTGATGGACGGCACGATCATCCCGGCAACTCTGGTTGTTATGGCGGTCGGCATCCGCCCGAGCACGGCGCTTGCCAAGGAGGCCGGGCTGGAGGTCAATCGCGGCATCGTCGTCGATGACCGCATGCGGACCTCCGATCCTGCCATCATGGCGCTTGGCGAATGCGCGGAGGTCGGCGGCCATGTCTATGGACTGGTCGCCCCGCTCTACGAGATGGCGCGCGTCGCGGCGGCAGGGTTGGCGGACAGCGAGGAGAGGCGGTTCGTCCATTCCGACACGCCGACGAAGCTCAAGGTCACCGGCATCGACCTCTATTCGCTGGGCGACTTCGCCGATGGCGAGGACCGCGAGGAGATCATCCTGCGCGACGCTTCGGCCGGCATCTACAAGCGCGTCGTGCTGCAAGACAACCGCATTATCGGCACGGTGCTGTTCGGCGAGACGGGTGACGGCGCCTGGTTCAACGACCTCAAGAAGAAGGCGACCGACATCTCCGAGATGCGCGACACGCTGATCTTCGGCCAGGCGTTCCAGGGAGGCGTTTCCTCGGACCCTTTGGCGGCCGTTGCGGCACTGGCGGATGATGCGGAAATCTGCGGCTGCAACGGCGTCTGTAAGGGCAAGATCACCGGCGCCATCACGGGCAAGGGGCTGACCAGCCTCGACGATGTGCGTGCGCATACGAAGGCATCGGCCTCCTGCGGCTCGTGCACGGGTCTGGTCGAACAGCTGCTGAGGCTGACGCTCGGCGAAGCCTACAATCCGGCGGCGGTGCAGCCGATGTGCGGCTGCACGAGCCTCGGTCATGATGATGTGCGGCGCCTGATCAAGGCGAAGGGGCTGAAGACAATACCCGCCATCATGCAGGAGCTTGAATGGAAGACCTCCTGCGGCTGCGCCAAATGCCGGCCGGCGCTCAACTATTATCTGGTCTGCGACTGGCCCAATCAATATGCCGACGACTATCAGTCGCGCTTCATCAACGAGCGCGTTCACGCCAACATCCAGAAGGACGGCACCTATTCGGTGGTGCCGCGGATGTGGGGCGGGGTGACCAGCGCAAACGAATTGCGCGCCATCGCCGATGTCGTCGACAAGTTCGAGATCCCGATGGTCAAGGTCACCGGCGGCCAGCGCATCGACATGCTGGGCATCCGCAAGGAAGACCTGCCGGCCGTATGGGCCGATCTCGGCAAGGCCGGCTTCGTCTCCGGCCATGCCTATGCCAAGGGTCTGCGCACGGTGAAGACCTGCGTCGGTTCCGACTGGTGCCGCTTCGGCACCCAGGATTCGACCGGGCTCGGCATCCGCATCGAGAAATTCATGTGGGGCTCGTGGACGCCGGCCAAGGTGAAGATGGCGGTGTCGGGCTGCCCGCGCAACTGCGCGGAGGCGACCTGCAAGGATGTCGGCGTGGTCTGCGTCGACTCCGGCTACGAGATCCACTTCGCGGGCGCCGCCGGCCTCGACATCAAGGGCACGGAAGTGCTCGGGCTCGTGAAGACCGAGGACGAGGCGCTGGAGGTGATCGTGGCGCTCGTCCAGATGTATCGCGAGCAGGCGCGCTATCTCGAGCGCATCTACAAATGGGCCAAGCGCATCGGCACGGCGGAGATCAAAAGACAGATCCTGGATGATGGCGAGAAGCGCAAAACCTATTACGAGCGCTTCGTCTTCAGCCAGAAATTCGCCCAGGTCGATCCATGGTCGGAGCGCGTCTCCGGCAAGGACAAGCATGAGTTCCGGCCGATGGCCTCGGTCGGGTTCGCGGAGGCGGCGGAATGAGTCGACGGGAAAAAGACCGCATGAACTGGATCGCCATCGGCTCCCTCTCGGACATTCCTTCGCGCGGCGCGCGCTGCGTGGCCACCCCGCAAGGCAAGATCGCGGTCTTCCGCACGGCCGACGACCAGGTCTTTGCCATCGACGACCATTGTCCGCACAAGGGCGGCCCGTTGAGCCAAGGCATCGTCCATGGCGCGGCGGTGACCTGCCCACTGCACAATTGGGTGATCTCGCTGGAGACGGGCAAGGCGCTCGGCGCCGACGAGGGCGCGGTGCGAACGATCCCCGCCAAGCTCGAGGGCCAACGGCTGTTCATCGCGCTCGAAGCGCTGGCCTCGAAAGCGGCCTGAGGGATGGAGGAAGCACGCGAGGTGAGGACCACCTGCCCCTATTGCGGGGTGGGCTGCGGCGTGCTGGCCAAGATCGCCGCGGACGGCACGACGTCCGTCCGCGGCGATCCCGGGCACCCGGCCAATTTCGGTAAGCTCTGTTCGAAGGGGACGGCGCTTGGCGAGACACTCGGCCCCGAAGGCCGTCTGCTTGAGCCGGAGATCGGCGGCAGGCAGGCCGGTTGGGACGAAGCGCTCGACCTCGTCGCCGAGAAATTCTCGCGGGCGATCGCCAAGCATGGGCCGGACTCGGTCGCCTTCTACGTCTCCGGCCAATTGCTCACCGAGGATTACTACGTCGCCAACAAGCTGATGAAAGGCTTCATCGGCTCGGCCAACATCGACACCAATTCGCGGCTCTGCATGGCGTCGTCCGTCGCCGGCCACCGCCGCGCCTTCGGCGAGGACATCGTGCCCGGAGTCTATGAGGACTTCGAGTGCGCCGATCTCATCGTGCTCACCGGCTCCAACACCGCATGGTGCCACCCCGTGCTCTACCGGCGCATGCTCGCGGCGCGCGGGGAGCGTGGGACGAAAATCGTCGTCATCGACCCCCGCCGCACCGCGACCGCCGACGCATGCGACCTGCATCTGGCGCTCGACCCCGGCACGGACGTGCTCTTGTTCAACGGGCTGCTCGCGCATCTCGTCCAGAGCGGAAAGATCGATAGCGATTTCATCCGTGACCATACGTCAGGTTTCGACGCCACGGCCGCGCTTGCCTGTGCCGATGCGCCGTCGATTGCGCGTGTCGCGAAAGGGTGCGGATTGGCGGCCGCCGACGTGCAGGCCTTCTATGATCTCTTCGCCGAGACCGATCGTACGCTCACGGCCTACAGCCAGGGTGTGAACCAGTCGGCGCATGGAACCGACAAGGTCAACGCCATCATAAACTGCCATCTCGCCACTGGCCGCATCGGCAGACCCGGCACGGGGCCGTTCTCGGTCACCGGCCAGCCGAACGCCATGGGCGGCCGCGAGGTCGGCGGCCTCGCCAACCAGCTCGCCGCGCATATGGACTTCGCGGACGAGGCCACCATCGATCGAGTCTCCCGCTTCTGGAAGGCGGCCGACATCGCGCGGCGCGGCGGCCTGAAGGCCGTGGACATGTTCCAAGCGGTTGCCGACGGCCGCATCAAGGCGCTGTGGGTCATGGGCACCAATCCCGCAGTCTCGATGCCGGACGCTTCCCGCGTGCGCGCCGCGCTCGCCAAATGCGATTTCGTCGTCGTCTCGGATGTGACCCGCACCGACACCACGCGCTATGCCGACGTTCTGCTGCCGGCCGCCGCCTGGAGCGAGAAGGACGGCACGGTCACCAATTCGGAACGGCGTATCTCGCGCCAGCGGCCGTTCCTGCCGGCGCCGGGTGAGGCGAGAGCCGACTGGCGCATCGTCTGCGATGTCGCGGCCCGCATGGGCTTCGGCGATGCTTTTGCCTACCAGGCGCCGGCCGAGATTTTCCGCGAGCATGCTGCGCTTTCCGCCTTCGAGAACAGCGGCGAGCGCCTGTTCGATCTCGGCGGCATGGCTAACCTCAGCGATGAAGCCTATTCCGCCTTCGCGCCGCGCCATTGGCCCGCGTCGGAGCGAGGCGAGCGCCAGACGAGATTGTTCGGCGACGGCCGTTTCCCGACGCCGGACCGCCGAGCGCGCTTCGTGCCCGTGCGGCAGGAGGCAACCGCCTTCACCGTCGATGCCGACAATCCGCTTGCCCTGAACACCGGCCGGCTTCGCGATCAGTGGCACACCATGACGCGCACCGGAAACGTGCCGCGCCTGATGGCCAATGCGCCGGAGCCGGCGGTTGATCTCCATCCGGCCGATGCGGCCGCGCGACACCTCAAGGATGGTGACCTCGCTCATCTTTCAACCCGCTTCGGCTTCGTGCGGGCGAAGGTACGGGTGTCGGAAGCACAGCGGCGCGGTCAGGCCTTCATGCCCATGCATTGGAGCGGGCAGTTTGCGGCCAGGGCGGCCGCCGGCCTGCTGTCCTCACCCATCACCGACCCGCATTCCGGCCAGCCGGAGCTCAAGCATGTTCCGGTCAGGATCGTGCGCGAGAACACCGGCTGGGCCGGCGTGCTCATCACACGCCGCGATCTGAGACCTACGGGCTTCGTCCACTGGAGCCGGCACGCTGTCGAGGGCGGCTGGGTCTACGAGCTGACCGGGACAGAGCCGCCGGACCAGGGGATACTCCTGGCGCGCAAGCTGCTGGGCGTCCGTCAGCAGGATCAGTTCCTCGAATATACCGACCGGCGCGGTCTCGCCTATCGCGCCGCATCGATCGACGATGGTGGCGCCATGGCTGAAGCTCTCCTGGTCGGCGCTCCGGAGCAGTTGCCTGCCCGCGACTGGCTGGTGTCGCTCTTGGCCACGCGCCAGCCGCTCTCGACGGCCGATCGCCATGCGCTTCTGTCCGGCCGCTCGCCCGTGCCGACGCCCGCGATTGGCCGCGTCGTATGCGCGTGCTTCCATGTCGGCATCAATCAGCTTGCGTCGGCGGTCGCTTCGGGATGCGACAGCCTTGAGGCGATCGGCGCGACACTGCGCGCCGGTACCAATTGCGGCTCATGCCGCTCCGAGATCAGGGCGATCATCGATGCCCGCCACGTGCAGGCGGCGGAGTGAGTTGGGCGTGGGCGCTACCGGTCCTCGACGATCCGCAGATAGGCCGCCGTCACGAACAGCACGATGAAGCCGAACAGGATGCGGCGGCCGCCTTCCGGCATCTGCAGGATGGTGAGCAGCGTCGTCAGCACGGTCAGGATCAGCGCGCCGATGATGGTGCCGGTATAGCCACCGCGGCCGCCGAAGATCGACGTGCCGCCAATGACGGCGGCGGCCACGGAAGGCAGCACCAGCGGTTCGGCTAGCGACAGCGAGGGCGCCTTGATCAGGCCGATATAGAGCAGGCCGGTGATGCCGGCGAGCAGGCTGGAGAGGATGTAAAGCGCAACGATCACCTGCCAGTAGCGGACGCCGGACAGGCGCGCCGCGCGTTCATTGTCGCCCACGGCATAGAGCAGGCGGCCGAAGCCGGTGCGGTTCAGCATTAAGACGATCAGGACGGCCACCGGCACGAACAGCAGAAGCGCATTGGGAAAGCCGTAGGTGACGCCGGTGCCCAGCCAGTTGAGGAAATCCGGGATTTTCGCGCCGGACGCGATCACGGTGCGCTGGTAGACCTGCAGGAAGCCGGTGCCGATCAGGCTGGTGCCGAGCGTCATGATCAGCGGATGCACGCGGAACACGCCGACGCCGATGCCGTTGACGAGGCCAATCAGCACGGCGGGCAGCATGGCCAGCAGGAAAGCCACGGCCGGATCCTGGTTGACGATCTGGGTGGCCATGATGAAGGCGCTCATCGTCGCCACCGTGCCGACGGAAAGGTCGATGCCGCCGGTCAGCATGGTCATGGTCTGGCAGCCGGCGAGGATCGCCAGCGGAATGGCGAACTTCGCCGTGTTGGCGAGCCAGCGCTCGTTGACGATGCCCGGACGCAGGATCTGCAGGATCACCACGAGAATGATCAAAAGGATGACCAGAGGGATCAGCGGCCGGTCCGCCATGAAGCGCTTCAGGCGGCGGCCGAACGAGACGGACCGGGGCATGGTCGCGATGTCCGTCATGGCGTTGCTCCTGCCGGGCGGCTCCGCATGGTGATGAAGGCGCCGAACATCACGACCGCGACCATGATCAAGCCTTCGATAATCGCCGTGACATTCGGATCGATGGCCAGAAGCGTCAGGTCGGTGCGCACCAGCCTCAACACGAAGACGGCGATGATAGGCCCGAGCAGGCCGCCCTTGCCGCCGCCGAGCGCGACGCCGCCCAGCACCACGGCGGCGACGCTGGCGAGCAGGTAAGGCCCGGGGATGGGCGCGCCGATGCCGGTGCTGATGGTGAGCGACAGGCCACCAAGCGCCGCGAACAGGCCGGAGAGCGCATAGGCGATGATCCTGGTGCGGGCCACCGGCACGCCGCTGCGGAAGGCGGCGAGCTCGTTGCTGCCGATGGCGTAAATGGAGAGGCCGAGGCGCGAGCGCCTGAGCGGAATCCACACGATGCAAAGGCAGACGATGAGCAGCACCAGCGCCTTCGGCACCCATGCATCGGCCCAGTCCGGCAGGCCGGGGACCGATACGGTGCCGATGACGCTGGCCTTCAGCCATTCGGCGGTGGCGCCGCCGGGAGCGCCGAGCACGAGGAGTGCCGCGCCCTGCAGCACGAACAGCATGGCAAGGGTGACGACGATGTCGGGCACCCGGGTGACGACGATGAGGACACCGTTCAGCGCGCCGAGCACCAGCCCCATGGCGAGGACGAAGGGCACGACGAAGAGCGCATATTCCTCGCTGGCCCCGTTCATCATCGAGGCTGCGGTAACGCTGGTCAGCGCCATCATGGCGGCGACCGACAGGTCGATGCCGCCGGCGATGACGACGACGGTCTGGGCTGCAACCGCGAAAGCATAGGGTAAGACTGCCCGCGCGAGCGACCCGAAGTCGCCGCTGCCATAGCCCGGCTGAATCAGCTTTGTGACGACGAAGAGGAAGATCAGCAGGGCGAAGAGGCCGGCCACCCAACCCTGGTTGCGGAGGAAGCGGGTCATGACGCGGCCTCGGCATTGGAAACGGGTTTGACGTCGGCAAGGATGCCGACATCCGCCTTGACGCCGCGCGGCAGGCCGTAGGCGGCGCGCATTAATGCCGCTTCATCGGCTTCCTCAACCGGAAAAGTGTCGACGACGCGGCCCCCGAAGATGACGATGACGCGGTCGCAGACGCGCTGCACCTCTTCCATCTCGGACGTGTAGAACAGCACCGACTTGCCTTGACCGGCGAGCTCGCGCAGCAGCTTGTAGATTTCCTGCTTTGTGCCGACATCGATGCCGCGCGTCGGGTCGAAGCAGAGGATGGTGCGGGCATTGGCCGCTATCCAGCGGGCGATGGTTACCTTCTGCTGGTTGCCGCCGGAGAGGCGCTGCACCTCGCCCTGGGCGCGGATGTCGATCTGAAGCCTGCCGATGGCGCCGGAAACCACCACCTGCTCGCGGCGCATGCGGATCGGTCCCCATTTGCGCAGCCCGGCGCTGAAGGGCAGCGCGATGTTCTCGCGCACCGAACGCTGCATGGCCAAGGCCTCGGTGCGGTCCCCCGGCACATAGGCGATGCCGGCCTGGATGGCGTCGCTCGGATGCGAGAATTTCACCGGCGCGCCGTCGACGTCGATCGTGCCGCCGGTCGGGCGGATCGAGCCGGCAAGCGCTGCGAAGAGCTCGTCCTGACCCTGGCCCTCGAGCGCGAAGACGCCGGCGACCTCGCCATTGGCGAGATCGAAGGAGACGTCTTTGAGCTTGGTGCCGAGCTGCAGGTTGCGAACCGACAGGCGCGAACGGCCGCCGGCCGCAACCGCCACCTCATTCGCCGCGCGCGCGGCGACGCGCGCCTTCTCGATGCGGGTGCCGAGCATCATCTCGACTATTCTCTCCTCGACGCCCGGCTCGATGTCGACGACTCCGACGGTGGAGCCGTCGCGCAGCACGGTGGCGCGGTCGCAGAGCGCGGAGATCTCCACGAAACGGTGCGAGATGAAGATGACCGAGCGGCCGGCGTCGCCCTGACGGCGCACGACTTCCAGCACTTTCTCGGCGAGGTTCGCCGGCAGCGCCGCGGTCATCTCGTCAAGCAGCAGCACGTCGGGCTCGACGGCCAGAGCGCGCGCGAGGTCGAGCACGCGCAGGACGGCCAAGGGGATATGGCGGGCGGTCTCGCGGATATCGAGGTCGGGAATGCCGAGCTCGCGCACCCAGGCGCGGAAGGGCTCGACCGGCGTGCTGGTGAGCTTGAGATTGGAGAGCACGTCGAGATCGGGGATCAGCGACGGTTCCTGATAGACCGGCAGCAGGCCGGCGCGGCGGGCGGCGGCGGGGGAGCGGACGTCGAGCTGCTTGCCGCGGATCAGGATGCGTCCGGCATCCGCTTTGATCGCCCCGGTCAGGATCTTCACCAGCGTCGACTTGCCGGCGCCGTTGGCACCCATCAACGCGTGAACTTCACCCGGCAGCACGGACAGCGAAGCGTTGCGCAGCGCGGCAACCGCGCCGTAATTCTTAGCCACGCCGGTGGCGTCGAGGAGAGGGCTGGTGGTCAAAGCGTTCTCGATCTAGAGTGTTTCACCGTTTCACGGAAACGGCGAAGCGCTCTATCCTTTTGTTTTTACGCAATTCCGGACGGAAAACCGCTCACACTTTTCCCGGAATTGCTCGAAGGCTCAAACTATGCGTGCCAAATCAAATGGCAAGGACGCCAGACCTTGGTCCGGCGCCCTGCGCTTGCGTTCGGATCAGGCCTTTATTCGCCCGGGCCCTTGCAGGCGACGATCTGGTCCTTGGTGTAGGTCGTCCAGTCCGGGATCGAGATCGAGACCGGCCATTCGGGGCTGAGCGAGGGGTCGACGACGCTCTTCAGCTTGGCCTTGCCTTCCTCGGTGGCATTCTCCCAAAGCTGTGGCTCGACGAGGACGGTCTGCTGCGCCGGCTTCTTGCCGTCGAGGATCTGCAGTGCCAGCGTGATGCCGGCGCCGCCGATCGACCCGGGATTGGTGACGGCTGCGCCCACCAGGCCCTTGACCGAGCTTAACTGGCCGACGAAGCCGGCGTTGTCGGCACCGACGACCGGTACCATCGGGGCCTGCTGCTCGACCAGCGCGTCGACGATGACGTTGTCGATGCCGGAGGTCCAGATGCCGTTGATCGGCGTTCCGGTGGCGAGGAAGGACAGGATCTGCTGCTTGGCCTGATCCTGCTGCCAGCCGGTGAACACTTCCTGCGCGACCTTCACGTCGGGGAATTCGGCGAGCGCCTTCTTGAAGCCTTTGTCGCGATCGCTGTCGGCAGAAGCGCCGGCGGCGCCGCGCATGTAGAACACTTCGCCCTTGCCGCCCATCTGCTGGAACAGCCACTTGGCGCCCAAGTAGGCATACTGTTCCTGGTTGTTGGAGATGATGTAGGCGGACGGTTCGGTCACCGCCTGGTCGACGGCGACGACGGCAATGCCGGCCTTGGTGGCTTCTTCGAGGCCGGCCTTGATGCCGGCCGGATCGGCCGGGTTGACGACGATGGCGTCGACCTTGGCGCTGATCAGGTTGCGGATGTCCTCGAGCTGGCCGGCGGCGTCAGTGTTGCGGTGGGCGATGTTGAGCTTTGCCACCTCGCCGGAAGCGAGCGCCTGCGCCTTCATGGCGCAGATCATTTCCTCGCGCCAGCCATTGCCCTGCACGGTGTTGGAAATGCCGATCGTGTACTTGCCGGCGGCGGCCGAGGCGCCCACCGAGGCAAGCAGGGCGGCGCCGGCAAGCAAAGAGGCCACGGTCAGATGTCTTTTCATGTCAGTACTCCTCCACATTGATATGTTCAGCTCAGTTCGGTTTTTCAGTTTAGTTCCTCGGGCGCCGACGTGATCGACGCCAAGCTTTCCGTCATTTGATGAAGGGACGCAGCACGTCGCGGGCAAGCAGGAAGCCGCGCTTGACCTTCTCGTCCGTCCCCTCGAAGCGCCGGTCCTCATGCTCGATGATGACCGGCCCGTCATATCCGGCCCGGTAGAGGCCCGAAAAAATCCTGCTCCAATCGATGTCCCCAAGCCCCGGCATGCGCGGCACCTGCCAGCCTATGCCAACCGAAAGGATTCCGCGCTCGTACAAACCATCATGATCAATCATCAGGTCCTTGGCATGCACATGCAGCATGCTCTTGCCGAACTCGCGGATGAAGCGCTCCTTGTCGATCATCTGCCAGACGAGATGCGACGGGTCGAAATTCATGCCGACATCGCCGCCCCAAGCCTCAAGGATGCGGCGCCAGACGTAAGGCGAGTAGGCGATGTTGTGCCCGCCCGGCCATTCGTCATAGCTGAAGATCATCGGGCAGTTCTCGAAGGCGAGTTTCACACCGTGCTCGCGGGCGTGGGCGATGATCGCCGGCCAGACCTTTTGCGCGTCTTCCCAATTGGCGTCGACATGCTTCGACGCGTCGCCGCCGCAGAAGGTGTTGACCAGCGAGACCCCCATGCGGCTTGCCAGCACGATCACCTTCTTCAGGTGAGCGATCACCGCTTCGCGATGCGCGCGGTCGGGATGGAGCGGGTTGGGGTAGAAGCCGAGGCCCGAGATGGCCAGGCCCTTCCCGGCAAGCCCGGCGGCGATGTCCTTGGCTTCAGCGGCCGAGATGTCCACGTCGATATGGCTGGTGCCGGCATAGCGGCGGCTGGCCCCGGAAGTCTTCGGCCAGCAGGCGATCTCCAGCGCCTCGAAACCGGCCGAACTCGCCCAGTCGGCGACGTCGCCGAGAGCAGTATCCGGAAATGGTGCCGTGAGCAGTCCGAGTTTCATGATGCCTCCCAATACCAAACTATGCAGATCGAGCCGGCTGCTTCAACGGCGCATCTGTTGGCCCAGAACAGACTTGTTTGACAAAGCCCATTGGATCGTTCGAGAGCAGGCCGTTGAGCCCCGCGACGACATGCGCGCGGAACGTCGCGTCGGCGGCCAAGGACGGATCGAAGATGGCGTCGATTGCCAAGATCGCGTCGGCGAGCAGTTTGCTGTTCGAACCAATGCGGTCGGCGATTGTCGCAATCCTGTCGGCGAAGGGATCGGACACCTGCCAGGCGCGGCCGAAGCGCGCCGACGCCTTGATCAGATAGGCCATCCAGCCCGCCACGGGAACCGAAAGAAGCTCGATGCTCCCGCCCTTCGCCAGGCGGTCGCGGATCGGGTTGAGCAGGCGCTGCACGATCTTCTGTGAGCCGTCGGTGGCGATCTGGTGGTTGCGGTGGCGGATCGCAGTGTTGGTGAGCCGCGACAGGCTCTGGTCGACATAGGCCATGGGCGATATCCCGGGCACAGGCATCAGCGTCGGCAGTGTTTCCTCGGTCAGCATGCGGCGCACGAATCCGGCCAGAAGCGGGTCGGCTATCGTCTTGAACGTGTGCTCGAAACCGCCCAAAACCCCGAGATAGCTGAGCGTCGTCTGGGAGCCGTTCAGCACCCGCATCTTGAGGTGCTCGAACGGCGTGACGTCATCGACGAAGCTGGCGCCGACAAGATCCCAGCGGGGCACGCGTCCGGCGAAGCGGTTCTCGATCACCCATTGGCGGAAACGCTCGCCCACCACCACGGCGCCGTCGCGGTAGCCGAAGCGCTGCTCGACCGTGTCGATATCGGCCGCGGTCGTCGCCGGCGCGATGCGGTCGACCATGGCCGAGGGGAAGGCGACATTGGCTTCGATCCAGCCGGCCAGCTTGCCGCCGCGGCGCTCGGCGAATGCGCGCACGACATTGCCGAGGATGATGCCGTTGGTCGGGATGTTGTCGCAGGACAGCAGCGTCACCGGGCGGCCATGCGAAGCCATGCGCAGCTCCAGCGCGCGCGCTAGTATGCCGGGCACGCTACGCGGCGTCTCGGGGTTGGCGAGATCGTGGACGATGTCGGGGTGGACGAAGTCGAGCGCGCCGCTCGACGGGATGTGGCAATAGCCTTTCTCCGTCACCGTCATGGTGACCATCTCGATCTCGGGCGAGGCGAGCACCTCCAGCGCCGGCGCTGCGCTCTCCTGGCTATCGACGACGCGGACGATGCTGCCGATGATGCGCGCCTCGATCTCGTCGTTCTGACGGATCAGCCGCGTGTAGAGGCCGTTCTGCTGCCCCAGCGTGTCGGCCAGCAGGGGAGGGCGGATGTTGATGCCGACCAATCCCCAGCGGTCGAAATCCTTCGCCAGAAGGTCGTCGGTGTATTCCGCCTGGTGGCAGCGATGGAAGGCGCCGACGCCGATATGGGCGATGCCCGGCTTCAGCGCGTCGCGATCGTAAGCCGGCTTGCGGACCTCCGACGGCAAGCGGCCGAGCAGGGCAGGGCTGAGGTTCTCGGCGCTCACCGGTTGGCTCCGATCACCCATTGCTCTTGGTCTATAAGCGCTCCGGTCATCGGGCCGGCCGCGTCGGAGAGCAGGAAGACGGCGAGATTGGCGATGTCGGTGACGGAAAAAAGCCGGCCGAAGGGCTGCGTCGCGTTGGCTGCGTCGAGCCAGCCCGGACCCTGGCCGAGCGTCTCGGCCTGCATGACGCGTTCGGCCGGCGTGTCGGTCCAGCCGACATTGATGCCGTTGACCCGGATGCGGTCGAAGCGGTGCGCGTTGGCGGCATTCTTGGTCAGTGTAGCCAGCGCGCCCTTGGTGGCGGAGTAGACGGCAAGCTCCGGCGATCCGCAGTGCGCGTTGATCGACAGGATGTTGACGATGGCGCCGCCCTGTCCGCGCTTCTTCATGTCGGCGATCGCCGCCTGCATCAGGAAGAAGGGCGCGCGGGCGTTGACGGCAAACAGCGATGCCCAATCGTCGAGGCTGGCGTCGACGAAGGATGCGCGATCGGTGAGGCCGGCGGCGTTGACCAGGCCGTCGATGCGGCCGAAGCGATCGATGCAGGCCTCAGCCAGTCGCGCCGGAGCTTCGGGATCGGCGAGATCGGCAGCAGCGAAGGCGGCAGGGGTGCCCATGGCCGCGAGCTCGGCGGCCACAGCGTCGCCGCGCTTGCGGTCCCGGCCGGTGATCACCAGCCCAGCAGCGCCAGAACGCGCAAGCGTCTCGGCGGTCGCCCGGCCGATGCCTTGCGTCGCGCCGGTGACCAACACCACCTTGCCGTCGAGACGAACCTCCATTCCTCCTCCCGGAACAAAGTTTCCATTTTTCCAAATATGGAATGATAATTCCCGTTAGTCAATCGTGCTAGAGCGGTTCACCGTTCCATGGAACCGGTGAACCGCTCTATCTCCTTGTCTTTCGCAATTCCGGACGGAAAACCGCTGACACCTTTCCTGGAATTGCTCTTGTCAACCTGTCCGGCGCGCGACGACGCCGTGGACCAAGGCCATACCAACCGCGAGCGAGGCGGCTAGCGAACGGAAGCCGGCGAAATCCTGCTCGACCACTTCCAGCCAGTTGTCGGACAGCTTTACCAGCGGCGAAAAAGTGCTGTCGGTGATGGTGAGGATGCGTGCCTTGCGCTCATGCGCGACGGCAACGAGGTCGGGCGTGATCGAATTGTAGGGGCTGAAGGAGACGGCAAGCACCGCGTCGCGCGGCGTGATGCAACCGACCTGGTCGAGCGCGGTCGAGCCGACATTGTCGACCAGCACATTGCGCACACCTTGCTGTGACAGCGTCAGCGACAGATAGGTGGTGACGGGAAAGGCGCGTTTGCTGCCGATGACATAGATCAGCTCCGCCGCCGCCAAATGATCGACCATCGTCTCGAAACCGGTGATATCGAAATTGTTGCCGATGCGGCCGAGCGATGCCTGGCAGGCGCCGACCATGCCATTGAGGAAATGCAGGTCGGCATTCGGCTCCCCGGCCTTGTCCTGGCTGCCTTGCGCATCCGGCCAGGAGCCTTTCATGCGATCCTTGAACAGGAGTTGGAAATCGGAAAAACCGGAATAGCCGAAGATCTGCGCGAAGCGCACCAGGGTCGAGGGCTGCACGCCGGCCTGCTCCGCCACCTGCGCGATCGTACCCAACGCTACCTCGCTCGGATGCTGCCAGAGGAAGATCGCCACCTGGCGAAGCCGTTTCGGGAAATGCACGGTGCCTGACGAAAGCACTGCACGCAGCTCTTCATAGGTTTGCGGCTTGGTGTAGCCAAGTGCTGCCAGTGATCGGCTCCTCTTCCTCGCTGCCGTCTCAAGGCTATGCGTAGACGGCTCGTCGACCGCCTTGCTGCGGCCGCTCATAGAATATGCCTCATCGTGACCCTAACCATCGGATGCGTCGTCCGATCCCTGCCCACCCGGATGCGGTCCGCCACCTGGACCGAAGGTAAAAAAGCTAACGCGGCACAATCGTTTTACAAAACAAAAAATAGAAATATCATTCGAAAACAACCGTCGCCGGTCACAACATCCGCACCGACCGGCATTTCGAACCTTGGGAAGGATAATCGCAATCATGGTCTATGCAACCGCGGACGGAACCATGCGCCAACACCTTCGGGTCGGGATGGTCGGAGGCGGCCGCAACGCCTTTATCGGCGCCGTGCATCGCCTCGCCATGCGGCTCGACGACCAGATCGCGCTGGTCGCCGGCGCATTGTCCTCCGATCCCCAGAATGCCGCGGCCTCCGCCGCCGAGATCGGCATCGCGCCGGAGCGCAGCTACGCCGATTACCACGCCATGGCCAAGGCTGAGGCGGCACGGCCGGATGGTATCGAGGCGGTGGTCATCGTCACGCCCAACCACCTGCATGCGCCGATCGCGACGGCCTTCCTCGAGGCCGGCATCGACGTCATCTGCGACAAGCCGCTGTCGACGACGCTTGCCGAGGCCGAAGCCCTGGTGGCGCTGACGAAAGCGAAGCAGCGCCGATTCGTCGTCACGCTCAACAACACCGGCTACGCCATGGTCCGCCAGGCCCGCGAAATGGTGGCGGCAGGCGAGCTCGGCCGCATCGTGTCGGTGCATGGCGCCTATATCCAGGACTGGCTGACAAAGCCGATCGACGCCGAGGGCCAGAAGCAGGCGGAATGGCGCACCGATCCGGCGCGCGCCGGCCAGTCGGCGGTGCTCGCCGATATCGGCGTGCATGCCTTCAACCTGGCAAGCTTCGTCTCCGGCTTCGAGGCGGAGGCGGTTTCCGCCGACCTGTTTACCGCGGTGCCCGGTCGTCGCCTCGACGACAACGCGCATGTGCTGATGCGCTGGACGGGCGGAGCGCGCGGCACCATCCTCGCCAGCCAGACCTCGCCCGGCCACTACAACGACCTCTCGGTGCGCATCTATGGCGAGAAGGCCGGGCTCGAATGGTCTGGATCGCGGCCGGAGGAACTGCGCTTCTCGCCCTATGGAGAGGAAACGCGCACGCTGGTGCGCGGCGGTCACGGCTCGACGGCGGAAGCCCGGCGCGTGTCGCGCATGCCGGCCGCGCATCCGGAGGGCTATATCGAGGCCTTCGCCAATTTCTATCGCGACGCCGCCGACATCATCCACGCGCATCGCTCGGGCGGAACGGTCGATGCGGCTCGCGCGGCACAGGTGCCTGATGTCATCGACGGCGCGCGCGGCGTGAAGTTCGTGGCGGCGGCGGTGGAGTCGAACGCGGCGGGAGGGGCTTGGACGCCGGCGCGGTTGGCGCAGATGCGTTAATGATAGTATCGATTGTTGATTGGCAGGACATTCGCCCGACTGTATTCGACAACGATGAGCAAATCCGACGTCTTCCTTGCTGCCAGCTTAGGCTGCCTTGCTCTTGCGGCCGTTGCGTTCGCGGCGCCGCAAACTTTTCGGGGCAACAATGCCAAGGAAGTGGCGCAATGCACGTGCCTCCTCAAAACCTTTAGCGACACCGGCGATTGGCCAGATGCGGCTGCTCCCGAGTATATCCGCTACGACGAGTGTTATTATCTGGTCTGCGGTGGAACCAAGCCCAAGGCTTGACGGCGCCCGATCGCGCTACCCCTTGATCGCTGATCCCACGATCGAATCCACGAAGAAGCGCTGGAGGAAGACGAAGAGCACCAGCGGCGGCAGCACGGCGAGCGTTGCGCCGGCCATCACCAGGCCGGTGTTGACGGCGCCGCGGTTATAGCTGAGCAGCCGGCTTAGGCCGATGACGATCGGATAGGCGTCGGCATTGCCCTGCAAAACCGTGAGCGGCCAGAGATAGCTGTTCCAGTGATAGACGAAGGCGAAGAGCGCAAGCGCCGCGATCGCCGGCGCCACGCTCGGCGCCACGATCTTGTAGAGGATGAGCAGCTCGGGGGCACCGTCCATGCGCGCGGCGTCGATCAGGTCGTCCGGCACACCGGCGATGAATTGGCGCATCAGGAAGATGCCGAAAGCATTGGCGAGGTTGGGCACGATGATGCCTGCGAGGCTGGCGTTCAGCCCGATCGAACCGACCATGCGGTAGAGCGGGATCAGCGTCACGATCGGCGGCAGGAACATGGTTGCGATCAGCACAGAGAAGAGCAGCGAGCGGCCAGGGAAGGAATATTTGGCGAAGGCGTAGCCGGCCATCATGCTGGTGACCAGGATGCCGGCGGTGGTCACCGACGCAATGACGAGCGAATTCCACATCGAGCGCCCGACATTGATGACGCCGGCGACCTTTTCGTAGGCCTCGAGGGTCGGCGTGCGCGGGATCCAGACCGGCGGCACCTGCATGGTCTCGGCCGGCGTCTTCAGGCTGGACAGCACCATCCAGGCGAGCGGGAAGGCGGAGGCCACGGCGACCAGCAGCATTGCGGTCGCAAGCAGCGCCTTGCGGCCCGAAGGGCGCTTGCGGGCGAGCGATCGGGTTGCCGCGCTCATTCGCTGTCCCTGCGGTTGACGAGGGCGAACAGTGCCGAGACGCAGACGATCAGCGACAGCATGAGCATCACCGCCATGGCGGAGCCGAGCCCGCCCTGCGCGCGTTCGATGCCGACGCGGCGGATGTGGTAGGTGAGCACATTGGTCGAGCCCACCGGCCCGCCTTGCGTGATCAAAGCCACGGGCTCGAACACCTGCACCGCATTGATGATGGCGATGACGGCGCTGAACAGAAGCGTGCGACGAAGCAGGGGTAGGGTGATGAAGCGGAACTGCTCCCTGCCATTGGCGCCGTCGAGCGTCGCCGCCTCATAGAGGCTGCCGGGGATCTGCGTCAGCCCGGCGATTGCGAGCACGGTGAAATAGCCGACCTGCTGCCAGACATTGAGAAGCACGATCGAAACCAGCGCCGAGCGCGGCGAGGAGAGCCAGGGCTGCGGGCCGATGCCGACCAGGCCGAGCATCTGGTTGAGCGGCCCCTCGCTCGGCGAATAGAGTTTTGACCAGACCAGCGCCACCGCGATCATCGGCACCATGTAGGTGGAAAACAGCACCGTGCGCAGCGCCGTGCCGCCGGCGACCTCGCGCTGATAGACCAGCAGGCCGAAGACGACCGACAGCGGCAGGATGAGGACGACCGACAGCGCGGTGTAGATCGTCGTGTTGAGGAGCGCGGTCTTGAAATCGCGCCCCACGGAGGTGGAGCCGAATATCTCCTGGAAATTGCCGAGGCCGACGAAGCTTGCCTCGGAAAAGGGCGTCTGCGTCGACCAGTCCTGGAAGCACAGCCAGATGGTGAGCAGCATCGGCACAAGCACGAACACGCCGATCAATGTCACGGCGGGCGCCAGCATGATGCCCGCCGAGGCACGAAAAGCTTTGGCCATTCAACCTGCTTCCGGTCAGCGACCCGAACCTACTTGGCGGCGCGCTCCAGGATCGACGTGGCGTCGGCCTGCGCGTTCGCCTGCGCATCCTTGGCCGAGACTTGGCCATACTGCAACGCCTCGAGCGTCTGCTGCAGGGATTCCGAGAATTCCTGGCCGCCAAGCACGACGGGGAAAGGCCGCGCATCGGCGAGCACGGAAACGTAGCCGGAGAGGAATTCCGAGCCGAGCTTGTCCTTATGCGCCTCGATGTCGGAACTGCGCGAAGGCAGGATGCCCATCGACATCAAAATGTCGGACATGGCCGAAGCGCCGTTCTTGCCCGATTTCGGGCTGTTCAGCCAGCCGAGGAATTGCCAGGCCGCCTTCTGCTCGGCTTCGCCGGCCTTGGCGTTGACCACGGTCATCCAGGAATAGGAGATCGAATGCGGCTTGTCGCCGCTCGGGCCGACGGGGATGGGAGCGGTGGCGACGTTTGCGAACTTGTCGCCCATGCCGGTCTTCAGCGCGCTTTCCCACCAATTGGCCATGATGATCATGCCGGTCTTGCCGGAGACGAAATTGTCGAGGAACGGACCGGTTGTGTTGGCGTCTGCCGTCGCCATCGCCGGAACGCTCGCGCCGGACTTTATCAAGTCTTCATAGAGCGCGAAGGTCTCGCCGGCCTGGGGACTGTCCAGTGCCGGCTTGCCATCCTTGACCAGGTTGCCACCATTGGAGACGAGCAGCGAAGCGAAAGGATGGACCACCCCCGCCGCCCATGAATTGATCATGCCGAAGCCCTGCTGGCCCTTGTCCTTGTCGGTCAGCTTGGCGGCGACATCCTTGAATTCGGCCCATGTCTTGGGCGGGGCAGCAATGCCTGCCGCCTTGAACAACTCCTTGTTGTAATTCAGCGCGTAGACGTCGATCTCGTTCGGGATGCCGTAGAGCGTACCGCCGACAGAAGCGGCGCTGACGACGCCCGCCGGCCAGGCGCTCTTCACCTCACTGGCGACAGCATCGGGGGCAGGGGCGACGAGCTTGTCCTTGGCCAGTTCCGGCAGCCATAGATCGTAGATGCCGCCGATCGTCGGACCGTCGGAGGAGCCGCCCTGCGAGCGCAGCGTGGTCAAGAGATCGCCGAAGGGAACCGCGCGCACGGTGACGGCGACATCCGGATTCTGCTTGGAAAAATCCTTGGCCGCCGCCTCGAGCAGCGCCACCGTCTCCGGCGACCAATGCGTCAGGTAGGAAATGTTCACCGATTGCGCCCAGCCGGTCACGGGCAGCGCGACCAGCCCCGCGGCAAGCGTCAGCTTCGAGATCCAGGCAAGCGACATCGGCATCTTCCACACAAGCTGCGACAAGAGCGATGACGTTATGACAAGTTAGAGCAAGGGTGCAAGCCCCTTGCGTGCGAATGCTCGGGCCATGCTTCTAGGTCAAAAAGTCCAGGCGGTATGTATCTTGTTAAATAATATAAGAAAATCAAAATATTAACATAAACTTCCATTCCGAAATCTCGACCGATTGTAGCCATCAGCGTCTTTGCGGCCCTTGCGGATGCCATCATGTCGTTATAATGACTTTGGGAAAATGCAGACGAGCTGTCGCTGCACGGGCCTCAAAACAGAAAAAATGGGAGAACTGGCAATGAGCATGCTTTCCATACACCGGCGCGCCGCGCTCGGTCTGATCGGCGGGCTCGCCGCCGCCAGCGCAGGCGTCCTTACGACGCTGCCGGCCCGCGCCGACTCGACGGTGACGCTGTGGAGTTGGCGCACCGAGGACGAGGAGGCCATGCACCGCATCTTCGAGGCCTTCGAGAAGAAGAACCCGGATATCAAGGTCGACATCCAGTTCACGCCCGACGCCGACTACCAGAACCGCCTGAGCACGGCGCTGCGCGGCGGCCGCGGGCCCGATATCGCGCAGCTCAAGGCCTATGGCGAATTGCAGCCCTTCATCGAAGGCGGCTATCTCGATGCGCTGGACGACAGCGTGGCGGAACTGAAGAACATGCCGGACGCAGCCCTTGGCGGCGCGCGCGGCCGCGCCGACGGCAAGCTCTACGGGATGCCCTATTCGGTGCCGATGATGGGCGTCTTCTACAACGAGGAGATTTTCGCCGCGCAAGGCATCGAGATCCCGAAGACCTACAAGGACTTCGTCGCCGCCTGCGAGAAGCTCAAGGCGGCGGGGATCACGCCGATCGCCAATGGCGGCGCCAACGGCTCGGCCTGGGAGCTGGAAATCGGCGTCGGCGTCATCGGACCGACGCTCTACGGCCCCGGTTTCTATGACGAGATGATGAGCGGCAAGGCGACCTTCGAGGATCCGCGCTATGTCGCGGCGCTGAAGCGCTTCGCCGAGCTGAAGCCCTATTATTCCGACGGCTTTGCCGGCATCGACTACACCACGGCCACTCAGCAGTTCATCGGCGGCAAGGCGGCGATGTTCTTCGGCGGCTCGTTCGAGAACGGCAGCTTCAAGTCGCAGAACCCGAAGCTGAAATTCTCGATCTTCCCGTTCCCGGCCGACGACGCCTCGACCAAGCTCTACACCTCGGCTTTCTCGGATGGCTCCTACGGTCTGGTCTCGGAGAACCAGAACAAGGAAGCGGCGACCAAGGTGCTGAACTACATGGCCTCGGCCGAATTCGCGCAGGCCTTCGCCGACGAGCTCGGCTGGCCGCCGGCCCGCACCGACGTCACGGTGAAGGATCCGGTTCTGTCCAAGATGATGGAGATGGCGAAGAACTCGACGCCCTACCTGACGCTGGTCGGCTTCCGCTGGCAGACGCCGACGGCGTCGTCGGTGCTGCAGTCCGAGATCATCGACATGGTCGAAGGCAATGTCGCGCCGGAGAAGCTGGCGGCGGACATGCAGGCCGCCGTCGCCACCTGGTTCAAACCCAAGCAGTAAGGCATTGCGCCGGCCGCGACGTGGCCGGCGCTCCTTCTCGACAAAACAGAGCGCATGACTAAGCTCCGCCGCACGACCAGCCTCCAGCGCACGCAGCAGCGCATGGCGGTGCTGTTCATCCTGCCGGCCTTGGCCGTCTACGGGCTGTTCGTGCTCTATCCGCTGTCGCTGTGGGGCAGCTTCTTCACCTGGAAGGGGCTGCGCATGCAGGAGTTCGCGGGGCTCGCGAACTTTTCGCGGCTGTTCGTCTTTCCGAGCGGCGCGCGGCTCTATGGGGCGCTTTGGCACAACATCGCGTGGTTCTTCGGCATCATGGTGCTGCAGAACGGACTCGGCCTTTTGTTCGCCTGGCTGCTTTTCCTGCGTGGCAGGGGCGCTGCCTTCTTCCAGTCGGTGTTCTTCTTCCCCGCGGTGCTCAGCCCCGTCATCGTCGGCGCGCTGTGGCGGCTGCTCTTGGCGCCGGGCGGCATCGTCGAATGGGCGCTGAACGGGCTTGGTCTGCATCAGGGCAGCCTGACCGTGCTCGGCAACAGCCATACCGCGCTCGGCATGCTGATCGCCATCGATGCCTGGAACTGGATGGGCCTGCCGGTGCTGATCTACACGGCGGGCCTGCGGCAAATCTCGCCGCAGGTGTTCGAGGCGGCGAAGCTCGATGGCGCCGGCAACGCCCGCATGCTCTATGCGATAGCGCTGCCGCTCTTGATGCCGGCGCTCGGCACGCTGACGACGCTTTCGTTCATCAACACCTTCAACCAGTTCGACATCGTCTACGTGATGCAGGGCGTGCAGGGCAATCCGAGCTACGCGACCGACACGCTGGTGACCTATTTCTACCGCCTAGCCTTCGGCGCGGAAGGCGCGGTCGGCATCACCGACATCGGACTGGCGCTGGCGCTCGGCACGATGCTGTTCCTGATCCTCAGCATCGGCACGCTTTTGATGCTGCGCTTCTTCGACAAGCGGACGGTCGAGCTATGAGCGCCACGTCCCTTCAAGCATTGGCTATCCCGCAGAAACTGGCGCGGCTGCCCGGCTGGACCATCCTGCTGGTGTGGACGGCGGCCGTGCTGTTGCCGCTCTACATCCTCGCCGTTTCCTGCTTCAAGACGACGGCCGAGATCTATGACAACCGGCTCGGCCTGCCGCAGAGCTGGGCGCTCGACAATTTCGTGCGCGCCTGGACGCGGGCCGATCTCGGCCACAACTTCATCAACAGCCTGATCGTCACCGGCGGCGCGGTGGTCCTCACCATCGTCGTCTCGGCGATGGCCGCCTATCCGCTCAGCCGCTACAAGCTCGGCTGGAACGGCATCATGCTCGGCCTGTTCCTGTCCGGCATCATGCTGCCGATCCGGCTGGCCTCGGTCGAGCTGTTCACGCTGATGCGCAGCCTCGGCCTGCTCGACTCCCTTACAGGACTGATCCTCGTCTATTCGGCGATCCGCATTCCCTTCGCCGTCTTCATCTTCGCCAATTTCATGCGCGTGCTGCTCTCCGAGCTCGACGAGGCGGCGCGCATGGACGGCGCCAGCGAGACGCGCATCCTGTTCCAGATCGTGCTGCCGATGGTGAAGCCGGCGGTGTCGATCGTCGCCATCTTCACGGCGATCGCGGTGTGGAACGATTTCTTCTTCCCGCTGATCTTCATCTTCGATGACCGCTACAAGACCGTGCCGCTGGCCATCAGCGTGTTCGTCGGACAGTTCCGCACCGATTGGGGCCTGGTGTTCGCTTCGCTGGCGATCTCCATGGCGCCGATCCTGATCATGTATTGTTTGCTGGCGCGCCAGATTCGCGAGGGCGTCGGCGCCGGGGGAGGCATGAAATGATCGAGGACAAGGTTTATGCGGCGCGCTCTATCCTGGTCGTCGGGGCGCATGCCTTCGACGCCGAGGTCATTGCCGGGCCGCTGGCGGCGGCGGCCGCCAAGGGCGGAGTCCAGGTCACCTTCCTGCATCTGTCGATGGGCGAGCAGGGCCATCCCTGCCTGATCCCGGAGCATTATTCGGGACAGAAGGAGGACGAGGCGGCGAAGGCCGCCGCGCGGCTTGGCGTCGACATGCGCAAGATGAAGCTGCGCGACGCCTTCCTGCCCAACGACAACGCGACCGCGCTGCAGGTCTGCGACGTCATCCGCGAGGTGCAGCCGGAGGTGGTCATCACGCATTGGCACGGCAGCTGGCACAAGGACCATCGCGCCGCGGCGCATCTCACCCAGACCGGCATCTTCTTCTCGGCGCTGCCGACGCTGAAGCGCGCCCACCCCGCGCATACGCCGCAACTCCTGCTCTTCGGCGAGAACTGGGAGGACGATGAAGGTTTTCGCCCCGAGCATCTCGTCGATGTCAGCGCCGGTTTCGACGCCTGGCAAGAGGCGGTTATGGAGTATGAGCTGGCGCGGGGCTTAAGCAGCTTCCCCTATGTCGACTATTACAGCGCGCTCTACCGGCTGCGCGGCTGCCTGCGCGGCACGCGCCATGCGCAGGCCTTCGCGGCGGCCTCGCATTCCTGGAATGCCGGCAGCGGATTGTTCGCGCCGCCCGCCGACCGGAGCCGCGAGACATGACACGGGTTCTAGCCATCGACCTCGGCGGCACCAATCTGCGTGCCGCGCTCCATACCGGCGATATCGGCGCCCTTGCGCCGCAAGTCCGCGAGCCGGCACCGGCAAGCCTCGACGCGTTCGTGATGCGCGCTCGCGCGCTTGCCGTCGCGGGTGAAGCCAAAGCGCTCGGGCTTGCCGCGCCAGGCCTGACCGAAGGGTCAGTCTGCCGTTGGATCCCGAACCTGCCCTGGCTCGATGGCGTCGACATCCAGGCCCTGTTTCCCGGCTTGCGGGTCGCGGTCGGCAATGACGCGCAGATCGCGCTTCTGGCGGAGGCGGCCGAGGGCGCGGCCAAGGACGTTTCCGATGCGATCCTGCTTGCGATCGGCACCGGCATCGGTTCGGCGGTGCTGGCCAATGGCCGCATCGTCGCCGGCGCGCAGGGCGGCGCCTGCTCCTTCGGCTGGGCGTGTGCCGATGCCGAGGATCAGGGCGATGAACGCAGCGGCTGGCTGGAGCGCGTCGCCTCGGGACGCGCGCTCGATGCGCTTGCCAGCCAGGTCGGGCTCGCAAATGGCGGCGAGTTGATCGCCTCCGCCCGCGCCGGACAACCCGCCGCGCTTACCGCCGTGGAGGAGACCGCGCGACGGCTGGGCGCCGCGCTCGCCGGCGCGGTGGCGCTGCTCGATCCGGGTGTGATCCTGGTCTCCGGCGGCCTGGCGGATGCGCTGGATGTGATCGCGCCGCCATTGCTTGCGGCGCTTCGGCGTCAAGTGCCGCCGCATCTGCGCGGCATCGAACTCAAGCCTGGAAAATTCGGCTCTCGCGCCGGCCTGGTGGGAGCCGCGCTTGCCGGGCAGGCGGGAAGCGGGTGGAGGCAGATCCGATGAGCGAAGCGAGCTTTCAGCAGCCGGACCGCAGGCGGCCGGAGCCGCTCTGGTACCAGGTCGAGGAGGCGATCCGCGCCATCGTCAAGAGCGGCGAGTGGGCGACCGGCGACCAGATCCCGGCCGAGGACCGGCTCTGCGCGCTGTTCGGCGTCAGCCGCATCACGCTGCGCCACGCGCTGCGCAACCTCGAGGAAAGCGGGCTGCTCAGGCGCGAGCACGGCAGAGGCACCTTTGTGCGCTCGGCCACGCTGGTTGCCGGCACTCGCGAGCTCACCTCCTTCACCCAGGAAATGGGCAATATCGGCGTGGTCGCCGGCTCGCGCCTGCTCGACTGCAGCCTGACGACGGCGAATGCGGCGGCGGCCGGCGCGCTCGAGATCGAGGAGGGCGATCCTATCGTGCGGATCCGGCGGCTGCGGCTCGGCAACAATGAGCCGATCGGCATCCAGACAGCGCAGCTGGCCGCTGCGCGCGTGCCGGGCTTCCTCGATGCCGGCCTGCTCAAGGGCTCGCTTTACGAGGCGCTGGAGCGCCAGTACGGCATCGTGCCGGTCGAGGCGCGCGAGAATTATCGCGTCGGCGCGGTCAGCGCGGCCGATGCCGAGCTGCTCGAGCTGCCCGCGGGCAGTCCCGCCTTCGTCGTCGAGCGCATCACCATCGACGAACGCGGTCCGTTCGAATTCACCGTCTCGGTCATGCGCGGCGACCGCTACGAGATCCGCTCGACGTTGCGCGCCGGCCGCCTCCCAAACACCAGAAGCTGACACGATCAACAGGAGTACCAAAGTGTCCGATCTCTACATCCCCCGTCTCGTCGCCCTCATCGAACAGGCATCGAAGGCCAATGCAGAAGCCTTTGGCCAGGCCGCGAGCCACTTCGCCGACACGCTTCAGAATGGCGGGCTGGTGCATCTCTATGGCTCGGGCCATTCGGTGCTGCCGGCGCAGGAGATGTTCCCGCGCTATGGCAGCTTCGTCGGCTTCAACCCGCTGACCGACCCGCGCGTGATGTGGCACAATGTGCTGGGCGCCGGCGGCGTGCGCGAGCTCTTGTGGCTGGAGCGGACCGAGAAATACGCCGAGAAGTTCCTCGACCATCAGCCGCTGAACAAGGGCGATTCCATCATCATCTTCGGCCATAGCGGCCGCAATTCGTCGGGCATCGACACCGCGCTCTATGCCAAGAAGCGCGGCATCTTCGTCGTCGCGGTCACCAGCAAGAACAATCTCGACAAGCCCGCCACGCATTCCTCCGGCAAGCGGCTGGCGGACGCCGCCGACCTCGTCATCGACACCTGCTCGCCGATCGAGGACGCGGTGGTGCCGATCGAAGGCTGGAGCCGCCCGGTGGCGGGGTCCTCAACGGTGCTGGCGATGATCATGGCGCATGAGCTGCTCGCGCGCACAGCCGAGCAATTGTCGAAGCGCGGCATTGAATTGCCGGTCTTCGCCTCGCCGACCATTGCGGGCGTGACGCTGCACGACACCGACGTCATCTACGGCGTCTATCGCGAGCGCATGATCGAGGCGCAGAAGAAGCACCTGCCGACCTTCCAGGCGACGATGCGTGGAGAATGACGATGCTCGGGAGGTGCGTTCGGCGCGTCTCCCGTGAGCCGTTCAAGGTCGGCGTGGAATGCTTGGGCGGCGCGTCATTCTCATCGGGGTTGGGGATCGGCTCCTCATCGGGAAGCCTATCCGGATCCGGCTCGCGCATCGGCTTGGGCTCCGGGATAGGCGGAGGCGTGGGCACCGGCGTTGGAGACGGGTCCGGATTGGGGAGAATGGCCATCGTTTTTTCCTTCCGCTCGGCGCCTTGGCAGGCTCTGCGCGATCCCGACAGGCTGGATGTCCTGCCCGACTTGAAATGATTGGGTGATCGCCGCATTCGGGCACTTCGTCGGGAGCGATCGGCGGCGCAAGCTGGCAGAACGGCCGCGTCAGCGGATGGTTCCCACATGATCGCGCCACGAGATCGCGACAGGTGACGATCAAATGATTCCGCGCGTCCGTTTCGGCTCTTGCCGGCGGCGGTCGGCGCCTTAGTTCCCGTAGTGGGCGGGTGGCCATCAGCCGACATAGGAGGCGGCCGTGAAGCATCAAACCCTTGACCAAATCAATGCGATTGCCGACGTTCATCCGGAAGCACCGGCTCTCATCGCCAATCGGGGCCAGCGCCTTGAGCGCTGGGCGCAACTTCTCGAACAAAGCCCCGGCCGCCGCCTCACGGCGTTGGCGGGCACCGAATACGCTCCACCCGACGTGCGTGAAAGAATGCGCACCGACGGATCGGCGATCACCGTAGCATTCGAAGATCCGATCTTCCGTGCGCAGGGCCTGCAGGATGACACTTACGGCGAAGCCAAGCGCTTCTTCGAGATGAGCGACTGGCAACTGCATGAGGTTGTCTGCCATTGCCATGTCGGCGCCAACATGCCGGCGCGCTGGGCGGCGTCGCGCGTGCGCGCGGCGGTCTCTCCCGGTGCAGGCATTTTTGCGTGGCTGAGAGCTGTGTTCATGCATTAAGGCGGTTCGTCGGCGCGATCGTGCCGGGCCCGACGGTTGATGGAAGAGATGGGGGAGACGCCGGGCTCCCCTTCTCCTCGGACGATCGACCTTGTCAGCGATCGATCTCGCCGAAGACGATGTCGAGCGAGCCGATGATCGCCGCGACATCCGCCACCATGTGCCCGCGCGACAGGAAATCCATCGCCTGGAGATGGGCGAAGGATGGCGCGCGTATCTTGCAGCGATAGGGAATGTTGCTGCCGTCGGAGACCAGATAGACGCCGAACTCGCCCTTCGGCGCCTCAACCGCGGCATAAACCTCGCCATGCGGCACGCGGTGACCTTCGGTATAGAGCTTGAAATGATGGATGGTCGCTTCCATGGAGCGCTTCATGGTGGCGCGCGGCGGCGGCGTGATCTTCTGATTGGGCACCGCGACCGGACCCTGGCCACCGGCTGAGCGCAGCTTCTCCATGCACTGCCGCATGATGCGCACCGACTGGCGCATCTCTTCCATGCGCACCAGATAGCGGTCGTAGCAGTCGCCGTTCTTGCCGACCGGGATATCGAACTCCATCTCGGGATAGCACTCATAGGGCTGTGCCTTGCGCAAGTCCCAGGCGGCGCCCGAGCCGCGCACCATGGGACCGGAGAAACCCAAGGCCCAGGCGTCATCGAGCGAAATCGCGCCGATATCGACGTTGCGCTGCTTGAAGATGCGGTTGTCGGTAAGCAGGCCCTCGAGATTGTCGCAGACCTTCAGGAACGGATCGCAGAAATTCCAGATGTCGTCCAGGAGCTGCTCCGGCAGATCCTGATGCACACCGCCGACCCGAAAATAATTGGCGTGCATACGGGCGCCGGATGCGCGTTCATAAAACACCATCAGCTTCTCGCGTTCGGCGAAACCCCAGAGGGGCGGGGTCAGGGCGCCGATATCCATGGCCTGCGTGGTGACGTTGAGAAGATGCGACAGCAGCCGCCCGATCTCGCAGAACAGCACTCGGATGAGTTGCCCGCGCCGAGGAACCGATATTTCCAGCAGCTTTTCGGCGGCAAGGCAGAAGGCATGCTCCTGGTTCATCGGCGCCACATAGTCGAGCCGGTCGAAATAGGGTAGCGCCTGCAGGTAGTTCTTGTATTCGATCAGCTTCTCGGTGCCGCGATGGAGCAGGCCGATATGCGGGTCGGCGCGGTCGACGATCTCGCCGTCCAATTCCAGCACCAGCCGCAGCACGCCATGCGCGGACGGGTGCTGCGGCCCGAAATTCAGGGTGAAGTTGCGGACTGCGGCTTCGGTCATGGCGACCTCCGCAAGAGTGAGGATCGAAGGCCAAGCGCGGCCCGTGGGCCGCCGTCTGGCCGGGGCATGCCCCCAGGTCAGGCCGTCGTCTGGATGATCAGCGTCAGCGTGCCGTCACCATCGATGTTGGCGGCGACGACCTGCGAGGAATTCAGCCCGTTCGCATGCAGGACCGACGTTGCCTCGGGCGAAGCGTCGACCGAGTTCTGCAGCTTGGCCAGCTCCTTTGCCGTCGTCTTGGTGACTATGGCCTCCGCCTGCGCCTTCACTTCCGAAGGCAGGTCCTCCATCGCCACCACGACAATGTTGGTGACGTTCTGGGCGGCGTCGTTCTGGCCGGGCTGGGGCTGGCCGGGCTGCGGCTCGTCCGGGAGGGGTTCCTGAGCAGGAGGCGGGGCTTGCGGCGGCTGGGGATCGGCGCGTTGAGCAGAAGCTGGCTGCGCCAATGCCATTGCCGACAGCGTCAGGACCACCGTCAAGGTGCGCATCGTCCTTTCCTTTCGATCTCGAAATCTGACCACACAACCCTGGGGCCGGGTGATGGTTCCCGGAAAGCCGTGACAGCGGCGACTCAAGAAACGCGCATTGTCCGGAAGGTGACGGAGTAGCGGTGTTGCGTGACAGGCGGGATGGAGTGCTCCCACTCGTTTCGCGCCGGTCCCGCCATGAGATAAACGGACCTGGGCTCGACCTCGATCGTTTCGCGGTCCCACGCCGTGCCGCTCTTGCGGCGCAGCCGGAAGCTGCAGGGCGCCAGCAGGGAAACACCGGCGACCAGCTCGAAATGCGGCTTGTCCTTGTGCCAGCCTATGCCGGCGGCCGGGCGATATTCGTTGATCAGCAGCTGTGCGAATTCGCTCGCCGCGATGCCCGCGAATTCGGCGACCTCGGCGCGCAGCGGCACCAGGAAATCCGGAATGGGCGGCGCTTCGAGCACCTGGCGGCGCTCATAGTCATAGCGCAGGCCAAAGCCGATGACCTGCCTGTTGGCTAGATAGCCGTGAAAGTCGAACGGCTTGAAAGGCAGGCCCCGGATATGGCGGACCAGCTCGTGCTCTTCGTCACGGGTGATCAGTTCCGGCTGGTAGGAAAAGCCTTCGGGCAGGCTTGCGGCCAGCGCGCGTGCGGGCGCGCCAAAGAGATCGCCCTGGGGGGCGCTCTCCCTGGTCGGGCGTTTGGCTGATGACATGCGGCTCAGATAGGCGATCGGAGCACGTGTGCAAGGCTGCTCCCGGCCTGCGGAACTTTTCTCAAAAGGCAAATTCTTCAACGAATTCGTGCGCGATCGCTTCAGATACCGCCTCGCCGGACGTGGACGCCGGCATTGAGCACCAGAGCGCCGCGTCTTGACGCCGCGGCGTCGTCAGCCTGTCTTGGGCGCGAGGATGCACATCACATGTTCGGCAATCGCCAGGCTGGCAGTCAGGCCGGGGCTTTCGATGCCGAACAAATTGATCAGGCCGTCGATGCCATGCGTTGCGGCATGCTGGATGACGAAATCGCTGTTGGCCTCGCCTGGGCCGGAGAGCTTCGGCCGGATGCCGCTATAGGCCGCCTGCAGGCTGCCATCGGGCAGATCAGGCCAATATTTGCGGATCGCGGCATAAAAGCGCTCGCCGCGCGCCGGATCGACCCGATAGTCGATCGTGTCCGTCCACTCGACGTCCGGTCCGAAGCGGGCGGCGCCCGCAAGGTCGAGAGTAAGATGGACGCCGAGCCCGCCGGGCTCAGGCACGGGATAGACAAGATGGGAAAAGGGCGCGCGCCCGGCAACCGAGAAATAATTGCCCTTGGCGTAGCGAAGCGTCGGCAGGAATTGCCGGCCAAACCCTTCGAGCGAGGCTGCCAAGGTGACGGCGCCAAGGCCGGCCGCGTTGATAAGGCGCGGCGCGGCGATCTCGAACTGCTCGCCGCTCGCCGCGTCAATCGTCCGCACCACGATCCTGCTCGGCTCGACGCGGCCCGAGACGATGCGGGTGTTGAGCGACAGGGTGGCGCCGTTGACCTCGGCGTCGCCGAGCAGGCCGAGCATGAGCGCGTGGCTGTCGATGATGCCGGTTGAAGGGGAGAGCAGCGCCTTGGTGCAGTGAAGCGCCGGCTCCAGGGCTTGCGCTTCGGCGGCGGAGACGAAGCGCAAATCGTCGACGCCGCAGGCAGCGGCGCCAGTCTGGATCGTGGCAAGCATGGGGTCCTGGGCCTCGTCGGTCGCCACGATCAGCTTGCCTGCGCGGCGATGCGGGATCGCGCGTTCTGCACAGTATCGGTACAGCATGTCGCGGCCAGCGACGCAGAGCCGGGCCTTCAGCGAGCCCTCCGGGTAGTAGATCCCGGCATGAATGACTTCCGAATTGCGCGAGCTCGTCTCCGTGCCGATGCCATCCGCCGCTTCGAGGACTATCGTGTCGAGGCCTTGCGCAGCCATGGTGCGCGCAACCGCCAGGCCGATCACGCCTGCGCCAGCGATGATGCAATCGACTTGTTCCATGATCCAACCCTGCTGCGGCATCGGTTCCGCGACGGCCGCGGCTTGTTGGCGCTATCGATCCCGGCTTCGCGGCTCTTGCGATCAGCCTTCGCGATGAGGCATCAGTCGCGACAATGCAATGCGGAACTTTCGGATTTCTCAACGAGGAAGCTCGTTCTGTTTCCGCTTTGGACCTCAGACAGGACCCCTATGATGGACGCCCGACCGAATTCCCCTGAAGCTCGCGATATCCGCTACCACATGCATGGCTACACGAATGCCCGCAAGCACCAGGAAACTGGTCCGCTGGTCATCGAAAAGGGCGACGGCGTCTATGTCGAGGACATTGCGGGCAATCGCTACATCGAGGCGATGGCCGGTTTGTGGAGCGTTGCCGTCGGCTTCTCGGAAAAGCGGCTGGTCGAAGCGGCGACCCGGCAGATGTCGAAGTTGCCTTTCTATCACGACTTCGGCTCCAAGGCGCATTCGCCGCTGATCGACCTGGCCGAGAAGCTGGTGCAGATGGCGCCGGTCCCGATGAGCAAGGCCTATTTCACCAATTCCGGCTCCGAGGCCAACGACACCGCGATCAAGATGATCTGGTATCGCTCGAATGCGCTTGGGCAGCCGGCGCGCAAGAAGATCATCAGCCGCACGCGCGGCTATCATGGCGTCACGATCGCGTCGGCGAGCCTGACCGGCCTGCCCAACAACCATCTCTCCTTCGACCTGCCGATCGCCAACATCCTGCACACGTCGACGCCGCATCACTGGCGCGACGCGGAGCCCGGCGAGAGCGAGGAACGGTTCTCCGCCCGGCTCGCAGACGAGCTGGAAAAGCTCATCCTCGCCGAGGGGCCTGAAACGATCGCCGCCTTCATCGGCGAGCCGATCATGGGCGCCGGCGGCGTCGTCGTTCCGCCAGCCGGCTACTGGGAAAAGATCCAGGCAGTGCTGTCGAAATACGACATCCTGCTGGTGGCCGACGAGGTGATTTGCGGTTTTGGCAGGACTGGCGAGATGTTTGGCTCGCAGACCTTCGGCATCAAGCCCGACATCATGGTGCTGTCGAAGCAGATCTCATCCTCCTACCTGCCGATCTCGGCGCTGCTGATCAACGACAAGGTGTTCGAGCCGATCGCCGACGAGAGCGACCGCATCGGCACCTTTGGCCACGGCTTCACCGGCGGGGGTCATCCGGTCGCCGCGGCCGTCGCGATGGAGAACATCAAGCTGATCGAGGAGCGCGACCTCGTCGGCAACGCGCGCAAGGTTGGCGCGCATCTGCAGGCAAGGCTGCGCAAGCTCGTCTCACATCCGCTGGTGGGCGAGGTGCGCGGCGTCGGCCTCATCGCCGCTGTCGAGCTTGTGGCCGATAAGGCAACCAAGGCGCCCTGGGGCAAGCCGGCGGCGCTTGGCGCGCTGGTCAACGGCTTCCTGCAGCAGAATGGCGTGATCTCGCGCAACATGGGCGATGCCATCGCCTTCTGTCCGCCGCTGATCATCACCGAAGACCAGGTCGACGCGCTGGTCGATGCGTTCGCGCGGTCGCTCGCTGCCGCCCTGCCGCAGGTTCACCTACAGGGCTGAAGAGACAATCCAGGATGGCGCGCCCTATGCCTTCGCGCCCTTTTCCCCTGCTGATCGGCAAGTTGCTTATACGCGTCTCGCCGTGCGTACCCATAATCTGTCCGATCCATGGAAAAATTATTCGGCAGCGAGCCCTCCAAGGGTCGACGGTTCCTTCTAAGGTGAGTCATTAGTCTATAAAAATTATAGACATTGGACTCTGGTCGTCGACATACCGAGAAAGTGCCACAGCATGCCCAATCCAACCGTTGTCGGTTTCTCCGGAAATTTCACCCGGCCGTCGAAGACGCGCGGCTTCGTCGAGCATGTGGTCAGGGATATCGCCGTCCGCAACAATCTGTCGGCAAGCACCTATGATATCGAGGACGTCGGGGCATCGCTCGGCAGCGCCAAATGGGCGCGCGATCTCGATCAGCAGGGCCGCGATGTTCTCGACAAGGTCGTCAACGCCGATGTGCTGGTGGTCGGGTCACCGACCTACAAGGGCAGCTACACGGGCCTGTTCAAGCACTTCTTCGACCTGCTCGACCCCTCCGCGCTCAGGGGCAAGCCGGTGCTGCTGCTTGCCACCGGCGGCGGTGAACGGCACGCGCTGATCGTCGAGCACCAGCTGCGGCCGCTGTTCGGATTCTTCGAGGCTCTTGCCTTGCCGACGGGGGTCTATGCGACGGACAAGGATTTCGCCGATGGCGTTCTCGTGTCCGATGCGATCCGCAAACGAGCGGCGCAGGCGGTTGAGGAGGCGGGCTATGCCCTGTTGCGCCGCGCTGGCGGTCAGCGGGTAGCGGCCGAATAGCCGAGGCCTCTGGGCGCGGGAAGAGTGCAGTGCATTTTCATGGTCTAAAATGCGGGCAAGGCTTGCTGCGGTGATCTCCGCTGACCCATAGGATTTGCGCACCCTGCTCAACTTGAGCTTCGGCCACGGCTTAGCTCCCCGGGCGCGCCGAGCTCGACCGCCGCGCTCTCGGTTTAGTCGTTCTGCACCATGGCCAGGGCCGTGCCCGGCTCACCGGCCCACAAGATCAGGCTTGCAGCGCCGACCAGCCCGGCGCGGTCGCCTAGCTCGGCCGGCACGATCGGCACATCGCGATAGACTTGCATGGCTCGCTCGTTAACCGTCGCCCTGATGCCGGGCGCCAGCAGGTCGAAGCCGTTGGCGAGGCCGCCGCCCATGACGATCAGATCCGGCGAATAGAGATGCAGAAGATTTGTGAAGCCGACGCCGAGCCATCGCGCCTCGGCCTCAACCAATTCCCGGGCGCTGGCATCGCCGGCGCGGGCGGCTTCGACGACATGCCGGGCGGAGACATCGCCGTCATTGGAAAGACGCCTCAGCACCGAGCCGTCGCCTGGGCTGGTGAGCCGCGTCGCCCGGCGCCCGAGAGCGGTGCCCGAAGCGACAGCCTCGAAACAGCCGACATTGCCGCAGAAGCAGCGATCGCCTTCTCCGGTGATCGTCATGTGGCCGATCTCGGCCGCCAGGCCGCGCCGGCCGTGATAGATGTGGCCATCGGCTACCACGCCGCCGCCTATGCCAGTCGAAACGGTGACGAAGACCAGCGAGCCGGCTCCGCGTCCGGCGCCGAAGCGCCATTCGCCGAGCGCTGCCGCATTGGCGTCGTTCTCCAGCCGCACTGGCAGGCCGAACTGCCGGCTGAGGATGTCGATCAGCGGCACGTTGCGCCAGCCGGCGAGCGTCGGCGGTCCGATAACGATGCCCGCTTTGGGATCGAGGGGACCCGGCGCGCACATGCCGATGCCGACCACCTTGGCCCGCGGATGTTCCTTGAGCAATTTGCCCGCCAGCGCGATGATCTGGCTGATTACCGCTTCCGAACCCGCGCCGGCCAATGTTGGCTCCGAGACGCGCGCGACAACGTCGCCGCTGCGCTCGACCAGCGCGCTGCGCAGCTCTGTGCCGCCGAGATCGAAGGCGAGCGCAAGTGTGCTCATCAGGCGGCGGCCTTCAGCCCGTGCAGCCAGGCCATGCGCCGGGCGAGATCGGGATCGCCGAAGGCGAGCGAGCCCAGCACCACAGTGTCGGCGCCTGCTGCTCGCAGCAGCGGCACCGTCTCGTGCCGTATGCCGCCATCGGCGGCGAGAACGATGTCGGCCTCGCGGCCGGCTCGTCGCATCAGGGAGCGCGCCTCGATCAGTCTTGGACAGGCCTGCTCGGATAGGCCCTGTCCCTTGACGCCGATCGACGTGCCGAGCAGCGTCACAAAGGCGACGTCAGGCAGGAACGGCTCGATCGCATCAACGGGTGTTTCGAGCCTGAGCACCACGCCCGCCTCGGCGCCGAGCTCATGCGCCAGCTTCACCGCGCGGAGGCCGGCCGCGCCATTTTCGGCGTGGATGGTGATGAGGTCGGCGCCGGCCTCGATGAACTGGCGCGTCTGCGCTTCGACGATTTCCGCCTCGACCATCAAATGCACGTGGATCGGTTTGGCCGTCAGCCTGGTGATGCGCGCCACCAGATCCGGGAAGAACAAGAAGCCGGGCGTGAAGCGGGCGTCCGCCACATCGATGTGGTGCAGGTCGGCTTGGGCTTCGATCCGTTTCAGGTCGCGCTCCATGTTGGCGAGGTCCGCCGACCACAGCGAGAATTCGCCGATCAGCCGGTTGCGGGGCAGCGCGGCTATTGCCGCGCGACCGGAGAGGGGTTTGGCGGTCATGACGGAATAAGGCTCCGGGCTTTCGAGTGGGAATGAAGAAAGAAGCTGATCTGCTCGTGCAGTTCGGCGAAATGTTTCGCGCTGTCGCGCGCCTTGGGCGTTACTTCCGCGAAGATCGCGTTGGGTATCGCGGCAGCCAGTGCGTAGGCGGTCGACAGCGGGTGGACGGCATCGATTTCGTTGCCGATGACCAGCGCCGGAATGTCGAGCGCGGCAGCGTCGCGTTCCGATACACCGGGTTCGTCGGCGGCGATGTCGGCGAGCACCTGAGCGAATGATTTTGCCTCGGGCCGGTCGAAATAGCTGAGCAGCGAAGCGAGGTTGTCGGGCGCCTCACGGTAGAGCCGCGCGGCGGTGCCGGATTGCGCGAAGACCGCCCTCGCTTTCTCTGGGCCGTGGACCAGGATGAGCCGGGCGACCTCGGCGATCGGCTGCATGTTCTGCGGCGCTGGCGAAAAGGTCCATGCCGGCCGCGCCAGGATGAGGCCAGTGACGCGCTCCGGATGACGGCAGGCGAGGCGAAGCGCGATTCCCGCGCCCATCGAGACGCCGCCGGCGACGAAGCGGTCGAGACCGGCCTGGTTGGCGGCGGCAAGCACGTCGTCAGTGAACATTTCAAACGAGAATGGCCGCCGTTCACCGAGGACTGAGCCGCCATGCCCGCGGCATTCCAACGTGATCCGGCGGAGGCCCAGGGGACAAGTCTGCGCGGCCTGCGCCTCGCCGCCGCCTAGCCCGTGCTGGAAGACGACCGCCGGGCCTTCGCCCGTGTCGGTCATGAGCAGCGTCGCGCCGTCGCGAAGAAGCGCCTTCTGCCCCGCCATCACACCAGCTCCTTCAGGAAACGCGCTACCCCAGGGGCTTCCTCGGCCGAGAGCCCGTGCGTCACCAGCGGCCCGTCGAAGCCCGTGGCCTCAAGGCGAGCGATGAAATCGGGGAAGTCGACCACGCCCTGTCCGGCCGTGGCAAAGCGGCCGTCGGCGAAGCGGTCCTTGGCATGTGCCAATGAGACATGGCCAGCCGCGCGCTCGACTGCTTCGGCAACGGTAAAGCGTGCCCGTTCGGCATTCGCTTGCTCGAACAGATTGGCAGGGTCAAGCACGATGCGCAGCCGCTTCGAGCCCATCTCGCCGATCAGCCGGACGGCATCGTCCGCCGAGGTGACGATGTTGGCCTGCTCCGGCTCGATGCCGAGATCGACGCCATGACGCTCGGCAAGCTGAAGCGCTTTTGCCATTTCGCGAGCCATGTCGGTCCAGGCTGAGGGATGGGCATTGTCGGCGTGGCACGCCCACTGGTCCTCGGCGTTGCGCGTCCCGGTACAGAGCGTGACAAGCGGGATCGAAAGCCTGGCCGCCGTCTCGATGACAACTGCCAGCCGTCGCAGTCCATCCTCGCGCATCCGACTATCCGGATGCGCCATGTTGTAGGTGCCGGAGAGAGCGACGAGACCTATCCCGGTCGCCTTGGCAGCGGCACCGATGGCGTCGATCGCCGCGTCCGGAACCGCGTCCGGCATCGACGGCAGGCCGGCGCAGGCTAGGTTGAACTGGGTGACCGCAAAGCCCGCATCACGGACAGCGGCAAGCACGCCGGTCGGCTCGCTGCCTGGGAAAGTCTTGGCGAACACCCCGACCTGCATCAGACCGCTCCCGTCACGTTGGCGAGCTCGACGCGCTCGCCGCTCTCGACCGAACGGGCGATCGCTACCATGGCGCGGATGGAAGCAAGGCCGTCCTCGACCGTGGCGCCACGTTGCGGCGCGCCGTTGAGCACCGTGTCGGCGAGGCCTTCCAACTGGCGACGGAAGAAATGGCCGTCGGCGCCGAGCGGCTTGCGTGTTGTCGCGTCCTTCTCGTGGAAGATATCGACCTCGCTGGCGCGGAAATACCAGGGGTTGAAAGTCTTCGCGATCACCGAGCCGTTTTCGCCATAGAGCTGGAAGCCCTCGTGCCAGTCCATCCGCACGGCGACGGTGAGGTCGAGATGGCCGAGCGCGCCATTGGCGAATTCGGTCTCGACGAACCAGCAATAGGCGCCGAAGCGCTCGTTGAGGCGCGCGCGCACTGCACTGATCTCGCCGCATAGGAAGCGCGCCGTGTCGACGAGATGCGAACCATGCGCCAACATGAAATACTGCCGCAGGTCCGCCTTTGGATTGCCGCCCGGCTTCTTCGCCAGCTTGCTTGCGATGGGCAGCGGCTGCACTGCGTCGGTGTTGGTGTAGCGATGGGTGGAATCGCAATACCAGGCCTTGAGCGCCAGGATCTCGCCCATCTCGTCCCGCACGAAATCGCGCGCCGCTTCCAGCGCCGGGTCGAAGCGTTTCATGTGCCCGACCTGCAGCACCTTGCCCGAGCGCTTGACCGCTTCGGCAAGCTTCTCACCTTCTTCGACTGACACGCCGATCGGCTTCTCGCAAAGCACATGCTTGCCCGATTCCAGTGCCTTGATCGACATCGGCACGTGATAGGCGTCCGACGTGGCGACGATCACCGCCTCGAGCTCCGGATCGGCGAGCATTTCGTCATAGTCGCCATACATCTTCCGCGGCTCGTAGGTGGCGCCCATCCGCGCCAGCAGATCGGGCGCCGCATCGCAGATCGCGTAGAGGTCGGCGTTGCTTGCCTTCACGCAGGATTCCAGATGCGCGAACTGCGCGATCGGCCCGCAGCCGAGCACACCGACACGAAGGCGACGGTCTTTCTTGACGATCATCGTCTCACGCCCCGTAGCCGCGGATGGTCTGGCGATTGGTCTTGACCGCGCCGGCCGGATCGGCGGCGGCAGTCTCAGATTCTTCCTCCAGAACCAGCCAGCCGTTGAAGTTGGGGGCAGCACTTGCGATCTCGATCACCTTTGCCGTGTCGCAGACGCCCTTGCCGAGCATCGCCCAAGTGCCGTTCGCATCGACATCCTTCAGATGCACGTAGCGTATACGGTCGCGATAGGTCGTGAGCGTGTCGGCCATATCCTTGTGGCCGCGCAAGATGTGCCCCGTGTCCGGCACCCAGCCGACCAGCGAGGCGTCGATCAGGGCGAAGATGCGGTCGTAATCGGCACGGTCGAACAGCAGCGTGTTGTGGTGCGAGCTCGGATGCACCGCGACCTGGACGCCGGCCTTGCGGCCGAGCTCGCCCGCCTTGTTGTAGACTTCCGCCGCGATGGCGAACTTGTCGTCGCGCAGTCCATCGGAGACGACTGTCGCCGAGCCCATCGACACCAGCGCGCCCGGAAAGGCGGCCGCGAAGTCGATCCAGCGCTTGGCGGTGTTGAGGTCCTCGCCGATTTTCTCTTTGAGCGTAAAGCCGCTCTTCGAACCGAAGGCGAAGGAGACGAGCGTGAGGCCGGACGCCTTCAGCGCGGCGGCGAATTCGGGCGGCTTGCCGGCATAGTGGCCGATCATGGTGTCGGTGATCTCGATGCCGGCATAGCCGCCATTGGAAATCGCCTTCAAGAGATCGTCCGGGCCTCCGGCAAAACGGTCTCCCAGCATTTCCCAGGTGAAGGTCTGGCAGCCGACTTTGAGGTCTCTCACGTTCATCCTTTCATTCCTTGGTTCTCCGCGGGACGTGCCTATTTGACCGAGCCCGCGGTCATACCCGCGAGGAAGAACCTCTGGGCAATGAGGTAGATCAACAAGAGCGGCAACGAGCCGAGCACGCTCATCGCCATCATCTGGTTCCATTCGAAGGCGTGCTGTCCCATCAACAGCTGGATGCCGATCGGGACGGTGCGCATCGACGTCGACTTCGTCAGCGTCAGCGCAAAGAGGAATTCGTTCCAGCACAACAGGAAAGTATAAACAGACGTCGCCACGATACCGGGCAGCGAGATCGGCACGATCACCCGCCAGAGCGCTGTCCAACTCGTACCACCGTCGACGGCGACAGCTTCGTCGAGATCGCGCGGCAAGGTGTTTAGATAGCCCGTCATCAAAAGGATCGCATAGGGCAGGGTGAAGACCAGATAGGTCACGATCAGCGCGACATAGGTATCGAAGATGCGATACGAGACGACGAGCCCGAAGAAGGGGATCAGAAGCGTGATCGGCGGGATGGTCTGCGTGCTGATGATAAGTGTGTTCAGGCTGCCCTTGCCACGGAAATTGAAACGGCTGAACCCGTAGGCCGCCAGCAAGGCGATCAGGTCTGTCAGTATGGTCACCGTGAAGGCCACGAAGTAGCTGTTGAAGAAGAAGCGCAGCTTGACCGGGTCGCCAAGGATCGCTGCATAGGCTTCGAGCGTGAAGGCTTTCGGCAGGATGGTCGGCGGCAGGGCGAAGATCTCAGTGTTCGATTTGAACGAGCTGCTCAGCATCCAGTAGATCGGGAAGGTCGCGAAAAGCAGTCCCGCGACAAGCGCGACATGCAGCGCGACGGTGATCAGCCTGTCCTTCGTCGTGTGCCTTTTCCTCATGGTGATTACCGGGCCTTCTGGTAGCGGATGTACAACAGCGTCAGGCCAAGCGAGATCAGCAGGATCACCACGGCGCTCGCCGACGCCTGGGACAGGTTGTAGCTCGAGAACGCCAGCTTGTAGGTGTAGGTGCTGAGCACCTCGGTCGAGTAGATCGGACCGCCGCCCGTCGTGATCCAGATCAACGGGAAGACCTGCATGGTCCAGATGAAGTCGAGCAGCGAGATGCTGATGATGATCGGCATCAGCTGCGGGATGGTGATGAAGATCAGCTTCTGGTAGGCCTTCGCCCCGTCGATATCGGCGGCCTCGTAGAAATCCTTGGGAATGCCCTGCAGGCCCGCGAGCAGGCTGACCATGAAGAGCGGGTAGCCCGCCCAGATGTTGGCGAAGGTGACGGCGTGCAGCGCGGTCTCGGGCGAGGAAAACCACTCGATCTTGGAACCGATGAGACCCAGCTGCATGAGAATGCTGTTGACGACACCGTTGGGCTCGAGCAGCAGGCGCCAGATCACCGCGATGATCACCGCGGTGAAAAGCCAGGGCAGAATGTAGAGCACACGCAGGATGTTGCGCAGCGTCGGATTGATGCGGTCGCTGTTCAGCATGAGCGCGAAGATCATGCCGATGGTCATGTGGAAAACGACGCTCATGCACGTGAAGTAGAGCGTGTGCCACAGCGAGGCCCAGAATACGGGATCGGCAAAGATCGCCTGGTAGTGTTTCAGTCCGGCAAAGGATGAGTCGAGACGCAGCACCGCGCTGTTCTGGAACGAATAGGAGATCACGGTCACCATCGGCAGCAGCATCAGCAGGCCGATGATCAGCAGCGATGGCGACAGATAGAGATAGGGTGCGACCGCTCGTTTCAGTCCGTGACGGGAGCGCTTCTGCCGGGTCATGTGCCAACCTTGGGATACGCCTTCGAGAGAAGGCGAGCTTCGAGAACACTCGCGTCGCCGGTACGTTGCTGCCGGGAGGCCTGTCCGAAGCCAGGCCTCCCGGTCGAGGATCGTAAAACAGGCCGATCAGAATTTCGCCGTCCATCCTTTTTGAGCATTGGCCGCGGCTTGTTCCGGAGACTGCTCGCCCGCCAGCATCTTCTGGGCTTCCACGTCGAACTGGGTCATCAGGTCTTCAGCCACCGGCAGACCCGTGAATTCGTTGGCGAGGTAACCGGTCTTGAAGATTTCGAAAGCCTTGCCGAAAGCCTTGTCCGAGGTCACGAAATCGGGCTTGGCGTTGACGTTGCCCGGGAAGGCGTTGGCCAGCGACACCAGCTTGGCGTTGACCTTCTCGCTCATCAGATATTGGACGAGTTTCCAGGCCTCTCCCTGGTGTTTCGAGCCGGCGGAGATGCCGATGCCCCAGGAGGCGTAGGGAAGACCGCGCTTGCCGTTGTAGTTCTCCACAACCGGGACCGGGATGAGGTCGAAGTTCAGCTTGGGATTGCGCTTGCGGATGAGGTTCACATGCGCGAGCGAGTCGATCATCATTCCCACCCGGTCGTTGACGAATTCCTCGACCTTTTCCTGTTCGGTCTTGGTGGCGATGCCGGGCGAGATGGTGCCCGCGTCGTTGAGCGATTTGACGAAGGTGAGCATGTCCACCACCGGCTTGCCCTCGAGGGCGGGCTTGCCGTCAGCCATCATCGATTGGCCCGATGCCCAGACCCACGACATCATGTCGTTCTGGACGCCGGACGGCGTTTGCAGCGACAGCGGCAGCACCCAGCCGTACTGGTTCTTGTCGGCATGAGTCATCTTCTTGGCGGCTTCGAGGAACTCCGCGCGGGTCGATGGCAGCTTGGTGACGCCCGCCTGGGCGGCGAGGTCCAGATTGACGAAGACCGGATAGACGAACGAAGCGACCGGGAACATCACGGCCTTGCCGTCCACCTTGATGATGTCCGCGACTTGCGCCTTGTCGAACTTGCTTGCATCCATCATCGGGTTCATGTCGGCAAGCGCGTTCTGCGCGTTCAAATTGTTCACCCAGGCGCCATCGAGGCCGACGACGTCGCTGAGCGTT
Source organism: Mesorhizobium sp. (assembly GCA_004020875.1). GTDB lineage: Bacteria > Pseudomonadota > Alphaproteobacteria > Rhizobiales > Rhizobiaceae > Mesorhizobium. Next base: position 168,800 of record SAPZ01000001.1, read on the forward strand.
CCAGTTGCTGCACCTACCGAGATCTGATCTCGCGTTGCTGCATAGGGGCCGCTAACCAGCGTCACCTTGATGCCGGGATTCGCGGCCTCGAATTCGTCCATGATCTTCCGCAGCGAGCCTGCGGGCAACTCAGGCTCCCACCATTGGGTGAATTCCAGGGTCGTGTCCGCCATGGCGCTGGTGGCGCCGAGCAGCCATGCGGCCGCGGCCATCTTCAGCATCGCGGGCTTTATCCGAAACGTCATATTCTCCTCCTTCTTTGAGATCGGCCGCACAATGCGGAAGATCTGGTTCATTCAGCAGTCTTCATTCGCAGGCGCCTCGCTCCCGCCTGCTGGCCTTGCCGCAAATCTTCAGATCGCCAAATGCGTCTCGGGATCGAAGAAATGGAGCTTGGTATCATCCAGGGCCAACCGGATTTCCGAGCCGGAGCGAACTGCGCTTTCCGGTTCGAATTTCGCCACCGCGTTGGACGCCAGGCCGAAATCCTCGACCGCGTCAGGATCGCCGGAGTCCACGCGGACCGCGTCGATCTTTAGATGGACTATGTGTTCCGACCCGAGCTCTTCAATCGAGGTTACTCTTGCCGGCAGCGTCTGGTATTTGCGGCCGGATTCGAGGCTGCTGTCATAGAGATGCTCCGGCCGAATCCCGAACACGATCTTGCGCCCCGCATACGACCTCAATCCCGGTCTTCGCATGAACGCCGCATCCTGCAGCCGGATGGCGAAGGCGCCGGCCGTCAGTTCGTTGCCCGTCAGGGTCCCTTCGAATAGGTTCATCGAAGGCGAGCCGATGAAGCCGGCCACGAAGGCGTTCACCGGCGATTCATAGAGCCGCTTCGGTGTGTCGACCTGCTGCAGCACGCCCCCTTTCAACACAGCGACCCTGTCCCCCATCGTCATCGCTTCGGTCTGATCGTGGGTAACGTAGATGGTGGTGACGCCGAGCTGCTTTTGCAGGCTGGTGATCTCGGCGCGCATTTGCACACGCAGTTTTGCGTCCAGATTGGAGAGCGGCTCGTCCATGAGAAAGGCAGCCGGCTCGCGCACCATGGCGCGGCCCATCGCAACCCGTTGGCGCTGTCCACCGGAAAGGTTGGCGGGCTTGCTGTCCAGCAGCGACGTCAGCTGAAGGGTCTTGGCGATTTCGTCCACGCGCTTCTTGCGCTCGGCCTTCGGCTTGCCCGCCAGCCGCATCGAGAAGGCGATGTTCTCGAACACCGTCATATGCGGGTATAGCGCATAGCTTTGGAACACCATCGCGATATCACGGTCCTTGGGCGGCATGTCGACGACGTCTGTGCCACCGATGCGAAGGCTGCCGCTTGTGACGTCCTCCAATCCCGCGATCATTCGCAAGGCGGTGGATTTGCCGCAGCCGGATGGCCCAACCAGGATCAGGAACTCGCCGTCCTCGACCGACAGGTTCAATCGGTCGATCGCGCGGAAATTGTTCCCGTAGGTTTTGCAGATATTCTCAAGAATGACTTCCGCCATATTCCTCCCTCCACAAGTCAAAGCCGATGATCTTTTTGCCTTTCACCTTGCCTTTTGCTTGTGAGAATTTCCTCGGGTAGTTTTCATCCTATCTTCCGGTACCGAGGCGCGCATATTTCAGTTCGACCGCCGAAGGCGCGCTCGCCGATGCCAACAATTCCGTGACCTGGCTGTCGGTCGGAAGCGCCTCGCGTCCGCCACGCCCGGTTATCGAAAGCGCCGCCGCCGCGGCAGCGAATGCCACCCGGCCCGGGGTGTCGGCTCCGCGCGTCAATGCATGGGCATAGGCGCCGTGAAAGCAGTCGCCGGCACCGGTCGAGTCGACGACCGCAACCCGGTGCGGAGGCAGGTGCCAGAGCGCCGTCTCCTCGCGCCCGCGATAATAGATGCCCCGGCCGCCGTCGGTCAGAACGACGGCGGAGCGCGACGGCGACCACAAGGCATCAAGCATCTCGGCCGGCGCTCGGTAGCCCGTGGCGGTCTGCGCAAAGCCGAGCGGAAGAATGAGATGGTCGCAGAGCGCCATCAGCCTGTCCGTGGCTGGGCCGGCCCTCCATTCGACATCGCCGAGGATTGCGAGCCCGAGATCGCGAGCCCTGTCCACGACATCCAGCGAGCGGATCGCGTAGCTGTCGACGATCAGGACAGTCGCGCGGCTGAGGATATCGTCCGGAAAGTCCGGCGCGGTGCCCAGCAACGCGTCGTCGTCATAGGCGATGAACCGGTCCCCATCCGAGCCGACGGTGATGCGGGAGCGTACCGGGCGCGCGTCGGGATGGCGTGGCGCGAACGCGGTTTCAACGCCGCTGGCGACGAGGTCGAACAACACCGCATCGTCATCGGCGCTGCCCAGCCACCCGATGAATCCGGCACTTCCGCCGAGCCGCGCGGCGGCGGCAAGGGCTGTCGCGACATTGCCGCCGAAAGCGCGCGTGCTTTGCAGGACCTTCCCCTTGCCCGCCGACAACGGCTGATCGACATAGACGATGTCGTCGATCGCAATGGCGCCAAAGCCGAGGATCGAGGGGACGCTGGGCATGGTTCAGGCGCCCGCCTTCGCAAGCGCTTCTTGCGCCGAAAGCCCGTCATGGATGACGCCCCGAAAGGCAAGCGCTGCCTTCTGAGGATCGCCGTGCCCCCAGAGATTGCGGCCCACCACGGCGCCGCGCGCGCCGGCACGAATGGCGTCCGCCGTCTGCTGAAGCGCGCCGAGGAGCGTATCGGTCTTCGGACCACCCGCGATCACAACCGGCACGGGGCAGGTTCGGACGGTCTCCCGGAAGGACTCGAAATCGCCCGTGTAGCCGATCTTGATGACGTCGACGCCAGACTCGTAGCCGATGCGCGCCGCATAGGCGATCTCGTCGGGGGTGAAGACGATCTTTGCCCCGTCGGTGAAGTCGCGCGGATAGATATGCGCAACCACCGGCATGCCGTAGCGGGCCGCCGCATTCACCGAATCGGTCAGCCAGCGTATGTACTTGCCCTCGGTCGCGCCGCGCACCGGAATGGCCACCGCCAACGCATCGGCGCCAGCGCGCACCGCGTCCTCGGGCGTTGCGATCAGTTCGCTGATGCGGTCGTCCGGCGTGAAGCAGCCGGCCTGGATCACCAGGGCAGCCTTGCCTGCATATTGCGGCCACAGATGGCGGGCGGTGCCGGGCTGGATGCTGACATAGTCGGGCTTGCCCGCCATGACGCGGGCCAGCGCGCCGGGCAGATCGGCGAGGCCGCCTTTGCGCACGTCGCCGTAGCCGACGAAGTGGTCGACTGCGCCGCCAAATAGATTCCCGGATGGGTGCGAGAAGAGGCGCGCAAGGCGCACTTTGGTCCCTAGGCTCATAATTCCCTAATCTCTTGATTTACAAGGCCGGCGGCCTGTGACGCTAGGCCAGCGTTCTCATATGCTCTATAAAAATTTTACGCGCGTCAAGATTTAAAATGGGCTATAGCGAGTCACGAGAATTGTCCGTCGCCGTCGCGATGGCTTGTCCCGGGTGTCGCCGAATGGGAGGTCGAAAGGGAAATGCAAGCAAATTCAGTAGCGAAGCTCGGTATCGGCGTCATCGGATGCGGTAACATCTCGATGACCTATCTGCGCAACGCGGCGCTTTTTGCCGGTGTGGAGTTGCGCGCTTGCGCCGACATTTCCGCCGAGATGGCTGTCTTGCGCGGCAAGGAATATGGCATCCGCGCGCTCAGCGTCGACGCGTTGCTCGCCGACCCGGAGGTCGATCTCGTCCTCAACCTCACCATTCCCGCTGCGCATTTCGACATCTCGTTTTCAGCGCTCTCGGCGGGAAAGCATGTCTTCACCGAAAAGCCGCTCGCCACCTCGGCCAGGGATGGCCGCAAGCTGGTGGCGGAAGCGGCGAGGCGTGAGTTGCTGCTGGGCTCGGCTCCCGACACTTTCCTCGGCGCCGCCGGACGCCGCGCGCGCCGCCTGATGGATGAGGGCGCGATCGGCCGCGCCGTGACCGGCACCGCCTTCATGATGGGGCGCGGCATGGAGCACTGGCACCCGAACCCGCAATTCTACTACCAGCCAGGCGGCGGCCCGGTCTTCGACATGGGGCCGTATTATCTGACGATGCTCGTCAACCTGCTTGGGCCCGTCGCCAGTGTCATGGCGATGGCCACGCGCGGCCAGGAGGAGCGGCTGATCACCGCCGACGGCCCCTACAAGAACACCACTTTCAAGGTCGGCACGCCGACCAACATCCTGTCGCTCCTTGAGTTCCGCTCCGGGGCCACTGTCACTTTCGGTGCCTCGTGGGACGTCTTCAAGCACTCCAACCACCCCATCGAGCTGCACGGTACCGAAGGGTCGCTCAGGCTCCCCGATCCCGACACCTTCGGCGGCACGGTCTCGCTTTCAGCGCGTGGTGCCAACTGGACGGATTTCGCCAGCGAAAGCGAGCTCTACGGCGCGCGCAACTGGCCTTATGCGGCGCCAGATCGCGCCAATTACCGCATGCTCGGCGTCGCCGATCTGGCGCGTTCGTTGTCTGAGAAGAGAAAGCCGCGCGCGTCCGGCGAGCTGGCGCTGCATGTGCTTGAGATCATGGAGGCCATCCTCGCCTCGGGCGAGAGCCGCAACTCGGTCGCCGTCGTAGGCGCTGTCGACCAGCCGCCGCTGCTTGGCGAGGACGAGGCGGCGAGCCTGCTGGCCTGAGTGCCCGTGTTGTCCCCTCTCGATCCGCAGGCACGGAAGGTTCTCGAACTCGGCCGCCTGGGCAGTGAACCGCCGTTCGAGGCCGGCACTCCCGAGCAGGCGCGACGCGCCTACAAGAACGGTTTCCCCGGCCTGCAAGGCGAGCGCGAGCCCGTCGCTTCGGAGCGCGAACAAACCATCGTCGGGCCCGGTGGACCTCTCAGCCTGCGTGTTTATCGCGGGCAGGGCGCGCCGACGGCCAACGCGCCGGCGCTGCTCTATCTGCACGGTGGCGGCTGGGTGATCGGCAATCTCGATTCGCATGACGAGATCTGCCGCTGGTACGCCAATATCGCCGCCTGTGTTGTCGTCTCGCCGGACTACCGGCTGGCACCGGAGCACAAGTTTCCGGCTGCGGTCGGGGATTGCCGTGCCGTTCTCTCCTTCATGCAGGATATGGCCGGCGGGCTTGGCATCGATGCCAGCCGCATCGCCGTCGCCGGCGACAGCGCTGGCGGGAACCTGGCCGCAGTCCTGGCGCTGCTTGCCCGCGATGACAAATGCCCTCCGACCGCTCAGCTCCTGTTCTACCCCAACACCGACGCCGCCCAAACGGCGGACAGCTATCGCCGCTTCGGCGAAGGTTTTGGCCTGACCGCCAGGACCATGGCCTGGTTCCGCGAACACTATGTCCGCAGCGCCGCCGACAGGTCGGACTGGCGCGTCTCGCCGCTTAAAGCCAAGAGCCTTGCCGGCGCGGCGCCGGCCTTCGTCACCATTGCCGGCCATGATATCCTCGCGGACGAGGGCGAGGCCTATGCAAGGCGGCTCAAGATGGATGGCGTCCCGGTCGTGGTCAAACATTGGCCAGGACAGATCCATGGGTTCGTTTCAATGGGGCGCCATGGTCCGGCGTCGCGTCAGGCGGTCGAGGCTGCCGTTGCGGCCTGGCGCAATTTCGATCCGGCGTTTGGCAGGGTCTAGGCCGATTGACGCATTACCAGCGTTGCGTCCAGGCTGACCTTCGGCGTCACGGCCGCCGCATCCTCGTCGAGCATTGCAAGCAGCGTCTCGACACTGCGGCCGGCCATGGCGGCGAAATCCTGGGCCATGGTGGTGAGCGCCGGGCAGGTGTAGCGGCTGAGTGGATGATCATCATGGGCTGCGACACGCAGGTCGCAACCCGCCTTTCGGCCCACCTTTAGCCCCTGCGAGAAAGCCGCCGCCATAACGCCGAAGGCCAGGCGGTCGTTGGCGCACAGGATGGTCTTGCCCGGCAGGCCGCCATTGCCGAGCAGCTTCTCCGTCTGCTCGTAGCCGATACGCTCGAAGTCCCAAGTGTAGTCGTCGGTGTTGCCGAAGACGATCGGCTCGAACCCGAGCCGCTTCATCGATGCGACATAGCTGCTCAATCGTTCTGCCGAATTGTGGTTGACGTGCGGGATGTCGAAATAGACCGGGGCATCGCCGGAACGGCAAAGGTAATCGACGATCGTCGCGACGCTCTTTGCGTTGTTATTGCCCACAAATGGCGTGTCACCTTCCAGGAAAGTGTCGAAATACACAATCGGGATGGTCTGCGTGAGCTTTTCCAGGGTTCTCTGATCGGATCGTTTGCCCAGCGGCGCGATAAGCGCCCCGGATACCTTCAGCGACAAGATGGTTCGCGTGGCTTCGATCTCGAGTTCGGTCGAGCCATGCGAGGAAATGACAACCGGCCAGTAGCCTTCGTCGCGCAGCCTGAGCTCGATGCGGCTGACCATCTCTGAATAGAACGGGTCGGTCACCGTCGGCACGACAATGCCGATGCTGCGGGTGCGCTTGCGGTTGAGATTGCGCGCGAAGAGGTTTGGCTGGTAGTCGGACGAGCGCAACGCATCCTCGATACGCTTACGCGTTGCCGGCTTAACGCTGGTCGGATCGTCGAAGAATTTCGACAGTGTCGGTCTGGAGACGCCGCAGGATCGGGCGAAATCCTCCATCGTCTTGTGCGTTATCGACATTTCAAACCCTCGCGCCGCGGATTTCCCGCCTGCTCCACGCGCCGCCCGGCGCCTTCCATACGGTGCGCCGATACGCGACTGCAAGTTCAAAAATTTACAGGAAGCGCTTCAAGTTTCAATTTGCCCATGAAAATTATTGCGTGCGTAAATTTATTAGTTGACGTGAAGAAGGACGCACCTTATTCCGCTTCAAGATTACGCCACACGCGGCATATGCCGGGAGGACGTGATGAAGAAGCTGGTTTCCGCCGGCGAGATTCTCGTCGAGATCATGGCGGATCGGATCGGCCAGAGCTTTCTCGAACCCGGGCCGCTGGTGGGGCCATTCCCATCCGGCGCGCCCGCGATCTTCATTGGCCAAGCCGCCGCGCTTGGCCAGCCCGCAGGCCTGATCGGCGCCGTCGGCGAGGACGATTTTGGTCAGCTGAACATTGACCGGCTGCGCGCGCTAGGCGCCGACGTTTCGGCGATCACGTCTCACAAGGGCCATGCCACCGGCACCGCCTTCGTCACTTATCTGGCCGACGCTTCCAGGCATTTCGTCTTCAACATCCGCGATAGCGCGGCGGGCTTGATGGCCATCGATGATGCCGCAAGACACTTGCTTGCCGACGCCGATCACTTTCATGTGATGGGCTCGTCGCTGTTCTCGGACAAGACGACCGACGTTGTGCTCGCCGCGACCGCGGCCGTGAAGGCCAGGGGCGGCACCGTATCCTTCGACCCCAACGTCCGGCACGAGATCATGCAGGACTCCGGTATGCGCGAGGCGCTCGACTGCGTGTTGGCGCAGACCGACGTCTTTCTGCCCAGCGGCAACGAGTTGCTTCTGTTTTCTTCAGCGGGCGACGAGCAAGGGGCGATTGCCGAGCTGCTTGGTCGGGGCATAGCCTGCATCGTGCTGAAGAGAGGCGCTGACGGCGCCGTCTATCACGATCGCCAGAACTCGGTCGCAATGCCCGGATTCGCCGTCGAGGAAGTGGACCCGACTGGCGCCGGCGACTGCTTCGGAGCCGCCTTCGTATCCTTCTGGTTGCGCGGCGCCGCGCCTGCCGAGGCGCTGCGCATCGCCAACGCCTGCGGGGCGCTGGCCGTAACGCGGAAAGGACCCATGGAAGGCATTCATCGGCTCGCCGATGTCGAAGCTTTCATGGCTCGGGCCGGTAGACCCGCATGAGCTGCGCGACCAAGAGACTTGCGGCCATCGGCGCGCGGCGGGCGGCGGGCGGCAAGGGAGGCATCGCCTCGATCTGCTCGGCGCATCCGCTGGTGATCGAGGCGGCGATCCGCCATGGCGCGCTGCACGGCACGGATGTCCTTATCGAGGCGACCTGCAACCAGGTCAATCACGAGGGCGGCTACACCGGCATGGCGCCGGCCGCCTTTCGCGGCCTCGTCGAAACGCTTGCCGGCAGGGCTGGTCTTCCCCTCGATCGTCTGATCCTCGGCGGCGACCATCTTGGACCCAACCCCTGGAAGCACAGCTCCGCTGCCGAGGCGATGCGGAAAGCGGCCGCGATGATCGACGCCTACGCAGCCGCCGGGTTCACCAAGCTGCATCTCGACACCAGCATGGCCTGCGCCGATGATCCGGTGCCGCTCCCCGATGAGACGATTGCCGCCCGCGCGGCCGACCTCGCCAAGGTCGCCGAGGCGGCAGTGGCGCGCACCGGCGGTGAGAAACCCGTCTACATCATCGGTACCGAAGTGCCGGTCCCTGGAGGTGCCCTGGAGGCGCTCGAGCATATGCAAGTGACCGAACCGGCCGATGCGCTCCGTTCCATCGAGCTCCACCGCCGAGCCTTTGCAAGCCTCGGGCTCGATGAGGCCTTTGACTGGGTCGTCGGCGTCGTCGTCCAGCCCGGGGTCGAATTCGGCAATGCCGACGTCATTGCCTATGCGCCGGAGAAGGCGATCGAGTTGGCGGGTGTTCTCGAAGAGACACCGCAGTTCATCTTCGAAGCGCACTCGACCGACTACCAGCCTGCAGAAGCGCTGGCCATGCTGGTGCGTGACGGTTTCGCCATCCTCAAAGTCGGCCCATGGCTGACCTTCGCGCTGCGCGAGGCGCTCTATGGCCTCAGTCTGATCGCCGATCAGATGGTTCCCGACCTGTCCCGGGAAAACCTGCAGGCGGCGATGGAGCGGGTGATGCTCGCCTCTCCCGACAACTGGCGGAACTACTATTCCGGTACATCGGACGAGCAACGCCTGCAGCGACATTTCTCCTACAGTGACCGCATCCGTTACTATTGGCAGTCCCCCGGTGCGCAGCACGCTACCGAAGCGGTGCTGGCTGCCCTTGGCAACACGGAGATTCCCCGCCCGCTAATCAGCCAATATATTGGCCACCTCGATGTCGAGGTCGGCGCGGGTCGCATCAGATCGACTGCGCATGAGCTTCTGATCGGCAGCGTGACACGCGTGCTCGACATCTATCGCAGCGCCACGAACCGGTAAGATGTCTTCGTTGGAGTAATCCACCTAGAATGCCAAGGTGCCTGATCCCTGTGGATAGCCATGGCAGCACGACAGCTACTGTTCCCACTTCCACTCGGCTCGGCAACATTAAGCGGCAGTTAGTGCTGTGTGCGGAGTTGGACAATTGGCAGACGCAAGATTCTCAAAGCTCAGGATCGACAGGAGCTTTTCGATATTCCGGCTGATGAGGACAGCCTGATCCGACTCTATTCATTGTCTGCGGAGGATCGCCTCGAGATTGATCTGCGCAGGCGCGAGCACAATGAGCTCGGCTTCGCGGTTCAGCTTTGCATAATGCGACATTCGAGCCGGTGCTGGCGACGGGCGAAATTCCGCCGTGTGCGATGTCGAAATATGTCGCCGACCAGATCGGCGCCGATCCCAGTGCCTTTACGACCTATGCCCGCCGGGAAGAGACGCGTCGCGATCATATTGCGCGCCTGATGATCTTCCTCGACGTCGGAAGCGCAGAAGCGCAACAGCCCAGGATATGTCCACCAGCGACACAGTAAAGTCGCAATCGGCGGCTCGGATGTGCACCATCCATAATTCCTTTGAGGGCAATAAAAATGGCGAAAAATGCCAAATCTGCATGTTCAACCAGATCAGCGCCGATCCTCCTATCTGCAGCGCTAGCTTTAGCGGCGGGATTTTCCGTGAGCGCCGCGCAGGCACAGGACGGGGCCTATCTTCAGAAACTGAAAGCCGCGGCCTCCTCGCGCGAAGGGACCGAACTTACCGCCTATGTCACTGGCTACAGCTATTGGGACAACACTCCGCCTGGCTCTGCCGCGATAGCGTTTCCGGTCATTCATAGCACCGCCGGTGGCAATGGCAGCTACTCGAATCCAATAACCCTCGCAGTTGGCCATTCGCTGCAGGGCGGTCGGCATACCTTGGACCTGCCCGCCGGCACGCACCTCTATCTTAAGCGCTTGAAGAAATATGCAATAGTCGAAGATGTCTGCGGAGATGGACCGACTCCCCAGAACGGACCCTGCCACACGGGGCGAAGCGGACATCCTTGGTTCGATCTTTATGTCGGCGGCCAGCGGAGCACACGTGGCACCTCAAACGCCTGCTCCAGCAGAATTACAGCCCTGCAACCGGTTATCATCAACCCGCGACATGATCTTCCGACGGTGACAGGCGAGCTTACCGCAAGCGGCTGCCGGGTATTCTGACCCTTCGTGCTGCCGCAAGCAATCAACCGACGGAGGGGCTGAGGTCCAATTCCTTGTTCCCCGCCGTCGGTTCGCTCGCCTTGCGCCAGCGCATAAGCCTCCCCGACACCGCGGCGACCAAGGCCCGGTAGGTGGAAAGGCATAGTAGCTGCCGATAAAAAAACCGCTGCAACGGGAAAAGCAGGAGCAGACGCTTGTCTTCGGTCGGCTCGAACCTGAACGCAAGTGCCGCCATCACGAGGTCCGACAGCAGAAACGCGGTATAGGCTACCACCATGTGCAGGGATGATGATGTCCATTGGGCTTCGGGGTCAGACAAAAAAGTGAGAATGCGGTCGGCGAGGGTGGCAGCGAAGATCAGATCAACGAAGGGCGCGAACAGCGTCATGACCACACCGAGCAAGAACAGCTCAGAAATCGACATCAGCCCTACGCCTCGTCCCTCGACGATCGCACCCCGGTGTTTCCAACCGGTCTGCATCATGCCTAGCAGCCACCGCAAGCGCTGGCGCATGAACGGACGCAGACCGGCGGGTGCGTCAGTCTCGGCCATTGCCTCCTCTTCGAAGATCACCCGGTAACCTTTCCGGATGACTGAGACGGTGAGGTCCGCATCCTCGGCCAGGGTCTGAGACGAATAGAAGCCGGCATCCTCTACAGCTTTGCGGCGCCATGCGCCGATGGCGCCTGGAACAACTAGCATACCATTCACGACTTCGGCTGCTCGACGATCAATGTTCTGGCTGGTGACGTATTCGAGTGCCTGCAGCCGAGACAGCAGACGATCTCTGTTGCCGACCTTGACGTTGCCGGCAACAGCTCCGATTCGCGGGTCCTGGAAGTGACGGACCAGCAGGCGGATTGCATCCGGCGCGACCACGGTGTCCGCATCGATCGCCACCACAAATTCCGTGTCGGCGAGAGTGTAGGCGTGATTGAGCGCCGCGAACTTGCCGCGGTTGCATTGCCTGATGATCCTGACCCGTGGGTCGGACTCCTGGACGCGGCGCATCATCGGATATGTGCCGTCGGTAGAACCATCGTCTGCAACAATGACTCTGAGATCGGGGTAATCGGATTTCAGCACCGCCGAGAGCGCGCCTAAGATGGTCTCTTCCTCGCAATATGCGGGAATGAGTACGGTGACGGCCGGCGCGTATGCGGGATCGGAAGGAACATGGCGTCTGCGCAGATGAGCAAGACCAACGACAAGGAAGAACCTGCCAACCCCTGCGACGACCATCGCCCAAAAGATCCAATGAAGCGGGACAGAAACCAGCCTTATCAGTTTGAAGGAAAGTGCATCGAAGGTGACGCCAAGGCCCCGTTCGGTCGGCATGACCTGGTCGGGGGGCATGCCGATCAGTGCTCCAAGCGAGACGAAGCTGAAACCTTCCCGACGCAGTGCGTCGATGATGATGGGGACTGCCTTCGCGGTTTCGCTGCGATTGCCGCCAGCGTCGTGGAGAACGATGACGTTGCCGCTATCGGATTTGACACCGGCGGTAACGATGGCGGCGATTTCTTTTGCCGAAATGCCTTTCCAGTCCGGAGCCACGATGTTTGCCCCGACCACGATATAGCCGGACTGCTCCGGAAGGTGCATCGGCGCGGCTTCGTCGCCAAGCAGGGGTCCCTCACTGCGTCCATACGGCGAACGGAAGAGCACGGTCTGCTTTCCCGTAAGGCTGGCAATCAGCCGCTCGGTGGCATTGAGCTCGAGCTTCTCGCGCCAAGCGCTGGTGCGCTCGAGCGCCGGGTGAAAGAAAGTGTGCACACCGATTTCGTGACCTTCCTCGGCAGCGCGTTGGACCAGATCCGGATTATAAAGCACATTCTTGCCGATCACGAAGAACGCCGCCGGCACCTGACGGGCCTTGAGGGAGGCCAGAATCTCGGGGGTGTAAATGGGATCGGGACCGTCATCGAAAGTTAGTGCGACGGTTTGCGGCCTGCCGACGCCGTAGCGCAGTATCGTGTAGGGCTGCGGCATTCGCACATAGTCTTGACGGATGATGAGGCGGGAGGCCGGGTCGGTCGCCACGTCCCGGATGCCTTCTTCGGGCGCACGTATGAGTTTCTGGAAAGCTCCCTCTCCGTCATATCCGACATATTGGCCGATAGAGATTTCGCGCAGCAATGCTTCGGGACGTATCTTGCGTGCGTTCCCGTGTAGAATACGCCATACACCGGGATCGACATCTGTGATCGGCCAGATCGCCACGGCTCCCGCTCCTCTGCGGTCGAGGGTAGCCAACTGGTTGTAGGCGGAGACAGCATCCAGGAGCCATAGCTGATGCCGACTTCCCGCTTGATCCGAGAAGGAAGTCGTCGAATTCAGGGATGTAGGGTCAAGGTGGAACTTGGCGCCATTCAAGCCGGCAAGTCTTGCCGCCTCGGCATAGCTCAACCTTCGCGGCATGATCTCATCGCTTGCCCAATCATAGCCGAAGGAGCCGAGAGCGACGACGAGTTTTTCCGGCGGAACACCCTTCAACAGTGCCGAGATATTCTGGGTGAACCAATCCTGGGCCGCGAGCGGACCCGGGAGGCTTCCCACTCCTGGCTCCTGGAAACCCAGGACCACGATCTTGTCCACGGAGCTTTGCAGGACAGAGCTCATCCAAGCGTCCCCGTCCAGCGTCGAGACGAGACAGGTCTGCCGCCCGGTGCCCTTGAACAAGGCTTTCAGGTCGCGGAACAGTCGGGCAAGCATTTCATCGGTCCGGCTAGGCAGGCTTGAGACGTCGAGGCACAACCCATCATATTGCTTGTCCTCCGCCTCGCGCACGAGTGTCCGTGCGATCGATTCTACCCCCTCTTCATCGGGGAGGGCGGCGGCAATCTGCCCGGGCCCGAGGTCGCTGCTGACGTCCACCACTGGGAGCAGTGTCAGCGCGCCCCTGCGACCGGCGACTTGTTGGGCGACCTTTAGCTGGTGCGGGGCGTTGAAGCCGAGCGAGCGCAGCTCTCCATTCGAAAGCTGGATTTCGTACCACTCGGGCAGCAGGCCATCGAGGTCCCGAATATTCTCGGAGAGCGACACGTAATTCCATTCCGGCCAGTAGGGCAAATAGGCATAGACCCGGGCGCTCGAAGCAGGGCCGTTGCCTCTTCGCGACGGCGGTGGCGCGTCAGTCGAAGGACGGCGTTGTCCCCAGGCGATGCTGGGCGTTACTGCCTGCTCCCCATTCTGTTCCGGCAGCCGCCTTTCCGAAGCCTCCACCGCTGCGACGCTTGAGTCGTATGTGATATTGGGAGGCGGCAGCTTGCCCAGCAGGTAAATGCTGAGCGCGAAACTGATGCACCAAAGCAACATAGCCGCGATCAGCAATGCGCCGACCACGCCTACAACAATTCGCCTTTTCGCGCCTGGATCAAAAAAGATCGGCAGGCTGGTCCGGCCCCGCGGTCCCCGCCCGGTATTGGAATGCACTTCGTGTCTGCCCCTTGTCCCACCTCGTACGTTACCGTTCCGGCCCCCTCCTGCTTTGATGCGCGTCAAGGTTGCGGCTCGACGAGCCCATTATGAGGGGCGAGGCCCCGCGCCGAGGTTGAATTGGGAAGAATCCGTATGAGAATGACGCGCCGCGTGCTTCTTCAGTCGCTTTGCGCGGGAGCGATCGTAACTCCGATCCTGAAGCTGAGATTGGCAAATGCCGCGCAACGGCCAGTCCCATTCGCCCTGATCTGCGATGCATCTGCCAGCGGATCGGCTGGTAGGAAGGCACAACTGGCACTGGATACTCTTGGCGGCCGCAACATCCCATCGGGACTTTTGCTGCCGGCGATGTCGTTCGGCGGCGAAGATAGTCACGAGGACATTCACGGGGCGGCCGCAGCGCTCGGACGAACCTATGGTGGGCTGGTCGAGCTTGTCGCCTTTCTCCCCGGCATCGAAGCCGAACGCCCCTATTTCCAGATGCGGTGGGCGAGCGAAGCGCAAGATCGGCTCGCGCGGCTTCTCCCGGAAGATCACGGCGTTCGCCACGCCATCACACTTGCCTGCGGGCAGCTTGCGGATGAACTCTCGCTCGCAGGCGTTCGGGCCGGAGGTTTCCGCAGCGCGCTCTTGATGCCGCAGAAGGATCAGCCGACCGAATTCGCGCAGACCGGCAACGGCGTCATGCAGATTTCGGGAGGAGTGCGGCTTACCTCCCTGAGCGCCTTGGAAGGCGCGAGGGGCGCGATCCTCGAGGCGATTGCTCGCGATGACGTCGTCGTTCTCTATCTTTCGATCAACGACCTTGCACAATTCGCTGACGATCAGATTTCTTCCCTGTCGTCTTCGCTAGCCGATTTCCTCTCGGCACAGGCTGACGCCGGCCGCATCAACATGATCCTGCCTTCCGAGTTCTTCTTCCGCTCGGATGACTTCGCCAGATATGTCGCACTCTTTATTGACCTGCAGGATGCCTCGCCACCTGACACACAGGCGGTATCCGAACTCCTTTCTGATCTGGCTAAAACGGCCGTTCCCTTCTCCTATTCGGGGGCGAACGGGCCGGCTATATCCGACGCTGGTGTCAGACCGCAATCATTGCAGTGCCAGGCATTGGAAAGCGATCTTGGCGCGCCAGCCTGGCAGGAGCTGAGGGCTCGGGTCGCGCGGATCCTGGCGATCGAAAATCACGACAACGCTTCGATCCAGACATGCGCCGTTAGCCACCAGGACAAGCCGCCCTTTGAGGATATGAGAACGGTTGGTATCAATGTGCTTGCCTCGATAGCAGGGGACCGCGACGGTTTTGCAGGACTGGATCGGAACGGTCTTTTGCGGATTCCCGCGACGTATACTGTCGACGCCAGCCGATTGGGCGACGGAGCGGAGGCGGCTCAGGAGATTGCGAAGCGCATCGGCGACCAACGCGATGCACTTGTCACGGTGAGGACGACTGCGAGCGCCGACAGCGGCACCCGTATGCAGATAGCCGGGATGCTGGCTGAACTGGCGAAGCACCCGGGCAATGTAGCCGTCGACGTCGAACAGCTTGGCCAAGGCGTAATCGCTCAGGATGGTATCTTCGAGCTCCTTGGCAGGTCGGACGCACTTGTCTCGCTTGCAGTCGGCACACACCAGGACATCGATGCTTCTGAGCGCGCGGCGTTGCTGCAGGACGCCGAACTTGCCTGGCAGTATTTCGCGCGCATGTCCGACAAGAATACCGGTCTGGCACCCGCGAGCGCCCAGCTCTCCGGCAAGACAGTCGTTCCCTACACGATGGTGACGATGTGGGACGTCGCCAGCCAGATCTTGGCGACCGGCTGCGCGCGGGCTGTCGGCCTCATCGAAGACGCGGAATTCTCGCAGAGAACGGCCCGGATTCTGAAGCACCTGCCCGTCACCACCATCGGCGGGCTCCGTCTGCCGCAGGCCAGTATTTCGACCCGAGGGGGCGGAGGCTTCGATAACAATTTCAGCGCCTCGGATGTCGGGCGGCTGCTGGCTGCACTGAAGTACCTCGGTCGCGAACCGGGCTTCGAAAAGGAGATCGATGAACTGGTCGATCGCTGGGATTTGAAGGACACGATTTCCGATGGCCGACTGCATGACGTCGATGACGGCGTTCAGAAGGAATATTTCAATTCGAACTACACACATTACGCGACGCGCGGCTTTGCTCTTTGGGGGATGGAAGCCCAATCCCCTTATGACGCCAGATCGATGGCAGATTTGGACGGCCGGATGCGTTTCTTGGAGCAGGTCGCGGATATCGGCCCGATCGGAACCGAGCCACATGCATTGGAGGGTGTCGAACTCGGCCATTCGGAACCCTCGCGCATGATAGCGGACGTCCTTTTCACCGCTCAACTCGACGCCTACCGGACATCCGGCACACTGGTTTGCGTATCGGAGGGCTCAATCGACCGAGATCCATGGTTCGTCTATGAGGGCTTCCAACTGGGCGACGAGGAAAATCCCTGGACGGCCAAGACGGTGCTCGACCGTCGGGAGGACGATACCCCGTCTTTTCGTAATTCCGTCATGATGGTGAACACCAAGGCAGCCTTCCTTTGGCAGGCGATCCGCCCCCATCCTTATTCGGCCAGGCTTCTGTCGCATGTGCGCAAGTCGGCCAGGATTCCCGGCCTGGGCTTCGCGTCAGGGATCTACTCCGCAACCGGAAAACCCACCGCAGGTTACAGCGATCTCAACACAAACGGCATGATCCTGGAAGCGGTCGCTTTCATGCTGAACGGGCACAAGCCGCTGGTCTGACATAAGGCTTGGGGTGTGGTGCTTCGATGTCGTCAGAAGACAAGATTGATCACGCCGCCTCCGGTACTCGGCCGAGCACCGCTCCTTTCGCGTCGAACCGAAACAGGCGCTCAGGCTGCGGGGTCATATACAGGGTCTGACCGGTCTTGAAGTATTGCTCGCCGAACAGTCGGACGGTCACAAGCCCGGCTTGATCCGATTGGAGATAGAGCATCGTATCGGGCCCGAGATGTTCGGCATGGACAACCGTTCCCTCCCAGTCGCCTTTCCCGGGGTCAACAGAGATATGCTCGGGCCGGATGCCGATCTTGTCGGCATCCGGATAGCCGACGCGCGCGGCGTCGATGAAATTCATTTGAGGCGAGCCGACGAAGCCTGCAACGAACAGGTTCACCGGGTTCCGGTAGAGTTCCATCGGCGTGCCGATCTGCTCGATCCTGCCTTCGTTGAGAACGACGATCCGGTCGCCTAGCGTCATCGCCTCGACCTGGTCGTGCGTCACATAAATGATGGTCGCTTTGAGCTCGCGGTGCAGTCGGGCGATTTCGAGCCGTGTGTGGACGCGCAGTGCGGCATCCAGGTTGGAGAGTGGCTCATCGAAGAGAAACAGCTTTGGCTTTCGCACGATTGCGCGGCCTATCGCGACCCGCTGGCGTTGCCCGCCGGAGAGCTCCGCCGGTCGCCGGTCCAGATATTCGTCCAGCGAAAGCATGCGGGACGCCTCTGCTACGTGCTCCCGAATCTCATCTTGCGGCAGGCCTGCCTGCTTTAGCCCAATCCCCATGTTTCCACGTACCGTCAGATGCGGGTAGAGCGCATAGCTTTGAAAGACCATGGCAACCCCGCGTTCGGCAGGCGGCGTCAACGTGACATCGTCGCCGTCGATCCTGACACAGCCGGATGTCGGATCCTCAAGCCCGGCAATGATGCGCAGAAGCGTTGACTTGCCGCATCCTGAGGGGCCGACGAAGATGACGAATTCGCCATCCTGTACCTCAAGGTCGATGTCGTCGAGGACATTGACCCGGCCGAAGGACATGCAGACGTTCTCCAGCTTCAGCGATCCCACGGTATTCTCCTCGTGTTTGTTATCGCAGTTGGTTCGGGTCGACGTTCGCCGGCGCGTCGCGGCCGGAACCCACATGTGCTCATTTCACGGCTCCCGAGGTGATCCCGCGGATGAGTTGGCGGGAGAAGATCAGATAGAGGACGAGCACGGGCACAACCGCCAGCGACAGGGTCGACAGAACCGCGTTCCAATTGGTCACGAATTGGCCGATGAAGACCTGTGCGCCCAGTGTGATCGTTTTGGTCGCTTCAGCCGGAGCTAGGATCAGCGGGAACCAAAGGTCGTTCCAGATCGGGATCATGGTGAAGACCGCCACGGTCGCCATCGCTGGACGGACTAAGGGCAGGACCAGGCGAAAAAAGATCGTGTACTCTGAAAAGCCGTCGATGCGGCCTGCATTCTTCAGATCGTCGGACACTTGCTTCATGAATTCGGACAGAATGAAGATGGCGAGCGGCAAGCCCTGCGCGGTGTAAACGAGCACCAGCGCGGCGAGCGTGTTTACGAGCCTGCTCGCCACCATCATTTCCAGGATGGCCACAGTGCCGAGGCGGATGGGGATCATGATGCCAATTGCAAGATACAGCCCCATAAGCGCATTGGCGCGGAACCGGTATTCGGCCAATGCGAAGGCGGCCATCGCACCGAAGAGCAGCACCAGGAACAACGATGCCATCGTTACGATCAGGCTGCTTTGGAAATAATGCGCGAAGTTGCCCTGGGCAAACACCGTCTGATAGCCGATCAGACTGAAGGTCTCGCTGTCAGGCAAGGACAGCGGGGAACGGAAGATCGCTTGCCGGGTCTTGAAGGAATTGACGACGATCAGGACCACCGGAAACAGCGCGATTGCTGTGTAGGCGATCAGAATCGCGTGGGCAGCGACGGTTCGGATTTTCGACGAGCGGGCCTTGTGCATATCCGATCTCAGAACTGATATCGGACGAGCCGCCGCTGCACGGCGACGAGATAGAAGCATACGCCGGAGAGAATGATGAGGAACATCATCGAGGCGATGGCCGCTCCCATATGGGGATCGCCGAGTTGCAGTTGGAAGCCGAAAAAAGTGCGGTAGAGGAAGGTGCCGAGAATATCGGTCGAGAAGTTGGGGGCGGCCATGGCTCCCTGGGAGGTGTAGACGAGATCGAAGGCGTTGAAATTGCCAATGAAGGTGAGGATCGAAATGATCCCTATGGAGGGCAGGATCAGCGGGAGCTTGATTCTCCAGAACTGCGACATTCCGGTAATGCCGTCTATCTCGGCGGCTTCGAGCACGCCGTCGGGGATGGACAGCAGCGCGGCATAGATCAGCATCATGGGTATGCCGACGAACTGCCAGACGGAGATGAGGCTGAGAGTCGTAAGGGCATACTGTTCCTTGCCGAGCCATGGCGCGAACAGGCTCTTTAGCCCGACGAAGTCGAGGAAGTATGGAGCGATGCCCCAGAGAGGAGAAAGAATGAGCTTCCAGGTGAAGCCGACGATGACGAAGGAGAGTATGGTCGGCACGAAAATGGCCGTCCGATAGAACGTGCGCAGGCGAAGCCTCGGGCTGGACAGAACCGCTGCCAGCAAGATGCCGACCGGATTCTGCACCAGCATATGAATGACAAAGAACCAGATGTTGTTGCGGAAGGCATTCCAGAAACTCGCCGACCAGCGAGGGTCGCCAAGCAGGGTGCTGAAATTGTCCAGGCCGACGAAAACCTGTTCGCGATCGACCTCCCTAAACAGGGCAAGGTGCAGCGTTCCAAGGAGCGGCAATATCATTACCGCCGTATAGATGACCGTCGCAGGGGCAAGAAAGACGCCGATGTGCCAGCGGATCGGGCGCTTGCGGCTCGATCTGCGCGCCATTGCCCTCGTCGCGCGCCGTTGATTTGGCCCGGTTCGGCTTATGGATGATAGGTCCGTAAACATTGATTTTGGTCTGCCATGACTGCGAAGCTACCCTCGATTTCGCCGCTGTCATGGCCAAACAAGAATAAGCATGAACTTGGCTGGCCGGGCGCACGAAATCTGGTTCCAATATTGCGCCTTCCCAAACCTGTGCTTTGATCTAAAGCAACAATCAAGCCGAGTGGCGGAGCCTGAAGTCTGACTCGAATTGATCCCGCTCAAGGTGTCTCCCGATCCTTCGAGCGAGAACTGCTGCCACTGGACCGATGAGGATTGGTAATGACGACAGTTTCCCAGGAAATCGACACGTGCGTTCAAGCCACCCAAAACTGGATCAATGACCTCATGTGGCGGCTCGGTTGGCACGACAGGGAACGAGTCTACAAGGCTTTGCTGTCGACCCTACATGCCCTTCGCGACAGTCTCGGAGACCGCGAGGCCATCTATCTGGGAGCGCAGTTGCCGGCGTTGCTGCGTGGCCTCTACTATGAAGGCTGGCATCCCGGTCGTCGCGCCCGGACCGGGAGCAGAGCACGAAGTGCATTTCTGGAGCGCATCCATGAGGGCGTGCAACGGGATCCCGCCATCGAGCCGGAAGCGGTCGCAAGCTGCGTGATGGCGCAACTAGCTGACCGGCTTCCCCCGGCCGAGTTGGAGAACGCCAAGGCGGCCACCCCTAAGCTGCTCCACAGCCTCTGGCCGGCTTAGGCCGCGGTGACGCACGCTGCTGGGCGCCGCCGTCACAGCCGGCGCGGCCACGCTGCTACCTGCCGCTCTACATCTTCTGCGGCCGGCACCTTCTGGCGGCAAAGCTCAGGCGTTCCAACATCGATGCCAGCAAGGGATCGGTCGGGGAAGTCGAGCGGATCGTCGGGCAGATCCGCAAGCGCTGGCCGCGGGTGCGCGTCATCCTGAGCGCCGATTCCGGCTTTGCCCGTGAGGAGTTGATGGCCTGGTGCGAGATCAACCGCGTCGACTACGTCTTTGGGGTCGCCCGCAACGAACGCTGGAAACCGCAATCGCCCCAGCCTTGGAGGAAGCCTGCCTGGCATCCCGGGCAAGCGGCCACGGCACCGAACGCCTCCCTGGCGCGATCACGACGTTCTCGGCCGATGCTGAAGCGGTGACCGTCGGCGGCACATGGAGCGTGACGAACCTAAGCCCCAGCGAGTTGAAGGTGACCGCGTCGAGGTTCGCGCGAAATGCTCAGTTCGTGTCGTGCGAAGTGCTGGGCTACTCCACGCTTGAGGCATTCGACGCCGACCCACCCGGCTCGATCAGCATGCACGCCGAGGCTGAGCTCACGTCGACAGGCACGGCGCCCCTATCGGGCGACAACGTCATTCCCGTGCGGATCCGGACCGTGTTCCGCCTATCCAGTTTTCGGCGAATGCCTGAGTTCGCCAGGTTTCAATGTCCTGCTCTGAGGAGAGCTCGAAGTTTCGCAGTTTGTTACACAAAATGAGGCAATGGCTGTCTATCGCCTTAACAATTCGAATAAGTTATTGAAATAAAGGGAATATTAACATTTAAGTGGCGGAGAGAGCGGGATTCGAACCCGCGTTACGGTTTCCCGTAAACACACTTTCCAGGCGTGCGCCTTCAACCACTCGGCCACCTCTCCGTCCTTGACATCTCGCGCAGGCCGGTTTCGCCGCGCGGGTTGGGGAGATGCTCCCATGGGAAGTCCTTGACGGATATGTGGTGTGCCTTCAACCGGCGGGCAACCCTTCCCTGCGCCGCTAGCCGTCTAGGCAAACAGGCGCGGGGCTCATCTAGTCGATCCGAAAGCGAATGCCAAGCCATAATGGCATCGCAAAGGCTTTTGGCCGTGGATGGCCCCGAGGGGCGCCTCAACGACGAGGTGATGCGCGTTCGCGTGATGTGTGCGGGCTGACCCCCAGGAGCCGTTCGCGCCTGAGCGCGCAGCCTCGTTCAGAGTGCGTGCGAGGCCGGACAGCCGATCGGCAGGCAATGTAGTGGAAGTAGACAAGGTAACCGCATTGGCAGGGGATGCTCCGCCGTAAGCTCGCGCAAGGGTATTGAGCCGGATCAAGTTCCTTGCAGCCGTCGCCTTGCTATGTTGCGCGCTTCCCGGGACAAGGTTGAATGCGCATCGCGATCCTGTCTGACATCCATGCCAACCGTGAGGCGTTCGAGGCAGTCCTCGAATTCGTTCGGAAGCAGGCACCGGACCAACTGGTTCTGCTTGGCGATCTGGTCGGCTATGGGCCCGATCCTGTTTATGTGGTCGAAAAGGCCGCCGATCTGGTGGAGGGCGGCGCGTTCTGCATCAAGGGCAACCATGATGAAGCGGCGGCCTTGGGCCGGACCGACATGACGGAGAACGCCCAAACCGCCATCGAGTGGACCCGCAAACGGCTCGCCCGGGAGCACCTCGATTTTCTTGCGCAACTGCCGCTCTCTTCACGATCCGGGGACCGGCTCTATGTTCACGCCAGCGCGGAACGGCCGGAAAAATGGCTGTATATACGCGACGTCGACGCGGCAGAACGCTGCCTGTCCTCAAGTGATGCGCGCTTCATCTTCTGTGGCCATACCCATATTCCAGCCATTTACTATGCCTTGCCCGGCAGCCGGCCGGTTCATTTTCGGCCGCTGGACAGTGTGGGAGCGCCTTTGTCCGAGCTTAGGCGGCACCTTGTCGTCGTTGGGGCGGTCGGCCAGCCGCGTGACGGCAACCCGGCCGCCTGCTTCGCGCTTCTCGACACGGAACGGCGTGAGGTGACGATGGTGCGCGTTCCTTACGATCATGAAGAAACCGCCCGCAAGATTCAGGCGTCAGGCTTGCCCGGGTGGCTTGGCATGCGCTTGAAGATCGGCCGCTAGAGCGTTTCACCGTTTCACGGAAACGGCGAACCGCTCTATCTCCTTGTTTTTTACGCAATTCCGGACGGAAAACCGCTCACACTTTTCCTGGAATTGCTCTGGTCAGCCTGGAGGCGATGGATGCAGAAGTTCGAGGCAGGGGCAAGCATCGATGGTTTCGAGCTCGTCGAGCGGCTTCAATCCGGCGGCATGGCGACGCTATGGCGGGCGAGAAATCCGAAATTCGATTTCCCGCTTCTGCTGAAGATACCGTTTCTCGACCCGGGCGGAGACGTTTCCGTCATTCTCGGCTTCGAGGCCGAGGAACTGATCCTCAAACGCCTGTCGGGTCCGCATGTGCCACGCTTCGCGGCATCCGGAAGCCTGGCGAAGGTTCCCTATATTGCCATGGAGTTCGTCGCCGGCGTCGGTCTGGCGGAGCTGACGAACCGCGCCCCACAGCCGCCGGACGAGGTGGCAAGGATCGGCGCGGAGATGGCGAAGGCGCTCGCCGCCTTGCACCGCCAGAAGGTCGTCCACCTCGATCTCAAGCCTGAAAACATCATTCTGGCCGAGCGCGGCGCCGTGCTTTTGGACTTCGGCCTCGCCCGCCATGCAGAGCTTCCGGACCTTCTCGGTGAAGAGAGTTCCGTGCCGATGGGCACGGCAGCCTATATGTCGCCGGAACAGGTGCTGGGCGAGAGGTCCGATCCCGCGAGCGATATATTCGCGCTGGGCTGCATCCTCTATCAACTCGCCACCGGCGAGGAGCCATTCGGGCGTCCGGCCACCTTCGCGGGAATGAAGCGCAGGCTCTATCATGCGCCCAGGCCGCCGCGAGACATCGACAAGGCCATACCAAGGTGGCTGGAGGCCGTCATTGTGCGCTGCATGGAAGTCGACCGATCCAGGCGCTATGGCGAAGCGGCGCATGTTCTGTCTGATCTCAGGAACCCCGATCAGGTTGTGGTCGCCAGGAAGAGCGCGCCATCGAGCGAAGGGGCCTGGGGCGCGATCAGTAATCTTTTCCGCCGGACCGATGAGAAGTCGCTGGTGGGCAAGGCGGTCAGCTCCGCGGTGCGCGCCGGACCGCCGATCGTTCTGGCCGCGGTCGACCTCGCCAACGGAAGCGATGCGCTGGCCGGCGAGGTTCGCAACGAAACCGCGCGTCTCCTTGCGGCACGTCCGGACTCCTGGCTGGCCTGCGTGACGGTGTTGAAGACCGAGATCGTCGGCAAGACACCGGACGTCGATGAATCGGGGCGCCTGGTCTATCTGCAGCGGCTGGTCGCGCTGAAGGACTGGGCGCGTCCGCTGCATCTGCCGGAGGACCGCATAAGCTATCACGTACTGGAGGCTGTCAGTCCGGCCGACGCGATCCTCAACTATGCCGAGCACAATGATGTGGGGCACATCGTTGTCGGCGCCCGATCCTCTTCGGCAATTCGCCGCCACCTCGGCAGCGTGTCGACCAAGGTCGTGGCGCGAGCCCTTTGCTCGGTGTCGGTCGTGCGATTGAAAGCGGTCGAGGAGGAAAGGCGGCTGCCGCCGTGAGGCGGTCGGTGCCCTGCAAGATCATCCGAGCTTGACTTCGGCCTTGCCTGCCTGTCGACTGCTTCCACAATTGCATTGGGCTTTGCGAGGGGCATTGTCCTGACATGGCATCGATCGACCAGCAACCCGCGGGGCGGCCGGACAGCGGGCTTTCGTTCATCCCGGTGGCTTGGCTCGTCATCGTCATGGGCCTGTCGGCCTATGGCTTGATCTCGAACTGGCGGCTGATCGGCGACTTCAGCCTGCCGGATAACGTCCTCTTCCTGATCTATGGCGGCCTCGCCGGCGGCTTCATCACCATTCTGTGGGGGCTGTACCTCCTTGGTCTCGCCTTCAATCGGTCGGCCCGTTTCCCGCGCCACTACACGATCTGGCAGGTCGCCATCATCATCTGGAT
The DNA here is from genome assembly GCA_004020875.1 of Mesorhizobium sp. Lineage (GTDB taxonomy): Bacteria > Pseudomonadota > Alphaproteobacteria > Rhizobiales > Rhizobiaceae > Mesorhizobium. Next base: position 193,089 of record SAPZ01000001.1, read on the forward strand.
CCTCGTGCGCCAGGCCTATGTGCTGCTCGTGTCCGACTTCGTCTTCTCGGCCGAGGGGCTGGGCTTCACCGTCACCGAGATCGCCATCGGTTTGCTCTGTATCTATCTCCTGCGCAACGGGGCCGGCGCCGAGACGGTCTACGCCAACCTGGAGACCGAGCGGCCGCCTGTCTTCGTCTCGATCCTCGCCGCGCTGCTCGGCATCATCCTTGGCGGCGTGATCGGCGCATTCGGTGGGTTCTTCGCGGGTTCGCTGATCGCGGACCTGACCCATATGAGCTGCTTCGAGGGCGCCTGCGGATTTTTCGCGGCTTTCGTCGGGCTGGGCGGCCTGATCGTCGGCGCGATCGCCGGCGGCATTTTCGCCATCTGGCGGGTCAACAGGCGCAGACCGGCGCGGGCTCGCTAATTTCACGGATCCGCGATTGCACGCGAACCACGCACGCTCTATGTCGATGGCGGGGCAGGCGGGAGCTTCCCGGGGAGAGCGTCGATGTTGCGTTTCATCTTTCGGTTGGCGGCCATGGTTGCGCTGTCGATCTCCGTCATCATGGCGGTGATCGACACGACACGCTCGGTCGCCGCCTCCTCGCTGGTGATGACGCCGCTCAACGCAAGCTGGCTGGCGGTCTCGCCGGATACCCGCGCCACCTTCGAGACCTTCGTGCGCGCCAAGGCAAGCCCGCTGGTGTGGGACGGCGCCGTCGTCTGGGTGCTCGCGCAGCCTGGTTTCGCCGTGTTCGCGGTTCTTGCCTTCCTGCTCTACGCCATCGGCTACCGGCGTAGGCGCCGGGGCGCGGAATTCGCTCCAAGCCCCTGAAGGCTCTCGTTGCGACGCAATTCCGGACGGAAGGCTGCGGCGAAACCGCCGAACCTGACCGCTTCACACTTTTCCTGGAATTGCTCAAAGAGCCAAGCCGGACCGCCGGTAACCGCTTTTTCCAACAGGTCAAAATTCCACGTGAATTTTGTTTCGCGCCGTGCCAGATTGACGGCGAGCGGGAGGGGAAAAACACTTCCTGCCTGACGTCGCAGGCCTGCCGGAGAACCGGGCCGGCGGGCGGCGCAAACGGAAAATAACCGACAGGGTGTGGATCACATGAAACGTATCGTTCTTGGCCTTCTGGCCGCAACCGCAATGGTTCTTCCGGCTTTCGCCGCGGATGTCCAGCCGGCCATCCTCTACGATCTCGGCGGCAAGTTCGACAAATCCTTCAACGAGGCTGCCTATCACGGTGCCGAGAAGTTCAAGACCGAAACAGGCGTCGCCTATGTCGAATTCGAAGTCTCGAATGCCTCGCAGCGCGAGCAGGCGCTGCGCCGCTTCGCCGAGGACGGCCGAAACCCGATTGTCATGGCCGGCTTTGCCTGGGAAGACGCGCTGAAGGCGGTCGCGAAAGATTATCCGGACCTGAACTTCGCTATCATCGACGATGCCGTCGACCTGCCTAATGTCCGCTCGCTGGTGTTCAAGGAGAACGAAGGCTCCTATCTCGTCGGCATCCTGGCGGCGATGGCGTCGAAGTCGAAGAAGGTCGGCTTCATCGGCGGCATGGACATCCCGCTGATCCGCAAGTTCGAATGCGGCTATGTCGGCGGCGCCAAGTCGGCAGGTGCTACCGATGTCATCCAGAACATGACCGGCGACACGCCGGCCGCCTGGAACGACCCGGCCAAGGGCGGTGAGATCGCCAAGACCCAGATCGACCAGGGCGCCGACGTGGTCTACGCGGCGGCCGGCGGCACCGGCGTCGGCGTGCTGCAGGCGGCGGCGGATGCCGGCAAGCTCGGCATCGGCGTCGATTCCAACCAGAACGGCCTGCAGCCGGGCAAGGTGCTGACCTCGATGATGAAGCGCGTCGACGTCGCGGTCTACAACGCCTTCATGGACGGCAAGAACGGCACCTTCAAGGGCGGCCTCCAGAATCTCGGCCTCAAGGAAGGCGGCGTCGACTACGCCATGGACGACAACAACAAGGCGCTGGTCACCGACGAGATGAAGGCCGCGGTCGAAAAGGCCAAGGCCGACATCATCGCCGGCAAGATCGAGGTGCACGACTATACCGCTGACAACAAGTGCCCCTATTGATCAGCATCTGAAGCATGGTTTGAACCGCCGGGCCAACGCCCGGCGGTTTCGTTTTTGGCAGTGGACGATGCGGCCGACGGTCGAAGCCATGGCCGAAGGCGACATTCTATAGCGTGCCGACGATATAGCCGAGCGCGAACGCTGCCAGCAGGGCGAGCGCAATGACAAAACCGAGCCTGCCGCCAAGCGAATGCAGGCCGACGCCGTAGGGCTTGCGTTCGAGCCGGTGGATCATCACCGGCGGCGGTTCGGCCTCGGGAGCGGCAAGGCCGGCGAGGCGCGCCTGCATCTGCGGCAGTTCCGCGAGGCGTTGCGTGACCAGCTCCCAGCGATTGCCGAGCGCTTCGGGCGCCGCGGGATCAAGCGCGCGCAGGCGTTCGGCGAGCCGCAGCACCGCGTCGCGAAAGATGGGATCGAGCTCGAGGTCGCGCTCGGCACGGGCTCGTTCCTTGTCGTTCATCAGGCCGAAGACATAGTCTCCGGCCCTGGCGACACGGTCGCTTTCACTGGACATGGCCGTCTTTTCCCATGGCTCCTCACCAATGCGGCGGCTTGGTCACCGGAACATCGGGCGCGGTCTGCTCCTCCAACTCCAGGAACCGGTCGGTCAAGGCGGCGAGCTTGCGCTCCATGCGCTCGATCACCTTCCACTGTTCGGCGATCTGGCCGGACAGTTCCTCGATGATCTTTTCCTGCTCGGCGGCGCGGATTTCCAGCGTCGTCAGCCGATCGTCAGGCATGGCCATGCAAAACCGGTCCTCGCGAATATCTTGGGCTCTGTTCGTTCTCGCAGGTTCTGATCGCAAAACCGTGGGACACTTTTGCGGAACCTGCTCAGGTTCGAAATTGACAAGGGCGCGGGGATTTGTCGAGAGTGAACGGCCGATTGGCATAGGCGGGGCATCATGCTAGGCATTTTGACCAAGCGATAAAAAACTGAGTGGGACAGGCTGCATGGCGCAAGCCGCGATTGAGCTCATAGGCATCAACAAGAGCTTTGGCGCGGTACGTGCCAACCGCGACATCAACCTGGAAGTCGCGCGCGGCACCATCCACGGCATTGTCGGCGAGAACGGCGCCGGCAAGTCGACGCTGATGTCGATCCTCTACGGCTTCTACCAGGCCGACAGCGGCGAAATCCGCGTCGGCGGCAAGCCTGTTTCGATCCACACGTCCAACGACGCCATCGCGCTCGGCATCGGCATGGTCCATCAGCATTTCATGCTGGTCGACAATTTCACGGTGCTGGAAAATGTCATTCTCGGCGCCGAAAGTGATGCGTTGCTGAAGAGCAGCATAACCAAGGCGCGCTCGGAGCTTGACCGGCTGGAACGCGAATATGGCCTCGAGGTCGATCCCGACGCCGTCATCGAGGAACTGCCGGTCGGCCTGCAGCAGCGCGTCGAGATACTCAAGGCGCTCTATCGCGGCGCCGAGATCCTGATCCTCGACGAGCCGACGGGCGTGTTGACGCCGGCCGAGGCCGACCACCTCTTTCGCATCCTCAAGCAATTGAAGGACCAGGGCAAAACGATCGTGCTCATCACGCACAAGCTGCGTGAGATCATGGCGATCACCGACACGGTTTCGGTGATGCGCCAGGGCACGATGGTGGCGACCAGGACGACAAAGGACACCACGGTCGGCGAATTGGCCGAGCTGATGGTCGGTCGGCGCGTGCTGCTGCGGGTCGAGAAAGGTCAGTCGGAAGCCGGCGCAGTGAAACTGTCGGTGAAGAACCTGACGGTGAGGGACCAGCGCGGCGTCACCATGGTCGACAACGTGTCCTTCGATGTGCGCGGCGGCGAGATCGTCGGCATCGCCGGCGTTGCCGGCAACGGCCAGTCCGAATTGCTCGAAGCGATCTCCGGCATCAGGCACGCGGTCTCCGGCGAGGTGATGCTCGACGGCAAGCCGATCGACCTCACCGGCAAGGCCGATCCCGGCGAATTGCGCGACCGTGGGCTAGCCCATGTGCCGGAGGACCGCCACCATGTCGGACTGGTGCTCGCCTTCGAGGAAAACGAGAATTCGATCCTCGGCTATCACGACGACGAGCGCTATCTGAAGGGGCCGTTCCTCGACATCGATGCCATCATGGCCGACGCGAAGGACAAGATCGAGAAATACGACATCCGCCCCGGCAATCCGCGCCTCAAGACGGCCAATTTCTCAGGCGGCAACCAGCAGAAGATCGTGCTGGCCAGGGAGATGGAACAGGACCCGGGCGTGCTGATCGTCGGCCAGCCGACGCGCGGCGTCGATGTCGGCGCCATCGAGTTCATCCACAAGCGGCTGATCGCCATGCGCGATCAGGGCAAGGCAGTGCTGGTGGTGTCGGTCGAGCTCGACGAGATCCGCTCGCTGTCCGACCGTATCCTGGTGATGTTCGCCGGCCGCGTCGTCGGCGAACGTGGGCCGGAGGCGACGGAAGGCGAACTCGGCTTGCTGATGGCCGGCGTCGAGCACCAGGAGGCCGCCGAGTGAGCACGCCCTACGCCAAGCTGCCGGCCTGGGCCGATTACGGGCTGATCCCACTGATCAACCTGTCGGTCGCCTTCATCGTCGCAGGTTTCGTCGTCATGCTGGTTGGCGAAAACCCGTTCCGCGCCGCCGTCATCCTGGTCGAGGGCGCCTTCGGCAAGGGCACGGGCATAGCCTTCACACTCTTCTACGCCACCACCTTCATCTTCACCGGATTGTCGGTGGCGGTGGCGGCGCATTGCAGCCTGTTCAACATCGGCACTGAGGGCCAGGCCTACATAGGCGGCCTGGGCATCGCGCTTGTGTGCCTGAGCTTCGACAGCGTGCTGCCCTGGTGGGTGATCTTTCCGATCGCGATCGTGGCCGCCGCCGCGTTCGGCGCGCTGTGGGGCCTGATCCCGGCCTATCTCCAGGCCAAGCGCGGCTCGCACATCGTCATCACCACCATCATGTTCAACTTCATCGCCGCCTCGGTGATGGTCTACCTGCTGGTCGGCGCGCTGAAGCCGGCAGGCTCGCAGGCGCCGCAGACGCGCAATTTCCTTGCCGGCGCGGCACTGCCGAAGCTCAACTGGGTGATCGAATTGTTCGGCGCCAAGATCCGTTCCGCGCCGCTCAATATCTGCTTCCTGCTGGCGCTGGTCATGGCCTTCCTGGTTTGGCTTCTGATCTGGCGCACCCGGCTCGGCTATGAAATGCGCACTTATGGCCACAGCCCCAAGGCGGCGCGCTATGCCGGCATTTCGGAAACCCGCATCATCATCACTGCGATGATGATCTCGGGCGCGCTGGCCGGCATGATGGCGCTCAACCCGGTCATGGGCGATCAGCACAATGTCGCGATCGATTTCGTTTCCGGCGCCGGCTATGTCGGCATCGCGGTCGCGCTGATGGGCCGGCTGCACCCGGTCGGCATCGTGCTGGCGGCCATCCTGTTCGGCATGCTCTACCAGGGCGGCGCCGAGCTCGCCTTCGAGATGCCTGCGATCAGCCGCGACATGATCGTCATCATCCAGGGCCTTGTCATCCTCTTTGCCGGCGCGCTGGAACATATGTTCAGGCCTTACATCCAGGCGCTTTTCGCCTCGGTCAGTCCGAAGTCGGTCGGCATGCAGGCGGTCAAGGGAACAGGGGCCTGAGATGGACATGTTCAACGCAATCGTCCAGGTGCTGGATTCGACCATCCGCCTCTCGGTGCCGCTGCTGCTCGCCTGCCTGGCGGGCCTTTATTCGGAACGGGCCGGCATCTTCGACATCGGACTGGAAGGCAAGATGCTTGTCGGCGCGTTTGCCGGTGCCTCCGCCGCCGCCGTCTTCCACTCGGCCCTGATTGGTCTCGGCACGGCGATCCTGATCTCGGTCGCGTTCGCCTTGGTGCACGGCTTCGCCTCGATCACGCATCGCGGCAACCAGATCGTGTCCGGAGTGGCAATCAATTTCATCGCCGCCGGGTCGACCATCATCCTTGGCCAGGCCTGGTTCCAGCAGGGCGGGCGCACGCCGGCGCTGCAGCCGGGCGAGCGGTTCGAGGCGATCAACTGGCCTGGCGCCGAGGCGATCAGGGATGTGCCGATCATCGGCCCGATCTATGCCGAGCTGATTTCCGGCCACTCGATCCTGGTCTATTTCGCCTTCGCCATGGTGCCGTTCACCTGGTGGGTGCTGTTTCGCACTCGCTTCGGGCTCAGGATGCGCGCCGTGGGTGAGAACCCGGCCGCTGTCGACACCGCGGGCATCTCGGTCGCGTGGCTGCGCTATCGCGCGCTGATCTGCACCGGTGTCCTGACCGGTGTTGCCGGCGCCTATCTTTCCATGGTCCAGAATGGCGGCTTCGTGAAGGACATGACGGCGGGCAAGGGCTATATTGCGCTGGCGGCGCTTATCTTCGCCAAGTGGAAGCCGGTCAACGCCATGTTCGCCTGCCTGCTATTCGGCTTCCTCGATGCGGCATCGATCCGCCTGCAGGGCTCGCCGCTGCCGATCATTGGCAAGGTGCCGGCGCAGTTCATGCAGGCGCTGCCCTATGTGCTGACCGTCGTTCTGCTCGCCGGGTTCATCGGCAAGGCCATTCCGCCGCGCGCCGGCGGCGTGCCTTACGTCAAGGAACGCTGAGATCGGGAACGCTGAGGTGGGAATTTCGTCCGCCGCGACCGGCATTTGAACAAGATCGTGGGAGAGAAGAACCGGATGTCGCATGATCTGTTCGAGGCGGCGAAGACGGCGATGGCCAAGGCCTACGCGCCCTATTCGAAATTTCCGGTGGGCGCCGCGCTCCGCACCGAGGACGGGCGCGTCTTCACCGGCGCCAACATCGAAGTGGCGTCCTATCCGGAAGGCTGGTGCGCCGAGACGACGGCGCTCGGGCACTACATCATGGGCGGCGGCGGCAGGATCGTCGAGATCGCGGTGGTCGCCGAACGTATGGCCAAATGCTCGCCCTGCGGCGGCTGCCGGCAGCGGCTGGCGGAATTCTGCCGGCCGGACACGAAGCTCTATCTCTGCGACGACACCGGCGTGGCAGAGACGGTCACCATGGGCGAGATGCTGCCCTACGGCTTCAGGGGCGATATTCTGAAATGATGGAAGCGCTGGATCATCTGGTCGAGAAGCTGGACGGGTTGGCGCCCAAGGCGGCGCTCGTGTTGGGTTCGGGCCTCGGCGGGCTGGTCGACCAGGTCAAGGATGCTAGGCGCATCTCCTACGCCGAGTTGCCGGGCTTCCCGCGCAGCGGTGTTTCCGGCCATGCCGGCGAGGTGGTTGCCGGGCATTTCGCCGGCACGCCGGTGCTGATGCTGTCCGGCCGCGCGCATTATTACGAGCATGGCAACGCCGCGGCGATGCGCCCGGCGCTGGAGGTGCTAGCCGGCATCGGCATCTCGCATCTGATCCTCACCAACGCCGCCGGCTCGGTCGAGCCGGACATGGGGCCGGGCTCGGTGATGCTGATCACCGACCACATCAATTTCTCCGGCTCCAACCCGCTGATCGGCGAGCCGAGCGACCGCCGTTTCGTCGGCCTCACCGAGGCCTATGATGCCGGCCTGCGCGGTGCGATCGAAAAGGCGGCGGAGGCGACCGGGACTTCGCTGCACAAAGGCGTCTACATGTGGTTCTCCGGCCCCTGCTTCGAGACGCCGGCCGAAATTCGCATGGCACGCGTGATGGGGGCCAGCGCCGTCGGCATGTCGACCGTGCCGGAGGTGATCCTGGCCCGCTTTCTCGGGCTCAAGGTGGCAGCCTGCTCGGTCATCACCAACCTGGCGGCCGGCATGACCGGAGCGGAGCTCTCGCACCAGGAGACCAAGGACATGGCCCCGGTCGGCGGCGCGCGGTTGGCGACGATCCTGCGGCGCGTCTTCCAGGACGGCTTGCCCGACTGATGCTGCCGCAGGAGATCATCCGCCGCAAGCGTGACGGCCACAGGCTCTCGTCCGACGAGATCACGGCCTTTATCGCCGGGCTGACGGCCGGCACCATCTCCGAGGGCCAGGTCGGCGCTTTCGCAATGGCCGTGTTCCTCAACGGCATGAGCCGCGAGGAAGCGGTGGCGCTGACGATCGCCATGCGCGATTCCGGCGATGTGCTCGACTGGTCCGACCTGCCGGGGCCGGTCACCGACAAGCATTCGACGGGTGGCGTCGGCGACAATGTCTCGCTGATGCTGGCGCCGATCGTTGCCGCTTGCGGCGCTTATGTGCCGATGATCTCGGGCCGTGGCCTGGGCCACACCGGCGGCACGCTGGACAAAATGGATGCCATCCCCGGCTATGTAAGCCAGCCGGATGTGGCACTTTTGCGTAAGACGGTGCTGGAAACGGGATGCGCCATCATTGGCCAAACCGCGGATCTGGCGCCCGCCGACCGCAGGCTCTACGCGATCCGTGACGTGACGGGAACGGTCGAATCCATACCGCTGATCACCGCTTCGATCCTGTCGAAGAAGCTTGCCGCGGGCCTGGGCTCGCTGGTGCTCGACGTCAAGCTCGGCAATGGCGCCTTCATGGAAAAGTCGCGCGATGCGGTGGCCCTGGCGAACAGCCTGGTGGAGGTCGCCAATGGCGCCGGCCTGAACGCTTCCGCGTTGGTGACGGGCATGAACGAACCGTTGGCTTCGGCTGCCGGTAACGCGGTCGAGGTGAAAAATGCGGTCGATTTCCTCACCGGCCGCTATCGCGACCGCCGGCTGGAGGAGGTGACGCTGGCGCTGGCGGCCGAGATGCTGCAGTCGGCGGGGCTGGTTTCGTCGCAGCAAGATGGTCTCAGGCGTGCGACCGAAGCGCTCGCCGGCGGCCGGGCGGCTGCCGCCTTCGCGCGGATGGTGTCCGCCCTGGGCGGTCCCGGCGATTTCATCGAGAAGCCTGAAAAATATCTGCCGACGGCGCCGGTCGAATTGGCTGTGACGGCGGAACAGGACGGGTTCGTGACCGGCATCGCCACGCGCGATATCGGGCTGGCCGTTGTCATGCTTGGCGGCGGGCGTTCCCGTCCGGATGACAAGATCGATCATGCGGTCGGCTTGACCCGGCTGCTGCCGGTCGGCGCCGAGGCGCGCTCAGGCGAGCCGCTGGCGCTGGTCCATGCCCGTACCGACCCGGAGGCGGAGGCCGCAGCGAGGGCGGTGAGTGCCGCTTACACGATCGGGAGTTCCAAGCCACCCGCCGAGAAGACCGTGCTAAGGCGGATATTGGCTCGCTGATCCTACTGAACGAGCAGCAGCGCGCCGTTCTGGACCTGGTATTTCTGCAACCGCTGGAGGAAGCTCATGCCAATCAGGTTGGTCTGCAGCGCCCGGTCGTCAAGCACCATCGCCTGGACGTTGTCGACCGAGATCTTTCCGATCTGCAGGTGGTCGACTGTCACAACGGCGGCCTTGATCGCCCCATTGGCGGTGTTCACCTGTTGATTGAAATCCGACGGATTGAGCGAGATGCCGATCCTGCGCGCGGTCGAGCTGTTGATGGCGACCAGTGTCGCTCCGGTGTCGATCATGCCGTCGATCTGCCGGCCATTGAGCTTGAACTGCGATGTGAAATGGCCGCGGTCATCGGCATTGACCAACACCTGGCGGCCAAGCGGCATCGGCGTAGCCGGCTTGACCGGGACCGAGACGAGATTGACCTGGGGCTCGGACTTCGGCGCCGCAGGCTGTGAGGCATCGGTCGATTTCAGCAGGCCGTCCACCAGATGCGGGTTAGCCTGATAGACGATCGGAATCGAAGCCGAAGTTCCGGCAAAGATGCCGAGGAGGAGAAGCTTGCGCAGCATGGATTGCCCCCTAGATCGAGGCCACATCCTTACGCCGGCATGGTGTTTTCCGCTTTAACGTGCGCCGGAATCACCCGGTTGTGTAAACGCGCGGTAAACGGATGCGCTCATTTTGTCCCGTACATGCGGTCGCCGGCGTCGCCAAGGCCGGGCATGATATAGCCTTTGTCGTTCAGCTGGCGGTCGATCGAGGCGGTGAAGATCGGCACATCCGGGTGCGCCTTGGTGAAGCGCTCGATTCCCTCGGGTGCCGCGAGCAGGCACAGGAACCGAATGTTGGTGGCGCCGCGTCCCTTCAGCTTGTCGATCGCGGCGATCGCCGAATTGGCGGTCGCCAGCATCGGATCGACGACGATGACCAGGCGGTCGGCAAGGTCGCTCGGCGCCTTGAAGAAATACTCGACCGCTTCGAGTGTTTCGTGGTCGCGGTAGAGGCCGATATGGGCGACGCGGGCGGCCGGCACCAGGTCGAGCAGGCCTTCGAGCAGGCCGTTGCCGGCGCGCAGCACGGAAGCGAAGACCAGCTTCTTGCCTTCCAGCGTCGGCGCCTCCATCTCCTCGATCGGCGTCTCGATCATCGTCGTGGTCAGCTCGAGGTTGCGGGTCACCTCATAGCCGAGCAGCAGCGAAATCTCGCGCAGCAGCCGCCGGAAGCCGGCCGTCGAGGTCTCCTTCTTGCGCATGATGGTCAGCTTGTGCTGGACAAGGGGATGGTCGACGACGGTGACGCCCTGCATGATGTGCTCCGACTGGTTCGCAGTGGGTGGTAGTCAGTAGTGAGTAGTGAATAGCGAGCCGATTTGCGAGTCCTCGCCTCGGGAAAGCTCCGGCCTTCAACCGATCTAGCGGGCTCTGCCAAATCCATAACTACCGACTACCGACTGCTCCCTTGGTCGCTCACCGCACCTTCGCGTCCAATCGGCTAAGCAGCATCGCCTTGGTCTTCCTGTCGACGAACGCCGCCTCGATGGCCGTCCTGGTGACGGCGGTGAGCGCCTTGTCGTCCATGTGGAAATGCTCGGCGGCGATATCGTATTCGTGCTTCAGCGAGGTCCAGAAATAAGGTGGGTCATCAGAATTGAGCGTCACCTTGCAGCCGGCGGCGCGCAGCGCCGGAAGAGGATGGTCGGCGAAGCTGTCGAAGACTTTCAAAGCGATGTTGGAGCCAGGGCAGCATTCCAGCACCACCCCCTCGGCGGCGATGCGGCGGACGAGGTCCGGATTCTCGATGGCGCGCACGCCATGGCCGATGCGGGAGGGGCGGATGTGGTCAAGAGCGGCCGCCACACTTTCCCAGCCCATCAGCTCACCGGCATGGATGGTGATGCCGAGCCCGGCTTCCCGCGCGATCTCGAAGGCGCGAACATAATCCTCGAAATCACCGATGCGCTCGTCGCCGGCGACGCCGAAACCGGTCACCAGCGGATGGCCGCAGCGCGCAGCGAAGCGTGCCGCCTGCTCGATCGCCTCGACCCCGACATGGCGCACGCCGGTGACGATCATGCGGCCTTCGATCCCCGTCTTGGCCTTGGCGCGGGCCATGCCGTCGCCCAGCGCGTCGGTATAGGCCTTTGGCGAGAGGCCAGCCTTCTTCGCATGGTCCGGCGAGGTGAAGACTTCGGAATAGATGGCGCCGTCGCGGGCGAGGCTGGTCAGGTAATGGTCGGCCAGGCGCGCATAATCGTCTTCCGTGCGAAACAGGTCGGAAGCGAAATCGTAGGCAGCGAGAAACGAGCTGAAATCGTGCCAGACGAAGGAGCCGTCCTGGATATAGGGCGAAGGGTCCTTGCCGTATTTGCGGGCCTGGCTGACGACGAGCTCCGGCGCCGCCGCCCCTTCGATGTGGCAGTGCAACTCGGCCTTCAAAATCATGCGGTCATTCCGCCCAGCATGCCGTTCTCGCAGGGAATCTGGCCGGAAAATCATGCGGGACCTTTCTCGACCGGGTTTTGCAGGCGCGGCCGAAAACCGCGCCTTGGACAATAGCGTCGGCACCATCGATCGGCTATGGTCCCGCCGGTTTTATGACGGATCAAAATAATGTCAGTTGAGAGAACCACGGCTGCGGGCGGCATGGAAACCTCCTATGGTTTCAGGAAGGTAGGGGCAGGCGAGAAGCAGCCCCTGGTCAACGACGTCTTCCATAAGGTGGCCAATCGATACGACCTGATGAACGATCTGATGTCGGCCGGGTTGCATCGGTTGTGGAAGGACGCGATGGTCGCCTGGCTGACCCCGCCGAAGCGGCCGGGCTGGAAGGTGCTCGATGTCGCCGGCGGCACCGGCGACATCGCCTTCAGGATCGTCGAGGCCAGCCAGCGCCAGGCGCATGCGACTGTGCTCGACATCAACGGCTCGATGCTCTCGGTTGGCCGCGACCGCGCCGAAAAGCTGGGCCTTGCAGCAAACACCGACTTCGTCGAGGCCAATGCCGAGGCGCTGCCGTTCGAGGACGACACCTTCGATGCCTATACGATCGCCTTCGGCATCCGCAACGTGCCGCGCATCGAGGTGGCGCTTGCCGAAGCGTATCGCGTGCTGAAGCGCGGCGGCCGGTTTCTGTGCCTGGAATTCTCGGAGGTCGAGATGCCGCTGCTTGACAAGGCCTATGAGTCCTGGTCGTTCAACGCGATCCCCAGGATCGGCAAGGCGGTGACCGGCGACGGTGAGCCCTATTCCTACCTCGTCGAATCCATCCGCAAGTTCCCCAACCAGCAGAATTTCGCGTCGATGATCGCCCGCGCCGGCTTCGACCGCGTCACGTTCCGCAACTATTCGGGCGGCATCGCCGCCCTTCATTCCGGCTGGAAGCTTTGAGGCTGGGCCCTTGAAGCAGCCTCCTTTGACCAAGGCTCCTTTTAATCAGGATGGCCGATGAGCAGCGTCGCCGCCGCCTTCAGGCTCGTCAGGGCCGGCTGGGTGCTGGTCCGCGAGGGCGTCGTCGCGGCGCTGCCGGGCGAAGAACTCTCCGGCATGCCGAAATTCGGCTGGAGCGTGGCGCGGCTTTTCACCCGCCGCCGGGCACTGAGCTATCAGCGCGGCGACAGGCTGGCGCGCGCGGTGGTGCGGCTCGGACCCTCCTATGTCAAGCTCGGCCAGTTCCTGGCGACCCGGCCGGACGTCGTCGGCAACGACATGGCGCTCGACCTCGCGCTGTTGCAGGACAAGATGCACACGTTTCCGAAGGCGGAGGCGGTCCACGCGATCGAAGCCTCGCTCGGACGCAGGATCGACGACCTCTATGCCAGCTTCGGCGAACCGGTGGCGGCGGCCTCGATCGCACAGGTGCACAGCGCCGAGGTTGTGCGTGAGGGTGCTGCTTCGCGCGTGGCGGTCAAGGTCATCCGGCCCGGCGTGCGGCACCGCTTTTTCCAAGACCTCGAAAGCTATTTCCTCGCCGCCCGACTGCAGGAAAAATACATCCCTTCGTCGCGTCGGCTGCGCCCGGTCGAGGTGACCCAGACGCTGGCGCAGACCACCAGAATCGAGATGGATCTGAGGCTTGAGGCGGCGGCGCTTTCGGAGCTCGGCGAGAACACCAAGGACGATCCGGGATTCCGCGTGCCGGCAGTCGACTGGGAGCGGACCGGCCGCGACGTGCTCACCATGGAGTGGATCGACGGCGTCAAAATGAACGATATCGCCGGCCTTGCCGCCGCCGGTCATGACCTCAAGGCGATCGCCGCCAACCTCATCCAGTCGTTCCTCAGGCACACGCTGCGCGACGGCTTCTTCCATGCCGACATGCACCCGGGAAACCTGTTCGTCGAGGCGGACGGCACCATCGTCGCCGTCGATCTCGGCATCGCCGGGCGGCTCGGCAAGAAGGAGCGGCGTTTCCTCGCCGAGATCCTCTACGGCTTCATCGTGCGCGACTATCAGCGCGTCGCCGAGGTGCATTTCGAGGCGGGCTATGTGCCGCGCCAGCACAATGTCTCGGCCTTTGCGCAGGCGATCCGCGCCATCGGCGAACCGATCCACGGCCAATCGGCCGACACGATCTCGATGGCGAAGCTCCTGACCTTGCTGTTCGAGGTCACGGAGCTGTTCGACATGGCGACGCGGCCGGAGCTGATCCTGCTGCAGAAGACCATGGTGGTCGTCGAAGGTGTCGCCCGTACGCTCGATTCGGCCTTCAACATGTGGAAGACCTCGGAGCCCGTGGTCAGCGACTGGATCGCGGGCAATCTCGGTCCGCGCGGGCTGCTCACGGACGCGCGCGACGGCGCCAAGGCGCTGCTGGCCCTTGCAAGGCAGGCGCCTGACCTTGCAGCCCGCACCGACCGGCTGTCGCGCGAGATCGACCTAATGGCCGAGAACGGGCTGCGCTTTGACGAGGCGACCGCTCAAGCCATCGGCAAGGCCGAAGCGCGCCACACCCGTTCCGGCCGAGTGGCGCTGTGGCTGATCGCGCTGACGCTGATCTACATCGCGTGGAAATTGCTATGATTGCTTGCAATGCTAGCATCTGATTTGCTAGCGTTGCAGGCAATGACGGCTGTAGCCGCCGACGGTTGGGAGCGGGATCATGGGCACGATTACTGTCCGTAATCTAGCGGACGACGTGAAGCAGAGATTGCGCGAACGTGCTGCAGCACGAGGCGTGTCCATGGAAGAGGAGGCGCGCGAGATCCTGGGCAGAAGCGTTCTGTCCGCGGGAGCGGCGACCGCGCCGGAGGGCGAGAGCCTTTACGTGGCGATCCGCGGTCTGGTCGAGCCGCATGGCGGCTTTGATATTCAGCTGCCACTGCGCGGCCAATCCGTGGGAAGCCGCATCACTCTCTCCGGCAAGCGCATTCTGCTGATCATCGGCGGCGGCATCGCCGCCTATAAGTCGCTCGACCTGATTCGGCGGCTGCGCGAGCGCGGGGCGTCGGTGCGGGTGGTGATGACGACGGCCGCGAAGGAATTCGTCACCACGCTGTCGGTCGGCGCGCTTTCGGCCGACCATGTCTTCACCGACCTGTTCGACCGCAAGGACGAGCACGATGTCGGCCATATCAGGCTGTCGCGCGAGGCCGACCTGCTGGTGGTGGCGCCGGCCACCGCCGACTTGATGGCGAAGCTCGCCAACGGCCATGCCAACGACCTCGCCTCGACGGTGCTTCTGGCCACCGACAAGAAGGTGCTGATGGCGCCGGCGATGAATCCGAAGATGTGGGCGCATGCCGCTACACGCCGCAACCGGGCGACGCTGCAGAAGGACGGCATCGCCTTTGTCGGACCTGGCAAAGGCGAGATGGCCGAAAGCAACGAAGCCGGCGAGGGCCGCATGGCCGAACCGCTGGAGATCGTGGCCGCGATCGAGACGATGCTCGACGAGAAGCCGAAGCCGCTTGCGGGTCGCAGGATCATCGTCACCTCCGGACCGACGCATGAGCCGATCGATCCGGTGCGCTACATCGCCAATCGGTCTTCCGGCAAGCAGGGCCATGCCATCGCGGCCGCGCTTGCGCAACTCGGTGCCGATGTCAGGCTGGTCTCCGGCCCGGTCAACATCGCTGATCCGGCCGGCGTAGCGACCACGCATGTCGAAACAGCCGCGCAGATGAAGGAAGCGGTCGAGAGCCTGTTGCCGGCGGATGCCGCCGTGTTTGTCGCGGCGGTCGCCGACTGGCGCACGGCGAATGCCGCCGGCGAGAAGATCAAGAAGGTGGCGGGCAAGGGGCCGCCTTCACTGCAGATGGTCGAGAATCCCGATATCCTGGCCGGCATCGGCCATCATGCGCAGCGGCCAGGCCTCGTCGTCGGCTTCGCCGCCGAGACGCAGGACCTCATCGCCAATGCCGAGGCCAAACTTAAGAAGAAGGGGGCGGACTTCATCGTCGCCAACGACGTTTCGCATGAAAGCGGCATCGGTCCGTCGGGCGTTATGGGCGGCGACCGCAACAAGGTGCGCATCGTCTCCAAGACCGGCGTCGAGGAGTGGCCGGAGATGGACAAGGACGAGGTGGCGGCGCGGCTCGCCGCGATCATCGCGGAGCGGCTCGCGACAGTCGTCGTCTAGCCGGCCGCCTGTCGAGGCCGCAGCGGGGGCAGCGCGATCCTGAGCGCGGCGATGCATCCAAAGATCCCGAGCGGCACGAAGACGAGGAACAGCCAACCGGCGACGGTCGCGGCCGCCTCGCGGCTAAGGCCATCGGAGAAGCCGCAGGCGTTGGCGATAATGCCGGCGACGGCCGCGCCGACGGCGTAGCCTATGCGCTGCATGGTGGGCACCGCGGCCGAGGCGATCGTCTGCTCGCCATCGCGGGCAGAAGCGACGATGACGCGGGTCAGGAACGGCCAAGCGACGCCGAAGCCGCCGCCTTGCAAAAGCGCGCAAAGCAGGATCAGCGGGATCGAGCCGGTCGGGATCGTGTAGGCGAAACCCGCGAGGCCGGCGGCGATCATCAGCGCGCCGACGACGATGATCGACCGCTCGTGATGCAGCGGCGCATTGGCGACGGCGATCGACAGGATCGACCAGGCGATCGATTCGGCGGCGATGATGTAGCCTGTCGTCAGGATCGGGATGCCGTGCAGCGTGGTCAGCAGCAACGGCCCGTAAATGGCGAATGTGCAGGTCGCCACGGAGAAGGCAGCCACCATGGTCATGCCGCTGCCGAGCGCGGAATTCCAGGAAAAGAGATGCGAGGGAAAGAGGCGCGAGCGCGGCTTCAGCGCGTCGACGCGGAAGAACAGCGCGAGGCCGGCCAGACCAAGCAGTATGAACAATGACGAGCGCAGCAAGGCGATGTCGACGCCCGCTGCGGCGATCAGCAAGACGCTGACGGCAAGGCAGCCGAGTGCCAGGAAGGGAAAGGCTGGCGTCTGGCCGGCGCCGGCCTGCGGCCGCTTCGCCTGCGGCGTGCCGAGGACGGCGAAGCTCGCGAGCGCCATGGCCGCGCCGCCAAACGTGAAAACGCCGAAGGCCCAGCGCCAGGACAAGAAGTCGACCATGACTGCGCCGAGCATCGGGCCGCTGAAGGCGGCAACACCCCAGATCGCCGAGATGATGCCGAAAAGCTGCGGCCAGATGTTGCGCGGGAACAGGCGCTCGACCGAGACGAAGGCGAGCGAGACGAGCGCACCGCCGCCCAGGCCTTCGACCAGCCGCCCGGCTAGGAAGATGGGCATCGATGGCGCGGTGGCGCAGACCAGCGCGCCAGCAGCATAAAGAAGGGCCGCGGCCATCATGTTGGTGCGCAAGGCGACGAAGCTGACCAGCCGGCCGGCGGCGGCCCCCGCGACGATGGCGCCGAGTTCGTACACGGCAAGCGACCAGCCGACGAACTGCACGCCGGCAATATCGCCGACCATCGCCGGCATGACCGTTGCGATCATTGTCTCATTGGTGGCATGGAGCAGGATGCCGAGGCTGATGAAGCAGAAGCGAGCCAGGTCGCCATTTACCCACAGCGCCCGCCAATCAATCTTATCGCCGCCTGCCTTGTTGCCGCTTGCTGCCGTCACCTCGATCTCCTGCTTACGATTCGCAGCCTCATCCGCATCGCGAATGGGTGCCAGATCCAGTTCGGCGGGGCTTGTAGAACCTCAAGCGCAGTTGAGCTCAAGAGGCTTTTTCGCTTGTCGGGGCAGTAACGCTCCACCGGCTTTGGCGGGCAATCAGTTCGCCATGCTGCGCAGCTGGAACTGGCTGACGCCGATGGCGATGTTGAGACCGGTCTGGGCCTGGACGCTGAACGGCTGCAGGGTGAAGGCATTGCCGGTGCCTCCGACCAGGAGATTGGCGCCGGCGCCGACCGCGGCAGTCACTTCGGCGCTGGCGCCGACATAATCGCCGGCCAGCGCGCCTGGGGCGTAAATGTTGTTCATGGGCGTCAGCACCAGCCAGCGCATCACGCTCTGGCTGGTCGTGCCGATGTCAAGACCATATTTGTTGACGGCGCCGAAATAGGCTTCCGGCGCAAAGGTCTTGTCGGCCGGCGTGAAGGTGCAGCTCAGATCCTTGCTGGAGCCGAAGACGAAGCCGGTGCCGCCGCCGATGGCGCAATCCAAGATGCCGAGTTCGACGCCGCCGGTCTCCGCTCGGGCCTGCCCGGCCAGTGCAAGAATCGCGATCGCGGCTGCGGCGATGATCCTCGACATATGTCCCCCCAAAAAGCATGCGGCCCGGAACGGCCACAATGTCCTGTTCCGAGCCGCGCGTATAGGCGGAAGTCGTTAGCGGCTGAGTGCCTATTTGTAGGAGTGGACGAGGTCCAGCGACGCCACCGCGACGGCCAGGTTGACGCCGGTCTGCGCCTGGACGCTGAGCGGCTCCAGCATGAAAGCGCCGTCGAGGCCGCCGACCAGGAGATTGGCGCCGCCGCCGGTCACCACGGAAGCCTCGGCGTTAACGCCGTAATAGCTGCCGGCGAGGTCGCCCGCCTCATGGTGGCGCGTGGCGGCAAGCACCGCCCAGACGAGCTGGCCCTGATGCGTCTGGCCGAGATCGACGCCGAGCTTGGAGATCATGCCGGTGTACTGCTCGGCGGGACCGTGATGATAGGGACGGAAGGTGCAGGACACACCCTTGTTGGACGTGATGACATAGCCGACGCCGCCATCGATGGTGCAATCGAGCGTGCCGAGACGGAGCGTGCCCGCGCTGACCGGGGAAGCGAGGACCGTGGCGGCAAGCGCGGCCGCGGCACAGGCAAGAGATTTGATCATTGGAAAGGTCCTTTCGCGAAAATCGTGGCCCCGGCATGAACGGTCGAGGTGCGCGGAGCGTTCCGCCGAAAACTTGGCGCGAACATGGCATAGGTTAACGCATTGCCATGGGCGGTTAACGGATCGCTATCGGCGTCGCCGCGGCGCAACACTGAGGTCGCCAGCGGCGACCGCGCCTCGTGCGAGATGCACTTCCGCTACCGCCTTCAGCTGGCATTGCCGCCGGTGCGCGACAGGCCGTCCTTGGCCGGCTGGTAGTTCGGGTCGAGATGGATCGCCTCGCGGTAAGATTTGGCGGCCCTTACCTTGTCGCCGCGGCGCTCATAAATCAGCGCCTGGTTGGCCCAGGCCTCCGCATTCTTGCCGTCGAGCTTGATAGCCATGTTGAAATCGGAGAAGGCGTTGTCCTCGTCGCCTGTCGCCAGATAGGAGAGGCCGCGGCCGTTGTAGGGCTCTGCGGCGTCCGGCGCCAGCGAGATCGCGGTCGAGAAATCCTCGATGGCGAATTTGTGCTGGCCCTGGCTCTGATAGATCAGGCCACGATTGTGGTAGGCGCGCGCATCCGTGGTGTCGAGCTGGATCGCCTTCTGAAAGTCGTTGAAGGCGTCCTGGGTGCGGCCCGCCTTGCGGTAGAGATTGCCGCGGCCGATATAGGCGGCGTCGTAATTGGCGTTGATCTGGATCGAGCGGTTGTAGTCGGCCAGAGCCGCTTGCTGATTGCCGAGGAAACGTTGGATCAGCGCGCGGTTCGAATAGGCCTGGTAGAAATTCGGGTTGAGCTGGATGGCCTGATTGAAGTCTTTGAGCGCCGCCTGGTACTGGCCCCCGCGGCCATAGGCCGAGCCGCGCACATTATAGCCCTCGGGATCCTGCGGATTGCGTTGGATGACCGCCGAGAGCGAAGAGATGTTCTCGCTCGACGCTTGCGCTTTGTCGACGGAGTTGAACTCTCCCGTCGGGGTCGTCTGGCATGCTGCAAGCGTCAGGCCCGAAAGCAGAGCCGCCGTCAGGGCGAAGCCGCGAAAAGCGGATTTGCGCTCCACGGAAATTGCGTTCATCTTTGTCCTCACTGCCGCAGCGCCGTCAGTCCGTTCCCTCTCCGAACCGGCTCTCATGCATAAACAAAAAGGTGGCGGCGATTCCGCATCGCGCCACCCTCGGTATCCTTCGAAAAGGACAAAAAATAGGCGTTATGAGCGCGGAGAGCGCGAAGCGCCGGCGGCACCAGCCGGAGCCGGACGCGGGGTCATCGGCAGCAGGCCTTCGCGCTGGGCGCGCTTGCGAGCCAGCTTGCGGGCGCGGCGCACGGCCTCGGCCTTCTCGCGGGCACGCTTCTCGGACGGCTTCTCGTAGTGACCGCGCATCTTCATTTCGCGGAAAATACCTTCGCGCTGCATCTTCTTCTTCAGCGCGCGAAGCGCCTGATCAACGTTGTTGTCGCGGACGAGTACCTGCACGGGCAATCCTGTCTTCGGGTTTGAAATCGTTAGGCAAACAGCCATAGCTGACATGCCTCCGCGGCGAGCTGCACCGCGAATTGTGGCGGCTGATAGCAGAATCAGGCTGGGATGTCCACCTCTGATTGCGGGAAAGCGCGATCAAAAGCCGATGCGCTGTCCCTTGACGCTTGCTCGCTCTACGCGGTCGTCAGATGGAGGCGGGCAAAATCCTCGAAAAACTCGCCATAATCGCAGGTGATTTCCTCGCCGGCGGCGATGTCGCGAATGGCGACGGCACCGCCAAATTGCGAGAAATCCGTGTTCGGCCGCTCGGAGTGGTTCATGAAGCGGCCATTGTCGACCTCGTACACCATGAAGCCGGGCTTGTCCGGGCTCGGATAGGCGTAGCGGTCGAGCAGTTCCCGCAGATGCGGGGATGCTGCTTCATATTTTTCCATCGGGATCAGCCGGTCGAAATCGGGGTCGAGGCGCCAGATCGACGCGCCTTTGCAGATTGGCTCGGCGGCGAAGACGCCGACGCCCTCGATGGCGCTCTGGGCGACATAGGTTCTGATCAGAAGCATCGTTCCCCATCCGGTTTCGACGGGAAACGAAAATCGTCAAAATGGTCCGGAATGCAAGGCCGTTTCGCCAGATTTCAGCGTATGAGCATGTCCGCCGTTCGCCTCGCGGATCACGTCCCGTTGATGGAAGCGTCCGGCTTTGGCCGCGGCATAGGCCGCTGTTGTCCTACTGCCGCAACAACCAGCCCAGCCGGTTCAACGAGAAGGCGTAGCTGAGGGCGATCAGCAGGGCCATGACGAGGCCGGCGGCCGCGTGACCTGCCACATAGAACCCGGCGGCGCCGCCGAGCAATATGATGAGTTCCAGCACCAGCCGCACCCCGCCCGGCACCGGCACCGGTGCTCGGCCTGACCGGCTTGGGTCGTCGGGAACCGCGAAGATTCCCCACAGCGCAGCCGCAATAAGAGGCGAGGCCAAGGCGAGGAGCCAGCGCCACCACCCTTCGGACAGGCCCCAGGATGCGACGCCGAGCCCGAGCAGCGCTGCAAGTTCCAGCAGAAAGCGCAAGGTCAGATTCCACCAGGCGTTGCCCATATCTATCCTCCAAGCCTCGGAGCAGTCGGTATGGCCGATCGCGGCTGCGGCTACCAGCCTGGATGCCATCCTATCGGCATGGCGCAAAACGGCAAGCGCCGTCGCAAACAGCGCAAGGATGACATCGCGGTTTCGCTAGTGATACACCTCGCGTGACGGGAGAGGCCCGGACGAATTCCGCGATTTTTGGCGCGAGGCTACAACGTGAAGAAATACTCGGTATTCGCTATTGCCCGTGAGGCGATGCGCGGTCACAAGGGCTGGGAAGAACAATGGACCTCGCCCGAGCCGAAGAAGGAATACGACGTCATCATCGTCGGGGCTGGCGGCCACGGACTGGCGACGGCGTATTACCTGGCGAGCGAGCACGGCATCACCAACATCGCAGTGCTCGAAAAAGGCTGGCTCGGCGGCGGCAACACCGGCCGCAACACCACCATCATCCGCTCCAACTATCTCTATGACGAAAGCGCCGGCATCTACGACCATGCGCTGAAGCTGTGGGATGGGCTCTCCCAAGAGCTCAACTACAACGTCATGTATTCGGCGCGCGGCGTGATGATGCTGGCGCACAACGTGCATGACGTGCAGGTGTTCAAGCGCCACATCCATGCCAACCGGCTCAACGGCATCGACAATGAATGGCTGACGCCGGAAGAGGCGAAGGCGTTCTGTCCGCCGCTCAACATTTCCAAGGAAGCGCGCTATCCGGTGATGGGCGCAGCGCTGCAGCGGCGCGGCGGCACGGCGCGTCACGACGCGGTCGCCTGGGGCTATGCGCGCGGCGCGTCGGCGCGCGGCGTCCACATCATCCAGAACTGCGAAGTCACAGGCATCAAGCGGGCGGCCAACGGCGCAGTCAGCGGCGTCGAGACGACGCGCGGCTTCATCGGCGCCAAGAAGGTCGGTGTGGTCGCGGCCGGCCATTCCTCGGTGATCATGAACATGGCCGGCGTGCGCATGCCGCTCGAAAGCTATCCGCTGCAGGCGCTGGTGTCGGAGCCGGTCAAGCCGGTGGTGCCCTGCGTGGTGATGTCGAACACGGTGCACGCCTATATCTCGCAATCGGACAAGGGCGAGCTGGTCATCGGCGCCGGAACCGACCAGTATGTCTCCTATTCACAGACCGGCGGCCTGCACATATTGCAGCATACGCTCGACGCCATTTGCGAGATGTTCCCGATCTTCACGCGCATGAAGATGCTGCGCTCCTGGGGCGGCATTGTCGACGTGACCCCGGACCGCTCGCCGATCCTGGCGAAGACGCCGGTCAAGGGGCTTTACGTCAATTGCGGCTGGGGCACAGGCGGCTTCAAGGCGACGCCCGGCTCGGGCAATGTCTTCGCGCATACCATCGCGAAGGACGAGCCGCACCCGATCAACGCGCCCTTCACGCTCGAGCGCTTCCGCACTGGACGCCTCATCGACGAGGCCGCGGCGGCGGCGGTGGCGCACTGATGATGGTTCAGCTGTTTTGCGATCAACCGGCCGGCGCCCGCGCTGGTCACGGCAAGTTTTAGGATCTCCCAGATGCTTCTCATCCGCTGCCCCTATTGCGAGGAAGAGCGCCCGGAACTCGAGTTCCGCAATGCCGGCGAGGCGCATATCGCGCGCCCGACCAACATTGCCGCCGAGAGCGATGACGATTTCGAGAAATTCTTCTTCATCCGCGCGAATCCCAAGGGTGTCATCTATGAGCGCTGGCGGCACATCCATGGCTGCGCGCGCTTCTTCAACGCGGTGCGTGACACCGTCACCGACAAGTTCGTCATGACCTACAAGGCCGGCGAGCCGAAGCCCGCGAAGCTGCCCGGAGCCTCGAAATGAACGCCATGTTCCGCATTTCCGGCGCCGGGCGCCTTAGCCAGGCGAAGACCGCCTCCTTCACCTTCGACGACAAGTCCTATATCGGCATCGAGGGCGATACTTTGGCCTCGGCGCTGCTTGCCAACGGCGTGCATCTGGTCGGCCGTTCGTTCAAGTACCACCGGCCGCGCGGCGTCCTGTCGGCCGGCGCGGAGGAGCCCAACGCGCTGGTGCAGATCGTGCGCGACGATGCGCGCAAGACGCCGAATGTTCGCGCCACCGTGCAGGAGCTCTATGACGGGCTGACGGCCCATTCGCAGAACCGTTGGCCGTCGCTTGCCTTCGACGTCGGCGCCGTCAACGACGTCGCCTCGCCGCTATTTTCGGCCGGCTTCTACTACAAGACCTTCATGTGGCCGAAGTCGGCCTGGAAGAACCTTTACGAGCCGAAAATCCGCGCCGCCGCAGGCCTTGGCGTTTCTCCGGACCAGCCAGACCCGGACCATTATGCCTCGCGCTACGCGCATTGCGAGGTGCTGGTGCTGGGCGGGGGTGCTGCCGGCATTGCCGCGGCGCTTGCCGCCGCCGAAACTGGCGTGCGGGTGATCCTCGCCGACGAGCAAGCCGAATTCGGCGGCAGCCTGCGCTTCGAGAGCGGCGCCAGGATCGACGACCAGGACGGCTATGCATGGGCTCAAGGCGCGATCGCGAAGCTCAAGGCGATGGACAATGTGCGCGTGCTCTCCCGCACCACCGCCTTCGGCTACTACGCGCAGAACTTCGTAGGCCTGGTCGAGCGGGTAAGCGATCACCTGAAGAACCCTGGCCACGATCTGGCGCGCGAACGCCTGTGGCAGGTGCGCGCCGGCCGTGTCGTGATCGCCACCGGCGCCATCGAGCGCCACATGGTGTTCGCCAACAACGACCGTCCGGGCGTCATGCTGGCGTCCGCGGCGCGCACCTATCTCAACCACTTCGGCGTTGCCGTGGGCAGAAATGTCGGCGTCTATACGGCCAATGATTCCGCCTATGCAGCGGCAATCGACCTCAAGAAGGCCGGCGTCAACATCGCGGCCATCGTTGACCTCCGCGACAATCCGGCCGGGCCGGCGATCGACGAGGCGAGGGCGCTCGGCATCGAGATCAATTTCGGCCGCGCGGTGGTCAGCGCCGGCGGCAAGCTGCGCGTCTCCTCGATGACCGTGCAGCCGAAGAATGGCGGCGGCGGGCGCACCATCCCGGTCGACGCGATCCTGATGTCGGCCGGCTGGACCCCGTCGGTGCACCTCTTCTCGCAGTCGCGCGGCAAGGTCGCCTTCAACGACGAGACCAAGCGTTTCGTGCCCGGCACCTACGCGCAAGATTGCGTCTCGGTCGGCGCCTGCAACGGCACGGATGGGTTGGACGCAACGGTCGACGAGGCCTATGCGGCCGGCGCCAAGGCGGCGAAGGAGGCCGGCGGCAAGGCCGGAAAAGGCGCCAAGCCAAAGGTCGATGCCGGCGAGAGCTGGTCGCGCGGGATGCTGGGCGCGGCGCCCGGCGCCGGGCCGGGCACCACGGTCAAGGCCTTCGTCGATTTCCAGAACGACGTGACCGCCAAGGACATCCGCCAGGCGGTGCATGAGGGCATGCGCTCGATCGAGCACGTCAAGCGCTTCACCACCAACGGCATGGCGACCGACCAGGGCAAGACGTCGAACATGCATGGCCTGGCGATCGCCGCCGACGAACTCGGCAAGCCGATCCCGCAAGTCGGCCTCACCACGTTCCGTGCACCCTATACGCCGGTAACCTTCGGCTCGATCGTCGGCCACGCGCGCGGCGCCCTGTTTGACCCGACCCGCCGCACAGCGACGCATGGCTGGGCCGCTTCGCAAGGTGCTGTGTTCGAGGATGTCGGCCACTGGAAGCGCGCCTGGTATTTCCCCAGGGCCGGCGAGGACATGCACGCCGCCGTCAACCGCGAATGCGTGACGGTGCGCAAGGTCGGCGGCCTGTTCGACGCCTCGACGCTCGGCAAGATCGAGGTGGTCGGGCCAGACGCGGCGAAGTTCATGGAACTGCTCTACACCAATCCGTGGGAGAAGCTCGAAACCGGCCGCTGCCGCTACGGCATCATGCTGCGTGAGGACGGCTTCATCTATGACGACGGCGTCGTCGGCCGGCTGGCGCCGGACCGTTTCCATGTCACGACGACCACCGGCGGCGCGCCGCGCGTCATGAACCACATGGAGGATTACCTTCAGACCGAGTTCCCGCATCTCAATGTCTGGCTGACCTCGATCACCGAGCAGTGGGCGGTCATCGCGGTGCAGGGGCCTAAGTCGCGCGACATCATCGCGCCGCTGGTCGAAGGCATCGATATGTCGGACGAGGCGATGCCGCATATGTCGGTGCGCGAGGGCAAGATCTGCGGCGTGCCGACCAGGCTGTTCCGCATGTCCTTCACGGGCGAACGTGGCTTCGAGGTCAACGTGCCGGCCGATTACGGCGAGGCTGTGTGGGAAGCGCTGTGGGCCGAAGGCCAGAAGCATGGCGCGACCGCCTACGGCACCGAAACGATGCACGTGCTGCGCGCCGAGAAGGGCTATATCATCGTCGGCCAGGACACCGACGGCACGGTGACGCCGAACGATGCCGGGCTCGACTGGGCGGTCGGCAAGAAGAAGACTGATTTTGTCGGCATCCGCGGCCTGACCCGGCCGGACCTTGTGGCCAAGGGCCGCAAGCAGCTTGTCGGCCTGAAGACCAAGGATCCGAAGGTGGTGCTGGAAGAGGGTGCGCAGATCGTCACGGATCCGAAGCAGCCTATCCCGATGAAGATGATCGGCCATGTCACCTCGAGCTATTGGTCGGAGAATTGCGGGCGCTCGATCGCGCTGGCGCTGGTTGCCGGCGGGCGCGACCGCATGGGTGAGACGCTCTATGTGCCGATGCCGAACGGCACGATCGAGGTGGAAATCACCGGCATGGTGTTCGTCGACGAGAAGGGAGAACGCCTCAATGGCTAAGGCCGCCAAGACAAAAGCCGCTGAAGCCTCGGTCGAGCGGCGTCCCGCGCTTGCCGGCCGCACGCTTTCTGCGCCCGGCGTGAAGGTGGAGATGCTGGCTCCGGCCGAGCGGATCTCGCTGCGCGCGCCGCAGGCTTCGCTTGCGGCGCTCTCCAAGGCGCTCGACGTGACGCTGCCGGCGCAGCCGAAGAGCTCGGCGGCGAAGGATGGGCGCACGGCGCTGTGGCTCGGCCCGGACGAATGGCTGATCATCGACGAGGCCGGCAACGATCCGCTTGCCGATTGCGCCAAGGTGACGGCGCTGCATTCGGCGGTTGGCATCTCGCACCGCAATGTCGGGATTTCGGTCGCCGGACCAGCGGCCGCCGTGACGGTCAATTCGGGCTGCCCGCAGGACCTGTCGCTCGAGGCTTTCCCGGTGGGTGCTGCCTCGCGCACCATTCTCGGCAAATCCGAGATCGTGCTGTTGCGCACCGCGGAAGACAGCTTTCGCGTGGAATGCTGGCGTTCCTTCTCGGACTATGTCTTTACTTTGCTGTCGGAAGCGGCGAGCGACGCAGCGAACTGATCCTCGCTGCAATGGGTGCGGGGAACCTTCGCCGGTCCGACCCGTTTCCGCGGCTTGCGAGGGAGATTCCTGATGCCGTCTAAAACCGCGCCGAAGTCGCCGAAGAAGACAGCGGCAGTTCGTTCGCTGGAGCATGAAAGGCGCGAGATCGAGGAAGAGGAACTCGAGGAAGGCCTCGAGGACACCTTTCCCGCAAGCGACCCGGTGTCGATCACGAGCACTTCCATCCCCGGCGGACCGGCAAAGCCGGCCAAGGCCGTGCCAGGAACGAAACCGCGCAAGAAATAGGTCCGGGCAGATCGCTCGAGGCGAGAGGCAAAACGAAAAAGGGCGGCCAAGTGCCGCCCGTTTCGTATGAAATCTTGCCGCTTACAGGCCGGGCACGAACCACGGGTCGACGTCGATGCCAAGCTTTGGGCTCTTCGGCTGGGTCTTGGTGGTGTCCACCTTTTCGACCGAGCCGGTCGCAGTGCAATCGAGGGCTACATTGGCGTTGGTCTGGGTGCAAGCAGCCGGGGCATGTTTGGCCGACTGGCTCGCGCCGGCAAAGGCGGCGCCCGAGAAAGCCAGAACGGCAGCGAGTGTGAGGATGGTCTTCTTCATTGTCCGTCTCCAGTCGTACATGTACGATATAGCGTACACATACGGTTAACGGAAGCTGAATTCAAGAGGGAATTTGTACGCGTACGACAACTTTCCTTAAACGTAGGAATTCGTCCGGCGCGATCCAAGCGACGGGCATCACGGAATAGCGGCGCAACCGCCGGTCAGCAGTTGACGGGTGTTTCGGTGAGCGGTGGAATATCTTGCGCCGACAATGAGGCCAGCGTGAAATCGCACATCCGCTTCACATAGGCCTGGGGATCGCCGAACGGATAGAAGGGGAACGTGATCAGCAGCGAAATCGTGCCGTGGCCGACGGTCCACAGCATGGTGGCAATGGCGCGCGGATCGCCTTTGAGCTTGCCGGCGGCCACACAGGCCTCGACCCTGCTTATCAGCACCTTCATCGCCGGATTACCCTCTTCCATGTCCTCGTAGCTGCGCCCTTCCGGCAGCCTGGTCTTCTCGGTCATGAAGACGGTGCGGTATTCGTTGGGATTGCCAAGGCCGAAGGCGGCATATTCGGTCATCACCGCCCGCAGCGCCTCGATCGGGTCATCGGCGGGGTGTTCCTCGATGCGACGGGCGAGCGTCTCGAAAGCGTCCTCGGCGAGCGCGAACAGGATGTCCTGCTTATCGGCGAAATAGGAATAGACCGACATCGGCGCGTAGCCGACGCGCTTGGCAAGCTTGCGGATGGTCAGGCCTTCGTAGCCCTCCTCCTGCACAAGCTTGTGAGCCGCTGCGACCAGTTCGGAGCGGAGCTCAGCCTTCTGTTTTTCGCGGCGTTTCTGAACGCTCAGCGCCAATGCACGCCTGCCTTTGTCGTTGGTTGCCTGACGAAATTATATACGCTGTACGGAAACGGACAAGAGAGCAGGCTGGTTCCCTAGCGTACGGTCCAACTTCTGCCTTTACGCAATTCCGGACGGAAAACCGCCGAGGCACTTTTCCTGGAATCGCTCAAATCGCCCCGATGCCGCCATCGAGCGCGAGAGCATGGCCGGTCATGAAGGAATTGGCTGGGTCGGCGAGGAACAGGATACCGGTCGTGATCTCGTCGACCTCGGCGACACGCTTCATCGGCACGCCGCGCGTGAGCTCGGCAAGCGCTTCGGCTTCAGGCGCTCCAGTGAAGCGGACGAAGCCTTCGACCATCGCAGTTCTGGTGTGGGCGGGGCAGACGGCGTTAATGCGGATGCCCTTGCTGGCATATTCCACCGCCGCCGAGCGCGTCAGCCCGACCACGCCATGCTTGGCGGCGGCATAGACCGAAAGCTTGGGCGCGCCAGAGAGACCGGCGACCGAGGCGATGTTGACGATGACGCCGCCCTTGCCGCTTTCCCTGAACTGGCGCTCCATCTGAGGGATCTGGTGCTTCAGGGCATAGAAGACGCCGAGCAGGTCGACCTCGACCACGCGGCGCGCCTCCTCGGACGTGACCTGCGGCAGGCGCACGAAGCTGTGCACGATGCCGGCATTGTTGACGGCGATATCGAGCCGGCCGAATTCTTCGACGGCCAGTTTCACAAGATCCTCCGAGAGCTTTTCATCGGCGATGTTGCCGGCAAGGATCGCCCTCTCGGCGTCGAGCGTTGCGGCGAAGTCGGCAAGCGCGGCCTCGTTGAGGTCGGAAAGAACCAGCTGCGCGCCCTCGGCGGCAAAGGCCTTGGCCGCGGCGCTGCCGAGACCGCCCGTCGCGCCGGTGATGAGGACAGTTGCCCCGGTGAAACGGCCCACTTATCCGCTCTCCGCTTCAGCTCTTCTCGTCGATCAGTTCCACCGCCAGGGCGGCAAGCAGTTTGACGGCCTCTCCGTAGGTCTTGGCCTTCTCGGGATTGGAGGCATTGCCGTCCAGCGCGCGGCGAAAGACACCCTGGCAAATCGCCGCCAGCCGAAAGAAGGAGAAGGCCAGGAAGAAGGTCCAGTTGCCGATCTTCCCGATGCCGCGCCGTCTGCAATAGGCTGCGACATAGGCCTCCTCGGACGGCAGGCCGGCAGCGGCGCGGTCAACGCCGCCGAGACCGCGAAAGCCCGAGGCATGAGGCAGCCGCCATTGCATGCATTGATAGGCGAGGTCGGCGAAGGGATGGCCAAGCGTCGACAGTTCCCAGTCGAGCACCGCGATGACCTTCGGCGCATCGAGCGCGAACATCATGTTGTCCAGCCGGTAGTCGCCATGGACGAGCGAGACGCGGCCGTCATCGGCCGGCATGTGGGTCTCGAGCCATGCAACCAAGCTGTCGATATCGGCTATGGTTTCCGTTTCGGAGGCCCGGTATTGGCTGGTCCAGCGCGCGAGCTGGCGCTCAAAATAGCTGCCGGGCTTACCGAAATCGCCAAGTCCGATGGCGCCAACATTGGCATCGTGCAGGGCGGCGAGCGTGGCATTCATGGCATCGTAGATCGCCGCCCGCTCGTCATTGCCGGAAGCGTCCGGCAGCGACGGATCCCAGAAGATGCGGCCGTCCATATATTCCATGACATAGAACATGCGGCCGATCGGCGATTCTTCGCCCGAGAGATGCAGCATGCGCGGCACCGGCACCGCCGTGCCGGCGAGAGCCCGCATCACCCGAAATTCCCGGTCGACCTGGTGCGCGGATTTCAGCAATTGCCCCGGGGGCTTGGCGCGAAGCACATAGCGGCCGCTGGCGGCGGTCAGGAGGTAGGTCGGATTGGACTGTCCGGACTTGAATTTTTCAATGGCGGACAGACCGGCAAAACCCGGGACATGCGCCTCGAGATAGGGCGCAAGCGCCGCCTGGTCTATGGCACCGGCCTCGCCGCTCATGCGTTCTCAGGCTGGCGCTCGAGCAGCGTGAGCGTCAGCCAGCGCGCCGTCAGCGCCGGTTTCTTGGAACCCTCGATCTCAATAGTCACGTCATGCGCCGTCTGCACCCAGCCGGATGGCCTCACCTTGACGTCGGCCAGCACGAAACGGGTGCGGATTCGCGCGCCCGTCTTCACCGGTGCCAGGAAGCGCAGCGTGTCGAAGCCATGGTTCACGCCCATCTTGGTGTTTTCCAGCGGCGGCATGGTTTCGAAGGTCATTGCCGATAAGAGCGACAGCGACAGGAACCCATGCGCGATGGTGCCGCCGAACGGCGTCTCGCGCTCGGCGCGCTCCGGATCGCAATGGATGAACTGGTGGTCGTCGGTCGCATCGGCGAACTGATCGATCATGCGCTGCGTCACCGTTCGCCAGGGCGAGACGCCGACCTCCTTGCCGACGCTTGCCAGAAGCGTATCGAGACTGATCGGTTCCACGCTCATGTCCTCCGCACCCCCGCCTGGATTGACTAGAACCGGGCGTCTTATTCCTTGAACGCCGTCCGATCTCTGAATCGGGCGTCTTATTCCTTGAACAATGTCATTCCATGCTGCACCGACTGGCCGCCGTCGATAGGCAGGATGGCGCCGGTGACGTAGCTTCCGGCACGGCTGCACAAATAAAGCGTTGCGCCGGCAATGTCATCCGCCACACCGATGCGGCCGAGCGGAACATGGTTACCAACATGTTTCGCCTGTTCCTCGGTCGCGGTGGCGAAGGCCGTCATGCGGCTCTGGAAAGGACCGGGCGCAAAGGCGTTGACCGTGATGCGGCGGGCCGCGAACTCGATTGCCAGCGTGCGCGTCAGATGGTGCACCGCCGCTTTCGAGGCCGCGTAGGAATAGGCGTCGTCGGCCAGCGGCTGGGTACCCATCACCGAGCCGAGATTGATCACGCGGGCCGGATCCTCGTCATTTGCCGCGGCATCGAGCAGCGGCAAAAGCTCTCGGGTCAGGTGGAAGACGGCGGTGACATTGACGCCGAACACCTTGGCCCAGGCGTGGTAGGGAAATTCCTCCAGCAGCGCGCCCCAGGAAATGCCGGCATTGTTGACCAGGATGTGCAGGCGCTCCGTGCGCGCCTTCACCTCGGCGGCCAGAGCGGCGATGCCCGCTTCGCTGGACACGTCGCCGGCAAAGCCCTCTGCCTGGCCGGAGCCACCGAGCGCGTTCAATTCGTTGGCGACCCTGGCGCAATCCTCGCCCTTGCGCGAGGCGATCATCACATGAGCGCCGGCGCGCACCAGGCCGGTCGCCACCATACGGCCGATGCCCGTGGCTGCGCCCGTCACCAGCGCGGTCTTACCGGCGACCGAGAACAGCTTGTCCAGATAGCTCATTGCATTCCTCCGCACCCTGGCCCAAACCGGCGAGGGACTCGCGTTGACAAGGCTAGCCGAAGTACGGTCATCCTTGCCACGGGTAAAGATTTATCTGCGAAAGGGACCGGAAGCGATGGCGGACATGAATCTCGGCATGACCGAGCGGCTGAAGCCGATCCACCAGCGTGTGGCGGCCATGGTTCGCGACGAGATCGCGCCACTCGGGGAGGAGTTTCTCGCCGAAATCGGCAAGGAGGGCGACCGCTGGGTCTACACCGCCAGACAGACCGAGATCCTCGAAGGCTTGAAGAGGACGGCGAGGGAGCGCGGCTTGTGGAACTTCTGGCTTACAGATTCCAAACGCGGCTAC
Source organism: Mesorhizobium sp. (assembly GCA_004020875.1). Taxonomy (GTDB): domain Bacteria; phylum Pseudomonadota; class Alphaproteobacteria; order Rhizobiales; family Rhizobiaceae; genus Mesorhizobium. Next base: position 224,655 of record SAPZ01000001.1, read on the forward strand.
GGTCTTTCCACCGTCGAATACGCCTATCTGGCGGAGGAGATGGGCAAGGCGCATCTCGGCGCCGAGACCTTCAACTGTTCGGCGCCCGATACCGGCAACATGGAGGTGCTTGAGCGTTATGGCTCGGAAACGCACAAGCGCGACTGGCTGGAGCCGCTGCTGGAGGGCCGGATCCGTTCGGCCTATCTGATGACCGAGCCGGACGTGGCCTCCTCGGATGCCACCAACATCTCGATGCGCTGCGAGCGGCAGGGCGGCGACTATGTGCTGAACGGCGAAAAATGGTGGGCGTCCGGCGCCGGCGATCCGCGCTGCGCCATCTATATCGTCATGGTCAGGACCGGCTCGGACGGGGAGCCGCAGCATCGCCGGCACTCGATGATCCTGGTGCCCGCCGACGGCAAGGGCATCACCAAATTGCGGCCGATGCAGGTCTATGGCGACGATGATGCCCCGCATGGCCATATGCATCTGAGATTCGAGAATGTGCGGGTGCCGGCGGCCAACCTGATCCTCGGCGAGGGCAGGGGCTTCGAGATCGCGCAGGGGCGGCTGGGGCCGGGCCGCATCCATCACTGCATGCGCGCCATCGGCCAGGCCGAGATGGCGCTGGAGATGCTGTGCCAGCGGTCGGTGCGGCGCGAGGCCTTCGGCCAGTCGCTGGCCAAGCTCGGCGCCAATTTCGACATCATCGCCGAATGCCGCATGGAGATCGAGATGGCGCGGCTGCTCTGCCTCAAGGCGGCCTGGATGATCGACCAGGGAGACGCGCGCGCGGCCGCGCCATGGATCAGCCAGATCAAGGTAGTGGCGCCCCGCGTCGCGCTGAAGGCCACCGACGAGGCGGTGCAGATGTTCGGTGCGCAAGGTATCAGCCAGGATACGCCGCTTGCCCGCTCCTGGACGCATTTGAGGACGCTGCGGCTGGCCGACGGGCCGGACGCCGTGCACCGGCGCCAGGTAGCGCGCACGGAACTGAAGAAATACACGCAGGAAAAGGTCTGACGACCATGACGCTTCCATCGCAAATGCGAGGTCTGCTGCTTGTGGGCGACGGTTACACCAGGAAGCCTTCGGCGGCCGCGTTGGAAGCGATGGAGCCTTACCTCCAGCCCGGCAGCATAGCCGTGCCGGAGCCCGGGCCGACACAGGCGCTTATCAAGGTCAGCCTTGCCTCGATCAACCCCTCCGACATCGCCTTCATCAAGGGCCAGTACGGCCAGCCGCGGGTCAAGGGCAGGCCGGCGGGCTTTGAAGGCGTCGGCGTCGTCGTTGCCACCGGCGATGATCCGTACGCAAAAAGCCTCACCGGCAAGCGCGTCGCCTTCGCCACCGGCGTGTCGAACTGGGGAGCATGGGCGGATTTTGCGGTTGCCGAGGCCGCATCCTGCATCCCGCTCATCGGCACGGTGCGCGACGAGGATGGCGCCGCCATGATCGTCAATCCGCTAACCGCCTTGGCCATGTTCGACATCGTCAAGCAGGAGGGCGAAAAGGCCTTCATCATGACCGCCGGCGGCAGTCAGCTCTGCAAGCTGATCATCGGGCTGGCGAAGGAGGAAAGTTTCCGGCCGATCGTCACCGTGCGCCGCGACGAGCAGATCCCGTTGCTGAAGAACCTCGGCGCAGCCCATGTGCTCAATGAGAAGGCGGCGGATTTCGAGGCCGTGCTGCGTGAAACCTTGAAGGCCGAGCAGCCGCGCATCTTCCTCGACGCGGTCACTGGCCCGCTGGCTTCGACCGTCTTCAATGCCATGCCGAAGCGCGCGCGCTGGATCGTGTATGGCCGGCTCGACGCCGAGCCGACGGTGATTCGCGAGCCGGGGCAACTGATCTTCCAGCACAAACGCGTCGAGGGTTTCTGGCTGGCCGAATGGATGCGCCAGGTCCGCGACAGGCTGGGTCCGGCGGTGCTGGAGGCGCAGAAGCGCTTTTCCGACGGACGCTGGTCGACCGACGTCACGGCGATCGTGCCGCTGGACGAGGCGATGGTCCGGCTGCCGGCCGAGCTCGCCAAGCCCAACGGAAAGGTGTTCATCAGGCCCTAAACAGTCGGGCGCCGATTTGAACACAAAGCTGTGATCGACAAGCGAGCGGCGGAAAATGCCGCTGTTCCGCCGTCCTTTGCCGGCACCGGTAACAGGCAAGCGCCGATGTTCTATTTCATTTCGATGTGATATCTCGCCGGCGCTGAAGGCCAGGCGGCGATGGGAAAGCCGCAACGGTCGGAACGCGGGGTGCGCTATGACGGTAACCAAGCCGGTTTTCGACCGTTTGGGGTTTTGGCTATGGGTAGGGTCGTTTCTGGTCGTGCTTGGCCTGGTGGTGTGGTCGCCAAACGCGCGTTCGGTGGTTCATATCTATAGACATGGCAGCGAGGCGTTTCTGAGCGGACAACCGCTGTATCAGGTCGAAGTCGCCATGGGGTATCTATACGCTCCCGCCTTCGCCGTCCTCTATGTTCCGCTGCTGAAGCTGGGGCCGTATCTGGGCAACGTTTTGTGGCACATGCTGGGCTTCGTGGCGCTCACTTTTGCCGCGATGCACCAGGTCCGCAAGGTGGGCGGCGAGGAGCAGACATGGCTCTTGTCTTTCGGTCTCTTCCTCGCCCTGCCGGTTTCGCTGGCAGCGCTTCGCAATGGCCAGGCGACGATCCTGCTTACCGGGGCGTGCTGGTTTCTGACGCTCTCGGCACTCGAGGGTCGCCGCGCCGAATGCTTCTTCTGGGCCATGCTTGCGATCGTCGCCAAGCCGACGGCGATCATCATGCTGCTGCTGGCGGGCGCGCTGCGTCCCAGGCTGATACCGGTCCTGGCGCTTGCGGTGATTGTCGTGCTCGTCATCCCCTACGGCTTTGCCTCCGCCGGCTATATCAACGCCCAGTATTACGATTTCTTCCGAATGCTCACTTCGATGACTGTCGACCCGACCGGCCCCTTCGTCCCGGCCGATTTCACGGCGCCTTTCACAAGGTTCGGGATGACGCTCCCGGAGTTTGACGCGACGATCGCGCGCGTGGTCGCAGGCTTGCTTACGCTGTGGATGGTGCTCCAGTTCGACCGCAGGTTGGCCCCCAATGTCAGCGGCCTGGCCATCTTCCTCACCGCGGCGTTCTATATGTGCGTCTTCAATCCACGGGTCGAGCAGAACACCTATGCCATGGTCGCGGTGCCGGCAGGCCTGTCCATTGCTTTGCTGTGGCGGGAGAAGGGAGCCGTGATCACGCGATGGTTGCTGGCTGCGCTCCTCTTCGTCACCGGACTGACCAGTGTCGATAGTCGGCTGCACGACCTTTTCCACCCGTGGTTCCGGCCAATCGGCGTCAGCATAGTTGCTTGCCTGCTGATCGGCTGGTTCTGGACGCGAGGCAGACAGAAGATGCCGGCCGGGGGAGCCGTCGCACATGGCTGAGAGGCTTGACGTCATCGCGCCGTTCTTCAACGAGGCCGAATCCGCTGTTGCCTTCGTCGGGCTGCTCGACAGGCTCGAGGCTGCCGTGGCGGAGCGCTTCGGCATGACGGTGCGCAAGATCCTCGTCGATGACGGCAGCCACGACGGCAGCGCCGAGACATTCGCGGCGGCGCTGTCCGGCTCCTGGGAGATCATGCGGCTCAGCCGCAATTTCGGCAAGGAAGCGGCGGTGCTCGCCGGCCTCGACCATTCCCGCGGCGATATGGTCCTGATCATGGATTCCGACCTCCAGCATTCGATGGACATCAGCCTGAAGATGATCGGCGAGCTGGTCGACAACCCGCAGATCGATGTCGTCTATGCGCAGAACGACCGGCGCGAAGGGAGCTGGCGGCGCAGCCAGCTGGCGCGGCTTTTCTACAAGCTGATCAACAGCAGCCAGCGTTTCGATATCCCCGAAAATGCCGGGGACTTCCGCGTCATGCGTGGCGCGGTGGCGCGTGCCCTGACCAGCGTGCGCGACAAGCGTCGATTCAACAAGGGCCTGTTCGCCTGGGCCGGCTTTCGTCAGAAGGCGGTGCTTTATTCGCCGGAAAGCCGCGCCGGCGGCACGTCGAAATGGACAAGGTTCAACCTGATCGCGTTCTCGCTCGAAGGGTTCACCTCGTTTTCCGTGATCCCGCTGCGCATCATCAGCCTTATTGGATTGCTGGCGGCATTTGCCGGTCTCGCCTATGGCGTGAAAGTGCTGTTCGAGGTGCTCTTCTACGGCATCGCCGTGCCCGGCTATCCTAGCCTCATGGTCGCCGTCGTGTTGCTGGGCGGCCTCAACCTGGCGCTGCTCGGCCTGATCGGCGAATATGTCTGGGTCACGCTCAGCGAAAGCAAGGACCGGCCCGTCTACATCGTGCGCGATGTCCTGCGCGGCGAGTCCGCCGAGCAGGCCGCCCCCGGCGAATGACCCGGCCGGTCCGCCTGATTGCTGACGATTACGGGCTGGCGCCGGGCGTGTCGGACGCGATCCTCGAGCTGATCGATCGCGGCCGGCTGACCGGAACCGGCTGCATGACGGGTTTTCCCGAGTGGGAGGAGGCGGCGGCGCGCCTCAGGCCTTTCCGCAGTCGGGCAGCCGTCGGGCTGCATCTGACCCTCACCGACCAGGTCGCCGCGACCGGCCGGTCCAGCCTGGCGCCGGATGGCAAGCTGCCCGGGCTAGCATCCCTTGCGCTGCCGGTGCGGCGCGGGCGTATCGACGAGCGGGACGTTCACGCCGAGCTCGACGCCCAGTACGACCGCTTCCTCAAAGCGCTGGCCGGCCCGCCCGACTATATCGACGGACACCAGCACGTGCATTTCCTCCCAACGGTGCGAAACTGGCTGCTCACGCGGTTCGGGGCAAGCTCGCGCAAACCGGCGCTGCGAGGGGCGCCGGGACTTCCGCGCATGGATGCGGCGGCGCCCAAGATCGCGGCGGTCGCCGCTCTGGCCGCGGGGTTCAACGGATCGATGCGACGGGCCGGCTTCAGGGTCATGGCACCGCTTTCCGGGATCTATGACTGGCGGCAGCCGGACAGGTTCGCTTCAACGCTGCGCGTCGCGATCAAGACCTTGCCCGAACAAGGTGTGTTCATGTGCCATCCGGGCCACGTCGATGACATTTTGCGCGCGCGAGACCCGATGCAGGCCGTGCGCGAGGTTGAGTACACGGTTCTTTCCTCGCAGGATTTCGGCGACGTCCTCGACAAGGCCGGAGCCCGCGTCATGGATGCCGGCGCATGAGCAATGCCGGCCAGCAGCAGCGTTCGACCGGCAACAAGATCGTTCGCTTCGCCTTGGTCGGGCTGGTCAACACCGGCATCGACCTCACCGCATTCTACCTGCTGCTCAAGCTTGCGACGCCGGCTCTGGCGTCCAATGTCGGCGCCTGGTTCGTAGCGGTCCTCTTCTCCTTCGTGGCGAACCGCTTCTGGTCGTTTGAGCGGGACCCGGACATCCGGCTGCACCACTCCTTCCTGCGCTTCGTCTCGCTGGGAGCGCTGATTTCGCTAGGTGTTTCCAGTCTCTCCATCGCGGCACTGGCAGGGGCCATCGGCGTGTGGCCAGCCAAGATCATCGGCGTCGTGGTCGCGGCCGTGCTGAATTTCCTGGCAGCGCGCTGGTCGATCGAGGGGCGGCTGTAAGGATTTCGCCCGGCCGGCCGGATGTCAGGACCTAATCCATGATCTGCTCATGCCGGAAACGACGGCGCAAAGGTGGCGCAGGGAGTTCCCGTCAGCGAGCCCGGCGATGTCGAGATAATCGAGAACCCGGACTGCCGTCTCGGCCTGATCCATACGGTATTTCCGCGAAGGCCGAAGATCTCAGCGCAAGCTTTCGAGATCGCGGATGCGCTTGGCGCCGGCGGCTTCCAATTGCCTCGTCACGGCGCCGATCAGCGTTTCGGCGACCACGAACAGAGCGGCGGACGAATCCCAGGCCGAAGGCACGGCGGTGCGCCCGGCGATCACATGGCGGGCGAAGCGGGCGATCGGCGACAGCCACTGGTCGGTGAAGAGAATGATCTGCACGCCCCGGTGATGCGCCTTCTCGGCGAAGCGGACGAGACTTTCCTGGTAGCGGCGGATGTCGAAGATCACCAGGACGTCGCGCTTGCCCATGTCGATCAGGCGGTCGCGCCAGATGCTCTCCTGGCCGGCGAGGTGATAGACATCCGGCTGGATGATGGCCAGATGGGCGGCCATGTAGCGCGCCAGCGGATCGGTGAAGCGGCCGCCGATGAGGAAGGTCTTGCCGCGCCGTTCGGCAAGCCGCGCGGCTATGTCGGTGAGCTGCTTGTCGGTGAGGTGGCGGAACGTCTCGCGCAAATTGTCGAGCGTTGCCTCCAGCATCGGCGAGGCGGCGCCGCCGGCCGAGCCTGGATTGAGCGTGCGCGAGGCGGGCGACTGCAATTGCGCCGCCAGCTCATCCTGCAAAGCCGACTGGAATTCGGGGTAGTTCTGGAAACCCAGCCTGGCGACGAAACGCAGGATCGTCGGCGAGGACACACCGGCCGCGGCCGAGAATTCGGCGACCGTCTTCAGCCCCGTCAAAGGATAGTTGGCAATCAGCGTCTGGGCGGCGCGGCGCTCGCCGGCCGGCATCGCGCCGATGCGGTCGGAGATCAGTTCGGCAATGCTGGAAACCATGGTTTTCCCCCGCCTGTTGACCTGCCGCCGCCGTTTTCCCGAATTCGCGTTTGACAAAGCCGTTTAAACTGTATGAAATCATTCACCGGGACGCAATGAGGCAAAATACGTAACATAAGATACAGCGCTCCCGAGGGGACGGCAGTATGGAGAAAGCACGGCTCGCCAGCCTTGCACCGTCGGAAACCGTAAGGGTGACCAACCCTGGCGGCTCGAGCCCCTTCGTCTTCACCTGCGACCACGCCTCGAACTTCCTGCCCACCGAATTCGGCACGCTCGGCCTGCCGGCCGAAGACCTTTCACGCCACATCGCCTGGGATCCAGGCGCGCTGCCCGTCGCCACCCGCATGGCCGAGGCGCTCGACGCCACCTTGGTCGAGACCCGAGTTTCGCGGCTCATCATCGACTGCAACAGGCCACTCGACGCGCCCGACCTCGTGCCACCGGTCAGCGAGACGACCGCCATTCCCGGCAATGCCGGTCTTTCCGAGCAGCAGCGCGCCGCGCGGGTCGATCTGTCCTGGCGTCCGTTTCACGACACGATCGCGGGGATTATCGACGCGCGGCTGGCGCGAGGCCAGGAGACGCGGCTGGTTTCGGTGCACTCCTTCACCCCGGTCTACAAGGGCAAGAGCCGGCCGTGGCATATCGGGATCATCCATGACGACGACCGCCGCCTGGCGAAGCCTCTGGTCGCGGCATTGCAGCGGCTGGCCGGCGTCAACGTCGGCGTCAACGAACCTTATTCGCCGGCCGACCGCGTCTATTTCACGCTGGAGCGGCACGCGCGTTCGCGCGGTCTTGCCTGCGCGATGATCGAAATCCGCAACGACGAAATCGCCGGCGAGACCGGGCAGCGGAAATGGGCGGATCTGCTCACAGGTATATTCTCGAATCTGGAGCCCGAGGAGGCCAGGGGCTCCCGACAGAGCGCAATGGGAAAGTCAGTACAATCGGCCAGCTAAGAAATTAAAGGGGACTTCACATGGCAGCACCGGGTTATACAGACGCCGACAAGGCGGAGGACGTAAAACACCTCCACAGCATGGGCTATGCCCAGGAACTGGAGCGGCGCCTCAGCCGCTTTTCAAATTTCGCGGTTTCCTTCTCAATCATCTGCATCCTGTCCGGCGGCATCAATTCGCTGGCTCAGGCAACCTCCGGCGCCGGCGGCATCGGCATCGGCATCGGCTGGCTGGTCGGCTGCTTTGTCTCGCTTACTTTCGCCGTGGCCATGTCGCAGATCAGCTCGGCCTATCCAACGGCCGGCGGTCTCTATCACTGGGGCTCGATCCTCGGGAATCGCGGCACGGGCTGGGTGACGGCCTGGCTCAACCTGCTCGGCCTTATCACGGTGCTCGGCGCCATCAATGTCGGCACCTGGACATTCTTCATCGGTGCCTTCGGACCGGCGCTGGGAATTGACGGTTCGCTGACCAATCAGATGATCTTCCTGGTGATCGTCACAGGCCTTCAGGCGCTGATCAACCACCTCGGCATCAAGCTGACGGCAAAGCTGACGGACTTCTCGGGCTACCTGATCTTTTTCGGGGCGATCCTGATCGCCGTCGTCTGCCTGATTTCGGCTGAGCATTGGGACTTCAGCCGCCTGTTCACCTTCCACAACTACTCCGGTGACGCTGGCGGCGGCGTGTGGCCGCAGGTGTCGAACGCCTGGGTGTTCGCGCTTGGCCTCCTGCTGCCGATCTACACGATCACCGGCTATGATGCCTCAGCGCACACCTCGGAGGAAACCATCAAGGCGGCGTCTTCCGTGCCGCGCGCGATGGTGATGTCGGTCATCTGGTCGGCCCTGTTCGGCTATCTGTTCCTGGCCGCTTTCGTGCTGATGATTCCGAACATGGACGACGCGGCGAAGCAGGGCTGGAACGTGTTCTTCTGGGCTTTCGACCAGCGCGTCGGTACCGGCATCAAGGAGTTCGTCTATCTCGTCGTGTTCTTAGCGCAGCTCTTGTGTGGGCTTGCGACCGTCACCTCGGCTTCGCGCATGATCTTTGCCTTCTCGCGCGACGGCGGCCTGCCCGGTTCAACTGCGCTCGCCAAGGTCAGCCCCACTCATCGCACGCCGGTTGCGGCGATCTGGACGGCCTCGATCCTGTCGGTGTTGTTCGTGTGGGGTTCGTCGGTGGTCTCGGTCGCCGGCACCTCGGCTTACACGATCGTGGTATCCTGCACCGTCATCTTCCTGTTCCTCTCCTTCATCGTCCCGATCGTGCTCGGCATGATGGCCTGGGGAACGCCGAAGTGGGACAAGATGGGGCCATGGAACATGGGACGCGGCCTCTTCATGCTGTTCGGCATTCTGTCTATTGTATCGATGATCCTGATCTTCGTCATCGGCATCCAGCCGCCGAACGACTGGGCGCTCTACATCACCGTCGGCTTCTTCATCCTGACGGCGATCGTCTGGTTCGCCTTCGAGCGCAACCGCTTCCAGGGCCCGCCGCTCGGCGAAATCATCGCGGCGCGCCAGGCGGCCATCAAGGCGGCCGAGCAGGCGGTCGGCGAAACCGGCCACTGAACCTTCGCTTCACGGCCATGGCCGGCACAATGCCGGCCCTGGCCTCGTTTCTCCCTTAAATCGACAAGCATTGGAGCGCCAAAGGAATGGCCGGGAATTTCTCGTTCGATCAGTTGAAGAAGGCGGTCTCGAACGGCGAGATCGACACGGTGCTGGCCTGCATCGTCGATATGCAGGGCCGGCTCGCGGGAAAGCGCTTCCTGGCCCAGTATTTCGTCGATTCGGCGCATGGCGAGACGCATGGCTGCAACTATCTGCTCGCCTGCGACATCGATATGGAGCCGGTGCCGGGCTACAAGGCGGCGAGCTGGTCGAAGGGCTATGGCGACTTCGTCATGAAGCCGGACCTGTCGACGCTGCGGCGCATTCCGTGGCTGGAGAAGACGGCGCTGGTCATCTGCGACGTGCTCGACCATCACACGCATGAGGATCTTGGGCACTCACCCCGCGCGATCCTGAAGAAGCAGGTCAAGCGCCTGCAGGAGCGCGGCTATATCGGCTATTTCGCTTCCGAACTCGAATTCTATCTGTTCAGCGAGACCTACGATTCGGCCCGCAAGAAGCACTGGCAGGGGCTCGACAGCGCCTCGCCCTATATCGGCGACTACCAGATCGGCATCACTTCCAAGGAAGAAGGCGTCATGCGCCGGCTTCGCAACGAGATGGAGGCGGCCGGCATTCCGATCGAGAATTCCAAGGGCGAGTGGGGCCCCGGCCAGGAAGAGATCAATGTGCGCTATGCCGAAGCGCTCGACATGGCAGACCGCCACGTCATTCTGAAGAACGGCGCCAAGGAGATCGCCGATTCCGAAGGCAAGGCCATCTCCTTCATGGCCAAATACAATTACGGGCTCGCCGGCAATTCCAGCCATATTCATAATTCGCTGTGGAGCGCCGACGGCAAGACCCCGTTGTTCTTCGACAAAAAGGCTGACTGGACGCTATCGAGCCTCGGCCAGCAATGGGCGGCCGGCCAGCTCAAATACGCCAAGGAGTTCACGTGGTTCCTGGCGCCCTACATCAATTCCTACAAGCGCTTCCAGGCAGGCACCTTCGCGCCGACCAAGATCATGTGGAGCGAGGACAACCGCACCGCCGGCTTCCGGCTCTGCGGCGAGGGCACCAAGGGCATCCGCATGGAGTGCCGCATCGGCGGCGCCGACCTCAATCCCTATCTCGCCTTCGCCGCTTTGATCGCCTCCGGCCTCGCCGGCATCGACGAGAAGCTGGAATTGCAGAAGCCTTTCGTCGGCGATGCCTACCAGGCCTCGCGGCTGCCCGAGATCCCGAAGACACTGCGCGACGCAACCGAGACGCTGGCCAAGTCGAAGATGCTGAAGCAGGCCTTCGGCGAGGAGGTGATCGAACACTATGTGCACACCGCCCGCTGGGAGCAGTTCGAATACGACCGCCGCATCACGGATTGGGAACTGCATCGAGGCTTCGAGAGGTATTAAGGTGTCGCGTTAGCGTCGGCGCTGCCCATCACCCTAACCTCTCCCGTGAGAACGAGGAGAGGGGTAGCCGGCGTTGGAACGCTTCCCTTTTCCCCGTCCCTACACAGGGAGAAGGTGCCGGCAAGCGGATGAGGGCAGGCCATACGCATATCAATTGTTGCAAAATTGCGAGGACTTATAAAATGACCGAAACGGTCAAACTCAAATCCCCCATCGACGGCTCGATCTATGCCGAGCGGCCGGTCGCGAGCGACCAGGCGATCAACGCGGCGGTCGAGCGCGCCAGGGCGGCGCAGGAAAAATGGGCCGAGACCCCGGTCGTCGAGCGCGGCAAATACATGCTGGCGATGCTCGAGGCCCTTATCGCCATGACCGACGAGATCGTGCCCGAGATCGCCTGGCAGATGGGGCGGCCGGTGCGCTATGGCGGCGAGTTCGGCGGCGTCAAGGAACGCACCAACTATATGGTCGAGATCGCCGAACAGGCACTCAAGCCGGTCATGGCCTCGAACCCTAAGGACGGTTTTCGGCGCTATGTGAAGAAGGTGCCGCTCGGCGTCGTATTGGTGATCGCGCCGTGGAACTATCCCTACCTCACCGCCGTCAACACCATCGTGCCGGCGTTGATGGCCGGGAGCGCCGTCATCCTCAAGCACGCGGCGCAGACGCTCCTCGTCGGCGAGCGCTTCCAGCAGGCCTTCGACAAGGCGGGGCTGCCCAAGGGTCTGTTCCAGAACCTCGTCATGAACCATGCCCAGACCGAGAAACTGCTCGGCTCGGGCAAGATCGACCACGTCAACTTCACCGGATCGGTCGGCGGCGGCCGCGCCATCGAGAAGGCGGCGGCCGGCACCTTCATGACGCTCGGCCTCGAGCTCGGCGGCAAAGATCCCGCCTATGTCCTGCCCGACGCCAAGCTGGACCATGCGGTCGCCAACCTTGTCGACGGCACCTTCTACAATTCCGGGCAGTGCTGCTGCGGCATCGAGCGCGTCTATGTGCACGAGAAGGTCTATGACGAGTTCGTCGAAGGTTTCGTCGCCGAGACGAAAAACTATGTCGTCGGCAATCCGCTGGAACAGGCGGCGACAATGGGTCCGATGGCTCAGGCGCGCTTTGCCGACCTGATCCGCGAGCAGAAGGCCGAGGCACTGCGCAAGGGCGCCAAGGCGCATATCAATATGAAAGTCGAGAACGACAAGGCCGGCTCGCCCTACCTGGCGCCCGAAGTGCTGACCGAGGTCGACCACCAGATGAGCGTCATGCGCGAGGAAAGTTTCGGGCCGATCGTCGGCATCATGAAGGTGCGCAACGACGAGGACGCGATCGCGCTGATGAACGACAGCCCCTACGGGCTGACCGCTTCGATCTGGACACGCGACACCGAACGCGCCGTGGCGATCGGCGACCGCGTCGAGACCGGCACCGTGTTCATGAATCGCTGCGACTATCTCGACCCGGCGCTGGTCTGGACCGGCGTCAAGGACACCGGCAAGGGCGCGGCGCTCTCGGCCATCGGCTACGACAATCTGACCCGGCCGAAATCCTATCACCTGCGCGAAGCGATCTGACCTTTCGAAAGACAACAATGTCCAAGCTCATCTCCAAATGGAACTACCCCACCACCGTTCGTTTCGGCGCCGGCCGCATCAAGGAATTGCCTGATGTGCTCAATGCGACAGGCATCAAGCGGCCGCTCTTCGTCACCGATCCGGGCCTCGCGAAGCTGCCCGTCGTCGCCTCGACGCTGGAGATCCTCGACGATGCCAATATCCCGTATGGCGTCTTCTCGGAGGTGAGGCCGAACCCGGTCGAATCCAATCTCATCGCCGGCATCGCGGTGTTCAAGAAGGGCAAGCATGACGGCGTCATCGCCTTCGGCGGCGGCTCCGCGCTCGACCTCGGCAAGCTGATCGCCTTCCAAGCCGGACAGACACGGCCTGTATGGGATTTCGAGGATGTGGGAGACTGGTGGACCCGGGCCAATTCGGATGTGATTGCTCCGATCATCGCGGTGCCGACCACGGCGGGCACGGGATCCGAGGTCGGCCGCGCCGGCGTCATCACCAATGAGGAGACCCACACCAAGAAGGTCATCTTCCATCCGAAGCTTCTGCCCGCGATCGTCATTGCCGATCCGGAACTATCGGTCGGCATGCCGCCTTTCATCACAGCCGGCACCGGCATGGACGCGCTGGCGCATTGCCTGGAGGCCTATTGCGCGCCGGGGTATCATCCGATGGCCGACGGCATCGCGGTGGAAGGCATCCGACTGGTGTTCGAGAACCTGCCGAAGGCCTTCGCCAACGGCAAGGACCTGGTCGCGCGCGCCCATATGATGAGCGCGGCGGCCATGGGCGCCACCGCTTTCCAGAAGGGATTGGGGGCCATCCATTCGCTGTCGCATCCGATCGGCGCGCTCTACGACACCCATCACGGCATGACCAATGCGGTGTTCATGCCCTATGTGCTGGCCTTCAACCGCGAGGCGATCGAGGAGCGCATCGCACGGCTCGCCGCCTATTGCGGCATCAAGGGCGGCTTCGACGGCTTCGCCAAGGCCATCATTAAGCTGCGCAAGGAGCTCAAGGTGCCGCACGCGCTGCCCGGCCTGATCAAGGGGCTCGACATGGACAAGAAGCGCAAGACCCTGATCGCCGACATGGCGGTGGTCGATCCGACCGCCGGCGGCAACCCCGTGAAGCTCACCAAGAAAGCAGCGCTGACGCTGCTCGAAAATGCCATCGCCGGCTCCGTGTGAGAGCCGGCCTCAATGCCAAGGAGTTGAATAAGGGAACACTCGAGGAAAAGGGAGAAGGGGCAAAGATCAAGGCAGCTAACCATTAGCCGGAAAATTAAGCGCGGGCTAATTGCTACAGTCCGTTAAAAAGAGTTAACTTTTTTCGCTGTGGGGCTCCGGTTTCAAAAAGCCTTCATCTGGCTGTCACACGAAAACGATACCCGCATCGCAGGCGCCTAAACGCGCCAGTTCAACGGAGAGAACACATGTTCAAGTTCACGGGGAAAGTGCTTTCCCTCTCGGCCGCGGCGCTCTTCGCGTCGACGGTGATTTCGTCCGCGGCTTCGCTGGACGATCTCGTCAAGGCCGCGAAGGCTGAAGGCCAGCTCACCACCATCGCGCTTCCGCATGACTGGTGTGGCTACGGGGCAGTGATCGACGGTTTCAAGGCTAAGTATCCGGGGATCACCATCAACGAACTTAATCCGGACGCCGGTTCGGGCGACGAGGTTGAGGCGATCAAGGCCAACAAGGACAATAAGGGCCCGCAGGCGCCCGACGTCATCGACGTTGGCCTGTCGTTCGGCCCGACCGCCAAGAAAGACGGCCTGCTGATGCCTTACAAGGTGTCGACTTGGGACTCGATCCCGGACAGCGCCAAGGATGCCGACGGCGCCTGGTACGGCGACTATTACGGGGTGCTCTCCTTCCAGGTGAACAAGGATCTGGTCAAGGAATCGCCGACCGACTGGGCCGATCTCCTGAAGCCGGAATTCGCCAACTCGGTCGCGCTCGCCGGTGATCCGCGCGCTTCGAACCAGGCCATCCAGGCGGTCTACGCTGCGGGCCTTTCCGGCGGCGCCGCCGCTGGGGAAGCCGCAGGCACCGCTGGCCTTGACTACTTCAAGAAGCTCAACGCCGCCGGCAATTTCGTGCCGGTCATCGGCAAGACGGCGACGCTGGCTCAAGGCCAGACGCCAATCCTGGTCACCTGGGACTACAACGCGCTTTCGGGCCGCGACACGCTGAAGGGCAATCCGCCCGTCGACGTCATCGTGCCGAAGACCGGCGTCGTTGCCGGCGTCTACGTGCAGGCGATCAGCGCCTTCGCGCCGCATCCGAACGCCGCCAAGCTGTGGATGGAGTATCTCTATTCCGACGAAGGCCAGATCGGCTGGCTGAAAGGCTACTGCCACCCGATCCGCTTCAACGATCTGGCCAAGAACGGCAAGATCCCAGCCGACGTGCTGGCCAAGCTGCCGCCGGCGGAGTCCTACGCTTCCGCGGTGTTCCCGACGCTCGACGAACAGGGGAAGGCCAAGGAAACCATCACCAAGAACTGGGACGCCGTCGTCGGCGCCAATGTGAAGTAACAGCGTGATATCGGCCGGGCGACCTGGTCGCCCGGCCTCGTTCCCGAATGGTAGCCGGCGCATGACCGATCTCTCGCTATCCAACAAGGCAATTGCGGGAAAGACCGCGCCGCCAGCCGAGGCGCGAAGCCTGCGGCTGCCGACGCAGTGGCTTGGCGTCACGCCCTTCTTCGTCTTCGCCGTAATGTTCCTGATCCTGCCCACTCTCTATCTGATGCTGGGCGCTTTCCAGAACGAGGCGGGTGAATTCACCTTCGCGAACATCGTCGCGCTCTTTTCGGCCAACATCGTTGCCGCTTACTGGATCTCGATAAAGGTCAGCCTGGCGTCATCGCTGATCGGCGCCTTCGCAGGCCTTGCCATCGCCATCGCCATCGTGCGCGGCGGGCTGCCCAACTGGATACGTTCGGCGACGCTCACCTTCTCCGGCGTCGCCTCCAATTTCGCGGGCGTTCCGCTCGCCTTCGCTTTCATCGCCACGCTTGGGCGGCTCGGTCTCGTCACGGTGCTGCTCAACACGCTGATCGGGCTGAACCTCTATGCGCATGGCTTCAACCTGCTGTCATTCTGGGGATTGACGATCACCTATGTCTATTTCCAGATCCCGTTGATGGTGGTCATCATCGTGCCGGCAATAGACGGCTTGAAACGCGAATGGGCGGAGGCCGCCGCGACGCTCGGCGCCACCCAGGCGCAATATTGGCGCATGGTGGTCATTCCGGTGCTTTGGCCGAGCTTCCTTGGCACCGTCATCCTGCTCTTCGCCAACGCCTTCGGAGCGATTGCAACCGCCTACGCGCTGACCGGCTCGTCGCTCAACATCGTTCCGATCCTGCTCTATGCGCAGATCCGGGGCGACGTGTTGCATAATGCCCATCTCGGCTACGCGATCGCCTTCGGCATGATCTTCATCACCGGGCTTGCCAACATCTTCTACATCTGGTTCCGGACGCGCTCGGAGAGGTGGCTGAAATGAAATCCGGCAGGTTCTGGGCCTGGTTCGTCTTCCTTCTGGGCGCGGCCTATTTCTTCATCCCGCTGATCGCGACAATCGAGTTCTCGCTGCGCATGCGGCGTGGCGTCTACTCCTTCGACGCCTACAAGGTCGTGCTGGGCGACAGCCAGTTCCAAGCGACCTTCATGTTTTCCGTGATCGTTGCCGTCTTCACCATACTGCTCGGCGTGCTGATCGTGGTGCCCACCGCATACTGGATCCGCCTGCGCCTGCCGCAGATCAGGCCGATCGTGGAATTCATCACGCTGCTGCCGCTGGTCATCCCGGCCATCGTCATCGTCTTCGGCTATATTCGGATGTACGGCTCGAATTCGCCGCTGCCGTTCTTGGGGTCCAATCTGGGGGCGAACGCGTTGCTGGTCATCGGCTACGCCGCGCTGGCGCTGCCTTACATGTACCGGGCCGTCGACACCGGTCTTCGCACTATTGACGTGCGCACGCTCACGGAGGCCGCGCAGATCCTCGGAGCAGGCTGGGGTACGATCATCACGCGGGTCATTTTGCCGAATGTGCTGATCGCAGTGCTGTCGGGCGCGTTCCTCACCTTTGCCATCGTCATCGGCGAGTTCACCATGGCCAGCCTGCTCAACCGCCCGGCTTTCGGCCCCTATCTGCAGAATTTGGTGGCCAACCGCGCCTATGAGCCGGCCGCGCTGTCCATCATTGCATTCATAATAACATGGGGCTGCATGTCACTGATTCAGATACTGTCGCGCTTCGCGCCGAAATCGGCGAACCGCCCCAATTGAGCGAAAAGCACTGAAAGAAAAAGCCATGGCCGAGCCGTTCCTCTCCATCCAGCATGTGCGAAAATCCTTCGGCGCCACGACTGTGGTCGAGGACTTCAATCTCGATGTCGCGCCCGGCGAGTTCGTCTCCTTCCTCGGGCCGTCCGGTTGCGGCAAGACGACGGTGCTGCGCATGGTCGCTGGCTTCGAGGAGCCCTCGGCCGGCAAGATCGTCGTCGGCGGCAAGGACATCACCAGGCTGAAACCCAACCAGCGCAATGTCGGCATGGTGTTCCAGGCGTATGCTTTGTTCCCGAACCTGACGGTGGCGCAGAATATCGCCTTCGGCCTGAAGGTGGGCGGCATGCCGAAGACTGACGCGGACAGGCGCGTTGCTGAAATGCTTGACATGATCAAGCTGCCGCAAATGGCCGATCGTTATCCCTACCAGCTTTCCGGCGGCCAGCAGCAGCGCATCGCATTGGCCCGCGCCATCGCGCCGAAGCCGAAGCTGCTTTTGCTCGACGAGCCGCTGTCGGCGCTCGACGCGAAGGTGCGTGTGTCGCTGCGCGACGAAATCCGCTCGATCCAGAAGAAGCTCGGCATCACCACCATCTTCGTCACGCATGACCAGGAAGAGGCGCTGTCGATCTCCGACCGCATCGCGGTGATGTATGGCGGCAGGGCCGAGCAGGTCGGCACGCCGTTCGAGATCTACAACCGGCCGGCAACCAAGTTCGTCGCCAATTTCGTCGGCACGCTCAACGTGCTGGAAGGCAAGGTCACCGACGCCGCCTCGGGCAAGGTGCAGGTCAACAGCCAGGAAGTCTCGCTGAAGGGCAAGCTCAACGGCTCCAAGTCCGGCGACACGCTGTCGCTCGCGCTGCGGCCGGAAGCGATCTCGCTGGGGCGGCAGCCTGGCCATGACGCCAGCCTGTCGGGCGAGATCGCCGAAGTGCATTTCCTCGGCTCGGTCATCCGCGTGCGCGTCGGCATCGGCGGCAACACGGTGTCGCTGGACACATTCAACAATTCTGCGACGCCGCCGCCGGCCGTCGGCGACAAGACGGACATCTCGTTCTCGTCGGGCGACATGCTGGTCCTGCACTAGGAAAGAGTGAATAGTGAATGGCAATCAGGATAGAGGGTGCATTACGCCCAAAATCTTCTGATGGTGGCCATTCACCATTGACCATTCGCTTTTTGCAGTGCCAAACGCCTGGTTCGATCGCTACGATGAACCATGGCCCTTTTCGAGCTCACCCTCATCCTGCTTCTGATCGCCGTGGCGCTGACGGCGGTATCGCGGCGGCTGGAGGTTCCCTATCCGTCATTGCTGGCGCTCGCCGGTGTTGCGCTCGCTTTCGTGCCGGGCGCGCCGGTGATCGAGATCGATCCGGAACTGGCACTGGCGCTGTTCATCGCTCCGGTGCTTCTCGATGCCGCCTATGACACCTCACTGCGCGACCTGAAACGCTACCGGCTGTCGCTGCTGCTTCTGGCGCTCGGTGCCGTCGTCTTCACCACGGTGGTGGTTGCCTTCGTCGGCTGGAAGATTGGCGGCCTGCCGATCGCGGCGGCGATCGCGCTCGGCGCCATCGTCGCGCCGCCCGACGCGGTTGCGGCAAGCGCCGTGCTCAGCCAATTCAGGGTGCCGCACCGCATCACCGCTATCCTGCAGGGCGAGAGCCTGCTCAACGACGCCACGGCGCTATTGATCTATCGGATCGCGGTTTCCGCAGCGGTCGGCACGCTCATGCTCAAGGACGCGGTGCCCCTCATATTGCTTGCAACAGTTGGCAGCGTCGTTGCCGGTTATCTGTTCGGCCGAGTGTCGCTGCTCACCCTGACGCGCATCGAGGATGCGGCAAGCAGCACCGTGGTGCAGTTCGCCGGAACGTTCGCCGTCTGGATCATTGCCGACAAGCTCGGCCTCTCCGCCATCATCACCATCGTCGTCTATGCCATCACCATCGCGCGGACCGCACCACGCCGGATTTCTGCGAGGCGCCGCGTCAGCACCTACTCGGTCTGGGAATCGGCCGTCTTTGTGCTCAATGTGCTGGCCTTCGTGCTGATGGGCCTGCAGGCTCGATCGATCGTCGGTCGGCTCTCCGGCGACGGGCAAGGCGAGGCCTTCTTCTTCGCCGCGACCGTGCTGGCCGTCGTCATCGTGGCACGTCTCGTCTGGGTGATGGGTTACGTTGCGGTGATAAGACAGATCAAGCGTTCCGACGGCCAAGGGCAGAAGCGGGATGCGCCGACATTTCGCGGTGCGGTGCTTGTCGGCTGGTGCGGCATGCGCGGGCTGGTGACGCTGGTCGTGGCGATCGCGTTGCCCGCTGACTTTCCTGGTCGAGACCCGATCGTGCTGGCGGCCTTCGCCGTCGTGCT
This sequence comes from Mesorhizobium sp., assembly GCA_004020875.1. Lineage (GTDB taxonomy): Bacteria > Pseudomonadota > Alphaproteobacteria > Rhizobiales > Rhizobiaceae > Mesorhizobium. Next base: position 243,500 of record SAPZ01000001.1, read on the forward strand.
CGGAACGCTTGTGCTGCAAGGCATGAGCCTGAAGCCGCTGCTGCGCCGGCTCAACTTCGATCGGGATACCTCGATCGACCGCGAAGTGGCCGAGGCCCGGGTGGCCATCATGCAGGCCGCGCTTGATGTGCTGAGCCGCAAGACCTCGTCCGCTGCCGCCGTCGTACGCGAGCAATACGAGGCGCAACGCCGGATCGCCGAAAATCCGGACGACGCGCAAGCCGCGACGGAATACGATCGGCTGCGTCTTTACGCCATCAAGCGGCAGCGCGACAGGCTGGAGGAGTTGCGCAGCAACGGCACGATCGGCGACGAGGCCTATCACCGGCTGGAAGAGGAGATCGACTGGTCGGAACTGGCGGCGGCTCCCGCCGGAAGCTTCCAGCCGCTGACGACCTAATAGGCCGTTCGCCGACCCTCGGCTGGACCATTTCGCCGGCCTGCGCGGGCACATTGCCACGACACAGGCGGCGAGATAGTGCGATTCACCGAAACGGCGGCCTCTATCTCTTGACGCAATTCCGGACAGAAAGCCGCTCACACTTTTCCTGGAATTGCGCTACTGCGATCATCGGAAGTGAGCCGGTTAATCGATGAAGCTGATCAGCTACAACATCCAGTATGGCTACGGCAGCGATGGGCGCTACGATCTCGGCCGCTGCGCCGGGCTGGTGGACGGCGCCGACATCATCGCGCTGCAGGAAGTCGAGCGGCATTGGCTGCGCACCAATGAGGACGACCAGCCCGCGATCCTGTCCAGCCTGCTGCCCGACTATTACTGCGCCTATGGTCCCGCCTTCTGCATGGACGCCAGCGAGAAGCGCGAGGGCCGCGTCGTCAACCGCCGGCGGCAGTTCGGCACGATGCTGCTGTCGAAGCTGCCGATCGTCTGGTCGCGGCTGCATTCGCTGCCGATGCGCCGCACGCTGAGGCCGCTCAACACCCGCAACGCGGCGCTCGAATGCATGATCCGCACGCCAGCGGGACCGGTGCGGGTGTTTTCCCTGCATCTGGCGCATATCGCGGCCGAAGAGCGGCTGGAGCAGATCGACTATCTGCTTGCCGAGCATCGTCGAGCGCCATCCGACGGCGGCCCGTGGAGCGGCGCCGACGACGAGCGGCAGCGCAACTGGACGAATGGGGAGCTGGAACCGGAAAGCCCGGTGGCGGCCATCTGGCTGGGCGATTTCAACATGGAGCCGGGCAGCGCCGAATACCGGCGTGTTACCGGCAGCATGCCCTATCATCCCGGCGCCGCTTATATCGATGGGTTCGTCGATGCTGCCACTGTCGCCAGCGAGCCTGGGCCGGATTTTCACACGCATGAAAAGATCATCGACGGCAGGCTGGCAAAACGCCGGCTCGACCATTGCTTCGTCGGCGGCATGCTGGCCGGTCGCGTCCGTTCGGTAACCGCCGACGTCGGCGAGGTGGCATCCGACCACTTTCCGCTAAGGGTCGCTATCGATCTGGAAACGCCGGGCATCGGCTCAAGTCTGGCGGGCAGGTGAGGCGGGCATGACGCTGTTCGTCTTCCTGGCTGTGCTCTCGGCGGCTGCCATGCATGCGATCTGGAACGCGCTGGTCAAGGTGCATCTCGACCGCTTCCTGTCGATCACGCTGATGACGCTCGGCATGGGCGCCGCGGCACTCGTTGTGCTGCCCTTCGTCGAAGTGCCGAAGGCCGAGGTCTGGCCATTCATCCTCGCCTCGGTCTTCTTCCACATGGGCTACCGGACATTCCTGATCGGCGCCTATAAAGCTGGCGATTTCGCCCAGACCTATCCGCTGGCGCGCGGCACCGCCCCCCTGCTCTCGGCGCTGGGCGGCATCGTGCTGGTCGGCGAGATGCCTGCGCCGCTCGCCATGGTGGGCATCATGCTGTTGTCGATCGGTACGCTGGTCATGTCGTTCCGCGGCGGCGCTCATCTGGAGAGGCTCAATCTGCGCGCGGTCGGCTTCGCGCTCGGCACGTCGATCTTCATCGCCAGCTACACGCTCTCCGATGGCAGCGGCGCGCGGCTCGCGGCGAACGCGACGAGCTACGCCGCCTGGCTGTTCGTCTGCGATGCTACGTGGGCGCTGGTGCTGTGCGTCGCCTTTCGTGGGCCGCGGTCGCTGCCCGTGCTGGTACGCGACTGGAAGGCAGGGCTGTTCACCGGCGTGCTCAGCGGCGCCGCTTACTGGATCGTCATGTGGGCGATGACCAAGGCGCCGATCGCCTCGGTCGCGTCGCTGCGCGAAACCTCGATCCTGTTCGCCATGCTGATCTCGGTGCTGGCGCTGGGCGAGAAGATGACGGCCTGGCGCGCAACGGCCGCGCTCGGCATCGTCGCGGGCGTCGTCGCGCTCAGACTTGGATAGATGCAATTGCGGACGGATGGCCGGGGCGAAGTCGCCGAACCAGCCCTTCACATCTTTCCTGGAATTGCTCCGGCTTCCCGATCAAGCACCGTCATCACCTGCCCCCGGCGTTCAGGACTGAAACGGATCACGATGATGATGCAGACGGCGACAACGCCGGCAAATAACGCCAGCGCGTAGCCGTAACTGCCGCCGGGAGCCTCGGCGATGCCCGCCTGGTAGGGGCCGCCATAGGAAGCAGCCAGATTGCCGGCCTGATAGATGAAACCCGGCAAGGTCGCCCGCACCGAGCCCGGCGACAGTTCGTTGAGATGCACCGGGATGACGCCCCAAGCGCCTTGCACGGCCACCTGCATGATAAAGGCGCCGATCGCCAGCATGAAGGGTGTCGTCGTGTAGGCCCAAAGCGGGATCGCCGGCAGGGCGATCACGCAAGCGAGCGTGATGGCGTTGATGCGGCCGATCTTCTCCGACAGCGCGCCGAAGGCGAGGCCGCCGACGATGGCGCCGATATTGGCGACGATGGTGATCCAGCTCACCGTATGCGGATCGAAGCCATGCTGCTTCTTCAGGAAGGTCGGGTAGAGGTCCTGCGTGCCGTGGCTGAAGAAGTTGAAGAACATCATCAGCACCACGGCATAGAGCGCGATGCCCCAGTGCTTCCTCAGCGTTTCGAGAAGACCGGGCCTCGCCTGCGAGCGGCCTTCGACGAAAGCAGGCGATTCAGGCACATGCGAGCGGATGAACAGCACGATCAGCGCCGGCGCGAAGCTCAAGAGGAACATGGCGCGCCAACCGATGGTGAAATCGCCGACCCTCTGCCCATAGAGCAGTCCGTAAGCAACAGCGGCAAGCAAATAGCCGGCCGGATAGCCGCATTGCAGGATGCCCGAGACCATGCCGCGCGCGCCGGGGGGAATGGATTCCATGGCAAGCGAGCTGCCCAGGCCCCATTCGCTTCCCATGGCAATGCCGAACAAGGCGCGCAGCGCCAGGAATATGCCGAGGTTGGGCGAGAAGGCGGCCAAGGCGCCGATCACCGAATAGCTGACGATATTCAGCATCAGGATAGGCTTGCGGCCATATTTGTCAGCAAGCATGCCGAAGAAGAAAGCGCCGATAAAGCGCGTCGCCAGTGTCAGGAACAGTGCTTTGGAGACCGCCGGGACATCGGTCTGGAATTCAGTGGCAATATCGGTGAGCAGGAAAGTCAGAAGGAAGAAATCGAAAGCGTCGAGCGTCCAGCCAAGGAACGACGCGACTACGGTTTTCTTCTGCTCAGTGGTGAGGTTCAAGGCGGTCCTCCTTTTGCATCCCCAAAAGCAACGATATGTTCCTGGGCGGGCAAAAGAGAACGGGACGGCAGCCAGTTTTAAGCCGGCGAGCGGTCACATTTGCGTCACCTCGAGATCAATGACCATCAGTCCATCGGTGCCGCCTTCGAGAGCGGCGACAAGGCGCGTGCCGGCGCGCTGATGTGCTTCGTGCGCGAGATAGGCGTCGCGGACGGCGGCATCACGAAAATCGATGGTGAAACCATGCGTGAAGCCGCGCCCGAAAGGCTCGGGGCTGACATTAGCGCTGAAATGTACTTGGCTCATGCCGTCGATGACCGCGCGCAATGCTTCGAGATCGGCGTGGATCGCGGCGCGCTCGGCTGCAGGAATATCCTCACGGAAGCGGACGAAGACGCAGTGGCGGATCATTGTTCTCCTCAAGCCGCCTGATTGCCCTTGAACACGGCCGGCGGCAGCGGCTCTCGGCCCAGGATGAGGTCGGCGCCCTTTTCGCCCACCATGATGGTCGGCGCATTGGTGTTTGAGGAGGGCACGCGCGGCATCACCGAGGCGTCGCAGACGCGCAAACCCCCGATGCCGCGCAGCCTGAGATCCGGCGTCACCACCGCCATCGCGTCATGGCCCATGCGGCAGGTGCCGACAGGATGATGATCGGTTTTCGAGGTGCGGCAGGCATAGTCGAACAGGTCGTCGTCGCTCTGCAGGTTTGGACCGGGCAGCACCTCGCGCAGCACGAAGGGCTGAAGCGCCTTCTGGCGCATGATCTCGCGCGCAAGCCTGAGCCCCTTGATCGACATGTCGCGGTCATAGGGATCGGACCAGTAGTTTGGATCGATCAGCGGGTGATCGGCCGGGTCGGCGCTCCTCAGCCGCACGGTGCCGCGCGAGCGCGGGCGCAGGAAGGCGGAGTTCAGCGTCACGCCTGGGTTCTTCAGCTTCTCGACGCCGGCCTCGATGCCGGAGCCAAGGCCGAGATGGAACTGGATGTCGGGCGAGGCGGCTGTCGGATCCGCGTACCAGAAGCCGCCGGTCTCGAACAGGCTCGAGGCGACCGGACCCTTCTTGAGCAAGAGGTACTGCAGCCCTGCCCACAGTGTGCGGTGCAGCTTGGCGTAGTTGTCGTAGGTGTGGTCGCCGGTGCATTCGGCGATCACGAACAGGTCGAGATGGTCCTGCATGTTGGAACCTACGCCAGGCAGGTCATGTACCGGCGTGACGCCGATCGATTTCAGATGGTCGGCCGGGCCGATGCCCGATTGCATGAGAAGCTTGGGCGAGCCGATGGCGCCGGAGGAAACGATCACCTCGCGTTCGGCGCGCAGGATCGTCTTTTCGCCGCCCGGTTTGTCGACGATCTCGACGCCGATGGCGCGGCCGTTTTCGACGACGACACGGGTGACCAGCACATCGGTCCTGACCGTCAAATTCTTGCGGGCACCGATCGGCTTCAGATAGGCCACGGAGGCCGATGAGCGCCGCGCATTCTTTTGGGTCAGCTGGTAGTAGCCGACGCCATCCTGGCTCGAGCCATTAAAGTCCGGGTTGAAGGGTATGCCCATCTCCTGTCCGGCGCGGAAATATGCCTCGCAGATCGGCAGCGGCGAGATCGGGTTAGAAACGCCGAGCGGACCCTGGTCGCCATGGAAATCGTTGGCGAAGCGCTGGTTGTTTTCGGCGCGCTTGAAATAGGGCAGCACGTCGCGATAGCCCCAGCCCGCGAGGCCCTCCTCCTTCTCCCAGGCGTCGTAGTCGCGGGCGTTGCCGCGCGTGTAGATTTGGGCGTTGATCGACGAGCCGCCGCCGACCACCTTGGCTTGCGTGTACCAGAAGACGCGATCCTTCATGTGTTTCTGCGGCACGGTCGACCAGCCCCAGGAGGCGATGCCCTTTGTCATCTTGGCGAAACCCGCCGGCATATGGATCAGCGGATGCCAGTCCTTGCCGCCGGCTTCCAGGAGCAGGACGGAATTGCCCGGATCCTCGCTCAGCCGGTTGGCGAGAACGCAGCCGGCCGGACCGGCGCCAACAATGATGTAGTCAGCCATTGTCCCTCACAAGCGTGGCACCGAGAGCGCGCCATCGACATCGATGACCGATCCTGTCGAAAAGCGGAATTTACCGGAGGCCAGCGCCGCGACCACGGCGCCGATGTCGCCGGGCTCGCCCCAGCGTTTGGCCGGCACCAGGCCACCTTCGATCAGCGCGTCATATTTGGCTGAAACGCCGGCGGTCATGTCGGTGCGGATGATGCCCGGCCGCACTTCGAACACGCCGATGTTTTCGGGTGCGAGCCGCAACGCCAGATTCTTTACCCACATCGAAAGGCCGGCCTTGGAAATGCAGTAGTCGGCTCGTTCCGGCGAAGCCATGGCGGCGCTCACCGAGGTGATGGTGATGATCGATCGGGTTGCATGCGAGGGAGCGGCCAGCATTGCCTTGGCGACGGCCTGGCTGAGAAAGGCTGTGCCGCGCAAATTGATGTTCATGGCGCGGTCGAAATTCTCCGGCTTCAACTCGAGCAGATCGCCGCGGACCACGGCGCCAACGCCAGCATTGTTGACCAGGCAATCGATGCGACCGAAGGCGCGCATAGCGGCACCGATCAGCGTTGCATGATCGGAGAGGTTGGCAATATCACAGCGACTGTAGGCGAAGGCTGCACCGCGCGTCGTGATGTTCTCTATAAGGCGTTTGGCGGGATCGTCCGCGAGGTCGGCCACTAGAATGTCGAAGCCGGCATCCGCCAATGCCTCGGCGCAGGCAAGCCCAATGCCGCGCGCGCCGCCGGTGACGATGGCTGCCGGGCGGCTCATGCGGCAAGCTCCGTCTTGCGGATGTGGTCAGCCACGCGCAGCGCCTGCGCCGCGATCGACAACGCCGGATTGACCGCGGCCGATGTCGGCAGGAAGCCGGCGTCGACGACGAACAGGTTTTGATGGTCCCAGGCCCGGCAGAAGGGATCGAGCGGCGAGGTGGCTGGATCATTGCCCATCTTCACCGTGCCGCACTGGTGCGAGGGCGTGCGCTTGTCGAAGGGACGCGATAGCACGATTGGATAGCCGCAGGCACGAAGGTTCTCGCGCATCACTTTGGTCAAGCCTTCCAGCGACTGCATGTTGGAGCGGCGCCACTGCATGACGATCTCGTTGCCGTCGACCATAATGCGGCTTTCGGGATCGGGCAGGTCCTCGCACATGAGGTACCAGTCGACGGCGTGTCCGGCCATGAAGTCGAGCACGAATTTCGGCATCGTCTTCACATTGGCCTTGAGCATGTTGCCGTCGATCTTGCCGAGCAGTTGCACATTGCCGAGCGGCTTGCCGCCCTTGCCGTCCGACAGGTAATAGTCGTTGAGCATCAGCGTCTTCTGGTAGACGGATGTGTTGCGGCGCCGCGGGTCGATCGCTAGCATCGCGCTCGAATTGTGGTTCATGAAATTGCGGCCGACCTGGTCGGAGCTGTTGGCGAGTCCTTTGCCATTCGTGCTACGCGAACGCAGCAGGATGGCGGCCGAGTTGATCGCGCCGGCTGAAAGGATGACGAGCTTCGGCGATAGCGTCTTTTGCGCGCCGTTTTGGGTGTAGTGGATGGCGGCGATCGACTTGCCGTCCGGAGCGGTTTCGAGCCAGTCGACATGGGCGCCGGTTTCCAGTCGGATGCTCGGGTCTTTTAGCGCTGCGGACAGCGGACCGGTCTGCGCGTCGATCTTGCCCTGGCCGGTGTTGGGGAAGGCGTCCCAGCCGGTCCTGCCTTCCTTCAGCCAGGTCTCGATGTCGACGCCGAGCGGCAGCGATGCCGGATGCAGCCCAAGGCTCTTGAGTTCGGCGCGGGCACGCGCGATCGGCGGCTCGTCCGGCACCGGCTTGAAGGCATAGGGAATCGAATGGAACGGCTCGGTCGGGTCCTCACCGAGCGTGCCTCGCACGCGAAACAGCTGCTCGGCCTTGGAATACCAGGGCTCGAATTCGTCATAGGAAAACGGCCAGGCCGGCGAGACGCCGCCGAAATGCTCGAGCTCGGAAAAATCCTCCTTGCGATAGCGGATCAGGACCGCGCCGAAGAATTTCGAATTGCCGCCGACATAATAGTAGTTGCCGGGATTGAAGGCAGCCCCACCGGCCTCGCGCCACATCTCCTTCGGCCGGTAGTGCTCGTCCAGGAAAATCGATCGCGTCGAGCGCGCATGCGGCGTCGCGGGCAACGGCTCGCCGCGCTCCAGGATCAGGATCGAGGCGCCGCTGCCGGCCAAGCCGGAAGCGATCGTGGCGCCGCCGATGCCGGAGCCGATGATGACGATATCCGGGTTTGCCATAGTTCTTTAACGGATGCGCTTCTCGGTCGCCGGGTCGAAGAACACCGCCTTGCTGAGATTGAACGCAAGCGGCGTGCTGGTTCCGGGCTGGATCCTGGCATCGGCCCTGAGCCGCGCCACGACGCCCTTGCCGCCGAGATTGGTGACGGCGAACGTGTCGGAGCCCGCCGGCTCCACCACCTCGATGTGGCAGTCGGCGGTGGCGATGTTTGAGCCGTTGCGCTCGGCGCCTTCCGGGTCGGTCAGCGCTTCCGGGCGGACACCGAAGATGACCTGCTTGTCCTTGAAAGCCGCAAGACCGGCGGGCGCGCCGGGCATCGGCAGCACGATCGGCTGGCGCGCCTCGCGGTCCAGCACCACCGAAAGCCCGGCGCCGTTGCCGTCGATCTTTGCCGGGATCAGGTTCATCGCCGGCGAGCCCATGAAGTCGGCGACGAAGATGTTGGTCGGGTTGTTGTAGATCTCGGCCGGGGTGCCGAACTGCTGCACCTCGCCGTCGCGCATGACGGCGATCTTGGTCGCCAGCGTCATCGCCTCGATCTGGTCATGCGTGACATAGACGATCGTCGTGCCAGTGGTGGCATGCAGGCGCTTGATCTCGATGCGCATGTCGACGCGCAGCTTGGCGTCGAGGTTGGAGAGCGGCTCGTCGAACAGGAAGAGTTTCGGGTCGCGCACCAGCGCCCGGCCCATGGCGACGCGCTGGCGCTGGCCGCCGGAAAGCTGGCTCGGCTTGCGGTTGAGCAGGTGGCCGATCTGCAGGATCTTGGCCACCTTGTCGATCGCCGCCTGACGCTCCGCCGCCGGCACGCCGCGCATCTCCATGCCGAAGGCGATGTTTCCAGCCACCGTCATGTTCGGATAAAGCGCATAGCTCTGGAAAACCATGGCGATGTCGCGCTTCGAAGGATGGAGGTCATTGATCGCGCGGCCGTCGACGCGGATCTCGCCTTCGGTAATCTGCTCCAGCCCGGCGATGGTGTTGAGCAGCGTGGACTTGCCGCAGCCGGACGGGCCGACCAGCACCAGGAAGCCGCCTTTTTCGAGCTCGACATTGATGCCCTTCAGGATCTCGACATTCCCGAAGCGCTTCTTCAGCCCATCAATTTCCAGAAAAGCCATGGTCGTTCCTTCAGAAACCAGGGTCAGCCCTTGACCGCGCCGGCCATCAGACCGCGCACGAAATAGCGGCCGGCGACGATATAGACGATCAGGGTGGGAAGCGCGGCGATCATCGCCGCGGCCATGTTGACGTTGTACTCGACGACGCCGGTCGAGGTGTTGACGACATTGTTCAGCGCCACGGTCATCGGCATCACGTCGCCGGTGCCGGCATAGGCGGAAGCGAAGAGGAAGTCGTTCCAGATGTTGGTGAATTGGTAGATGACGGTGACGACGAAGATCGGCATCGAGTTCGGCAGCATGATGCGGCGAAAGATCTGGAAGAAGGAGGCACCGTCGACCTGCGCCGCCTTGACCAGTTCGGTCGGGAAGGCCTCGTAATAGTTGCGAAAGAACAGCGTGGTGAAGCCGAGGCCGTAGACCACGTGAACGAAGACCAGGTTCACCGTCGAATTGCCGAGGCCGAAATTGAATCCCGTCGCGTTCTGCAGCGTGACGCCGAACCGGCCGAGGCTGCCGAGGATCGTCGCCATCGGCAAAAGCACCGACTGGAACGGGATGAAGCAGGCGAACAGCATCATGGCGAAGACCAGCGTGTGGCCGCGGAAGCGCCATTTGGTCAGCACATAGCCGTTCAAGGCGCCGAGCAGCGTCGAGATCAGCACAGCCGGAACCACCATCTTGATGGAGTTCCAGAAGTAGCCCTTGATGCCGGCGCAGGTGAGGCCGACGCAGGTCTCGCCCCAGGCCTTGAACCACGGCTCGATGGTCGGCGACTGCGGCAATGCCAGCATGTTGCCGTTCTGGATCTCGTCCATTGTCTTGAACGAGGTGACCAGCATGACGAATAGCGGCATCAGGTAGAAGACCGCGAACAGCGCGAGCAGGCCGTAGATGACGATGCGGTTGATCGTTCTGGCGCTCAGACCGCTCGAAGCCGGACGGGCAGGCGAGGTGACAGCGCTCATCGCGGCTTCTCCCTGAGTTCGGAATAGAGATAAGGCACGATGATCGCGGTCAGCGTCATCAGCATGATCACCGCGCTCGCCGAGCCGACCGCCATCTCGTTGCGCTTGAAGGTGAATTCATACATGAAGTTGGAGGGCAGCCAGGCCGAGCCGCCAGGGCCGCCACTGGTCAGCGCGACCACCAGGTCATAGGACTTGATGGCGAGGTGCGCGAGCACGATGAAGGCCGACAGGAAGACGGGCCGCAGCAGCGGAATGACGATGCGGCGGTAGAGCTGGAAAGTGGAAGCGCCATCGATCTGCGCAGCCTTCATGATCTCGCCGTCGATGCCGCGCAGGCCGGCCAGGAACATCGCCATGATGAAGCCGGAAGCCTGCCAGACGCCGGCGATCACCACCGTGTAGATGACGAAATCCTTGTTCTTGATCCAGTCGAAATGGAAGCTCGTCCAGCCCCATTGATGCAGCGTCTGCTCCAGCCCGAGGCCGGGGTCGAGGAACCATTTCCAGGCGACGCCCGTGACGATGAAGGAGAGCGCCATCGGGTAGAGATAGATCGGCCGCAACACGCCTTCGCCGCGGATCTTCTGGTCGAGCAGGATGGCCAGGAACAGGCCGAGCGCCAGGCAGATCAGGATATAGAGGAAGCCGAAAATGCCCATATTTGTGATCGAGGTGTACCAGCTTGAAGGCGGGTCGCTCTCGAAGGTCCAGCGCCAGAGCCGCTGATAGGCGCGGGCACCGGTGATGTCATAGGACGGGAAGGTCTTGGAGTTTGTGAAGGACAGATAGATCGTCCAAAGAATGAAGCCGTAGACGAAGACGATCGTCGCCGCGAAGCTCGGCGCCAATACGATCTTCGGCAGCAGATCCTGCAATCGCGAACGGACCGATGCGCCGGGACGGGCGTCGTGCTCCGGTGTCAGCTTGATCTGGGTTTCGGCAACTGTGCTCATCGGCTTGTCCAGTTCCGGTTGGTCGGAAACCGCCCGGCGCAAAAACGCACCAGGGTTGTCCCCCACCTTTGTCGACAGGAGACCTCCCCCGCCGAAGCGGGGAAGGGTTGGTTCAAATGAACCTTACTTGGCGTCGTCGATCGCCTTGACCAGCTCGGTCACGGCCTCGTCGGAGCTCTTGATCTGACCATGGACGAACTTCGACACCACGTCCTTGTAGGCGTTGGCGACGGCCGGCGGGGCGCCGTAGCCCTGCGCCAGCGAGCCGAACAGCGTGCCGCCCTCATTGGCCTTCTTCAGGTCGGCGATACCCTTCTTACCGCAAGCGTCAAAGTCGGTGTCAGGCACGTCGGTACGGGCAGGAACCGAACCCTTCACGACGTTGAAGGCCGACTGGAAGCTCTTCGACAACGTGGCCGTGGCAAGTGCCACCTGGGCGGCCTTGCGGTCTTCCGGAACGTTGAACATGCCGAACATATCGGAGTTGTAGATCACGGAACCGTCGGTGCCCGGGAAACGGTAGCAGAGGAAGTCGGTACCTGGCGTCTTCTTGGCGGCGTGGAACTCACCCTTGGCCCAGTCGCCCATGACTTGAACCAGCGCATCGCCCTTGATGACCATGGCGGTGGCGAGGTTCCAGTCGCGGCCCGAGAAGTTCGGATCGACATATTTGACGAGCTTGGCCAGGTTGTCGAACGACTTCTTCATCGTGTCGGACTTGAGGGAATCCTCATCGAGGTCGTTCATCGCCTTCTTGTAGAATTCCGGACCGCCGGTCGACAGAACGACGGAGTCGAACATCGTGGCTTCCTGCCAGTTTTGGCCACCCAGCGCGAGCGGGATGACGCCGGCAGCCTTGGCCTTGTCCAGCAGGGCTATGAAGTCGTCGAAGGTCTTCGGCTCGGTGCCGCCGATCTTGTCCATCACGGCTTTGTTGATCCACAGCCAATTGACTGAGTGGACGTTGACCGGAGCGGCCACCCACTTGCCGTTATAGACCGAGAACTTCTGCAGGGCGGCCGGAACCGATTTGTCCCAGCCTTCCTTCTTGGCGGTCTCGGTCAGGTCGCCCATGACGCCGGCGGCCGCATAGTCGAGCACGGTGTAGCCGAGCATCTGAGAAGCGGTCGGATAATTACCGGCCGCGACCATCGCCTTCAGCGCTGTCATAGCGGCGTCGCCGCCGCCGCCGGCCACCGGCACGTCCTTCCAGGCATAGCCTTCCTTGGCCAGATCCTGCTTCAGCACGTTCAGAGCGGCCGCTTCGCCGCCCGACGTCCACCAATGCAGCATCTGCACTTCCTTGACGTCCGCGGCATGCGCCGAGAACGCAAAGCTCGTCGCAAGAGCCGTTCCGATAAGCAGTTTGCGCAACATGTACTACCTCCCTTGTTGCATACACATAGCCGGCGGATGTCCGCCGGGGTCTCCCAACTCAGCCGACCCACCATCCGGTGCGCTGGCCGCGATGAAACTGGATAGTCTTTTCCTCGGTATAATCCTCGACGGCGCGCTTGCCGAGTTCGCGTCCCAGACCGGACTGCTTGTAGCCGCCGAAGGGCAGCTCAGGGTAACCTTCCATGAACGTGTTCACCCAGACCGTCCCCGAACGCACACCGCGCGCTACCGACATGCACGTGTCGATGCTGGCGCTCCACACCCCCGCAGACAGACCATAGGGCGTGTTGTTGGCAATGTGCAATGCCTTTTCAATCGTTTCAAAAGTGAGCACGGAGAGCACCGGCCCGAACACTTCCTCGCGCGCGATCGCCATGTCCTCTGAGACGTTACGGACGATGGTCGGATCGAGATACTGGCCGGCATTGGAGGCAAGCCGGGCACCGCCGACGAAAAGTTTGCCGCCATCGGTTTTTGCCGCCGTTACATAGCCGGCCACCTTTTCCATGTGGTCGGCCGAGATCATGGCGCCGACCTTGGTGCGGTCGTCGAGCGGATCGCCGACGCGGACCTTTTCAGCCAGCGTCTTGACCGCGTGCAGGAAGTCGTCGGCGATCGCCTCATGCACGATCAGCCGGCTGCCGGCATTGCAGCATTCGCCGGCGTTGAAGAAGCCGCCGAACACGGCGGCATCCGCTGCTGCTTCGAGGTCGGCATCGGGGAAGACGATCTGGCCGTTCTTGCCGCCGAGCTCCATCGACACCTTCTTCAGCGAATTGGATGCTGCTGCCATGGTCGTCTTGCCGACGCGGGTCGAGCCGGTGAAGGACACCATCTCGACCAGCGGATGGCTGACCATCGGCGCGCCGACATCGGCGCCGAAGCCGGCGAGGATGTTGACCACGCCGGCCGGCAACCCGGCTTCGAGCAGGATGTCGCCAAGAACGAAGGTCGAGGCCGAGGTCATCTCGCTCGGCTTGACCACAGCCGTGCAGCCGGCGGCGAGCGCGAAGGGCAGCTTCTGGCTGACGATCAGGAAGGGGAAATTCCACGGCGTTATGATCGAGACGACGCCGATCGGCTCGCGCAGGACGACGCCCAGCATATCGTCGCCGAGATTGGCGTAGCTCTCGCCATGCAGCGTGCGGGCGAGCGAAGCGGCATAGCGCCAGATATCGATCGCGCCGCCGATCTCGCCGCGCGCCTGGGCGATCGGCTTGCCGGATTCCAGCGCATCGAGGCGGGCGATCTCCTCCAGCCGGGTCTCGATGAGGTCTGCGGTCTTGAGCAGAACCGCGGCGCGCTCAGACGCCTTCATGCGCGGCCATGGGCCGGTCTCGAACGCCTTGTGCGCGGCCTGGACTGCCGCCTCGACCTCCGAGGCGCCTGCCTGCGCATACCGGGACACGGCAAAACCGTGGCCGGGGCTGGCTCGCTCGATGCTGCGGCCGTCACGGGCTTCGACATGCTTGCCGTCGATCAAGAGCTTGTAGGCCTTCGGCGCCTGGGACGCCTCTGCCGGCATGACAATGTTGAGCGGTGCGTTCATCGTTTCTTCTCTAGGATCTGGAAAAGGCCGGCTTCTGCTTGGCCCTGAAGGCGCCGACGCCGGCTTTTAGGTCGCCTGTCAGCGCAATGAAGCCGCTGGCCAGCGCCTCGGTCGCGGCGGCGTCTTCCTCGCCCTCGGCAACGCCGATCATCAGCTTGGCGGCTTCGGTCGCGAGCGGGCCGCGCTCGGCGATCTTCTCGGCCCAGGTCTTGGCTTCGTCGAACGCCTTGCCTGTTTCGACCAGCCGGTCGACGATGCCGTACGTGAGCGCATCGGCTGCCAGGAAAATCTCGCCGCCAATCGCCATCCGGCGCACGATCTGTGCACCGAAACGCCGCGCGGCGCGCTGTGTGCCCGACCAGCCCGGCACGACGCCGATCGAGGTTTCGGGGAAGCCGAGCTTCACCTGGGTTTCGGCGACGCGGAAATCGCAAGCGGCCGCCAGTTCCAGCCCGCCGCCCAGCGCATGGCCGGACAGAACCGCAATGGTCGGTTGCCGGAGCCGCGCCAGCCGGTCGAAGACGCGGTGGCCGTAGCGGACCCATTGCACCTGGAAATCGGCGGCGCTCATGGCACCCCAGGCCTCGACGTCGCCGCCGGCACAAAAGCCCTTGCCTTCGCCACGGATGAGCACGACGCGGACGCCCTCGGCCAGTTCGGCATCGTCGAGCGCTGCTTCCAGCGCGCGCAGCATCGGGATGTCGAGCGCGTTGAATTTCTCCGGTCGGCGCAGCGTGACGATGCCGATGGCGCCGTCCTTTTCGAAGGTGACAAGCTCAGCCATGCGCGCCTCCTAGCGAAGCACAGCCATTGAGCGACAGGCCGACTGGCCGATCCTGATAGAGCGCCACCGGCGTCACCTTGAGGTCGTTGGCGACGCCAAGCGGGATCTCGGCCTGCGCCAGCACATCGCGTTCGAGGTCTACGCCCGGAGCCAGTTCCGTCACCATCAAACCGTCCGGCGTCAGCTTCATCACGCAGCGCTCGGTGACATAGGTGATATCCTGTCCCTGCGCGACGGCGCGTTTTCCCGAAAAGGAGATGTGCTCGACTTCCTCGACGATCTTCTTGACCTTGCCTTCCTGGTCGATGCGGATCGCGCCCTCGGCGAGCGACAGCTTGGCGCCGGCATTGAAGAAGCCGGAGAAGACGATCTTCTTCGCGCGCGACGTGATGTCGACGAAGCCGCCGGCGCCGGCGGTGACATGCGGCCGCGCCGAAAGCTTCGAGACATTGACCGAGCCGTGTCGGTCGATCTGCAGGAAGGAGAGCAGCGAGGCATCGAAGCCGCCGGCCTGGAAATAGATGAATTGGTGTGGCGAGGGCATGATCGCCTCGGCGTTCGAGGCGCAGCCGAACTTGAAGTCGAGCAGCGGCACGCCGCCGACCGCGCCCTGCTCGATCACCCAGGTGACCTTGCCGTGCTGACCTTCCTCGAGAAGGATGCGCGGCACGTTGGCCGAGATGCCGAATCCGATGTTGACGGCCATTCCGTCGCGCAACTCCATGGCGACGCGGCGCGCGATCACCTTCTGGATGTTCATCTCCGGCGTGCGGAAACTCGACAACGGCCGGAAGATCTCGCCCGAGATCGCCGGGTCGTACGGCGTCTGCGTCGTCTGCAACTGATCGGGCGCAACGACAATATGGTCGACCAGAACGCCCGGTACGCGCACATCATGCGGCTTCAGCGTGCCGTTTTCGACGACGCGCTTCACCTGCGCGATGACGATGCCCCCATTGTTGCGGGCGGCAAGCGCCTGCTCCAGGCCGCCGAGATAGGCGCCCTCATGCTCGTAGGTGAGGTTGCCGCGCTCGTCCGCGGAGGTGGCCCGGATAATCGAGATGTTCGGCACGATGGCGCGGAAATAGAGCCATTCTTCGCCATCGAACTGCTGCACCGAAACAATGGGCTCGCTGGCCGCCGCGTTCATGGCGCAGCCCTGGTGGCGCGGATCGGCGAAGGTGTCGAGGCCGACCTTGGTCAGCACGCCCGGACGCTTGGCGGCGGCCTCGCGATGCATGTCGAACAGGATGCCCGACGGCACGTTGTAGGCGGCGACCGAATTGTCGCCGATCATCTTCCAGATCTGCGGCGGCTCGGCCGAGGAGGGGCCGGAGGGGTAGGAGCCGCACAGCGTGCGATTCAGCAAGCCAGGCTTGGCGAGATGGTCGATGCCCTTGATGCCGTACATGTCGCCCGCGGCGATCGGGTGCAGCGTGGTGATCGCCTTCGGATGGCCTTCCGCGTCGAAGCGCTCGCCGATCGCGGCAAGCACAGCGTCGGGGCAGCCAAGGCCGCTCGACGACGACACCGAGACGGTCATGCCGTCCTTGATCAGGCTGGCGGCATAGGCCGCCGAGACGAGCTTGCTCACGCGATGCTCCCGAGTTGCGGGTCGATGGCGACGGCCTTGCCGGTCTTCGACGATTGCAGCGCGGCCTCGGCCGACGCCAGCGACCAGATGCCGTCCTCGCCGGTAGCGGCAGGCTGGCCTTCGTCGCGGATCGCAGCATGGAACTGGCGGACCGAGCGGGCGTAGAGGTCCTCGCGGTCGAAATTCAGCTCTTCCTCACCGCTGGCGGTGCGCAGCAGCACCGAGCCGACCGGCTTCTGCGTCATCACGTTGGCGGCGATCAGCGAGCCGTCCGTCCCGTGCACCTCGAAGCCGGTGCCGGCATATTTTGTCGTGAACCCTTCATGCGATTGGGCGATGACGCCGGATTTGAAGCGCCAGATGCACATGGCGCCGTCTTCCAGCCCGCTACCTGCCATACCGGCCGATTGCGTGAAGGCCGAAACCTCGGCCGGATCGTCGCCGAGCACGAAGCGCAGCGTGTCGGCGTCATGCACGGTGATGTCGAGCACCACGCCACCGCCGGCTTCCGGCCTGGTGATGCGCCAGCCCTGCAGGTTCGCCGGCAAGAAAACCGAATGAAAGACGCGTGCCGCGATCGGCTTGCCGATGCGGCCGGCGGCGATCGCCTCGCGCATGGCGCGATGGGCGCCGGCATTGCGCAGATGATGGTTGGTGCCGAAGACGATGCCGGCTTGCCTTGCTGCCGCAACCATCTTGCGTGCATCGGCGCTGGTCAGCGCCAACGGCTTCTCGCACAGCACATGCTTGCCGGCCTTGATCGCGGCCATGCCCTGATCGAGATGCAACTCGTTGGTGGTCGAGATGTAGACGGCGTCGATGTCCGAGTTGAGCAGCGCTTCGACGGTCGAGACGGCGGCAGGAATGCCATTCTCGCGGGCATAAGCCTCGGCGCGCTCCGTGCTCGAGCTCATCACGGCGGCGACCTCGCCGTCGGTCTGCGCGCGGATGGCATTGATCATGAACTGTCTGGCGATCGTGCTGGCGCCGATCAATCCCCATCGCACGCTCATGCCGCGTCTCCCATTTGGCTGCTGCGGTCAGGACCGCTGCTTTCCCGCACGACCAGGCTGACCGCGCCAATATGGTCTTCGGCGCGCGTGGTGCGCGACTGGATCATCTTCAGCATGACATGGGCGGCGCGTTCGCCAAGGCCTGCGGTATCGACGGCAACGCTGGTCAGCCCCGGGCTGTAATGCTCGGCCTCGGCGACGTCGTCGAAGCCGACGACGGCAAAGTCCGCTCCCGCCTCGAGGCCGCGCTTGCGCAGCGCCAGAATGACACCGAAGGCAACCGCGTCGTTGAAGCAAAGGGCCGCCGTCGGCGGTTCAGGCATGGCCAGCGCCGTCTCCAGGCAGGCCATGCCGCCCTTCCGGCTGGTCTCACCTTCGACGATCGTCCGGTCGACTACTGGAATGGCGAAGGCCTCGCAGGCTTCGAGGAAACCGCCCAGACGCTCCTGATAGACGACGAGGTCGGACGAACCGCCGAAGAAAGCGAGGCGGCGATGGCCCTTGCGGATCAGGTGCTCGGTGGCAAGACACGCACCGCGACGATTGTCGGGCGCGATTGCCGGTATGCGGCTTTCGGGCAGCCTGCGCATGGCGAACACCACGGGCACGCCAGCCGCTTCGATGCGCCGGAAAGCCCCAGGCATTGTGCCGCGCGCCGGCGAGACGATCAGGCCGGCGACGCCCTGCTCCATCATCGATTTCAGCACCTCTTCCTGGCGCACCGGGTTCTCAGCCGTGTTGGCGATGAAGGGGACGACGCCGGCCGCCTGGAAGACGCGCTCCATGCCGACCGCGAGTTCCGCGAAAAAGGGATTGGTGAGATCGTTGATCACCATGCCAATGACGTTGGAATGGGCCTTGCGCAGATTGGCGGCGCCGCGGTTGTAGACATAGCCGACATCCTCGATCGCCTTACGCACCTTGGTCGCGGTTTCGGGCCGGATGAGCCCGCTGCCCTGCAGCACGAGCGACACCGTCGATTTGGACACACCGGCTTCGCGGGCGATGTCCAGGATCGTCGCCTTGGCCCGGCTGGCCATCCTCGTCCCTTCCTCCGCATCTTTCGAACGAATTTATTGGAACGTTCTAATCACCGTTCCAAATCGGAGTCAATCACGATTTTTCGCGATTCGAGAATTGATGAGGATAGTTCGAAAATTTCAGCCGACATAAGGGTTTCTCCGTCAAGCGACTCCAACCTGCCGGCTCGCTTGCCCTGGATCATAAAAGTCCTTGATTTATTGGAACGTTCCATTTATAGCGACCGCAACGGGAGAGTTCCATGGACATCATCTTGCCTGCGGCAAACGGTGACCGGGTCAGCTACCGGCTCGCCGGCAAACCGGTCGAGCCGATTAAGGACGCACGTTTTTCGCGCATAGCCTATGCCGCAGCCCATATCGTCGCCGACCCCATCGCCATGACCAATCCGTGGTCGCGGCCGGCGGTAGACTGGGACAAGACCATGGCGTTCCGCCATCATCTGTGGCGGCTTGGCTTTCGCATCGCCGAGGCCATGGACACCTCTCAGCGCGGCATGGGGTTCGACTGGGCGAGCGCCAAGGAGTTGATCCGCCGCTCGATGGCCGAGGCTAGAACGGTCCCGGATGCCGACCTTGCTTCAGGGGCGGGCACCGATCACCTGGCACCGGCGGCTGCCAAGACCCTCGACGACGTCATCCGTGCTTATGAAGAGCAATTTGCCTTCATCGAAGGCGAGGGCGGCAAGGCGATCATGATGGCGAGCCGAGCGCTGGCGGCTGTGGCGAAGGGACCGGACGATTATGCCCGGGTCTATGACCGGATGCTGTCCCAGGCCTCAGGCAAGGTCATTCTGCACTGGCTCGGCGACATGTTCGATCCGGCGCTCAAGGGCTACTGGGGCTGCAACGATTTTGGCACCGCGCTCGACACGGTTGTCGCCATCATCGAGCGGCATGCGGACAAGGTCGAGGGCATCAAGATATCGCTGCTCGATGCCGGCAAGGAAGTGCAGTTGCGCGACAGGCTGCCCGAGGGTGTCGTGATGTTCACTGGCGACGATTTCAACTATCCGGAGCTGATCGCCGGCAACGGCAGGCGGCATTCGCATGCGCTGCTCGGCATTTTCGACGCCATCGCGCCGGTGGCCAATGCCGCGCTGGCGAAGCTGGCGGAAGGCGACAAGGCCGGTTACGACGCGCTGATGGCGCCGACCGTGCCGCTGTCGCGAAAAATCTTCGAAGCGCCGACCGAATACTACAAGGCCGGCATCGTCTTCATGGCCTGGCTGAACGGGCATCAGGACCATTTCACGATGGTCGGCGGCATGCAGTCGGCGCGCGGCATATGCCATTACGCGGATGTCTTCCGGCTCTCTGACCAGGCCGGCCTGCTTGCCAATCCTGAGCTTGCTACCGCAAGAATGAAAGCCCTCTGCGCCCTCTCCGGCGTCTGAACCGGATACGTGCTCCGACTCCGCCGGGCTGCCGAGAGTGCCCGGCAAAAGATCTTTCGTTTCCTTTGAACCTATCCGCAATGAGGCGCGGCCAAGCGCTGCGTCAAGAAGCGAGGTTCATCAAGGAGAACGCCTCATGGTTAGTGCTTCAAGAAATGTCCTTATCGCGGCAATCGCGGTATCGGCGCTGGCCAGCTGCAAGACCGCAACCACCAGGGACTGCGGCAATCTCAAACCGAATGTGGCCTATCATGGCAAGTGCTGCGGCATCGGCACACCCTGCCACGAAGGCAAGGGCGGCGGTAATCCCGGTCATTCGCCTGACCCGACACCGCAATGAGTCAATGAGGGATCAGTAGGGCGGTTGGGGAAGCCGGAATCGCAGCGGCAAAGCCTTACCGTCTTATCCCCTGGATTGGCTGGATGGTGGGCGTGACAAGGATTGAACTTGTGACCCCTGCAATGTCAATGCAGTGCTCTCCCGCTGAGCTACACGCCCATCCGACGCCGCGCATACACCACTTTTGATCCGGCGCGTCAATAGCTGGAATGTGGAAAGACGGCTTCCGTTTGTCGCATCGGCGAAGTGCCTGCCGACGCAAGGCCCGATACGGGCCGGAGGCGGCTCACGCCGCCTGCAGCATCTTCTCGACCTCATTGACGAGATCGCGCAGGTGGAAGGGCTTCGACAGCACCTTGGCGTCCTTGGGCGCCTTGGAATCGGGATTGAGCGCGACCGCGGCAAAGCCGGTGATGAACATCACCTTGAGGTCGGGATCGATCTCGGTGGCGCGGCGGGCGAGCTCGATGCCGTCCATCTCCGGCATGACGATGTCGGTCAGGAGCAGGGAGAAGGGCTCCTCGCGCAGCCGCTCATAGGCGCTGGCGCCATTGTCGAAATCGCTTACCTGGTAGCCGGCGCGTTCCAGCGCCTTGACGAGGAAGCGGCGCATATCGTCATCGTCTTCCGCCAGCAGAATGCGTGCCATCATGTCCCGTCCGAATCACCCGCCCCAAGCCTGCCGCCGGGCAAGGCCGTTAACCATCCTGTATATGAGGATGCGTCGGTAAACATCAAGTGAATGAAGGGCATCCCGCATGCGGTTCGAGGCGGGGTTTAACACCTGAAATGCTGGACATGCCGAACGCAAGGTGGCAAGTTTTGCGTCATGATGCAGTGCTTCATCCTGGTTCGTACAAATTGAAGACGGCAGCCGAGGATTTTTCGGTCGTTCCACCCTTCGAAATCCGATCGGGCGCTGAGCAGCGCGTCCCTTTCCTGTTCAACTCACCGCATAGCGGCCGCCATTATCCGGAGCGGTTCCTGGCCATGGCGCGGCTCGACCGCAATGCCATCCGCCGGTCGGAGGACTGCTATGTCGAGGAGCTGTTCGGAGGCGCCGTGCCGCTCGGCGCGCCGCTGCTGGCGGCCAATTTTCCGCGCGCCTATCTCGACGTCAACCGCGAGCCCTGGGAGCTCGATCCGCGCATGTTCGCGGAGCCGGTGCCGTCCTTCTGCAACATCCGCTCCGCGCGTGTCGCCGGTGGGCTGGGCACCGTGCCGAAACTGGTCGGCGAGGGGCTCGACATCTATTCCGGTCGGCTGCCTCTGGCCGAGGCCGTCGCGCGCATCGAAGCGGTGTACAAGCCTTATCACGAAACGCTGAAGCGGCTCCTGACCAGGACGCATGCCAGGTTCGGCTATGCCGTGCTGATCGACTGCCATTCGATGCCGACCTCGATCCGCGTCGGCGACAATGGCGTTCGGCCCGATTTCATCATCGGCGACCGGTTCGGCATCTCGGCCTCGCCGGCGCTCACCGAGATGGCGATCAGTCTGCTCGTGGGCATGGGCTACACGGTCGCGCACAACAAGCCCTATGCCGGCGGGTTCATCACTGAGCATTACGGCAGGCCGGCGCGGCATCTGCATGCGCTGCAAATCGAGGTCAATCGCGGGCTTTACATGGACGAGCGGACGTTCCAGAAATCGACCGGCTTCGACGCCTTGGCTTCCGACCTGACCCGGTTCTCGGCCGATCTGATGTCGATGCCCGACCATCATTTCGTCGATTTGCCGCTCGCGGCGGAATGACGGCGCGCCCGAGTTCTTTATAAAGGCAATTCTAGACCGAAAAACCGTTTCGCGCTTTTCCTGGAATTGCTCGAAAAAAAGACCGCATCGTTTTCACGACACGGTCGAAGTCTAGGGAGGAAACGCCCAAGGAGGGCATGGACAGGAAAACCTGTCCGATAACAAAACTATTGTGCGGCGCACAAATGTCAATCGACAGCAGGTTTTTTTAATTCAATATGATGTGGAAATTCCGCTTCGGCGGTTCGTTGTGGCATTAGGGCAACAGAAAGCAGGCGGCTGACCGGTCTTCAGCGTGCCTGTCCTGCGAGAAAGAGCGGCTGGCAAGAGCCGCGATGGGGAGAGCGACTTGGATATCAGCACCGATTTCATGCGGCGCATAGCGCATGCCGCCGCTGCGGAAACCTTGCCGCGCTTCCGCAGCCAGGGGGCGGTCGCCAACAAGGAGGCAGGAAGCTTCGACCCGGTGACGGAGGCCGATCGCGAAGCCGAGCGCGCGATCCGCGCGCTGATCTCCGCCGAATACCCCGAGCACGGCATTCTCGGGGAAGAGCATGGCAGCCAGAACATCACCAACCGGCATGTCTGGGTGATCGACCCGATCGACGGGACACGCGCCTTCATTTCCGGCCTTCCGGTCTGGGGAACGCTGGTCGGGCTGACCGCCGACGGCGATGCGGTTGCCGGCATGATGTCGCAACCCTTCACCGGCGAGCTGTTCTATGCCAACGCGTCCGGCTCGCACTATGAAGGACCGGGCGGACCACGCAGGCTTTCGACCCGCAAGACGACCGACCTCGCGCAGGCGACGCTTTTCACGACCACGCCCGCCCTTTTCAAAGGCGAAGCGCGCAAGCGCTATGACCAGTTCGAGACGAAGGTCCAACTCGCCCGCTACGGAACCGACTGCTACGCCTTCGCCATGGTGGCCGCGGGCTGTGTCGACATCGTCGCCGATCCGGGCTTGAAGCCCTACGACATCGTTGCGCTGATTCCGATCATCGAGAAGGCCGGCGGCGTCGTCACCACTTTCGAAGGCGGCCCGGCGGAGAAGGGCGGCGATATACTGGCGACGGCGACGCCGGAGCTGCACGCCGCGGCGATGGCGGCGCTGCGCGGCTGACCCGTCCCAGCCGCGGCTTGGTTTCAATCGCGATCAGGGAGCGTCGCCGGTGCCGGGAATGAAGGCATAGAAGGCGGCGAGCAGCTGCTCGCGGTAGATGTCCTTCTCCTGCAGGATCTCATGCTCGGCGCCGTCGATCATCAACAGCGAGCCGACGCGCAGTTTCCTGGCATAGGCCTCCACGGCCTTGGTCGAGACCACCCGGTCGGCGCCGGCGGCCACGATCAGCATCGGCACCCGGACCCCTGCCATGAAATCCGGATCGCTGACGGCTTGCGCGGCCGCGGCCGCGGCTTTCAGCCAGCGGATGGTCGGTCCGCCCAGCGCGAGCTGCGGCCAGGCCTCGTAGATCCCAACATTGCGCCGGTAGCGCGCCGGGTCCGAGGTCACCTTGTTCACCTCGAAAGGCGGCGGCACTTTCGGCCGCGGACCGATCGCCGCGTAGAGCCGGCCGAGGCCGAGCGCGCAGAAGATCGCGCACACGCGCCGCACCGTGGCCATCGAGACCGGAAGGTCCGGCACCTCCAGAAAGGGCGCGAGCAGCACCATGCGCCGCACACGGTTGACCATTGACGGCGAAGCCAGCAGCGCAATCACGGCCCCCGTCGAGTGGGCGAGGATATAGTAGGGGCCGCGGCAGTCCGGGAGCACGATCTCCTCGAAGAATTGCTCGAGGTCGCGCGCATAGTCGCGGAAGTTGCGGACATAACCACGCTGGCGGTCGCGCAGCAGGCGGCTGGAATCGCCCTGGCCGCGCCAGTCGAGGATCGCGACGCCGAAGCCGCGATCCGCGAGGTCGCGGATGGTCTCGAAATATTTCTCGATGCATTCGTTGCGCCCGGTCAGCAGAACCACAGTGCCCAGCAGCGGGCGGGCGACGGCGGCAAAGACGCCGTAGCGGATCTTCTTGCCGTCCGGCGTGGTGAAGAAACCGCCCGCGGCGTTCCGCGGCGCGGGATTGTCCTCGGTCAGATGGAAAAATTCCGTCATTCGGCAAGTCGCTGGTTGTTCTTCGCCCGAGCGGGCAAGGCGTCGGCATGGTGATAGACGGCCAGGCGGCAAAAGCAAAGGCGCCGTGAGGATTGACGCAACCGCCTTGAAATGGGAAGGCCGGAAGTGCCTGCGGCGCACTTCCGGCCTCTGTCGATCCGGGAGGAAGGGACGTTGCACCCGGTTCGGCCTCGTCGCGGCACGGGGATGGAGGCGCCGCTTGTCTCTTTGTCTTGCCGCAATTCCGGCCGGAAGCGCTTGGCGCTTTTCCCGAATTGCCTGACTTGAACGAAGCCTAGCAAAGCCTGGCTGAACGGATGCCGAAGCCTGAGTTCATCCGCCGTTCATCAACATGGCGGTTTTGCGCCGATCAAAAAGCCTTGAAATGGCTTTCTCCGCTTCCCAAATGACGTTTGCGGCCGCCGTTTGTCGGGGTCGCTGGCCTATCCGGAACGCCTTTCGAGGGTTTCGTAAGGGGTCACACGCAAACCATGTTGCTCAACAGGAGAACACCTCATGCGTCACGTTGATTTTTCCCCGCTTTATCGTTCCACCGTCGGCTTCGACCGACTGTTCACCATGCTCGACTCGCTCGGCCAGCCCGAGACCGCGCAGACCTATCCGCCCTATAATATCGAGCGCACCGGCGAGAACGCCTATCGCATCTCGATGGCTGTTGCGGGCTTCTCGGAAGACGAGATTTCGATCGAGGCCCACCGCAATGTGCTGACCGTTAAGGGCGAGCGCAAGGAAGAGGGCAATGGCGAGGGTTCGGAACTGCTCTATCGCGGGATTGCCTCGCGCGCTTTCGAGCGGCGCTTCCAGCTTGCCGATCATGTCGAGATCGAGGGCGCCACGCTGAAGAACGGCCTGCTCTTCATCGACCTCAAGCGCAACATTCCCGAGGAGCTGAAGCCGCGCAAGATCTCGATTACCCAGTCCTCGGACAAGGCCAAGCAGATCGAGGCGAAAGCGGCCGCGTAATCCGCGGTCTCCATCGCAGACACAGACAACGTCTCCCTCCCGAGACGGAAGCGGCGCCGCGAGGCGCCGCTTTTTATTGTGCCATCGGCAACGGGCCATTCCGCCTTGGGGCACGTTAACGGCGCTTTGCCGCGACAACGGCCTCCACGTTCTGTCGGTGCACGATTTCGTATGGCGCAAAATATTCAACCGCCGTGGTTGAAAACATGCCGGCGCCGAAGGTCTTCAGATCCTGCTTGGCCAGGTCGGGGTCTTGCCGGCAGGCAAGCAGCCTTCGGACATAAGCCTCGGTCGCCGTGATGAAGCTTCTGTCGTAGCCGCCGGCTTCGATTGCCTCGAAGGAACCGTGATTTGGCAGGATCCGATCGAACACCCAACTGGCCATGCGCTCGAGGTCGATCAAGTGTTCCTCCAGATGCTCAGGCTCCGAGACATAAGTGATCGAATCCTCCAGCGTGTCGCCGGCCAGCAGCAAGCCGGCGTCGGGCATCAGCAGAACCGTGCCGTCATGGCTGTGGATTTCGACCTGACGCAGTTCGACGGGGATCGCCCCGACCGTCAGGCTGAGGCTGTCGTCGAACGTCCTGTCGGGCAGCACGAGCGGCCTGATCGGCGGATTGCCACTTTCGATCCCGGCGCGGCCGCGTCCAAGCGCCGATGCCGTGAGGCTGTTGGCGATGATCTCGCAATCCTTGAACACCTCATTGCCGGCGATATGGTCGTCATGCCAATGACTGAGCACAACGCGTATCGAAGTCACGCCCACCTCTTCGAGCGTGCGCCTGATGAAACGGGCATGCGCCAGGGAGATGTGCGTGTCATAGACAAGCGCCTGCGATCCATCGACGATCGCATAGGTGCAGATGCCGAGCGTATACGCCCCGTCGTCGAGCCAGTTCGGTTCGTCCGACCAAATACGAACCCCGTCGACGCGGCCGTCGTAGAAGCCCAACACATTTGGCGCTGGATGAACCAGCCGCATTGTTGAGCCGAGAGGCGGCCTGGTCATCGGCTTGCCCCCGACAGCAAGTTCAGGCCAGCAACTGGCCGAGGCGATCGATCTCCTCGGTCGTGGTCGCGAAGCTGGCGACGAAGCGGTGGATCGCCTCGTTGTCGCCGAGGTGGCCGTCGAATCCTGAAGGCACGCCCCATTCGTAGAATTTGGCGCCGGCCGCCTGCAGCTTCCCGGCGGTCTCGCGGTTGAGTATGGCGAATACCTCATTGGCCTGCGGCAGCCAGGCGAGCCTTCCTGCCGGTGCGTCCTCGATCGTCTCCGCCAGATGCGCGGCCATTTGATTGGCGCGACCGGCCATCCTCAGCCACAGATCGTCGGTGAAATAGGCTTCGAACTGGGCTGAGATGAACCGCGCCTTGGAGAAGGTCTGCCCGGCGCGCTGGCGCTGCAGGCGCAGGTCCTTGCCGACATCCGGATTGAGGATCACCACCGCGTCTGCCATCCAGCAGCCGTTCTTGGTAGCGCCGAAGGAGATGAGGTCGACGCCGCTCTTCCAGGTCATTTCGGCCGGGCTGACGCCCGTCGCCGCAATCGCATTGGCAAAGCGCGCGCCGTCCATGTGCAGTGGCAGCTTGTGGCGGCGGCTGATCTCGGCGATCGCTTTGACGTCGTCGACGCTGTAGACCGTGCCGACCTCTGTCGCCTGGGTGATGGTGACCGCCATCGGCTGACCGGCGGGAGCCAGATCCTGCGAATAGCGCCTGATAGCCCGGTCGAGCGCCTCGGGGTCGATGCGCCCCAACGGCCCCGGGATCGGCGCCATGCGCGCGCCGCCGGTATAGAAACCCATCGCGCCGAACTCGTCGACATTCATATGAGCTTCGGAATGGCAAAGCGCGATGCCGCCGACACGGTTCACCGCGGCCATCGAAAGCGCGTTGGCCGCGGTGCCGGTCGCGACGAAGAAGACCTGAACCTCCCGCTCGAAAAGCTCGTTGAAGCGGCGATAGACGGACCGGTCCAAATCGCCGTCGCCATAAGCGGTCGCGACGCCGTCGGCGTGGCGCGCCAGGTTGGCCGAAATGTCGGGATGGACGCCCGCCCAGTTGTCGGAAGCAAAGAACATCGAGAGGTCCGTTCGTGATTGGCAAAAGCGGCGGGACTTGACCGCTTCGGCGGGAGAAGCGCAAGGGCCAACCGCCGGCAAAGCGGTGAAGCCAGCGAGTCGTCTCGAAAGACCTGGACCAAAGCTTGCGTTTGCAGGGCTCGTCACGAAATTTTGTGTCGCGGCATGCCTCAAGTTTTTTGTGAATCGGTCTTGTATAGGTTCCTGATTTCTGCCATAAAAAATTTAGGACAGTAGTGCTGTCTTATTTTGTCGCGCAAAACAGGCTGGACTGGCGTATCATTGCTGCCATTCCGGCCATTGTCGTGAGCGGCGGGTAGACGGCCTGGCTCTGGCCTGTACGATACCGGATGCGAACCGGGCGTATAGCCGTATGGTTCGATGGATTTCGCGAGACGTGCAGCAAGGATCA
Source organism: Mesorhizobium sp. (assembly GCA_004020875.1). Classification (GTDB taxonomy): domain Bacteria; phylum Pseudomonadota; class Alphaproteobacteria; order Rhizobiales; family Rhizobiaceae; genus Mesorhizobium. The sequence continues at coordinate 270,980 of SAPZ01000001.1, forward strand.
AGGGGAAGCCCTCTCGCTTCCCAAGGCAAGCCAGCGCCCTGAGACTATCAGGGCCAAGGTGAAGAACGGAGGACAGGACGATGACGGAACTGACGCCATCTGCGATCAACGGCCAGGCCGCGCAGACGAAAGCGGCAGCCGTTAAAAATACCGTCCGGACCCAAGCCCTCCGAACTTCCGGCGGTCCGGCCGCCCAGGGCCTCTATGATCCGCGCAACGAGCATGACGCCTGCGGCGTCGGCTTCATCGCCAACATGAAGGGCGTGAAGTCGCACGGGATCGTCGAGGACGGTCTGGCGATGCTGGAAAACCTCACCCATCGCGGCGCCGTCGGCGCCGATCCGCTGGTCGGCGACGGTGCCGGCGTGCTCGTGCAGATCCCGGATGCTTTCTTCCGTGAGGAAATGACGGCCAAGGGCATCGAACTGCCGCCGGCCGGCCAGTATGGCGTCGGCCATTGGTTCATGCCGCAGGACGCGGCGCTTCGCGCCCATATAGAAGAGATCATCGCTGAATCGGCGCAGTCGGAAGGGCTGCCGCTAATCGGCTTCCGCGACGTGCCGGTCGACAATTCGTCATTGTCGAAGGCGCCGGATATTGTGGCCTCGGAGCCGTTCCACCGGCAGGTGTTCATCGGCCGCACGGCCGACATCCCGGATGACGAGGAATATGAGGCGCGGCTCTATTTGCTGCGCAAGGTGATTTCGGGCCGCATCTATGCCGAGAACGACAATAAGGACATCGGCGCCTATTGCGTGTCGCTGTCGGCGCGCACCGTCGTCTACAAGGGCATGTTCCTGGCCTACCAGGTCGGCGCCTATTACAAGGACCTCAAGGATCCGCGCTTCGAAACGGCGCTGATCCTGGTCCACCAGCGCTTCTCGACCAACACCTTCCCGTCGTGGAAGCTGGCGCATCCCTACCGCATGGTCGCGCATAATGGCGAGATCAACACGGTGCGCGGCAACAACAACTGGATGGCGGCGCGTCAGGCCTCGGTCGATTCCGAGCTGTTCGGCAACAACATCTCGAAGCTGTGGCCGATCTCCTATGAGGGACAGTCGGACACGGCGTGCTTCGACAACGCGCTCGAGTTCCTGTTCCAGGGCGGCTATTCGCTCACCCACGCCATGATGATGCTGATCCCGGAAGCCTGGGCCGGCAACAAGCTCATGGACGCCGACCGTAAGGCTTTCTACGAGTACCATGCAGCGTTGATGGAGCCGTGGGACGGGCCGGCGGCGGTGGTGTTCACCGACGGCCGCCAGATCGGCGCCACGCTCGACCGCAACGGCCTGCGCCCGGCTCGCTACATCGTCACCGACGACGACCGCGTCATCATGGCGTCGGAAGCCGGCGCGCTGCCGGTGCCGGAGGAGAAGATCGTGCAGAAGTGGCGGCTGCAGCCCGGCCGCATGCTGCTTATCGATCTCGCCAAGGGCCGCATCGTCTCGGACGAGGAGATCAAGTCGGAGATCGCGACCAGGCATCCCTACAAGACCTGGCTCGCCAACACGCAGCTGATCCTCGAAGAGCTCAAGCCGGTCGAGCCGCGCGCGCTGCGCAAGGATGTCAGCCTGCTCGATCGCCAGCAGTCCTTCGGCTACACGCAGGAAGACACCAAGCTACTAATGGCGCCGATGGCGACCACCGGCCAGGAAGCGGTTGGCTCGATGGGCACCGACACGCCGATCTCGGCGATGTCGGACAAGTCGAAGCTGCTCTACACCTATTTCAAGCAGAACTTCGCCCAGGTCACCAACCCGCCGATCGACCCGATCCGCGAGGAGCTGGTGATGAGCCTGGTGTCCTTCATCGGGCCGCGGCCGAACATCTTCGACCTGGTCGGCACGTCGCGCCGCAAGCGGCTCGAAGTGCGCCAGCCGATCCTGACCAATGGCGATCTCGAAAAGATCCGTTCCATCGGCCACACCGAAGACCGTTTCGACACCAAGACGATCGACATCACCTACGGCTCGAACGAGGGCGCCGCGGGTATGCAAGGCGCCATCGACCGGCTTTGCGAGCGCGCGGAGGCGGCGGTCGCCGGCGGCTACAATATCATCATCCTGTCGGACCGCCAGGTCGGGCCCGACCGCATCGCCATTCCAGCCCTTCTGGCCACGGCGGCGGTGCACCACCACCTGATCCGCAAGGGGTTGCGCACGTCAGTGGGCCTCGTCGTTGAGTCCGGCGAGCCGCGCGAGGTGCATCATTTCTGCTGTCTCGCCGGCTATGGCGCCGAGGCGATCAACCCTTACCTTGCCTTCGACACGCTGCTCGACATGCACAATCGTGGTGAACTGCCGGCTGAGGTGGACGAATACGAGGTGGTTTCGCGCTATATCAAGTCGATCGGCAAAGGCATCCTCAAGGTGATGTCCAAGATGGGCATCTCGACCTACCAGTCCTATTGCGGCGCGCAGATCTTCGACGCGATCGGGCTGAAGTCAGATTTCGTCGAGAAGTATTTCACCGGCACGGCGACGCTAATCGAAGGTGTCGGACTGGACGAGATTTCGACCGAGACGCTTAGCCGCCACTCGGACGCCTTCGGCAACGACCCAGTGCTGCGCAACACCCTGGAAGTCGGCGGCGAATACATGTTCCGCATGCGCGGCGAGGCGCATATGTGGTCGCCGGATGCGGTCGCTACCTTGCAGCATGCCGTGCGCCAGGGGTCCTGGGACACGTTCAAGGAGTATTCGGCGCAGATCGACAGCGCGACCGCGCGGGCACAAACCATCCGCGGCCTGTTCAAGATCAAGCTGGCCGAAGAAACCGGCCGCAAGAAGGTCGCGCTCGAGGACGTCATGCCGGCGGCCGAGATCGTCAAGCGTTTCTCGACCGGGGCGATGTCTTTCGGCTCGATCTCCCGGGAAGCGCACACCACGCTGGCGCGCGCCATGAACCAGATCGGCGGCAAGTCGAACACCGGCGAGGGCGGCGAGGAGGCCGACCGATATCTGCCGCTGCCCGGCGGCGGCAAGAATCCGGAACGCTCGGCGATCAAGCAGGTCGCTTCAGGACGGTTCGGCGTGACGGCGGAGTATCTGGTTAATTCCGACGTCATGCAGATCAAGGTCGCGCAGGGCGCCAAGCCCGGCGAGGGCGGCCAGTTGCCTGGGCATAAGGTCGACGCCACTATCGCAAAGGTCAGGCATTCGACGCCCGGCGTCGGCCTGATCTCGCCGCCGCCGCATCACGACATCTATTCGATCGAGGATCTGGCGCAGCTTATCTACGACCTGAAGAACGTCAATCCGGCGGCCGACGTCTCCGTCAAGCTGGTGTCGGAAGTCGGCGTCGGCACGGTTGCGGCGGGCGTCGCCAAGGCGCGCGCCGACCACATCACCATCTCCGGCTATGACGGCGGCACCGGCGCTTCGCCGCTGACATCGCTCAAGCACGCCGGCAGCCCATGGGAAATGGGCCTTGCCGAGACGCATCAGACGCTGGTGCTCAACGGCCTGCGCAGCAGAGTCGCGCTGCAGGTCGATGGCGGCTTGCGCACCGGCCGCGACGTCATCGTCGGTGCGCTGCTCGGCGCCGACGAGTTCGGCTTCTCGACCGCGCCGCTGATCGCGGCGGGCTGCATCATGATGCGGAAGTGTCACCTCAACACTTGCCCAGTCGGCGTGGCGACGCAGGACCCGGTGCTGCGCAAGCGCTTCAAGGGCACGCCCGAGCATGTCATCAACTTCTTCTTCTACGTGGCGGAAGAGGTGCGTGCACTGCTCGCCGAAATGGGCTTCACCAATCTCGACCAGATCATCGGCGACACCGATCTCCTGGAAAAGCGCGACGTGATCCAGCACTGGAAGGCGCGCGGGCTCGACTTCTCCAAGATGTTCTTCAAGCCCGACGCGCCGCATGAGGCGCTGCACTGGACCGAGCGGCAGAGGCATCCGATCGACGACGTGCTCGACCGTAAGCTGATCGAGCTGGCGAAGCCGGCGCTCGAAGCCAAGCAGCCCGTCACCATCGAGCTGCCGATCCGCAATGTCGACCGCTCCGCCGGCGCGATGCTGTCGGGCGAAGTCGCCAAGCGCTTCAAGCACAAGGGCCTGCGCGAGGATACCATCCAGGTGAAGCTCACCGGCACGGCCGGCCAATCCTTCGGTGCGTTTCTCGCGCGCGGCGTCTCGTTCGAGCTGGTCGGCGCCGGCAACGACTATGTCGGCAAGGGCCTATCGGGCGGCCGCATCGTCATCCGCCCGCCGGAAGAAGCCAAGATCGTCGCGGCGGAATCGATCATCGTCGGCAACACGGTGCTCTATGGCGCCACCGAGGGCGAGGCCTATTTCGCCGGCGTCGCCGGCGAGCGTTTCGCCGTGCGCAATTCCGGCGTGGCCGCCGTCGTCGAAGGCGTCGGCGACCATGGCTGCGAATACATGACCGGCGGCATCGTCGTCGTGCTCGGCAAGACCGGGCGCAACTTCGCGGCCGGCATGTCGGGCGGCGTCGCCTATGTGCTGGACGAGAAGGGCGATTTCGCCGAACGCTGCAACATGGCGATGGTCGAGCTCGAGCCGGTCCCGGAGGAGGACGACCTGATGGAGAAACTGCTCCATCACGGCGGCGACCTCGACCACAAGGGCCGCGTCGACGTGTCGGGCGACATGACCAGCCATGACGAGGAGAGACTCTACCAGCTGATCTCGAACCACGTGCATTACACCGGCTCGGTGCGCGGCCGCGAGATCCTCGAAAACTGGCAGAACTTCCGGCCGAAATTCCGCAAGATCATGCCGGTGGAGTATCGCCGCGCCCTGATCGAGATGGAACGCATGCGCATGAGCGTGGCGGCCGAATAAGCATCGGGCATGGCCGGAAAGACGACTTCCGGCCGGCATCCTCACCAACAATCCTGACCCCGAGAGCATGACCCCGAAACGTGGGAACTCGGCGAGGGTCATGCTCCAACAAGGTGCGGTTGCCATGACGGCCTTATGGGGTTAACGGGTGCGCGATAAAAAGCGTGCCTTCGGACAGCAGGGACTGGACTATGGGCAAGGTAACAGGCTTTCTCGAGATCGACCGGCAGGTGCATAAGTACCAGCCGGCCTCGGACCGCATCCGGCATTTCCGCGAATTCACGCTGCCGATGTCGGACAAGGAGGTCGAGAAACAGGCCGCGCGCTGCATGGATTGCGGCATTCCGTATTGCCACGGACCGACGGGCTGCCCGATCCACAACCAGATCCCGGACTGGAACGACCTCGTCTACAATGGCGACTGGGACAGCGCGATCCGCAACCTGCATTCGACCAACAATTTCCCGGAGTTCACCGGCCGCATCTGCCCCGCGCCTTGCGAGGAAGCCTGCACGCTGAACCTCGAGGATATTCCGGTTGCCATCAAGACAGTCGAGCAGGCGATCGCCGACAAGGCTTATGAAACCGGCCACATCCGGCCCTATCCGCCCGAAAGGAAGACCGGCAAGCGTGTCGCCGTCATCGGCTCCGGCCCGGCCGGAATGGCGGCGGCGCAGCAGCTCGGCAGGGCCGGGCATGACGTGCATGTCTATGAGCGCGAAAGCCGCCCCGGCGGCCTCATGCGCTACGGCATCCCCGACTTCAAGATCGAGAAGCACTATATCGACCGGCGCATCGAGCAGATGCAGGGCGAGGGCGTGACCTTCCATTGCGGCGTCAATGTCGGCGTCGACATGAAGGTGGCCGACCTCATCGACGAATTCGATGCGGTGCTCTATTGCGGCGGCTCCGAAACGCCGCGTCCGGCTGGCATTCCGGGCAACGATCTCAGCGGCGTCTACGATGCCATGCCCTATCTGGTGCAGCAGAACCGCCGCGTCGGGGGCGAGCCGATCCAGTCTGTGGCTTGGCCTTCGCACCCGATCATCGCCGGCGGGCAGCATGTCGTGGTGGTCGGCGGCGGCGATACCGCGTCAGACTGCATCGGCACCGCCTTCCGCCAGGGTGCGGTGCGCGTCACGCAGCTCGACATCCGGCCGCAGCCGCCGGAGAAGGAAGACAAGCTCTCCGTATGGCCTTACTGGGCGACCAAGATGCGCACGTCCTCCTCGCAAGCCGAGGGCGCCGAGCGCGAATTCCAGGTGGCGACGCTCGAATTCATCGGCGAGGACGGCCAGTTGACCGGCGTGCGCTGCTGCGAGGTCGACGACAAGCGCAAGCCGATCCCCGGCACAGAGTTCGTGATCCGCGCCGACCTCGCCTTCATCGCCATCGGCTTTGCCGGGCCAGCGGGCGACAGCCTGATGAAGGAGCTGGACGGCAAGATCAAGGTCGTCACCGACAGCCGCCGCTCGCGGAATGTCGAGGCCAATGATCGCGATTACAGGACCAGCGTCGACAAGCTCTATGCCGCGGGCGACGTGCGCCGAGGCCAGTCGCTGGTGGTCTGGGCGATCCGCGAGGGCCGTCAGGCGGCGCGCTCGATCGACGAGGCGCTGATGGGATCGACGGTTCTGCCGCGCTAGAGCGTTTCACCGTTTCATAGAAACGGGCGAACCGCTCCATCTCTTTGTTTTGACGCAATTCCTGACGGATAACCGCTCACACTTTTCCTGGAATTGCTCTAACGGCTGACGCCCGTCGTCGTGTCGGGTTGAGCGGCGGCGGTCGGCTTCGGCGGCCAGGAAAAATCGTCGGCGCGGCCGGGCGAGGCCGTAGGAGCCTTTCCTTCCAGGATCAGCTTTTCGCCGGGCAGGTTCGGGTCGGCCCTGGCCGGTTGCGTTGCGCCGAGCAGTTCGGTGCCGCCATCGAGAGATGGATCGCCGAGCAACATCGGTGCGGTGCGGTCGACGATGACGGGGGCGGCGGCCGGCTTCGGCGCCTCGACCGGAGCGCCCGCCGGCGCCGATACGGTCGTGACGCTTCCCGGCGCCGCCAGCCCGAGGATCTTTGCCAACGGCTTTTCCGTATAGAAGGCGAGCTTGCGCTTGCCAGCCTTGGTGACGTTGATGCCGTCGTCGGAACGCAGGCGCACCGGCTGGCCGTTGATGTCGGGGCCGGAGGTGACGAACGCGCCGTTCTCGTCGACGAACCCGTCCCAGACATCGACGAACTCGCCTCCATGATTTTGGGCGGCGGAGTGATAGATGTCGTTGAAAGCGAGCATGTCGGAGTTCATCTTCGACACACCGAAAGCCGGCATGCCGACCCACAGGAACGGCACCTTGGTCTCCTGAAGGGCCTTGCCGAGCGCATCGGTGCGGCGTTCATACTCCTTGGTCCAGTTCTCCGAGCGCGGCTGCTCGCGCACATCGCCGACCTTCATCTGCTGCCGGTCGTTAGAGCCCAGCATGACGATCACGGCGGCCGGTTTCTCAGTCTCGATCAGCGTCTTGATCTCAACCGGCCAGTTGTAGACGTCGTCGCGCACGAAGCCGGAGGAACCGTTGCTGCGAGCGACTATCCTGACGGCGGGATTGTCGGCAAAAGCGGCGTCCAGGCCTTCGGCCAGTCCGCCTGCCAGGAAATCGCCGACCACCAGGACGACGCGGGCGTCATTCGTCTTCTCGACGATCGGCGTCTCGGGCTGCGCCGGCGGGCGCGGCTTGGATTTCTTCTTCGGCTTTGGCCTTGGCTGGACTTCGACGGGTGGCTCGATGCGTTCGCTGCGGCGGGGGAACAGAAGGTCGCGCAGCGACCAGCCGCGGCTTTCCTCCTGCGCGAACGCAGGAGCGTGAAAGGCGCCTGCCGCGGTGACGACAAGCACGGCGAGGGCGAGAATCAGGATCGGCGCCCGGCGAATGCCCTGCCTGATGCGCGCGACCGAAACCAAACACGTCTCCATCCCTTGGCGCGCGGCACACGGCCGCGCACAGGTGCGAAGCGCTACAGCATCCTTGCCGTCTTTGAAAGGATGGCTGGCGCTTACGCCGGCTCTACTGCTTGCGGAGCCATTTGAGCACTTCCAGGCTCGGATAGCCATCCTGGGTCAGGCCAACCTTTGCCTGATAGGCCATGATGGCGGCCTTCGAGCCGTCACCGATCTTGCCGTCGAACTTGCCGTCATAATAGCCATGCTCGGAAAGACGTTTCTGCAGCTCCTGCCGCTCCTCGAAGGTGAGCTTGGTGAAGGGGCGTTGCCAGTCCTGCACCAGGCCGGTGCCGCCTGCGATCTCGTCGGCGAGAAGCCCGACGGCCAAAGCGTATTTGTCGGCATTGTTGTAGGCCTTGATGACCGAGAAGTTCCTGATCATCAGGAAGGCTGGGCCGCCCCGGCCGTCCGGCACCTTCAACGTCGCCTTGTCGGTCAGATTCCTGAACGGCTTGCCGCTGGCCCTGACGACGCCGAGCGCCTGCCACTGGGCGATCGTCTTTGCGCCGCCGGGCAGCTTGCCGGCCGGTATGGTGACCTCATAGCCCCAGGTCTTGCCGGCCTGCCAGCCATTCTTCATGAGCAGATTGGCGGAGGTCGCCAGCGCATCGGGGATCGAGTTCCAGATATCGCGCCTGCCGTTGCCGTCCATGTCGACCGCAAAGCGCTGATAGCTGGTCGGGATGAACTGGGTCTGGCCCATCGCGCCGGCCCAGGAGCCCATCAGATGGCTCTCGTCGATGTCGCCGGTCTGCAGGATCTTCAGCGCCGCGATCAACTGGGTGCGGGCATATTTCGCGCGCTTCGCGTCGCCATAGGCAAGCGTCGCCAGCGAGCGGACGACGTTGCGCATGATGTCGTCGCGCTTGAGGATCTCGCCATAGTTCGATTCCATCGACCAGATCGCCAGCAGGATGTTGCGATCGACGCCGAACCGCGCCTCGATGCGATCCAGCCACGGCTTCCATTTCCTCGCCATCGCGCGGCCATTGGCAACCGACTGGTCATGCACGCGGTTGTCGAAATAGTCCCAGGCGGGAGCGGTGAATTCCGGTTGGGTGCGGGCCTTTTCCAGCACGACCGGATCGGGCTCGATGCCTCTCATGGCCTGATCGTAGACAGCGCCCGAAACGCCGCCTGCCACTGCGGTGGCGCGGAAGCCGGCGACCCACTGGCGGAACCCGGCATCGGCGAAAGCGGGTCCGGCGGGCATCAGCAGCGCCAGCGTGACGCCGGCGGCGGTCGCCAATGCCGTCAGGCGCTTCGCGGTGTTGCGAACGGACATCATTTCCTCCTTCGTCAAATCAGGAAGGATCATTCAACGCCGAACTGGGTTAGTATTTAGTTTACCATAGGTGTCGCCGGGAACGAAAAGAGGTGTCGCGGCTTTTAGCTGTCACATTCAACCTGGCCGTTCGGTATTCCAACATTCCGGCGTGAAAATGATTTCGTCGTGAAAATGTTCGGGGGGATTGCGGAGCGTGCCGCCGAGCGGATAATTGGCCAAAAAGCAGGGGTGTCAGCATGAAGCGCGTTCGCAAGGCAGTTTTCCCGGTCGCCGGCCTCGGCACGCGGTTCCTCCCGGCCACCAAGGCCATCCCCAAGGAAATGCTGACCGTTGTCGACAGGCCGGTCATCCAATATGTGGTCGACGAGGCGCGCGAGGCCGGCATCGAGCATTTCATCTTCGTGACCGGGCGCAACAAGGCGGTCATCGAGGACCATTTCGACGTCCAATTCGAGCTCTACGACACGCTCGCCCAGCGCGGCAAGGACGACCAACTCGCCCGCCTGCAGCGGCTGCAGCCGGCGCCGGGACAGACGAGCTTCACGCGCCAGCAGGTGCCTATGGGCCTCGGCCACGCCGTCTGGTGCGCTCGCGAGCTGGTCGGCGACGAGCCCTTCGCGCTGCTTCTGCCGGACATGATCATGCAGTCGGAAAAGAGCTGCTTGAAGGGTATGGTCGAGCTTTACGACGAGACCGGCAACAACATCATCGCCGTACAGGAATGCGACCCCCTCGAAGCGCATAAATACGGCATTGTCGGCCGCGGCGAGGACACGCATAACGGCTTCCGCATCACCGGCATGGTGGAGAAGCCGAAGCAGGGCACAGCGCCCTCCAATCTTTACATCAACGGCCGCTACATCCTGCAGCCGGAAATCTTCGGCATCCTGGAAAGCCAGGAACGCGGCGCCGGCAACGAGATCCAGCTGACCGACGCGATGCTGAAGCTGGAGAAACAGCAGCCCTTCTACGGCTATCACTACAAGGGCCGCACTTTCGACTGTGGCTCGCCGGAGGGTTTCGTCGAGGCCAACGTCGCCTTCGCGCTGTGGCGCAGCGACATGAACGCAAGCATGGCCGGCGTCATCCGCACGCTGCTCGACGAGGTGCGGCCGGTGGAGCGCCGCGGCGCGGCGTTCTAGCCTAAGCCGATATTCACGTGAGGCCGGTCCGCGAACGGCAGGTTCTCGCGCTTCCCGTGCTCACGTACCTTGAGCCGCTCTTCAGCGCTGGACCTTCAGGCCGAGATAGACGCTGTTGGCCGTGTAGTCGCGTCCAGGCAGGTTGCTGGTCAGTTTCTCCGTCCGCACCCTCGTGGTGAGGCCGGTATAGCGGTTCAGCCACCAGGTCAGCCCGGCCTCGGCGCTCAGGATCAGGTCGTGGCCGTCGGAGCCGGTATAGTCGCGCCAATCGAGGCCAAGTGCCGAGTTCGCTGTCAGGTTGGCGCGGATTTGCCGCTCGCCCGTCAGCCGGCCCGAATAAAGGATATCGCCGCTCTGACCCGCCGTCGTGGTGGTCTCGACATTGGTCTTGCCGGTGAGCCCGATGATGGTGCCGCGTTCTGGCGACCACTTGAGATCGGCATTGATGGATGGCCCGGCGATTGCCGGAAGGCGGCTGTCGTCGAGCGCCTCGCGCAACCAGCCGACAGAGAATTCGCCCGACAGCTTCTCGCCCATGTCGAGCTCGACGCCGGCGCGCGCGCCAAGCCGCTTCGAGGAACGCTCAAAGCCATCTGTGTCGAGGCGCTGATCATAGACCCTGCGGCCGAGCTCGACTTCCGTGAAAGGCGTCAGTGCCGGCGAGACCTCATAGCCCGTGCGCAACGTGGCGGTGTAGAGCGTGTTGTTGCGATCCTTCTGCGATATGCTGGTGCCGTCGGTGAGTTCGGCGTCGCCATAGAAATCATGCGAGACTGCGCCGGTCAGCGCGTAACGCATCTTGCCGACACTCTTTTCGAGACCGAGGCTGCCGTCCAGGGTCTGGCGCAGCGGCTGTTGGTTGACGCCGGCGATCGCGTCGGGCGAGGAAGCGGATTCCGGTGCCGCCTCGTAGCCTAGCTTGGCGATGGCGCGCAGCTCGTTGTCGAGATCGACATTGAGCTGACCGTCGATGCGGCCCTGCGCATCGTTGATCTTCTCGCCTGAGACCGTGTTGCGGAACAGGCCGTGGCCGGTGATCAGAGCCGAATTCTCGCGCCAGTCGGAGGTCGCCGTGAACCGCAGCGACGTCTCGGACAGAACGGCGGATTTGCCGGTGCTGCTGGAATCAGCATTGGACGTCGCGGTGAAGCCTTGCTCGAGCGTCGGCCGAAAGACAAAGGTGCCGATCCTGACGCCGGGAGCGGCGAAGGGATCGTCCTCCGGCTTGACCTTCTGGCCGTCGATCGATCCGGTGCGCTCCTGGCCTGGGTCGAGCTTCCGCTTGTCGACGCTGTCGATGGTGACGGCGCGGCGGTTGCTGCCGTCGTCGTCGGTCGGCGCAGCATCGGTCTGGTCACCGGTGACGGCGATTCCGGCGGTGGTGGTGCTATCGGTAGACGCGCCCGCTTTCTTCTTGGTCTTCTTCTTGTCGGCGGTCTTGGTGTTCACCTTTGTGTCGGCCTTGGAGTCGTGAGCGCGTTGAGCCGCCGTCGATGGCCGGCGCGGTTTTGCCGGCTTCGTCGTATCGGCCAATGGATCGTCCGTTGTCTGCGGCTGATCGAAGATGCCGTTCGACGCGCCCGCCGTCTGGCGGTCATCGGGAACCGCGCCGAGGCTTGCCGGCTGATAGGTCGTCGGTGCCGTGTCCTGGGCGGCCGCGGCGGATGCGTTCTGATCCTGCGATCCTTGCGCCCGAAATTGCCTGGCTTTGCGGTGCTGGTCGGCGAGTATGGCCGAGTCGGAAACGTCGCCGCGCAGCTCGGTCTCCTGCGAAAATGCCGGCGCCGGACGCAGCAAGGCTAACGCGCTCGCCGTCAGTAGCAGTGCTGCGACGGCAATGCCCCTCCGACCGATTTTCGTTTCAGGCTGGCCCCCGGACATCGTCACCACTGCTTGGGCGGCGCGGTCGCGCCATACTTACCGAACCGTAAATGCGGATGGTTAACGGAGGGTTGAGAGAGCCGCCTCAGAGCCCCTCCATTCCGAGGCTCAAGGCAATTCTGTTGGACAGGAGCGCGCCAAAGCGCTAATCGCTTCGCCCATGCATGCGGGGTCCCCAGAAAGAAAGCGGCCGGACAGTCAGGCTGCGATCGAATCGGCGCTGAGAACAGTGTCGACGGAGCAGGCCGGCATGGCGGCCCTGGCCGCCGGGCTAGCAAACGGACTGGCCGAGCCCTTCGCGGCGGCCATCGACCTGATTTCACGGATCGACGGCCGCGTTATCGTCACCGGCGTCGGCAAGAGCGGCCATATCGGTTCCAAGATCGCCGCCACGCTGGCCTCGACAGGCACGCCAGCCTTTTTCGTCCATCCGGCCGAGGCCAATCACGGCGATCTCGGCATGATCGCTCGGGACGACGCCATCATTGCCATGTCCTGGTCGGGCGAGAGCAAGGAATTGATGGGCATCGTCGCCTATTCCAGGCGCTTTTCCATCCCGCTGATCGCCATCACGTCGGGCGAGAGCTCCGCGCTGGCGCGGGCCGCCGATGTCGTGCTGTTGCTGCCGCCCGTACCCGAGGCCTGTCCGCATGGGTTGGCGCCCACAACCTCCGCCCTGCTGCAACTCGTCATGGGCGATGCCTTGGCGATCGCGCTGCTCGAGGCGCGCGGCTTCACCCCGGACCATTTCCGTACCTTCCATCCGGGCGGTCAGCTCGGCGCCAATCTGACTCAGTTGCGCGAGATCATGCATGTCGGCGAAAGACTGCCGCTGGTGCCGTCGGGAACCGGCATGCGCGAAGCGATCCTGGAATTGTCGCGCAAGGGCTTCGGCTGCGTGGCGATCACCGCCCCCGACGGCGCGCTGGCCGGCATCATCACCGACGGAGACATCCGCCGCCACATCGCCAGCGACCTGCTTTCCATGAACGTCGATCAGGTGATGACGAAGAAGCCGAAGACCGCAAGCCCCGACACGCTGGTAGCGACGGCGTTGCAGACGATCAACACCTCCGCCATCACCAGCCTGATGGTGATCGAGGGCAAACGGCCGGTTGGCCTGGTGCATCTGCACGATCTGCTGCGCATCGGCGCCGCCTAAACAAACTCAGATCGCCTCGACGATCAGCTCCAGATCGGTGTCCGCCGCCCCGGTCACCCGCACCTGCGTGCCGACCGGCAGGTCGGGGCCGGAGACGCGCCACAGCGTGTCGCCGAGCCGGATGCGGCCGCGGCCGTTCTTGATCGGCTCCGTCAATGTCGCTGTCTTGCCGACCATCTGCGCGCCGCGGCGGTTGAGCAGAGGCTGGTCGACGTTGCCTTGGCGCGACACCGCTATCTGCCTGCCGACATAGGCCGAGACCACCGCCAGCATGAGGAAAGCCAGCACCTGCACCTGCCAGGTCCAGAAGGCCGCGTGCCAGATTGCCAGCGACACCGCCCCGATGATGAGGGCCGCAATGCCGATCCACAGCATGAACACGCCGGGCGCCACGACTTCCATCACCAGAAGCACGATGCCGAGAACCATCCAGTTCCACGGACCGAGTTCCGAAACGATGCGGTCGATCATTGATGTTCTCCTACCCCAGACGGCGTCACATCAGTTGTCGCTGGGCTTGACGACCGGCGGGCGGGATGCCTGCCGCTGCGTGCCGGAAGAGCCGTCGCCCTTGAAAACTTCGCGGGCGATCTCGCCGATGCCGCCCAGCGTGCCGATGAGGGATGACGCCTCAAGCGGCATCAGCACGATCTTGTTGTTGGGCGCAGAGCCGATCTTGGACAGCGCCTCGGTGTATTTCTGGGCGACGAAGTAATTGAGCGCCTGCACGTCGCCCTTGGCGATGGCTTCCGACACGACCTGGGTCGCCTTGGCTTCGGCTTCCGCCGAGCGCTCGCGCGCTTCAGCATCGCGGAAGGCGGCTTCCCGCCGACCCTCGGCCTCGAGGATCTGCGATTGCTTCAAGCCCTCGGCGGCGAGGATCTGGGCGCGCTTGTTGCGCTCGGCCGTCATTTGGCGGCCCATCGATTCAATAAGATTGGCCGGTGGGTTGATGTCCTTGATCTCGACGCGTGTGATCTTGATGCCCCAGGGGTGCGCCGCCTCGTCGACGACGCGCAGCAGGCGCTCGTTGATGGCGTCGCGATTGGAAAGCAATTCGTCGAGATCCATCGAGCCCATGACGGTACGGATGTTGGTCATGGTGAGGTTGAGGATGGCGTTCTGCAGGCCTGAGACCTGGTAGGCTGCCTGTGCGGCGTTGAGGATCTGAAAGAAGGCGATGCCGTCGACGCCGACGATGGCGTTATCGCGCGTGATGATCTCCTGCGTCGGGACATCGAGCACCTGTTCCATCATGTTCATCTTGGCACCGATGCGCTCGAAGATGGGGTTGATGATGTTGAGGCCGGGGGTCAGTGTCTTGGTGTAACGGCCGAAGCGCTCCACCGTGTAATTGTAACCTTGCGGCACCGTCCTTATGCCCTTGAAAAGCAGAATGATGACCAGGAAAACAAGAACAATGATGGCAATATCGAAACCGCTAAAGCCCATTTCGTTTCTCCCTCAAAGGCGGCGACCTCCGGAATCACTTAAGTGTGTTTCCGTAACGTTACAATCGGGTGATCGCCAATATTGGTTTGGCGGCGAGTTTTGCGCAGCAGCTTCAAAGCCTGTCGATGAAGCCGGTCACACCCAGCCGGAAAGCTCGCGCCGGACCAGCGCCTCGATGACCGCCATGCCCTCGGCGCTGTCGTTGAGGCAGGGGATATGGGCGAAGTTCTTGCCGCCGGCGTGATGGAAGGTTTCGGCCGCTTCGCGGCCGATCTCGTCCAGCGTCTCAATGCAGTCGACGGAAAAGCCCGGATTGACGACGGCGATGGATTTCACCCCATCCTTCGCCAGCTTCTCGACCGTGACATCGGTATAGGGCTGCAGCCATTCCTGAGCGCCGAAGCGCGACTGGAAGGTGGTGATGAGCCTGTTCTCGTCCCAGCCAAGCCTTGCCCGAAGCAGCCTGGTCGTCTTCAGGCAATGGCAATGGTAGGGGTCACCCTTCTCGAAGTAAGGTTTCGGGATGCCGTGGTAGGATGCGATAACGACCTCCGGCTTGAAGTCCAAGGTCGCAAGATGCCGCTCGATCGAATGAGCGAGAGCCTCGATGTAGACCGGTTCATCGTAATAGGGCGGCACGCTGCGGATCGCCGGCGCGTTTCTGATCTTCATCAGCGCGCGGAACAGCTGGTCGTTGGCGGTCGCCGTGGTCGTTGCCGAATACTGCGGATATACCGGGAAGGACAGGATACGGTCGCAACCCTGCTCGACCAGCTTTTGCGCGACACTTGCCGTTGAAGGATTGCCGTAGCGCATCGCCCAATCGACCACGACGTTCGAGTGATCGGCGAGGGCAACGGCGAGCTTCTCTGCCTGGGAACGGGTGAAGGTGCGCAGTGGCGACTCGTTCTTCTCCCGGTTCCAGATCCTGGCATAGTTGGCGCCGGACTTTTTCGGCCGGGTGGTCAGAACGAGGCCGTAAAGGATCGGGTACCAGATGGCCTTGTTGAGCTCGATGACGCGCGGGTCGGAGAGGAATTCCCTAAGGTACCGCCACATCGGCGCGAATTCGATTCCGTCGGGTGTGCCGAGATTGATCAGCATGACGCCGATCTTACCCTGCTTCACCGCCGGGTGGCCGGCAGGCAGCAGACCAGCGGTCCTCGCAGTGTTGACATTGGTGGGGGTGGCAAGCGTCATCAACGGTCTCCGATAGCGGCGCGGAAACTAGCGATGCCCTGCCGGATTTCAATGCCGCGTCTGGCCGCACCTTATCGTGTTTGGCACCGGAAAAGGAACACCGCCCGTCTCCGGGCGGTGTCATGAATTCCGGGTGTCCGCTTACTTCGCAGCCGGCGGAATGGTCAACGTCGCGCCCAGCGGCAGGCGGCGGGGCTTGTAATCCTTGTTGGCCTCGGAGATGAGCTTCCACTTGGTAGCGTCGCCATAGGCTTTCCTGGCCAGGTCCCAATAAGTATCGCCGGCAGCGACGGTGTGGCTGGTTTCTGCCGGCTTGGCTTCAGCAGGTTTGGCCGGCTCGGCGGCGGGAGCCGGGGTCGCCGGTGCGGCCTCGGCCGGCTTTGCTGCCTCGGCCGCAGGCGCCTGGGTGGCGGCCGGAGCGGTCTCGGCAGGCTTTGCCGGTTCCGCGGGCTTGGCCGGCTCGGCCGCCGCCGTCGTTGCCGCAATCTCGGTGATGCGGCCGTCGAGCTTCGGCGTGTAGGGCCGATGAGCGCCGAGATAGTCGGCCACCACCTGCTCCAGGCCGGGACCATAATCATAGGCGTCCGTGGCCTTCTCGGCGAAGACCTTGTACCCGTCGCCGCCCTGGCGGACATAGTTGTTGGTGGCGACCAGATACTGCTTGTCGGGATTGATCGGCGTCCAGGCGCCGTTCTCCATCACTTCGACCGATTTGACGCGGCCGGCATTGGGCGCGACCGACTTGTCGAAGGAATATTTCAGCCCGGCGACCTGCGGGAAGCGGCCGGCACCGTCCTCGACCTGGCTGAGGCCGCTTTCGAGGCCCGCGACCAGGTCCTTGCCCGAAATCTTGAAGGTGGCCAGCGTGTTCTGGAACGGCAGCACGGTCAGCACCTCGCCCATGGTCACCGTGCCCTGGTCGATCGACGCACGCAGGCCGCCGCCATTGGAGATGACGATTTCGACGCCCTGGCCCTTGGTGCGGTCTAGGATGGCGTCGGAGACGAGATTGCCCATCTCGCATTCGCGCGCGCGGCAATTCTCGCGGCTGCCGTCGATCGCCTTGGTGGTCTCGGCCACTTCCTTGTTCTTCAGCGCCTCGATTGGCGCGCCGAGTTCCTTGATGCGGGCAAGAACAGCGGGATCGGGCGTGATCGACTTGTCGAGATAGATCGGGGCGCCGCTGGCTTCCTTGACGTTGCCGTTGTCGTCGAAAACGACCTTGAACTCGCCGAGATATTTCGAATAGGACGCCGCTTGCACTACCGGCACCTTGGAGCCGTCCGGATTATCGACCATGGTCGGGTAGGGGCCTTCGGCCTTCGGGTCGGTGTTGGACAGAAGCGTGTGGCTGTGGCCGCCGACCACCACGTCGATACCCGGGATCTTGGCGATCACGTCGCGTTCGCGCCTGTAGCCGATGTGGGTGACGGCGATAATCTTGTTGATGCCTTGCGCCTTGAGCTTCTCGACTTCGGCCGTGATCGATTTGACGTCGTCGGCAATGGCGATGTTCGGACCGGGCGAGGCGAGTTCCGGCGTGTCGTTGGTGACGGCGCCGATGATGCCGATCTTCTGGCCGCCGACCTCGACAATGATCGAAGGCTTGAACTTGCCGGCGGCGCCGGACTTGTCGTTGGGCACGACATTGGCGCTGACGACCGGGAACTTAGCTTTGTCGAGGAAAGGCGCAAGCGCTGTCTCGCCATCGTCGAATTCGTGGTTGCCGAGCGTTACCGCGTCGGGCTTGATCTGGTTGAGGAACTCCTCTTCCACTGCGCCCTTGTAGGTGGTGTAGAACAGCGAGCCCTGGAAACTGTCGCCGGCATTGAGCAAGAGCACGTTCTGCCCTTCGAGCTTCTTGCGCTCCTCAGCGATCGCGGTGATCAGCCGGCCGGCGCCGCCGATGCATTCGCCCTTGGTCTCCTCTTCGGCGGAACAGGTCGACTCGTATTTGTTGTTGCCTTCGATACGGCTGTGCCAGTCGTTGAAATGCAGAATGTTCAATGTATAGTCGGCAAAGGACACGCCGGCCGACAGGCCAAGCGTCGAAGCGGACAGGGCTAGGATGGCGGCAATCTTCTTCATCTTCGTCTCCCGGATAAGCTGACTTCGACGGTGCTTAACGCTTTCGCTTGACCGGAAAATAACAGTCAGCGTCGGATCATGTTCACATCGGGTCCTGACCGATGCAAGCACAAATGGGGGAGATATTTGCCGGCACAAAAAAGGACGGCGGTTCGCGCCGCCGTCCTTTCAAAGAGCCCTAAACTAGCCGGATCGTTCAGCTGCGCCGCATGAATACGAAATTCTTGCCGGCGGCATCAGTGCAGTTGAGCTGATTGATGGAGATCAGCAGGCAGTTGGTATGGATCGGCGTCTGGCGAACCAGCGAGGTGCCCGTGATCTCGAGCGACGTTCCGCCGGTCATAGTGTAAGTGCCTTCGGCAAACTTCTCGCCGGTTTCAGCTGCCACGGTCGTGAACTTTCCGCCGTTGAACGTAGAGACGGCCTTGCCGGTGCCGTCGATCCACGATCCCTCGACCCCTTTTGGCGCGGCCCCCATCGAAGGCTGGTCGGAAGGGCCGGTGGTGGTGCAGGCGGCGGCCGCCAGAAGGCTTGCCGCGGCGCCCGCCGAAAGCAGTTTGCGCGCAATAGTCATATGTTGGTCCTCTCCTCGGTCCGCATCTTCTCAATCGCCCGATTTCCGGGCGATTGCAAGGCGCTGCGTCTGGTCAGCCCCGGCGCTATCGGACCAGAATGTTGCGGAACTGCCACGGGTCGTCCTTGTCCAGGTCCTCCGGGAAGAGGCCCGGGCGATTGTCCAGAGGAGTCCAGTCGGTGTAGTAGCCCCTGACTGGCCCGAGATAAGGCGACTGCACCTCGAGGCAGCGCCGGTAATCCATCTCGTCGGCTTCCACGATGCCAGCGGCCGGATTCTCGAGGGCCCAGACCATGCCGGCGAGCACCGCCGAGGTCACCTGCAGGCCCGTTGCGTTCTGGTAGGGGGCGAGCTTGCGCGCCTCGGCAAGCGACAGCTGCGAGCCGTACCAGTAGGCGTTCTTGTCGTGGCCGTAGAGCAGCACGCCGAGCTCGTCGATGCCGTCGACCAGTTCGTTCTCGTCGAGCACGTGGTGAACCGGCTGCGGCTTGCCGGCGGCGCCGAACATCTCGTCGAGCGACAGCATGGCGTCGTTGCAGGGATGGTAGGCGTAATGGCAGGTGGGGCGGTATTGGACCTTGCCCTTCTTCGAGCGCACGGTGAAGAAGTCGGCGATCGAGATCGACTCGTTATGCGTCACCAGGAGGCCGTATTGCGCGCCCGGCGTCGGGCACCAGCTGCGCACGCGCGTGTTGGCGCCGGGCTGTTCCAGATAGATCGCCGCCTTGGAGCCGTGCTTGTGCCTCTTGCCGTTCTTCGGCATCCAGGTTTCATGGGTGCCCCAGCCGAGCTCGGCCGGCTGCAGGCCTTCCGAGATGAAGCCTTCGACCGACCAGGTGTTCCAGAACACGTTCATCGGCTTCGGCTTCTTGGTGCGCTGGGTGTCGCGCTCGGCGATGTGGATGCCCTTGACGCCGGCCTTCTTCATCAGCCTGGCCCAGCCCTCGCGGTCTTCCTGCGCGGGCTCGGAAAACTCGAGCCCGAGGTCGGTGGCGAGGTTGACCAGCGCCTTCTTGACGAACCACGAGACCATGCCGGGATTGGCACCGCAGGTGGAGACCGCAGTCGGGCCGCCAGGCTTGTCCTGCTTTTCCTTGATCATCGCCTCGCGCAGCGCGTAGTTGGTGCGGCTGGCATTGTCGGCCTCGGCGTTGAAATAGAAGCCCAGCCACGGCTCCACGACGGTGTCGATGTAAAGCACGCCAAGCTTGCGGCACAATTTCATCAGGTCCACCGAGCCGGTGTCGACCGACAGGTTGACGCAAAAGCCCTGGCCGCCGCCATTAGTCAGAAGCGGCGTGAGCAGCTTCTTGTAATTCTTCTCAGTCACAGCGTCCTGCATGAAGGTGATGCCGCGCTCGTCGAGCAGCTTGCGGTCGGTGTCGAGAGGGTCGATGACCGTCATGCGCGACTTGTCGAACTTGAAATGGCGTTCGATCAGCGGCAGCGTTCCCCGCCCGATCGAGCCGAAGCCGATCATCACGACGGGACCGGTGATTTCACCGTAAACGGGCCAGTTTTCATTCGCCATTTTTTCGCACACTCCTTCAAACACGCGCAAAACCGGGCGCCTTTGGCCCGACGGCCAAGCGCTACACCACAGATCATTGTCATAAACCAGCGAAAAGCGCCAACCGCCGGCCCAGCCGTTCTGGGCGTGTGGTTAAGCCGATCCGGCCATGCGGCCGAGGAATGCAACCAGCCGGTCGCGGTCGGCGGTCAGGCCCTTGTAGTCGAGCTGTTGCTGGTCGAGGGCCAGGAGTTGCTCCGCGAAGGAGGCCGCCAGTGTTGCCCGGTCCGGATGGCGGGCGAGCACCTTAAGCGGGTCGAGATGGATGCGGATGGTGAAGAGGATGTCGCGCGAGGCGGGGAGCTTGCGCAACGTCTGGCGTTCGACGCGGATAAAGGCATAGGCGTTGACGTCGCCGTCCGGAAAGCGGCTCGGGCGGTTCGTGGCGCGGTCGATGCGCTCGACATTGGAAAGCGGATGATAGAGCGCATCATTGGCCTGGATCGACCAGTTGAAGCGCTCGACCGCCTGGCCTTGCAGCCCGTCGAACATGCGGTTGATGAGCTCGGCCGGCCGCGTGCCAGGTCCGAATCCAGGCACGGGTTCGTGGATCTCCTGCAGCGGCTTGCCGAATTTTTCCTGCAGCGACCAGGATGAAGGAAAGCACAGCGAGCCGGCGGCGAGCCGCCAGCCGCGCTCGTCGCGGCGCATCAGGATCAGGTCCTCTTGAACAAGCAGCGAGGCCTTTGCCAGCGGCGCCTCGCGTAAGACAGGAGGCAGTCTGTCGGCTGTCCCCTCGAACCCGACCGGCTCGACATCGGCTCCGTTGCGGCGGTGCGTGGCGGGATGCGCGGCTTCGAGATGCGCAACGAGCAGGTCGAGCACTTCGCGCTGAGCCTCACGGGTGCCGGCTTCCTCGACAAAGACCTTTTCCGGGATTTCCGCGTAGAGCCGCTGCTTTTCGACCAGATGGGGCAGCAGGAACTCGTCGACCTCGATCCAGCGGTCGAAATCGAGCGGCTTCAACCCAATGGTGAACAGCCTCGAGGACCCGTCATAGGGCGTATGGGTCGGGTGGCGGACAGTCATGCCTGTTGGGTTGTTATCCAGTTTTGCCTCCAGCCCGGTCAGCCAAGCCGCGCCGGGATCAGCCCGCGCAGCGAGTTGCCGACGAAGATCGCCTTCGCCGCCTTCAGATCGTCGAAGCTGTAGATCGCTTCCACGGCGTGGCCTTCGTCCAGAAGCGCGCCGCGCAATATTCCAGGCAAAAGGCCGCAGTCGAGGCGGGGCGTGGCGAGCGGGCCGTTGCCGAAATCGGCGAAGAGATTGGTGATCGTGCCCTCGCAGATCTCTCCGCGCTCGTTGGCTAAAAGCACTTCGTCGGCGCGCGTGGCGAGATATTCCGCGCGGGCATGCGTGTAGACCTGACGCAGGCTGGTCTTGTGACGCAGCAGCGTGTTGGCTGAATCGAGACGGATCCGCGCCAGCTCCAGCCGCCAGACCTTGTCGGCGGGCAGCGGTTCATAGGCTTGAGCGGCGGCAGTCGCCTCGCCGTTGCGCTGCAAGGCAAGGCGCACGCGCAACGCGGTTCCATGCCCGCTGACGGTGTTCGAAAGCACTTCGCCGAGCCGTTCGGGATCGCAGGCGAAGCCGAGCTCGGCAGCGGACGCATAAAGCCTCGCCAGGTGGCGCTCGAAGCGCAGGAAGCCGGAACCAGGCTCCCAGCGCATGGTCTCGATCAGCTCGAAGCCGGCACCGTTCCCGTCGCGAAGCGCGCTTTCAACAGACACTCCCGATACTCCTCCTCGGCGGTGGAATCGAAGACGACGCCGCCGCCGACATTGTAGACGGCCTCGCCGTCGGCAAAGAGCGAGATGGTGCGGATCGCCACCGAAAAACGCATCCTGCCGCCGGGCGCGATCCAGCCGATAGCCCCGCAATAGACGTCACGCGGCGTGTCTTCCAGCTGGTGCAGGATTTCCATGGCGCGGATTTTCGGTGCGCCGGTGATCGAGCCGCAGGGGAAGAGAGCGGCGAAGACCTGGCGGATGCCGATATCGGGCAGCAGCTTCGCCCGCACGCGGCTCACCATCTGGTGCACCGTCGGGTAGGTCTCGATGCGGAACAATTCCGGCACGTCGAGCGTGCCGACCTCGCTGATCAGCGAGATGTCGTTGCGCAAAAGGTCGACGATCATCCGGTTCTCGGCCTGGTTCTTCTCGTCGTTGCGCAGGAAGGCCTTCAGCCGCTCGTCCTCGGCCTTGGTCGCGCCGCGCGGAGCCGTGCCCTTCATCGGGTGCGTCTCGATCATGCCGTTGGCGTCGATCTCGAAAAACAGTTCGGGCGAGCGCGACAGAACGACCGGATCGCCAAGCGAGATCAGCGCGCCATATTTGACCGGCTGGCGCTCGGTCAGCGCGTCGAAGGCGGCAAGCGGATCGCCGGACCATTGCGCATGGACCGGGAAGGTAAGGTTGCCCTGGTAACAGTCACCCTTGCGGATGTGATTGTGAAGGCGCGCGAAACGGCAGGCATAGTCCTCTGCGGACCATGTTGCCCTCGCATCGAAGATCGGGCCGTTGCTGGCGGACCCGGTCTTTTGCGGCACGGCCTGTTCGACGGGCGCATCGAAGACGCCGAGACAGATCAGCGGCGCGCGCCGGCCTTCGGGCAGCAGCGGCACCAGTTTCGGCTCGAGCAGGTAGCCGGCCTCGTAGGAGAAATAGCCCGCCAGCCATTTGCCGGCGTCGGAAGCAGCCTGGGCTCGCTCGAGCGCCGGTACGAACTCCTCCCCAGTGCGCGCGAGAATGATCTCGTGCTGCCGCTCGAACACCAGCTGACGCGCGCTCTCGTCATTGCGGAATATGGCTGCGGGCAGGGGCATGAGCCTCGGAAGCGGACAATTCAGTCGATCGCTCTATATGGGGGGCCGGCGAGGCGCAATCGAGAGAGCGGCGTCGGGCGGCGCAAAGGCGGCTGGCCCAAAACAAAGACGGCGCCGTGTCGGCGCCGCCTTGTACCACCAGACGGATATTCAGGTGTTGCTTGCGGTTCCAGCCGTCGGAAACTGCCTGGCGAACTCGGCCTCGTCGCCGGCGGCCAGCAATTTCGCCTGCTCGATCCATTTCTCGCGCGCGATGCGGCCGTCAAAATTGAGCACCTCCTCGATGCGTTTGACGTCAGCGTCGGTCCAGGCGGCGATCTGGGCGTAGGTGGTGACGCCCTGGCCCTTGAGCAGCTTTTCGTTGACCGGGCCGATGCCGATGAGGCGACGCAGACTGTCGGCTTTGCCGCGCGCGGCTTTCGGCGCGGCAGCTTTCTTGGCGGGAGCCGCCTTCTTCGGCGCGGCTGGCTTCGCCGCGGGCTTCGCTGCCGCAGTTTTCGTGGCCGCCGGCTTCTTCGCTGCGGCGGGCTTCGCGGGAGCGACCTTCGCCGCTGCTGAGGTCGCGCTCGCCGGGGTCGACATCAGCGCCGCTGGCGCCGGCGTGGCGGCCTTGTCGGCGCCGGCCTTGGCGGCAGGCGCGTTACGCAGCCGGCTTTCAAGATCGGCACGGGCACGGCCGCAGGCATCGAGCTCGCCCTTCAGCCGATCGCTGTCGGCGCGCAGCGTGTCGCGTTCGCTTCGCGTGCGGTCGAGATCGCCACGCAGACTGTCGAGTTCGCCGCGCAGGCGGCCCCAGATGAACCAGCCAACCAGGATACCCACAACGAACGCCAGGAGCATGTAGAAGAAAGTGCTCATTTTCCTCTCCAGTCCGATCCGTCGGCAGCGGCTGGCAGGACGCGCTTCCGCCAAGGATCGTCAAAGGTTCCGTGTTCGGTGGAACCGCCGGCTTCAATCGAGCCATCGGCGTTCGGTCTTGTCCGGACCGACGGCCATCATCGCATTCGCCGTAGCGGAGCGGCAGGCATCTCTGGCCTGCGCAATGCGTCCGGCTGAGCTTGGGGTCGGACGCTATCATATGGCTTGTCGAAAGCCAGTTGAAAATGCGCCGGAGAGTTATTGAAGAACAGCTATTTAGGGCAAGAATAGAGTCTGGCTAATATGCGCCTTGGCTAAACTATAGCCGCGGATGCACTCTTCGTTGCTGATCACTTGTCCAGCGCTTCCAATTCGTCGATCAGCGAACCGATCACGCCAAGGCCGATCTGCCAGAAAGCGGGATCGGTGGCGTCGAGGCCGAAGGGCGCCAGTAGCTCGGAGTGATGCTTGGTGCCGCCGGCGCGCAGCATTTCGAAATACTTCTCCTGAAACCCACGCTCGGCATTCTGGTAAACGGCGTAAAGCGAGTTCACCAGACAGTCGCCGAAGGCATAGGCATAGACATAGAAGGGCGAATGGATGAAGTGCGGGATATAGGTCCAGAAGACCTCGTAGCCGTCGCGCAGCTTGATCGCCGGTCCCAGGCTTTCGGCCTGCACCTCGAGCCAGAACTCGCCAAGCCTGTCCGACGTCAGCTCGCCGTTCTTGCGCTCGGTATGCACCTTGCGTTCGAACTCATAGAAGGCGATCTGGCGCACGACCGTGTTGATCATGTCCTCGACCTTCTGAGCGAGCATGGCCTTGCGCTCGCGTCTGTCGCTGGTCTGCTCGAGCAGGGAGCGGAAGGTCAGCATCTCGCCGAAGACGGAGGCGGTCTCGGCCAGCGTCAGCGGCGTCGAGGCCATCAGCGCGCCCTGGCTGGCGGCCAGCACTTGATGCACGCCATGACCGAGCTCATGCGCCAGGGTCATCACGTCGCGCGGCTTCCCCATGTAGTTGAGCAGCACGTAAGGATGCGCCGACGGCACTGTCGGGTGGGCGAAGGCGCCGGGCGACTTGCCCGGCCGCACTGGCGCGTCGATCCATCTGCGATCGAAAAAGCCGCGCGCGATCTCGGCCATGTCGGGCGAGAAGCGCTGGTAGGCGGAAAGCACCGTGTCCCTGGCGTCGTCCCAACGGATCACCGCCTTCGGCGTCTCCGGCAGCGGCGCGTTGCGGTCCCAATGGTTCATCACTTCCATGCCAAGCCAGCGCGCCTTCATCGCGTAATAGCGGTGCGACAGCCGCGGATACGCCTCGCGCACGGCCGCGGCCAGCGCGTCGACGACGTCGCGCTCGACCCGGTTGGCGAGGTGGCGCGAGTCGGCGATATCCTGGAAGCCGCGCCAGCGGTCGGAGATTTCCTTGTCCTTGGCCAAGGTGTTGGTGATGAGCGTGAAGGTGCGCAGGTTCTTGCGGAAGGTGGTGGCGAGCGCCTCGGAGGCGCGGCGGCGAACTTCGCCATTGGCATCCTGCAACCGATTGAGCGCAGGCTCAAGCGTCAGCTCCTCGCCGTCGACGTCGAAGCGCAGGTCGGTCATCGTCTCGTCGAACAGACGGTTCCAGGCGCCGCGCCCGGTGACCGACTTTTCGTGGAACAATTGCTCGACGCGATCCTCGAGCTGGTAGGGTTTGTCCTTCCTGAGGTCGAGCACCCAGGGCCGGTAGTGGCCGAAGGCCTTGTCGGCGGCCAAAGCGCTCTCGATCGCCGCATCATCGATCAGGTTGAGCTCAAGCGCAAAGAACAGAAGATGGGCGCTCGCGTCCGTCATCTTTTCCTGGACGTCGCCATAGAGCTTGGCGCGCTGCGGGTCGGCTGTGTTGCCGGCATAGACGAGGCCGGCATAGGAGACGATGCGGCCGATCAGCTCCTCAAGCGCCTCATAGGCTTTCAGCGCCTCGCCCAGCCGGCCGGCGCCACCGCGCCCGGCTTCCGCAGCCAGCGTGCCTTTCCAGCGGGTTTCGAACGCGATGGCGTCGCTGGCCGCTTTGGCGATATCGCGCTTCAACTCGGGCGCTTCCATGCCGGTATAGAGATCGGCGAGATTCCACTCCGGCAGATCGCCAAGCTCCGTCGCGCCCTGGCCAGATGCCGGCGCCGCAAGCCGCCGACCAAACATCATGCGCATCAACAACACCTTCTTTGAATCAGACGGGCCAGAATCAAGGGGAAAGCAAAGCCGGTCAAATCCTAAGGAATTCGTTCACCGGGTTTTTTGAAACCTTATTTAGAACCCTGTGCCAAGATGATCCATGGGGATTTTCTCGGGCGGAAAACTCAAACAGTCATGACAGGTTCCATACTCATAGTCGATGACGATCCGGTGCAGCGCAGGCTTGTCGAGGCGGCGCTGACCAAGTTCGGGCACACCGCGATCGTCACCGATAGCGGCGAGGCCGGCCTCGACGTGCTCGACGGGCCGAACGCGCGCGAGGTCTCGGTCGTCATTCTCGACCTTGTCATGCCTGGCCTCGGCGGCATCGGTGTGCTGAAGGCGATGCGCGAGCGCGGCATCAACATTCCCGTCATCGTGCAGACGGCCCAGGGCGGCATCGAGACGGTCGTTTCGGCGATGCGGCACGGCGCCTTCGACTTCGTCGTCAAGCCGGCGTCGCCCGACAGGCTGCAGACCGCCATCTCCAACGCGCTCAAGGTCGAGGCCGTCGAGGATGAGATGAAGCGCGCGTCGCGGCGGCGCGGCGGCGGCCATCTCACCTTCAAGGACATGATCACGCGCAGCCCGGCAATGGACCGGGTGATCCGCCTTGGACAGAAGGCGGCGGCCTCCAACATCCCGATCTTGATCGAGGGCGAGTCTGGCGTCGGCAAGGAACTGGTGGCGCGTGCCATCCAGGGCAGCGGCGATCGCCGTTCGAAGCCCTTTGTCACCGTCAATTGCGGCGCAATCCCGGATAATCTCGTCGAATCGATCCTGTTCGGCCACGAGAAGGGGTCCTTCACGGGCGCCACCGAGAAGCATACGGGCAAATTCGTCGAGGCGAATTCCGGCACGCTGTTCCTCGACGAAATCGGCGATCTGCCGCTCGACGTTCAGGTCAAGCTGCTGCGTGCCGTGCAGGAGGGCGAGGTCGATCCTGTCGGCGGCCGTTCGACCGTCAAGGTCGATATCCGCCTGATCTCGGCTACGCACCGCAACCTTCTGCAGCAGGTCAAGGACGGCAAGTTCCGCGAAGACCTGTTCTATCGACTGAACGTCTATCCGATCTTCGTGCCGCCGCTGCGCGACCGCCGCGACGACATCCCCTATCTCGTCCGGCATTTCATGGAAAAGGTCGCTCCGGCCGATCCGCGTCGCCGCCTTGCCGGCATATCGGCGCCAGCGCTTGCGATGCTGCAGGCCTACGACTGGCCGGGCAACATTCGCCAACTGGAAAATGCGGTCTTCCGCGCGTCGGTGGTTGCCGAGGGGGACGTGCTGACCGAGGAGGAGTTCCCGCAGATCCGGGCGCAGGTGGAAGGCACGGTCAATCTCGGAGCGGAACCGGCGTCCGCCACAACCGAAACGGTTGCGGAAGGGGCTGTGCAAGCGGATGAGACGGTTGGCGAGACAACAGGATCTGCCTTGTCGGACGGCGAAACCCCGTCCAGGCCGCAGCCCCGGTTCGGAACGCTTCGGGCGCTGGACGAGCGGGGCAATGTGCGGGCGCTGGCCGACGTCGAACTCGAAATGATCAAGCTCGCGATCGACCACTACAATGGCCAGATGAGCGAAGTCGCGCGCCGGTTGGGTATCGGCCGATCGACTCTCTACCGCAAGTTGAAAGAATATGGCATTGATCCCGAAGCTGGTCGCGTCGACCGGCTTGCCTCCTGACAGGCAAGCCTCGAACCAGCTCGCCCGCCTAAAATCCGAGTCAAATTGTCGCTTTTGACGTGAAAACGCAGGGTTTTCAGCGGCTAAGGTTGCTGAGGATCACGCATTAACGCTAACGGTAACAGATCGTGTTCTGACCGGGGCCGGATTCTTGATCTAAACCAGCGGTTTACCACGAAATGCTTGCATCATTTTTGACGGGATATCGCCACGGTGTTACCGCATTTCGGCTTCAATAAACGATGATTAACCATTAGGATCGATATTCGGATGTGAAAACCATGCATCCGTTTGGTCAAATCCGGGGACAAACGGCAGCCTGAAAGCCATTTGATTTGAACAAAATCGAACGACACACAAACGGGCGGCATTTTCACATGAGCGTCTGGCCGAGGTGGCTGACGTTTGTGATTTTGGCTGTCGGGTTCCTGTCCGCGGCAATGTCGGGCGCGAGGGCTGAGGTTCGTACGCTCAAGCTCTATCACCTGCACACGCACGAGAAGGCCGAGATCGTCTACAAGCGCAATGGCCGCTACGATCCGGAAGGCTTGCGCAAGATCAACATCATCCTGCGCGACTGGCGCCGCAACGAGCCGACCAAGATGGATCCGCGGCTGCTCGACCTCGTCTGGGAAGCTTATCGCGAAGCCGGAGCGACCGACTACATCCAGGTCGTCTGCGGCTATCGCTCGCCGTCGACCAACGCGATGCTGCGCTCGCGCAGCCGCGGCGTCGCCGAGAAGAGCCAGCACATGCTGGGCAAGGCGATGGACTTCTACATCCCCGGCGTGCCGCTGAAGAAGCTGCGCAACATCGGCCTCAAGATGCAGGGAGGCGGCGTCGGCTACTACCCGACCTCCGGCTCGCCTTTCGTCCATATGGATGTCGGCAATGTCCGCCACTGGCCGGGCATCAGCCGCCAGGAGCTGGTCAGCCTGTTCCCGAATGGCAAGACGCTGCATGTGCCGAGCGACGGGCGTCCGCTGCCCGGCTATGAGCAGGCGCTGGCCGCCTATCAGGCGCGCAAGGGCGCCGGCACGCCCAATATCGAGCTGGCCAGCGCCGGCGGCTCGACCAAGCGGTCCGGCGGATTGCTTGCCGCCTTGTTCGGCGGTGGCGCCGACGAGGCCGATGACGCGGCCGATGAAAGCGCTCCGGCGCCTCAGCAGAAAGCTGTGAAGCAGGTTCAGGTCGCGAGCGCCGCGCCGGCCCGCAACAGTAATCTTCCGGGTATCGCGATCGTTGCGCCGAAGGATGCCAAGCGCGCCAACCTCCCGCAGATCGCGGATGAGAGCGCCGACGATCAGCAGCAACCGGGGCAGGATACGCCGGAGACGATCATCGCCGCGCTGCCGCCCAAGGAAGTTCCGCTGCCCGACTTCGCGCCGCGCCCGAAGGTTGATGTCGGCCAGCAGACGCCGCAGAACGTGCCGTTCGCCATGGCGGATGCCTCGACGACGACCGAGCAGGCGGTTTCGACGGCGAAGGCGCCCTTGCCGGATAAGGTTCCGTTCGGCGCAGCCAGCGCCGCCGAGGCGGCGAGCACAGATCCAGCGCAGGTGGCGGTCAACAACATCCCGCTTCCGACTTGGCGCCCCGACCGCTCGATGCCGGCCGAATTGGAGTCGAAGAACAAGAACATGCTTCTGGCGCTGGCCGAAACGGCTTCGCAGGACAAGAGCGCAACCGACGCGTTTTCCGTGCTGCCGACCGCGCGGCCGCAGCCCGGCAAGCAGGATGAGGTCAAGGCCGTTCTCGAACAGGCCAACGCGACCGTCGAGGCCGGCGGCGCCGGCGCCGAATACCAGCTTGCGTCGCTGACCGAACCCGAGCCGCGCTCGGCGTTCAACGACCCGTCAGGGGCCGATGCGGCCTCGCCACGCCAAGCCATCGCCGCCCTTCCGGCCGGCAGCGATCCCGCGAAGGCGATCGGCGCCGGCGTGAAGACGACGGCCAAGGAAGGCAGAGCCTCGTCCCGCGACCTCAAGCCCGGACCGAAGGCCATGGTGGTGGCGGCACCGCCGCAGGCCGCGCGCTGGGCGCTGGGCAGCGGCGTGAACATTGCTTCGGTTTCCGACCCGACGACGGCTCCGCGTTATGCCTATAACATCGTGCATACGCCGCCGAGCGAAGTGTACACCGCCGGCTTCCAAACGAATGGCGAGATGCAAGATGCCAGCCGTTTCAGCGGCAACGCGGTCAAGTTCCTGTCGGTCGCCCGTTTCCAGACGAAATAGCGATCCCGCCAGACACCGGACAAGCCGCGTTGGGGACAGCGCGGCTTTTGTTTTCGTCCCAGAAAGATGTTTGATCGCCCGGTCTTCCCGCTTCGTCTAATGGTAGGACAGCGCCCTTTGAAGGCGTGAATCGTGGTTCGAATCCATGAGCGGGAACCAGTCCTCGGTCGGCGTTGTTTGGCGTTGCGGTGGCTGCATCGGCTTAGAGGTCGGCGCCAGCAGGCCCGTCTTAAAGCGCGTCGCGATCCTTCGGATTCGCTCCATGCGCTTTAGGTTTTCGATTTTACGCATGTCTTTATCACGAAACCGGTTCCCACTTTCGGGAGACTTGCTTTAATGTTCAGTCGACTTGCAGCGCAACCGCTTCGCCCATGGCCAGAAGCCGGGCGGCGTCGCGCCCCGGAGGCAATCCGAACTGGCGCGAATATTCGCGGCTGAACTGGGAGGCGCTTTCGTAGCCGACGGTGAAAGCAACCTGCGCCGCGCCGCCCGGTTGGGCAATCAGCAGATGACGGGCTTCCAGCAGGCGAAGCTGCTTCTGATACTGGATCGGGCTCATCGCCGTCGCCGCCTTGAAGTGGCGATGAAACGAAGCATTACTCATATTGGCGAGTGCAGCCAGTTCCGTCACATCGATGGGCTCATTGTAATGCCCGCGTATCCACGCGGTGGCGCGGCGGATCTGCGACAGGCGGCCGTCGGAGCTTGCAAGGTGCCGCAGTTTTCCGCCTTGCGGGCCCTGCAAGAGCCTGAAGGCGATCTCGCGTTCGAGCATGGGCGCCAGCACCGGAATCTCTTCCGGCCGGTCGAGCAGCCGCAGCATCCGTCGCCAGGCGTCGAGCAGGTCATCATCGGCCGTGTTGGTGACGAAGTTGTCGCCGTCGATCGCCGGCCGATGGTCGATAAGCAGGCCGGCGATCAGCTCGATATCGATGGCGAAGGCTAGAGCCATGTAGGGACAGGATCTGCTGGCCTCGATCAACTGGCTGGTGGCGGGCGCCTCCACCGCATAGACGAAATAGCTGCCGGCGCTGTAGGCAAGGGTGCGGTTGCCGATCAGCACCGTTTTAGTTCCCTGCAGGACCAGAAGCGCGGTCGGCTGGCAGAGCTCTGGCAGCGGCGGCGTTGGAACCTCGCTGCGACCGATGGTGACGCGCGGGATCACTGTTTTCGTCCGACGCCCCCGCGCATGACGCCCGGCCATGGCGATCAATTCCTGCAGTATGTCACTCATCTTTCAAGCATCGCCGATCGGAGAGGGTCTCGCAACCAAGCGGCGCGAAGACGCGCACCCGGATGACGCGCTAGCGCGCACCTGGGTGACGCGCAAGCGCGCACCTGGGGGACGCGAAGACGCGCCCCTGAGAGGATTAGGCAAGAGGACGCGAGTATCGGGCGCGCGAAGCGGACCGGCTCACGTCATGTCTAGGTCTCCAAAAGGAGACATCGATATGACGACGCGAAAGACTGCATTGGTGACCGGCGCCAACAAGGGTATCGGCCTTGAGACCGCCCGGCGGCTTGCTGCAATGGGATTCAAGGTCTGGCTCGGCGCACGCGACGCCGGGCGGGGCGAGGCCGCGGCGCAGGCATTGCGTGATGAGGGGCTTGATGTCGAGTGGCTCGAGCTCGACGTCGCGAGCGACGACAGCGTGGCGGTCGCGACCAGGGACCTGACGGCGCGCGTGTCCGCTCTCGATGCGCTGGTCAACAATGCCGGCGTGGCCCTTGGATATGTCGACGCGCTCGACGCGGACGGCCGCTATGAACGGCCGCCGAGCCGCGAGAATATCGCGGATGTGAAAGCCATTTACGACGTCAACGTCTTCGGTCCGGTGCGGGTCACCCAGGCGTTCCTGCCGCTGCTCCTGGCATCGCCCCCTTCACGTATCGTCATGGTGAGCAGCTATCTCGGATCGCTGGCGCGCGCGTCCGGCAACAGCCAGTCGCCCAACGTCATGGGCTATGGCAGCTCGAAGACCGCGCTCAACGCCGTTACGCTTGCCTTCGCCAGGGAACTCGCGCCGCACGGCATCATGGTCAATGCCGCCGCTCCCGGCTACACCGCGACGGACCTCAACGCCCACAGAGGTGGCCGCACGGTGCAGCAGGCGGCCGAGATCATCGTGCGGCTGGCGACGTTGGAACCAGGCGGACCGACCGGAGGCTATTTCGATGAGAACGGCGCGCTGCCCTGGTGAAAGCGCCGACTACTTCTTGAGCCTGCTCGCCTCGCGCGCCAGCGCTTCGATCTCGTCCCACTTGCCGGCTTTGATGAGATCGTCGGGCGCCACCCAGGAGCCGCCGACGCAGATGACGTTGGGCAGGCTCAGATAGTCCGCGGCGTTCTTGGCCGTTATGCCGCCGGTCGGGCAGAATTTCACGTCGGCGAGCGGCGATGCGAAAGCCTTCAGCGAAGCGATGCCGCCGGACTGCTCGGCCGGGAAGAATTTCAGGAAGCGCAGGCCGGCCTCGCGCGCGGCCATGATCTCGCCGGGCGTGATGGCGCCGGGCAGCAGAGGCACGGGGCTCTCCTTGGCCGCTTCGAGGAGCTGGCTGGTGATGCCCGGGCTAACGATGAATTTCGAGCCGGCGGCTGCCGCTTCATCGAACTGCTTTGCGTCGAGGATGGTGCCCGCCCCGACGACCGCGTCGTCGACCTCGGCCGCGACGCGCCGGATCGCTTCCAGCGCATCGGCAGTGCGCAAGGTAATCTCGATCGCCCGCAAACCGCCGCGCGACAAAGCGCGGGCGAGCGGTACGGCATCGGCGACATTGGCGATCTTGAGCACCGGGATGACGGGCTGACCATTGAGGAGCGACAGGAGCTTTTCAGTCTTGCTGGTCACGTGCTGGTCTCCATTTCGATCGTTTTAAACCGATTAGCAGAAGGAATATGCCAAGTCCACGAAGGGTGGCGTGTCGTGATGCCGCGTGGCCAGTTGCATATTGGTTGCCTTGAAAGCGCTTTCAGCACGGTCTAGTGGCATAGCCATGACAACAGCTTCGGAAATCCAGCCAATCCGCGTCGCCGCACTCTACAAATTCGCGCGGCTCGACGGATACGAAGCTTTGCGCGCGGAACTCGCCGCCTTCTGTTGCGGGCGGGGCATCAAGGGCACGCTCCTTCTGGCGCATGAAGGCATCAACGGGACCGTCGCCGGCAGCGGGGAAGCGATCGCCGCGCTCATGGATCATCTCGAGGCCATCGAAGGCCTGACCGGGCTGGAAGTCAAATACAGCAGCGCCGGCGAGATGCCGTTCCACCGCATGAAGGTTCGGCTGAAGCGCGAGATCGTCACCATGGGAGTGGAGGATATCGATCCGGCAACCAGCGCCGGGACCTATGTCGCGCCGGCCGACTGGAACGCGCTGATCTTAGATGCCGACACCGTCGTCATCGACACGCGCAACGCCTATGAAGTCTCGCTCGGCACCTTCAAGGGAGCGGTCGATCCGAAGACCTCCAGCTTCCGCGAGTTTCCGGCTTGGGTCGAGCAACATCGTGAGGATCTTGAAGGCCGCAAGGTGGCGATGTTCTGCACCGGCGGCATTCGCTGCGAGAAGGCGACGGCCTATGTGAAGTCCCTCGGCCTCAAGAATGTCTTCCATCTCAAGGGCGGCATCCTGAAATATCTCGAAGAGGTGC
Organism: Mesorhizobium sp.; assembly: GCA_004020875.1. GTDB lineage: Bacteria > Pseudomonadota > Alphaproteobacteria > Rhizobiales > Rhizobiaceae > Mesorhizobium. The sequence continues at coordinate 304,610 of SAPZ01000001.1, forward strand.
CGGCCGAAGAGAGCCTCTGGCAGGGCGAATGTTTCGTCTTCGACGAGCGGGTGTCCGTCTCGCATGGACTGAGCGAGGGCGAGGCGGAGCTTTGCCGCGCCTGCCGGCATCCGCTGACGGTCGAGGACCGGCTGTCGCCGAAATATGCGATCGGCGTTTCATGCCCGCATTGCTTTGAAACGCGCTCCGATGCGGATCGCGAGCGCTACGCCGAACGCCATCGGCAGGTGGAACTGGCGCAAGCGCGCGGCGGCAAGCGCCATATCGGCAATTAGGGCGCCCTGCGTCCGAAAAGCCGCCGTCATTGTAATGTCAAGGCGCGGGGCCTACCTCTTGCCGGTCCGAAACTTTGCCCGCGCGCATTCGGCCGGGCCAATCCTGGAGGCATTTGATGCTCGACCCCAAGAAGCTGCTCGACGACCTTCTCGGATCGCAAATTCCCGGCACGGGCTCGACCCTGCGCGATAAGGCGGGGCAGGCGGTGCAGATGGCGAAGGACAATCCGCTGGCTGCGGGCGCGCTGGCCGCCGTGCTGCTCGGCACCGGCGCTGGCCGGCAGGTGACGGGCACGGCCATCAGGCTCGGCGGCCTGGCGGCGATCGGCGGCCTCGCCTACAAGGCCTACCAGAATTACAAGGCCGGCAACGAGCCGGCGCAGGCTCCCGCATCCGGTGAGCCGGAGCTGCTCCCGCCGCCGGCCGATACCGCTTTCGATCCAGCGCAGGCGCCGCAGGGCGAGGCCGAGTTCACGCTGACGCTGGTCAGGGCGATGATCTCTGCGGCGAAGGCCGACGGCCATATCGACGAGGAAGAGCGCAAGAAGATCGCCGACAAGCTTAAGCTCGCCGGTATCGGCGCGGAAGCGGAAGAATTCCTGCTCGCCGAGCTCGATAGCCCGCTTGATGTCGACACGCTGGTCGCCGGAGCCAAGACCGATGCCCAGAAGCTCGAGCTCTATACCGCCTCGCGACTTACAATCGATCCCGACACGCGCGCCGAGCGCGGCTATCTCGACCTGCTTGCCGGCCGGCTCGGCCTGCCGGATGCTCTGGTCGATCATGTCGAGGCGACCGTTTCGGCGGCCAAGGTGCCGGCGGGCGACGCGCCTAATTCGCCGTGGTGAATCAGTGTTGGTAAACGCCGCTGCGCACCGCCTTGCCGGTCGTTAATGCCTCGTTAACTCAGCAAGCGCATTATTCTAATCAGTCGGACCGGCTTTTCCTCCTCCCAAGCGCGGTTCAGATCGGGGCGGTCGCCAATGGCCGCCCTTTTTGTTGGTCCTTTTATCGCCAACAGCGGCTTGCCATGATCCCCGGCATTTGCGATGCCACGTCTTTCCGTCGATGACCGGGAGGACGGCGATGACAGCCATAGCAGAGAAGACCGCCATCGTGACCGGCGCCGGCACCGGCATCGGCAAGAGCGTCGCCACGGCATTGCTCCAGGCAGGCTGGAACACAGTGTTCTGCGGGCGCCGCAAGGCGGTGCTGGAAGAGGCGATCGCCGAGGCGGGGAAGACGCACGCCAAGGCATTGGCCGTCGCCTGCGACATCAGCAAGGCCGACCAGGTCGACGATATGTTCGAGACCGTGCTCGAAGCCTTCGGCCGCGTCGACCTGCTCTTCAACAATGCCGGCATGGGCTACAAGTCGACGCTGATCGACGAGATCCCGGTCGAGGTCTGGAACGATCTCGTTGGCGTCAATCTCACTGGATCGTTCCTGTGCGCCCGCGCGGCCTTCGGCGCGATGCGAAGACAGAAGCCGATGGGTGGCCGCATCATCAACAACGGCTCGGTGTCGGCCTATGCGCCGCGTCCGGGTTCCGTGCCCTATACGGCGACCAAGCACGCAATCACCGGGCTCACCAAGACGCTGGCGCTCGACGGCCGGCCCTTCGACATCGCCTGCGGCCAGATCGACATCGGCAACGCGCTGACGGAGATGGCGCAGCCGATGACGGTGGGCGTGCCGCAGGCCAATGGCTCGGTCGCCGCCGAGGCGGTGATGGATGTGCAGCGCGTCGCCGACGCAGTGCTGCATATGGCGAGCCTGCCGCTCGACGCCAACGTGCTGTTCATGACGGTGATGGCGACGAAAATGCCTTTTGTTGGGCGCGGATGAGCCAGCGCGCCGAGCCTAACCGCTCACACTTTTCCTGGAATTAGTCGCCGAGCACCCGGCGGCGTTCCTCGAACTCGTTCTTGTCGATCTCGCCGCGCGCGAAGCGCTCCTTGAGAATGTCGAGAGGCGTCCGGCCCGGCGGCGTGTGATGGGGCGGTACCGGACCCAGTCCCCATTGCCAGCGAGTGACGACACCCACAAGGACGACGAAAAAGAGGATCATGAACAAGGGACCGAAAATCATCGCCCAACCTCCGCCCCACCACATCATCCCGGGACCATAGGCATATCTGTCGGCATCCGATGCCTGTGCCCACGCGGCCCTGGGGACAAGGGCTAAGACCACGCTGATTGCGACGGCCGCCGATTCAATCAAGCCTTTACGCATGGGAGCTGTCCTGACGTTTCCATGCATAATCCTAGGACTCTGGGCTGCCCGGCACCTTGCGCTGGATCAAACATCTGCTTTCGCTCAGCGCGGTGACAATGTTTGCGAAGACAATGTCGGCGGATTCCAGCCGGCCGCAAGGATGCAATGATTGGCTCGGGGCGGGGCAACTCACCAGAGCGGAACTGAGGTTTCGCCGACCTTGCCGCGGGGAGTGGAGTTCACTTCTTCAGAAACGCCTCGATCCGCTCCAGCGCGCGCAGGATATTCTCCTCGGAATTGGCGTATGAAAGCCGGATATAGCCTTCGCCAAGCACGCCGAAATCGGGGCCGCCGATCAGCGCCACGCCGGCATCCTCCAACAATGCCGAGGCGAGCTTTTTGGCTTTCCAGCCGGTCTTCGACACGTTGGGGAAGGCATAGAAGGCGCCTTTTGGGGTGATGCAGGAAATGCCGGGAAGCGCGTTCAACCCCTCGACCACAATCTTGCGGCGGTTGTCGAAGGCACGCATCATCTTCTCGACATCGTCCTGCGGGCCGTCGATCGCGGCGATCCCGGCAAACTGGCTCGGCGCATTGACGCAGGACCAGCAGTTCACAGCCAGCTTGCGCACCTTGTCGTAGAGATGAGCGCCCTTGTCGCCGTTCGGCCAGATCGACCAGCCCATGCGCCAGCCGGTCATCGCCCAGGTCTTCGACCAGCCGTTGAGCACGATCAGCCGGTCGCGGATCTCCGGAAAGTTGAGCAGGGAGCAGTGCTTCTCGCCGTCATAGGTCATGACGTCGTAGATCTCGTCCGACATGATCGCGACCTCAGGATGCTTCTCCAGGCCCTTGACCAGCTTCTCGATCTCGGCGCGGGGTGTGACGCCGCCGGTTGGATTGGCGGGCGAGTTGAGGATGAGCAGCCTGGTCTTCGGCGTGATCAGCGCCAGCGTCTCATCCGCCGAGAAGGCAAAGCCGTTCTCCTCGCGGATCGGCACGGGCACCGGCGTCGCGCCGGTGAACTCGATCATCGAGCGGTAGATCGGAAAGCCGGGGTCGGGGTAGAGGATCTCGACGCCCGGTTCGCCGAACATCAGGATTGCGGCGAACATCGTCGGCTTGCCGCCGGGCAGGACCATCACGTTCTCGGGCGAGACCTCGACGCCGGTGGTGGTCAGCGTGCGGCGCACGACCGCCTCGCGAGTGGCCAAGAGGCCGTTGGCCGGCGTGTAGCCGTGGTGGCCGTCGCGCAGCGCCTTAATCGCCGCCTCGACGATGTGCTGCGGTGTCTTGAAGTCCGGCTGGCCGATGCCGAGATTGATGATGTCGCGGCCCTGATGGGCAAGCGCGGTGGCCCTCGCCAGCACCGCGAAGGCATTTTCCTCGCCGAGACGATCGAAGGCGGCGACCGTGTGGAGCATTTTTCCCGTCCCTGTGGTTCTTTCTGTGAGCGAGCGTTTTTGTGACCGTCCGCTGGGAAAAGTCAACGGATTGGAGTGCTCGGTGTCGGAAGATCTGAAGAATTGGCAGCCGCGCCCACGGCCGGAACGCAAGGCGGTCGAGGGTCGCACAGTCAGGCTCGAGCCGCTGAGCGCGGCAAAGCATGGCGACGGCCTTTACGAGGCCTCCTCGGTTTCCGATGCCGGCGGGCGTTTCGCCTGGCTGCCCGATTACCCGCCGGAAACCCGCGCCGCCTTCCAGTCCTGGCTCGACAAGGCGGAAGCGAGCGAGGATCCGCTGTTCTTCACCGTCATCGACAAGGCGAGCGGCAAGATCGCCGGGCGCCAGACGCTGATGCGCATCGACGCAAGCAACGGCGTCGGTGAAATCGGCAACATCTATTGGGGGCCGCTGATCTCACGCAAGCCGGCGGCGACCGAGGCGCAGTTCCTGTTTGCGAGATATCTTTTCGACGACCTCGGCTACCGGCGCTACGAGTGGAAATGCAACAACCGCAACGAACCCTCGAAACGCGCCGCCGAGCGCTTCGGTTTCAAGTTCGAAGGCATCTTCCGCCAGCATCTTGTGGTCAAGGGTGAAAACCGCGATACGGCGTGGTATTCGATCATCGACAAGGAATGGCCGGCCTTGCGCAAGGCCTACGAAGCCTGGCTCGATCCGGCGAATTTCGATGACGAAGGCGGCCAGAAGCGGCGCCTTGAGGATTTCCGCGCCGAATTCGGAGCGTGACAGGAGTTTGACGATGGCGCACGCTTCGCATGATCACGGTTCCGCCGGTCATAGCCACGGCGCCGGGCATGTGCACGGCTCGGCCGACAAGAGGCGGGTGCTGATCGCGGCCTGTCTGACTGGCGGCTTCATGGTCGTCGAGGCGCTCGGCGGTCTGCTCACCGGATCGCTGGCGTTGCTCGCGGATTCCGGCCATATGCTCGCCGACTCGATTGCGCTCGGCCTCGCCTGGTACGCCTTCCATCTCGCCGGGCGGCCCGCCACCGGCCGTCTCACCTATGGCTTCGCCCGGGTGAAGACGCTGGTCGCCTACACCAACGGCATCGCCATCTTCGCCATCGCGCTCTGGATCGTCTACGAAGCCTGGGGGCGGCTGATGAACCCGGCGCCCGTGCTCGGCGGGCCGATGCTGGCGGTTGCGGTGGCAGGTCTGCTGGTCAACATCGCCTCCTTCTTCGTGCTGCATGGCGGGGACCGCGGGAGCCTCAACATGCGGGGCGCCATCCTCCATGTGCTGGGCGACCTGCTTGGCTCCGCCGCGGCAATCGCGGCAGCCCTCATCATCCTGGCAACCAGTTGGACGCCGATCGATCCTATCCTCTCCGTCTTGGTGTCGCTGCTGATCCTGTCGACGGCATGGTCGCTGATGCGCGAGGCGGCGCACGTCCTGCTCGAAGGCGTGCCGTCAAGCCTCGACCGCGATGTGATCGCGAAGGACATCGAAGGTGCAGTCAAGGGCGTGCGCGAGGTGCATCATATGCATGTCTGGTCGCTCGACGGGACCTCCAACATGGCGACGCTGCATGCCTGCCTGGACGACGGCGTCGATGCGCATGCGGCGGTCAGCGCCATCAAGAAGCGGCTTGCCGCCAAGCACGGGATCGATCATGCCACGGTCGAACCGGAATTCGGGCAATGCGCCGATAGCCATGACATGCACGACCACCACCACGATCATGATCACGCGCATGGCGCGCCCGCCGATCGCCGGCACTATCACTGATCGCGATTATGCCTAACAGCCTCGAAGCCAGAAAGCCTGCTGATGGATCGTGACACACGCAACGCGGCGATCGCCGCGGCTGTGATACTGCTCGTGTTCGGTCTCGCCGCCTATTTCCTACCGGCCATCATGCTGGCCGCAGGCAAGGTGTCGACGGTGCTGGCGGCCGTCATCGCGGTGGTCTTCATGGTGGGGCTGTTCGTCGTCCTATGGCTGCGCGGACGCAGCCAACGCAAGAAAGGTCTCTGAAGATGAGAATTCTGGTCACGGGTGCGGCCGGCATGGTGGGCCGCAAACTTACAGCGCGGCTGGCGAGGGACGGCGCCTTGCGCGGGCGCAAGATAACGGCGCTCGACCTGCATGACATCGTGGCGCCGCAGGCGCCGGCGCTCGCGGGCGTAGATGTCTCGATCCACACCGGCGATCTATCCGCGCCAGGCGCCATGGCGACCCTCGTGGCTGCGCGTCCGGAAGTGATCTTCCACCTGGCGGGCATTGTCTCGGGCGAGGCGGAAGCCAATTTCGATCTCGGCTACCGGGTCAATCTCGACGGCACGCGCGCTTTGTTCGACGCGGTGCGGCTGGCGGCGTTCGCGCCGCGCCTCGTGTTCACCTCGTCGATCGCCGTGTTCGGCGCGCCGTTTCCGGATGTCATTCCGGACGAATTCCATCCGACGCCGCTCACCTCATATGGCACGCAGAAGCAGATGAGCGAAGCGCTGCTCGCCGATTACACGCGGCGCGGCTTCTTCGACGGCATCGGTATCCGGTTGCCGACGATCTGCGTGCGCCCCGGCAAGCCGAACAAGGCGGCCTCCAGCTTCTTCTCCGGCATCATCCGCGAGCCGCTCGCCGGGCAGGAGGCGATCCTGCCTGTGCCGCGCTCGGTGCTGCACACCCATGCCAGTCCGCGTTCGGCTGTGAATTTCCTAATCCATGCGGCCGAAATCGATGGCGACAAGGTCGGACCGCGCCGCAACCTCACCATGCCCGGCGTCGCCGTCACCGTCGGCGAGCAGATCGAGGCGCTGGAGCGCATTGCCGGCACCGAGGTCGCGAAGCGAATCCGCGAGCAGCCCGACGAGACCATCTGGGCGATCGTCAAAGGGTGGCCGACGCGGTTCGAGGCAAGGCGGGCGCGGGAACTCGGCTTTGCGGCTGAAAAGAATTTCGACGAGATCATCCGTGCGCATATTGAGGACGAGCTCGGCGGCAAGATCGCCTGACGTCCGTCGATACTGGGTGATGCTGGCCTAACCCGAAGCTCAATATCGCTTGGGGGCACTGCTCACAATCAGGCGCCGCCCGACAGGCTGGCCGACAGCAGCAGCAGTCCGACCAGGAAGATGAAGCCGGCGCCGCCGATCTCGACGATGGAATGGATGCGTTTGCCGATGCGTTCTTCGCCGGCGAAATAGACCGCCCAGTTCTTGGCCAGCACGGCGATCGTCGCCAGCGCCGAGACGGTGATCGCTGTGCCGATCGACATCGCCAGCACCGACAGCAGCCCGCCCATCCACAATCCATTGAGAAGCGCGAAGCTCAGCACGATCAGCGCGCCGGAGCAGGGGCGGATGCCGACGGCGGCCACCGCCGACCAGGCCGTGCGCCAGTCGAAGCGGTCGCCCGACAGCATTGCCGGATCCGGCGCATGCGAATGGCCGCAGGTTTCGCATACTTCGCCCGGGCCGTGGTCGTGATGCTGATGTTCATGACTGTGGCTGTGCGCGGCATGGTCGTGATGATGGAGATCGTGCGCGCCGTGATCATGGCTATGTGTATGGTCGTGGTGCGCGTGCAGGGCATGCGAATGAGCGGCATGGGCATGCGTTGGATGCGCAAGCCCGTGAGAATGGCCGGCATTGGAATGCGCGTGGGCGTGCGAGTGGGAATGGCCGCTATGCGAATGGCCGGCATGCGCGGCCGAGAGGCTGTAGGCAGGGGCTCTTCCGAACAGGCGCAGCACCGAGGGGCCGAGCTTGCGCCAAAGCAGCCAGGCGCCGAACAAGGTGACCAGCACAAAGCTGGAGATTTCGAGGAACCAGGCGGCGTCGGTCATCGAAACGGCAGTGCCGCGCAGCACGAAATAGGCAAGCATCATGACGACCACCGCCGTCAGGCCCTGCAGCAGCGCCGAGACGAAGGAGAGAATGATGCCGCGCCTCAGCGTGACTTCATTGGCGACCATGTAGGATGAGATCACCGCCTTGCCGTGGCCGGGGCCGGCGGCATGGAAGATGCCATAGGCGAAGGACAGGCCGATCAGCAGCCAGAGCTTGCTGCCGTCCTGGCGCATCGCCTTCATGGCGGCCGCCAGCGAATGGTAGAATTCCTGCTGCCTGAGATTGATCCACATCAGGATATGGGCGAACGGACCCGTGGTGGTCGGCGCCATGCCGTCATTGGTGCCGATCCCGAGCGAGCTTTGCGCATGCGCGGCGCCGGGCAAATGGGTGATCACCAGAGTGGCGACCAGCAAGCCAAGCGCCAGACGGATATTCGCGGGATGCCCCACGAATATCCGCCTGGATTCCCTTGTCTGTCGCAGGTTCCGATCGCAAAACTGTGGGACACTTTTGCGGAACCTGCTTGCGCGTAACGACGGTTTCATCACCAAATCATCCTTCCGGCGCGCAGTCCAATTCGAGCTTGGTGGCGAAGATCTTGCTCATGTCGGTGCCTGTCGGGTCGTTGAAGAACGCGTCCGTCAGGGTCTTCTGGTTTTCCTTGATCGCCTCGTCCGGATCGGGACGAATGACCCTCTTGGTGCAGGTCGAGGGCAGGCCTTCGACGGTCATGTTGGCGTCGTCGGTGAAGTCGATCGCGGTGTAAAAGGTCGGATCGTAGACGCCGATATCGATCTTCCCGGCAAGCTTGATCGGCGTCTTGGGCTGCGACTCGAACAGGATGATCAACTGGTCGTTGTCGAAATTCGCCATCAGATGCGGCGGCGGCACCATGGGCACGTCCTTGCCGTCCTGGGTGACGAGCTGGAAGTAGTTGAACTCGGCCAGCGAGGAGTGGACGGTGTCGGCCACTTCCTTGAGTTCTTTGTCGTCAAGTTTCAGATCGGAATTCTTATCGAACTCCATCATCACTGTACTCGAAAACAGGTCGTCGAAGCGCCAAAGGTGGCGCAGCGCCGTCACACTTTGGTGATCCTGGCTGAGGATGACGTCGAGCCGGGCCTCGGCAAAGACATGCGGGTGGACTTCAGCCTGCTCGACCGACGCCAATATGGCCGCAAGGGCCGAAGCCAGCATGGTTGCTTGCCGTTTCAAATGCATTCCGTGCCGCGATTCCATTGACTTCGAGGGCGAGCCCGAGAGTTAGCAGAAAGGGGGCGAAATTGGGACGCTTGCTCAGGCTCCCGTATCGCGCGTCTTGAACCATTGTACCAGGAAGTCGACGAACACCCTTACCTTGGCCGGTAGATAGCGGCGGTGCGGGTAGACGGCGAAGATGCCGGTGCCGGCCAGGATGCGGTCGTCGAGCGCGGTGACCAGCTTGCCGGACGCAACGTCGGGGGCGGCGATGAAATCGGGCAGCATGGCAAAGCCCAGGCCGGAGAGCGCGGCGGCTCTCGCCACGATCGGGCTGTTGACCTCGATAGGCCCGGAAACGGCGACGCTGATGGATTCCTCGCCTTCGCCCTTGAAGCGCCAGTTGGCCAGCGAGCGGCCGTTGGTGTCGACGATACAGGGCAGGTTGGCGAGATCCTGGGGCCTCGTCGGCGCGCCATGCTTGGCGATCAGCTCCGGCGACGCGCACAGCCTGACCGAGAACGGCGCCAGCCGCCTGGCGATCAGCGAGGAGTTCTCCAGCCGCGAGATGCGCACGGCAAGGTCGAAACCTTCCTCGACAAGGTCGACGAAGCGGTCATCGAGATGGATGTCGAGCACGATGTCGGGATGCTGCTTGGCGAAGTCGACCAGCGACTGGCCGATCGGCGCATCGGCGAAGGTGCGGGCGGCAGACAGCTTGATCCTGCCGCGGACGTCGCCGGAAGACTGGCGCACCGCCTCGGCGAGGCTGTCGACCTCGCGCACGATCTCCGAGGCGCGCTGATAATAGGTGTGGCCGGCTTCGGTCAGCGAGAACTGGCGCGTGGTGCGGTTCAAGAGCAGCGCGCCGAGCTCGTCCTCCAGCTCGCGCACATATTTCGACAAAAGCGCCTTGGAGCGGCCGATCTTGCGCGCCGCCGCCGAAAAGCCTTCCGCCTCCACCACATCGATGAAGGCGCGCATGCGGGTCAATGTATCCATGGTCAGACCTTTCGTGCCGCGTCGAGAATCCTGCGGCCGAGCCGTATCAGGGCAACGTCGCTGCCGGAAGGCCCAAGCAACGACAGGCCGAAAGGTGCGCCGTCAATGGAGCCGATCGGCAAGGTGATCTGCGGAAAGCCCGAAAGACCCGAAAGGCATAAGAGATGCAGCGCCCTTTCGCGGTAGGTCTGGAACTGTTCCGTGGTGCTGGCGGCGAGTGGCGCTGCGCCGGGAACGGTGGGCAGGACGAGAAAGCCGTTATTGCCAAGCAGGGCGCCAAGCTCGGCCCGGAAAGCCAGCCGCCGCGCCGCTTCGGCGCCGGCACTTTTGGCATCTATGGTGCGGCCGAAGGCAAAACGCTCCTCGACGCCCGGGCTAAGGCGGCCGCCGGCCGAAATCCACGGGCCATGCTCACGCCAGGCCTCGAAGGCCTGCAGGCGGCGAAAGCACCAGTAAAGCTCGTCGGGGAATGAGGCGATGGTGTATTCGGTCTCCACGGGCTGGCCTATGACAGAGGCGGCCAGCGCCTTCATCCGCGCATATTGCGCGGCCTCCGCCGGACCCATGACGAAGGCGTCGAGCCTGCCGATCGACAGCGGGCGGTTGAGCGGGTGCTGATGCGGGTCGCGGCCCAGCAGCAGCTTGCCAACCGTCTCATAGGTCTCGATATCGTCGGCGAACCAGCCGAAAGTGTCGAAGCTCGATGCCAGCCTCATCGCGCCGTCGAGGGAAATGCGGCCATGGGTGGTGCGCAGCCCGATCAGGCCGCAGAAGCTCGCTGGGGCGCGGATAGAGCCGCCGGTGTCGGAGCCCGTAGCTATGTTCGCAAGCCCGCCGGCAACCGCGGCGGCCGAACCGGAGGAGGAGCCGCCGGTGACGCGCTCGGGTGCGGCCGGATTGATCGGGTGGGGGAAATGCGCGTTCTGGCCAAACAGCGAGAAGGCCAGCTCATCGGTCTGGGTCTTGCCGACGAATCGCGCGCCGGCATCGAGGATCGCCTGCACCGCTTCGGCCGTGCGCGAGGCGGCATGCGCCTCCTCGAATTTCTGCGGGTTGCCGCAGCCGGTGCGGTAACCGGCGACGTCGTAGATGTCCTTGACCGCAAGGCGCAGGCCGGCGAGCGGGCCCAATTCCGCATTCGCCACAGGCATTTGGCGCAGATCGAGGAAGGCGTTCAGCGGTCCTTGAGTTCCTGGCATCGTTCGATTTCCGGATACAGTGCGACAAACATTGTTCGATGCCAGAAATTTTACAACCTGGGCTCACGATTTTTATTGATTGTGAAACCCTTCGCTTCTATATCGCGCTTGCCCAAAGTCGCACGTGCCTGTGGGTGTCCGCCGATCCTCGAATGGTGAGGGCAATCGGTAAGGTAACTGGAGCCAACCCCTCCAGTCGGTCAGTGGCCAACCACAAGACCGAGGACACCTTGAAGCAACGACGGTGCGGGCCTTTCTGGTTCTCTTCCGGTTGTCCAAAGACCGGGGTTACTAAAGAGGCACACCTTCATTGCCGGCAGTGCGGACGGGGTTCTCCCATCCAAGCCAAGGCAGACAAAGCGAACCGAGGCCGGGCAAGGCCAAGGTTCATCGCCGCGAGACGGCATTTCATGGTTCCGGGGTCTCCACCGGCTGGTTCCATGGATTTGACGTCCCGCCTTTGTTTGACCGCGAGTTCGCGAGGCTGAGCGCCCGCGTTCCGCAGCCTTTGTGCGCGCCGAAAGGCGTTATGGAGAGACCCCGATGGCCACCCAGCGCATCCTTGACTTCCTCGCCACCCGACGTCCGAACGGTCCCTGCCTCGTCGTCGACCTCGATGTCGTGCGCGACAATTTCCGTGCCTTCGAAAAGGCGTTGCCCGATTCCAGGATCTACTATGCGGTGAAAGCAAACCCGGCGCCGGAGATCCTGCGCCTCCTTACTGCGATGGGCTCGTCCTTCGACACCGCATCGGTTGTCGAGGTCGAGATGGCTATGGACGCGGGTGCGCCCGCGGAACGCATTTCGTTCGGCAACACCATCAAGAAGGAGCGTGACATCGCGCGCGCTTATCAGCTCGGCATCCGCCTCTACGCCGTGGACTGCGTCGAGGAGGTCGAGAAGATCGCCCGCGTCGCGCCCGGCTCGCGCGTGTTCTGCCGCGTGCTGACCGACGGCGAAGGCGCGGAATGGCCGCTGTCGCGCAAGTTCGGCTGCGTGCCGGCGATGGCCGTCGACGTGCTGCGCCATGCCAAGGGCCTCGGCCTCGAAGCCTACGGCGTGTCGTTCCATGTCGGCTCGCAGCAGATCGACCTGTCGGCCTGGGATCGCGCGCTGGGCGACGCCAAGAAGGTGTTCGCGACGCTCGCCGAGGAAGGCATCGTGCTCAAGATGGTCAATATGGGCGGCGGTTTCCCGACCCGTTACCTGAAGGACGTGCCCGCCGCGCAGGCCTACGGCCAGGCGATCTTCTCGGCGCTGCGCAAGCATTTCGGCAACGCGCTGCCCGAGACGATCATCGAGCCGGGCCGCGGCATGGTCGGCAATGCCGGCGTCATCAAGTCGGAAGTCGTGCTGATCTCCAAGAAGGCCGACAACGACAACGTGCGCTGGGTGTTCCTCGACATCGGCAAGTTCGGCGGTCTCGCCGAGACGATGGACGAGGCGATTCGCTATCCGCTGGTCACCCGCCATGACGGTTCGGAGACCGCGCCTTGCGTGCTCGCCGGCCCGACCTGCGATTCGGCCGACGTGATGTACGAGAAGACGCCTTATCCGCTGCCCTTGTCGCTGACCATCGGCGACGAGGTGCTGATCGAAGGCACCGGAGCCTACACGACCACCTATTCGGCGGTCGCCTTCAACGGCTTCGAGCCCCTCCGGTCCTACGTGATCTGAGCAGTTCGCAAGAAACCGCTCAGATCAACCGGGTGGGTGCTGTCATCCGCCCGGGCTCGCTTGTGGAACAGATCTCCGCTCGTGAAGGATCGCGGACATGGAATACTTGACCAAATCGGCCATCGCGGCCACCGAAATTGCCCCCTCGTCCGGACCTTCGGCTGAGCTTTTCTCCGCGGGGGAGAAAGGCTCGACGGCAGTGCTTGCGCCCTCCCTTGCCCTCCGGGGACAGGCTGGCTCGCGCGGCGCGCCGGACGAGGGGGCCGCCCAGGCGCCGGCCTTCGTCATCGTGGGCGAGGGCGCCGGCGATGCTGCGGCGCGCGAAGCGCTGCTCGACCGCGCCATGGGGCCGAAGCGCAAGAAGAAGTCGTCCGAGAAGCTGCGGCGTGGCCGTCGGCCCTCGGAGGGCCTGGCCTTCGTGGCCCGCGATGCGTCGGGCATCGTCGTCGGCACGGTGCGGCTTTGGGACGTGATGCTGGGTGAGGGCGGCCCGGCGGCGCTTCTGCTTGGCCCGCTGGCGGTCGAGCCTGGCTTGAAGAGCGGAGGCATCGGCTCGGCGCTGATGCGGCACGCGGTTGCCGAGGCCGCGCGGCTTGGCCATGGCGCGATCCTGCTCGTCGGCGATGCGCCCTATTACGAACGGTTCGGCTTCTCGGCCGGTCGCACCGGAGCGCTTGCCATGCCCGGCCCCTATGAGCGGCACCGGCTTCTGGCGTTGGAACTAAAGGACGGCGCGCTGGATGTGGCAAGAGGCACGATCAAGGCCGCCGGCCGCAAGATCAAGGGGCAGGCGCCGGACTTCGTCGCCTGATACCTTTGTTTTCACGCAATTCCGGACGGAAAACCGCCTCGACAAAAACATAACGCCGCCCATGGGGCGGCGTCCTTGTCGTCACGAGGGATCAGCCGAGCAACTGGCTGAGCGCCATGGCGACCGTCATGTCGCCCTCGACCTTGAGCTTGCCGGCCATGAAGGCCATGGTCGGATTGAGGTCGCCGGCGATCAGCGAATCCAGATCGTCGAGCGACAGCTTCACGGTGCAGTCGGACGGCGCGTCGGTGGTCGAGACGGTCGCGCCGTCGATGACGATGACGCCATCACTACCGGTGTCGAACTTGACCGAATGCTCGAAACCTGCGCTTGCCACGCGCGACCTGATCTTGTCGGCAATCTCCTGAACGCCCATGGCGGTTCTCCTCGTTGGTTGCGTTGACGCGCACCGGCGCTTGGCCGCTGGGCGAGGTAGGCGCGCCGCGCCTGCGCGGTAGCCCTGTCACCGGCGCATATAGCTTCGAGTTGACGTAAACGTCAACGCGGTCACCGTGCGTCATGTCGCAACAGGGGTAAGCGCGGTTGAGGGATCCGTGCCGAGCCTGGGCGATCAATGCTCCGGCGCGGCCTTGAACGCCTTGGTCATTGCCGCCGCGGTTTCTCCGGCGCCCCTGCGACGGCGTAGCGCGTTGTCGCGGATATCGTCCTTGGAGAGGAAGTTGACCTGGTCGATCAGCACGTCGTGCACCAGCTCGACGCCAATGCGGGTGTTGATGGTGTCGCGGATCGACTTGCGGAAGGCGTCGAGATCGATCGATTCCTTCTTCGTGAAATCGATCTGCGGATTGGAATAGAGGTAGGAATAGACCTGGTCGGTCATCAGCGCCTGCGCCGGGACCGACAGCTTCTTCATCTGTTCCGGCTCGACCGTGTAGACGAGCTTGGTGAGGAAATAGCCGTCGATCGTGCCATCGCGCAGCAGCGGCACCGAGATCATGTCGCTCTTTACGTAATCGAGGCCGCCCAGCATCGGCTTCGGCGGTTCGGCCGCGCCGCGTTGGCTGGCCGCCTGGAAGGAATAGAAGACGGCACCGAGCGTCACGGCGCAAATCCACAGCGCGGCGGCGATGAATTTTATCACCGGACCTGCCCTCGGGCCGCGATCGTTGTCATCAGGCCCTGGCCATTCCGAACTCGCCGACCGAATAGGTGCCGTCGGTATCGGCGCGCTGGATGGCATTCCTCAGAAGCGTGGCGACCTCGTTGACGGCGTTGAGATGGGCAAGGATCGCCGCTTCGTTCTTGGCCAGTTTCTGGCGCAGCCTGAGCAGGCCCTCGCGATGCTGCTCGAGAAATTCGATCTCGTTGGCGCCCTTGAGCGCCCGGTTCAGCTCGTAAAGATACCGGCTCTTGCGCGCGTTCGAGGATTTGAGGTCATAGGCCGTTCCGCTGCGGATGCCGGCAGTCTCCTCGTCCACGACTTCCTCGATGCGGCCGATGATGGCGGCGAGGTTGCCGGGTCGTGCGGCGGCGGGCGCCTCCATTGCATTGGCACGCGCGGGAAGGTTGGAAAGGTCCGTCTGGTCGGCCATGTAGGTCCCTAGATCTTGATGTCCGTTTTTATGGTCGTTTCGTCGCCGGTCATCGACCGTGCGGCCTTGCGCTCAAGCTCCTCGACCATCGAGGTCGAAAGCCTGGTTTGCTGGTCGATCTCCGCTTTTTGCGGTCCGCCGGTGACCGGGCCGACCGGCACCTTCTGCTTGCCGTCGAGATAGTGGTCGGCAAGCATGGATCGGGCGATGCCGATGCCGCCATGCGCGGCCATGACGTCGGCCACCTTTTCGGCGAGCTGCGACTTCCACATGTCGCCGGCCAGACCCTTGCCGTAAACGCCCTCGGTGTCCTTGGGCATCATGTTCTGAATGAAGGTCGTCAGCACCATCGCCTCGAAGCGCTGGAACTTCTTCGCGGGATTGGCGGCTTCCGCCTTGTCGGCAGTCGCGCGCGAGAGCACGGAGCCGGCATCGACAGTCGCAGACGGATCGAGGGCGAATGGCGCCGAAGCGCCGTTCGCTCGTCTGGCGAGCGCCGCCCGCGCGGCCTCGACATCTGCCGGCTCCGCTGCGCGGGCAACGTCCATGACGATGTCGCTTGGTGGGGAAATGGCCAAGAAAATCCGCCCTTTGCCGGTTTTGTTATCTGCACAATGGCTGAACAAGCTTGTGGCAGGCTTGCGAAGGCTAGTCGTCGTCCCTTCGCCTCTGCGTGATGAGGTCGAGCCGCTCGCGGTCGGAGCGCTCGCGCTCGTCGCGGCGGCGCACGTCCTTGTAGGCACGCTCGACCATGTTGGTGCGCGCCATCGCAGTTGCGATCAGCGCGGCCTCCTGCCTAGCATCTTCCAGGTTCTGTTTCTGCCGGCCGAGCGCATCGTTGATGCGCTTGTGGTAGAGCGCAGGAAAGAGGCCGGCGAGCGATTTGTCGGTGTCGAAATGCTCGATCAGCTCCTTGGCCTCCGCTTCGGCTTTGACGGCGGCGGCGAGGAAACCGGCATGGCGGGTCTCGTGCAGCGCCTTCAACTGCTCCTGCACCTTGACCAGTTTCTTCAGGCGGTCCTTGCGCGCGGTCATGGCTATCTCGCCAATGTGAGGTCGACGAAGCCGTCGACGAAGAGCGACAGCAGTGTCCCGACGGCGAAATAGAAGATGATCATGCCGCCGGCGATGACGAAGGGGAGGGATATGAAATAGACCGGGATCTGCGGCGTCAGCTTATTGACGAAGCCGATCGTCAGATTGACCAGGATGGCATAGGCGACGAAAGGGCTGCCGAGGCGAATGACCAGGAAGAAGGCGTCCGACACGGTGTCGGTGACGTCGACCAATGCTGCCTGCGGATTGAAGAACACGTTGACCGGGGCGACCTGATAAGAGGCGACCAGCGCCTTGACGACCTCGTGATCGAAATCGAAGACGAAGAGCAAAAGCAGCGCCGAGAACGAGATGATGGCGGCGAGTGCTGCCTGCGGCTCCGGCTCCTCGATCGCAGGGCCGCCCGAGCCGCCATAGCCGATCAGCGTGGCGATGGCCGAGCCCATGAAACGCAGCGCTTCCATATAGAGCCTGGTCATGGCGCCGATCAGCCCGCCGACCAGCAGCTCGGAGACGATCATCGGCGCCAGGACCTGCGGGCGCGGATCGACGAACGGATAGATGCGGTCCCACAGGAAAGCGAGCAGGCCGCCAGTGGCGGCGACCGACACGAACAGCCTGATCTGCAGCGGCACGCGGGCGCTCGACAGGCCCGGCATCAGCATGAAGCAGGCACCGATGCGGCAGAAGGCGAGGAAGGCGGCGATGACGACGCCTTGCGAGAGCGCGTTCACGAGATCGTTCCGAGCACCTTGATCTCGACGCCCTTGGCGATCTCGACATGGCTGAGCACCGGCAATGTCGTGAAAAGCCGCTCGATGATCATGCGCACATAGGGACGCGCGTCGGGCGCGGTGACGAGCACGAAGCGCTCGCCGGCCTCGAGATGCTTGCGGATCGCCTTGGTGGCGTCTTGGCCGAATTCCTCGAGCTGGCGCGGATCGATGTCGAACTCGCGCACCTCGCCCTTGGCATCGCGCTTGAGGCTCTGGTGGAAGGCGAGGTCCCAGCGGTTGCCGAGGCGCAGCACCTTGAGCATGCCGCCTTCGGAGAGGTCGCCGCAGATCTGCTGCGCCATGCGGATGCGCACATGCTCGACGATCTGCTCGGTGCGGCGTACATGCGGTGCGATCTCCGCGATGGCCTCGATGATCAGGTGCAGGTTGCGGATCGAGACGCGCTCCGCGAGCAGCAGCTTGAGCACGGCCTGCAGGCCGGGGTAGGAGATGTGCGAGGTGCAGATCTCGTCGGCGAGCTTGCGGTATTCCGGATCGAGCCGTTCCAACAGCGCCTTCATGTCCTTGTAGGAGAGAAGCTGCGGCAGGTTGTTGCGGATCACCTCGGAAAGATGCGTGAGCAGCACCGACATGTTGTCGGCGAAGGTGAAGTTCTCGCGCCTCAGGTCCTCGGCGAAGGTCTCCAGCACCGAATAGGCCCGCATGCCGAAGGCCGGCTCGCGGATCTCCTCGCCGGGGATTTCCGGGATGCCGCGCGTGCCGAGCAGGACCATGATCTCGCCGACGCGCATCTGGTATTCGGCGACCACCGTGCCGTGCACCTTGATCTGGTAGCTCTTGGGCGGAATGGCGAAGTCGTCGGCGACGCGGACCTCCGGCACCACGAAGCCGTATTGCTGGGCAAATTTCTTGCGCATCTTCGACATGCGGAACACCAGTTCCTGGTGCGCCACCATCAGCCGGGTCGACAGCTGCTTGCCGATCAGGAGCTCGATCTCGGCGGTCACCAGCGAAGCCTTGACCGAGTTCTTCTCTTCTTCGACCTTGTTCGCCTTCTCCTGCGTCTTCAAGGCTTCCGCGGCGGCGCGTTCGCGGCTTTGGCGCAGCGGAATGATATAGCCGAGACCGGCCATGCCGCCGGCGAGCGCGAAGAAGGGGAACAGCGGCAGGCCGGGCATAAGGCCGAGGATGACCAGCAGCGAAGCCGCGACATAAAGCGCGCGCGGATGCGCGCCGAGCTGGCCGAACACCGCTTGGTTGGCCGAGCCGCGCGTGCCGCCCTTGGAGACGAGCATGCCAGCGGCGAGAGAGACGATAAGCGCTGGGATCTGGGTGACGAGGCCGTCGCCGACCGACAGCTTGATGAAGACGTCGGCCGCCTGGCCGAGGCCCATGCCGTGGCGCAGATAGCCGATGGCGATACCGCCGACGATGTTGATGGCGGTGATGATCAGGCCGGCGATGGCGTCGCCGCGGACGAATTTCGAGGCGCCGTCCATCGAGCCGAAGAAGGAGGATTCCTCCTCCAGCTCGCGGCGGCGCAGCTGCGCCGTCTTGTCGTCGATCATGCCGGCGGAGAGGTCGGCGTCGATCGACATCTGCTTGCCGGGGATGGCGTCGAGGGTGAAGCGCGCGCCGACCTCGGCGATACGGGTGGCGCCCTTGGTGATGACGATGAAGTTCACCACGATCAGGATCATGAAGACGATGAGGCCGATGACGAAGTCGCTCGACATCACCAGCTTCGAGAAGCCGGAGATCACATAGCCGGCGGCATGCGTGCCCTCATTGCCGTGTGACAGGATCATGCGCGTGGTGGCGATGTTGAGCGACAGCCTGAGCATCGTGGCGATCAGCAGCACGGTCGGGAAGGACGAGAAATCGAGCGGCCGCTGGATCCACAGCGCCACCATCAGGATCAGCACCGACAGCGCGATCGAGAAGGCAAGCCCGATGTCGATGAGGAAGGCGGGAATCGGCAGGAACAGCACCGCCAGAATGACGACGATGCCGAGCGCGAAGAAGACGTCGCGGCCGTTCTTCGCCACCATGCCGGACGGTAGTGTTTCGCTGATCGCCATGTCGTCCCCAAATCAAGACCCGCCACGCACAGGACAGGCCCTCGACCGTAACCGTCCAAGCTTGCGCGAAGGTGGGAGAGCGGCTACGCCGCCTCGACCCGTCGGAACGCAAGGAAAATCGCATGCTGCTGATCATCGGCACGGTTCGGCTGCCGGCCGACAAGCTCGAACAGGCAAAGCCCGCAATGCAACGCATGATCCTGGCAAGCCGCGCCGAGTCGGGCTGCCTCGGCTATTCCTACGCGCAGGATGTACTGGACCTGGGCTTAATCCATGTTTCGGAAGCCTGGAGCGATCGCGCCGCGCTCGAAGCCCATTTCAAATCGGCGCACATCGCGGAATGGCGCGCGAGCTGGGCGGAACTCGGCATCGTCGATCGCAAGCTCACACTTTACGAAACGGCCGGCGGTGCATCGATCTGACCCTTCGAGACATTTACGCCTGCGGCGCGTCCGCGGTCGCGACGGCAACCAGCCAGCGCCGCACGGCGCGTTCCTCCTCGGCGGAGAGGCTGGCGGTCAGCTCGCCCTCAAGCCTGTAGACGCGTTCCCGGCATTTCTTCAGCAGGCCGCGGCCGCTGTCCGTGAGGTCGAGATGCTGGATGCGGCCGTGAACGGCATGCGGCCGGCGGACGAGGGAGCCGGCTTTTTCCAGATTGCCGACGATCACGCTCACCGTCTGTGGCGTCAGCACGGCCAGCCGGGCCAGGTCGGCATTGGACAGGCCGGGATAGGCCGAGATCATGGTAAGCGCCGCAAACTGGGCCTGCGTCACGCCATATTCATCGAGCGCCCGCTCTACCTTCAAGCGGTAGGCGCCGGCCGCCTGGCGCAGTAGATATCCGAGATAGCCTGGCTCGCCGCGTTTGCCTTCACCGGCGGACGGAATGGAGGGATTCCCCTTGCGCATAATATCAGAACTCTTATATGTTGTTCGTATACTGATATTATCTTATCGAGGAGCGAAAGACGATGGGCCATCGCATTTTTCTCGCGGGCGCCTCGGGCGCAATCGGCCGCCGGCTGGTGCCGCAGCTCGTGACGGCCGGGCATCAGGTGACGGCGACGACGCGCCAGGCGGCAAGAGCCGAGGACCTTCGCGCGCTCGGCGCCGATCCGGTGGTGGTCGACGTGTTCGATGCCAACGCGCTGCGCGCGGCAGTCGTGGCAGCCAGGTCCGAGATCGTCATTCATCAGCTCACAGACCTGCCGGCAGGGCTCGATCCGTCTAAGATGGCTGAGGCAACCACCCGCAACGCCCGCATCCGTGACGAAGGAACCCGCAACCTCGTCGAGGCGGCCAAGGCGGCTAACGCCAAGCGGCTGATCGCACAGAGCATCGCCTGGGTCTATGCGCCTGGTTCAGAACCGCATGCCGAGACGGATCCGCTGGACAGCGGCGCCGAGGGCGGCCGAGCCGTCAGCGTCGGCGGCGTCATTGCGCTGGAGAAGCATGTGCTCGGCGCTTCGCCGGTCACTGGCATCGTCCTGCGCTACGGCCATCTCTACGGACCGGGCACCGGAGCGGAAAGCGCCACGGAGCCGGCCGTCCATGTCGACGCCGCCGCTTACGCGGCTCTGCTTGCCGTCGAACGGGGTGAACAGGGCGTCCTCAATGTCGCCGAGCCGAACAGCCACGTCACGACCGACAAAGCCGTCAGCGACCTTGGCTGGCGCGCCGGTTTCAGGCTATCGGGTGAGTGAGGCCATCATGACCGAAGACGTTTCTTCGCCAGGCCTCGTGTTGCTCGGCGTCGCTGCGACCACAGCGGGACTGCTTGGCATGGCCGCAGTCCAGGCCAACAGGGCAACCACCGTGACCGGCGGAATGGACCTGCATATCCACAAGATGGGGGCCAATGCCGGGGAAGGGGCGGCGGCGCGTCCGACCACCACGGTGAAGCGGCTTTCCTGCGAAAAACTGCCGAATGTTCCCGGGCATTCGATCACCACGGCTTTGGTCGAATTCCCGCCCAATGCCTACACGCCGCGACATCGTCATCCCGGCTCGGTCACGGCCTTCGTCATGAAGGGAGCGCTGCGCTCTCAGATGGAGGGCAGCCTGGCGGTGACCTACACTCAGGGCCAGACCTGGTTCGAAGCGCCTGGCGCGATCCATGCTTTCGCCGAAAACGCCAGCGCTACCGAGCCGGCTGAGTTGCTGGCGATCTTTGTCGCGGAGGACGACTGTGGCCCGCTGACCATTCCGGTAGCTGAGTAAGTCTATCTCCTTGGTTGCGCTGCAAGTCTTGTTTAAGGCTAATTCGCGCAACGCCAAAATGGCGCCACAAGCGGTCGGCATTGCGATTGCCACGCATAGCGGCCGCGCGTATCACCCACGGCAGCTGTTTTCTTCCGCATACCGGCGAGCCGTTCCGTTGCCTGCCAGAAACGACCCTCAAGTCTATGCCCGCCGACTTCGCGCGGTGCTGATCAGCTCGATCCCCGTGCTCGAGGCGCGCGGCATCGTGATCGTTCTGATGGCGGGCCTGGTCGGCGTGATCGCGGGGGCGCTTGTCACCGGCATGAGCGCGCTGGTGCAAGGCATGCACTTTCTGCTGTTCGACGTGCAGCCGGGCGGCCGGCTGTCGGCGATGTTCTCGCTGGCCGACCCTGTGCAGGCGATGTTTCCGGCGATCGGCGGCCTGCTGCTGGGCCTTTCCGTCATTTGGCTCAGAAAGCGCAAGTTCCGCACGCCGGTCGATCCGATCGAGGCCAACGCGCTCTATGGCGGGCGCATGTCGCTCACCGACACTTTCATCATCGTGGCGCAAACAATGATTTCGAGCGGTTTCGGCGCCTCGGTCGGATTGGAGGCCGGCTACACGCAGGTCGGCTCCGGCATGGCTTCCCGGCTTGCACGCGCCTTCCACCTGCGCCGCAATGACGTGCGCATCCTGGTCGGCTGTGGGGCCGCCGGTGCGATCGCCGCCGCCTTCGACGCGCCGCTGACCGGCGCCTTCTATGGTTTCGAGCTGGTCATCGGCATCTACTCCGTCGCCAATGTGGCGCCGGTGATGGCGGCCGCGATCTCTGCCTCCCTGACGGCGGAAATGTTCGGTGGCGTGCCGTTTCCGCTGGAACTGTCGGGTCTGCCGAATTTGACCGCGAGTGAATATGTGCCATTCCTGCTGCTGGGGCTGCTTGGCGGGGCAGCTTCGATCGCGATCATGCATCTGGTGAGCATCGTCGAGTCGCTCTTCGTGCGGTTGTCGATCGACGCGTCGGTCAGGCCCTTCATCGGCGGCATCTTCGTCGGTCTGCTCGGGCTGGTCACGCCTCAAGTGCTCTCCAGCGGGCATGGCGCGCTGCATCGCGAGTTTGCCATGAATTACGCGCTGCCGGTGGTGGCGAGTGTCTTCGTGATGAAGCTGGCCGCCTCGGCCATCTCGCTTGGCTCGGGCTTCCGCGGCGGCCTGTTCTTCGCCTCGCTGTTTTTGGGAGCGCTGCTCGGCAAGGTCTTTGCCGGCGTCATGGCGCTGACAGCGCCGTCGGCCGGCATCGACCCAGCGGTCGCTGCTGTCGTCGGCATGACCTCGCTTGCGGTCGGCGTCGTCGGCGGTCCGCTGACCATGACGTTCCTGGCGCTGGAATCGACCCGAGACCTGACGCTGACCGGCGTGGTGCTGGCGGCCTCGATCATGTCGGCGATCCTGGTGCGCGAGACCTTCGGCTACTCCTTCTCGACCTGGCGCTTCCACCTGCGCGGCGAAACGATCCGCAGCGCGCATGATGTAGGCTGGATGCGCAGCCTCACCGTCGGCTCGATGATGCGCAAGGACGTCCGCACCATTCCCGCTTCGACCACCCTTGCCGAATTTCGCAAGGAGATCCCGCTCGGCTCGGCGCAGCGCGTCATCGCCGTCGAGCAGGCTGACCAGTATGTCGGCATGCTGCTGGTGCCGGAACTGCATAGCGATCGCTCCGACGACGATACGCCAGTGAGCGCGCTTGCCCAGTTCAAGGACGCTGTGCTGGTGCCCTCGATGAACGTCCAGACCGCGGCCGAGACCTTCCAGCGGACGGGCGCCGAGGAACTGGCGGTGGTCGAGGACTTCGACGAACGCATCGTTCTCGGCCTGCTCACCGAAAGCCATCTGATGCGCCGCTACGCCGAGGAACTCGACAAGGCGCGGCGCGATCTGGCCGGCGAAGGTTGACCCCGATCGACAGCCGGCCAATTAGACGTCACTCCCGGAAGCCACCCCATGCAAGTCAAGCGCAACGGCGACATCTCGTTCTGGTATGCGGATCTGGGCCATGTTCCAACGCCGCGTCCGCCTCTGCCCGGCGACATCGAGGTCGATGTGGCGATCGTCGGCGCGGGCTATACCGGGCTTTGGACCGCCTACTACCTGAAGAAGGCTAGGCCCTCGTTGCGCATCGTGCTCGTAGAGCGCGAGTTTGCCGGCTTCGGCGCATCGGGGCGCAATGGCGGCTGGCTGTCGGGCGGCTTCGGCTGGTCGCGCGAGAAATATCTGAAGACCTCGACACGCCAGGGGGTCACCGCCATGCAGAAGGCAATGGCCGGCTGCGTCGATGAGGTGATCCGGGTGGCGACCGAAGAGGGCATCGACGCCGATATCCGCCGTGTCGACAATCTGACGGTTGCCACCAATCCGGCGCAGCTGGAACGCGCGCGCGAGGAATGCGAGACGATCCGCTCCTGGGACGCCGAGCCCGAACGGATCGAACTGCTGGACCAGGCTGCGACGCGGGCGCGCATCAACATCAAAGATGTCATGGGCGGCTTCGTCATCTACGGCCAGGCGCGGGTGCAGCCGGCAAAGCTGGTGCGCGGGCTGGCGGCGGTGGTCGAGCGTCTCGGTGTTTCGATCTACGAGAAGACGACGGTCACCGCGATTGCCAAGGGCGTGGTGAGTACGGATCGCGGCACGGTGCGAGCCGAAACCATCATCCGCGCCACCGAAGGGTTCACGGCAGGCATTCCGGGGGAAGAGCGGACCTGGCTGGCGCTGAATAGCGCGCAGATCGTCACCGAACCGCTGTCGGAAGAGCTCTGGCGCAAGATCGGCTGGGAGGGGCATGAGCTGCTCGGCAATGCCGCGCATGCCTATTGCTATGCGCAGCGCACGCGCGAGGGGCGCATCACCATGGGCGGCCGCGGCGTGCCTTACCGCTACGGCTCGCGCACCGACGTCAACGGCCAGACGCAGCAGGCGACGATCGACCAGCTGCACTCGATCCTGACGACGCTCCTGCCGCAGACAATTGGGTGCCGCATCGACCATGCCTGGTGCGGCGTGCTCGGCGTGCCGCGCGACTGGTGCACGACGGTCGGCCTCGATCCCGCGACCCGCATCGGCTGGGCCGGCGGCTATGTCGGACTCGGCGTGTCGAGCTCAAACCTGTCGGGACGCACGCTGACTGATCTCGTGCTCGGCCACGATAGCGAACTCACGCGGCTGCCCTGGGTCAACCGCAAGGTGCGGCCATGGGAGCCGGAGCCGTTCCGCTGGCTCGGCGTGCATTCGATGTACCAGCTCTACCGCATCGCCGATCAGCGCGAAGCGGCAGGGCTCGGCCACACTTCAAGGCTGGCTGCCCTCGCCGACAGCATCACAGGCCATTGATCGGCCAGAAGATCAGTGATCGATCGGGCCCTTGGGCGAGACAAGCGTCGTGCCTGCCGTGGTCGGGCGCTCGATCATGCGGCGTACGCGCGGCGGGTTCTCGCCGCTGTGCAGCGCGCGGATGCGTTCGCCGACCACGGCATCGGCATGGGTGGCGCGCCGGTTGTGGCGAATATACTCGACCCAGGTCGGCGTGTGATAGTGCTCGATCCACACCGACGGATTTTCGAGATCCCGCGCGAGCGTCCAGTTGCGCGCCCCGTCACGGCGGCGGATGCGGCCGCGCTCGGCCATGGTCGCCAGGAATTCCGGCACGTCGTCTTCGCGGATGATGTACTCGATCATGATGGCGATCGGGCCGCTGCGCGGCTTGAGGTCGAGCAACAGCGTCGGTTCCTTGAAGCGGTTGAGCGGATCGAGATTGAGCACCATCTGCTTCGGCAATGGCAGGACGAAGCCGATGGCCGCGCCGGCCAGCATCGCGACGGCCGCCGCGATCAGCGCGGCTTCGGCGCCATGCGCGTCGGCGACGACGCCCCAGATCCAGCTGCCCAGCGCGATGCCGCCGAAGGTCGCCGTCTGGTAGATCGACAGCACGCGGCCGACCACCCAGCGCGGCGTCGACATCTGCACCGTGACGTTGAAGTGCGAGAGCGCGATCACCCAGCAGGCGCCGCCGATGAGCAGGCCCGCGGACGTTTGCCAGCCATTATGGCTGACGGCGGCGTTGAGGGCGCAAAGCGCGAAGCCGGCAAACGCCATGCGCACCATCACCTCGCTCGACAGCAACTGCCTTAGCCGCACGCTGATCAGCGCGCCGCCGACCGCGCCGATGCCGAAGGCGCCGAGCATGATGCCGTAGGTGAGCGCATCACCCTTGACGACGTCGCGCGCCACCAGCGGAAGAAGCGCCAGCACCGCGCCTGCGCTGAAGCCGAAGGCCGAACCGCGCACCAGCACCTTGGCGATGTTGGGCGACATGGCGACATAACGCAGGCCCGCGCCCATCGCGGCGCCCAGCGACTCGCGCGGCAGAGTCTGCTCGGGTAGCGCCGGCTTCCAGCGGGCGAGCACGAAGATCAGGCCGATATAGCTGATGGCATTGGCGGCAAAGGCGGCCGCGGCACCGGCGGCGGCGACGATGACGCCGCCGATCGCCGGGCCGACACTGCGGGTGATGTTGAAGCCCAGCGAATTGAGCGCGACCGCCGCCGGCACCTTGGCGCGCGGCACCATGTCGCCGACCGAAGCCTGCCATGACGGGCTGTTCAGCGCCGTGCCGCTGTCGATCAGGAAGGTGAAGGCAAGCAGCGTCCACGGCGTCACCCAGCCTTGCCAGGTGAACAAGGTCAGCAGCGCCGAGACGACCAGCATGAAGGTCTGTGCCACCAGCATCACCTTGCGGCGGTTGAAGCTGTCGGCGATGGCGCCGGCGACGAGCGCGAACAGCATGATCGGCAAGGTGGTCGAGGCCTGGACCAGCGCCACCTGATAGGACGAGGTGGCGATCGTGGTCATCATCCAGGCGGCACCCACGCCCTGGATCAGCCCGCCGAAATTCGACACAAGGCTGGCCGCCCAGACGGCTCGAAAGATTCCATGCCGGAACGGCGCCAGCGCGGAGACGCGTTCGCTTTCCGGCTCGTCGTCGATCATGGGCGCGCCTTCGTCCGCTGTAGAGGTTCGCCGCGCCCGGAGAGGGAGGCGACTCGCCAAGAGTGCGGCCCAACAACAGGAAGGCAAAGGCGAAAATGCGTCTGCGAAGCTTTAAGTCAAGCATCTTGCCGGTCTGGACCAACTCTTGGCTATTTGGATTTTTTCGCCTCGGCATGCAGGGCCTCGGTCAGGTCGCCTGTGGTTTCGCCATTCATGTAAAGCCTGAGCAGCATTTCCATGCCGACGAGACGCAGGCGCGACGTTTCCTGGCTCCTTGCCAAGTCGATAAGATCGTCCAGCTCGGAGGACGACCATTTCATAGCGTCGCGCAACAGGCCGCGGCGCAGCATCCCTTGAGTCCCGGCTGAAAGCCGTCCGCCATGTCGAAGCCGATCTTGGCGGCGCGGATGTTCTCGTGCGGCAGATGGCGTTCGGCGACCCTTTTCAGCAGCCATTTGCCGATCCCGCCGCGGTATTTCTGCCTGCGCGGCAGATGAAGGGCGAAGTCGATGAGGCGGTTTTCGAGGAACGGCACCCTGAGTTCGACCGAAGCTGCCATGCTCAACCGGTCGTGCCGATGCAGCAGATCCTGCAGGTGTGAGTAGAGGTCGTAAAAGCAGCTAGCGAGGAAGGCGCGGTCATCCAAGGGTTCGACGCCCTCGAGCCTGTCGAACAGCTTTGTCTGCAGGAAATTTAGCTCGGGGGACAGGGCTCTGAGCGCCAAGGTACGATCCGAGGGGGAGCCGCGACCGATCGAGTTGCGAAACGGGGTGCGGCGTAGTTCGCCGAATTTGCGGTCTCGTCTGGCCTTCGAGCGGAACAGGCTCTGCAGCCAGGATTCGCGCCAGAGCTTCATGGTCGACGCCTGCCATTTGTAGCCGCCGAAAAGCTCGTCGGAGCCCTCGCCGGTGAGCAAAACCTTGACGCCGTCGGCGCGGCATTGCTCGGCAAGCGCCAGCAGCGCCGCGTGGCTGGCGTGCCAACCATCGGTCTCGAGATGCCAGATCGCGCGCGGCCAGAGCTCGAAGAACCGGTCCCTGTCGAAAGGCACCCGGCGCAGGCCGACACCGACGTGGCGGCCGGTCCGCTCGGCGTCCGGCGCTTCGCTGCGGCCGAGCTTCGGGTCGACGACGTAGCCGTGCAACTGGGGCCTGAAGCGCTTGGCGAGCGCGGTGATCAGGCCGGAATCGACGCCGCCGCTGCAGGCGGTGGCCAGGCTGGCATCGGCGATGCAATGCAGCTCGACACTCTCCTCCAGCAGCCGCTCGAGCGTCGCCATGTGCTCGGTGTCGGACGTGTTGTCTTCGGTGATGCGCGCCGTCTCGATCACGTCGAGGACGTGCCAGAAGCGGCGCTTCTCGATGCCCCCGCCGGTGATCCTCCAGAGGCCGGCGGGCGGCAGCCGCTCTATGCCGTCAAAGACACTGTAGCTCGAATCGCGGCTCTGCCAGGCCAGCCGCAATGTCAGCTCGCGCGTGTCGACACGGCGCGCAGAGCCGTGGCAGGCGAGGACCGCCTTGTCCTCGGAGGCAAACAGCACGCGCTCGCCGGTATCGGCGACCGACAACGGCTTGATGCCCAGCCTGTCACGGGCAAGCCACAAGGCCCCTTCGCGGGCATCGAAATAGGCGAATGAGAACATGCCGTCGAACAGCGGCACTGCTTTTCGCGGGCCCCAGTGATGCAGGGCCTGGAGCACCACTTCGGTGTCTGACACCGTGCGGAACGCCAAGCCTTCCGCCTCCAGCGTCTTGCGCAGCGCGCGAAAATTATAGACCTCGCCATTGTAGCACAGCACGCCGTCGCCGGAGGCGGTCAGCATCGGCTCGCCCGCTTCCGGCGATGGATCGATAATGGTCAGCCGTCGATGCCCGAGCGCCAGGCGGGCGTTGTTCCAGTTGCCGTGGTCGTCGGGACCGCGATGCGCCAATGCCTGCATCATGCGGGCCACATCGGAAAGATCGCCGCTGCCGATCGGATCGCGCCTTCGCCAGACGCCGGCTATTCCGCACATGGCCTGCCGGCCGTTCTTGCCTGATGCATCGCTTCCTGAATCGCCTGAGGCGTCGGCCGGCGCCGTCGCGCCTACAGTCTAGCTGCAAGAAACGCCGCCGCAAGCGATCCGGCAACTTGCGAACAGGCCGCCAGACGCTGGCCGCGACCTCGCGTCAGAATCCGTGCTCGATGCGCTCGAAGATGACGTTGGTGAAGGCCGAGATCTGGCTGCCGATGAACGGGCCGGTCAGCGCCACCACCAGCATGATGGCGACGATCTTCGGCACGAAGGTCAGCGTGATTTCCTGGATCTGGGTCAGCGCCTGGATGAGCGCGATGCCGATGCCGACGACCATCGCCACCAGCACCACGGGAGCGGAAGCGGTAAGCACCGTCCACACTGCGTATTGGAGGATATCGAGGGCGTCGGCCTCGTTCATAGCTGCCCTCTGCGGTACCTGCTCAGGCGGCCGGCTTGATCGACACGCCCGCGCCGACGGGAACCTGGGTGCCGTCCTGCAGAACCGCGATCAGGCCGCTGCTGGAGAGCGTCACCGACGCCACCGTGCCCGTGGTCTTGCCGTCGGCCGAAGTGATCGAGCGGCCGATCAGCGCGTCGGCCTGCGAGAGCGCCGAGGATTGCATGATCTGGTCGAGCTTGGTGTTGGTCTGCACCGACTGCTCGACTTGGGAGAAGGTGGCGAGCTGCGCGACATATTGCGTGGAATCCATCGGCTTGGTCGGATCCTGATTCTTCATCTCGGCGATCAAGAGCTTCAGGAACGACTGGTAGTCCACCGCCGTCTTCGAGGTTTGCTGGCTGGCCTTGTTGGCGCCAACCGGGATCGTTGTCGTCATGTCGACAGTCATCTTATGCTCCTACAGCCAGTGCGCGCGGCTCTTCTGGAATGTCGTCATTGTCTTCGAGCGCCTTGCGCTCGAGCGGATAGAGCGCGCGGATCGCCTTCAGCGCCTCATAGATCTCGTCCTCGCCAACCATGCGGTCGATCTGCTTCAAGCTGTTGCAGATGTCCTGGTTGTCGAAGCTCGCGATCAGCATCGGCAGCGAGCGGCGGAACATGTCGCGCGCCTCCGCGGCGCCAGCGGGGTTGATCAGCATGATCTGCACGACGAAATAAAGCTGCCTGAGTGGCGTCGAGGCCTGGTCGGCCTGGATGACATGGCTTTCGAGCAGGAACTGCACATCGTTCATCAGCTCGATCGTGACCTTGCGGTCGACGCGGATGACCGCCCCGTTGATATAGATCTTCTCGTTGGGCTTCAGCGAGATCTTAAGCGTGTTGGTCATTGGATGCCGTCTCGGATGATCTGGGAGACCTCGATCAATCCTTCGAAATTGTTGGTGCGGCCCTGGCGGATGTCCTCCGTCTCGCGCAGCAGCCACAGCCCGATGGAGATCAGGTTGGCGCGCAGCTCCTTGGGGAGCGCGTTGTCGCTCGAGCCGAGATCCTCGACGAAAGTGGTCCAGACGCGATTGGTGAAATGCAGCGCCTCGACCGCCTCCATGGAGTCGGTGCCGACCGCGGCCGCCGCCGCCAGCATGTCGATCGAGCGGGTGAGCAGCTGCCGCTCCCGGTCCTTGGCATCGGCGACGGAGTCGGTCTGGATGTCGGCGTAGGAGAATTGATACATCGTCGGCGCTCTGGCGTTCCGGTTTACGTGTTCAAGTCAGATATTTGAGCAGGCTGAGTTGCTGCAGACGGGCGGTCAAGGCAAAGGATGTCTCGATATGCTGCGTCAGGTCGGCGACGCGGGTCGCCGCTTCCGCCGGATTCACGCCTTCGAGATCGACAATATGCTTCTCGAAGAGGTCGACCTGGGTCTTCATGCGGTCGCTGGCATCGGACACGCGCTGCTGCGCAATGCCGGTTTCGGCCCGTATCTGCGTAATGCCGCCGATGGCTTCGCCGACCAGTGCCTGCGCTCGACTGACGACAGCATTCTGCGCGGCCTCGCTGATGCTGCCGGTCATCATGCTGCTGACCATGGCGGCCGCCATTGCTAGCTTGCGGATGCCTTGATCGTTGGCGCTGACCGAGGTCTGGGTGGTCTCGTTGAGCGAAATTCGGCTGGTGATCTGCTCGTCGGTGGCGCTCGACCAGTTGGCCTGCCAGCCGGAACCCAGGAATTGCGGCTCGACCTGCGTGGTGATGAAGTTGTCCATCTGCGCGGCGGTGATGTTGGCCGCAGCCGGATCGGTCTGAGTGAAGCCGAAATAGCTGGTGAAAGCGGCGTTGAACGCAGCCTTTGCCGGCGAGCCGGCGGCGTTGAAGTCGTCGATCGGCTTGACGTCGGTGTTGGTGCCGGCAAACAGATATTCGCCGTTGACGCTCGTGTTCAGGATGCCGGTCATCTGCTGCAGCGCGGAGGCGCCGGCGGTCTGCAGGATGCTGGTCGAGGAGTCGCCCGACACGCCGCTGGTCAGTGCGGACAGGAAGCTCTGCGCGCTGTCGGCGATCTGGCCGAGCGAATTCTGGGTCGATGTCAGGCGCGCGGTGACGAGCGCGTTGGAATCGACAATGCCGTTCAGCCGGTCGAGGTCGCGCTGAAAGGTGACGGCCTGGGTCGTGCGGCTGCCAAGCGCCAGGCCGATATCGGCGACCGTGCCGGTCTGAGATTCCTTCGTCGCCTTGATGAGGTCGGCCTGCATCTTCGCCTGCTGGTAGCGCAGCGCGTTGGATATGGCGGCCGAGGAAACGCCTGTCGCTTTCATGAATTATCCCACCGCCGCCAACAGGGAATCCAGCATGTCGCCTACCGTTTTCATCATATGCGCCGATGCCTGATAGGTGTGCTCGAGGTCGAGAAGCAGGGACATCTCCTGGTCGACATTGACCCCGGTGTCATTCGACAGCGCCTCGGCCGTGCGTGCGGCCAGCGCCTGTTTGCTGTCGGCATTGGTCGAGGCCTGCTGGCGCACGCCTTCGAACCACCCGATGGCGTTGGCCGCATAGTCGGAGACGCCAGAGCTGACGGCAATGCCGGTGGAAGTATCGAAGGCCATGGGCTGATCCAGCTTGTTGCCGTAACCGATCAGCAGGTCCGCATAGGATGCGCCGCCGCTGGTGTTGGCGACATAGGCCACGCCGTTGGCGCCGCCGTCGCGCAGCAGCGCGGGGTTGCCGCCGGCGCTCGGATCGAAGGCGGCGTTGACGCTGATCGACCCGGCGAGGCCGTCGACCAGGGTGCCGGCCGCCGGAATCGCCGGCGCGCCGGACCATGTGAACAGGCCGGTCGCATTGGGCTGCGACGGCGCGGTCTCGGCAAACGCCGTGATCAGGCCACGCGAGATTTCGTCGAGCTGGCTCTGCATGGTCGAGGCGACGCCGTCGCGCAGCTTCAACAGGCCCGCCAGCTTGCCGTCGGCGGTGGTGTTGTCGCCGGTGCCCGCGGAAACCGGCACGTTGTCGATGTAGATCGTGTTGCCGGGCGTGCCGGCCGAATAGCCGGACGAGGGCGTGAAGGTCACCGAGCGCGGCACGGTCTCGAAGAGCGTCGAGCCGTCCTTGGTGGTGATGACCATGTCGTTGTCGCCGCGCGTGAATGTCGAGACCGGGACATATTCCGATATCTTCTTCAAAAGCGCGTCGCGCTGGTCGAGCGCGTCGGATACATCGGTGCCCGAGCGGGTGCCGGAGATGACGGCCTTGTTGGCGTCCTGGAACTGGCTGAGCAGCGAGTTGAGGTCGTTGACGGCCGTGGCGATCTGGCTGTCCGCCTGGGTGCGGAAATCCTGGATCGCCTTGGTGCCGCTGTTCAGCGAATTCACCACCTGCTTGGCGGCGTCGACGACGCCGGTGCCGAGGTTCTGGTTTGACGGCGTGGTGGCGTAGAGCTGCAGGGCTTTCTGCAGGTTGGCGATTGCCGTCGAGGGCGATGACCCATTGTCGACCCCGTTGACCGACAGATCGAGCTGATCCATGCCGTCGTAGAGCGCGCTCTGGCCGCTCCATGCCGACAGTGCCGAAAGGTTCTGCCGGAACAGAAGGTCATTTGCGGTACGCTGGATTTCCACCATTCTGGCGCCGGGCGCCGCGCTGGTCACCACGGCGATGCGACGGGTATAGTCCGGGTTCGACGCATCGGCCACATTGCGCGATACGACGCTGGTCTGCTTGGACGTGGCCAGAAGCGCCGACTGGGCAATGCTTAGTGCGGAGGAAAGCGACATGCTGATCTTTCACGGGGCGGCGCCCGTCGTTTATCTCTTCAGGTTGACGAGGACGTCCATCAGGTCCGAGCCGGTCTGGAAGACCTTGGAATTGGCGGTGTAGCTGCGCTGCGCCGCGATCATGTTGGTCAATTCCTCGGCGATATCGACGTTGGAATTTTCAAGCGCTCCGGAGACGATGGAGCCGAGCTTGCCCTCGTTGGCAAATCCGATATGGACCGCGCCGGAATCGGTGCTCTGCACATAGACGTTGCCGGGCATGGCGGTGAGGTTGTCGGGGCTCTGAACGTCGGCAAGCGGGATCTTGTAAAGCGCCTTGGTCGAGCCGTCCGCGAACTGCGCGTAGATGACGCCGTCCTGGCCGATCTGCACCTTCTGGATGGAGCTCGGCGCGTTGCCGTTGACCTTGGCATCGGCGACGGTGAAGCCGGTGCCGAGCTGGGTCAGCTTGGAGAGATCGAGGTTGAGGGTCTGGCCGCCCGGAACGGTGAAGGAGACGCCCGAGGTCGCGCCGGTGAGCTTGCCGGTGGTGGTGTCGAAGGTGAGGTTGGCCGTACCCAGCGCGCCGCCCGTATAGGGGAACGAGGTGCCCGGCGTCGCCTTCGACTGATCAAAGACCGAGACCTCCCAGGTGCCGGCGCCGGTGTTGGTGAAGTAGACGTCGAGCAGCTTCTTGTTGCCGAGATTGTCGTAGGCGACCAGCGAGGTTTTCGACGTGTATTGGGCGGTCGCGCTGTTGGTGGAGGGCAGGCTGCCGGCCGCGACCGGAGTAGCGCCGGCCGGCAGGTTGCCGCTGAAGATTCCGTCCGTGCTCGGCGTCGCCGTCATCTCCTGGTCGGAAATCTGTACCGGCACGAGCCCTTCGAAGCCGTTGGCGGTCGCTGCAGGGTCGCCATTGGCGTAGCTGTAGGCCATGAGCTGGTAGCCTGCGGCGTTGACCAATCGGCCCTGCGCGTCCGGGACGAAGGACCCGGCGCGGGTCAGGTAAGGCGTGCCGCTGGCATCCTGCACCACGAAGAAGCCGTCGCCGTTGACGGCAAGATCCGAGACCGAGGTGGTGTAGGTCATGACGCCCTGCGTGCTGATGGCGGAGCGGATCGAAGTCGTCACGCCGCCGGAATTATAGGCGCCGCCGGTGCCGGGCATGATCAGTGACGAGAACTCGGCCGAGGAGCGCTTGTAGCCGGTGGTGTCGGAGTTGGCGATGTTGTCAGCCACCGTGGACAATCGGTTGGCCTGCGCGTTCATACCGGAAACGCCGGTCCGCATCATTCCATAGAGGCTCATCGATTGATCTCCGCAGTGCCTGGGTAGGAGGCCATAAAACTATGCCTCGTGTCTTGCGCGAGGCTGGCGCGGGATGTGCCTTGTGCGTGATGGCGTTTCGTTGAATCGCCATCGCGCCCAAACTCTTTGTTGGAGCAGGATCTTTGTCCGAAAACCGTTTTCCACTTTTTGCTTTCGCTGACCTTCGGTTCGGGATCATGCTCTAGGGCGTCCATCAAAACACCAGCCGGTAGCCGAGAAACCGCTTGGAATCGATCGGGTCGTGGCCGAGCTTCTCGCGCAGCTTCTTGCGCAGCTTCGAGATGTGGCTCTCCACCACGTTCTCCTCGACCTCATCGTCGAAGATGCCGTAGATGGCGTTGAAGACCTGCGTCTTGGTCACCCGCCGGCCGCGGTTGCTGGCCAGATATTCCAGGATGCGCCGCTCGCGCCGCGGCAGCGGCAGCGGCTCGCCGTCGATCTCCGGATCGCGGCCATCCATGAAGATGCGCATCGAGCCGACCTCGGTGTAGGCGGCCTCTTCGGAGCCTCGGCGTCGGATGGCGGTGATGCGGGCAAGGATCTCGCGGATATGGACAGGCTTGCGGACGACGTCGTCGACGCCGCTTTCGAACAGCCGCAGCGTATGTTCGAGCGAATGGTGCTCGCTGAGCGCGATGACCGGCGCGCCGGTCCGGTCGCGGATCTGGCGCGGCGATACCGAGCCCTCGCGGCAGTCGCCGATGAGAAAGGCCCTGACGGATCTGAGATCGGTGTCGGCGGCGGAGCTTACCCACTCGCCGAATTCGCCTGGCGCGAAGCCGGCCGTGGCCACCCCTTCGCGATCGAAAAGTGACGAGTACCCCTCTGTCACGAGCTCTCGCTCGTCAACGATCACGATCATCGGCCCGCCCTCCGAATCAATTCACTTGCCCCGTGGGGAAAGGGGTAGCCGGGTCGACGAATCCTGAAAAACCATCATTTCTTGTAGCTATTTTCTTGGGAGTTTTTTTGGGAGCCGTAATAAAAGCGATTGCGCAGGTGTGTAGGTGCCAGCTGTTCGCGAATGAATATTTGCGCCGGCGTGCAGGCCTGCGGGGCCCATCGGTACTCAGGAGAAAGCAACTATTGATTGCAGAATGCGCTGGCGTTCGGCGTCCACTTGCCGAAGCCGGTGGCGACCATGTTGGCGATGACGCGGCAGACATAGACCTTCTGCGCCGGGTCGTTGTCAGGGCCGGCATGGTAGCGGGCGACGGCCATCGACCAGGTCATGTGCCGGGCGTGCAGGGCTGCCAGGAAGCGTGCCGCATAGTCGACATTCTGATGCGGGTCGAGCATGTCCTCGACGCTGCGGAAATGATCGCCATGATAGTGCTGGTTGATCTGCATGCAGCCGAGGTCAATCAAGGTCTTGCCTTCGCGGCGGGCATTCTCGAAGGTGGAGAGCGCTTCATCCCGACTGCGCGGGAAAACTGCTTTCCCCTCTATATTCAACGCATTAGGCTGAAGGCTGCCTTTCTTTCCTGTCTCTGTCAAGCCGACCGCATAGAGAATGCCAGCCGGCACGCCGTACCGATCCGCGGCGCGCAGGATCTCCGGCTCGCACGGATTTGTGGCGGCGTTGGCAGCGCCTGCCGCTAAGCTAGATATACATATCGTCGCCAGCGCCCTCGCGAAGAGGCGAAGCCGGGCGAGCGAATTCCTGTGCGCCATTGCTGTCCTTCCTTCCCGGTTGCCGGTCGCCGCCCGCGCCGTTGCCTCCCGAGTTCCCAGGCTGGAACGAGGGCTGGTCGCGACCTGTCGACATGGGCATGGCGCTGTTGGCGTCGACGCGGCTCGCCGCATGTGTTGCTATCGAAGGTTGCAGAATAGTGACCTTGTCGACATCGAAGCCGAGGCTGCGCATCGACTTCACAATGGCGTCGCTGTCGGTGGTGAGACGGCGATATGCCTCGTGGGTTTCGGGCTTCATCTCAATCGAAAGTTGCTCGCCCGAGAGCCGCAGGCTGGCGGTGACCGATCCGAGCTCCGAAGGGTGGAGCTCGATCTTCAGCACATGTGTCGGAACAGCAACAGAATTGGTCCTCTGGGAGCCTGCCGAGGCGCTTGCGAAAGCCTGCTGAACGCCGTTGTCGGAGACAAGCGCCTCAACCAGCGCCGATGCGGTCTGGCCGATCGGGTTTTGCGCCGGGGCCGGGAAGCTTTGCTGGCTGACGATGTCTATGCGCTCGGCAGAAGAAGACGGCTTGGTCGCGGTCTGCTGTGCGGCCGGCTGCGATTGTTGCGACGCCTTGGACGTCGAAGCCGGTCGCCAGCCGTGCGGGGGCACAGGGCTATCGGCCCGCGGTTCGTTCCCTTGCGTCGGCAAGATCTTGGTTTCGCTGCGGTCGGGCATGTCGAGAGCCATATCCGCTTTCACCGGCTTCTGCCCGAAGTCTGGCCCGAACTCTTTCGTCGCCGTCGAACGAGCGGACCGCGACAGCGGCTCGGCGGAATTGCCGGCCATCGCGCGCTTGCCCGCGCGCAGTTGCAGCTCCAGCGCTTCGTGCTCGCCGGCGCCTTCTCCACCGGCAGCCGAGTCGTTCCCGCCAGCGCCCGGCGATTGCGCGAAGTGCTTCATGTCGCTCAACGCCATCAGCAACGGCAAGCGGTCCTGCAGCGGTCCGGAATCGATCGCTTGCGCCGTGGCACCTTTGTCGGTCGTCGGCTTCGCTTCATCGGCGCGGGCGGCGTTGGGCCTCGTGGACTTTGCCGCGGCCTTCTGCGCGCCGGTTTTGCCTTGCGTATCTTGGTCCGGCTCCTGCTTGCCGTTGTCGGCCGGCGAGCGCTTTGCGAGACGCGCGTCCGGCAATACCGGCCCGGCCGAGTGCCTGTCCTGCGGCCGATCAGGCTTCTCGGCCCCCTGCACAATCTCGCCGAAACTCTGATCCTTGTCCTTGCCGCCGGCGGCGTGCTGCCGGGCCTGGGTCGAAGCGAAGCCCGGCAGGGTCTGGTTGACGCTGGTCATTTAGGGGCCGCTCCGAGGAGTTGGTCGATCTGGTCGAGTTGGCGGCGCGCGCTGGCTACCGCCGCGTCGATGGGGTCTTGCGCATTCGAGGTCCCCGGCGCGGAGGCCTGAACCACGGGCGCGGCGTCAGCTTGCATCGGAGCGCCGGCCGGCGTTTCGGCCGTTGTTCGCGCCAGTGGCTGGGCAGACGGGGGCGAAGCTGCGGGTGGAGCGTCCTTCACCGGATCGCCCGACGCGACTGGCGGATTGCTTGCCGGTACCGGCGGACCGCTTGACGCGACCGCTGGCTGATCGGGCATCGCCCCTTCCACCGGAGGCAGATCCGCATTGGCCGGATCGGCCGAGGCCTCGACCGCTTCCTTCGCCCCGTCTCCCTTTGATGCGGCCGGCGCGGCTTCCGCCTTGGCGGGTGTCTTTACTGGCGCCACCACTTCGCCCGCCACGGCCTGGGCGGCGTCAAGCAGATCACGGTCGTTTTGCGAAAGCTTGCCGCGATCGATCTTTCCAAGCTTGGAGCGCACCTCGTCGACGCTGGCCGATGTCATTGTGGAAAGGCTGGAATAGAGCTGGGTGCGCGGGTCGTCCTGGCTGCTGCCGTTGCGGTCCAGTTCCGCCTTAGCCGCGGCAAAAGCCGAGAGCTCCGTCATCCCGTCGATCGCGGCGCGGCGCGCGATGCGCAGATAGATCACCTTCTCGCGCTCGGGATCCATCATCGAGGTGATGTCGGCGATCTTGTCCTGGCTAATGGCCATATGTAGCGTGATGACGCCGGAAACAAACGCGTCCGCGAACTGGCTGGCATAGGGTGAGTAGAGATACGACGCGACATATTGGGTCGAAGCCAGCGCGAAACGGGCGGCGTCGCCCTGCGCGGCTGCGATGCCCACGGAGCGGCGAAGCGCGGCCTCCTCGACCAGCGTGCCGGGGCTGAGCAGGCGCGCCTCGTCCAGCAGGGCGAGCGCCTGAGCAGGATCATCGGCCGCGAGCAGCGAACCCTTGACCAGCGCCAGAAAGGCGCCGATGTCGGCGGGCACGCTCATCGGATCGATCGGCTTGAGCATGTCGATCGCCTCGGCCGGCCGGCCGTTCAGATAGGCGACCACGCCCTTGGCTATGGCGAGGCTTTGCGGATCGGTCATCGCGCGCGAAGCCGCCGTCGCGACCGTCACCGGATTGCCGCCGCTCATGCCGTAGACCAGCAAGGCGCGGAAATTCTTCGGCTCCTTGAAATCCTCGGCATTGGCGTCGCGCATCCGGGCGTCGATCATTTCGAGGAGCTTCGCCTGCATTGGCAGCGCGGCATGATCGCCGCCGGCAATGCGGTCCTGGATCAGCTGCAGCGAACGCACCAGCTGATAGGGCTGCAGCGCGTCCTGCGCGAAGGCCGCCGATGTCGCCCCCGTTGCAAGCAATAGCAGC
Organism: Mesorhizobium sp.; assembly: GCA_004020875.1. Taxonomy (GTDB): domain Bacteria; phylum Pseudomonadota; class Alphaproteobacteria; order Rhizobiales; family Rhizobiaceae; genus Mesorhizobium. Next base: position 342,809 of record SAPZ01000001.1, read on the forward strand.
GCGATCGCGCCGCCGATGACGCTCCTGCCTTTCATCCGCCGGCCGTCATCAGGATTTCGATGCGGCGGTTCACGGCCGCCATCGGATCGGAGGCGATCTTGGGCTGCCGGTCGGCGAAGCCCGCGACCTCGGTGATGCGGCTTTCGTCGAGGCCGCCGCGCACCAGCATGTAGTAGGCCGCATGGGCACGCGCGGTGGACAGCCGCCAGTTGTCGTAGGTGTCGCTGTGGAACGGCCGAGCGTCGGTGTGGCCGCTGATGGTGATGGTGCCCTTCTTCTCGTTGATGATTCGGCCGATCTTTTCCATCGCCAGCACCAGCTCGCGGCGGGGCATGGCCGAGCCGATCTCGAACATGCCGAAATCGAGCTGATCGGTGATCGAAATGACAACGCCCTTGTCGGTGGCCTCGACCGAGACGCCGTCGGCGAGCTTTTCGCCCGGCAGGAATGCCTTGGCGAGTTCCTTCTTGATGTCCGCGGCTTGCTGGAGGGCGGCTTTACTCGGCGCCTTGTCGCCCTTGTCGGCTGCTTGGCCCTGTTCGGTTCTTTCCGCCTTCGCCGCACCGACCTTGACGTCGTCGGACATGGCCTCGCGCTTGTCAGCGCCGGCTTTCCCGCCTTGTGCTTTCTCGGTCTTATTGCCTTCACCCGACGGCTTCTCGGCCTCGGACTGCGCGACTTCTTGCCCGCTCCTGGTGTCTGCCTTCTCCTGGGTTGCCAGCGGCTCCAGCGGTGCAGCCGTGAGCGGAGGCGCGCCAGGAACGGCCTTCGCCTTCGGCGCCGTGACCGTTGCGACCTTCTCGCCCGGCTTGGCCGGGTCGCCCTCGATCTTGGCGCGTTCGGCGGTGGCCTCGGCGCCAGGCGCCGCCACCTGCTGCGACCAGAAATCAGGCGCGAAGGGGTCGCGATAGGATTCGCCGCCGGAGGCGCCGGTCGCCGGGCCGGCCGTCTGGGCGCCGCCTTCGCCCTTGGCGCTGACGTTCTGCAGCACCCCCGTATCGGCGGCGATCTCCGCCAGCACCGCATAGGGATCCGCAAACAGCTTTTCATCGGACAGCTGGGCATCCTGCGCGCCGTCCTTCGTCTGCCGGCGTTCGGACGAGCCGGCGCCGCCCTTGCCGTCCTCGCCCGCCTTGGTAGCGCCCTGCTGCGGATTGTCCGCGGTCAATCCCACCTTGCTCGGGCCGTCGCCGAGGTCTTCGAGGCCCTTGCGGCTGGAATTGCGGTCGATCAGCTCGACCGGATTGAAATAGCTGGCGACGGCTGCCTTGGTCTGCTCGTTGGCGGCGTTGATCAGCCACATGACGAGGAAGAAGCACATCATCGCCGTCATGAAGTCGGCGAAGGCGATCTTCCACACACCACCATGGTGATCATCGTCATGGCCGTTGTGATTGCGCTTGACGATGATGATCTCGTGCCGGGGTTCGGCATGATCTATGGCGCTCATGACAGAACCTCGGACAAGGACGCAGACCACTCGGCGATACGCGTCTCGAACACCGTTTCGTCGATGCTGACGGTCAGGTCGAAGCCCGGCGCCTCGGTGAAGTCGAGATTGGCGGCGCGCGATCCAAGCGCCGCCTTCAGGGGCTCGAACAGCGAAAGCGGTCCCCGAACACCGATCCGGACGGCTTCGTTGTCGGCGACGGCGGCGCCGATGGCGCGTGAAAGGGCCTGCAGCGAACGTTCCTGCAGGTCGTCGTTGAGAAGGCCGCCGATGATGCGGGCAACAGTCGAGCCGGCAAGCTCGGCAACGCGCTGCTCCATAGCCTCGATCCGCGCGGCTATAGCAGCGCCGAGGTCGCCGCCGAAGCTTTCAAGAAAGGCTCTCGCGGCATCGTCGCTGGCCTGGCGCTCGGCTTCGAGCGCGGCCTGATGGGCGACCGCAAGCCGTGACTCGAGCGCGGCCTCGGCATCGGCCACCGCCTCGGCGATCAGTACGCCGATGTCGGCCTGTGGCGCGGGCGGGGCCGGAGCGGCCGGCATATGTGCGGCGTCGCGCAGGGTCGCCGCCTGGTCGGTACGCGGGGCCAGGGAGCCGAAATCGGGTAGGAGATCGAAGAGAGCTGCCGAGGCCATAGCCTAACCCACGGCTTCCGGAGCGGCAGCCCATTTGCGCAGAATCTGCGCGGTGCGCTCCTCATTGAGGTCGACCATGCGGGCAAGCCGCTCCTGCGGCGCCGGCCGGATCTTCTGGCGCAGATCATCGAGCGGGGTTGCGCCGGCGCGCGCGCCGGGCAGGGGGCCGGCCGGGGTCTCGGCGGTGATCGCGGCGACCGGCGCGTCGGGCGTCGGCAGCGAGCGTTGCACATCGTCGAAGCTCGGGCCGGCGATGGCCGCGGGCTTTGCCGATGCCGTCAGCGCGGCGGCCATCGGCTTCAGGCCGAAGAAGGCAACCAGGAAAACGACGACAATGAAGGCACCGGCATTGATGAGCGTGCCGGTATAGGTGCCGATCGAGGCGAGGATGCCCGGCTGTTCGATCGGCTCACCGTCGAGGCCGTTGATGAACTCGACCGCCGACACATCGATGACGTCGCCGCGCTTGTCGTCGAAGCCGGTCGCCGAGGCCACCATCTTCTGGATATCGGCGACGCGCTTGGCGATCTGCTCCGGCGTGGCGTCCTTGCCGAGGATGGTCTTCAGCCGATCCTGGTTGACGACGACCGCGATCGACATCTTGTTGACCGTGTAGCCGTTGGAGACGGTTGCGATCTTCTTCGAGTTGATCTCGTAATTGGTGATCTCCTCCTTGCGATCGTTCTGCGAGGATGATTGCGGCCCCTCGGTGGTGCTCGTCTGCGTCTCGGGCAGGTTCTGCTCAACGCTGGCCGGGGCCGAGGTTTGTTTCTGGTTGCTGGCCTCGTTGGTCTTCACCGACTGCACCGAACGCTCGACGCGCGAGTTCGGATCGAAGATCGTCTCCTCGGTCTGGCGTGTGTCGGTGTTGACATCGGCCTTGACACTGGCGCGGAAATTGTCTGGGCCAAGATAAGGGGTGAGCGCGCGGCGGATGTTGTCGCCGATCTGCGCCTCCACCGTTTGTTCGACGCCCAGCGTGCGTGCGGCGCTGGTGTTGGAAGGATCGTCGCCGGTGGCCAGCAGATTGCCGTTGGAATCGAGCACGGTGACCTTGTCGGCCGAGAGGCCGGGAACCGCCGCCGCAACCAGATGACGGATCGACATGGCGCTCTTCTCGGCATCGTTGCCGGCGTAGCGGATGACCACCGAAGCGGAAGGCTGCTGCTCGTCGCGACGGAAATTGGCGCGCTCGGACATGACGATATGGACGCGCGCCGCCTTGACGCCGGAAATGGACTGGATAGTGCGCGCGATCTCGCCTTCCAGCGCGCGCACACGGGTGATCTGCTGCATGAAGGAGGTCAGGCCGAGCGAGCCGACATTGTCGAACAGCTCGTATCCGGCATTGGCGCTGGTCGGCAGGCCTTTCTCGGCAAGCAGCATGCGCGCCTGCGCGGTGGTGCCGGCAGGCACCAGCACCGAGGTGCCGTCCGAGCCGACATCGAAGCCGATGCCGGCATCAGCCAGCACCAGGCCGATCTGGTTCACGTCGGAACGATCGAGGCCGACATAGAGGGTCTCATAGGCCGGGCGATTGAGGTAGACAGAGCCGATGCCGATGACGGCCATGACCAAGGCCGCGATGCCGCCCATGAGCGCCAGACGCCTCACGCCGAAGCTCTTGAAATTCGCGATGATGCTCTGGATCTGTTCCGGCACGATTCAACGGCTCCCAGCACGACTGTCGCCGGAAGACTAGACTGTGAAGCTTGTGCGAGGATGATAGGGCACGCTGCCGAGGAACCAGAGAATTACCGAACCGGCGGGTTTTTCGGACCAACGAAAAAAGGCCGCGCCCGAAGCGCGGCCTTTCGTTGATCGGGGTGGGTTGGCTTAGCCGTTCTTGAACAGCGACAGGATCGACTGCGAGGAGCTGTTGGCGATCGACAGGGACTGGATGCCGAGCTGCTGCTGGACCTGCAGCGCCTGCAGGCGGGTCGATTCCTTGTTCATGTCGGCATCGACGAGCTGGCCCACGCCGCGATCGATGGAGTCCATCAGGCTCTGCGTGAAGGTCTTCTGCAGGTCGATGGAGCTCTTGGCGGCCCCGAGCACGGTGGCGGCGTCAGTAAGCTGACTCATCACGTGGTCGATCTTGGTGACCATCTGCGTGATGATGTCGTCGGTCACGCCAGCTGCCGTGATGTCGAGATTGAACGCGGAGACATTGTCGATCTTGACGGGCGTGCCCGACACCGCGGCCTGGCCGGCGGTGTTGGCGGCGATGTCGGTGACGCCGCCGGCGATCGCGGCCGCGTAGGCGGTATCGTACGCCGACTGGTCCGCGGCGGTCGAATAGATCGAGGTCTGACGATCGAGAATGCCCTGATTCTTGACGGCCGTGGAGAGGCCGGAATCGAACAGCTTGGTGCTCTCGACATTGATGTCGATGGTGCCGAGCGAGATGGCGCCGGACGAAGAGCGGTTGAACGAAGAGACGATCTTGGCGTCCGGCTGGACGCCGTCATTGGGGGCTGCCACCTGTGTGGACGTCACCGAAAGATAATTCGAGCCGGAGAAGGTGGCGGCGTCGGCGAAGGATTTCATCTGCGCTTGCAGCGAGGTGATTTCGGTCTGCGTCTTGGCTTTGTTGGCATCCGACTGGCCGACAGCCGACAGAAGCTTGGTCTTGATCTGGCCGATCGTCGAAAGGACGTTGTTCATGCCGGTATAGGCGGTGTCGACCTTCGAGGCGCCGAGGCCGAGCGCGTCCTGCACGGTCGACAGCGCCGAGTTGTCGGAGCGCATCGTGGTGGCGATCGACCAGTACGCGGCGTTGTCGGAGGCCTCGGAGACGCGGTAACCGGTCGAGATCCGGGCTTGCGTCTGCTGGAGCGATTTGTTGGTGGCGTTGAGGCTTTGAAGTGCAGTCAACGCCGCGGCGTTCGTCATGATGCTTGCCAAGAAACTCGCTCCTTCTCAAAAGCCGGCATGCCACAGGCCAGGCTTGACCTGCCATTGATCGCGATCGTGCCAGATTAGGCCGATACGGCAATCTAAGTCATTGGTTAACCATACCTAGCGCGATATGGTTAATGGCCTGTTAAAAATCGGCTTCGGAGGAATTAGGAAACGAGGGTTGCGCGAGCCTTGAGCAAACGCAAATCGGGCCGCGCTTTTGGCGCGGCCCGATGCTTTGTCCTGGTCAGTATAAAGCGATCAGCCGCGGAAGAGCGACAGGATCGACTGCGACGAGCCGTTGGCGATCGACAGCGCCTGGACGCCAAGCTGCTGCTGCACCTGCAGGGCCTGGAGGCGGGTCGATTCCTTGTTCATGTCGGCATCGACGAGCTGGCCGACGCCGCGATCGATGGAGTCCATCAGGCTCGAGGTGAAGGTCTTCTGCAGGTCGATCGAGCTCTTGGCGGCGCCGAGCTTGGTCGCGGCGGTCGTCATGTCCTTCAGAGCCGAGTCGACGACCTTCATCATGTCCGCGATCTGGGTATCGCTGGCGGCGGTGGTGCCGGAGAAGATCGTCATCGTGGCGACCGAATAGGTGTCGCCCGCCGCGGCTGCCGCACCAAGGGTCGGGTTTTGCGCGGTAGCGGTGACAGCGCCGGTCGCACCGACGCGGTCGGCGTCGAGGATGCCCTTCGACACGCCCGCCGCGGTGCCGGCCTCATACAGCTTGATGCTGTCCACGTTGACGTCGATCGTCGAGATCGAAACCGCGCCCGAAGCGTCGCGGTTGAAGGCCGAGACTATCTTGACGTCGGCGGCGCTCGTGGCGGTGGCGCCGCTGTTGACCGACAGCATGTTGGTGCCGGAGAAGGTGGCGCCGTCGGCATAGGCCTTCAGCTGGTCTTGAAGCGCCTTGATTTCAACCTGGGTCTTTTCCTTGGAAGCATCCGTCTGGCCGTAGGACGCGGTCAGCTTCTGCTGGATCTGGTTGATGGTCTTGATCGCGCTGTCCATGCCGGTGTAGGCGGTGTCGACCTTCGAGGCGCCGAGGCCGAGAGCATCCGAAACGGTGGACATGGCCTGGTTGTCGGAGCGCATCGTGGTGGCGATCGACCAGTAAGCGGCGTTGTCGGAAGCCTGCGAGACGCGGTAACCGGTGGAGATGCGGGTCTGGGTGGTCTGGAGCTGGTTCTGGGTGTTGTTGAGGCTCTGCAGCGCGGTCAACGCAGCGCTGTTGGTCATGATACTGGCCATGGTACTAGTACCCTATTTTTTACACGGATTTTTTTGACATACCGGCATGTCCGGTATGACGGTGCGGCATCATGCCAATGATCTGTGAAATCCGATCACCCGCCATCTGCGAGCAATATGCGGGCCAGTCCCTACCAAAGAGCTAAATCGCAGGGTTAATCGAAAATATATTGCCTAAAATTGGAGCGGGTATCCGGCGCCGGCATCTGCGACTTCAGGTGAAGGATCGCACCAGGCTGCCGACGAGAAGGTTCCAGCCGTCGATCAGCACGAAGAACAGAATCTTGAACGGCAGCGACACCACCGTTGGCGGCAGCATCATCATGCCCATCGCCATGGTCACGGTGGCGACGATGAGGTCGATGACGAGGAACGGCAGGACGATGAGAAAGCCGATCTCGAAGCCGCGGCGGATTTCTGAGATCATGAAGGCCGGCACCAGGATGCGCAGGTCGACGGTCTCGCGCGAGACAGTCTGGCCGCGCTCGCGGGCGAGGTTGGCGAAAAGGTCGAAGTCCTTGTCGCGCACATTGTGCAACATGAAGTCGCGAAACGGGCCGGAAATCTTCTCGAACGCCTCGCCTTGTGTGATCCGGTTGTCCATCAGCGGCTTCACGCCGGTGTTCCAGGCCTGATCGAAGGTCGGCGCCATGACGTAGAAGGTCATGAACAGCGACAGCGAGATCAGGATCAGGTTTGCGGGCGTCGACTGCAGGCCGATGCCGGCGCGCAGGATCGAGAAGGCGATGACGAAGCGGGTGAAGCTCGTCACCATGATGAGCAGGCCCGGCGCCACCGAAAGCACGGTCAGCAGGCCGAACATCTGGATCAGGTAGCCAACGGTCGTGCCGTCGGCCTTGCCGATACCGCCGAGATCGAGCTGCTGGGCCGCGGCGACGGAGGTGGTGACGACGATGAGCGCCGTGGCTATGAGCAACTTTCTCATTCGAGCAGCATCGTCCTGACGAGAATCTGTTTGACGTGGCCGCCGCTGCGCAGCGCCGCGCGCTCATCGAGATCGGCCTTGAGATGCTGGTAGCCGCTGGCGCCTTCGATCTGATGCAGCTTCATCGTGCGCACGAAGGCGAGCAAATCCTGATGGATCTGCTCGGTCACTTCCGGCGCCTGCGGGGCGTCATAGAGCACCGATGCCTCCAGCCGGATCCAGACGTCCGATGGCGAGGCGAGATTGGTGGTAATCGGTGCCAGCTGAACCAGCGTCGGTCCGGCGCCCGCCTTGCCTGCTTCGCCGGGCTTTTCCGCTTTGCCGGCGTTCTCTGGCGCCGCGGGTACCGGCGCCGGCGTTTCACCCTGCTTGAGATAGCCCCCAGAAACCCAGCCCATGCCGATGGCCGCGCCCGTCATGACCAGGAGCATGGCGAGCTGGATCACCAGGGACGGTCCCTTCTTGGGCTGGACCTGCTCGACATTGGCCACGGCAGCGCTCTCCCGGCTCTAGAAAGGAAGAACCTGATCGAGGACCTGCTGGCCATAGGCCGGCTGTTGGACCTCGCTCACGTGGCCACGGCCGCCATAGGAGATGCGCGCCTCGGCGATGCGCTCGTAGGGGATGGTGTTCTCGGCGCCGATGTCGGACGGACGAACCATGCCGGCGATGGTCAGCACGCGAAGCTCGTAATTGACGCGGACCTCCTGCGAGCCCCTGATCAGCAGATTGCCGTTGGGCAGCACCTCCGTCACTACCGCGGCGACGTTGAGCTCGATGTCCTCCGAACGCTTGATCTCGCCGTCGGCATTGGTCTCGGTGCTGGAGCTCAAACCGGCGTCCCCCTTGCCGCTGGTGCTCTTGCCGTCCCATCCGAGTGTGACGTCATAGCCGAGCTTGCGCGCGGCGGTGCGGCTGCGATCGTTCTGGTTCTTGAAATTGGCCCTGTCGTTGAGCTTGATGTTGACGGTTAGGATGTCGCCGGCGCGCAGCGCGCGCGGATCGGTGAAGAGTCGGCTCTGGCGGTCGTCCCACAGCGAAAATTTCCTCGGCCGCGACGCTGGCGGCTCAGGATAGCTGTAAGGACCGGAGGCACCGATACCGGAACCGACGGGTGACATAGCAGGCTCTCGGCCGATCTCCTTGAAATTGGTGCCGCAGCCGGACAACCCCGCAACCGCGACGAGGACAAAGAACTTCAACTTCATGACGGGTCAACCCTTCGCGCCGCGCTGGCCATGATGCCGGTGAGCGTCGCCGCCGCCTTCTGGTCCATTTCATTCAGGATGACGCCGGCCTTGCGCGTATCGAGCTTCATCAAGATGGCCGCCGCGAGCTCGGCATTGACCATCGCCAGCCGCTCTGCGGCGGCGTCCGGCTTCATGCCGGCATAGATCTTGACGACGCCATCCTCGGCGCGCGCCAGGAACACTTCGCGGCGCTTCAGCCACTCTTCATATTCGGCTTTCTTTGCCTCCAGCGCTTTCATGCGCTCGTCGATACGGGCCTGCAGCTGCTTCAATTCCTCCGCCTGCAGGGCGTAGCGGCGGTCGCGTGCGGCATCCGCGATGTTGGAGCAGAAGCGCTGCACCTCGCTTTCGTCAGGCGCTCTTCCGCCTGCAAGTCCGGTTGGCAGGGCCAACGCCGTCTCCTGCGCGAGCTGGGCCGGCTGAGCCGGCGCCTGACCGCCGGGCAATACCTGGCGCACTTCATCCGCGCGGACCGCGCCGCCCGCCAACGCGACGATCGCGCCAACGGCGAGGAGTCCGGTCACGGGGTGAAGCGTTGGGCGACGATGGAGTGTTGGGGAGAGGAGCGCGATCATCGATGTGCCTATTGGAGAACCAGGTCGGCCTGCAGGGCGCCGGCCGACTTGATGCCTTGCAGGATGGCAATGATGCCGTCGGGTTTCACGCCGAGACGGTTGAGGCCGGAGACAAGCGTTTCGAGATCGGGGCCGTCGAGCACGGCGACGCGCGCATTGGGCCGGCTCGCATCGATGGCTGTGGACGGTTCCACCGCGGTCTCACCCCTGGAGAAGGGTTCGGGCTGAACGACCCTAGGCGCTTCGGTGATGCGTACGGTAAGCGTGCCGTGGCTGATCGCCACGCGCGAGATTCTGACATTGTTGCCGATGACGATGGTTCCGGTGCGCTCGTCGATGACGACGCGGGCAGGGGCATCCGACTCGACGACGAGGTTCTCGATCTCGGCATAGAAGCGCGCGGTGGAGACATTGCTCGGCCGCTTGATCTGCACCGTTCGGGCATCGCGCTCGGCGGCGACCCGCATGCCGAAGCGCTGCGAGGTGTAGTCGTTGACGGCGTCGGCGATGCGGATGGCGGTCGAGAAATCGGGGTTCCGCAATTGCAGCGTCAGCACGCCCTGGTCGTCGAACTCGGCCGGCACCGCGCGCTCGACAATGGCGCCGTTGGGCACGCGGCCGGCGGTCGGCACGCCCTGAGTGAGTTCCTCGGCCTGACCCTTGGCGGTGAAGCCGCCGACAATCACGGAACCCTGGCCAACGGCGTAGATCTCGCCATCGGCCGCCTTCAGCGGCGTCATCACCAGAGTGCCGCCGGCAAGCGACGTGGCGTCGCCCATTGAGGACACGTCGATGTCGATGCGGGCGCCCGACTGGACGAAGGGCGGCATGTTGGCGGTGACGATGACGGCGGCCACGTTCTTGGCGCGCGCGCTGCCGCCTTCGGTGGCGATGCCGAGATTTTCCAGCATGGCGCGGATCGACTGTTCGGTGAACGGCGAATTGCGCAGGCTGTCGCCGGTGCCGGCAAGGCCGATGACCAGGCCGTAGCCGACGAGCTGGTTGTCGCGCGCGCTTTGCAGCTGTGCGATGTCCTTGATGCGCGCGGCGACCTGGCCGGGCGGCAGGGTGCTTGGTCCGGTGGAAACGCGGAACATGCGCTGGGTCGTCGCCGGATCATATTCCGGATCGTCGTAAACGCCGCCATTTTTCTGCGCCAGCTCGCGCTTGGCCTTGGGCGTCAGACCATCCGCCAATGCCGGCTGAATGCCGATGGCAGCCGCGAGCAGAAGGACAAAGGCGCGCATCATGAGGCGCCGACCTGGATGGTGCCGTCGGCCATCACCGTGCCGGTGATGATCTTGCCGCTGTCGATGTTGCGGATCTTGATCTGGTCGCCGGCAGCGCCTGGCTGCAGCGTGACGCAGGCGGCCGAAATGGTCAGCGCGCCGGCGGTGAAATAGACCTGCACGGAAGCGCCCTGTTCGACCAGCCAGGCGTCGCGGATAGCGGTGACCGGGATATAGCGGCCGGGCAGAAGCGTGCGCTTGGCGACCTTGCCCTGGAGCTCCTCAGAGCGCGTCGCCATGCCGTCCGGCTTATGCTTGCCGGGTATGAGCGTCACCTGCTTGAGCGAGGCGGGCTCGATGGTCTCACCGGGATAGATGACCCGGTTAGGGATCAGCACGGCCTCGCCGACCGCCTGAGCGGCGGCGATCTGATTCGCCGACTGGCCGGTGGTGTCCTGCGCGAATGCCGGCGCGCCGGCGGCCACCAGGACGGTGGCCAGCATAACGCAGCGGAGTGCGGAGGAGATCGGCCCGGCCATCATCCGTTACCTGATGTTCTTGGAGACCACCGAGGCCATGTCGTCTGCGGCCTGGATGACCTTGGAGTTCATTTCATAGGCGCGCTGCGCCGAGATCAGCTCGGTAATTTCCTTGACCGGATCGACATTGGAGGATTCGAGGTAACCCTGCTGGATCGTGGCGAAGCCCGGATCGCCTGGCACGCCGACATTGGCCGGACCCGAGGCGGCCGTTTCCTGGAAGAGATTGTCGCCGAGCGGCGCGAGGCCCGCCTCGTTGGCGAAATTGGCGATCTGAAGCTGGCCAAGCAGCTGGAGATTGGTCTGGCCCTGGAGACGGGCAAAGACCTGGCCGGTCTTGTTGACGATCACTTCGACGGCGTCGGTCGGCACGGTGATGGCCGGAATGACCTCGGCGCCGTCGACGGTCACCAGTTGCCCGGTGGCGTTGGTGTTGAAGGCGCCGGCGCGCGAGTAAAGCGTGCCGCCGTCGGCGCCCTGGATCTGGAACCAGCCCCTGCCAGTCAGGGCCAGGTCGAAGCTGTTGCCGGTGCTGGCCAGCTCGCCCTGGGTGTGAACGTTGCGCACCGCCGTCGTCTTGACGCCAAGACCGATCGAAACGCCTTCCGGCACCAGCGAGGTGTTGGAACGGTTGGGCACGCCTTGCGTGCGGTCGACCTGGTAGAGCAGGTCGGAGAATTCGGCCCGCGCCCGCTTGTAGCCGGTGGTGTTGATGTTGGCGATGTTGTTGGCGATGACTTCCAGGTTGGTCTGCTGGGCGTTCATGCCGGTGGCGGCGATGGCGAGTGCTTTCATGACGCGGTTCCTAGATACTCATGCGACTGATTTCGAGGTAAGCCGAGACGACCTTGTCGCGGATGGCAATGGTCGTCTGCAGCGCCTGCTGGGCGCTCAACACCGCATCGACAACCTGACGGGTGTCGGCGTCGCCCTTGAGCGCCTGTATCGACATCTGCTCGGCACCCTGCAGCGTGTTGACGGTCTTCGTCGCGGCCTGGCTGAGGACGTCCGCGAAGCTGCTGCCGATGCTTTCGCTGGTTCCGACGCCGCCTTGCAAGAGGTTTGGTGACGCCGACTCAGCTCCGTCGACGGCCGTCTTGAATTGTATTGCCCCGATACCGCCGATCATTACTGGTTCCTCATCAGGTCGATGGTCATGGAAATCAGATCGCGAGCCTGCTTGATGACCTGCAGGTTGGCTTCATAGGAGCGGTTCGCCTCACTCATGTCGGCCATTTCGACCAATGTGTTGACGTTGGGCATCTTGACGTACCCTTTGGCGTCGGCGGCTTCGTTGCCGGGTTGGAATTCGATCGGGAAATCCGAAGGATCGCGATTGATGCCGCTCACTTCCACCAGCGAGCCGCCGGTCGCGCGGTCGACCTCGGACTGGAAGGTAATCGTCTTGCGGCGATAGGGATCGGCGCCGGGCGTGCTGCCGGTCGACTGGGCGTTGGCGAGGTTTTCCGAGACCACGCGCAGGCGCTCCGACTGAGCACCGAGGCCGGATGCCGCGACTTTGAGGGCTGCTGTGAGGGCATCCATGGTCAGCTCTTCACCACCATGGACATCATCGAATGGAAGGCCTTCACGATCGCCGTGTTGAGTTCGAAGGAGCGGCGAACCTCGCCGGCCTTCATCAGCTCCTGCTCGAGAACGACGGTGTTCTTCGACGGCATGATCGCGCCGTCAGGATCCTCCGGCTTGACGTTGAAGCCGGCATTGGTGGTCTCAGTGCCAAGATGGCCCGTCTGAGTTGCAGCCAGGGTCACCGCGGTGCGGTCGAGGACCTTTTCGAACGGCTCGACATCGTTGGCCGTATAGCCCGGCGTGTTGGCATTGGCGATGTTGGAGGCAATCGCCGACTGGCGCACGGCCAGCCATTGCGACTGGCGCGTGGCAAGATCGAAAAGATTTACGGGCTCCATGGGAATCTCCCGGACAAGTACGCGCAAGACTAGGCGGCCAGTCTTGCGCGGACCTTGCGCGGGGGCTGGGCGGTACGGCCCGGCTAGGTTACTTCGAGAGCTGGATCACCTTGTCTGTGCTGGTGACGATCACCCACTTGCCGCCGCGCTGCTCGATTGAGGCGACGCGACTCGAATCCGGCAGGACGGAGCCGCGCTGAACGACCCACAGACCCGTGTCGTCCTCGATCATGGCGCGGCCGTTGGCGACATGAACCATCTTGAATTCGGAGGCGACGGCCGGGAAGGGCTGGTCGGCGGGCGGCGGGGCGGGGTCGTCCTGCACGGTTCCGGTCGCGAACAAGTCGATATCGGGATTGGGAACGTCCTTGGCCGTCAGCGGTCCGCTGCGTTGAGCCACAACGCCGCCGCCCTCGCGACCGGAATTGCTGCCGCTGCCGCCGAACTTGATGGCCTGGACGCCGAACTGCTCCTGGTTGAAGAAGATGTACCAGGGAAACAGCGCGCAGATCAGGCCGAGCGTGATGCCCAGCGCGGCGATGACGAAGTCGCTGCGTCGGTCGGCGCTCCTGTCAGCCAGACGGGGGAACTGGACCTTCGGCGGCTCCGGCCACTCGGTCCGGGGGAAAAGCCCCTCGAGCAACGAATCGCGGCTGACTTCTGCCGGGTCGGCGGTCTTGGCCGGCGATGTCCTCCGTGGATGAGGCCTGTCGGCTCTGCTTAGGAGCGCCGTTGCCTTCTCTGTCCTGGAGCGCGCGGCCTTGTCCCTGGCAATACTCGCCTTTTCAGCCTCGGCCCTTTCTGCCGCCTCGGCCTCTGCGAGCATGTCGCGCAACATGCGCTCCGTGTACTGGAGCTCAGTCTCCTTGATCGCCATTCAGCTTCCCCTTGAGATGGCGGGCGAGATCGGCAAACGGATCGACGGATGCGCGGTCCCTCGGCGATTGCGTGAGTGCCTCATAAATCAGCGGCACTTGGCGCACCGCATTGTCGAGCTCGGTATCGGCGCCGCTTTGGTAAGCGCCCAAAAGACGGATGTCGCGCGTATCCTCGAAGCGCGCGATCATCGATTTCAGCCTCGTCACCAGCACGCGCTGTTCCGGGCTCCAGGCCTTGTCGGCAAGGCGCGAGATGGACGACAGCGGATTGACCGGCGGGTAGCGGCCCTGCTCGGCAAGGGCGCGGTCGAGCACGACATGGCCGTCGAGGATGCCGCGCACCGAGTCGGCGACCGGGTCGTTGTGGTCGTCGCCGTCGACCAGCACGGAAATGATGGCGGTGATCGAGCCTTTTCCCTCGGCGCCGGGGCCGGCACGTTCGAGCAGCTTTGGCAGGTCGGTGAAGACCGAGGCCGGATAGCCGCGCGCGACAGGCGGCTCGCCGGTTCCCGTCGCAACCTCACGCAACGCATGCGCGAAGCGGGTGATGGAATCCAGCACCAGGAGCACGCGATGGCCCTGATCGCGGAAATGCTCGGCGACGCACATGGCCGTATCGGGCGCGCGGCGCCGCATCATGGCGCTTTCGTCGCTGGTGGCGACGACGGCGACGGTCTTGGCCATGCTCTCGGCGCCGATCGTGTCCTCGAGGAACTCGCGCACCTCGCGGCCGCGCTCGCCGATCAGCGCCACGACCACCGTATCGAAGGCCTCGGCGCCGGCGAGCATGGCAAGCAGCGTCGACTTGCCGACGCCGGAACCGGCGAAGATGCCGAGCCGCTGGCCGAAGCAGAGCGGGGTGAAGATATCGATCACCCTGACGCCGGTGAGAAAGCCGGTGCCGACGCGCTGGCGCGACAAGGCACCCGGCGCCGCTCCATGCGTGACATCGGCATTCGGCCGGATCAGCGCAGGTCTCCCGTCAATGGGTCGGGTCAAGGCGTCGATGGCGCGCCCGCGCCAGGAGACATGCGGCGTGACCGCGAGCGGGCCGCGGCGAAAGACGGCGTCCCCGATACCGGCATCGGCGCTGCGCTCGAAAGGCGCGATCACGACCTCGTCACTGCTGATCTTGACGATCTCGCCGCGTCGCGCGCCGGCCTTGCCGCGCTGCTCCACGATGTCGCCGAGCCTGGCGATTCCGGACAGGCCGCGGACCTTGTAATGCGTGGGCGATATCTCGACGACGCGGCCGCCGCGCGACAGCAGCGCCTGCGGATCGTCGAATCGGCGCCACACGCGTTCGAGCGCGGCCAGCCGGTCCGTCCTTCCAGAATCGGCCGGGCTCTCGGAAGCGCGCAACAGGGACGTACCGGTCGTCATGCCGTCACTTCGAGCCGAGCGTCTTGATCGCGTCATCGGTGGAGGAATCGGTCTGCCGCATCAGCGCCGCCGTGTTCTCGAAAGCGCGCTGGACCTGGATAAGCCGGGTCATTTCCAGCACCGGATTGACGTTCGACTCTTCTAGAAATCCTTGCGCAATGCCGACGTCGGAGCGATCGGTGACTGGTTCGGGCGTGCGCGCCGGAACGATGCCTGAATTGCCATAGCGGACGAAATTCTCGCCGGGATCGAAATTGTAGAGGCCGATGGCGCCCACCAACAGGTCGTTCTGCCTGAGCGAGCCGTCCGCGCCTGCCTTGGGCGGTCCGTTGCGCGGATCGAGCTGGATCGGGGCGCCGCCGCTGTCCAGCACCGGATAGCCTTCGATCGACATCAGCTCGCCGTTCTCGTTCATGGAGAAACGGCCATCGCGCGTCATCACGGTGCCGGCGGGCGTGTCGATGGCGAACCAGGCGTCGCCCTGGACGGCGAAATCGAACGGGTTGCCGGTTTCAGTCAGCGCCCCATGCGCGCCGGAAAGATAGGTCTTGCCGGAGGAGGCGAACGAAACCGACTTTGGCCCTGTGCCGGAGACGACGTCCTCGAACTTCACGCCGGTGGCGCGAAAGCCGATGGTCGAGGCATTGGCGACATTGTCGGCGATGGTGTCGAGACGGCGCTCGAGCGCGATCTGGGAGGAAAGGGCGACGTAAAGACTGTCCTGCATGATCGTCTCAGAACTTCAATTGCTGCATGGCCATCATCAGATCGGTGGAGATGCCGATGGCGGTCGGCTGAGCGAAGAGCACGCTCACCGACGTCACGGCCGTCGAGGTCGGGTTGGCAATCTCGTACATGCTGGTGAAGCGGGTCAGGAACTTGCCGAGCTTCTCTGGGTCGGTGAAATCCTTGATGTCGAGCTTCTGCCCGAACAGCTGCGCCTGCTTGTCGATATCGGCGGTGGCGAAGGAATCAGGCAGACCGAGCGCGGTACGCACCACGCTGGCTAATGCGGTGTCGGCCAGCACGTCGTACCAGCTGGTGATGTCGGGCGCCTTGCGCTGGAAATAGAGCGCCAGCCGGACACCCTCGTTGGTCTGGCCGGCATTCTCTTCCAACGTCTGGCGCAGATACATGTCGACGGTCGGCTGCTGCGCCGCAACGCGAGTGGTGGTCGTGTCGCCGTACTGCGCGAAGTTGAAAGCGGCGGCGAGTCCGGCATAGGCCTTGTTGGTTTGCTGGTTCGCGACGCTGTTGGGATCCTTCACGCCGCCTTGCAGGACGGACTTGATCAGGTCCTTGTCCTCGGTGGCCGAATCCAGCCCGAACGCGGCCAGCGCGTAAGTGTAGAGCCGATTGTTCGACATCAGATCGTCGATCGACTTCACCTTGGTGATGTTGGCGAGATAGTAGGTCGTCTCGCCTTTCACATAGTCCGAATTCGGATCGAGGCCGGCGATCTCGGCTTGTGTAGCGTAGTTCGCTGTAACCTGCTGCTGTGTCGGGTTGTAGACCGTCGCATTGGCGCCATCGGACGCGAAGTTGAAGGCCGCGACGAACTGGGCGTAGCGCTTGTCGGTCAGTTTGTTGGCGAAGCTGTCGGCGTCGGAGACGCCTTCCTTCAACGCCTTGACCATGAAGGCCTTGGCGTAGTCCATGTCCTCCAGCCCGTAAGCCTTCATGGCGTATTTGAACAGGCGGTCGTTGTTTACGAAATCGTCGATCGTTGTAACCTTGCCGATATTGGCAAGGTAATATTGCGTATCGCGATCAACCGTCGGCTGTTGCTCGACCTGGGTGATCGATTTGTTGATGTCTTTGGCGATCAACTGATAGCTGGTGTAGGTATTGAGCAAGGACACGCCTCCGGCCGAAGCTATCTCCGGACAATAACGCCACTTCCTTGCGCGAAGCTGAATCGCGTCTGCTGCTCTCGATTCAAGCCTCACACAAGGCACGGGGACTATCCCTGATCCACGACGTGACATGCGGAAGGACCTGTCGTGGGCATTCTGATCGGACTTGTGGTGACGCTCGGCTGCGTTCTCGGTGGCTTCATGGCCATGGGCGGCCATCTGCACGTGCTGTTGCAGCCCTGGGAAGCCGTGGTCATCTGCGGCGCTGCGCTCGGCACCTTCCTGGTCGCCAATCCGATGAAGACGGTCAAGGACACGGGCAAGGGCATTCTCGAAGCCTTCAAGCAGGCGGTGCCGAAGGAGCGCGATTATCTTGAGACGCTCGGCGTCCTGCACAGCCTGATGCGCGAGCTGCGATCGAAGTCGCGGAGCGAGGTCGAGGCGCATATCGACAATCCGGAGGAGTCCGCCATCTTCCAGGCTTTCCCGACCGTGCTCAAGAATCATGACCTGACGAATTTCATCTGCGACTATTGCCGCATCATCATCATCGGCAATGCCCGCTCGCACGAGATCGAGGCACTGATGGATGAAGAGATCCAGACGATCCGCAGCGACAAGCTGAAGGCCTATCACGCGATGGTGGCGGTCGGCGACGGCCTGCCGGCGCTGGGCATCGTGGCCGCCGTGCTCGGCGTGGTGAAGGCCATGGGCGCGCTGGACCAGTCGCCGGAGATCCTTGGCGGCCTGATCGGCGCCGCGCTCGTCGGAACCTTTCTCGGCATCTTCCTGTCCTATGCGGTGGTCGGCCCGGTCGCCACCAAGATCAAGACGGTGCGCGAAAAGAAGAACCGCCTCTACATCATCGTCAAGCAGACGCTGCTTGCGTATATGAACGGCGCCTTGCCGCAGGTGGCGATCGAGTTCGGCCGCAAGACCATCTCCTCCTATGAGCGTCCGACGATCGACGCGGTCGAGCAAAGCACCATGAACGCC
The DNA here is from genome assembly GCA_004020875.1 of Mesorhizobium sp. GTDB lineage: Bacteria > Pseudomonadota > Alphaproteobacteria > Rhizobiales > Rhizobiaceae > Mesorhizobium. Next base: position 360,629 of record SAPZ01000001.1, read on the forward strand.
GGCGCCGCCGAGAAGAAGGCGGCCTGAGCATGCAGCATCCGAGACAGGGCCGCCTGCCGCCATGACCAGCCCGGCCAGTCCGTCAGAAACGCGGGCCTTGATCATCGAGCGGCTCGTCGGCGACAGCGGCGAGGCGGCACAGGTGGTCGGCGCCGGCCGTGGCATGGCCGAGCGGGCGCTGCCGGTGCTGCAAAAGGCGCTCACCGCGGAACTCGGCGCGCCGGTGACCGTCGATCTGCAAGCGGTGGAGGTCGGCCGCGTTCCCGAGGCGCGTTCGCGCGCCGGCGATGCCTTCGCGCTGACCATCGTTTCCTCGCCGTCCTCGGCTGATGCCATGACGCTGGTGATGGATGCGCAGGCGGTCGCCGTCATGGTAAGCGCTTTGTTCGGCGGCGATCCCGACCAGCCGGTCGCGCCGATCGAGCGCGACCTGTCGCAGATCGAAGCCGATGTCGCCACCGCCGTGTTCCAGCAGGTTGCGATGGCTCTCAACGGATCCGGCAAACGCTCGCTCGACCTGCGCCTGCCGGTGCCGAGGGCTATGGCCGGCAACGAGGCGAGGCGGCGCGTGTTGCGCGACGGCGCCGCCGTGCGCATCGTCTTTGGCCTTTCGACGCCGTCCGACAGCGGCATGCTCACGGTGATGATCCCGCAGCGCCTGCTGCTCATCTCGCGTGACGGTGAAGCCGCCGCGGGCAAGGATGGCGGGGCCACAGAGTTCGACTGGCGGGCCCGCTTCTCCGAAGAGGTGATGCGCTCGACCGTCCGGCTCGATGCGACCATGCCGCTCGCCAGGCTGACGCTCGGCGACCTTGCCGCGTTCGCGCCCGGCCAGGTGATCGAATTCGAGGAGAAGGCGCAGCTCAACGCCAGACTCAGCGCCCGCGACAAGACATTGTTCGTCTGCGAGTTCGGCAAGCTCGGACAGAACTACACCGTCCGCATCCGCCATCCACATGATGCCGGGCAGGATTTCATCGACGGACTGATGCCGGGCTGACGCCAGACCCGGGATTTATGGAGACGACAGATGGCACAAACCAAGGCGGAAGCCGAACCCGACCAGCCCGACGAACAGCTCGACCGAGCCATCGAGGAACTGCGCGGCGTGCTGCGGGAGGAGGAAAAGTGCCCGGGCGACCCCTTTCAGTCGGGCGCCAATTCCTCGATCATCATGACCATTCCGGTCGACGTGCAGATCATCCTCGGCAGCACGGAGATGCCGGTCTCGGAACTGATGGCGCTGCAGAAGGGCTCCACGGTCGCACTCAACCGCCGCATAGGCGAGCCCGTCGACGTGGTCGTCAACGGCCGCAACATCGCGCGTGGGGAGATCACGGTGCTGGAAAGCGATCCGACGCGCTTCGGCATCAGGCTCACCGAGATCATCGCCGCGGCGAAGAGCGCCTGACAATGGTCGGCGGGCGAACCAATCGGCAGCGAGGGCAACACGCATGACGACGGCATTGGCGCTTACACGTCCGCAAAAGGCGGCAGCCATACTGGTGGCCATGGGCAAGCCCGCGGCCAGCCGGCTGCTCAAATTCTTCAAACAGGACGAACTGAAGGCGCTGATCGAGGGCGCGCGTCTCTTACGCACCATCCCGCAGGCCGATCTGGAGCGCATCGTGGCCGAGTTCGAGGCCGAGTTCACGGAGGGCGCGGGCCTGCTGGATTCGGCCGACCGGATGGATACGATCCTCAACGAATCGCTGTCGCCCGAAGAGATGAGCGCCATAATGGGCGAGAAGAAGTTCGAGCCGGTCGAGGAAGGGCCCGCGCCGATCTGGCCGGACCTCGAAAAGCTCGAACCGGCACGGCTGGGCGCTTTCCTTGCAGGCGAGCATCCGCAGACGTCTGCGATGGTGCTTTCGAAGCTTGCGCCGCAGGCAGCCGCCAATGTTCTGCTCACCGTGGAAAAGCCGATGCGCAGCCAGATCATCAAGCGCATGGTGACGATGGCCAACATCCCGGACGTGGCATCCCGGATCGTCGAGAACCAGCTGCGCGCGAGCGTTCTGTCTCAGAAAGCCAGCAGGGACACCACGGCCGGGCAGGAACGCGTCGCGAGCATGCTCAACGAGATCGCGAAGCCGGAACTGGACGACCTGATGCAGGACCTGGAGGAAGCCGGCACGCCCGATCTCGCCGGCGTCAGGTCGCGGCTGTTCGCCTTCGACGATCTGCCGCTGCTGCCGCAGAAAGCCCGGGTTCTGCTGTTCGATGGGCTGTCGACCGAGCTCGTCACGCTGGCGCTTCGCGGCGCGTCGCCGGAACTGGCCGAATCGGCGCTGTCGGCGATCGGCGCGCGCTCGCGCCGCATGATCGAATCCGAGCTTGGACAAGGATCGGAAGGCATTGCGCTTGCCGACATAATGGCGGCCCGCAAGAGCATATCGAGCGCGGCCATCCGGTTGTCGCGCGAAGGGGCTTTCGAGCTGCCTTCGACGCAGACCGCCACCGCCGAAGCCGCCTGACGACACGGTCAGAGCCCCATGGCTGACGCGGTCGACAAGGATTCCAAAACCGAGGAAGCCACAGAAAAGAAGATCCGCGACACGATCGAACAGGGCAAGCTGCCCCATTCGCGCGAGACCGCGATCTTCGCGTCCTTCCTTGCCATCCTGGTTTTCGCGGTGTTCTACGCCAAGGACGCGATCGTCGATCTCGGCATGTTCCTTTCGACCTTCCTGGAAAAGCCGGAAGCCTGGCCGATGAGCACAGCGACCGACGTCATCTCGCTCTACCGGCAGGTGATGAGGGAGATCGGTCGCGCCGTCGTCAGCCTGCTGGTGCTCCTGACGATTGCCGGCATCGGCGCCTCGATCTTCCAGAACTTGCCGCAGATCGTCGGTGAACGCATCAGGCCGCAGCTGTCGCGCATCTCGATCGCAAAGGGCTGGAGCCGGATGTTCGGCGTGCAGGGCTGGGTCGAATTCCTGAAGTCGCTGGCCAAGCTTGGCTTCGCGATCGCGGTGCTGAGCTTCACGCTTTCGCAAGATCATCGCAAGCTGCTCGCCGGCATGATCACCAACCCGGTCTCGTTCGGGCTGGTGATACGCGGCATCTTCGTCGACATATTGGTGGCGATCGTTTTCGTCATGGGCCTGATCGCGGTGGTCGACATCGTCTGGTCGCGTTTCCACTGGCGGCGCGACCTGCGCATGACCAAGCAGGAAGTCAAAGACGAGCTGAAGCAGTCGGAAGGCGATCCGATCGTCAAGTCGCGGTTGCGCTCGCTGGCGCGCGACCGGGCACGCAAACGCATGATGGCGGCGGTGCCGCGCGCGACGCTGGTGATCGCCAACCCGACGCACTATTCGATCGCGCTGAAATATGTGCGTGGGGAGGATTCCGCCCCCATCGTGCTCGCCAAGGGGCAGGATCTGGTGGCGCTCAAGATCCGCGAGATCGCCAGGGAGAACAACATCCCGATCTTCGAGGACGTGGCGCTTGCGCGCTCCATGTACAAGCAAGTTTCGGTTGATAGCGTGATCCCGTCGCAATTCTACCAGGCGGTCGCCGAGTTGGTGCGGATCGTCTACTCGAAGAAGGCCGCCCGCAAGGCAACCCAATGAACGGACGCCGCTAATCCATGGACCGGCAACCACACGCCAATTCCCGCGAGCTGATCGTCGCCAGCGCCATCGAGCCTGTTGTGGGCGAGTTGAGGCTCATCGACGTTGCCGACTATATCGCCTTCATCCGGCTCGAGCATTTCGCCTGCCTGTCTGATCTGGTGGATTCGGCCGCCGAGCTTTACTTCCGGCCTGGCACGCTGCGGCTCGGCCATGGCGGCGAGGCGCATGTCGACTGGAGCGGCAGTCCGCGCATCGTGCTTGATCTCGAACTCCGGCCGCGCGGCGTGACGATCTATTTCCAATTGACGCTGACCGAGCGCGGGCCTTCCGTGGTGGTCAACTACGTGTCGTTCGAAAAGCCCGGCGAGACGCCTGAGCACAACACGGCCTTGCTCGAGGACGCCGTGGAGGAGGCTCGGATCCGCAGAACCGAGCCGCTGGCATTTCCGTAACGATTTGACTGCGCGCTAGGCTGACTTGCCGCAAAGCATTCGAAACGCCGTGCCTTGCCCTTATTCGATCAGGCCGAGCCGCAAGGCCTTGGCGACCGCCTGGTTGCGGTTGACCGCGTTGAGCTTCTGCGTCGACTGGGTGAGGTACTGGTTGGCGGTGTGCACCGAGAGCTTGAGAAGCTTGGCGATCTCTTCGCTGGTGTTGCCGTTGGCGGTTAGCTTCAGGCATTCGAGCTCGCGCTTGGAGATCGAGCGCGTCCTGCCGGTGTCGCCGGGGCGGATGCGGGCGACCGCCGCGAAGAGCGCGAAGGAGCGCGCGTGGATCTCGCAAAGCGTGTCGTCGGACAATGTGATCTCAGAGCCCAGGAAGACGACCAGACCGCATTGACCGCGGTCCGCATGCACTGGAAGAGCGATGCCGTTGGTGCCCGGCGCCAGCGGCGCGGTCGGCTCTGCCCAGGCGAGCGACTGTAGGACCCGCCGCGATCCGGCGATGCCGTCGTCGGCCCACCAACGCGGCGCGGTCGAGATGCGGCTTTGGCGCACGACATCCTCGCCATTGGCGCCGGAGATGAATTTGGTCGCGACCGCGGTGCTCGGATAGTCGGAATCGAAGCACGCGACGAGGCGAGCGCGTTCGGCCGACGGGCTGACGAAATAGAGCCCGAAGCCCGATGCGTTGATGTCGACCGCGATCCAGCGGCAACGGCGCACGGCATCCGGAATCGTGGCCGCATGATGCGTCTCCGAGCCCAGCGAGAAGGCGCCGAAGGGATTGCGCTGATCGTTGAAAGGAGCGGTGGCCGCCTCTTTGACCTGTGCATGCTTCAAATGATGCCGCTCCTGATCGCCGTCGCGATCGCCATCGCGCGGTTCGAGGCCGCGAACTTCTGGATGGCGTGCGTGATGTAGCTGTTGACGGTGTTGGACGAGACGCCGAGGATGACGGCCACCTCATCGGTGGTCTTGCCTTCCGAAACCCAGAACAGGCATTCGCGTTCGCGATCCGACAGCGGGTCCTGCATGGATGCCGCCGCGATCAGCTGCGGAATGCTGGAAAGCGCATAGCAGCATTTGAGCTGCGCCTTCATCAGGGCGGTCAGGTCGATCCTGCCTGCCTCGCCGGCCGAGAACAGCACGAACAGGCGCTGCCGGCCGACATTGAGCCGCAGCGAATAGATTTCGGCATGGCCGAGCACGTCGAGCAGTCGGGCCTCCTCGCCAGTCAGCAATGCGCCGGCGTCGGGCGCGTGCGCCGCCACCAACGGCTTCGGGCGCACGCCCGGCGCCACGGTCAAGGGGCCTAGCGCCAGGTTGGCAATCAGCCTTTTGCCGATCAGCTCTATGGCATCGAAGATCCAGTTCGAGGAGACGATGCGCGCGTCGTTGCGGTCCTGGTCATGCACAATGGCGACCAGCATGTAGCTGTCGGCGCCGATGTCGGCCGCAAGCTGCATGAAGAAACCGGTGAGATCGCCGCGGGACGTCAGGCGCGAGCCTGAAGCATCGGGTTGGAGAAGCGCGGCGGAACTGCTCATTTCCAATTCTTGGGTTCTTGCCGGAATCGATCCTTGTGCCCGGTGCTGGCGAAGCCAACGGCCGGACCCGAAACACGTCACGTTTACGAAGACACACTCACGGGCGCGAACGGCGCCCAATCGCGCCGAATCCTTCTAGGGAACGCGAAACCGTCCGCGTCTGGTGCCGGCCTGGCGCCGGAACTTGAGACTTTGGGTGGTCGCCGCGCCCCCCGTGGACCGGCTGATTCGGGTCTAATCTACCCGCAGATGAATCCGACATCAAACGCGATTTGACAAAATCGAATCCGATAGACTCGCATTGCGACTCAGTAGCCGGTTTTCGCGTTGCTTGGCGGTGATTCCAAAGCCGAATGAGCCGATGATTTCCCGGCTGGGGTCGCAAAAAAAGACGCCCCCGGTTGCATTCGGGGACGTCTGCCTTTCGGTCGAAATGCGCTTTAGCGATCCTCGAAACCCGTCAGCACGCCGACGGCGTTAATGCCGATCTCTTCGACCGCATAGCCGCCTTCCATGACGAAGAGCGTCGGCAGACCCAGCTTGGCGATGCGGCGGCCGATTTTGGGATAATCCTCGCTCTTCAGCTTGAACTGGCTGATCGGGTCCTTCTCGAAGGTGTCGACGCCGAGCGACACGATGACGATGTCGGGCGCGTAGGCCGCCAGCTTGGCGCAGGCATCCTCCAGCGATGCGCTCCAGCCGTCCCAGTTTGTACCGAAGGGCATTGGATAATTGATGTTGAAACCTTCGCCTTCGCCTTCGCCGCGTTCGTCGGCGTGGCCGAGGAAGAACGGATATTCAACCATCGGATCGCCATGCAGATTGAGGACCTGGATGTCGCCGCGGCGATAGAAGATCTCCTGCGTGCCGTTGCCGTGGTGGTAGTCGACATCGAGGATCGACACGCGCCTGGCGCCCTGGTCGCGGAACCACTGCGCCACGACGGCGGCGTTGTTGATGAAGCAATAGCCGCCCATGAAGGCAGCACCCGCATGGTGGCCGGGCGGGCGGCAAAGCGCGAAGGCGGTGCGCTCGCCGCTCTTGACGAGGGCCGCCGCCGTCAGCGCAACATCGTAGGACGACTTGATCGCTGCCCAGGTGCCTTCCACGAAAGTGGCGCCGGCATCGAAGGAATAGTAGCCGAGCAAGGCGTCGATGCGCTTCGGCGGAACGTCGCCGCGCAGGCCGCGCGTCGGCCAGGTGAAGCCCATGGCCGAGCCCGTGAAACCGGCGGCTATCCATTCCGGCCAGACCGTCGGCAGGAAATCGATGTAGTGGGCATCATGCACGCGCTTGGCGGCGGCGAGGTCGTGCTCGACCGGTGCGATGATCGGCCCGAGCTTCTCGCTCTCCACCCGCGCCTTGACGAATTCGGCCCGCGACGGTTTCTCGAAGCCGGGCACGATGGCCGATGTGACCAGTTCCATCTGGCCGGAATGACCGGCGTGAAGTGGCGAAAAGACAGTTTTCATGGAATTCCCCTGGAAAGTGCGAAGTCGGTTGGAGCTGCGAATTCAGTCGAGGTTGAGATAGGGGGTCACGAGAGCCAGCCACATGGCTTCCACATCGTCCTCGATGAGGTCGAATGTCTTGCGATCCCGTTTCAGTCCGACAAGCCTGCAGGCGTGCCCGACCTCCATCATCACCAGGCCCAGCCGCTTGGCGGTCTTTTCCTCAAGCGCCGGGTTCACATGCTGCAGCCAGGCTGCGTAGAGGGCGATGATCTCCTTGTCGTATCCGTCCTGGATCGGCCTGAGGTCGGCGTTGCCGGAGATCGCCTCGATCACCGGCATCAGGGTCGCGTTGTCGAGATAGATCCGGGACGTGTCGATGAAGAGCTTGCGCACTTCTCGGCGAAACTCTTCGCGGTTGGTGGGTGGGGCGACTTTGATGCGCTTGGCGATCACCTCGGGAAAGGACGACAGCCAGCGCCTGCCGAGCTCGAGAAGGATGGCTTCCTTGTTGGGGAAATATTGGTAGACCGAACCGACAGAAAGGCCTGCGCGCTGCGCGATGGCGAGCGTCGTCGGGGTCTTGGTTCCTTGCTCGCGAGTCAGGATCAGCGCCGCGTCCAGAATCCTGTCGACCACCTTGCTCGACCGTTGCTGCCGCGGCTGCTTGCGCGGTTCGAGCGCTATCTTGGTCTTGCGGTCGAGACTGCGCTTCACTGCTCGTTGCCCCCGTTCCCCGCTCGGCCCCACCATCGGCGCGCGGTGCAGTCCACTATACATGCCAAATTCCGGCTGTTGACAAACGCGAATAAACAGTCGCATTCTTTATCCACGCTGTCTTCAACGATAACAAGGGGAATTTGGAAGACGGCGCATCGGCATCGACTTTTCGTCCACGGCGTCGCCCCGGCGGAGCGGCCGCCTTTGAGGCGGTGTGGTGTTGTCGGTCCCTCAGCAAAATGTGGAGTCGCGATGTCGGTTGGTGGTGCGGATCTGGTGGTCGTCAACGGCCGTATGCTGACCATGGACGATGACAATCCCACTGCTGAGGCTGTTGCCGTCAAGGACGGCGTCATCATCGCCATCGGCAACGGCGCTTCCATCGAAGAACTCAAAGGACCGGCGACAAAGATTGTCGACGCCCAGGGCAGCTCGGTGCTGCCGGGTTTCATCGAGGCGCATATGCACCTCTTCGGCGGCGCGGCCGAGCTCGACAACCTGCATCTGGCGGGCGTGCATGGCTTCGACGCCCTGCGCGACTCGATCCAGGATTTCGCCGCCAAGCGTCCCGACGCCCGGCTGCTGATCGGCGCCGGTGTCGACTACGCGATCCTGCCGGAGCCGGTGACCCGCCACGACCTCGACCGCATCATTCCCGACCGGCCTTTCGTTATGTCCGCATCCGACCACCATACGATGTGGGCGAACACCAAGGCGCTGGAAGAGGCTGGACTTCTGCATGGCAGGCAAGTCGGGCAGGGCAACGAGGTGGTCATGGGCGCCGACGGGCTTGCCGCCGGCGAGCTGCGCGAGGGCGAGGCGTTCGGTCCAGTCCTTGATCACTACGGAGCGAACCGGACACGGCTTGGCCTCGAAGGCGCCGAACCGAATCCTTATCCTTCCGCGGGGGAGCTCGCGGCCGATCGCGATCTGATGCATCGAGGCCTTGAATGGTGCGCCAAGCACGGCATCACCTCGATCCAGAACATGGACGGCAACCTCTACCAGCTCGAGCTGCTGGCCGGTCTGGAGAAAGAGGGAAGATTGCTTTGCCGCACCAAAATCCCGTTCCACTTCAAGAACTTCATGAAGCTGGACATGCTGGAAAAAGCCTCGCGGATGGCCGCGACTTACAAGTCCGAGTGGCTGTCCTCCGGCATGGTCAAGGTCTTCTATGACGGGGTGCTGGATTCCTGGACCGCGGTGATGGTCGACGACTATGCCGACCGTCCCGGCTGGCGCGGCGAGCCGCTGTTTTCGCCTGAACATTTCGCCGAGATTGCGGTCGAGGCCGACAGGCGCGGCCTGCAGATCGCCGTGCATTCGATCGGCGACGGCGCGGTTCGCGCGGTGCTCGACGGCTATCAGGCGGCGGCGAAGAAGAACGGCAGGCGCGACAGCCGCCACCGCGTCGAGCATATCGAGGTGATCACGGCCTCCGACGTGCCACGCTTTGCCGAACTTGGCGTTCTTGCCTCGATGCAGCCGCCGCACCCGCCTGGCGCCATGAACTTTCCCCTGGAGCCGACGATCTCGCGCATCGGTCGGGCGAAATGGCCGCTGAGCTACGCCTGGCGCATGTTGAAGAACGCCGGTGCGCGCGTCGTCTTCGCCTCCGACTGGCCCGTTTCACCGGTTGACCCGATACTGGGCATCCAGGCGGCGGTCATGCGCAAGCCTTGGGCGGAAGGCATGCCGGACCAGAGCTTCTCGTTGCGGGAAGCGATCCAGGGTTACACGGTCGAGGGCGCCTATGCGGAGTTCATGGAAGATCGCAAAGGTCGGCTGAAAACCGGCTACCTCGGCGATATCGTCGTCTTGTCGGCCGATATCGAGGCGACCGCGCCGGAAGTGCTGCACACGGTGCACCCGGTCACCACGATTTGTGGCGGCAAGATCACCTACCAGGCCTGAGATGTGGGATGGGAATTGCGTTTGAAAATCAGGTAGCAGCTCCGCAGTTGCCAAGCCGCCCGGGTTGTGGTGACAATCAAACAGGAACACACCTGCCGAAAAGAGCAGGCTCTCTCAATGGGGTAATCGTGCCGGAACAACCGGGTAAGAACGCGATCGAAGTTCGCGGCGTTCGCAAGGTCTTTGGAACCGGCGAAAACCAGGTAGCCGCCCTCGACACAGTGTCGGTGTCGATCCGCGAGAACGAGTTTTTCACACTGCTCGGGCCGTCGGGATGCGGAAAGACGACGCTGCTGAGATTGATTGCCGGCTTCGATTTCCCGACCGCCGGCGAGATCCTGCTGCACGGCCAGGACATCGCACCGCTGCCACCCTTCAAACGCCCGGTCAACACCGTCTTCCAGAGCTACGCGCTCTTCCCGCATATGACGGTGGCGCAGAATATCGGCTTCGGGCTGGAAATGCTCGGCAAGCCGAAGGCGGAGATCGAGGCGCGCGTCGCCCAGATGCTGAAGCTGGTCAAAATGGAAGCGCTGAAGGCGCGCCGCACCAGCCAGATCTCCGGCGGCCAGCAGCAACGCGTGGCTCTGGCCCGGGCGCTAGCACCACAGCCGAAGGTGCTGCTGCTCGACGAGCCCCTGTCGGCGCTGGACTACAAGCTGCGCAAGGAAATGCAAATCGAGCTGAAGCGGCTGCAGCACGAAACCGGCATCACCTTCATCTTCGTCACTCATGACCAGGAAGAAGCGCTGACCATGTCGGACCGCATCGCGGTCATGTCGGCCGGCAAAATCCTGCAGGTCGGCACGCCGCGCGACATCTACGACCGCCCGGCCGAGCGCTTCGTCGCCGATTTCATCGGCGAGACGAATTTCCTGCCCGGCACCGTGTTGTCGAAGCAGGCCGGCGTGGCGACTGTGAAGTTCGCCAGCAACGCCACGATCGCGGCGGGCTATCCGGAGGGTTTCGATCCGACGGGAGAGGTCACGCTGGTGATTCGTCCCGAGCACGCCGATCTGGTGTCCGACCCCGCCAAGGGCACGATCACCGGCACGCTCTCCAACATCGTCTATTTCGGCACCGACACCCATTATCACGTGAAGCTCGACGGTGGCGAAAACTTCATCGTGCGGCATCAGAACAGCCGCTCGTCGCCAGTGACCTACGAGACAGGTGCCAAGGTCGGCATCCAGTTCGAGGAGGGCGCCGCCCGCGTCCTGAAAGACTGATGACGACAGCAACGCTCTCCCCGACCGACCTCTCCAAGGCCGCGTTGTTCGAAGCCCAGGCGGTGAAAACCAGCGCGCGGCGAAACCGCCTTTTGTCGCTGCCGGCGCTGATCATCATCGGCGTTTTCGGCGTCCTGCCGCTTGTCATCATCTGCGTCTATTCGTTCCTCGTCGCCGCGCCCTATGGTGGCGTGCAATGGCAGTTCTCGACCGACGCCTATCTGAACTTCATGTTCCAGCGCGACATATTCGACGACACGCTGCAGTTCACGCCTGACTTCCTGATCATCTACCTTCGCTCCTTCCTGTTCGCGGTGGTGACGACGGTGATCTGCCTACTGCTCGGTTTTCCGACCGCTTATTTCATGGCCACGCGGCCGCCGGCGCAGCGCAACTGGTGGGTGCTGCTGATCACCATCCCGTTCTGGTCGAACCTTCTGGTCCGCACGCTGGCGATCATGTTCATCATCCGCGACGAGGGCCTGATCAACAACGCGCTGCTGGCGCTCGGCGTGATCGATAAGCCGATCACGATGCTCTACACCAACTTCGCCATCCAGCTCGGGCTGCTCTACGCCTTCCTGCCGTTCATGGTGCTGCCGCTCTATTCGAGCCTGGAGAAGCTCGACTTCCGGCTGGTCGAAGCAGCCTATGACCTCTACGCGACGCGCCGGCAGGTGCTGTGGCGGGTGATCATTCCGTTGTCCAAGCCCGGCATCATCGCCGGATGCCTGCTCGTCTTCATCCCGGCGCTCGGCGCCTATGTGACGCCGCTCATCCTTGGCGGCGGCATCCACCTGATGATCGGCGACCTGATCGCGCAGCAGTTCGGATCGGGGCGCAACTGGCCGCTCGGCTGCGCGCAGGCGCTGATCCTGATGGCCGCTGTGCTGGTTGCGCTTTACTTCTATGTCCGCAACACGTCGGGCAAGGTGCAGCATGGCTGAGCCTCGCGTCATGGATATCAAGGACCAGCCGGGCTTCCGCACGATCGCTATCATCTGCCTGCTGGTGCTCTATGTGCCGGTGCTGATCCTGATGGTCTTCTCGCTCAACAGCGGTTCACTGGTCACGCATTGGGAAGGCGTCACGCTCGGCTGGTACGGTACCGCGTTCCTTAACGAGGAATTCCATGCTGCTGCGCGCAACACGCTGATCATCTCGGTGACCGCGACGATCGTCTCGACGATCTGCGCGACGCTAGCGGCGATCGGCATGACCCGGGTAAAGCCGTGGCGCGGGCTCGCCGCGGCGTTCATGGTCATCAACCTGCCGCTGATGGTGCCGGAGATCATCACGGCGGTCGCGACGCTCTCCTTCTTCGCGCTGATCGCCGGCGCGTTCGGGCTGAACTTCGGCATAGGCAATCTGATCCTCGCCCACACCGTGTTCTGCATCCCCTTCGCCTACATGCCGATCAGGGCGCGGCTCGAAGACATGGACCTCACGCTCGAAAACGCCGCGGCCGATCTTTACGCCACGCCATGGAATGCCTTCAAGCGCATCACGCTGCCACTCCTGGTTCCCGGCATCATGTCGGGCGCGGCGTTGGCTTTCATCGTATCATTCGACGATTTCACCATCACGCAGCTCGTCGCCGGCCCCGGCCAGACGACGCTGCCGCTTTACATCTGGAACCAGATCCGGCGGCCGATGACACCGGAGATCAATGCCATCTCCACCATTTTGCTGCTGGTGTCGATCCTGTTCGTCTCGGTCTCGTTCCTGATTGCGCGCCGACGCGCCAAATGAGCTCCAACACACAACAATGGGAAGGCAAGGAGAATATAAAATGTCTGCAAAACTGATGGCGGCCGTTTCCGCGGCCGTGCTTTTATGGGCAGTGCCGGCGCTCGCCGACGGCGAACTGCATATCTACAATTGGGGCGACTACACCAACCCCAAGCTGATCGACAAGTTCCAGAAGCAATACAACATCAAGGTGACGCTGGACGACTACGACTCCAACGAAACCATGCTGTCCAAGGTGCGCGCGGGCAATTCCGGCTACGACATCGTGGTGCCGTCCGACTACACCGTGAAGATCATGGTCGAAGAGGGCCTGCTCGAAAAGACCGAGCCGAACGCAATGCCGAACGGCAAGAACATCGATCCGCGCTTCGTCGACGTCTATTGGGACAAGGGCCGCCACTACACCGCGCCCTGGCAGTTCGGCACGACGACTTTCTCCGTCAACATGGACAAGTTCAAAGGCGACATCGATACGCTGGCAATCCTTTTCAACCCGCCGGATGCGTTGAAGGGGCAGATCAACATGCTCGACGACGTCAATACCGTCATGCACGCGGCCGAGCGTTATGCTGGGGTGCCGCGCTGCGGCGCCGACAAGGCCAATCTGAAAAAGGTGAACGACATCCTCACGGCTGCCAAGCCTTCCTGGAAAACATTCAGCTATGACACCATCACCAAGATCACTTCCGGCGACGTGATCGTGACCGAACAGTGGAATGGCGCTGCCTATCGCTCGCGCCAGAAGATTCCGGCCATCAAATATGCCTATCCCAAGGAAGGCGTGGAGGGCTGGATGGACAACGTCGCGGTGCTGAAAGGCGCCAAAAATCTGGAGAACGCCAAGCTCTTCCAGGATTTCGTCATGGCGCCGGAAAACGCGGCGTTGATTTCGGAGTTCGCGGGCTACGACAACGGCATCGCCGGTAGCCACAAGTTCCTGCCGCCTGAATTTGCCAACTCACCGGAAATCAGCCCGCCGGCCGGCTCGCCGACGCCTGAATTCGTCCAGCCATGCCCGCCTGACGTGGTGGAGATCTACAACAAGATCTGGACCAACCTGCGCAAATAATCCCGCGCAAACGCATGAAGGAGGGGAGGCTCCGGCCTCCCTTTCTTATGACTGCTTCTGGCATACCGTCTGAGAGCCGCTCACGCACCTTGGGCGCCATCCATCGGGGAGGAAAACTTGTCGTCCTATCGCAACTCCGATCCGCGGCCGCCGATCATGCAGGGCTCGCCGCCGAAGCTGGTCCCTCCGAAGCTCGATTGGGACCGCGGCCCTTGGAATCGCTGGGTCTTCCAGCACATCCGCGAGGTCCTGCCAACCGTCGAGGTCTGGCGCGGCAGCGGCCATCGCCATCGCCTGGAGCGGGTGGAGGTCGATCTCGACAATCTGCCGGTGGTCGACAGCAAGGGTGGCCCAACCACACTTGCCGGCCTGCTGGACGAAACCTATGCCGACGGCTTCCTGGTGCTGAAGGACGGCAAGGTCGCCTATGAGCGCTATTTCAACGGCATGGACGAGCGCTCGCTGCATCTGTCGCAGTCGATGGCGAAGTCGGTGACCGGATCGGTGTTTGGCATCCTGGTCGGGCGCGGCCTGATCGACCCGGCCAAACTGGTGACCGACTATCTCCCGGAGCTCGGCGAGACTGCTTGGGCCGGCGCCACCGTGCAGCACGTGCTCGACATGACGACGGGCGTGCGTTTCTCGGAAGAATACACCGATCGCTATTCCGAAATCGGCCAGGTCGATGTCGCCAGCGGCTGGAAACCGGTGCCGCCGGGCAGCGATCCCAATTTCCAGTGGCCGGCGCATATGTTCGAGCTGATCCTGCGGCTGAGGGACAAGGTGCGCCCGCATGGCGAGGCCTTCGAATACCGCTCGATCGAGACCGATGTGCTCGCCTTTATCATGGAGCGCGTGACCGGCACGCGCTTGGCGCAGCTTGTCTCGGAAGAACTCTGGCAAAAGCTCGGCGCCGACGAGAGCGCCTGTTTCACGGTCGACAGTGCCGGCTATGCACTGGCCGAGGGCGGCTTCAACGCGACGTTGCGCGACTATGGCCGCTTCGGCCAGCTGATCCTCGACAATGGCGGCGGCGTGATCCCGGCCGAGTGGATCGAGGCCACGCGCGCCGGCAAGCACGGGCCAAATTTCAATCCGAGCCTGCCGGAGGGCAGCTATCATAACCAGTTCTGGATCGAGGATCCGCGCTCGCGCTCGCTGATGTGCCGCGGGGTGTTCGGGCAGTTGATCCATATCGATTGGGAAAACAGGATGGTCGTGGTGAAGCTTTCGACCTATCCGGATTTCACCAACAAAGCCTATTCGGTGGCGACGCTGAAGGCCGTGCATGCCATCGCCGCCGCATTGGCCTGAACACCCCAAAATAGCAACCGTGAGAGCATCATGACCGGCAAAACCGCGTTCGAGACCCAATACGGCTTTGCTCGCAAGGATGTGCGGCTTGAGACCTGGCGGCTGGCGCCGTTCAACCGATGGTCGTTCCAGAATGTCGGCGAACTCGTGCCGAGCGCGCATGTCCCGGCGGCGCCCGGCGGCGAGGAGCAGGCGAAATCCCTGGAATCGCTGCTTGCGGAGAACATCTCGTTCGCTGGTGGCAGCGAACCCGTCGAGAGCTTCTTGAAGCGCTCCGATACGGACGGGCTCACGATCCTGAAAGGCGGCAAGCTGGTCGGCGACTGGTCGGCACCGCATATGCCGTTCGGCTCCCGCCACATCATCTTTTCGATCAGCAAGTCGGTGACGGCGATCCTCGCAGGCATATTGGAAGGCGAGGGGGTGTTCGACCCCAACGCGCCGGTGACGCGCTACATGCCTGAAGCCAAGGGCTCGGCCTATGGCGATGCGAGCGTGCGAAATGTGCTCGACATGACGGTGAGCCTCGATTTCGAGGAAGCTTATCTCGATCCGGAAAGCGCGTTTGCCCGTTATCGCCGTTCGACCTTGTGGAATCCGGGTGGCGGGTCGGAGAGCCTCGCGACTTTCCTGCTGACGCTGCAGCGTCTTTCTGAGCCGCACGGACAGACCTATCGCTACCGCTCGCCCAATTCGGACATGCTGGGCATCCTGGTGGAGCGGGCATCGGGCAAGCGTGTCAGCCAGTTGCTCAGCGAAGAACTGTGGCTGCCGCTGGGCGCCGCGAGCGAAATGTCGGTGACAGTCGACATGGAAGGCACGGCGCGCACCGCCGGCGGCATGTCGATGACGCCGCGCGATCTCGCCCGTATCGGCGAGATGATGCGGCAGGGCGGCACGGCGAACGGCCGCCGCATCATCCCGGAAGCCTGGGTGCGCGACACGGTTTCCACCGGCGGCAGCCATGAAGCCTGGCAGCGCGGCACGATGGCTTTCCTGTTCCCCAAAGGCCGCTACCGCAACAAATGGTATCAGACCGGCCATGACAGCGGCGCCTTTTGCGGCATCGGCATTCACGGCCAGTGGCTATACGTCAATCCGAAGACGGAAGTGGTCATCGCCAAAATGTCGTCGCAGCCGGAGCCGGTAGACGACAAGCTGGATGAGGACATTGTGGCGTTCTTCGAGGCGTTGAGCCGGATGGTTTGAGTCGACCAGAGCTGGTCCAAGGGCTGTTTTTCTGTGGACCCTCGGCGCATGATGAAACCGTTGCGGTTGGCGTAGCAGCTCTCCCGGCCTATGGTCGCCCCTCTTTTCGACAGGGATCGGCATGGCATCGGACATCAAGCGCATCGCAGCAGTCATCGCGGCCGAGATCGGCGCGAGGCCGGAGCAGGCGGCGGCGGCGATCGGGCTGCTGGACGAAGGCGCGACGGTCCCGTTCGTGGCCCGCTATCGCAAGGAAGTCACCGGCGGGCTCGACGATACGCAGTTGCGCGATCTTTCCGAGCGGCTCGCCTATCTGCGCGAGCTCGACGCGCGGCGCGAGACGATCATCAGTTCCATCCGCGAGCAGGGCAAGCTGACCGAGGAATTGGAAGCCAAGATAGCGGCGGCCGCCACAAAGGCGGAACTGGAAGACATCTATCTTCCCTACAAGCCGAAGCGCCGCACCAAGGCCGAGATCGCCAGGGAGCGTGGCCTCGGGCCGCTCGCCGAGGCGATCCTTGCCGATCGCTCGAAAGTACCGGCCGAGCTGGCGCTCGCCTATGTCACGGAAGAGGTGGCGGATGCCAAGGTGGCGCTCGAGGGCGCGCGCGACATCCTGTCGGAGCAGTTCGCCGAGAACGCCGATCTGGTCGGCAAGCTGCGCGCCTATATAAAGGAACGCGCCTTCCTGCGCGCAAAAGTCGTCGACGGAAAGCAGGAGGCCGGCGCGAAGTTCTCCGACTATTTTGATCATGTCGAGCGCTGGGCGGGCGTGCCAAGCCACCGCGCTCTAGCCATGCTGCGCGGCCGCAACGAAGAGGTTCTGTCGCTCGACATCGAGGTCGATGCGGACGATCAATCGCCGGTGAAGCCGGTCGAGCGCATGATCGCCAATGCCTATGCGATCGGCGGCAGCCTGCCCGGTGACAAATGGCTGATGGAGGTCGCCGGCTGGACCTGGCGGATAAAACTGTCACTGCACATGACGCTCGATCTGATGCGCGATCTGCGCGAGCGCGCCGAGGAAGAGGCGATCCATGTCTTCGCCCGCAATCTGAAGGATCTGCTGCTTGCCGCTCCCGCCGGCTCGCGGCCGACGATGGGTCTCGATCCGGGTATTCGCACCGGCGTCAAGGTGGCGGTGGTGGACGGCACCGGCAAGCTGGTGGCGACAACGACAGTCTATCCCTTCCCGCCGAAGAACGACGTGCGCGGCACGCAGTCCGAACTCGCAGCGCTTATCCGCGAGCATAAGGTCGAGCTGATCTCGATCGGCAACGGCACCGGCAGCCGCGAGACCGAGAAGCTGGTGACCGACATGCTGTCGGACCTGCCAGCCGGCGCCGGGCCGAAGCCGCTCAAAGTTATCGTCAGCGAGGCTGGTGCCTCGGTCTATTCAGCTTCGGCCACGGCTGCTGCGGAGTTCCCAGGCCTGGATGTCTCGCTGCGCGGCGCGGTGTCGATCGCCCGACGCCTGCAGGATCCGTTGGCCGAGCTGGTCAAGATCGAGCCGAAGTCGATCGGCGTCGGCCAGTACCAGCACGATGTCGACCAATACCGGCTCGGGCGCTCGCTGGAGGCGGTGGTGGAGGACGCGGTGAACGCCGTCGGCGTCGATCTCAACACGGCGTCGGCGCCGCTCTTGGCCCGTGTGTCGGGGCTCGGGCCGTCGCTCGCCGAGGCGATCGTCGCGCATCGCGACGCGGCCGGGCCGTTTGCCAGCCGCAAGGACCTGCTCAAGGTGTCGCGGCTCGGGCCGCGCGCGTTCGAGCAAAGCGCCGGCTTCCTGCGCATCCCGAACGGCTCGGAGCCGCTCGACGCGTCCTCGGTGCACCCGGAAGCCTACGGCGTGGCAAAGAAGATCGTTGCCGCCTGCGGCCGCGACGTGCGCGCATTGATGGGCGACAGCGCCGCGCTCAAGGCGCTGGATCCACGCGTATTCGTCGATGAGCGCTTCGGCCTGCCGACGGTGCGCGACATCATCGCCGAGCTGGAAAAGCCCGGACGCGATCCGCGCCCCGGCTTCAAGACTGCGACCTTCGCGGAAGGGGTGGACGACATCAAGGATTTGAAACCAGGCATGCTGCTCGAAGGCACCGTCACCAATGTCGCGGCCTTCGGCGCCTTCGTCGATATCGGCGTGCACCAGGACGGGCTGGTGCATGTCTCGCAACTCGCCGACCGCTTCATCAAGGACGCGCATGAGGTGGTGAAGGCCGGCGACGTGGTGAAAGTGCGTGTCGTCGATGTCGACATCAAGCGCAAGCGCATTGGATTATCGATGCGCAAGGACGGTGGCGAGGGCGGGGCGCCCCGTGGCGGCCAGCGTGACCACGGTGGCGGCAAGCCGGCGCCGCGATCTCAGGCGCCACAACGCCAGCCGGAGCGGCCTTCGCAGGGCGCGTTCGGGGCCGCGCTCGCGGAGGCGATGAAGCGCAAGTAGCTACCAGGCGAGGACAGCCGGCTCTTTGCCGATCTGGCCCAGCAGCCAGTCGCGAAAACTGGCGACCGGCGGGTGGCCGCGCTTGTCGTGCGGCACGATCAGATAATAGGCGCTGCGGCTCTGCATTGGTTCGCCGGGCGCCGGCACCAACTGGCCGCGCTGCAATTCGCCTGAGATCAGGATTTCCGGAAGCAGCGCGACGCCAAGCCCGGCCATGCAAGCCTGGGCGACCGTGCCGAACTGCTCGAACTGCATCCCGGGCCCGGTCGGCGCCTCGAGCCCCTGATGCTCGAACCATTCGCTCCAGGCGCCGGGACGGGTCGCCATATGCAGCAGCGGCAGGCGGCTAATGTCGGCCGCTGTGGCGATCGCGCGAGCAGCGAGAAACTCGGGTGAAACCACCGGCATCACGGTTTCGCGCGTCAAGAGTGTGCAGTCGGCGTCCGGCCAGTCGGGCATGCCGTGATGAATGGCGGCGTCGAGCCTCTCGCGGGCGAAGTCGAACCGGCCGATGCGGGTGGCGAAGTTGATGGTGATGTCAGGGTGGCGGGCGACGAAATCCGGGATCAGGGGCATCAGCCATCGCGTGCCGAAGGTCGGCAGGATGGCAAGATTGAGAACGCCGCTATGCCGATTGCTCATCAATCCGAGCGCAGCGTCGCGCAACTGACCAAGTGCGGACCGTACCGCTTCGGCGTAGGTCTCGCCGGCCGCCGACAGCCGGACATTGCGGCTGTCGCGCTCGAAAAGCCGGCGACCGAACTGCTCTTCTAGCATATTTATCTGCCGACTGACCGCGCCCTGGGTCAGGTCGAGCTCGCGAGCCGCTGCAGTGAAGGAGCCGAGCCGTGCCACGGCCTCGAAGGCGGCAAGCGCGGCGGTGCTGGGCAAGAGGCGGCGCTGAGCGTTCATGATCCATTACTAACGCTCATTGATCCGCGATGCAATTTCGTTTGATTTTTTGCATGTGGAGGCCGATAAGCCGGGCACCTCAAAAATTGCCGGGAGAGCAGGCATGGCCGCCGAGAAGAATGCCTTTGTGTGGAACGATCCTTTCCTGATCGAGGACCAACTGTCCGAGGATGAGCGCATGGTGCGCGACGGCGCAGCCGCCTTCGCGGCCGACAAGCTGGCGCCGCGGATCGAGGAGGCTTACGCCGACGAGAAGACCGACCCCTCGATCTTCCGCGAGATGGGCGAGGCGGGCCTGCTCGGCATCACCATTCCGGAGGAATATGGCGGTCTTGGCGCCGGATACGTGACCTACGGCCTGGTGGCGCGCGAGGTCGAGCGCATCGATTCCGGCTACCGCTCGATGATGAGCGTGCAGTCCTCGCTTGTGATGTATCCGATCCATGCCTATGGCTCGGAAGCGCAGCGCAAGAAATACCTGCCGAAGCTGGCGTCGGGGGAATGGATCGGCTGCTTCGGTCTGACCGAGCCGGATGCCGGCTCCGATCCGGGCGGCATGAAGACGCGCGCCGAAAAGACGGCGAACGGCTACAAGCTCTCCGGCTCCAAGATGTGGATTTCCAACGCGCCGATCGCCGACGTGTTCGTCGTTTGGGCGAAGTCGGACGCGCATGACAACCAGACTCGCGGCTTCATTCTGGAAAAGGGCATGAAGGGGCTTTCGGCGCCGAAGATCGGCGGCAAGCTCAGCCTCCGCGCCTCGATCACCGGCG
Source organism: Mesorhizobium sp. (assembly GCA_004020875.1). GTDB lineage: Bacteria > Pseudomonadota > Alphaproteobacteria > Rhizobiales > Rhizobiaceae > Mesorhizobium. The sequence goes on from SAPZ01000001.1 coordinate 380,986, forward strand.
AAGTGGTCATGGAAGGCGTCGAGGTCGGCGAAGAGGCGCTGCTGCCCAACGCCAGGGGCCTCGGCGGTCCGTTCGGCTGCCTGAACCGGGCGCGCTATGGCATTTCCTGGGGCGCTATGGGCGCCGCCGAGGATTGCTGGCACCGGGCGCGGCAATACGGCCTCGATCGCAAGCAGTTCGGCAAGCCGCTCGCCGGCACGCAGCTCTTCCAGAAGAAGCTCGCCGACATGCAGACGGAGATCGCGCTCGGCCTGCTGGGCTCATTGCGCGTCGGCCGGCTGATGGACGAAGGCAAGATGGCGCCGGAGATGATCTCGATCGTCAAGCGCAACAATTGCGGCAAGGCGCTCGACATCGCCCGCCAGGCCCGCGACATGCATGGCGGCAACGGCATCCAGATCGGCTACCACGTCATGCGCCATGCGCAGAACCTGGAGACGGTGAACACCTATGAAGGCACGCATGACGTGCATGCGCTGATCCTCGGAAGGGCGCAGACCAGCATCCAGGCGTTTTTCTGAGCCGGCACGCTGCTTAAATTAGGTGCAGCGCAACATCTCTGCTTGGAGAATGGCCAGCATTTATGTCAGGGTTCGGCGGATTGAAACGCCGAACTCCGGGGCACCATGGCGATACTGGCAGCCGTCCATCACCTGACCCACTACAAATATGACCGGCCGGTGGTGCTCGGTCCCCAGGTGATCAGGCTGCAGCCGGCGCCGCATTCGCGCACCAAGGTGCTCAGCCATTCGCTCAAGGTCGAGCCGAAGAACCATTTCGTCAATCTGCAGCAGGACCCCTACGGCAACTTCCTCGCCCGCTTCGTCTTCCCGGAGCCGGTGACCGAGCTCAAGATCGAGGTCGACCTCGTCGCCGACATGACGGTCTACAATCCGTTCGATTTCTTCGTTGAGGAATCGGCTGAGAGCTTTCCCTTCGACTACCCGGAGGAGATACGGGAAGACCTCGCCATCTACAGGACGCCGGAGCCGGCCGGGCCACTATTGACGAAGTTTTTGGCGAGCATCGACCGCAGTCCGGCAAACACCGTCAATTTTCTGGTCGACCTCAATGCCAGGCTGCAGCGCGAGATCGCCTATATCGTGCGCATGGAGACCGGCGTCTATTCGCCCGAGGAGACACTCGCCGCGGCCAAGGGCTCGTGCCGGGATTCCAGCTGGCTGTTGGTGCAGATCCTGCGCAATCTGGGCATCGCCGCGCGTTTCGTCTCCGGCTATCTGATCCAGCTCAAGCCCGATCTGGTGTCGCTCGACGGGCCGCCCGGAACGTCGGTCGATTTCACTGATCTGCATGCCTGGTGCGAGGTCTATATTCCCGGTGCCGGCTGGATTGGCTTCGACCCGACCTCCGGCCTGCTCACCGGCGAAAGCCATGTGCCGCTGGCGGCGACGCCGCACTATCGCAATGCAGCGCCCATCTCCGGCATGGCGAGCTTCGCCAATGTGGATTTCGGCTTCGACATGCGAGTCGACCGGATCGCCGAGCATCCGCGCATCACCAGGCCGTTCTCGGACGAGAGCTGGGAAGCGCTCGATGCTCTCGGCAACGAGGTGGATGCCGTTCTGCGCGAGCAGGACGTGCGGCTCACCATGGGGGGCGAGCCGACGTTTGTGTCGATCGACGATTTCGAATCCGCCGAATGGAACACGGCCGCCGTCGGCCCAACCAAGCGCGACAAGGCGGACCAGCTTATCCGCCGGCTGCGCGAACGCTTCGCGCCGGGCGGTTTCCTGCATTATGGCCAGGGCAAGTGGTATCCGGGCGAGAGCCTGCCGCGATGGACCTTCTCCCTCTACTGGCGCACCGATGGCGAGCCGGTCTGGCGCGATCCGTCATTGATCGCCCGCGAGAACGGCAACGTCGCGGTCGGACCCGAACAGGCCGAAAGCCTGCTCACGACGATCGCCGGCGAGCTCGGCATCGACAAGGCGATGGTGAGCGAGGCCTATGAGGATCCGGCCGAATGGCTGCTCAAGGAAGGCAGGCTGCCGGACAATGTCGATCCGTCCAATTCGAAGCTCGAAGACCCGGAGGAGCGCAGCCGCATGGCGCGCGTCTTCGAGCGCGGGCTGACCAAGCCATCGGGCTATGTGCTGCCGGTGCAGCGCTGGAACAGCCAGGCCGCTGGACAGCGCTGGCGCTCGGAGAAATGGAAGACAAGGCGGGGCCGCCTGTTCCTGGTGCCGGGCGACTCACCGGTCGGCTATCGCCTGCCGCTCGGCACACTGCCTTATGTTCCGCCGGCGCAATTCCCTTATGTTGTGCCGGTCGATCCCTCGGTGCCGCGCGGCGCGCTGCCGGTGCGCGACGCCATCTTGCCCCAACCGTCGCCAGCTGAGCTGGAAGGAGCGGACGAAATGGCACGCCGCCAGCAGGCCGTGTCTTTCACCTCAGCGACCGCGCAGCAGGACCGGGTCGAGCAGCAACTGACCGAGATCGGCGGCGCTGTGCGCACCGCGCTCACCGTCGAGCCGCGCGACGGCCGGCTCTGCGTGTTCATGCCGCCGGTCGAGGCGTTGGAAGACTATCTCGAACTGGTGGCGGCAGCGGAGAACGCGGCGAAGGCCATCGGCCTGCCGGTGCATATCGAAGGCTATGCTCCGCCGCACGATCCGCGCCTGAACGTCATCCGCGTGGCGCCGGATCCCGGCGTCATCGAGGTGAACATCCACCCGGCCGCCAACTGGCACGAATGCATCGCCACCACCACGGCGATCTACGAGGAGGCACGGCAGTCGCGGCTCGGCACCGACAAGTTCATGATCGATGGCCGCCATACCGGAACCGGCGGCGGCAACCACGTCGTGGTCGGCGGCGCGACGCCCAATGACAGCCCGTTCCTGCGCCGGCCCGACCTGTTGAAGAGCCTGGTGCTGCAATGGCAGCGGCATCCGTCGCTGTCCTACCTGTTTTCCGGCCTGTTCATCGGCCCGACCAGCCAGGCGCCGCGTTTCGACGAGGCGCGGCACGATTCCCTTTATGAACTGGAGATCGCGCTCGCGCAGGTGCCGCATCCGGACAAGGGCAATGCGCCCTTGCCATGGCTGGTCGACCGGTTGTTCCGCAACCTCCTGACCGATGTCACCGGCAACACGCACCGTTCGGAAATCTGCATCGACAAACTGTTCTCGCCGGACGGCCCGACCGGCCGGCTCGGGCTGGTCGAATTCCGCGGCTTCGAGATGCCGCCCAATGCGCGTATGAGCCTCGCGCAGCAATTGTTGGTCCGCGCGATCATCGCCCGCGCCTGGAAGAACCCGCTCGACGGCCGTTTCGTGCGCTGGGGCACTTCGCTGCATGACCGCTTCATGCTGCCGCATTATGTCTGGGCGGACTTTCTCGATGTGCTGGAGGATCTGAAGCTTAACGGATTCGACTTTCGTCCCGAATGGTTCGCGGCCCAGCTCGAATTCCGCTTCCCCTTCTGCGGCGAGGTTCAGCATGCCGGCGTCAAGCTGGAATTGAGGCAGGCGCTGGAGCCCTGGCATGTGATGGGCGAACAGGGCGCGATCGGCGGCACGGTCCGCTTCGTCGATTCTTCCGTCGAGCGGCTGCAGGTGCGGACCGAGGGCCTCAATCCGGAGCGTCACGTCATCGTCTGCAACGGCCGAATCGTGCCGATGAAGGTCACAGACAATCGCGAGGTCGCGGTGGCCGGTGTGCGCTTCAAGGCCTGGCAGCCGGCGTCGGGCCTGCATCCGGCCCTGCCGGTCAACACGCCGCTGGTCTTCGACATCTATGACCGCTGGTCGAGCCGCTCGGTCGGAGGCTGCGTCTACCATGTCGCGCATCCGGGCGGCCGCAATTACGACAGCTTCCCCGTCAACGGCAACGAGGCCGAGGCCCGGCGGCTTGCCCGGTTTGAGCCGCGCGGCCATACGCCGGGCGGCTATGTGCTGCGTGACGAAGAAGCCTCTGAAGAGTTCCCCATGACCCTTGACCTCAGGCGGCCAGCGAGACTCTGATCGACAATGGCCAAGGGGAATCAGAAACGGGCGGGCAGCAGGCTGCGGGCGCAGGGCCTGCTGGAACGCTACCGGCCGATCGAAGGCGTCGTGGACGAAATGGTCGACGCGTCGGGCAGCCCGCGTCCGGCCTGGCGCTCCTTCATCGACGCGCTCGACGGTTTAGGGGCGGAGCGGCTTGGGCAGCGTTTTGCCCGCGCCGACCAGTATCTGCGCGACGCCGGCGTCTATTACCGCGTCTATGACAAAGCAGGCACGAATGAGCGGGAATGGCCACTCGCCTATGTTCCGCTGCTGATCGACGAGCAGGAATGGGCTGAGATCAGCGCCGGGCTGGTCCAGCGCGCCGACCTGTTCGAGGCGATTCTGGCCGACATATACGGACCGAACCGGCTGATCGAGAAGGGCATCCTGCCGGCCGGGCTGATCGCAGCGAGCCCGGAATATCTGCGCCCCATCGTGGGCGTGAGGCCGGCCAGCGGCCATTTCCTGCACATGGTCGCCTTCGAGCTCGGCCGCGGCCCGGACGGCCGCTGGTGGGTGCTGGGCGACCGCACCCAGGCGCCGTCGGGCGCCGGCTTCGCGCTGGAGAACCGTGTCGCCACGACGCGCGCGCTGTCGGACATTTATGGCGAGATGCATGTGCATCGCCTCGCCGGCTTCTTCCGCCGCTTCCGCGACGCGCTGAACGGCATGGCCAGGGATTCCGGCGGCCGTGTCGCCATCCTGACGCCGGGGCCGCTCAACGAAACCTATTACGAGCACGCCTATATCGCCCGCTATCTCGGCATCATGCTGCTCGAGGGTGAGGACCTGACCGTTTCCGGCGGCCGGCTGATGGTGCGCACCGTTTCCGGCCTGATGCCGATCGGCGTCTTGTGGCGGCGGCTCGATGCCGCTTTTGCCGACCCGCTGGAACTCAAGCCGGACTCGCAGATCGGCACGCCGGGGCTTGTCGAGGCGATCCGGCGCGGCACGGTGTCGGCCGTCAATGCGCTGGGCTCGGGCCTGATGGAGACGCGGGCGCTGCTGTCCTTCCTGCCCAGGATCGCGCGCGAACTGCAGGCTGACGAGCTCAAGCTGCCGAACATCGCCACCTGGTGGTGCGGGCAGGAGAGCGATCGCGCCCTTGTGCTTGCCAACATCGACCGCATGGTGGTCGGCCCGGCGCTGTCGACCCGGCTCGCCTTCGAGGACGACGGGGCGGCGACCCGGCTTGGATCATCCCTATCGGCCGGCGAGCGGGCCGAGCTCGTCGCGCGGATCGAAGCGGACGGCGCCGGTTTCGTCGGCCAGGAAGCGGTGACGCTGTCGACCACGCCGGTGTTTGTCGGCGGTTCGCTGGAACCACGACCCGCCAGCCTGCGCGTCTATCTGGCGCGCACGCCCGAAGGCTGGACGGTGATGCCCGGTGGCTTCGCCCGCGTCGGCTTCTCGCTCGACCCGACGGCGATCGCCATGCAGCGCGGTGGCCAGGCCGCGGATGTCTGGGTGGTCAGCGACAAGCCGGTCGAGCGTGAAACGCTGCTGCCGCAGGAGCATGAGAGCTTCACCCGCACCATGCCGGGCAGCCTGCCCAGCCGCGCGGCGGAGAACCTGACCTGGCTCGGCCGGTATATCGAGCGCTCGGAAGACACGGTGCGCGTGCTGCGCGCCTATCACGTGCGCCTCGCCGAGACGTCGGACCCGGACATGCCGCTGCTGGCCGATATCAGGGACTATCTGGAGCCGTTCGGCATCGACGTCGAAACGGCGATACCATCGGGGTTGATCGGGAGCTTGGACAGCGCGGTCTACAGCGCCGGCCAGATTCGTGACCGCTTCTCGCCCGATGGCTGGCTGGCGCTGAAGGACCTGTCGAAGACCATCCACAAATTCGCCAATACGGTCGCGCCCGGAGACGACGCGACGCGGGCGATGACGGTGATGCTGCGCAAGCTCGCCGGCTTTTCCGGCCTGCTGCATGAGAACATGTACCGCTTCACAGGCTGGCGTTTCCTTGAGATCGGCCGCAGGCTGGAGCGCGGCATCCAGACTGCCCGCACGCTTAGCCGGCTGACCGGGAACGGAGCGCCGGAAGGCGCGCTCGACATGATGCTGGAGATCGGCGACAGCGTCATGACTCATCGCCGGCAATATCCGGTGCAGGCCGGGCGGCGCACGGTCATCGACCTGCTCGCGCTCGACCCGCTCAATCCGCGCTCGATCCTGTTCCAGCTCGAGCGGCTGAAGGCCGAGATCGGCATGCTGCCGTCGGTCGGCGGCGAGGGGCATATGTCGCCGGCCGCCAAGGAGATCCTGCAGCTCAACACCGCAATCGCCGTCATGGAGCCGTCGGACATGAGCGCCAAGGTGCTCGACGACTTCGCCGGCCAGATCGGCGATCTCTACAACAGCCTCGCAAAGGCCTATTTCAGTTAGAGCATTTCCAGCGAAAAGGATCGCCTCCATGCTCCAACTCTTTGTTTTTGCGCAATTCCGGACGCAAAACCGCTGCGCACTTTTGCTGGAATTGCTTTAATGCTCTACGACATCAAACTCCATCTGCATTACGACTATGCGGCGGCCGCCGGCGGCGGACGGCACCAGGTGCGCGTCATGCCGCAGACGATCGCCGGGGTGCAGCGCGTGATCGCCGCCTCGCTGTCCTTCCAGCCGATGCCGGCCGAGCGCGCCGATTTTTCCGATTTCTTCGGCAACAACGTCACATCAATCGCCTTTCGCGATGCGCATGAGACGCTCGACATACGCATGAATGCGCGCGTATCGGTCTTGCGGCCCGAGCCGGACCTCGATGTCTCGCCCGATATAAGCGGGCTGAGGGCGGAGCTCGATCTGGTGCGCTCCTTATCGCCCTCCGCGCCGCACCATTTCCTCGGCGCCAGCGACCATGCCGGCATCGATGCGGCGATCACCGCCTACGCGCGGGACAGCCTGGCCTCCTCGACGGTGGCCACGGCCGCCGATCTGTGCAATCGCATCCATCGCGATTTCGCCTATGACGGCAAGGCGACCACGGTGCAGACGCGGGCGAGCGACGCCTTCCTCCTGAAGCGCGGTGTCTGCCAGGATTTCTCGCATATCATGATCGCCGGCCTGCGCGGGCTGGGCATCCCGGCCGGCTATGTCAGCGGCTTCCTGCGCACCATTCCGCCGAAGGGCAAGCCGAGGCTCGAAGGCGCGGATGCCATGCATGCCTGGGTCAAGGCCTGGTGCGGCCGCGATGCCGGCTGGCAGGAATTCGACCCGACCAACGGCATGCGGGCGAGCAACGATCATATCACCGTCGGGTACGGCCGCGACTATTCCGACGTAGCGCCGATCGTCGGCGTGCTGAAGACGACGGGCGGCCAGGTCGCCGAGCAGGCGGTCGACGTCATTCCGGTCGCCATGGAAAAGGTGTGACGGCAATCCCGATCGCCCGATAGACGCTTCTCAAGCACGGGCGCGGCCGATATCGTGAGCATTGAGATTGACGGGGATCGGCGGCCGCTTGCGGCGCGGAGACAGGTTTGGAAGCAGTCAGCGTCATCATTCCGGCACACAATGCGGCCCGGACGATTGCCCGGACGCTCGCCTCGCTGGCATCGGAAAAAGCGGTTATCGGCGAGGTGCTTCTGGTCGAGGATTCATCGTCCGACGACACCGCCGCCGTTGCCGTGGAAGCGGCATTGCGGCTTGGCTTGCCGCTGCGCGTGATCAAGTCGAGCTGCCGCGACGCCGGCGGCTCCAGGAACCTGGCGCTGGAGCAAGCCCGCTTTCCCTGGATCTACATGATCGACGCCGACGATCTTCATCTGGAAGGCGGCTTGCGTATGTTGCTGGCGACCGCCACCAAGGCCCAACCCGGAGCCGACATGGCTGTCGGCGCCTACCGCCGGAGGGTCGATGGCGGGGAGCGGTCGACCAAGCTGCCGGGCGGCTACACGGCAAGTGGACCGGCCAATGCCTGCGCCTATCTCGAAGGACGGATACGGTCGATCGCGGTCGGCAGCGCTCTGCTGTCGAGGCGGCTCATAGGCGAGACAAGATTCGCGACCGGTCTTGCCTATGATGAGGACACCCTGTTCTGGGCGCGCGTGATGGCCAGGGCTTCGCTCGCGATCGTGACCCAACCAATATTCATCTATTTCGTGTCGGCGGAGCGCTCCGACGATCGTTTCACGGTCAGATCTGCCGCGCGCTTCCTGGAATGGCGCATGGCCCTGCGCCGCCTCCGGTCCTGCGGCATCGCGGAGCGGTCGCTGAAGATCAGGGAAGGCCTCGTCGCGTTGAAGATCGCGCGCGTTCATTATGCGCGCGGCGATTTCGACAAGGCGGCAAGATTTCTCAACGTGGCCGAAGCCGCGCCACGGGCGAGCGCGGACGTCTGGCGTTGCATGCGCTATCGAGCGAAGATCACGCTGCGGCGCCGGTTTTCGGCGCCTGCCGCCCAACCGCAACGCGCCTGATGGCCGAGCGGCCGGACCTTGCCGTCGTGGTGATTGGTTTCCAGGCGCCGGCCGAACTGAGGGGCGCGGTCAGGTCGGTCCTCGACCAGAATATTCCGCTTGAAATCGTGGTGGTGAATTCCGGCGGCGGCAACGCCAAAGGGCTTCTTGCCCATGCCGGCATCCACGTGAGGGTCATTGATGTCGAGGAACGGCTGTTTGCCGGCGCCGCTCGAAATCGCGGCGTTGCGGCCACCAAGGCGCCCTTCATAGCCTTCCTTGCGGATGATTGCCTGGCCTGTCCGCGATGGGCCGAAGTCCGGCTGCTGCGCCACCGGGAGGGCGCTTCGGCGGTGGCGAGCGCCGTCGCCAACAGCCACCCGCGCAATCCAATCGCCTGCGCGGCGTATCTCGTTACCTACATGCGACGCCTGCCCGGTCTTCCGGCCGAGAAGGCGCAACGCTACGGCGTCTCGTTCGACCGGACGCTGTTCGAGCGATACGGGGTTTTCAACGAGCGGATGAGGTCGGGAGAAGACACCGAATTCATGGCCAGACTGCCGGAAGCTCTGCGGCCCGTCTGGGAACCGCGGGTCCTGACCATCCATCGCAACGAGACGAGCCTGTCCAAGTTGCTTGCTGACCAGTATCGGCGCGGACGCCGGTACGGCGCCTATCTCGGATCCGTCGAGGCCGGAAAACCCGTGCGCCCGTTCCGCAAGGTGTTTCGGGATTGGCGTAACGTCGGCAAGCTGGCCAAAGAGGGCCTGCCCGGCAAGGAAATGATTTTCGCAAGGCTGTCGCTGCCGATCGTGTGGATGGCTTTGTTCGCCAAATCGCTGGGGGCGTCCGTCGGCGCCCGGCATGGCGACAAGACGGGCTGTCGCCGATGATCACCGTCGAGATGAAGCCGGCGCGCCGGCGGCGCGGCCGATGGCTTTGGTCGCGGCAAAAGATCGTCGCCGTGTTCAGCTATCGCTACGATCAACATCTCGTGCCCGATCTAATGGCCAACCTGGACCCGATTGTTGACGGCTGGGTCGCCTATGACGACCGCGCCTCGGACGGGATTTTCAGCAGCGAGCCTGAGAGGCGGCGCGCGCTTATTGGGGCGGCCCATGAGGCGGGCGCGGATTGGGTTCTGGCCATGGATCCCGACGAAAGGCTGGAAAACGCTGTCGCCAGCCGGATTGGCCGGCTGGTCAGCGGGTCCAGGCATGTCGCGTGGGGATTCCGCTGCCGGGAGATGTACACGCCGGCCAGCTACCGCGTCGACGGCCCCTGGGGCCGGAAGATGCAGCACAGGCTTTTTGGCGCCTATCCCCCCGACCGCTATCGATCGAAGGATCTGCATGGCGCGTGGTTTCCCGACGACATCGGCTTCAGGCTCAAGGACAGCGGTCTCAATCTCTATCACTTGAAGATGATCGAGCCAAAGCGGCGCGCGGCGCGTCGCGACCTCTACAATCGTCTCGATCCGGATCGCCGGCTGCAGCAGATCGGCTACGACTATCTGGTGGACGAGGCGGGAATGATCCTGGAAGGCGTACCGGCGGGACGAGGTTACTTTCCCGCCCATGCGGACGACGGCGGGCTCTGGATGGCGGATCTCTCCGTCAACCGGCGCGACTGAAAAGCTCGTTCGGAACCAGTTATCGGCGCGCGGCTTTATCTACGGGTCATTTCGCGGAGCCGGTATGTTACAGCATTCACAAGCGTCATCGGACCGTTCGGCGCGGGACGAGGCAACCCGGAGCAGCGGCGCCAGCAGCTTGGCCGAGAGCACGTCGCTCAACTATGTAAGCGATGCCGATCCCGGCATCCGCAGATTGAGGAAAGGCACGGGATTTGCCTATCTGGGCCCCAGCGGCAGAGCCGTCGACGAAGCGACGCTTGCCCGCGTCAAGGCGATCGTCATTCCGCCGGCCTGGACTGATGTATGGATCTCGCCCGATCCGGACGGCCATATCCAGGCAACCGGCCGGGATCAGCGTGGCCGCAAGCAATACCGCTATCACCCGCAATGGACCGAGGAACGCGACGGCGTCAAATATTCCAGCCTCGTCGCCTTCGCGGAAAGCCTGCCTGCCCTGAGGCGCCAGATCGATACCGATCTGCGCCGGCGCGGGCTGCCCTTGGAGCGGGTCGTCGCCTCGGTGGTCTGGTTGCTCGACAACACCATGATCCGCATCGGCAATGCGGCTTATGCGCGCGACAACAAGAGTTTCGGGCTGACCACGCTGCGCGACCGCCATGTCGAGATCAACGGCTCCAGCCTGCGCTTCGCCTTCAAGGGCAAGTCGGGCAAGGAATGGAAGCTGAAGCTGGTCGATCGCCGCATCGCCAAGGTCGTGCGCGGCGCCCAGGATCTGCCTGGGCAGAAGCTGTTCCAATATCTCGACGAGGAAGGCGCCCAGCGGCCGGTGCGCTCGGAGGACGTCAACCGGTACATCCGCGAGGCGTCCGGCGCCGAATTCAGCTCAAAGCATTTTCGCACCTGGGGCGGCACCATCCATGCCGCGTCGCTGTTTGCCGGGACCGAGCTGCCGGAGAGCAAGATACAGCAAAAGCGGGTGGTCAACGGCGTCGTCGACAAGGTCGCCGAGCGGTTGGGCAATACCCGTGCCGTCTGCCGCAAATGCTACATCCATCCCTTGGTGTTCGAGGCGTGGACCGAGGGGCGCCTGCTCCACGAGATGGCCGAAGCCAACAAGCGCAAACGGCTGATACAAGGCCTCGACGAGGAAGAAACACTGGTGCTCAGATGGCTGCAGGCGCATGGCGCCTGACGGTCAGGCGCAAAGGACAGCCAAGCCCGCGATGCCCGCCGAATTTTTTTATCGACCTCGTGTCGGGAAGGGTCCTAGTGTCGCGTCCTTTGATACGGAAAGGACCTGCCATGCTCTACGCCATCCTCTGCTACGCCTCCGAAGACGTCGTCTGCTCCTGGAGCAAGGAACAGGACGACGAGGTCATGGCAAAGCTTCTCAACGTGCAGGATAAATACGCCAAGGCCGGCCGGCTTGGGCCCGTGGCGCGTCTTTTGCCGACAACTGCCGCGACGACCCTGAGAAAGGTCAAGGGCGAGGCCGTCGTGCTCGATGGCCCGTTCGCCGAGACCAAGGAACAGTTCCTCGGCTTCTACACGCTCGAATGCCACGACCTCGACGAGGCCGTCGAATTCGCCCGCGAGCTTTCCGAGGTCAATCCGAGCGGCGGTTCCTACGAGATCCGCCCGGTTTCGGTCTTCAATCCGACAAAGGTAGCGGTATGACGGACCTTGCCTGGATAAGCACGGCGATCAGCAACGCCCGTCCGCAGGCGATGGGCGCGCTGCTGCGCTACTTCCGCGATCTCGATGCCGCCGAAGAAGCTTTCCAGGATGCGTGCCTGCGAGCACTCAAGAACTGGCCGAAGAATGGGCCGCCGCGCGATCCGGCGGCCTGGTTGATCTTCGTCGGCCGCAACAGCGGCATCGATGCGGTGCGCAAGCGCGCCAAGCAGGCGCCGATGCCGGAAGAGGACCAGATCTCCGATCTGGAGGATGCCGAGGGCGACATGGCCGAGCGGCTGGACGGCGCGCATTATCGCGACGACATCCTGCGGCTTCTGTTCATCTGCTGCCATCCGGATTTGCCGGCAACACAGCAGATCGCGGTGGCGCTGCGCATCGTCTCCGGCCTCACCGTCAAGCAGATCGCGCGCGCTTTCCTGGTCGGCGAAAGTGCCATGGAGCAGCGCATCACCCGAGCCAAGGCGCGTATCGCCGACGCCGGCGTGCCGTTCGAGACCCCGGGCGCGGTCGAACGCTCGGAGCGGCTCGCCGCAGTCGCGGCGATGGTCTATCTGATCTTCAACGAAGGCTATTCGAGCAATGGCGGCGAGGCGCCGGCCCGCGCGCCGCTTTGCGAAGAGGCGATCCGGCTCGCACGCCTGCTGCTCAGGCTCTTCCAGGCCGAGCCGGAGATCATGGGGCTGACGGCGCTGCTCTTGCTGCAGCATGCACGGGCGCCGGCAAGGTTCGATGAGAATGGCGAGATCGTCCTGCTTGAGGATCAGGATCGCTCGCTGTGGAGCCGCAAGATGATCGACGAGGGCCTCGCGCTGGTCGACAAGGCGCTGCGCCATCGCAAGCCCGGCCCTTACCAGGTGCAGGCGGCGATTGCCGCGCTGCATGCGCGGGCGGCGACGGCCGCGGACACCGACTGGACCGAGATCGACCTGCTCTATGGCCTGCTGGAACAGATGCAGCCGTCGCCGGTGGTGACGCTGAACCGCGCCGTCGCGGTCAGCAAGGTACGCGGCCCGGAAGCCGCGCTTGCCTTGATCGAGCCGCTGGAAGAGCGGTTGTCGGGCTATTTCCACTTCTTCGGCCTAAGGGGCGGGCTGCTGATGCAGCTTGGCCGCAACGAGGAGGCGCGCGTCGCCTTCGATCGCGCCATCGCTTTGGCCAACACCGCCGCGGAGGCCGCGCATATCCGCATGCATATCGACCGGCTGATCAAGGAAAGCAGGGAGAAGTCCTCGATACAGAGGGCCCGCTGATCCGGCTTCGCCCTCTGGCCCAATTTCGCAGCCGAGCCTTGGACCATGCCGGGGTGGCGGTTTTTCCCCGAAACGAGTAATGCCACGCCATCAAAGCGCCCAGGCGTGCTCAACGGCATTTCCGCGAGATGGCGCATGGCTCCATTCCGCCCTTGGGCGGGATCTGAAAGGAACAAAAATGACATTGGCGAAGGAAACGGCCTCACTTCTGGAGAAACTCGGCGTTGCCAAGGAGGCGCTTGGCGGAGGCGACCTCATCGTTCGCAGTCCGGTGACGGGCGAACAGATCGCGGCGCTGAAGTCGATCTCGGCGGCGGACGCCGGCAACGCCATCGATGCGGCGCACAAGGCCTTCCAGGCCTGGCGCCTGGTGCCGGGCCCGAAGCGCGGCGAACTGGTGCGGCTGCTGGGCGAAGAACTGCGCGCGCATAAGGACGAGCTCGGCCGGCTGGTGTCGATCGAGGTCGGCAAGATCCCGTCCGAGGGTCTCGGCGAAGTGCAGGAGATGATCGACATCTGCGATTTCGCTGTCGGTCTTTCCCGGCAGCTCTATGGCCTCACCATCGCCACCGAGCGTCCAGGACACCGCATGATGGAGACCTGGCACCCGCTTGGCGTCGTCGGCGTCATCTCCGCCTTCAACTTCCCGGTCGCGGTGTGGTCGTGGAACGCGGCGCTCGCCTTCGTCTGCGGCGACGCGGTGGTGTGGAAGCCGTCGGAAAAGACGCCGCTGACCGCACTTGCCTGTGAGGCGATCTTCAAGCGCGCCGCACGGCGCTTCGGCGCCGATGCGCCGACAGGGCTGCTGCAGGTGCTGATCGGCGACCGCGTCGCCGGCGAGGTGCTGGTCGACCATCCGAAGGTGCCGCTGGTCTCGGCCACCGGCTCGACGCGCATGGGCCGCGAGGTCGGTCCGCGACTCGCCAAGCGCTTCGCCCGCGCCGTGCTCGAACTTGGCGGCAACAATGCCGGCATCGTGTGCCCGACCGCCGACCTCGACATGGCGCTGCGCGCGATCGCCTTCGGCGCCATGGGCACTGCCGGCCAGCGTTGCACGACGCTGAGGCGCCTGTTCGTGCATGACAGCGTCTATGACGCGCTCCTGCCGCGGCTGAAGAAGGCCTATCAGAGCGTCTCGGTCGGCAATCCGCTGGAAGGCAAGGCACTGGTCGGTCCGCTGATCGACAAGGCGGCCTTCGACAACATGCAGAAGGCGCTGAAGGAGGCGCAAGCGCATGGCGGCAAGGTGACCGGCGGCACGCGCGTCGAAGACGGCCACCCGGACGCCTACTACGTGCATCCGGCGCTGGTCGAGATGCCGAAGCAGGTGTCGCCGGTGACGGAAGAGACCTTCGCGCCGATTCTCTATGTGATGAGATACACCGATTTCGACGAGGCGCTCGAATTGCACAATGCGGTCGGCGCCGGCCTGTCGTCGTCGATCTTCACCCGCGATCTGCAGGAATCGGAACGCTTCCTCGGCGTCGACGGCTCGGATTGCGGTATCGCCAACGTCAATATCGGCACCTCGGGTGCCGAGATCGGCGGGGCGTTCGGCGGGGAGAAGGAGACGGGCGGCGGCCGCGAGAGCGGCTCGGATGCCTGGAAGGCCTATATGCGTCGCGCCACCAACACGGTGAACTTCTCCAAGGCGCTGCCGCTCGCGCAGGGCGTCTCGTTCGACATCGATTAATGACAGATACAGGCGCCGCGAAACCGCGGCGCCTGATACGCTCATCAGAAAGCTTTGCCGGTTGCCGGATCGAACAGGCGAAGCGCTTCCGCGTCGAAGACAAACGCGCATGGCTGGCCCTTCGCGACGCGGACTTGCGGCGGCAAGGTCGCCGTCAGCCGCTGGGTTCCGGCCCGGGCGGTGGTGACTTGCTCCGGCCCGGTCAGTTCGACGACATCGATCTCGACGGGCAGTGACAAGTCCGTGCCGCTGCCCGTCCCAAGGTGGAGCGCTTCCGGCCTTACGCCGACTATGACCTGAGCGCCGTTACTGACTGCATCTGTGAAGCGTGCCGGCAGCGCCAGACGCGCATCCGTGCCGGTGATGGAGAGCTTGCCGTCCTCGACTGTGGCTTCCAGCATGTTCATCGCCGGCGCGCCGACGAAACCGGCCACATAGAGCGTTGCCGGCTGGTTGTAGATCTCTTCCGGGGTGCCCAGTTGTTCGATGCGGCCGTCGCGCATGACGGCGATGCGGGTCGCCAGCGTCATCGCCTCGATCTGGTCGTGGGTGACGTAGACGACGGTGGTCTTAAGCATCTCATGCAGGCGCTTCAGCTCGGTGCGCATTTCCAGGCGCAGCTTGGCGTCAAGATTGGAGAGCGGCTCGTCGAAGAGGAAGACCTGGGGCTTACGCACCAGCGCCCGACCGATGGCGACGCGCTGGCGCTGGCCGCCTGAGAGCTGGCCGGGCTTACGATCTAGCAGGTTCTCGATCTGCAAAAGCTTTGCCGTCTCGCGCACCGCCTTGTCGCGTTCGGCAGCGGGAACCTTGCGCATCTCAAGGCCGAAACCGATGTTGCGGCTGACGGTTAGGTTCGGATAGAGCGCGTAGGACTGGAACACCATGGCGATGTCGCGGTTCTTAGGATGCACGCCAAGCACCGACCGGCCGCCGATCAGCACGTCGCCGCTGGTTGCCTCGGCGAGACCGGCGATGATGTTGAGCAAGGTGGATTTGCCGCAGCCCGACGAGCCGAGCAGCACCAGGAACTCGCCATTTTCGAGCGCGATGTCGATGCCTTTCAGCGTCTCGACGCTGCCGTAATTCTTGCGGACTTCGCGGATCTCAAGCGCGCTCATGGACGGCATCCTCGAATTGGGTCGGCCCGCCATAGTCGCGGGGCAAGGTTGAGATGGCGCGCGAGGCCACGCGGATGGCGGCGGACAGGCACTTTTCAAGGGAGCGTCCCTGTGCCAGGGCGGCCAGGAAGGCGGCGTTGAAGACATCACCGGCGCCGATCGTGTCGACGACAGCGACGCGCGGTGCCGCCACTTCGATGAGCTCGCCATCGGCGCCGATGGCGATCGCGCCGTCCGGTCCGCGTTTGACCACGACGATCGCCCCGTCCTTCATGCCGTCGCGGATCTTGTGCGCTGCCTCGACGGGACTAGCGAGACCGGCCAATGTCGTCGTCTCGACCTCGTTGAACAGGGCCAGTTCGCAGCGCGACAGCCAGCCGCGCGCCGCCGCGCAGTTCGCTTCGGTCCAGCCGTCGATCGGCCATCCCGTGTCGAGCGCGACGGCAATACGATGGGCTTCGGCCCAGTCGAAAAGCGCTCCATAGTCGCGCGTAAGGTCGTCGGTGAGAAAGGAGCCGCTGAGCAGCACATAGCCGCCGGTAAGCCGGTTGCCGTCGAGCACCGAAAGCACATCGTTCAGGCTGAAGCGGGGCAGGTGGCCGCGCGTGGTGAAAAAGGTGCGCTCGCCATCGGGATGGGTCATGCCGACCGACAATGTCGTGCCTTCGGGGCGAACCGCCCAATTTTGCGCGCGGTGCCCGAACGCCTCGCGCAGCCAGCGGCCGAACTGGTCGTCGCCAACATTGGCGGCAATTTCGAAATCGATGCCCAGCGCCTGCCAGGCCAGCGCCGTATTGCCAGCCTGGCCGCCGACGCGCAGGTCGTCGTGCTCGACGACGGTCTCGGTGCCGGCCTTCGGCCAGGGCGCAACCGGGCCGACGATCAGGTCGACATTGACGTTGCCGATCACCGCGAGCGGTCGCATCATTCGCTCCTGGTGATCTTGGTGGTGCGCACCGGCGTTCCGGCATTCTCGACCCGGGAATCGGCGAAGGCGATCATCAGGCGTTGCGCCACCGGCAGTATGGCGAAGATCGCCGCCAGGCCGGTGGCCGGTTTGAAGGCCAGTGTCACGGCACCTGAGACAGGCGCCTTGCCCGAAGCGTCGAAGACGATCAGCGGCGCACCGGCTTCGACGACGGACACGGCCATAGCGGTGACGAGGTCGGCTGTCGGATCGTTATCCCGGAACAGGACGATGCCGATTTTCGGGCCAAGCATCTCCATTGGCCCATGGCGAAGCTGGCCGCCTTCGAGTGAATAGCAGGGCAGGCGCGACAGTTCGGTGAGGCCGAGCGCCAGTGCTTCGGCTACACCTTGCAGGCTGCGGCCGGATGTGACCACGGTCACTACATTGCCGAGTGCTGCAAGCGCTGCATCGATCGCAATCGCCTCAGGGGCCTTGAGGGCAGCAAGTGCCGCGGCGGGATCGTCGCCCAGAGCCGCCAGAATGGCGAGATGCAGCGCGAAGGTCACGGTCAGACTGCGGGTTGCGGCAAAGGCGAGCTCGGTGCCGCCAGCGCCGACCAGGCAAGGCACGGTGCGGCCGAGGAAGGAACCGGCCTCCAGCGTCAGGCCGAAGGTCTCGGCGCGATCGCCGGTCTCGGCGAACCAGCGCAGCACCTCGGCGCTCTCGCCGGACTGCGAGGTGACGATCACCGTCTTGCCGGTGAGCGGCAACGGCTGGCCAAGCTGTTCCGACAAAGGCAGCGCGATGGCATCGATGCCACGGGCGCGATAGAGCGGCTCGACCGCGCGGGCGACCGCGTGCGAAGCACCCATGCCGAGCAGGACGAGCCTGCCGGTCTTGCCGATCGAGGTGGCGACCCTGGCGGCGACATCGCTGTTGTTTTCGAAGGAGGCAAGCGCATCCTGATGCTGGCGCGCCATCTCGCGGTCGATCGCAAGCAGGCCGGAGGGACGAGGCTTTTGAGCGGTCATGATTATCCTTTCACTCCGCCGCTGGTCAGGCCCGAGATCAGCGCGCGTTGCATGACGAGGCCGATCAGCACGGGCGGCAAGGCCGCGAGCACGCCGGCGGTGGCGATCAGCCCGTAATCGGACACGCGGCCGCCGGCGAGATCGGCGATGGCGACGGTAAGCGTCTTCGCGCGCTGATCCGAGGTGAAGAGCAGGGCATAGAAGAATTCGTCCCAGGCAAGCAGCACGGCAAACAGCGCCGATGTCGCGACGACGGGCGCGGCCAGCGGCAAGGTTATGATGCGCCAGGTCTGGAACAGTCCGGCCCCGTCGATCATCGCCGCGGCCTCGATCTCGCGCGGGATGGAATCGAAACCCGATTTCATCAGCCAGGTTGTGAAGGGCGCGAGGATGGTCAGATAGATCAGCGCCAGGCCGAAGACGTTGTTGAGCAGGCCAAGCCAGGACAGACCCATATAAAGCGGCACGGAGAGTGCGACCGGTGGCAGCATATAAGTGGCGATCACCATCGATAGCGACCAGCCGACCGAAGGTGTGCGCGAGACGGCCCAGCCGGCGGGCACCGCGAGGACGACAGCGGCAAGCGTCGCCATGCCGGCGACCTCCAGGCTGTTGCGCAGCGAGGACGTGAAGGCGGCGCCGGCACTGTTCTCGGCCCTCGACAGCAGCTGCGCGTAACGGGAGAAGTCGGCTGCCTGCGGCCACCAGCGTAGCGGCTTGGCGGCGAGGTCGGCCGCCGGCGATATGCTCATGACGAAAAGCCAGGCGAGCGGCGCCAGGACGACGGCGGCGAGCAGGAGGGCGCAGGCGTAGACGAAGGCGATGAAGACGGGGCTCTTGCGTTCCATCAGGCCGCGCTCCCGGCGGTCTTGCGGACCAGTGTCGCGTAGGCAACGGCCAACACGGTGACGAGCAAGGTGACAATCAGCGCCAGCGATGCGCCGGAGCCGGCGCGCTGGAAGGAGAAGGCCTCCTGGTAGACGAGGATCGACAGCGAGCGCGTGCTGTTGGCCGGGCCGCCGCGGGTCATGACCCAGATAATGTCGAAGACCTTGAAGGCCTCGATGGTGCGCAGCACCAGCGCCACCATCAGCGGGCCTGCAAGATAGGGCAGGATGACGAAGCGGAAGCGGTTGAACGGCCCGGCGCCGTCGACAAGCGCGGCGGCGGTGATGTCGCGCGGCACGGCCTGCAGGGCGGCCAGCGCAATCAGCGCAACAAGTGGAAAATTCTTCCAGCAGTCGGCGACGATCAGCGCCGCAAGCGCCGTGCCGGGCTCGCCTAGCCAAGAGCGGTAGTCATCGATGAGATGGAGCTGAGTCAGCGCCGCGTTCAGCGCGCCATATTCTGGATTGTAGATCAGCCGCCAGAGCGTGGCGTTGACGACGGTGGGCAGCGCCCAGGGCAGGATCATCAGCCCGCGCAGCACGGCGCGGCCGCGGAATTCCTGATTGAGCAGGAGGGCCGCCAGCACGCCGAGCACCATTTCGGCGGCGACCGAGACAACGGCGAACCAGGTGGTGGTGATGAGAGTCCGGCTGAAGTTCGAGCTCGTCAGCATTTTTGTGTAGTTGTCGAAGCCGACGTAATTGCCCGCGGTGCCGACCAGTTGGGCGTCGGTGAAGGAAAGCCTGACTGTATCGACCAATGGCCAGCCGATGATGGCGACCATGATCACCAGCAGCGGCAGCATCAGCAGCCACGCGCGAGTCGTCATCCAGGTGCCTGACATCAGAGGCGCCTCTTTCCGTCATCAGATCAGAAATAGCGCGGGCGGCGCTGGTGTATGGGGCCGCCCGCGTCGAGGAACGCCAGATCAGAGGCCGCTGTTTTCGGCGGCGGTCTTAAGCGCGTCTTCAGGCGTTGTCTGGCCAAGCAGCGATTCCTGGATCGCCTGCTGCAGCGCCGTCGACAGCTGCTGATATTTCGGCGTGGTCGGGCGCGGATACATCGCGGCCAGGCCGAGCTTGGCGGCGGCGATCAGCTCTTCCTGGCCCTTGGTGACGGCCGGATCGTCATAGGACGAAGCCCAGATCGGCAGCGAGAGCTTGGCATACTGGTTCTGCGTCGCCTGCGAGGTCATGAACTCGATGTATTTCCAGGCTTCGTCTGGGTGCTTCGACACAGCCGTGATGCCCAGGCCCATCGAACCGTTGACGGCCGAGACCTCGCTTGTGCCGGCAACGCCGGGTGCCGGCACGACGCCGACCTTGCCCGCGACCTTGGAGTCCTTCGGATCGTTGGCCATGTTGTACATGTAGGTCCAGTTCAGCGCGAAGGCCGCATCGCCGTTCTCGAACACCTTGCGGACGTCCTCTTCCAAGAATTCCTTGGAATTCGGATTGGTGAGGCCCGACTTGTAGCTGTCGACCATGTATTTCAGCGCCGAGACGCCGCCGCCATTCTGGAAGTCTGGCTTGCCGTCCTTGAGGAAGTCGCCGCCATAGGCGCTGACCAGCGTGGTATAGTCGCATACCGCTGCCTCGGCCTGTGACCAGCTCCAGGCGATCGGCGTCTTAAGCAGCCCCTTGTCCTGAATAATCTTGGCCTGTTGACCGAGCTCTTCCCAGGTCTTCGGCGGCGCCTTAATGCCGGCCTTTTCCAGGATTTCCTTGTTGTAGAACAGGTATTTGGTGTCGAGGATCCAAGGCATCCCGTAGTACTTGCCGTCATATTGCACTGTGGTCCAGGCGCCTGGCAGCACGCCCTTCTTCATGTCGTCGGTGATCTTCGAGGATACGTCGATCAGCACCTTGTTGGTCGCGTATTCGGCCGGCCAGATCACGTCGAACAGCACCACGTCGTAGCCGCCGCCCGATCCTTGGGCAAGCACGGTCTTGTCGTGCAGGCCTTCATAGGGAACGAATTCAAGGTTCACCTTGATGTCCGGATTGACCTTGGTGAAGGCCTCGGTCATGGAGCGCACGTCGGCCTCGCTATAGGCGGCCTGAGCCATGAAGAGGGCGTTCAAGGTGGTCTCGGCGAAGGCATGGGGGACGAACAGCCCGCCGACGAACACCGCGCCCAGAAGTGTCTTACCGATCGATTTCAGCATTTGTCTTTCTCCCATTTCGACAGCTGCAAGTGGGCGGCGAAGCTTGTGCCGCCGCTTCCTCGAATTGCATCGCGTGTGACCGGATCTGTCCTGAACGGCGCGCGGCGGGAGCTCGAGGCTTTTGCCGTCCTTTGCGGAGCCGCTCAGATTTCACCTATTAAGTCAATTCGCTTGACTTAATTAGTCGATCAATCCTTTAATGGAGTCAAGAGGGGAAAGACGGTGCACGACATCAGCCCGATCCGTGCCAAGAGCGGCACCAACCAGGAAGGCACCAGCGCGCACAACCGCCGCGTCATGATCGAGGCGCTGCGTCTCAACGGCGCGCTGTCGCGTGCCGACCTGGCGCGCGCGACGCAGCTCACCAAGCAGGCGGTTTCCAACATCATCGAGGATCTCGAGCGCGATGGGCTGGTTGTCGCCATGGACGCGGTGCGCAAGGGCAGGGGGCAGCCCTTCACACCCTACCGGCTGGTGCCCGAGGGCGCCTTCGCCATCGGGCTGCAGATTGACCGGCATTTGACGCGCGTCGTGGTGGTCGACCTGGTCGGCAGCGTGATGGCACGCGCCGAGGCCAACCTGCCGCTTGATGAACCATCATCTGGTGTCCAGACCATCCTCGGTCTCGTCGCGGATGTCAGGCGCGAACTGGCTGGCATTTCCGCGCAGTCCGAACGACGGTTGGTCGGCCTTGGCGTCGCCATGCCCGGGCCGTTCGGCCTAAAGGAATCCGACGACAAATGGATGATGCCTGCCTGGCAGCGATTCCCGCTGCTCGAGACGCTTGCCGCCGGCACCGGACTGGATGTCGGGCTGCAGAACGACGCGGCGGCCTGTGCAACGGCGGAGCGCATCATCGGCGCCGCGCATGGCGTCGATCACGCCGTCTGCCTGTATGTCGGCTACGGCATCGCCGCGGGGCTCATCCTGAACGGCGAGCTCTACAATGGCGGCAACGGCAATGCCGGCGAGATCGGCAGGGCGCTGCTGTCGCCGGCCGGTCCAGCCTCGACGCCTTTGGAGCATCGCGCCTCGCTCGCCTCGCTCTACCAGCATCTCGGCCTCGATCCCGCCGAGAGGGGGCTTTACGAGACGCTTGGCGCGCTGGCGCTTCAGCGAGACTCGAGGATCATGAGCTGGGTCGAAAGAGCCGCGTCCGACCTGCGCTGGAGCGTGCACCTGATCGAAACGATCTTCGATCCGCAGACCGTCATCCTCACCAGCAGCGCGCCCGAGGCGCTGGCCCGGCTTCTGCTTCAGGCTATGCATCCGCTGCTGCCGTCGATCGCGGACCGCCCCACCCGCCACCTACCGCGGCTGCAGCTGGGCACCACCGATCCCTGGGCGATCGCAGTGGGCGCCGCGGCCGAACCGATCAGCCGGGCCTTCGATCCGCGGTTTTCCGCTATCCTGAAGGCCGGATAGAAAACGCCTGACGAACAGCCGGCCGCCTGCTCCATGCAGACAGCGAAAGCCGCCTTGACGATGGCGAGCTCGACCGCCTGCGCGGTGAGATATTCGCTATAGAATTCATTCGAAATCCACATGATGAAATGGCCGCGCCGCCCAAGCCAGCCGGCGCGTGCCAACGCAACCAGCGGTATTTGTCGGTTGGATTCGAGAAGCGATCGTTGCGCCGGTCAGCTCTCGTCCGCCTAGTGCAAACTGTCCTCGAAAGCCAGGTCGACGACGGCGAGCTTGGACGTCTGCACCGCCATGTATTCGTCGAAGAACTGGCGTGAAACCCACATGACGGAATGACCGCGCTGGCCGACCCAGCCGATGCTGCCAAGCGCCTCGCCATCGTTGAGTTTCCGCGCCAGGTGGGTGCGTGACAGCTTCAGCCAGTGCGCGAATTCGCTGACCGAGATGACGCTGGTCGGTATCCTGTCGAGATGAACGTCCTCCGGATCGATACCGGACATCAGCCAGTCCATGACGATGCCGCCATTGTTCAGCCAGATAAACAACGAGAAAGTCCGCCCAGGCTCCCGCACGCCCTCGCTGGCCAGCAATCCGTCGGCGATGAGCGGCTGCAGCCTTGACAGCATGCCGGGTCGATCGAGGAAAGTCGTCAGCCGATGTCCGCCGTCTATGCGGTCGAGCGTCCTCAGATGCGCGTGGATCCAGCCGGTGAAGGTTTCGATGGTGCCCTCTGTGACCCGCATGGGGCGGGCGCGGCCGTCACCGCTGGGCGAAATATACTCGGCGATGTTGTAGCGCAGCATCTCCTTGACGAAAGCCTCGGCTGTGTTGCGGCTGGCCACCGAATTGCGACGCACGACCTCGATGAAACGAGCCATCGTCATGTCGGTGCGGCGGTCGTTGGGATCGCGACGGAAATGCAGAGCGAGGCCGACATGGCCGAGGAGCCAGCGCTGCTGGGTGGCGAAAACGGCGGCCAACCGCGGGCTTGTTTCGTAGACATGGATGAGCGCGCGCGACTGTTCCTGCACACTGCGAAGCGCTGCCGGATGACTGGCGATCTCTGCGGCACTCAGCGGCATTTCCTGCGGTACTCCAGGCGATTTCGAAGAACGACAAATGAAGATTCCCAGTGTTCGCCGGTTGTGTCCAGTTGTCTATTGGAACAACGAACGATCAAGCGGCCGCGTTTGTTGCTGACCCTTTGCACCGGTTCGGGAAACCCATCCCAATAACAGTCGGGCCCGCAGCCCCGCGTTGAATGGCTGCGTTCTGCCGAACCATGGGCTTGGTCTCCACCGTATGTCTTCTGGCCTCGGCTGAGCAGGGCGCTGGCCGGTAATCGAAGGTGAATTGAAGTTCTCGTGTGGACTTTGCAGCGTGGAAGCGGCTACCTATCCTGATGCCTTGGCGCCATTTGCCGAGGCACCCGGGTGAAATGATGCCGAGAACAATCCGGACACTGACCGCCAGCGAAGTGGAAACGCTCGTCGACTGGGCGGCCGGAGAGGGCTGGAACCCAGGCATCGGCGATGCCGCCGCGTTTCAGGCAGCCGATCCGGACGGATTCATTGGCGCTTTCGTCGGCCAAGAGATGGTGGCCGGGATTTCGGCCGTCGCATACGGCCCGGAATTCGGCTTCATCGGCCTCTATGTCTGCCGGTCCGACCGGCGTGGCGAAGGCCACGGCAAGGCGGTTTGGGATGCTGGCATGGCACGCCTCGGCGGCCGCATCATCGGTCTCGACGGCGTGGCCGAGCAGCGGGCCAACTACCAGCGCATGGGCTTTGTGCCTGTCTATGAGACCGTCCGCTATAGCGGTCGCCCCGCCGGGTTGCCGGCGGGCGGCGACATACGGCCCGTGACAGCCGGCGACATAGCGGGGATATTCGCCTATGATCGCCAGTGTTTCCCGGCGCCGCGGGAAGCCTTCCTTCGGGAGTGGCTGCGGCAGCCCCGGATTGGGCTGCTCTGTGGCGGAGCGGCCGGCATTGCCGGCTACGGCGCGGCCCGCCGATGCCGGGAAGGCTTCAAGGTCGGGCCGCTGTTTGCCGACAGGACGGATCTTGCCCTGGCGTTGTTGGCGGACCTCCCAGGCAGGATCGGCAACGAGGCATTGCACATCGACGTGCCAGCCGGCCAGGTTCAATTCACCGCCATGCTTCAGGCCTCCGGCATGGTCCCGGGCTTTGCGACGACACGCATGTACAAGGGAGGCAAACCCGGCAATGCTCCCTCGACGGTTTTCGGCATCACGACGCTCGAGCTGGGATGATCGGGGCCAGCGAAGCTGCTGAGGCGATTGTTTTGCCTGGCTGGTCCATGCAACAGGGCCCCATGACGTGATTTAGGGACATGGTTTGCCTTTTCCGGACGCTGCGTGGCGTGGAGGTTATCGAATGGCTGGCAGGACGGTTCTGATCGCCGGCGGCGCCGGTGGCATGGGCCTTGCGACCGGATTGCGCCTCGCGGCCGACGGCGAGCGGATCGCGCTCGCCGACCTTCCCGGCACCAAGCTCGACGCAGCCGTCGCCAAGATTGTCGCGACTGGAGCGAATGCGATTGGTTTGCCGCTCGACATCCGCTCCGTCGCTGCCTGCCGCGACGTGGTGGCCAAGGCCAGGGACTGGGGCGGCGCCATAGACATCCTCGTCAACGCCGCCGGCGTCTGGCTCGAGGGGCCGGCGAGCGGCGTCGAGGAAGATCAATGGGACCTAGTGCTGGACGTCAATCTCAAGGGGGCGTTCTTCCTGATCTCGGCGGCCGTCCCCCATCTGGCGGCAGCGCAAGGCGTGATCGTCAACATCGCGTCCGACGCCGGCCTCGTCGGCAACAATGGGGCGGCCGTCTATTGCGCATCGAAAGGCGGGCTGGTTCTGCTGACCAAGGCTCTCGCCCTGGAACTCGCCCCGCAAGGCATCAGGGTCAATGCCGTTTGCCCGGGCGACACGGCAACGCCGATGATCGAATATCAGGCCAGCACCTATGGTGGGGACGATCCGGACAGCTACAAGCGTCGGCTTCTCGGGCACTATCCGCAGGGGGACAAAGCAAGGTTCATTCAGGTGGAAGAGATTGCGTCCTTCATCCACTATCTCTGCCAACCGGGCGCCGCGCCGATCACCGGGGCTGCGCTGTCGATCGATTTCGGTGTCACCGCTGGCTATTGAAAAAAAGCCTGGGCAGTTTCATCGCGGGCACGATTGCCCGTGCCGGCACTTGCGAGGTGGAGAGGAAATGGTCGTGTTTCGCAAATCCCGCAAAGGGCTGGTGACCGGCGCGGGCGCCGCCGACGGCATTGGCATCGCGACCGCGCGAGCGCTAGGCGAGGCCGGCCTTTCGGTCGTCATCACGGCTTCGTCAGCGCGCGTCGAGCAGCGGGCCGGGGAACTGCGGGCGGAGGGGCTCGACGTCCGCGCCGTTGTGGCCGACCTGACGCATTCGGGCGATGTCGAGCGCTTGTGCTCCGAGGCCGGCGAAATCGACATCCTCGTCAACAATGCGGGGATGGGGACTGTCGGCCAGCCGGCGTTGCAGCGGCGGTTTGTCGACCTCAGCGAAAGCGACTGGGACCGCGGCATCGATGTCAGCCTGAAAACCGCGTTCCTGAGCACGCGCGGATTCCTGGCCGGCATGGTGCAGCGCGGCCATGGGCGCGTGGTCAACATGGCTTCGGTGACGGGGCCTTACGTATCCAATGAAGGCGAGGCCGCCTATTCGGCGGCCAAGGCCGGCATGATCGGGTTGACGCACGCGCTCGCCCTGGAAGTCGGCCGAAGCGGCGTCACGGTCAATGCCGTGGCGCCGGGCTGGATCGCGACCGGCGCATCGACGCCGGAGGAACTCGCCGCTGCCCGCAACACGCCGCTTGGGCGCGCGGGCAGTCCTGAGGAAGTCGCCGCCGCCGTGCTGTTTCTGGCGTCGGACGGAGCCAGCTATGTCAACGGCGCCGTTCTCGTCGTCGATGGCGGCAACATCCTGCAGGAACGCAAGGGATGACCTTGCGGAGGAGCGAGGGGCGGAGAAGCGAGGGGGTCGCTTTGGCCGGATCGTTGCCACTTTGAATGGACATAGGTGTACATTCGCGCTAGACATAAGCTTCGCGCTGCCCGTTCGCTGTTCGGCGATCAATGGCAAGGCGAGGGTCCAGGGGGCGATTGATGCACAAGCTCGGGCTGCAGACATGGCGGTCAGGCCTTGAACCGAATGTCCGACTTGTGACGGCGGCTTGAGCGCATGACGAGACATTATTCGGCGCTTTCGCTCTTCAAGGAGGGCATAGCTGGTCAGACTGGATGGGTGAAGGCCTGGCGCTCACCCGATCCGAAGCCGCGCTATGACGCGATCATCATCGGGGGCGGCGGCCACGGCCTGGCGACGGCCTACTATCTCGCAAAGAATCATGGGGTCACCAACGTGGCCCTGCTGGAGAAGGGTTGGATCGGGGGCGGCAACACCGGCCGCAACACCACCGTGGTACGCTCCAATTACTTTTACCCGGAAAGCGCGGCGATCTATGGGCTGGCGCACAGTCTCTACAAGACGCTCTCGAAGGACCTGAACTATAATGTGATGCTTTCCCAGCGCGGCATCCTCACGCTCGCGCATAGCGAGGCGGCAATGGAAACCGCGGCGCGGTCCGTCAACGCCATACAGGTCAACGGCATCGACTGCGAATTGTTTTCCCTTGAGGACGTTCGCCGTGTCGTGCCGATCTACAACTTCAGCCCGGATGCCCGCTATCCCGTCTATGGCGGCACCTGGCAGCCAAGCGGCGGCACCGCCCGCCACGACGCCGTCGCCTGGGGTTATGCGCGTGCGGCGAGTCGTCTCGGTGTGGACATCATCCAGAACTGCGAGATCACCGACTTCATCATCGAGAACGGGCGCTGCCGCGGTGTCGTCACCTCGCGCGGCGCGATCCGGGCCGAGCGTACAGGCATGGCGGTGGCCGGGCATTCGTCGGTGCTCGCGGCGAAGGCGGGATTCCGGCTGCCGGTCAATTCCTACGCGCTGCAGGCCTGCGTGTCCGAACCGGTCAAGCCGATCGTCGACACGGTTGTGATCTCGCCGGACACGAGCGTCTATGTCAGCCAGTCGGACAAGGGCGAACTGGTGATCGGCGGTGCGCTCGACCGCATCCCGTCCTACGGCCAACGCGGCAACCTGCCGGTGCTGGAAGGTGTCATCGCCGGCATGCTCGAAATGTTCCCGATCTTCGGCCAGTTGAAGATGATGCGGCAATGGGCCGGCATCGTCGACGTGGTCCCGGATTCCTCACCCATCATCGGCGAATCGCCGCTGCCCGGACTTTTCCTCAATTGCGGCTGGGGCACGGGCGGCTTCAAGGCGATCCCAGCCGGCGGCACGCTGCTTGCCCATCTGCTTGCCACCGGCCAGCACCACGACGTCAGCCGGCCCTTCGACCTCGACCGCTTCGCCAGCGGCCGGCTGATCGACGAGGCGGCCGGCTCCGGCATTGCGCATTGAAGGTGTAGAAAAGATGCAGCTCTTTCCTTGTCCCTTCTGCGGGCCGCGCGAAGAAAGCGAGTTCCAATATGGCGGCGAGGCCGGCAATCTGAGGCCCGATAGGGACGTGACGGCCGAGCGTTGGGCCGATTATCTCCATATGCGCGACAATCCGAAGGGACCGACGCGGGAGATCTGGGTGCATATGACCTGCGGCGAGTTCTTCGCGATGAGCCGCGACAGCGTCAATCACAAGGTGTCGGGCTCTTCCGTGCTCGGCGATGTGGAGCACGGAAGATGAGCGCTTCCCGTCTCGCCGCCGGCGGCAGCGACATCGACCGCGACCGCCCGCTGACCTTCACCTTTGACGGCAGGCGCGTCGAGGGTTTCGCGGGCGACACGATCGCCTCCGCCTTGCTGGCCGGCGGCCAGACTGTGGTCGGCCGTAGCTTCAAATACCATCGGCCGCGTGGCATCTGGGGCTCCGGCGTCGAAGAGCCCAACGCGCTCGTCGATGTCGAGGGCGCGGCCGGACGGGTGCCGAATGCGCGCGCCACCACCGTGCAAGCTGCAGACGGCATCACAGTCAGGAGCGTCAACGCTTCGCCGACGGCCGAGAACGACCGCAACGCGGTTCTGGATCGCTTCGCCCGCTTCCTGCCTGCGGCCTTCTACTACAAGACCTTCATGTGGCCAGACTGGCACCTGTTCGAGCCGCGCATCCGCGCCATGGCTGGGCTTGGCGTCGTCGACAGCGACTGGCAGCCGCGTAAGGTCTCGGACCAGGTCAACCACCATTGCGACGTCCTGGTGGTCGGCGCCGGGCCGGCCGGTCTTGCCGCGGCAGCCAGCGCCGCGGCGGCCGGGCACTCGGTCGTCCTGGCCGACGACGGTGCGCATCCCGGCGGGTCGCTGCGTCATCGCGCCGGCGAAGTCGATGGCGTCGAGGGCAAGGCGTGGGTCGAGGTGACGGTTGCCGGGCTGAAGGGCGCCGGCCAGCTGGTGCTGAGCGACACGACCGCCTTTGGGCTTTACGACCATAATCTGGTCGCGCTCAACCAGCGCCACGCCGACGGCAGGCCGGACACGCTTTGGCGTGTGCGGCCTCGCCGCATCGTGCTAGCGACGGGCGCGATCGAACGGCCTGTTCCGTTCGCCAACAACGACCTCCCGGGAATCCTGTCCGCCGATGCGGCGCTCAGCTATCTGCGCCGGCATGGCGTTCTTGTCGGCCGGGAAGTTGTGGTCGCGACCAACAACGACAGCGCCTATGAACCGGCCTTGGCGTTGGCCGCGGCAGGCGCCTCGGTGACCGTGGTCGACTGCCGGCGCGATGGCGGTGCGCAAGCGAAGACCCGCATTCGCGTCCTGGCTGGGCGTACGGTGGCGGCGGCGCGTGGGCGCAGCGCTGTCCAGGGTGTCCTGCTGGACGAAGGCACGACCCTCGCGGCCGATTGCGTGCTCATCTCCGGTGGCTGGACGCCCACGGTGCATCTGTTCTCGCAGGCAAAAGGCAAGCTCGCCTGGAGCGACCAACTTGCGGCTTTCATTCCGGGCGAGGCCATTGGTGAGATTGCCGTCGCCGGCGCCGTGGCTGGCACTGTCTCGCTTTCGGATGCATTGGCCAGCGGTGCGGCGGCCCCCGGTGACTTCGGCTCATCGTCGCCAGCGCCTCGCGGCACGGGAACGGAGGCAACGCTCGGCGTCGTCAGCCTGTGGCCGAAACCCAAGGCCAGGGGTCGCGTCTGGGTCGACTATCAGAGCGACGTCACCGCCAGGGATGTCGAGCTCGCGGCGCGGGAGAATTTCGTCTCGGTCGAGCACCTGAAGCGCTACACCACGCTCGGCATGGCGACCGATCAGGGCAAGACTTCGAACCTGAACGGCCTGGCGCTGCTGGCGGATATCACCGGGCGCGGCATCCCGGATGTTGGCACTACGACCTACCGGCCGCCCTTCACGCCTGTTCCGTTCGCTAGCCTGGCCGGGTCGCGCCGGGGCAGCATGCACGTTCCAGTCCGCCGTCTTCCGCTGGAGGCAAATCATCGCCGCGCTGGCGGCGTGTTCCAGGAATATGGCGGCTGGCTGAGGCCGGCCTACTATGGCGGCGGGGAAGCGGACGCCTCGATCCAGGAGGAGGCGCGACGAGCCCGGCAATCCGTGGCGCTCTTCGACGGCTCTACGCTCGGCAAGATCGAGGTAATCGGCCCGCGCGCGGCCGAGTTCGTCGACTTCATCTATTACAACACCATGTCGACCCTCAAGCCGGGCCATTGCCGCTATGGGTTCATGCTTTCGGAAAATGGCGTCGTCTTCGATGACGGGGTGCTTGTTCGCCTGGACGAGCATCGCTTCATCGTCTCCTGCTCGTCGTCGCATGTCGCCGCCGTGCACGCGCGCCTCGAGGAATGGCGGCAGGACCGCTTCGGCCGCGATGCGGTCTATATCCACAACGCCACCGCGCAATACGCCACTTTGACCGTTTCGGGTCCGAATGCGCGTCAGGTCATGGAAGCGCTTGACCTGGGCGTAGCACTTGATGATGCGAGTCTGCCGCATATGGCCGTCGCTGCCGGCCGCTTTGCCGGTGACGAGGTGCGCATCGCCAGGGTCTCCTTCACCGGCGACCGCAGCTACGAGATCTCCATCCGCGCCGACCGGGCCGAGGCGCTGTGGGCAAGGATGCAGCAGGAGGGCCGCGCCTTCGACGCGGTGCTGCTCGGGCTTGAATCGCTGATGATCCTGCGCGCCGAGAAGGGCTACATCGTCATCGGCAAGGACACCGACGGAACCACCATGCCGCACGATCTCGGCGTCGCTGGACCGCGGACCAAACGCGCGGACGAGTTCGTCGGCCGGCGCTCGCTTTTCACGGAAGCGGCAAACGGCACGGACCGCAACCGGCTCGTCGGCCTGGCTGTCCGCGAAGGCGAGGCGCCGCTGGCCACCGGCGCGCATGGCGTGGAGAAGCGCGACGGTCGGCTCAGAAGCATCGGCTTCGTCACCTCCAGCTATCAGAGCCCGGCCCTGGGACGCCCGGTTGCGCTGGCGCTCATCGAACGGGGCCCGGCGCGGCACGGCGAGACCATCGACGTTCAACATCTGGGTGTCGTGCGGCAGGCAACGATCGTCGCGCCATGCGCCCTCGATCCGGAGGGGAGGCGGCTCCATGCGTAACCTTGCCGAAAAATGGCCGGCAACGCCCGATTTCGCCATAGCGACGCTGAACAAGGACGGCGTCACCGTGCGGACAGTTAGCGGGCTGAACCAGCTTCTGGTCAGCGGCGACCTGACGGCCTGGTCGAAGGCTTCGGGGCTTGCCGGCGAAGGCGTCGGCGCCGGCGCGGTTGCCAGCGGCGACACATACATGGTGCGAATCGCGCGCGACCGGCTTCTTGCGGTCGGGGAACAGCCGTTCCCCATCGCGGCCGGTTGGCATGCGGCCGGCTTCGCGGTCACGGTCATGAATGCCGGACTGCACGTGTTCGAGATCGAGGGGCCGGAGCTGGATCGCCTGACCGCCAGGGGCACGGCGCTCGATCCGGGAGCGGCAAGCCCCTCGGCTTCGATTCTTTTTGCCGGTATCGGCGTCCTCTTCTACCGGTTCGGCAACCCCGGGCGAGCGCGTCTCCACGTCGACCGGGGCCTTGCTCCGTATCTTTGGGAATGGCTCGAACAGGCGCAAGTGTTGTAGCGGGAATGGTTTCGGGTCTATCTAGCCGGCGTTCAATCTTGGCCCGTCCGCTATGCTCTCCGATTCCAATGCTGATGACGTCGTGCGGCGGTCCGGTCTGATCGGCAACACCAAGGTGACGCGCGAGGACTGGATGAACCTCGCGCTGGAGACGCTGATCTCCGAGGGCGTCGAGGCGGTGCGCGTGCTGGCGCTCGGGCAGAAGCTGAACGTCTCCCGGTCCAGTTTCTACTGGTACTTCAAGAGCCGCCAGGACCTGCTCGACCAACTTCTGGACCACTGGCGCAACAACAACACGCGTTTCATTGTCGAGCAGGCCGGCAGGCCGGCCGCGTCGATCACACAGGCCGTGCTCAACATCTTCGAGTGCTGGCTGGATCAGAAGCTGTTCAATCCGCGGCTCGACTTCGCTGTGCGCGCCTGGTCGCGCCAGTCCGCAAAGGTGCACCGGATCGTCAACGAGGAGGACGACGCGCGTGTCGACGCCATCCGCGCCATGTTCTCGCGGCACGGCTATGCGGACACGGAAGCCTTCGTGCGGGCGCGCGTCCTCTACTTCACGCAGATCGGCTATTACTCCCTCGAGATCGTCGAGCCGGTCAGCAACCGTCTGTTCCTGACCCCGGCCTATTTGCTCACGCATACGGGCAAGGAACCTCGCGCAGGCGAGGTCGAGGCCTTTGCCGAAAAGATGCTGGCGAAAAGCCCCGGCTGACGAGCCTCCATCCGCGAACGATGGCCAGGAGCGGCTCTGTCGCCTATATAGGCGTTTTTTCAGCCTGATCGCCGTTCCGTGAACCCTGCCCCCCGCCTGCAAGCCACAATCGAACTTATGCATGAAGTCGATAGCGTCGCGCGTCCGGCCGATGCTGTCGTCTCGGCCTGGTTTCGGGCCCGGCGCTATATCGGCGACAGGGACCGTGGCCAGATTTTGGAGTTGCTTTATGGACTTCTGCGCCACCATGCACGGCTTGGCTGGTGGCTGGCGAGACATGGGCGCGAGGATACGCCCCGCAACCGGCTGCTCGCATGGCTCACGCTGAAGGAAGCGAAGACGCCCGATCAGATCGAACGCCTGTTCAACGGCGCGAAATTCGCGCCTGCCATGCTGACGGATCACGAGCACGCGCTGCTGGTCAAATTGCGGGGATGCACGATCGGCCATCCCGACATGCCGGAAGAGGTGCGCCTCGAATGCCCGTCCTGGGCGGCCGATCCGCTGCGCCGCCGCTTCGGGGAAGCGTTCGGGGACGAGATGGCCGCGCTTCTGGCGCCGGCGCCACTTGACCTGCGTGTCAATCCGATCAAATCGACGCGCGAGGCCATGCTCTGCGCAATGAAAGACCTTGGCTTGCGAGCGGAGGCCTCGGCCATGGCTCCTTACGGCATTCGCGTGCTGGAGCGCCCGTCGCTGGCGAGCCTGCCGATGCTCAGAACCGGTGAGGTCGAGATCCAGGACGAGGGTTCGCAGCTCGTCGCCATGCTGGTCGACGCCCGGCCGGGCGAGCGCGTGGTCGATTTCTGCGCCGGAGCCGGCGGCAAGACGCTGGCCATCGCCGCGCAGATGAAAAACAAGGGCCACGTCGTCGCCTGCGACGTCATGGAAGGCCGTTTGAAGCGCGGCGCCGAGCGCTTCCGGCAGGCAGGATTGCACAACATCGAGACCAGGCTTCTGGCCGGCGAAACGGATCGCTGGATCAAGCGCCACAAGGGCGGTTTCGATCGCGTGCTGGTGGACGTGCCATGCAGCGGCACCGGCACCTGGCGACGCAATCCCGATGCACGCTGGCGCTCGCCGGAGGAACAGGGTCTGGACAAGCTCGTGTCGTTGCAAGCCCGGATTCTGGCGAGTGCGGCACGCCTGGTGAAGCCCGGCGGTCGGCTGGTTTACGCGACATGCTCCATGCTGCCCGAGGAGAATGAGGACCAGGTGGCAGCGTTCCTGGCGGCGTATCCCGCATTTCGTGCCGTGCCGCTCAGCGAGGCCGCGCCGCAACTGACGGCTTCAGCCCATACCGACTATCTGTCGCTGACACCCGCCCGCAACGATACCGACGGCTTCTTTGCCGCCGTGATGCAGCGAGAAGGCGCGCTCACGCCCGAGCGTGCGCTGACAAAGGACAAAGCCGAGTAAGCCGGTCCAGCGGCTCACTTCTTTGGAAAGGGCACGCCCTTGGTGGTGAATCTCTGTCCTCTGCCGATTGGGCGCACGGGGCGCTTGGTGCCGGCGGCTTTGCCGGTTCCGGGGGGCTGGTGGGCCGGCACGAGCTGGTCGGGGCGGGGACCGATGAGGTCGGCGCGGCCCATCTCCTTCAAGGCATCGCGCAGCAGCGGCCAATTGTCGGGGTCGTGGTAGCGCAGGAATGCCTTGTGCAGGCGGCGCTGCCGCCCACCGCGGACGGTCTCGACCTTGTCGGTCGCGCCGCGCCGCACGCTCTTCAGCGTGTTGACGCCGGTATGGTACATGGCCGTCGCGGTCGCCATGGGCGAAGGCAGGAAGGTCTGCACCTGGTCCGCGCGGTAGCGGTTCTTCTTCAGCCAGAGCGCGAGGTTCAGCATGTCCTCGTCGGTCGTGCCCGGATGGGCGGCGATGAAATACGGAATGAGGTAGTATTTCTTGCCTGCTTCCCTGGCCGCGGCGTCGAACATCTCCTTGAAGCGGTCATAGGTGCCGATGCCGGGCTTCATCATCTTGTCGAGCGGCCCGCGCTCGGTGTGCTCGGGCGCGATCTTGAGATAGCCGCCGACGTGGTGGGTCACCAGTTCCTTGACATATTCGGGGTTCTTGATGGCGAGGTCGTAACGCACGCCGGAGGCGACCATGACCTTCTTGACGCCCTTGACCTCGCGGACCTTGCGGTAGAGCCGGATCAGATCGTCATGCGAAGTGTTGAGATTGGGGCAGATGTCGGGAAACACGCAGGACGGCAGGCGGCAGGCCGCCTCGATCTTGGGGTCCTTGCAGGCCATCCGGTACATGTTGGCGGTCGGGCCGCCGATATCGGAGATCACGCCGGTGAAGCCCGGGGTCTTGTCGCGGATCTTCTCGATCTCGCGCAGGATCGAGCCCTCGGAGCGGTTCTGGATGATGCGGCCTTCATGCTCGGTGATCGAGCAGAAGGTGCAGCCGCCGAAGCAGCCGCGCATCACCGTCACCGAGAACTTGATCATGTCCCAGGCGGGAATTTTTGCATCGCCATAGGACGGGTGCGGCGCGCGCGCATAAGGCAGGTCGTAGACGGCGTCCATCTCCTCGGAGGTCAGCGGGATGGGCGGCGGATTGAGCCACAGGTCGCGGTCACCATGGCGCTGGACGAGCGGACGGGCATTGCCGGGATTGGCCTCGCGGTGCAGCACGCGCGAGGCGCGGGCATAGGCATCGCGATCGCCCTCGACCTGCTCGAACGACGGCAACCGGATCACGATGTCGCCGGGCTTGCGGCTGGCGCCCTCGTCGGCGGAATCGAGATCGTCGGCATGGAGTTCCGTAAAATGCTCGGGCACGCGGCGGAACAGGGCGACGCCCCGGATGCTATCGAGCTGGCGCGGCGTGTCGCCGGCGGCAAGCCGGTTCGCCACCTCGACGACGGCACGCTCGGCGTTGCCGTAGATCAAGAGGTCTGCCTTGGCATCGGCCAGGATCGAGCGGCGCACCTTGTCGGACCAATAATCATAGTGGGCGATGCGGCGCAGCGAGGCTTCGATGCCGCCCAGCAGGATAGGCACGTCCTTGAAGGCCTCGCGGCAGCGCTGCGTGTAGACGATCGTGCAGCGGTCCGGCCGCTTGCCGCCTTCACCGCCCGCCGTGTAGGCGTCGTCATGGCGCAGCTTGCGGTCCGACGTATAGCGGTTGACCATGGAATCGAGGTTGCCGCCGGTGACGCCGAAGAACAGTCTTGGCCTGCCCAGCGCCTTGAACGGCTCCGCCGATTGCCAGTCGGGCTGCGAGATGATGCCGACCCGAAAACCCTGGGATTCGAGGAGACGGCCGATGATCGCCATGCCGAAGCTCGGATGATCGACATAGGCGTCGCCCGTGACCAGCACGATGTCGCATTCATCCCAGCCGAGCGCTGCCATCTCGACGCGGCTCATCGGCAGGAACGGCGCTGCCCGCCCGGCATGAGGCTTGCTGCCGGACAGCGGGACGATGTTCTTCTGGGCGCTGGCTATGGTTTCCATCGCCTCGACGTATAGGCTGCCGGCCAAGCGAATTCAATTAAGCTCGATTCGGGCTCCCGAAAGGATGCGGTGGGACTGTCTGCTGCCGACGCTCCGGCTTCCATCGGGTTTTTGACGTCCGCGAAGGGCTGGCAGCGGGAGACCGCGACATTGAGACCCACTATCGACGAAGTACTTTTGGCGGACAGCCAATCAGAGACCGAGCGCCTATGCCGCCAGCAGCAACGCCTGGAGCGCGAGCTTTGCTGAAGGTCGGATTGCTGATCGCGGTTTTCGGCGCCATCGGCGGTCTGTGGTGGCGCATCGAAGCCGCGATCGAGCAGCGCGGGACGAGATCAAGAAGAATGCACGCGACGCGAATGTCAGGGGCGACATGGCGATGGCCTCAATCTCCCTGCTGGGGAACAGCTTGCCGCGCACAAGCTGTACGTTACCGCAACCTACATCACCAAGGCCGGTTTGCCTCAGTTCCGCGACGAGGCGATGACAGGTGCTGGTTCTTAAGGGCAGCGTGTCCACGCGAGCGGATGGTTCGCTTTATCGAAGCCGACAAGTTGGCCAGGAAGCTCCTGCCGGGGGACTAAAGATCCCGGCTATAACGGTGAAATAGCCTCAGCTTATCGGGATATCCGATGCGCACCTCCGACTGGCATTTCTCGCACCTGTATTTGCCGATGACTTTAAACCAAGATCCCTTCCTGACGAGCGGATGTCCGCAGTAAGGGCATTCGAGGGTCAGAGTGGCATCACTTAGTTCGAGAGGGATGGTCACAGCAACGCACCTCATCAGGGCACACAACTCCCGAGTGACACTAGCAATGATAGTAAGCTGGGCGCGTTGACCGAGATCAAGCCAGCGCAATTTTGATCGACCGGATCTTCATATTAGCTATCGCTGATGTAAATCCAGGCTGCCATTCCTGAGACATGCGACGAGCTCGCGCCTTTAGTAGGTCAGGAGTTCATGGTCATGAAATACATTGCCCTCACGATACTTGCCTGACGCTCACTGGCTGTGTGCATGACAGCTGCCGCGTTCCCCCCAGCCAGGCGCAGCGCGATTGCCGTCGGCACGAGTCTTCTTCGAAAATCGAACCCGCCCTTGGCTACAAGGGATTCAAGCGGCCAATCCCCTGTCCTTTATGAGGGGACGGAAGTGCCGTGGTTCCGCAAGATTTCCTGGCATCGGCATCGCTCGGCGACCTGAAGATGGATGCAGAGGGTATTCAGCCAGATCCCTCGCGAATTTTCGCTACTCGCCCAAATCCCTCTTAAGCTGATCGGTATGGCTGTGCCCTCGGCTTTCCTCTTCCATTACCCCGAACTGCGCTGGAACCATCCTTTGCATCCGTGCTTTACTCCGCCTATGAGATTCCGGCATGTTGAGACTGTTAGCTACGACCGGCGCCTCGAGGCCCCCGGTCGGGAATACAACCGCGTCCTCGATGCCTATCTCAATGGGATGATTTCGGACGCCGAGTCCGAGCAGCGATTGCTCGAGCCACCGAACGCCAGCGCCTCGAAGCAGAACTCGCACTACGCCGAAGCCACTAACGGTGGTGAGCCTCAAGCCGGCGCTCGTTGCTCGATCCCAGCACGACCTCGAAACGCTTCAGACTGCGATCGACGCGAACGGCTTCGGTTTGGAGGAAGTCAAGGCGGCGGTCCGCAATCTCGTCTCCAAGGTCCCGGCGTACCTGCCGAAGCCAGGCGAACAGCCGCAGATCAGGATTGACGGTTGCCTGTCGACCCTGATCGACGAAGACCTTGCTCGAAGTGTCTCCTTCGGGGGAGCAATGATAGCGGGAGCGCGCTACCGCTTTTCCCCCCACTCAGAAGCATTGCGGTATTTTCTGCGGTGTAGGGACTGAGGACTGTCTTGGTGCTGCAAGGATGGCCGTCGTAATGCAGGTCAATGCGCGAATTTCCGGTAGAAGCGCCCGCCCATTACACTCGCCTCGAAGGCCAGTTCGATTATCCCTTTGCGGCTTGAGCTGAATGCCAAGACGACGCCCAGGAAAATGACATAGGACGCAACGAGAGAGAGCAGCAGCGTCATGAAGGTACCTGGCAGCGATGCTTTAAGCCCGTATTCTACGACGCTGGTCATGATGGCCGACACAAAGTACGGCCACAGAACCTCCAGCAACTGCCTGAAGCTTAGCGGGCCGCGCCTTGTCGCCCCCCACCACAGGATCGGTCCCTGGATGGTGCCCACGCCTATGTAGAAAGCGGCGACTCCGCTTATGCCCCATGGTAACCCGCACACGAATGAGGCTACAAAAAGGGTGGAGCTCAAGGCGCCCCAGTTTCGCATTTCCTTTGTCCGGTCCTGGCTGATGAATAGCCAGCCGGTGCTGCTGCTGATCGGCGCGAAAATGGCGCCAAAGGCCAGAATGGAAAATACCTCGGATACCTCCGACCATCTGGGCCCAAGCAATGTCACGATGAGCAACTGGCTGTTTATGATGGCGAATATCACCGCCGGGTAGGTGGCAAGAATTGTCAATTCCAGCATTCGGAAATAAAAACGGCGGTATGTCCCCGGCTCGCTCAAGGTTCTTGCAAGGGAAGGAAGAGCGACTTTTGCTATCGGTGTTGTGATCTGGCTAAGCGGCAACAAGAGTAGCTTGTATGCTCTATCATAAATGCCGAGAGGCATCTCACCGAGGTAGCGGCCGATCAATATGTTGTCAAAATTCCTGGCGAAAAAATTCAGGAAATTGAAGGACGTTATGTTGGCGCCAAAATTCAACAGATGGAAATTCTGGCTTCGCAGAGCAGGCCTGCTCGGAACCCATTTGGCAAACCACCAGGCAAGCAAAAGTGTGGTCAGAGCCGTCGCGATCTGGCTGTAGACGAGCGCCCAATAACCGAAGCCATTCCACGCGAAAAGCAGGCATGTCACGGACCCGGCCAGGAAGCTGACCAATTCGACCAGCGCGATTTTCGCGAAGAGAAGCTGCCGATTGAGCAAGGCCAAATGCTGGGCGCAGAGACCACCAATCACAAAGGTCGCGCTGAGGCCTACCACGATGGGCACGATCCGCGGTTCTCGGAAGAAGACACCTGCTACCGGGGCAAGGACAATCACGGCCAGGCAAATAGCCGCGCTGAGCCCGACATTGACCCAGAAAACGAAGCTGAGCTGCTCCTGGTCGATCTCATCCCTCTGGACGGTGGCTTGGGTCAAGCCGAAATCCGAGAAAAGCGCCGCGAACGCGAACAACGGCGCAGCCATCGCCACTATGCCAAAATCCTCAGGCAGGAGAAGCCGGGCGACAAGAATCTGGTAGCAGAATTGCATCAAGAATTTGAGCGCCTGCGACACGAAATTGATGGCCGTGCCGTTCACCGAGGCGACCTTGAGCTCGGCCCGTGACATTCGGTTGTCAGAGAATGCAAATCTATTAGCCGAAGCCATCTCAAGCAGCTCGAACAGCCGTGACCTTGTTCTTGACCTGCCTCAGAATCGAGGCGGCAATGCGCCAATCCGTCACCCCGGCGGTCGCAAGCGGCAATAACCTCCTCTCTGCGATCAGCGTTTGGGTCTTGTGCTCGGCCGACAAACGCTCCATTGCGCGAATGCGCTCCTTGAGAAGGCCAACAAGTCTCGAATTGGCGGATAGTCGATGATCAAGCAAAAGCTTCTTCGACTGATCTACTTGTCCGTCGTAATTTACCGCCGTCCTGCTCCACCCGGCGCGTCGAGGCGTATACATGTAGCCGTGAAAGTTGCTGGCCACGTACTTTGCTCCTTCGAGCAGCGCATCCATCACAAAAAGGAAATCTTCGCCGTGGCGAGAATCGGACGGATAGCGCAGGGATCTGTCCGCCAGGAATTCTTGCTTGAACATTGGTTTGAGCAGGCCCCAGTCCGTGTCGGTTCCGAAAGGCCTCGCATGTGTCAGGAACGTCTTGATGTCGATCAGCGTCATCTCGTCGGTGAACCCGATGGTCGCGGGACTGGAGGCGTCGGTTGCCGGATCGTAGTATGAGAACTTGTCGGCGACGATGTCGGCATCTTGTGCTGCGGCAACCGTGACAAGCCGCTCGACCCGCCCCGGCGCGTACGCGTCGTCGGCGTCCAGGATTGCCACCCAGTCCCCGCTGGCGACCTCCAGGCCGGCATTGCGGGCGACCGAAGGCCCAGCATTCTTGGGCAGGTGAACGACTTTGATGCGGCCGTCCTTCCGCGACATCGCTCCGGCAAGCTCCAGGGTTGCGTCCGTCGAGCAATCATCGACGACTATGATTTCTGTAACAGCATTCCCCTGTGCCAATGCGGAATTGACGGCGCGCTCAAGAAACGGAGACGCGTTATAGGCGGCAATCAAGACCGAAACAGTAGGACGCATAAAGGGCGGTTTGTGGGCAAGGCTGCGAAAATTTTCGGTCATCCGGCACCTCCGGGGAGCGAACCCGGTTGAACCCGCCATTTCCCGGGTTCTTGGAAAAGCCGCCCCTGCCTAGCAGCCGTCGCTGAGGCCGGGATTAGATGACGATGAAGCGAAACTGAATTCGAAGCTGAAGCTTCGCGCCCCGATCGGGACAGTGGCGTCAGGCCTGCGGCAATGTCACCGCAACATGAAGGCCCCCGCTGGGCGAGTGCGTGCTGAGCGTGATGTTCGCGGAAAGCCGCTCAACAATGCCCGAGACGATGGCAAGGCCCATTCCGGTTCCCTCCGCCCCGGGCACGTTTACGCGATAAAACCGTTGGAACACCGCCTCCCGATGCTGGGGGGCGATGCCCGGGCCGCTGTCGGCGATTGAAAGCGTCCAGGCGCCGGGTTTGGGCGCGATCGAGACCCTGATCTTACCGCCAGCCGGCGTGTATTTGATCGCATTGTCGATCAGATTGCCTATCAGCAGACGAAGCATGGGCTCGTCCGTGTTGACTTCGGCCGACTCGTCTCCGGCGAGCGAAACATCATGCCGCTTCAGCGTGATGAACGTGCCGAATTCGGCGATGACGGACGCAGTGACATCATAGAGCCGGACAACTTTCAGCTCTAGCGGCTGATGGCTGATGCGTGCCGCTTCCAGCATCTGCTTGACGAGGCGGGTAGCCTTTTCGTTGCTGGCCCTGAGATCGGCGAGGATCGTCTCTCGCTCCGTTTCGCTGTCTGCATCAGCCAGCATCTGCAGCAAAAGCTTGATCCCGGCATGGGGCGTTCGTAGCTGGTGCGCTGCCAAGTCAGCGAAGCGTCTTTCTGCCGTCAGCGACCGGTCGAGCTTGCTGAGCAATTGGTTCACTGACATGCCCAGCGGATGCAGGTCGCGCGGCAATGCATCCATCGAGATGACGGAGAGGTCGTCGGGCGATCGGCTGCGGATCTGGCGGACCAAGCCGTGAATGGGTCGCAGGCCGTCGCGGATTCCATACCAGACCAGCAGCCCGATGACCGGCACCAGCACCAGCAGCGGAAAGAACAGATTGAGCATGATGTTCGACACCAGAGTGTCGCGAAGGACTCGCTTTTCGCCGACTTCCACGATGATGCCGGTGTTCGGGATCGGCAATGAATAGACACGCCATAGCACGTTGGCGTAATTCAGCATGTTGAAGCCGGCCCTTTGGGCGGGAACGCTTTCTGGGAAGGCGCCATTGGAGAAAATACGGATCTTGCCGTCCTTCCACAGGCGAAATATGTGCGCATCCGCATAGTCATCCGCCTGATCGTTGATGGCGAGTTGGTTGCCCATCGCAAAGTCCATGTCCTTGACCTGCTTCGGCGGCTCATTTCCAAGCGCCTCGATCTGATGTTCCTGCAGCGTCCAAAGCTCGTTGGCGTCATTGATCAGCTTGGCGTCGTAGATCTTGTCGATCTCACTGCGGGCTGAACGGAAGGCAAGGACGCCTATTATTGCGATCGCGATGAGGATCGTCGGTGTTATCCGCAGAAAGAGCTTCCAGGTAAGGGTCAGCCGCCTCATGCTTCGACCATGTAGCCGACACCCCGGATGGAGCGGATGAACTCAGCCCCAAGCTTCTTGCGAAGATTGTAGATGATGACCTCGGTCGTATTGCTTTCCACCGCGCTGTCGGTGCTGTAAAGCGCATATTCGATGTCACTTTTTGTGACGTATTTGCCTGCCCGCTCCATCAGAAGCTTTAGAAGCCGAAATTCCTTGGCGGTCATCGCGATCTGCCCCTCGACCCCGCGCACCACCATTGCCGCCGGATCCAATTCGATATCGCCGCTTTTGAGAACGATGTCGGTGCGACCCTCCCGCCGGCGCATGAGGGCGCGCAGCCGCGCCAGCAATTCGTCAAGGTCGAACGGCTTGACCAGATAATCGTCAGCTCCGTTGTCGAGCCCTTCGACTTTCTGCAGGGAAGTATCGCGGGCAGTGAGTAGAAGGATTGGCACATCGTTCCGGCTCTTTCGTGCCGAGCGCAGGACCTCAATCCCGTCAACCCCGGGTAGATTGACGTCGAGCACGACCATATCAAAGGCGAGATCCTGAAGCCCCGCAATGGCAGCCTCGCCATCCTTCATCCAGTCGACCCCGTAGGCGTGCTTTTCGAGAGCCTTCTTCAGCGAAGAGCCGAGGATCAAATCATCCTCAACCAGGAGCAGGCGCATGGCTGCGATGCCTTTGTGTTGCTTGTGAACCGGCTGTTTGCCGATCCGATCGCGGATCAAGGAACGCCATCGCGGCATTTTTGCGGGCAGTGCCCCGGGCGTGTGCAGTCACAGTTGCGAGACCAATCGTAAGCAAGTGCACAGGCTGTACATGCGATTGGAATCCATGCCCTGGTCCGCAGCGAGCCGTTCCGCTGGGCATGCCGGACCAAAACTACTCGTTAATGGAAGCCCTTGCCGCCTACACGTCGAGGGCGCCTATCCGTCTGCTTTGGCTCCGGCTAACTCCGAACCGGGCAGTCTCCTTCCGGCCCCATTTCAGCCGTTCTCCAATGGCGGCAATGATGGTCTCGGCCACCCGAGCCGCCCACTCTGGAGCCGCGCCTGCCTTAACTACCGACAACATCAGCATGCGCTGACCGCAGCTGAGGGCAAGTGCGGCCGTTCGCACATGAGCTACGCGGCGACTTGTATTTTTCCAAGGGCCGGCCAGGAGGGTTGCGACCAATCCGCGCTGCACAGGATGTATTTCGTGTCAATCCGCTGGGCGTCGCGCGCGGCACTCCCGTCATGGAGCCCCCTTCAAAACTCCGGGATGCTCTCGCGGAAGATCACCTGCAGCCGCGGCTGGTGGAGCTCGTAGGGCAAGCCCCTGACGGAATGGGAGAGGATGTTGAGCGCCTCCCTGGCTTCGACTCGCGGGTTCTGGTCGATCACCGCGTCGAGCGTGCCGTCGAGCAAAAGCTCCTTGGTGCCGTCGGTCACCTCATGGCCGAGGAAGATCACCTCCTTCGCGCGTCCGCGTTCCTTCAGCGCGCGGGCGATGCCGGTATTGCCAGCGCCGACATTGTAGATCGCGGCGAGGTCGGGATGGCGCTCGAGCAAAGCGGACGCTTCCGAATAGGCCTTTTGGCGGTCGTCGAGCATTTCACGCATCTCGACGATCTCGAGGTTGGGGGATTCCTCGGCAATGATATGGCGGAACCCCATCTCACGCTCCTCATGGCCGCGATAGGCGAGCGAGCCGGCGAACAGCGCGACCTTGCCGGGGCGGCCGGCGCCCATGAAGCGGTTGAGCAGATAGCCGGCGAGACGGCCAGCGGCCCGGTTGTCGATGCCGATATAGGCGACCCTCGGCACATGCAGGATGTCGGAGGCTATGGTGACGACCTTGATGTCGCTCGCAGACAGCGAGCGGATCGCCTCACGCACCGTCGGGTGGTCGAGCGCGATGACGCCGACGCCTTGCGTCTGGCCATGGAGGTCTTGCAGCAGGCGGGCGAGCCGGTCGGGGTTGAACCCTTCGATGCTCGTCACGCGCACGTCGAGATCGGGCCGCGTCAATGCCTGCGCCTCAATGTGCCGGTGTAAAAGCTTGATGAAAGAGTTGGTGCCAGCCGGCAGAGCGAAGTCGAGCCTGATCGTCTGCCCCGGCACTGCTCGCTGCGGCGCGCCGTTCGGCGTTTCGGCGATGTAGCCCAGGCGCTGTGCCATCTCGATGACGATCTCGCGTGTGCGGGCGCGTACCCCTGGGCGATTGTTGAGCACACGGTCGACCGTGGCCGGAGAAACACCGGCTTCCCGGGCTATGTCTGTCACGGTTGACCGCACGTCGAGCACCTCATCGCGAGCATCAAGATCAAACAGCTGCCAATCCGTTCCGGAAAACCGCTCAGCCGGGGCGATTCTGATGTGAAATGATGTAACCGCCCTCCAGTTGGGCGCAAGCCGGCGTGTTACAAAAGTCAGCGAAGGTCCGGACAAGCCGACCAGTTCCACGCAAAAGGCCCTCAAATCCAAGCAAAGGGTGCAATGTCGCGAGCTTGATGGGCTGCATTCTCTCCCTCATTTGCGATCTTATGATGCATTATGATTATTTATGATGTTGACAGGCTTCACGTGCTGTCGTCAATATCCATCACGAGGGCCATGGAGGAACAGGCCCCGAGGGAGGAATTCAATGTCTCAGTTGATCCGCATGTCGCGGCGCCGCCTTTTGGCGTCCGGTGGAAAGGCCGCGGTGTTCGTTGCCGCGACGGGTATTGCACCGCAGTTCATTCGTCCCGGCCGCGCCTTTGCGGCGGACGCGTTGGCGCCCGGCATGATCGGCGGGCCGACCGGCTTCGACGGGGCGGAGCGCTATCAATACGGACCCGATACACCGGAAGGGCGCGCCATCGAGGCGGCCAAGGCGCTGAAGGTCGCCGGCAAGGCGCCGGCAAAG
This sequence comes from Mesorhizobium sp., assembly GCA_004020875.1. Lineage (GTDB taxonomy): Bacteria > Pseudomonadota > Alphaproteobacteria > Rhizobiales > Rhizobiaceae > Mesorhizobium. The sequence goes on from SAPZ01000001.1 coordinate 425,341, forward strand.
ATCGTGCTCGGCCTGTCCGATGGTTCGATCGGCCAGCTGACCAAGCCTTTCCCGGCCGGCGCGCCGTCTATCAAGGATCTCTGGGAGAAGGAAACCGGCATCACGATCGAGATCGTTGGCCTGCCCAACGGTCAGGAATTCACCAAGACGATGCAGGACATCTCCACCAAAGGTGGGGCCTACGACATCTATTCGACCGAGTGGAACCGGCTTGGCGATCTCGCCGAAACCGGCGGCATCGCCAAGCTCGACGACTTCGTCGCCAAGCACAAGCCCGAGTGGGACGACCCGAAGCAGGGTTACGTCAACGGCGCCAAGGGCGTCTCGCTGCTCAACCAGTATCGCGGCTCGACCTATGGCGTGTCGCTGGACGGCGACTTCCAGACCTGGGTCTACCGCACCGACCTGTTCGGCGATGCCGCCGAGCAGAAGGCCTTCAAGGACAAGCACGGCTACGACCTTGCGCCGCCGAAAACCTGGAAGCAGCACAGCGATGTCGCGGCCTTCTTCCAGCGACCGGACAAGGGCTTGTTCGGTTCGACCGATCTGCGAAACCAGGGCTGGGGCTACACCAATTGGTACCAGCGCTTTGTCTCGATGGCTTCGCCCAACCAGTTCCTGTTCGGGGACGACGGCAAGCCGCTGATCAATTCAGAGCAAGGCATCGCCGCCACCAAGGAATATGTGGAGTCGCTGGCGCATCATTCGCCGGACGCGATCTCGTGGGGCTGGCCGGAACAGTATGGCAATTTCGCCAAGGGCGGGGCAGCGATGACCTGCGCCTTTTCCAACCTGCCGAAGTTCCTCGACAATACGGGCAACAAGGATTCCGCCGTCACCGGCAAGATCGGCTCGATGCTGCCGCCTGGCCGCGAGATCGACGGCAAGCTTATCAGCCGCTCCGTTCTGTGGTTCTCGCTGACCGGCATGGTGTCGTCGCAGTCGAAGAATCCGGAGGCCGCCTACCTTCTGCTGCAGTGGCTGGGGTCCGCCCGCATCTATGCCTGGATGAGCGCCAATCCCGGCGGCTATCTCGATCCATTCCGGCTGTCGGACTTCTCTGATCCGCTCGTACGCCAGACCTATCACGCCTACCACATGGATGTGGTGCGCGAAACGGTGGCGCGCACGGTGCCGACCATCAACTATCCTGGCGCGACCGCTTTCCACAACGCGCTCGACGAGAACCTCGTGGCCTCGCTGACTAAGGCCAAAACGCCCGAGCAGGCGATGGCCGACACAGAACGCGAGTGGAAGAAGATCGCGCGGCGCACCGGTGAGGAGAAATTGCTCGAAGCCATCAAGACCAACAAAGAGGCTTGGCCCACGGTTCTCGATCCGATCAGCTGATCCACCTCCCTGGATCAGAAAAGGAGGGGAGGGGCGTCAGCTCTTCCCCTTCGCCCCAGAGCATGATCCCGAAAAGTGGCAACCGATTTTCGGAAAAGATCATGCTTCAACAATGATCTAACGCCACCAGCAAAGCAGCCAGATGAAGCGTTCCGTTCCATTCGAGATATTCCGCTACGCCGCGATCCTTTCGGCGATGGCGGTAACGCTGGTGCCGATCCTTTGGATGGTGTCGATGGCCTTCAAGCCGATCGGCGAGTGGTCGGCGACCGGCGCCGACCTGACATGGTGGCCGAAGCAGCCGACGCTTGCCAATTTTCAGTTCGTGTTCGGCCACTCCACCAACGACCTGATCGTCGCGCTCGACCACACGGCGGTGAAGCCGATCCTGTCGTCGCTTTTGTCGGCGGTGTTCGGGACCGTGATCGCCATGTCGGCGGGCACCGCCGCGGCCTACGGTCTTTCACGCTTCGGCTCCGGCCAGAACCTGCCGCTGGCGCTGATCCAGCTAAGGCTGTTCCCACCGATGGCGGTCATGATTCCGGTGATGATCATGTGGGCGTTCCTCAATCTCAACGACACATGGTGGGGGCTGGCGCTGATCTACGGCATCGTCACGCTGCCCTTCGCCTTCTGGCTGATGAAGACCTTCTTCGACGACATGCCGCGCGAGATCGAGGAGGCGGCGCTAGTCGAGGGCTGCTCGCGGTTGCGCGTCTTCACCCGCATCACGCTGCCGATGATGCGCGCGCCGCTGGCAAGCGCCGCGCTCTTCGTCTTCATCCTCAACTGGTCGGACTATCTCATCGCGCTGCTGCTCACCACGCGTGAATGGGTGACGATCCCGGTCTACATGGCGTCGCTTTCCTCCTCGATGACCGGGCAGCTCTACGGTGCCAAGGCCGCTCTCGGCCTGATCGCGGCGGTGCCGCCGGTGATTATGGGTGTGGCCATCCAGCGCCATCTGGTGCGCGGACTGACCTTCGGAGCGCTCAAGCAATGAGCGCGGTGATGGCGACGATTTCGGAGGACAAGATGGGTGCCGTGCATGCCAAGCCGGCCCAGCGGGACGAGGGCATGCGGCTGGGCTTCCGCCTGACCCTGCCGGCGCAGATCCTGGTGCTGTTCATCTCGGCCTTTCCGCTTCTGATGCAGCTCTACATCAGCGTCACCGACTGGTCGCCGCTTTCGGGCGTCGGCTGGTGGAACGCCTGGGAAATGTGGAACAGCTTCGCCAACTACACGGATCTCGCCGCCGACACGCGCTTCTGGAGCGCGCTGCAGCGCACTGCGATCGTCATGCTGGTCTGCGTGCCGGCGGAGTTCCTGCTCGGCCTCGCGCTCGCGACGCTGTTCGCCGACGATTTTCCCGGCAAACGCATCTTCTACTCGATCCTCCTGATGCCGATGATGGTCGTGCCTGCGGTCGCCGGTTACATGTTCTTCATGCTGTTCCAGTCGGGCGGCCCGGTGAACGACATCCTGTCGAGGATCGTCGGCATGCCCGTGACGATCGCCTGGCTGTCCGATCCGAACCTGGCGTTGATCGCGGTCATGATCGCCGATATCTGGCAGTGGACGCCGCTGATGTTCCTGATACTGCTCGCCGGTCTGGTCGGCGTGCCGGACGATCAGATGAAGGCCGCGACACTGCTCGGCGCCAGTGCCTGGCAGCGCTTCACCACGATCGTGCTGCCGAAGATGAAGACGATCATCATCATCGCGCTGGCGATCCGGGTGATCGAGAACTTCAAGATCTTCGACACGCTCTACATCATGACCGGCGGCGGCCCCGGCGTCGCCACCGAGACGATCTCCGTCTACATCTACAAGGTCACCACGCAGGACCTGATCTGGGGCTATGTGGCGGCCATTGCGCTCGCCATCCTGATCGTGCTCTCGATCGTCGCGGTCTACGCAATGAGGCGCATGGCGAAGGCAGGGGAGGTGCCGGCATGAGCGCCATCCACCTCAAGAACCTCACCAAGAGCTTCGGCGACTTCAGGGCCCTGAAGGCGATGGACCTCGAAATCGCCGACGGCGAGTTCATGGCGCTGCTCGGGCCTTCCGGCTGCGGCAAGTCGACGACGATGAACATGATTGCCGGCATGGAGGAGCCGACTAGCGGCAAAATCCTGTTCGGCGAGCGCGACATGGCGGGCGTGCCGATGGGGCGGCGCGGGGTAGGTTTCGTCTTCCAGAACTATGCCATCTTCACGCATATGACCGTGCGCCAAAATCTTGCCTACGGTCCGAGGATGCGCGGCGCCGCCAAGGCCGAGATCGACCGGCGTGTCGACGCCATCGCCGAGATGCTGCAGCTTTCCCCGCTGCTCGACCGCAAGGCCGACAGGCTGTCGGTCAACATCCTGCAACGCGTGGCGATCGGCCGCTCGGCGATCATGGAGCCTGCAATCTTCCTGCTCGATGAGCCGTTATCAAATGTCGACGCAGCGTTCCGCGCGGTGATGCGCACCGAACTCAAGCAGCTGCAGCGCCAGTTCAGACAGACCATGGTCTATGTCACGCATGACCAGCTCGAAGCCATGACCATGGCCGATCGCATCGCGGTGATGGATCATGGCGTGCTGCAGCAGGTCGGCACGCCGCTCGAGGTCTACAACAATCCGGCGAATGTCTTCGTCGCGCGCTTCATCGGCGCGCCGGGCATGAACCTGCTCAGGGGAAAGCCTGCGGAAAGCGATCGGGGGCTGGTCATCGATTTGGGACCGCTTGGCATCACGCCGCCCTTGTCGGACGAACTGGCGTTCTCCGTGAGAGCAGCGCGAGCCGAGGTGTTTTACGGTTTCCGGCCCGAGCATATAGCGCTTGCCGAACGCGGCCTCTCGATGCCGGTGAGCTTCGTCGAGCGGATCGGGGCACGCACCATCGTCCATCTCGGCGAAGGCGAGAGCGCTGTGAAGGCGGTGTTCGAGAACCATGTCGGGCTGTCGGTCGGGCAGACGGCAATTGTGGCGCCGCCTGCCTCGTCGGTGCGCGTCTTCGACGCCACCACCGGGCTTGCAGTGAGGGCGGGCTGAGCCATGGCCGATATCGTTTTCCGCAATGTGACCAAGCGCTACGGCAACACGCTTGCCGTCAACGACGCCTCCTTCACCGTCAACGACAACGAGTTCTTCTGCTTCTTCGGTCCGCCGTTGTCCGGCAAGTCGACGATCCTGCGCCTGGTGCTCGGCCTGGAAGTGCCCGATCAGGGCGAGGTCCTGATCGCCGGCAGGCCAGTCAACAGCGTCTCGCCGGCCGAGCGCAACGTCGCCATGGTGTTCCAGAACCTGGCGCTGTTCCCGCATATGAGTGCGCGCGATAACATCCGCTTCCCCCTGGTCGAGCGGAAGATCGCGGAAGCCGAGATCGAGAAGCGATTGGCCGACGTCTCGCAAAAGCTGCACATCGGCCACATCCTTCACAAGCCGCCGGCACAGCTGTCCGGCGGCGAGCGCCAGCGCGTGGCGATCGCGCGCGCTTTGGTGCGCCACCCGGTGGCCTATTTGATGGACGATCCGATCTCGGCGCTCGATGCCAGGCTGCGCGAGGAGACGCGCGTCGAGCTGAAACGAATCCAGCGCGAGCTCGGCAAGACGCTGATCTATGTCACGCATGACCAGGAAGAAGCGATGTCGGTCGCCGACCGCATGGCGATCCTGGAGAACGGCCGCATCAGGCAGATCGGCGCGCCGGCCGAGATCTACGACCGTCCGGCAAGCGCCTACGTGGCGCGCATGCTCGGTTCACCGATGATGAACATCCTGCCTTCGGTGCGCGCCGCGGGTGGCATCGAGGCGGCCGAAGGTGCAATCCGCATTGCCGATGCCAAGGCGCCTGCCGAGGCGATCGAGATCGGGGTCAGGCCGGAAGACATCAAGGTCCGGCCTTGGACGGATCAAGAGACGGCGGGAGGGCGGCCGGGCAGCCCGGCACGGGTGTTCGAGGTCGAGCCGCTCGGCGGCTACACCGTGGTGACACTCGCTGCCGGGCAGGCGCGGCTCAGGGCACTGCTGCGCGGCCAGCCTGACATCAGGCCCGACGCCATGGTGGCGATATCCTGCGAGCCGGGTCGCGTGCATTATTTCGGTCAGGACGGAGGCGCGCTGTGACGGCGGCGGCAAGGACAGAATTTCGGGAGGAAGACATGGCGGAAAGAAACTTCGAACCGGACGTCAAGATTCGCACCAGGGAATACCGGATCGGCTGCGTCGGCGCCGGCATGATCATGGCCGAGTGCCATCTGGCAGCCTACAAGGAGGCCGGTTTTCCGGTGGTGGCGATCGCCTCGCGCACCAAGACGAATGCTGAGAGGGTCGCTGCCCGCTGGGCCATCCCGACGGTGCATGACACGCCGGAGCAGCTGATCGAGGATCCCAGCGTGGAGATCATCGATCTTGCCTTTCCGCCGGACAAGCAGCCGGCGCTGATCCGCCACGCGCTCAAGCAGAAGCATATCAAGGCGATTTTGGCGCAGAAGCCGCTCGCGCTGTCGGTGGAAGAAGCAGTCAAGCTGCGCGACGAGGCGGCGAAGGCCGGCAAGATACTCTCCGTCAACCAGAACATGCGCTACGACCAGTCGATTCGTGTGCTCAAGCAGATCATCGACAGCGGCGCGCTCGGCGACATCGTCTTCGCACAGATCGACATGCACGCTATCCCGCACTGGCAGACCTTCCTGCAAGGCTATGACCGACTGACGCTCGCAAATATGAGCGTGCACCACCTCGACGTGCTGCGATTCCTGTTCGGCGATCCCGACGAGATCACCACGCTGACGCGCAAGGACCCGCGCACCAAGTTCGAGCATTCCGACGGCATCACCGTGTCGACGCTGCGGTTCCCATCGGGCGTGCTCGCAGTGTCGCTCGAGGACGTTTGGTCCGGCCCGCGCCAGGAGGGCTACAAGGACGACCAGCACATCAACTGGCGCGTCGACGGCACCAAGGGCGTCGCCAAGGGCACGATCGGCTGGCCGACCGGTGCCGCCTCGACGCTGACCTACGCTTCGACCGAGACGACGGGCGGCGAATGGGTGAGCCCGAGCTGGGAGACGATGTGGTTCCCGCATGCCTTCATCGGCGTCATGGAGCAGCTGCAGCACGCCGTGAAGACCGGCACGCCGCCGGCGCTGTCAGTCGCCGACAACGTCAAGACCATGGCGCTGGTCGAGGCGTGCTATCGCTCGATGGCATCGGGCCGCACGGTCAGGCTCTCCGAGATCCCGATCACCTGAACACGCTGGCAACTGAATCAACCCAATCAACTGAATCGCTTAAAGGGAGGAATTCAAGATCATGATGCAGGCAGGTATTTTCACGGGCTATTTCCCGTACGGCCTCGAAGAGACGGCAAAGAAGATCCGCGGCCTCGGCTTCAACACGGTGCAGCTCGACCTGCACTTTAAGGACGTCGACCTGTCGGCCGGCCAGATCACCAATGACAAGGCGAAGAAGGTTCGAGATGTCTTCCGCGACCACAACCTGCCGGTCTGCTGCGTGTCGGGCTACACCAACATCATCCATCCGGATAAGACGGAACGCGAGAAGCGCGTCGGATATCTCAAGGAGATCATCCGCAACGCCCGCCATTTCGGTTCGCCTTACGTGATCTCGGAGACCGGCACCTACAACACCGAATCCGACTGGGTGCATCATCCAAAGAACAAGACGGAGGAAGGTTTCGAGGAGTGCCGCAAGGTGATCGCCGACCTTGCCCAGACAGCCTACGATCACGGCGCGGTCTTCCTGCTCGAAACCTATGTCAACAACGTCGTCGGCTCGGTCGAGGAGACAGTGAAGATGTTCGCGCAAGTCGACCATCCTGGCCTCGGCCTGCTGATGGATCCGACCAATTATTTCGAGACCCACAATATCGACCGAATGGACCAGATCCTGAACCAGGTCTTCGACACGCTCACCGACAAGATAAAGATCGCCCACGCCAAGGATGTGAAGCGCTCAGGCGACGACAAGTCCGAAAAGCATGCCGATATCGGCGACGCCGACGCGATGGAAAGCCACACCTTCCGCGGTGTCGGCGAGATCGAACTGCCGGCACCCGGCCTCGGCTCGCTGAACTACGATCTCTACCTCAAGCGGCTCGCCGAGAAGCACCCGAACATCCCGGTCATCATCGAGCATCTGTCGGAAGATGACGTGCCGCGCGCCAAGAAGTTCCTCGACGGGAAGTTCCGCGAGAACGGCCTCTGAGATGGCGTGGGCGCCACCGGTTTGCGACGGCGCCCACTTGCACAACATAGAGTGGAGGAAACGAGATGTTCAAGTTTGGATTGAAGCTGGCTGCCGCGGCGGCCGTATTCGTCGGGGTCGGCTTCGGCTCGGCGGCGCAGGCCGCGGGCAGTCAGAAGACGTTCTACCTCCTGTCGCATGGCGGCCCGTCCGACGCGTTCTGGATAGACTGGAACGCCGGCGCGACCAGGGCTTGCGACCAGCTCCAGGTGACCTGCAAGATCTCCTTCAGCGGCGGCGACATGGCGGCGCAGAAGGAGGCCTTTAACTCCGCGCTCGCCGCCAAGCCGGACGGCATCGCCACCACCTCAGCGCAGCCTGGGCTGTGGACAGAGGAAGTGAAGGCGGCGAAGGCGGCCGGCATTCCGATCGTGTTCTTCAACACAGACGACCCGGCGACCGGACGCCAGGCCTATGTCGGCGCAGACCTCAAGGAAGCCGGCGCGATCTGGGCGAAGTATCTCGTCGACCACAAGATGCTGAAGCAGGGCGACAAGGTGTTCCTGCCGGTCGAGGTGCCCGGCGCCAGCTACCAGCAACTCGAGACGGAAGGCATCGCCAGTGTCTTCGATCCGCTCGGCATCAAATATGACGTGGTCGATTGCGGCACCGATCCGGCCGGCATCATCGCCAAAATGACCGACTATATTGTTGCCAACAATCCGCCGGCGATCATCGCGCTGGGCGATTCCGTGGCAGCCAGCGTCAAGCGCGTATTCGACGGCGCTGGCATTCCGGCCGGCAAGATTCCGGTTGTCGGCTGGGGCAATTCGAAGGAGACGGCGCAGGCGGTCAAGGAGGGCTTCGTCAACGCCGCCGCCTGGCAGTATCCTTCGGCGCAAGGCTTCATGCCGGTCGCGCTGCTCGGACTCGCGGCCTCAGGCGAGCCGATCGGCTACGACGTCCACACCTTCGGCCTCTACGACGCCTCCAGCGTTGAGCCGATCCTGAAGCTCTACGACAAGAAGTGAGAGAAGTGGCGCCCGCCGAGTGAGTGGCGGGCGCCATGCAAAAAAGCATGGTTCAGCAAGTCATGGCAGTTACAGCGGAACATGGCGCGGGGCGCGCGAAAGGCAGGTCGAGCCTGATGCGCTCGCCGCAATTCTCCTCCTTCGTCATCCTTATCGTGCTTCTTGTGGTGTTCGCGGTCGCCGACGGCAATTTCCTGTCGCCACTCAACATCTCCAACATGATGGCGTTCCTGCCAGAGCTCGGCATCATCGCGCTCGGCATGACGCTGCTTCTGACCGCCGGCGAATTCGACCTGTCGGTCGGCGCGGTGTTCGGGCTGGCGCCGGTGGTGGTGATGCTCCTGGTGCAGAATGCTGGGGTCGATATCGGTGTGGCGCTGCTGGCCGGGCTTTTGCTGTGCATCGCGATCGGCGCCATCAACGGCGTCATCGTCACCAAGATCGGCATCTCGTCCTTTCTGGTGACGCTGTCGATGCTGCTCATCGTGCGCGGTGCCGCTCTCTACATCACGCAGGGGTTTCCCCTGAAGTCCTGGGACCAGCCGGGCTTCTTTGTCACGCTGCTCGCCGGCAGCTTCAACGTCGGCGCTTTCCGCTTCTACACCTCGCTCTGGTGGTTTATCGGGCTCTCGCTTTTCGCGGTCTATGTGCTGCGCTACGCCAAGCTCGGCAACTGGATCAGCGCCATCGGCTCCAACCGCAATGCGGCGGTAGCGCGCGGCGTGCCGGCCGACGCGGTCAAGGTCTGGCTATTCATCCTGACCTCGGTGCTCGCCGGGCTTGCCGGCATGATCAGCGCCTTCCGCATCTCGGCGGCCTCGCCAGTCGCGGGAACCGGCTATGAACTCGAGGTGATCGCCATGGTGGTGGTTGGCGGCACGGCACTGACGGGCGGCCGCGGCACGATCTTAGGCACCATCGTCGGCGCGCTGATGCTGCGCGCGATCCGCAACGGCATCGTGCTCGTCGGCGTGCCGGGGCTTGCCTACAACATCTTCGTCGGCGTCATCATCCTCGCCATGCTCATCCTGCACGCTCTGCTGCAGAAAAGCGCCGCAAGGAGCTGGTAACGATGCAGGAAGTGCTCCGGCTGCAGAATCTGCAAAAATCCTTTGGCAGCGTGCGCGCGCTGAAGAATGCGTCGCTGACGCTCAGGGAGGGCGAGGTGGTGGCGCTGCTTGGCGACAACGGCGCCGGCAAATCGACGCTGATCAAGGCGATCTCGGGCGTCTTCCCGATCGACCGCGGCGACATCTATGTGCGCGGCGAGAAGGTTTCGATCCGCACCACGCGCGAGGCCATGGACCTCGGCATCGAGACCATTCACCAGGACACCTCGCTTGCGCCCGACCTCAGCATCGCACGCAACCTGTTCCTCGGCCGCGAGCCGGTGAACCTCAAATGGCTCGGCGTGTTCGCGCCGCTCGACCTCGCCAAATTGCGCGATGCTGCCTCGGCGCTTCTGAAGCGTGTCGGCATCTCCAAGAAGCTTGACGCCGATGCGTTGGTCTCGACGCTGTCCGGCGGCGAGCGCCAGTCGATTGCGATCTCGCGCGCCATGCAGTTCGCCGCCAAGGTGATCATCCTCGACGAGCCGACCAACAATCTCGGCGTAGAGGAGACGCATGGCGTACTGCGCTTCGTCAAGGAGATGCGGGCGGCGGGGCATTCGGTGCTCTTGATCACCCACAATATCCACCACGTCTTCGAGGTCGCCGACCGCATCATCGTCATGCGCCGCGGCGAGATCGTCGCCGAGCAGACCGTCGCCGATACCGACCTCCTGAGCGTGGAAAGCCTGATAACCGGGGCCGACCTGTCGGCCCTGATGAAAAGGGCCCAGTGACGGCATGGTGAAGCTCTACGGACAGACGCTTTCGCGCCGGCAGGTCGCCGAACGCTCCGGCATGCTGTCGCAATTCGCCGGCGTGCGGCTGATGACGCTCGGCGACGGCGTCGAGCGCGGCATCCGCATGCTCGAATTCCGCACAGGCTCGGGCCTGCGTTTCACGGCGCTGGTCGACCGGGCGCTCGACATCGCCGATTGCGAGTACAAGGGCCAGGCGATCGGCTGGCACTCGCCGACAGGTTTTCGCAACCCTGGCCTGCACGACTATGAAGGCGAGGACGGCTTTGCATGGGGCCGGTCCTTTTCCGGGCTGCTGGTCACCTGCGGCCTCGACCACATTCTCGGCCGCAACGAGGTGCCGGCCGAGAACTACAATTATCCGGGACGCAAGACGGTGACGCATTCGCTGCACGGGCGCGTCGGCACCATCCCCGCCCGGCTGACCGGCTATGGCGAAAGCTGGGACGGCGACCGATGCATTTTGTGGGCGGAAGGCGTCGTCCAACAGGCCAGCGTTTTCGGCGAGGATCTGCATCTCATCCGCCGCATCGAGGCCAATGTCGGCGGCAGCGAGATCCGGCTCTCGGATCGCGTCGTCAACCATGGCTTCCATCGAACGCCGCATATGTATTTCTACCACGTCAATGTCGGGCATCCGCTGCTCGACGACGGCGCGCGCTACCTGGCGCCGATTCGCGACGTGGTCTGGGTCTCGCATGCCGGCGAGCGTTATGAGGCGCAGAAGGTCGGCTACCGCACCGTGCCAGCACCGCAATTGGGCTTCAGCGAGCAGGTCTGGCAGCATGAGCTTGGCGCCGACGTCAAGGGCGAGGTGCCGGTCGCTGTCGTCAATGACCGTCTTGGACTCGGCTTCGAAGTTGTCACCCGCAAGGACCAACTGCCTTGTTGCTATGAGTGGCAGAATTTCCAGGCCGGGCGGTATACGCTTGGCATCGAGCCCTCGACCCACCATGTGCTCGGCAATCTTGCCGCGCGCGAGCGCGGCGAGATGATCTGGCTGGAGCACGGCGAGACCCGTGCCTATGACGCGGTGTTCCGCGTCCTCGACGGCAAGGATGCGATTGCCGATGCGGAACAAAGGATCGCGGCCATCGCCCGTCAGCCGGAGCAGGATTACCCCCAACCCTCCGGCAATTTCCCAAGACTGGCGGCATGGCATGAGCGGGACAGACATCCACAGCAAGCTCTCCGGCCGGCGGACCGGATTGCCAGCGCTCAGTGAAAATTGGAGGCCAATGTGACGATGGCAAAGAAGCGCGATTACAGCCTTGTCGGCGAAAGCACGCGCATGGCGATCGAGACCGGACTGGCCTCGGCCGAGTGGTACCACACCGATGCGGCGCGCAAGACCATGAAGGAATTGATGCAGCGCTCGGATGGACCAGCGATCCGCGATACACTCGTCTGGATTGTCGCGATCCTCGGCTCGGCGGCGGGCATCGTCTGGTTTTGGGGCACATGGTGGGTGGTGCCGTTCCTGTTCGTCTATGGCGTGCTTTACGGCTCGTCGAGCGACTCGCGCTGGCACGAATGCGGCCATGGCACGGCCTTCCGCACGCGTTGGATGAACGACGTCGTCTATCACATCGCCTCCTTCATGCTGATGCGCAATCCGGTGCAGTGGCGCTGGAGCCATGCGCGCCATCACACCGACACCATCATCGTCGGCCGCGATGCCGAGATCGCGGTGATGCGGCCGCCGGATCTGCTCAAGGCGGCTTTGGCCTTCACCGGCATCCTCGACTTCCGCTATTCGCTGCCGACGCTGGTGCGCCAGGCGTTCGGCACATTGTCGGACGACGAAAGGAGCTACATCCCGCAGATGGAGCAGCACAAGGCGGTGACCGCGGCGCGCTGGCACATGGCCGTCTATGCCGCGACGATCACTGTCGCGATCGCGCTTGGATCATGGATACCGCTGGTGCTGATCGGCCTGCCGCGCCTCTACGGCACCTGGCACATGGTGCTGACCGGGCTTTTGCAACATATCGGGCTGGCCGACAACGTCACGGACCATCGGCTGAACACGCGCACCGTCTATATGAACCCGGTCAGCCGCTTCATCTACTGGAACATGAACTATCATGTGGAGCACCACATGTTTCCGATGGTACCCTATCACGCGCTGCCGAAGCTGCATGAGCTGATCAAGCACGATCTGCCGGTGGCCAACCCATCGATGTGGCACGCCTATCGCGAGGTCTGGCCGGTTCTGCTCAGACAGCTGAAATACGAGGACTATTATCTCAAGCGCGAATTGCCGCCGACGGCCAAGCCGTATCGCGGCGAGTTCCATGATCTCGACATAACGGCCGCGGCGGCCGAATAGGCAGCCTCGCTGCAAATCCGAAGAAAGACAGCCGGAGAAAGATGATGGCTCAATGGGTTGAAGCGTGCGCGGTCGACGACGTTGACGAGGAGGACGTCATCCGCTTCGACCATGGCGGCCGCAGCTTCGCGATCTACCGGTCGCCGGAGAACACCTTCTTTGCCACCGATGGTTTCTGCACGCATGAAAGGGCGCATCTCGCCGACGGGCTGGTGATGGACGACATCATCGAATGCCCCAAGCACAACGGCCGCTTCAACTACAAGACCGGCCAGGCCAAGGGCGCGCCGGTCTGCGTCAACCTCAAAACCTATCCGATCCGGGTCGAGGCCGGTAAGGTGATGATCGATATCGGCTGACAGCAACTCGCCGCAACACATAGAGGGAACGAAGTCCGATGAGCCGAAAGAGACCGACCGTCGCCGATCTGCGCGCCATGAAGGGCAAGCGGCAATTGACCATGCTGCGCGTGCTGACGCTGGAAGAGGCGGAGGCCGCCGAGCGGGCAGGGGTGGACATCGTCTCGGTGCCGCCGGAACTGGTGCTCAATCCGCAGTACCGCGACGCGGCGCCCAGCCTCTTCACCATGCCGGGCGAGAATTTCTTCGAGATCGGCACGGCTGACGATTTCGTGCGGTGGTCGTTCCGACTCTACAAGGCCAGCGCCGACGCGGTCTATTGCAGCGCCGGCTACGCTACGATCAAGCGGATGGCCGACGACGCCATACCTGTGATTGGCCACGTCGGTCTCATTCCCTCCCGCGCGACCTGGACCGGCGGTTTCAAGGCGGTCGGCAAGACCGCGGATACCGCCATGCAAGTGTTCGAAGCGGTCAAGCAACTGGAAGCCGCCGGCGCGATCGGCGCCGAGATCGAGGTCGTGCCGGTGGAAGTGGCGAAGGCGATCTCCGAGCGGACCCCGCTGATCATGCTGTCGATGGGCGCAGGCACGGGCTGCGACGCGCAGTATCTGTTCGCCGAGGATATTCTCGGCACCAATCGCGGTCACATGCCGCGCCATTCGAAAGTCTACCGCAACTTCGCCGCCGAATATGACCGGCTGCAGCAGGAGCGCATCGCGGCATTCTCGGAATATGTCGCCGACGTCAACAGCGGCGCCTATCCGGAAGACAGGCATATCGTGCATATGGACCCGGACGAGCTCACCCTCTTCATGAAGAAGGTGGAGAAGGCGTGAAAGCTCAAGGCCAATTGTTCAACGGGCGAGGCGGCATCCGTTCTGTTTTGGCCGTGAGGCGATAGCTGTTGTCGCCATCAGTTGCCCGCAGTACCGGCTGGGAGTTCACGGCGGTCATGTTTTATGCGGCACACTTTCGATACCCAGTCCCGACTGCGTTCGCGGTGCCCTATAACGGCTTGGGCCGGACAGGCTTGGCGTAGGCATTTTGCCTGAGCCTCTTGTTCGGGCCAGGAGAGCTTCCAACGACATGGGGCAGAGATCTGTCCCGTAGTGCCCGCGGACCGAAGGGGAGGGTCGGGGGCGCGCGGAACCTCGAGGTGGACGGAGCGCTTCGAGCAATTGCATCTTCACGTCGCCGGGTATTTTTGCGCCCTGAAATTGCGGGCTTTCGATCCCTTCTTGAATTGTCATGCCAACCGAGGGCCGGTCGCGCAAGTTCGCGCCGCCACTGTCGTGGGGTCGCCGGCGACGACTTTCCAAAAAGTCCTCTCCTTCTCGCGCCAGAACTGGATGTCCATCCGCTTCCTGCCGACGCGCATGTCCTTCAACATCAGTTCCGGCATCCAATCCGGGAGTTCGGGATCAAGGTAGAGTTTTCCGTTCGGAGCGTCGGGCTGGAAGCCGATAATGGCTTGCAGCAAAGCAAAGCAGGACCCGGCTGCCCAAGCTTGAGGCACATTGGCCCTCTTGTATTGCACGGGAAAGGTGGTGGGCGTTCGGGAGGACCCGGCGTAGAGTTCGGGCATTCTATGCTGCATGAAATAGCTTGCCGCGCCGCTGACGTCGCCGGCCAGGCGAGCAGCCTCCTCAAAGAAGCCGTAGCGTCTAAAGCCTAACGCGATCAGGCCATTATCATGGGGCCAGACAGAGCCGTTCTGATAGGAGTTCGGATTGTAGGCGGGGTGATCGGCCGACAAGGTCCGGATGCCCCAGCCGCTCCACATATCCGGCTTCATTAGCCGTTGGACTACCTTTGCCGCGCGTTCCTGCGGAACAATGCCCGACCAGAGACAATGACCGGGATTGGAGGCTATGCTCAGAACTGGCCTCTTGTTTCCGTCCAGGGCAAAAGCATAGAACCCGGAAGCTTCATCCCAAAATACGTCATTGAATCGGTCGAACAGCGTCCTGGCCTTGCCCCTAAGCTGCTCGGCGCGAGGTTTGTTGCCTCTGGCGTCATAGATCTCTGCCATGCGCTGCCAAGCGTCATAGACATAGCCTTGCAACTCGCAAAGCGCCTTCGGTCCCCTCACCACTGAGCCATCAGGGTACACGATTGCGTCAGACGCATCTTTCCAACTTTGGTTCTCGTAGCCGAGCGTCGAACGGGTTTCATATTCCTGGAAACCATCGCCGTCGCGATCGCCGTGGCGGTCGATCCAGTCCAGGCATCTCTCAGCGGTTTCGATGTGCCGATCTATTAATCGGCCGTCGCCTGTGCACCGCCAGGCGTTGTGGAGGACGATCAGATACAGGGGCGTTGCGTCGGCAGTGCCGTAATAAGGCGTATGCGGAACGAGATGAAAATGAGCAAGCTCGCCGGTGCGGAGCTCGTGCATGATCTTTCCAGGCTCGGCATCCCGAAAGTCGTCCCGCGAGGTAGCCTGAAACCGACCGAGGACATCTAAGGCACCTCGGGCGAAGTCGGGATAGATCAAGGCGTTCTGAAGGGAGACGATTAAGCTGTCACGGCCAAACAGCCCTACAAACCAGGGCAATCCCGCGGCTGGAACGTACTCCATTTCGTCCGTGCCTTCGATAGGAAGACGAAGCGCTGCCATGTCTTCGATCGCCTGATTGTAGAGCTGGCGGAATTGCTCGTTCGAGGTGCTCAATTTGCACCCGGTGCGGCGCCACCCCGCTACTCGTTTGGCCGCTTTCGAGCTTAGGCATCTGTCGACACAGGCGCGTGGGGCCCGCCGGGTCGTATGATCCTGGCCAAAGTCATAGAGCAGGCACGTGTGCCAGGTGGCGCCAGGCTCAAGCTTGATATCGAAGCTGATCCGCCCATTGGCGTAGACAGGCCGGGTCAGCGTCCGACGGACCGTGATTGTGATAGCCCGGCGAAAATCCTGATTGGCGTAGGTGGTCCTGAGACGTGAGCTTCTCTGGTCCCAATCGGTGATGATGCGACCCCGACGGACGATGTCGTCGGCTTTTACCTCAAACAGATCGGCAAAATCGCTGCGAATTCCGACTTCCAGATTGAACTGGATGGTGTCGCGACCGTGGTTGACCAGATCCAGGTCTTCATGCAGCCCTCCCTGATCCAACGCGCGTCCGATCAGAAGCCCTAAATCGCCAGACCTCACCGGACCGGCCTCGGTGCCGAAAGCACGGTTCACGAGATAGATTTTGGCAGCGAAGTGAGCAATGTTGCCCGAGTTGAGAAGATCCCAGGGCTCCCCATTGGCGTATATCTGCCAACTGGATACGAGACGGGTGTCCGAAGCGTAGAGGCCTTGATGCGTGGGCCAAGTGATTTGGCCATCTTGCTGCGTCACCAAAAAGTTGAGGCCCTGATTGATCGCCAAGCGCGGCGGGCCGATCGCAATTTCCAGGGCCATGGGGTATGTGGCTCAGATATCCAACAAGATCCTTACCTATCTGGCGCTCAATCAACGAGTGGGCAAGCGGCGTTCCTGGCATACCGAATGAAGGGACATGCTCGAGCGAGTCGCCTGACAGCGCGCCGGCTAGCATGATCGATGCGATTTAAGCCGGTTCAGCGAAGATAGCCTAATTGAACTCGGGCCAGGAGTCTTGCTGAGATCTTCCAGTGGGGAGCGCTTCGGCTCTCCCACTGGAAATTGCCGTCAGTCGAGCACCTTGACGACTGTATGCGTTTCTGGATCGACGACCACGGTGCGGTTGTCGATCACCGTATACTCGTACTTCACATTTGGGATTTTGTGCAGTTCGACCTTCTCAGGCACGGTCGAACCCACCTTAAGTTCGACGCCAGGCAACTTGATCGAAGCAAGAGGCTCCTTCTTCACATATTCGCGTATGGTGGTTTCCTGCTCCGGTGCCAGGACCACGGTATCCGCGATTGCCACGCTGACGCCTGACAAGAGCAGCAGGCCAGCCACGGTATTGGCGATTAGCGATTTCATTCTTCACTCCTCGGTATGTGTCCCGCCCATATGCTGGCACATGGCCGGCGGAACGCAGATGGGGACTGTCTTCAGCGTTCCATGTATCCAATGGTCACGGGGGATCGATGTTTCGCCGAAACTTCGGTGTGCGACCAATTCGTTGTCGGAGTGCGACTTAAGCCCTAGTGCGCTCGCCACCCTTTTAGCTTCATACGATTGCGCTCAATCGCCATCATGGCATCTCGTCGGTGCTCGAGCCGTGCAAGAATGCCTGGATTTCGTCCAGGTCTATCTTCCCATCGCCGTTCTGGTCGATGGTATTGAAGATTCTGCCGACCGTGTCTTGCACCTCGTTTTCGGACAGGGCTCCGTCTCCATCGGTATCCAGGAGAGCGAACATCAGTCGCATCCCGGCACCACGCATCATCCGTGCGCCTGGGTGCCCCGCCATTCTTCGACCCTGGTCAGAGCTGCGGTCACCGTGCTTCTGCCAGCGATCGCCCTGACTGTCGTGGCGGCCAACTGCGTCGGAACCGCGCTCCTGTTGCATCCTCTCTTGCACGGCTTGCTCTATCATCTGGCGGATCATTTCACGCGATGGACCGCTTGCTGGTCCGTTGGCGTCCGGCAACGGCCCCGCCGGGGAGGGCTCGGTCGTCGGGCTGGGCGCCGGCGTTCCGGTTGTCTGCGCGAGCGCGGGAAAGGCGGCGATCATCAAGGCGGCGGCAGCGGCCGTCGTTCGTCGTACGTATCGCATTGCATCACTCCCTTGGTCAGTGTGTTTGGCTCAGGCCTTTGAGCCGGATCCGAACCGGTGCTCGATCCGATTGTTCCCCTGGCCAGACCCGGGTCGCGATAACGTTACTCAAGCCGAACGACCGATCCGGCAGGGTTGACCATTCAAAGCCTCGGGCCAACAACTTGGGAAAGACCACAATGCAGAGAGGCCCGGACGATATGTGTGTAGCGAATGTACCGTCCAGGAGTGATGCACCGCCTACTGCTGCGGAACACACGGCGGAAACCGAGCGGAGCCAGCGCGCCGCTGGCGCCTGGAGCCTCGTGGAACATTTTGTCGCTCGCCTGATTCTTGTGGCAGCCGCTTCGGCATCTCGACGCCCATTCACCTATGGAGAAACGATTGCTCGCTGACAGTGAAATTCATCATAAGTCAGAAGGTGTTGATGCCCGCGTGTTGTCTGATGTTGTGGCTGCCCTCAACCGCAGAGTCACCATCTCTCACGAGTTCGACATCCCCTACATCGCTGGTTACAGCGTCGACGCCAAGACGGTCTACATCGACCGACATCTACCCCGCACACTAAAGGTGAGGAACAAAGATGTTCGGATCGAGCCTTTCTTAGTGGTTCATGAGATAGTCGAGAAAGCGCTCTTGGATGAGTTACGACTGCATTACCTTCACGCGCACCAGATTGCCTCACGCATCGAGCGGGATTCCGTTAGAACGAGCGGGATAAGGTGGATAGACTATCAACGTTTCATGAAGCGTCACGAAAAGGCAATTGACGAGGAAGCATTGAAGAAGGTCCCTGCCGACCTGGACCTCACACCATACAAGGACCTTGACGATTACGCCCTGCTTCGGCGGCTCACGAACGTCCGTTCCTGAGCCGACCTGCCTCTGCACAGGGAACTCACAGCCGGACATGGTCGGCCATGTCCCGTGCTCCGAACAATCGGCGCGGCATCCACGTACATTTCGGTCCACCCGACCATCTCGAGTGCAGATGCTGAACCCGAATACCCCATCCAGGGATCCCGGCAGGATTTCGATTTCCTGATCGTGTTCGACCAAACCATCGTCACGATCGAAGCGAAGGCGACCGGCAGCTGGGATCGCCGGCAGTATGAAAGCAAATGCAAGCGGCTCAGTGCGTTGCAGACCCGGTCTTCGCAACGCATGATCTCAGCCTGTTCTTCATCCTCCTGTCGCCCGGCTCGCCGCCTCGAAAATTGGATGGGCTTTTGCCGGACTGCGTCCGGCAAAGCACGTGGGACTCTGGTTCGACGATCCGACGCTCCACTTCATCTCAATTGGGCGCAGCTCACTCACGGTCAAGGAACGGTGGGTTGCGACACGCAGCAAGTCGTCATTGCGCTGTTAGCAGCACGGCCTTAGCCGGAATTCGCGCCAGCATGTGAAGGTCTTCGCCAGACGGCGGCAGACCCACCGCCGCCTGGCTAACTTCTTGTGCCTCGCGACCGCCTACTGAGCGGACTGAGCCGCCTTGGCAATCACGTCGGCAACCTTGTCCGGCTGAGAAGCAAACACCGCGTGGCTCGCCTCGATCTCGATCGTCTCGCTGCCGGCGCGCTTTGCCATGTCGCGCTCAAGGTCGGGGTTGATCGAGCGATCTTGCGTCGCAACGATTGCCCAGCTCTTCTTGGTCTGCCACGCCGGTTCGGTGACCTTGCTCGTGAACGCTTCCTTGGAAGCAAAGACCTGTGATCTCGACAGGAAGGCCGCATCCTCGTTCGGTAGATCGGCTGCGAAGTCGGCCGCGAAATTGGCCGGGTCAAGATAGAGGTAGTTGCCGTCCTTGGTTTCGCGAATGTGCGTGCCGGCCGCCGGCTTTGAGGATGCCAGGCTGACCAGGCTCTCACCCTTGTCGGGCTCGAACGCCGCGACATAAACCAGTCCGGCAACGTTGGCATGATTACCGGCCTCGGTGATCACCATGCCGCCATAGCTGTGACCAATCAGGAGCGACGGCCCGTCCTGCAGATCGAGCACGCGATTGGTGGCCGCGACATCATCCTTGAGCGAGGTGATAGGCTCCTGGACGACCGTCACGTTGAAGCCCCGCTGCTGGAGGATCTCGGCGACCTTGCGCCATCCGGATCCGTCCGCCAACGCGCCGTGGACGATCACCATGTTCTTGATCTCGGCCGCCTGCGCGGCAAATGCGATGGCGCTTGTGGTCAATGCGACTGCGAAAATGAAGGCACGATGCATGATAGAGCTCTCCTTTGCTTGAGCTGGTTGCGGTAAAAGACTTTTGCAAAAAGACTGTGTAAGCCGAAGGTGACGGCGAAGGCTTGGACGCCGGGATCCGGTAAGCGGATCTCGAAGGTTCTGGCCCTGACGTCGCCAGCCTGCCTGACGAGCTGGTAAAGCCTGGCCGCGGCGACGGTGCCGTTGCCATACGCATCAATGTCGACGCCGTGATTTTCTCCCGGCGCCTTGCCGTCCAGGGTCATCTCGAAGCGGATTGGCTTGTCGTCTAGTCCGGTCCAGGCACGAGATGCAGGTCAACGAGCGCTGAAGCGGTGGGCGATGGCGCCGTTCGCCTGATCGAGCGTGGCCTGCTCCCCGCCCACGATCCAGTTTCCAGAAAGACTCCAGCGGTTTAAGCGAGGCTCCACTAGGGAATATTTTTGCGCGATATCGGGCAGCACGGTCTCGTTCGAAGCAAAGGCCGTTGCCTGCTTCTAGCCGATATAGCATCGCCAACGTGCTGCGCACGAAGCTGTGCCAGGCACGGACAAACACGAAGGGCAGGATGGGAAGCATGCAGGGACTGACGACAGTCAGCACTCCTCCCAGATAGGGTATAGCGATAAGCGGCATCGTCGTTTCCTTTGGTGGAGTCCTGGCAAGGTGCAGAGGCGCCAGCCACGCAGCCGAAAAGATCGCGATGACGTATCCGGGATATGTCCAAATGCGCTGCAAACTGTATTGAAGTGTACAGACTGGCCCTGGCGCTACATCGCGACACAAATCTGATCGTCGCCAGGGCGCGCGACCTGGCTTTGTAACAGACTGTACCTTGCACGCCCCAGGCTACATCCGCATTCAATTGCGGCCGCCGTCGGACACACCGGGGATACATCGCGCCGGCTTTTTTGCCGTCCTTCACGCAACCCGGAGACAACCCATGTCCAACGAAATCGATCATACCCGCCGACGCTTCCTCGGCGTCGCCGCGCTTGCTGTCGCGACCGCCGAGCTTGGCCTCGCGACCCTGGCCAATGCACAGTCGGGCTCCGCGATAACGACGGCGAAGAGCGGCGCGTCAGAGTCTTTCGATGCGATCAAGCAAGTCAAGGCAGGCGTGCTCGAGATCGGTTATGCCGAGATCGGGCCCGCCAATGGAACCGCCGTCCTCCTGCTGCACGGCTGGCCTTACGACATCAACAGTTTCGTCGACGTCGCCCCGATCCTGGCGACGGCCGGCTTCCGCGTGATCGTTCCACATCTGCGCGGCTACGGAACCACCCACTTCCTGTCGGCCAAGACCCCGCGCAATGGACAGCAGTCGGCGCTCGCCGCCGATATGATCAACCTGATGGATGTCCTCAAGATCGAAAAGGCGATTGTGGCGGGCTATGACTGGGGCGCGCGCACCGCCAACATCATGGCTGTACTCTGGCCGGAGCGCTGCAAGGCGATGGTTTCCGTCAGCGGCTATCTGATCGGGAATCCAGAGGTCAACAAGAAGCCGCTGCCCCCCAAGGCCGAGCTTGACTGGTGGTACCAGTTCTACTTCGCCACAGAGCGTGGCCGGCTCGGATACGCGGCCCACACGCATGATTTCGCCAGGCTGATCTGGGAGACGGCTTCTCCGACCTGGAAGTTCGATGACGCCACCTTCAACCGTTCGGCGGCCTCGCTCGACAACGCAGATCATGTCGCCATCACCATCCACAATTATCGCTGGCGGCTGGGCCTTGCCGAAGGCGAGGCAAAATACAAAGCATTCGAAAAGAAGCTCGCCATGGCGCCGGCGATCACGATCCCGACGATCACCATGGAAGGCGACGCCAACGGCGCGCCGCATCCCCATCCGTCGGCCTATGCCGACAAGTTCTCGGGAAAATACGAGCATCGCAACATCAGCGGCGGCATCGGCCATAATCTGCCGCAAGAGGCCCCGCAGGCTTTCGCCCAGGCAGTGATGGATGTCGCGAAATTCTAGGCGACATGACCGTCTGCCGCGAAGATACCGGCTTCGCGGCAGACCATGCTGGGGCTAATGATGATCCGCATGGCCGCATGCCACGGAGGTCTGGAAGCGAGAATGGACCATGTCGATCACATCCTGATCGTCGATGACGACCGCGAAATCCGGGAGCTGGTGTCGAGCTATCTGGCGAAAAACGGGCTTCGCACCACCGTTTGCGCCGATGGCCGCCAAATGCGCAGCTTTCTGGACGCAAACACGGTCGATCTGATCGTGCTCGACGTCATGATGCCGGGCGATGATGGCATCGTGCTTTGTCGCGAATTGCGCTCGGGCAAGCACAAAGCCACGCCTGTGATGATGCTGACGGCGCGCAACGACGAGGTAGACCGGATCCTTGGACTGGAAATCGGCGCCGACGATTATCTGTCAAAGCCTTTCGCCGCGCGCGAACTCCTGGCCCGCATCAAGGCGGTCCTGCGTCGCACCAGGATGCTCCCGCCCAATCTCCAGATCAGCGAAGCAGGGCAGATCGTGTCGTTCGGCGATTGGCGGCTCGATACCGTCGGTCGCCAGCTATTGAACAAGGAAGGCGTGGCGATCGCGCTTAGCGGTGCCGAGTACCGGCTGCTGCGCGTCTTTGTCGATCACCCGCAACGCGTCCTGAGCCGGGACCAATTGCTCAATCTTACTCAAGGCCGCGATGCCGAGCTTTTCGACCGGTCGATCGACCTTCTCGTCAGCAGGGTAAGACAGCGGCTGGGGGATGATGCCCGAGAGCCTGTCTACATCAAGACCGTGCGGGCGGAAGGTTATGTTTTCTCGGTGCCGGTCGAGATCACGGAGCCGCGCACGTGACCTGGCGGGCATGGTGGCCGGGCACGTTGCGCGCGCGCCTGTTTGTGATCATGTTCACGGGCCTCACGCTTGCATATGGTCTTTCCTTCGGCCTGCTTTATGCCGAACGCTACATGTCTGCCAGAGCCATCATGCTCGGCACACTGGAAAGCGACTTGGCGACCTCGATAGCCGTCCTGGATCGTCTGCCTGCCACGGAGCGGTCGATCTGGCTCGACCGTCTGAGCCGCGGCAACTACCGGCTCGTGCTTGGCCCGGGCCAGAACGGCATACCCGATACATCGCAGCGCGGCGCGGAAATCGCCAAGCGGATCGAGGATGCGGCCGGTCACAAATACCCGCTGCGCATCGAATCCATCCCCTCGGGCGGCAACAGGCTCCAGGGCCACCTGACCCTTTCGGACGGCTCGCCGCTCACCATCGATGTCACTCCCACCGGCATCATGCCGGTCGCCCATTGGCTTCCCTACGTCTTCATGGTGCAGATGGCGCTTTTGTTGCTGTGTTCCTGGTTAGCCATGCGCCAGGCCGTGCGCCCGCTCGCTGAACTCACTGCCGCGGCTGATGGGTTGGATCCTACCAGCAAGCGCATTCTGATGAGCGAAAGCGGCCCACGCGAGGTCACCCACGCGGCTCGTGCATTCAACGCCATGCGCGACCGGATCGACCACTACCTCGAAGAGCGCGTCCAGATCCTTGCCGCCATTTCGCACGACCTCCAGACTCCGATTACGCGTATGCGGCTGCGCGCCGATATGGCCGAGGACTCTCCGGACAAGGACAAGCTCGTCAGTGACCTGCAAGAGATCGGGCGCCTGGTGCAGGATGGCATAGCCTATGCCCGCAGTTCGCACAGCAGCGGCGAGAGCTTGTCGCGGATAGATCTTGCCTCCTTCATCGACAGCATTGCCTATGACTATCAGGACACAGGTAGTGCCGTCTCCGTCGTTGGAACCGTGCACGGCACGGCCACCACGAAGCCGCATGCGCTGCGCCGGATCCTGACCAACTTCATAGACAACGCGATCAAATTCGCCGGGGCGGCCGAGATCAGCGTGGAGCAGAAATCCAACAGCATTGCCATCACAGTGGCCGATCGCGGCCCGGGCATTCCCGAAGCGATGCTGGAGGTCGCGATGCAGCCCTTCTTCAGGCTTGAGCAATCGCGTAACCGCGAAACCGGAGGCAGCGGGCTCGGCTTGGCGATAGCCCAGCAACTGGCGGGGGCGATCGGCGGATCGGTCAGGCTCTATAACCGGGCCGGTGGCGGGCTGGCGGCGGAGGTCAGCATCCATGAGCCCGCCATGGCAGGTCGTGGAGCGATGGCTACGCTTTGATACATTTCGGCCCGTTCCCGGAAACATCCGCGATATATTGATGAAGGATATTGCGAATTATCCGCCACGGGCGCGGTCGATATTGCAACATCGGGACAGTAACATGAAGAAGCTAGACAATGTCGTCTACACCAGCAAGACACATACCACTGGCAGGCGCGAAGGTTTCGCGCGCAGCGACGATGCGTCTATCACCGCGCTGGCCAGGGTATCTCGCTCTGCGATGCCCAGCGGTATGCTGCGCATACGTTTCCAATGACCATGGCCATCTCTTCTCGAAGACTAAGGAAGATCGAACTATTGACAAGAATTTCTGCCATCGGCTGGTTCAGCGATATTTGACCGAGTTCAAAATTTTCCAACCAAGATGATGGCATGTCTGCCGAACCGCATATATTCGCTGCCACCGCCACGTATTGGGCGCAGCCGTGTTGCGCCGCTGTTTCTGTCGATTTGATCTTGGACAAATCCATTGCCTTGGCGGAATGCCATAGTATCTCCGTCTATTGTCAATCCGTCAGGAGTAAAAGCAGATGAAAGTGCTTATCGTCGCTTCGCTAGGCTTGGTGCTTGCCGGCTGCGTCAATGAGAGTCGCTATGTCTCCGTTCCGGGTCATGCCTACAAGACCGAACCTGGCTGTAAGCGCCATGAAACCCCTTCGAAGTTCGATCCCGACTGCGATTGTCCGAAGAAAGGCTACAAGGGTTTCAAACAACCGATTCCATGTCCGCTATGATGTGCGGCGGGAGTCGGGCTAATAGATGTCCGAGACTTCCTCGCAGCGGTCTCCTCTTAGATCAGGCAGATCGGCTCCTGGGAAGTGGAGGGCGGCGTGTCGCGGAGGACGACGTCCCATGGCAACCGCATTGGTGAGATAACTATGCGCTTTTTCGCCTTGAAAGGGACTGATCAACTGGGCGGAGGTGTCGCGCAAGCCTTGGGCGTTGACCTCGGCTCGCATGAAGAACGCGAATTCGAGGATGGCGAGCACAAGGCTCGGCCCCTTGTGAGTGTGCGCGGTGAAGACGTCTATATACTCCATAGCCTCGCAGGCGAGCCTGGGGCGTCCCCTAACGATAAGCTCCTCAGGCTTCTCTTCTTCATCGCGACCTGTCGGGAAAACGGCGCTGCGCGCGTCACGGCGATCGCGCCCTATCTTGCCTATGCGCGCAAGGAGCGGCAGACCAAAGCGCGTGACCCCGTAAGCACGCGCTACGTGGCGCAGCTGTTCGAGGCGGTTGGTACCGAGTGCCTCATCACCCTCGACGTTCACAATTTCTCGGCGTTTCAAAATGCCTTCCGTTGTCGAACGCTTCAACTCGATACGGGCGCCCTCTTTGTGCCAGCGCTACGCGAGCTCGCCGGCGCCGGGCCTATTGTGGTGTTTTCTCCTGACGGCGGCGGCGTGAAGCGCGCGCAGTTGGTGAAGGAAAGGTGCGAGACGGCAATGGGCAATGAAGTCGGGTTCGGTTTCATGGAGAAGCGCCGGAGCCGAGGGGTCGTCTCGGGCGACCTGTTTGCCGGCGATGTGAGCGGGAAGACCGTCTTTCTTGTCGACGATATGATCAGCACTGGCGGTACGATGCTGAGGGCCGCGCGCGCCTGCCGGGAACGCGGCGCCAAGCAAGTCCACGCCATCGCCACCCACGGTCTGTTGGGCAAGGGTTCGGAAGCCCTGTTCATGGACCCGGCCATTGGGCGCATTGTCGTTACCGACAGCGTGGCGTCGGCATCGAAGGCTGGAGCCGGCCACGAAGCAAAGCTGCAGGTCCTGTCAACCGCGCCGCTGATTGCCCAGGCGATCAAGCGCCTGCATGCGAATGGCTCAATTTCCGAACTGGCCGGGATGGAGAGCTGAGTTCTTCCTTCGCGGCGGCGATGTAGGAGCGCGCCAGAGGCGGCCACCGGCAGGGCTCACGCACGATCGGGTCGAGCAGATGCGCCAAGCAAAGCCGTGCACGCACCAGCATCCGGAACGCACCATAGAAAGCCATGACTTCATCGTCGGGACGTCCGCCGAGGCGAAGCTCGAGCAAATCGACCAGGAGAGGGCGGACCCAGCCTGCGCCCAGCATCGTGCATTCCAGGCCCAGATAATTGATCTCGTCGTAGGGATCGATGATGCGCAGGGACCGATCGAATTCGAGACAGTCTATGACCTGGATGGGCGTGCCGATGTACACGTGCTCAGGCCGTAGGTCGCCATGTCCTTCGACAATGCGACCCGCATCGATGCGAGCCTTGATGCTCGGGATTAGCTGCCTGAGGCGCGTGTCGGCGACGTCAAGTACGGGCAGGGCGGCATCCGAGACGCCGAGCGTCGGCTGACCCAGGATGGCTCGATTCACAGTCTGCTCTTTGATGACGCTTTCCAGATACAGATTGCCGTCGTCGATCTCTGGCGGAGCGGCGGAGTAGAAGCCAGCTATCAGTTCGGCCATATTGTGAATGTCTCCTTCGGTCACAACGCCTTCGCGAAGCCTGACGTCCAGCAAGTCGGCCCGAGGCAGCCGTTTCATCTCGACCAGCCAATCTACGGTCCGCCCTTGTCCGCCAAGATTGAGCCTCCCCTCACGGGTGCATCGTAGTGGAACAACGGAGCAATAAGTATCGGCCGCAAGCCGCTTGTTCAGTCGCAGTTCCTCCTCACAGAAGAACCTGCGCCGGCCGAGCGTGCTGAAGTCGAGGAAGGGATATCGGACCGGCTTCTTCAGCTTGTAGACGCGGTCCTCAGTCAGGAAGACCCAGGACATATGCGTTTCCCGGGCCTCAACAAAGGATGCGGCGTGAGTATACGACCTCGCATCGCTCAGGAAGCGTACCTTTGTCGCCAGATCGATCATCGACAATCACTCTTGCAATCGCTTACGCAATACATCGAAACAGATCGACCAAACGGCGTGCCGCGCCTTGATGCGTGTCAACGAAGCCGGCGCTCCTTCGCGTATTGTGCCCTGTCGGACCGATCCGACGAGGTGCTTCAGGATGACCATTCAGACCGGCGTTCAGACTGTTCCCGCGCCGACTATCGCTTCACAAGATCCGCCGGCCGTCAACTTGTTGATCGCAGGCAGGCTGCGTGACTACGCCGATCTCCTGACCCAGCAAGGTGAGGATGGCTTTCGAGCCAGAGCCTTTCGGCGCGCCGCCGATGTGATCACGGCTCTCGACCGGCCGGTTGAGGAGATTCTCTCGCAGCATGGCCGTGAAGGACTGACTGCGCTGCCCGCCGTCGGAACGGGTATCGCCAGCGCGATTGCCGAGATGGTCACCACCGGGCGCTGGTCGCAAATGGACAGGCTGCGGGGAGACCTTGCGCCGGAGGTTCTGTTCCGGACGATCCCAGGCATCGGCGCGAAGTTGGCCGATCTCCTTGCCAAGGATGGCCAGTTGGAGAGCCTGGAAGAGCTAGAACACGCTGTTCGGTTCGGCAAGGTTGCTGTGAGGGGTATCGGGCCGCGACGCCGGCGGATGATCGCCGCAGCCATCGCGGAACGCCTCGGGCGGCCGTTTTTCGTTACCGAGACCACGGTGGCTCGCCCGCCTGTCGCCATGCTTTTTGCAGGTGGACCGGATGTATCGCGAGCGCGCGGCGGCGGGACAGCTGCGCAAGATAGCGCCGAAGCGTTTCAATCCCACCGGCGATGCTTGGCTTCCCATCCTGCATGCCCGCCACGGCGACTGGCATTTCACGGCCCTGTTCTCGAACACCCAGCTCGCCCACCAACTCAACAAAACGGCTGACTGGGTCGTCATCTACTATCACAAGGAAGGCCAGCCCGATGGTCGCTGCACCGTGGTCACCGCCACACGCAGGCCATTGCTCGGGCGACGCGTGGTCCGCGGAAGAGAACCGGAAGACGAAAAGGAGATATCGAATGAAACGCGGAATTGGAAATGACACCGAGGCGCCCGAGTTGGCAATTCCCCTCCGGAAAGTCTGCTTCATAATCGCCAAGGCCCGTGCATTCGACGTCAAGGTTGCCGTGATGGAGCCGGACGCGGGATCCAATCCGACGGACGACAACGAGATTGGGGTGCTGCAGGACCATGCTGACGACCCCGTGCGCGAAGAGCTTGGCTCACTAATCTCGGAACTTTCCCTCGATGAGCAGATCGACCTCGTGGCTTTGATGTGGCTCGGCAGGGATGACGGTCAGGCAGTCGATTGGGAAGAGGTCCGCCAGCAGGCCGCCTATGCTCACAACGAACACACGGCTGACTACCTCTGCGGCAATCCGCTTCTTGGCGATCACCTGGAGGCCGGACTTGATGCTCTCGGCCTGTCTTGCTCCGACTGACCGAACTTGATGTGCATCAAAGCGCGAAGTTCTCGACGGTGCTGATCTACCGGCCTGTCATGGAGTCCAGGCATGATCTACACGACAATACTGGTTCAGCTCGACATCGATGCACCGGCGACGCCGAGGCTGATTTTCGCGCAGGAGATCGCCAGGAAATTCGAGGCAGATCTCATCGCTGTGACGGCAGCCGAAGCTTCCATGCTGGTGTCGCCGAGCGAAGCCTCGCTGGCTGCGGCAGAGGTCTTGCGTCAGCGGGCCCTCGATATCGAGGATCGTATCAAGCAGCTCAAGGAAGAATTCCTTGCCGTCGTCGGCAACAACGAGCGCGCATCATGGCGCGCCGAGCTTGACGATCCGACGCGTGCTGTTGCCCTGCACGCTAGAGCGGCCGATCTGGTGATCACCGGCGCGCCCGCGGCGGCTGCCGCCGGCAACTTCCAAAGGACTGTGGATCCGGGCGCGCTGGTACTTTCGGCAGGCAGGCCGGTGCTGTTCGCGGCCGACGATCTCCGACCCTTTGGCGGCGAGCGGATCGTCGTTGCCTGGAAGGACTGCCGCGAGTCCCGGCGGGCGGTGGTCGATGCCATGCCCTTCTTGTGCGAGGCCAAGGAGGTGACCGTTTTCAGTGCTACCGAGGAAGGGACAGTCGCTGCTCGGGAAGGGGCGGCGGACATCGTCCGTTTCTTGATAAAGCACGGTGTGAATGCCCAATCCCAGGTGCTGGAACGCGGAGATTCCTCCGTTGGTGACACCATCATCGCCACGGCCGAACAAATCGGAGCGGATCTCGTCGTCGCCGGCGGCTACGGCCATAGCAGGTTTCGCGAATGGGCGTTCGGCGGCGCAACGCGATCGCTGCTCCATGCCGGCTCATTGCACAGGCTCCTGTCGAACTGATCAGCTACAACTTGCTCCTGTGCCTGCCGGCGATAGACAATCCTTAGCCGAAGCAGTGCCTGACAATATCAAACGAGCCCGAAGAAGGCCGATCTGAGATCAAGAACCGCAACGGCTCCGCTTGCAGCCGGCCGAGTTTCGATCGCAGAGCATCGTCAGATATAGCTTGGTTGACGCGGATCGGCGCCATTGCCTTGACGCAGATCAACGTTCGCCCGCCACATCCGGATGAGATTAATAGCAAGGCGCTGGCGCCCGTCGTCTTCTTGGATAGTAGGAATCGACGAATGCCCAACATTGACGTCATCGATGACGGTACTGAGTTGCTCCCTCCGAATGACCGTTCGACGAGCCGAATGCTCGTGCCGAGCCAGCCTGAACCCAGCCTTCCGGAGACCGTTCCCGCCGCCGTATATCGAGGGCGCCGGCTCTGGCTTGCACTGGCGCTGGTCGCGGTCACTGGTGCAGCGATAGGCGGATATTGGTGGCTGCATGCCGCTCCTGGGCTGCCCGCTGGTATCGCCTCGGGCAACGGCAGGGTCGAGGCAGACGAGATCGACATCGCGGCCAAGTTTAGCGGTCGTATCGCTGCGCTCCTCGTTGATGAGGGAGATGTCGTTCACGCCGGCCAGGTGGTCGCGCGGATGGACACTCAAGACCTTGAGATGTCGCTCCGCAAAGCCGAGGCACAGGTGCTGGGGGCCAATCGGATGCTCGACGAGGCGCGCGCAGGCGTCGAGCAACAGAGGGCCCAGGCCAAGCTCGCCGAGCAGCAGCTCACCCGCTCGATTGTCCTCGTCGACAAAGGCTATGCGACAGCCGAGATTCTCGACCAGCGCCAGCAGCAGATGAGCGCTGCCAATGCCGCGCTCGCCGCAGCCAATGCGCGCGTCGGGCAAGCCGAACAGACGCTTGCGGCCGCCAATCACGATGTCGATCTCTATCGGATCGACATCGCCGACAATTCGCTCGTCGCCCCGCGCGACGGCCGCGTTCAATATCGTCTCGCCAATATCGGCGAGGTGATCGGCGCCGGCGGCAAGGTATTGACCATGATCGACACCGGCTATGTCTATATGGACATTTTCCTGCCCACGGCAGAAGCGGGTCGCACGACGGTAGGCAGCGCCGCGCGCATCGTGCTTGACGCCGCGCCTCAATCGCCAATCCCGGCTAAGGTCGTCTTTGTCTCCGGAGAGGCGCAGTTCACGCCGAAGACAGTGGAGACCAAGGCGGAACGCGACAAGCTGGTGTTCCGGGTCCGTGCGCGCGTTGACCCCGACTATCTGCGCGGTCACGCGGCGGAGATGAGTTCGGGCCTTCCCGGGCTCGCTTATGTGCGCCTCGACGGCGGTGCCGAGTGGCCGCCCTTTCTCGCGTTAGGGCATACGGATGATGCATCCCGCTGAAGTCATCGCCGTCGATGGGCTCTCTCACTCCTACGGTCGCACGCTCGCGCTCCACGGCGTAACGCTCAGGGTCCCAACCGGCGCACTCGTTGGATTGATCGGCCCCGACGGGGTTGGCAAATCGACCTTGCTCAGCCTGATCGCTGGGGCCAAACGCATTCAGACCGGCCGCGTGGAGGTTTTCGGCCGTGATATGGCCGACCAACGCCATCGTTCCGCCGTGTGTCCGCGCATCGCCTTTCTGCCGCAGGGGCTCGGCAAGAACCTTTATCCCGATCTCAGCGTCCGAGAGAATATCGATTTCTTCGGACGCCTCTTCGGCGAGCCGGCTGGCGAGCGCGCCCGGCGCATTGACGCCCTGCTCGAGGCGACCGGCCTGGCGCCCTTTCCCGACCGCCCGGCCAAGAAACTCTCAGGCGGCATGCGGCAAAAGCTCGGCCTCTGTTGCGCGCTCGTTCACGACCCCGACCTACTCATTCTTGACGAACCGACCACAGGCGTCGACCCTTTGTCGCGCCGGCAATTCTGGGAACTGATCGAACGCATGCGGGCGAGGCGGGCCGGCATGAGTGTGGTCGTAGCCACTGCCTACATGGAGGAGGCGGAACGCTTCGACGAGCTCATCGCGATGAACGCCGGACGGATCCTCGCTTCGGCCCCGCCGGCTGGACTAAAGCGGCTGACAGGGATGGGGAGCTTGGAGGAAAGCTTCATTGCGCTTTTGCCCGAGGCGGTTCGCGCCGGGCGTCGCGCGCTCTCCATTCCGCCGCGGCCGGCTGGTGAACACGAGGCAGTCATCATAGCTGATGGGCTCACTCGGCGCTTCGGCGAATTCGTAGCGGTTGATGGTGTGAGCTTTGCTATCGAACGCGGCGAGATCTTCGGCTTCCTCGGCTCGAACGGCTGCGGCAAGACCACCACGATGAAGATGCTGACCGGGCTGCTGCCGGCCTCAGAGGGCAAGGCCTGGCTGTTGGGGCAGCCGATCGATGCCACCAACATGCGCCTGCGCAGGCGTGTCGGCTACATGTCCCAGTCTTTCTCGCTCTACACCGAACTCACCGTCAGGCAGAATCTCGATCTGCATGCCCGTCTCTTCCATATCGCCGCCGACAAAGGGAAAGTGCGCATCGCCGCGCTCATCGAGCGGTTCGGGTTCGGCCCCTATGTGGACCAGCGGGCATCGCAGCTGCCCCTGGGCATTCGTCAGCGGCTCTCGCTCGCTGTTGCAGTGGTGCACGAGCCGGAGCTCCTTATCCTCGACGAGCCCACTTCGGGAGTTGATCCACTTGCTCGCGACAGCTTCTGGGAGCTTCTCGTCGAGCTTTCACGGCGGCAAGGGGTTACCATCTTCGTTTCGACCCATTTCATGAACGAGGCTGCGCGTTGCGATCGCGTTGCGCTCATGCATGGCGGCAGGGTGGTTGCCGCCGGCACGCCGACCGAATTGTGCGAAGCCAAGGGGGCAGCCGATCTAGAAGATGCCTTCATTGCCTATCTGCAGTCAGCAGGGGGCGAAAGCTCGAGCCCGGTCAGCAGCCCACCTGAGCCGGAGCGCGCCGCGACCTCTCCGTACGCGCGCGTGGTACCCAGGGCCGGCTTCAGCCCAGGACGGCTTTTCGCCTATTCCTGGCGTGAGGCGCTGGAGCTTTGGCGCGATCCGGTGCGGCTCGGCTTCGCACTTCTCGGTACGGCATTTCTCATGGTCGTCTTCGGACTAGGCATCAATACCGACGTAAATCAGGTGACTTTCGCCGCACTGGACCGCGATAACACGCCGGAAAGTCGAGCCTATCTGCAGGAGTTTCGCGGATCGCCCTATTTTGCAGAACGGGAAACACTGGCCGGCTATGACGACCTTGATCGGGCGCTGCGCAGCGCCGCCTTCGCGCTGGCCATCGAGGTGCCGCCGGGCTTCGGCCGGGACATCCGACGCGGGGCGGCACCCGAGATTGGCGCCTGGGTCGACGGCGCCATGCCTTTCCGTGCCGAAACGGTCCGCGGATACCTCACCGGCCTGCATCAGCAATACGTCGCCGGTCTCTCGGCCAAGGCGGGCGATCGCTCAGCGTCGCCGGTTATTGAGACTCGATTCGTCTACAATCAGGACTTCAAGAGCATCTTCGCCATGGTGCCCGGGACGATCGCCATGCTGCTCGCATTCATGCCAGCAATGCTGATGGCTGTTGGCGTCGTCAGGGAGAAGGAACTGGGTTCGATCGTCAATCTCTATGTCACTCCCGTCACGCGGCTCGAGTTTCTACTGGGCAAGCAACTGCCCTACGTCATCCTTTGCCTGATCGCCTTCCTTGTCCTCTTCGTAATGGCTGTCTTGCTATTCGAAGTGACGCTCAAAGGAAGCTTCTGGGTGCTTCTTCTCGGCGCGCTGCTTTACCTGACGGCGATGACCGGCTATGGCTTGGTGATATCGGCATTCACGCGGACCCAGATTGCCGCGCTCTTCGTTGCGGGGATCATGACCTCGCTGCCCGCCGTGCAGTTTTCCGGCATGTTGGCGCCCGTCTCCTCGCTGGTGGGTTTTCCGGCGTTCATGGCGCATACTTTCCCGGCCATGTATTTCCTGCGCATCTCGGTCGGCACCTTCACCAAGGCGCTCGGCTTCCAGGAGCTTGCCGGAAGCCTGTTGGCGCTCGCGGTCTTCATCCCGATCCTCATCTTGATCAGCCTGGCGTTCCTGCGCCGCCAGGAGCTATGACGCCATGGAGCATCTGGCGAACATCTTCTGGCTCGGCACCAAGGAACTGCGCAGCTTCTCGCGCGATTTCGTGCTCTTCGGCTTCGTCGTCTACTCCTTCACGCTGGCGGTCTATGCGCAGGCGGAGAGTCCGGCGCAGGAGGCCCACAACTCCTCCGTCGCGATCGTCGATGAGGACCATTCGGCGCTCTCGCGCGCAATCGCCGCGGCATTGCTGCCGCCCTATTTCAGCGCCCCGACCGAGATCGTCGCCGGTCAGGTTGACGAACAGATGGACACCGCCCGCAGCACGTTTGTCCTTGATATTCCACCGCATTATGAACGCGACATCATGGCAGGCCGACGACCGGCTATCCAGGTCAATGTCGACGCCACCGCCATGATGCAAGCCGGCATCGGCGCCGGCTATCTGCAGCAGATCATTGCTCGCGAAATCGCTCGCTCTGCCACGGATGCCGAGCCTTCACAGGCGGAGCCTGCGAAACTCGCTGTCCGCGTCGCCTTCAATCCCAATCTCACCACGCAACTCTTCAACGCGGTCATGGCCATCATCGGTAACGTCAACATGCTGGCCATCATACTTGCAGGCGCGGCAATCATCCGCGAACGGGAGCACGGCACGATGGATCATCTGCTGATCATGCCGCTCACGCCTTTTGAGATCGCGGCTGCCAAGGTGTGGGCGAACGGCCTGGTGATCACCGTCGCGGTCGGCCTGTCGCTCTGGCTGGTGATAGAGACGCTGCTCGGAATTCGGATCGTCGGCTCCATTCCGCTCTTCATGGCGGGCGTCACGATCTATTTGTTCTTCGCAACCGCCATCGGCATCTTCCTGGGCACGGTGGCTCGCTCGATGCCGCAGCTTGGGCTCCTGTTCGTCCTTGTCGCCCTGCCAATGAACATCCTGTCCGGCGGCAACACGCCGCTCGACAGCATGCCGGCATTCTTACGAGCGGTGATGCAGTTGTCACCCTCGACCCATTTCGTAAGCTTTGCGCAGGCCATTCTTTATCGAGGCGCTGGCATTGACGTGGTCTGGCCGCAGTTTGCTGTCGTCGGGATCGTCGGCGGCGTATTCTTCGCCCTCTCCATCATGCGTTTCCGCAGGATCAGCGCCGCTATGATGTGACGTCGGCGCAGCTGCGCTCAGTCCTCATCGCGTTTAAGCCGGTCGCTACACGGGCGTAGTCCGCACCGCTTTCGATCCACTTCAGCCGCTCACGTAGCGAACAAGCTGATCGATGTTGAATTCCCGATCGGCGATCATGCTCTTCATCAGGTCACCGATGGAAATCACTCCCTCCAGGCGCCCTTCGCGTATGACGGGCAAGTGCCGGATTCGTTTCTCAGTCATCAGCGCCATACAGTATTCAGCTGTCTGGTACGGTTCCACGAAGACGACGTGCTTTTCCATGACCTCGCGAACCAATGTCTTCGGCGACGATCTACCCCTTAAGAAGACGTTCCTAGCGTAGTGCCGCTCGGTGAAGATGCCCACGAGGCGGTCTCCGTCCTTGATCAGCACCGCGCCCACGTTCTTTGCTTCCATGAGCTGTAACGCGTGAAGCACCGTATCTTCAGGGCGGACGGAATAGACGTCGTGACCCTTGGCGTCGAGGATTTGCTGAACGGTGGTCATCAAAACCTCCGTGATATCTGCCGGCGTCGATAGCGACGCGGCCAAGTAATTTTCTGTGAAGATTTTCCTGCACGAACCGCGCGTCGATGCATTGACGATGATCAAATTGGCTCATGGCAGCACCGAGACCGGTTCAGTTTCCTTTCACGCAGGCCTGGCAGCGTCCCCCTTTTGTTGCCCTGTCGAGCCCGACGCCGACTGAAGGTTCCTGTGTCTGGCGGCTCATCTTGACGGAGATCAAAGTCGCCAAAACCGAGAACCGGCACAGTGAACTTCGGTTTCGGAGGTGACGTGATGGCTACGCAACCCAATCCAGGGATCCTCTGGTTCGAAGACATCGGACGAGATGATGTTGCCCATGTTGGCGGCAAGAATGCGTCATTGGGCGAGTTGGTCCGGGCATTGAGTTCGGAGGGCATTCGCGTTCCCCCTGGCTTTGCGACTACAGCCGAGGTCTATTGGACGTTCGTCCAGGCCAATGGCCTCGAGGAGCGAATGCAGCGCCTTCTTGCCGATCTGGACGGGGGCAAGATTTCCCTTGATGAGGCGGGCAGGGGCATTCGAGAGCTGTTCTTGCACGGTGACTGGCCCGAGCAAATAGCGGATGAAATTGCTGCTGCCTATCGGCGGCTTTGCGAACGCGCCGGCAAGCCGGAAGTCGACGTCGCCGTCCGTTCCAGCGCGACAGCCGAAGATCTGCCGGGCGCCAGTTTTGCCGGTCAGCAGGAAACATTCCTGAACATTCGCGGCGAGAGGGCATTGCTCGCTGCCTGCCGCCGCTGCTACGCCTCGCTCTTCACCGACCGAGCGATCAGCTATCGCAAGGCGCAGGGCTTCGACCATATGAGCGTCGCCCTCTCGATCGGCGTTCAGCATATGGTCCGATCTGACATCGGCGGATCGGGAGTGATGTTCTCGATCGACACGGAGACAGGCTTCAAGGACGTGGTGTTGATCGACGCCAGCTGGGGGCTTGGCGAGAACGTCGTGCAGGGCATCGTCGACCCCGATGAGTATCAGGTCTTCAAGCCTCTGCTGGCGGATCCTGCCGTGGTGCCGATCATTGGCAAGAAACGCGGCAGCAAGGAGCAAAAGCTGATCTACGCCGCCGGCGAAAAGCCGACGCGCAATGTTCCGACCTCCAAGGCGGAGCGCATGAGCTTCGTGCTGACGGATGAGGAAATCCTGACGCTCGCCAGATGGGCTGCCGCGATTGAAGCCCACTATGCCTGCCCGATGGACATGGAATGGGCCAAGGACGGGCAGACGGGCGAGATATTCATAGTCCAGGCCAGGCCGGAGACGGTCCAGTCGCGCCGTCAGGCGGCGGCATTCAAATCCTACAGGATCGTCAAGGCAGGGCGGAGGATTCTGAGCGGACTTGCCGTTGGCGACGCGGTCGTAGCGGGCCGTGTTTGCCTGATTGAAGACCCCCGCGATATCGGCGACTTCGTTGACGGTGCGATACTCGTCACCCGCACAACGGACCCGGATTGGGTGCCGGTGATGAAGAGGGCGGCCGCGATCGTCACCGATCATGGTGGGCGCACGTCGCATGCGGCAATTGTCAGCCGTGAATTGGGGCTGCCGGCGATCGTCGGCGCCGGTAACGCCACTGCATTGCTCCACGGCGAGCAGGAAGTGACGGTATCCTGCGCGGAGGGTGATCAGGGCTTTGTCTATGAAGGGACGGCGACGTTCGAAGCCGAAACCATCGAGGTGGGCAATCTCCCGCTGACCCACACAAAGCTGATGTTGAATCTCGGGAATCCCGCGGCGGCCATGCATTGGTGGCGCCTGCCTGCGGACGGTGTCGGCCTCGCCCGCATGGAGTTCGTGGTGAGCAACCACATCCGTGTTCATCCGATGGCGCTCCTGCGCTACGACGAGCTCGAGGACGAGGCCGCAAGGCGCGAAATTGCCGAGTTGACGGTCGGTTACCCGGACAAGGCCGAGTATTTCGTCGACCGCCTGGCGCGCGGCTTGGCGCGAATTGCCGCCGCGCTCTACCCCAAACCGGTCATAATTCGCATGAGCGATTTCAAGACGAACGAATATGCCGGGCTGATCGGTGGCGCACAGTTCGAGCCGAAAGAAGAAAACCCGATGATCGGCTTCAGGGGGGCCGCCCGCTATTACTCGCCGCGCTATCGGGACGGGTTCGCGCTCGAATGTCGTGCTGTCCGTCGCCTACGCGACGACATGGGTTTCCGCAACGTCGTGGTGATGATCCCGTTCTGCCGATCGACGCACGAGGCCGACCGTGTGCTGGAAGTGATGGCCGAGAACGGTTTGCGTCGCGGAGAGGATGGGCTCGAGGTCTTCGTCATGTGCGAGGTTCCGTCGAATGTGATCCTTGCGGCCGAGTTCGCAACACGCTTCGACGGATTCTCGATCGGCTCGAACGACCTTACGCAACTTACTCTCGGCGTCGACCGGGATTCGGCTGACCTTGCTGCGTTGTTCGACGAGCAGGACCAGGCGGTGAAGTGGATGATCTCCAACGTCATCGCCGCGGCACGAAAGGCGGGCGCCAAGATCGGTCTCTGCGGTCAGGCACCTAGCGACCATCCCGAGTTTGCCGCCTTCCTCGTCGAGTGCGGCATCGATTCGATCTCCGTGAGTCCCGACAGTTTCATCGCCGTAAAACGCCAGATCGCTGCAGCCGAAGCAGTACACAAACCGGAGTAGGCACAATGAAAGCCAGCGACATCATGACGATCGGCGCGATAACAGTGCGCCCAGACAGCACCGTCGCCCATGCGGCGCGCCTGATGGTTGAGCGCGGGATCAGCGGACTGCCGGTCGTCACTGCGAACGGAAAGCTCGTCGGAATGATGACCGAACATGACCTGCTGCACCGCAAGGAACTCGGTACAGCGGACCATCGCTCGCGTTGGCTCGGTCTTTGGCTCGATGCGGACAAGCTGGCGCATCACTATGCGCGCGAGCATGGACGCAAAGTGGAAGACGTGATGAGCCGCGACCTAGTGAGCGTTGGTCCGGATACCCCCGTCAGCGAGATCGTTGAGATCATGGAAACCAGGGGGATCAAACGGGTGCCCGTCGTTCGCGACGGGCAGGTGATCGGTATGGTCAGCCGCGCCAATCTGTTATCGACCTTGGCTCGGCTGACAGGCGAGCCCTCCCAACCAGTCCTGGACGACCTCACAATTCGCAAGAAGATTGTGGACGAGATTGCGCGACAGCTGTGGGCACCGGGTGCCACGGTCGACATTGCCGTTCGCGATGGTGTCGTCACGCTGAACGGAACGGCCAGGGCCCACCATGTAAAAGACGCCGTGCGGGTGGTTGCCGAGAACGCACCCGGTACAGTTCGGGTTTGGGACAATATTCGCGTTGTCGCCGAATCCTGACATGTCGCCGGGGCAAGCGTGAGGCGACTGCGGTTTTGGTGTTACCGCCGCATGGCTGCCCCCTTGGACTAAGTAGCAGTATCACTGCCCGTTACCATGCTGGGTCGTCTCGACCAGCTCGCTTCGCATCAGCCAAAGGCCTGGCACCATCGGCAGCCAGAGTGTGAAACCGCGCAGGATCAAGGTGGCGGCAAGACTGCCTTCGATGCCATTTCCCATAACGTGGAGCAGGCCTGTGCAGGTTCCCTCGAAGGTGCCCAGGCCGAGGGGGATTGGCGAGAGCGTTGCCACCCCTGAAGCCAGGACGAAGCTCAGGAATGCGCTGATCGGATCAACGGCGAGCCCGATCGAGCGGGCGGCGATCCATAATGTCGCCGCGTCCAGTAGAAAGACGCCAATCTGCAGAAGGAACGCTTCAAGGATGAGTTTCCCGTCGCGCAGCATGTCTGTGTGCGCGCTGGCGAGGATCGCAGCCATACTTGCCGCCGGCGCCCAGCGAAGCGCGGCCTTCGGGATAATTCGCCCTTGTCGCCGGATCAAGAGGAAGGTGGCGAGGACCAGCGCCAGTAGAACGATGACAAAAGCGATCGCAAGCGGGAGCCAGGCCGTGCCCAAGTCGCCGCTGTGCCACAAGACCACGAAGGCCAAAAGACCGACCATCAGGTAACTCGCATAGTACGAGAACCCGTCGACCAGGAGCGCTGTCATGACCAGCGACGGGGCCACTCCCCGCCGCGCCAGCCCTTTCGCGACGATCATAGTGCCGCTCAAGCCGCTGGAGGGGAGCGCCTGATTTGCAAAAAGCTGAACGACCGCGAGCTTGAACAGGCCAGCAAACGACTGCCGGATTCCGGCACGGGAAAGAATCCTGAACCAGACGGCAGCGGCGCAGGCATAGGTGGACATCTGAAATGCAACCGCTGCGGCAAGCCAGAGGGGATCGGCGGATTTCAGGGTGGAAAGGAAAACCTGAAGGTCGCCGAAGTGAAGTGCAAAGCTGACAATCACACCCAAGAGAAGCAGGCCGGACAGCCAGCCGACCGCAATTCCGATGCCCGGAAGCTCGACGTCGGGAAGGCCAGGCACGGACTCGGGATGGATGACCTGTCCTTCTCCTTTGGGAGGCTGGGCTGCGTCCTGTCGATGCTGGAGGGAAGTTTCCCCGCTCAAGGGCGCCCAGCCCTAGAGGGCGAGGCATAGGTTTGCATCTGAAAGCCGGTGACGATCGGAGGCGGCGAGAAGTTCTTGAACCCAACTCGCGGCTCGTCGCAGTTTGGGTCGAATTCGCCCAGTGGAACCGAGCGATGACATTGAGGTACGCCTGTGTGCGAGTTGCTGGAGGTTCCAATAGAGCCCGTGGTCTGCGAACACCCGGCAACCGTCACGAGCAAAACGAGCGAGGCAACCAATTTCCCGCCCATGGGGACAAGACTTACACTTGACATGGCTACGCCCTTCCCAATTTACAAAAAAGCAGCTTAATCAATCATTTACCATAAGTTGCCCAGGGTTTCTTTGTCCAAGATCAAAACCGCGATACGGATTTGGAACACGGGAAACGGACGCACCGAGCGTCGCATTTTCACGCGGTCCTACACCCCCTCGGCTCTGCTTTCCGGAGCGGCCCCATGATCAGCGGCGGCTTGCCGAATGCGTGGAGCATTCGCCAATGCTGCAGTCTGCCGTTCGGTGGTGTGTCACAGGGCGGTGAGATCCTCCGCTCCATGCAGGAGCGACAAGGATGGCCGCAGCAGATCCTCCAGACATCTTGCAAAGCCATTCTGTACCTCGGCTGGTGGAGCCGTGTAGATTTTGTAGGAAAAGTTGGTGCTTTGCGGCCCCGCGGTCGCCAATGTCAGCTCGAAGTCGCCGCCGATGAACGCTTGCAGGAAGTTGCTGGCTGCGACCCGGTCGAGTGTCGCTGCCATGATCCCGCCGTCCTTGTGGACTTCGTAGTCCATATCGTTCACGGACCGGAAAGTGGGGGATGTGAATGTTGCAGCCGAGAGATCCAAGAGCTGTAGCTCTTCCGACAGTGGTTGGTGCGCGGCCATCGTTATGAAGCCGATTGCGACGGACTCGTTCGACTTGTCGTAGCCGGCGAATGCGGTGAACTCGACCAATTCCGGCGTCGCGGGATTTTGCATGTCGAGTATGATTTCGCAGATCTTTGCGTCATCGGTCTCGTCAAGATTGTAGGTGTAGCCGATGGCATCAGGCACGATGGTCCCAGCGACAGCTACCGGCATATTCATCCCGGCCAAGCCAGCGATAAGTGCCGCGCGGGCGAACAGGGACCTCATCATGCCTTCCCTTTCGTAAAATAGGCTGAAAAGGATATCCGCACTCGTCGCCATCTTGATTGATGCGCGTCAAGAAAGGCAGAAATCAAACCTGCGGTGCTCAGTGTGCGTGACGGAGGCCAAGGCACGCGTTAGCCCTGCACTCATGTCATGCCTCAGCCGGTCGGTTGCGCTTCGGCAATGAAGATCACCGGCCATCTGCGACTTGATGCTTATCAATGCCGGATCGGCAATTTCCCGGAAAATGCGGCGTTGACCAAAGGAATGGACGCCGACCAGCGGCAATGCTGATCGGGCGCAGGTCGGAGGACGATCGATGCAGCATATTCTGCTTGCGACGGATGGTTCGAAGAGCGCGGGCCGGGCAACGAGCGTGGCCGCGAATCTGTCGCGAGCCATGGGGAGCAGGCTGTCCATTCTCACGGTTGGCGAATCCCTATCCGAAGACGTGAAGCAGTTCGCACGAGCGGAAGGAAACGTCGCCGACGCGATCGAAGGATTTTCTGATTGGCTGCTGCGGCAGGCAAGGACTGTCGCCGCAAAGGCGGGCGTTTCGGTCATTCACACCCAATCAGGCTGGGGTGATCCCGCCGAGGTGATCATTGAATTCGCACAGCGGGAGAAGGTGCATGCGATCGTGGTTGGTCGGCGCGGCCGCGGCAGACTGACCGGATTGCTTATGGGGAGCGTCTCGCAAAAATTGGTGAGCTTGGCGCCTTGCACTGTCGTTGTCGTGCCATGATGCCGCCCTCGCTGTCTGTGCTGCCGATCAAGGAGCGGTGACGAGCAGCAACTTGGGCATGCTCAGCGACTGGCCCCGAGAACGCGCTGAACAATTTGGACACCAGCCAAGGCGTCGATGCTGAGCGATGCTCCGATAACGAAGATCCGACCCTTCGCGGTGCCGCGCTATGCTGCGGGACCAGCGACGCCGAGATCGACGATCGCCCTGCGCAACCCTGCGGGGGACAGCTTTGTCCAATCCTTTGAAACTTCCTTGATGACCGCAACGCTGAGCTTCGGAGAGAGCTTCTGACGGAGCAGCCCTAGCATTCGCGGCTCTGCCACGATCGCCAATCTGTCGAACTCATGGGCGGCATGGCGGTGCTCCAGTTGTTCGATCAACATGTCGGCAAAGGCCGACTCCTGCTCACGAACAGGATTTGAATGATATTCCATGGCGGAACGGCGCGACCCTTCGGAGGCGAAGCTGCGACCCGGTCGGTCAGCCATGATCTCGCGCAATTGCTTCTGATCGGCATCGAAAGTCAGATCATGCAACCGATCTGCAGCGTCGCCAGCTACCTCCAGATCGCGCACGATGCGACCGCGAGCGCCATCAGCGATCAGTACCCAGGTAATCGTTGGTTTCATCGTTCAACTCCCCTGTCCGGCAGGCTCGGCTTTACGATACAATGGTCACAGCCGACACGTGGGGACCCTGTGCGCCGGCGTGCTCCGAAAAACGAACTTCCACTCCCTTGGTCAACGCAGACCATTGCTTTTCCGACGCCACGCTCTCGCGCCGAAAGAAGAACTCCCGTCCATCCTGTGCCGCAATGAATCCATAGCCTTCTTCGGGCACCAGCCGGGCAATCGTGCCGCGTAGCGTTTCGGGATGGAACTTGACCCGATAGCCACTGCTTTTGCGGACGTGATCTTCCAATTGGCGTTGTGCCGCGTTGAAGCTGTCCCTGATCGCGACGTAGACATCTTCGTGAGCGCGTTTCTCCTCGTGTTCCCTCCCGGTCACGATTTCCAGTCCCGGAACAGTGACGTCGACCTGCACGCGGTAGATGCGCCCCTTATGGCCGTGCCTGTGCGGAGCCTCTACCAGGACCGCACACGACGTTATCCGATCATGGAAGCGGGTCAGCCGGCCAATCCGTTCGCGAACTACCTCTTCTATCGAAGCTGAAGGTTCCATCCCGCGGAACCGTATCTGCGGCTCAATCTGCATGGCAATTACACACCTGATGAATTGACCCGGAACTTTCTCACGATCTGGGTGCCCGGCAATTGACCGGGATCAAAACCATAGCGACAGTGCGAGAGGCGTCGATGAGCTGCGGTCCGACAAATCGCATCATGCAAGATCCTCCAGCAAAAGGCAGAATTGGATTATTTTGAATGAGCGAGCAGCGCGCACGCTCGAAGGCCGTAGCATTCCTGAAAGGCGATCCATACGGCCGAACCAGCGCGCAGGTCGCACGCGCCATCAAGGACATTCAGCTCAGGCCGCAGCCCGGTGAAGGCTTGCCAGGACCTGGCCACGCCGGCGTGGGAATTCCAAGTCGTGATGACGACCGCGGACAAAGACCAGTTCGACCACGGCGTTATTGATGGCTACCTCGCGCTGGATGCGAGAAGTGGCGAATTCTTCCGCGGAAATTTGCCGTTGTTGGATTGAGGGCGCGGCCCAAGGACAATTCGCATGTGCTGCCCATTCGCGCCAGAAGCTTATCTCGAGAGTATTTGCTTCAAATCAATAACGGACCCTCGGCAGTTCGCTATCAGTCGATCAGTTTTCGGTTCGGTGAGCGACTAGGGATAATCCCATGACCAGCTATCGCGTGACGTTCTTCAAGAACCTCGTCAATTCCAATGGCCATCAATTCAAGTGCCCGCAAGGCACAGTGGAAATTCGGCGGGCGCGCAATCTGGACCGCGCATTCCAGGCCGCTGAGCGACGGTACGAACGCGCAAAAAAAATCTGCAACTGGACCCTATATGCCGATGTTGCCGAGCTGGAGACAGCGGAGGACAGCGGCAACTCGCTGCGCTTGGTTGAGCCTTCGTCACACGAGCACTTTACGCCGAACCCCTGCGGGCGGCGTGGCTCGGCCCACATTGGTCATGCGATCTCCCACAATTGAACCAGTGCCTATCAGTCCTGCGGGGCGGCCCTCCTACCCGGCTGCGGACTGTCCAAGCCGCAAAACCGGCCCCCGGAAACGCTCCCGTCCGCCGAAGCGCGGCCCGCAACCCATACCTCGGCACTGCCATGCCGATATCTTCTCCAGTGCGTGGGATTACTTAGGAGAATTGCCTAGGGGAGAAA
Organism: Mesorhizobium sp.; assembly: GCA_004020875.1. Lineage (GTDB taxonomy): Bacteria > Pseudomonadota > Alphaproteobacteria > Rhizobiales > Rhizobiaceae > Mesorhizobium. The sequence goes on from SAPZ01000001.1 coordinate 469,241, forward strand.
CCGGATTGTTTGAAAGCCCTCTTTGCGTCGAGACTTGAGACCTGCCGATATCGAAATCGAGCGTCGGCAACGGTCATCGCAACGGCATACTTAAGGAGAGGGTTGATGATCCTCTACTTGCATTCCGCGTCACGAGGCATGGTAACGACAATCGGCACGAGCATATCCTGCGGTCGCGAGCGTGCTTCATCTGCTCTGCGCAAGCTCGTGAGAGACCTGTTCGATCCCTACCGGCCCGAGCTTCACTATATGCGCGGCCCCGGGCCGAGGTGGCGCGAGAAGAACGGCAATCTGCGCGTGGGGTAGATAGGCGAAACGCGCGCATGTACCGCCGTGCTCGGTGCGATTCATCGCTCCGCCTTCGCACGCCATCCCGTCCGGCAGTCGCCGAGCAATGTCCCTCGCGGCGGCTGTCGCCAATCTGATTCAAATCAAAGCGACACGTACCTGAGAAGGGCAATGTAAAGGCTCCAATTGAAGGGAGGTATAAATGCGTCTTCTCAAACAGACCAGGGCGATCACGCTTGGGATCGGCCTCTTGATGACAACTGCGGCCGCGTATGCGGGGGGCACCGTCGAGGTGCTTCACTGGTGGACGTCCGGCGGCGAGGCGAAGGCCGTCGGCGAACTGAAGAAATCGTTCGAGAGCCAAGGCGGAACCTGGATCGACTCGCCGATTGCCGGCGGCGGCGGCGATGCCGCGATGACAGCGCTGCGCGCCCGCGTGGTCGCCGGCAATCCGCCTGCAGCCGTCCAGCTGAAGGGGCCAGGCATTCAGGAATGGGCACGGCAGGATGTGCTCAACGACGTTGACGAGGTCGCGCAAAAGGAGCAGTGGGACAAGGTCCTGCCGCCAGTTCTGGCGGCCATCATGAAATATGACGGCAAGTATGTCGCCGCGCCCGTGAATATCCATCGGGTCGATTGGTTCTGGGCCAACCCGGCGGTGCTGGCCAAGGTCGGCATCAGCGAGATGCCCAAGACATGGGACGAATTCAACGCCGACGCTGACAAGTTGAAGGCTGCCGGTATCACACCTCTGGCCCACGGTGGCCAGCCTTGGCAAGACGCCACTATCTTCGAGAACGTAGTGCTCGGCGTCGGCGGCGCCGACTTCTACCGCAAGGCAATGGTCGAACTCGATCCCAACGCGCTGACGAGCGATACCATGGTCAAGTCGTTCGACCAACTGCGCAAGCTGCGCGGCTATGTCGACGCGAACTTCTCGGGCCGCGACTGGAATCTCGCCACTGCCATGGTCATGCGAGGCGAGGCTGCGTTCCAGATCATGGGCGATTGGGCCAAAGGCGAGTTCCTGGCGGCGGGCAAGAAGCCGGGCGTCGATTTCGTCTGCGCTCCCACCCCTGGTGGCGCATTCAACCTGAATGCCGACAGCTTCACCTTCTTCAAGGTGCACGGCGCAGACCGGTTGGAGGGTCAAAAGGTGCTGGCGAGCCTGATTATGTCGCCCGGCTTTCCAAGAGACGTTCAATCTCGCGAAGGGCTCCATCCCGGCTCGCACGGACGTGAGCCTCGACAAGTTCGATGCTTGCGCCGTGAAGTCGCATGAGGACCTGCTTGCGGCCATCAAGAACAACACGCTTGTTCCGTCGATGGCGCATGAAATGGCGGTGCCGCGCAGCGTACGCGGCGAGTTCCTCGATCTCGTGACGAAATTCTTCAACTCGGACATGAGCTCGGCGGATGCGGTCAAGGAACTGGCGGCGGCCGTCAAGCGGGCACAGACCGAGTAATGACAGGCAGGGCTGGGCCGCGGACGCGGCCCGGTCCTCATGGGCTGCGGTACGATATCGAAACAACACCGCCGGCGATCCCGCAAAATCGCCGATCATAAAGCTACCGAGCGGGGAATTTGAGGAATGTCACAGGCAGCCAAGCGGGGATTGGCCGCGCGTCGTCTCTTCGAGCGCCTGTTGCCGAGGATCGTCGTCTCGCCGCTCTTCGCGGCAAGCCTGTTCTTCGTGTACGGCTTCATCGCGTGGACCGTCTACATCTCCTTCACCCGCTCCGGCGTGCTGCCCAGCTACACGCTTGACGGGCTCAGCCAATACATTCGCCTTTGGGCCACGCCGCGCTGGCAAGTGGCGCTCGGCAACCTCTTCATCTTCTGCACCTTGTTCATCGCGCTCTGCACCGCCATCGGGGTGCTGCTCGCGATCCTGCTTGACCAACGCATCCGGATCGAGGGGGCCATCCGGACGGTCTACCTCTACCCCATGGCGCTCTCCTTCATCGTCACAGGCACTGCGTGGAAATGGATACTCAATCCCGGATTGGGCATCGAGCGGCTGATGCACAGCATGGGATTTGCCGGTTTCCGTTTCGATTGGCTGGTCAATCCGAAAATGGCGATCTACACGGTCGTCATCGCCGGCGTCTGGCAGTCATCGGGCTACGTGATGGCGCTGTTTCTGGCCGGCCTTCGCTCGGTCGACGACGAGATCATCAAGGCCGCGGCAATCGACGGGGCCGGACCTTTGCGCACCTATGCCAGCGTCGTGCTGCCGATCATGCGGCCGGTATTCCTGTCATCCTTCATCATCCTGGCCCATCTGGCGATCAAGAGCTTCGACCTTGTCGTCGCCCTAACCGGCGGCGGACCAGGATACGCCACCGACATGCCGGCCACCTTCATGTACTCCTTTGCGTTTCAGCGCAGCGAGCTCGGCACCGCCGCGGCGAGCGCCGTCATGATGCTGGCGACGATTCTCGCGGTCATTGTCCCCTACCTCTATTCCGAATTGCGGGGAGCCAACAAATGACCCAGACAGCGCCTGCTGGAATCGTGAGGCGGAAGGGATTGCGTCACCGCTTGATGCGAATCCTTCTGTTCGCGGTGCTCGGCGTCTTCTGCCTCTATTATCTGCTGCCGCTGTTCATCATGATGGCCACCTCACTGAAGTCGCTCGACGAAATTCGAACCGGAACACTTGTGAGCTTGCCCAGGCAAATCACCTTCGACGCCTGGCTGAAGGCCTGGGGCTCGGCCTGCGTCGGTGTGCGGTGCGACGGGCTAAAGCCCTATATCTGGAACTCCGTCCTGATGGTGGTTCCCGCGGTAGCGATTTCGACCGCGCTAGGCGCCGTCAACGGATACGCGCTGACCAAATGGCGCTTCCCAGGCGCCAACACGATCTTTGCGCTGATGCTGTTCGGAGCCTTCATCCCGTTCCAGGTGGTGCTGCTGCCGATGGCCCGCACGCTGGGCGTGCTGGGGCTTGCCGGCTCGGTCTCTGGGCTCATTCTCGTTCACACCGTCTACGGCTTGGCGTTCACGACACTGTTCTTCCGCAACTTCTTCATGGGGGTATCGGACGGCATCGTGCAGGCCGCCAAGATCGACGGCGCCGGGTTCTTCGGTATTTTTTCCCAAATCGTTCTGCCCATGGCCCTGCCGGCGATCGTTGTCACGGTCATCTGGCAGTTCACCCAGATATGGAACGACTTTCTTTTCGGCGTGGCCTTCACCGTCGGAGACAGCAATCCGGTGACTGTCGCGCTCAACAACGTCGTCAATACCTCAACGGGCGTGAAGGAATACAACGTGGACATGGCGGCCGCGATCATCACTGCGTTGCCGACCTTGCTCGTTTACGTATTGGCCGGGAAGTACTTCGTTCGCGGATTGGCGGCGGGAGCCGTCAAAGGATAGATCATGGCCAGCATCCGGCTCGACAAGGTGTGGAAGAAATTCGGCACGACCGAGGTGATCAAGGGCATCGACATGTCGATCCGCGAAGGCGAGTTCATCGTGTTGGTGGGCCCCTCGGGATGTGGGAAGTCCACGTTGCTCAACCTGATCGCTGGCCTCGAAACCCTGAGCGGCGGCGGGATATTCATCGGCGGCGACCTGGTCAACGACATTCCGCCCAAGGACAGGGACATAGCGATGGTGTTCCAATCCTATGCGCTCTATCCGACCAAGTCCGTGCGCGACAACATGAGCTTCGGCATGGTGACACGCCATGTGCCGCAAGGCGAGCAAGCAGCCGCGCTGGCTGAGGTTGCGGAGTTGCTCCACATCGAAACCTTGCTCGACCGCAAGCCGGGCCAGCTTTCCGGCGGCCAGCGCCAGCGGGTTGCGATGGGCCGTGCCCTTGTGCGTAAGCCGGCGGTCTTTTTGTTCGACGAGCCGTTGTCGAACCTGGATGCCAAGCTGCGCATCGAAATGCGCACCGAGATCAAGCGGCTCCACCAGCGCCTCGGCAAGACGATCGTCTATGTGACCCATGACCAGATCGAGGCGATGACGCTGGCCTCACGCATCGCCGTGATGGACAACGGCCATGTCCGCCAGTTCGGGTCGCCCGAGGATATCTATGAGAGGCCCGTCGATCTTTTCGTCGCCGGCTTCATCGGATCTCCTTCGATGAATCTGTTCAAAGGACGCGTGACCGAACAGAGCGGCCTCCGACTGCAAGTGGAAGATCCGGCGGGAGTAGTCCACTTTCCGATCCCGAAGAACCTGCAGGATGCGGCATCGCCTTTTCTCGGCCGCGAGCTTATACTCGGCCTAAGGCCGGAGGCCATGGTTCGAGAGGGCGCGCACCGACCTGGATCGGAAACATTCTCGTTCGACCGGATGATCGACGTCGTCGAACCGACCGGTCCAGACACTATGCTGGTGTTCACGCTGGGCGGGATCGAGGCGATCGGACGGGTCGACCCGCAGGACAAGGTGTCAGTGGGAACCAAATTCCGTTTCGAAGTCGATATGAGCCGGGCCAAGATGTTCGATCCGGCGACAGGTCTTCATCTGTAGCAATAGTCCGTCGATTGTCCATTCCGGCGACCCGCGATGGTCCCAGCAGGCAAGTATGGCGTAGCTGGCGAGCCATTTATCCAGGGATGCATTCGCTGGCTCTTGAGAACACAGGAATCTCGACGCTGCGCGGTCGGTGACGCTGAGCGATTCCTTGCGCAAGGATGCCGGTTTGATCGGCGTCAAACCCCCCTTCGGCGCGGAACGGTATTTTTATCATGATGGGGGTGTCATGGAAATCCGGATGGAAGTCGACGTTCACGTGACCAACGTTTCGCTAGCATTTCCTGCGACCGCGGTGCGCGGGCAAATGCACTTCCACCGGAGCGGCATCTCTGGATCGGCAGTCGGTCGACCTCAGGCGGGTACTCAAGTCTTCTTCGTTGAGGTGCAACCCGAAAGGGCAATTTGGGCCAGCACGGCCTTGCTAATGGGAAAGCCTGGCACACGATGAACCGAAACGCTGCATCCGAGATGTCCGAGCAACGTATCGCAAAGGATCTCCTTGCCTTTTCTCCTCGCCCTAACCTGTTCGACTATGAGGCGGAAAGATCGCACTTCGAGTGGGCCAACGCCTGGAAGCTGCTCGACGGCTTGCCCGCCGGCAAGGGTTACAACATCGCCCATGAAGCCGTCGACCGCCACGCCACGGGCTCTCGCGCCGGGAAAGTGGCGATCCGGTGGATCGGCAAGACGGGTGAGCGGCGCGAGTTCACCTACGGAGACCTCCGTCACGAGACGAGCCGCTTTGCCAACGTGCTGGCCAGCCTCGGCATCAAGCCCGGCGAGCGGGTCTTCATCCTCATGGGGAGGCTCCCCGAGCTCTATACGGCCGTGCTGGGCACGCTGAAGGCGCGCTGCGTGGCCTCGCCGCTCTTTTCCGCCTTCGGACCCGAGCCGATCGCGACCCGGATCAATATCGGCGAGGGGCGCGTCCTCGTCACGACGCCAGAGCTTTATCGTCGGAAGGTCGAGCCAGTCCGCGACCGGATGCCGACCCTGTCGGACGTCATCCTGGTCGGCGACGGCGAGGTCGACGGTCCTGGGTTGCATCGCTGGTCCTTGCTCATGAACGCGGTTTCGCCGGATTACCGGATCGGCCCAACCGATCCCGAGGATATGGCGCTGTTGCATTTCACCAGCGGCACGACGGGACGGCCGAAGGGGGCAATCCATGTGCACGCCGCTGTGGTGGCGCATCATGTGACGGGACTCTACGCGCTCGACCTGCACGACGACGACATATACTGGTGTACCGCCGATCCGGGCTGGGTGACGGGCACGAGCTACGGCATCCTGGCGCCGCTGACCAACGGCGTGACCAGCATCGTCGTCGAAGCCGAGTTCGACGCTCAGACATGGTACTCGACGCTTGAGCGCGAGCGGATCTCCGTCTGGTACAGCGCGCCGACCGCTATCCGCATGATGATGCGCCTCGGCGCGGAAGCCGCCAAAAAGTATGATCTGTCCGCCCTTCGCTTCGCAGCAAGCGTTGGCGAACCGCTCAATCCGGAGGCCGTCGTGTGGGGAGTGGAAGCCTTCGGTCTGCCCTTTCACGATAATTGGTGGCAGACCGAGACCGGTGGCATCATGATCGCCAATCTGGCCGCGCTCGACATCAAACCTGGTTCCATGGGCGTCCCATTGCCGGGCATAGAGGCCGCTATCCTGCGTCATGAGAAAGGGCGCAACGTCGAGGTTATCATGGAGCCGATGGTCGAGGGCGAGCTGGCGCTGAGGAAGGGTTGGCCCTCAATGATGCGCGGTTATCTCAACGAGGAGGAACGCTATCAAAAATGCTTCGTCGGGGACTGGTACCTGACGGGCGATCTCGCCAAGCGCGACGCCGACGGCTACTACTGGTTCGTCGGGCGCGCCGACGACGTCATCAAGTCGGCTGGGCACCTGATCGGCCCATTCGAGGTCGAAAGTGCGCTGATGGAGCACCCGGCTGTCGCCGAAGCAGGCGTGATCGGCAAACCCGACCCCACTGTCGGCGAAATCGTCAAGGCATTTGTGGCGCTGAAGCCCGGTTACGAGCCTTCCGAAAGCCTGCGCAAGGAACTCCTGGGTCATGGCCGCAAGCGGCTTGGTCCCGCCGTCGCACCGAAGGAGCTCGACTTCAGCGCCAACCTGCCTAAGACCCGTTCCGGCAAGATCATGCGGCGGCTCTTGAGGTCGCGCGAACTCGGTCTGCCCGAGGGGGACCTGTCGACGCTCGAAAGCGACGAGAAATGAGCCAGAAGCCTCACATCGACCGCGAGTCCGGCCGGCACTTGTTCAAACAGATGCTGCGGATCAGGCGGTTCGAGGCCAAGTGCGCCGAACTCTATCAGGCCCAGAAAATCCGCGGCTTCCTGCATCTTTATGACGGCGAGGAGGCGGTTGCCCTCGGCGTCATGCAGGCGCTGGAGGATCGCGATGCGGTCGTGGCCACCTATCGGGATCACGGCCACGCGATCGCTCGAGGCCTGCCCATGGCCACGCTCATGGCGGAGATGTACGGCAAGATGGAAGGGTGCTCGCGCGGACGTGGCGGCTCGATGCACTTCTTTGATCGCGCCCGACGCTTCTATGGCGGTAACGCGATCGTCGGCGGCGGCCTGCCGCTCGCCATCGGCATTGCCATGGCCGACAAACAGCTTCGCCCTGGAGCCGTGACAGCCTGTTTCTTTGGCGAAGGTGCCGCCGGTGAGGGCGCGTTTCACGAAAGCATCAACCTCGCGGAGCTGTGGGATTTGCCCGTGCTCTTCGTCTGCGAGAATAATCTCTATGCCATGGGTATGCCGCTCGAATTGGCGGAAGCCGAAACGAATATTTCGCGCAAGGCTGCTGCCTATCGCACCCCGAACGAGGCGGTCGACGGCATGAACCCAATCGCCGTGGAGGCTGCTGCCAGGAGGGCGGTCGATTCGATTCGGGGCGGCAACGGTCCCTACTTCCTGGAATGCCGCACCTATCGTTTCCGTGCTCACTCCATGTTCGATGCGCAGCTCTACCGCACCCGCGAGGAGATCGAGCTGTGGAAGGAACGCGACCCCCTTCCGCGCATGCAGAAGTGGCTGGAGGAAACCCATATGCTCTCGCCGCAGGAACTGCGCGGGATCGAGGCGGACGTTGAGGCCGAGATCGGCAAGGCGGTGGCCTTCGCGGAACAGGGGCAATGGGAAAAGATCGAGGAGCTAGAACGCTTCGTGCTGGTCGACGAGGTGCCCGAATGAAAGAGTTAGCCGCGAATGCGAGCACGAACCGGATGACCTATCGGGAGGCCTGCCGTCAGGCCATCCGCGAAGCTCTCATAGACGACCCCCGCACCCTTCTGATGGGCGAGGATGTCGGGCTCTATGGCGGCTGCTATGCCGTCTCCAAAGGTCTGCTCGCCGAGTTCGGGCCCCAGCGTATCCGCGACACGCCGCTTGCCGAGGCGACCTTCGTTGGAGCGGGCATAGGCGCCGCGATGGCGGGCCTGCGGCCGATCGTGGAGATCATGACCTGCAACTTCAGCCTGCTCGCGCTCGACCAGATCATGAACAACGCCGCCACGATCCCCCACATGTCGGGCGGTCAGTTCGCTGTTCCGTTGGTGATCCGTATGGCTACGGGCGCCGGACGGCAGCTTGCCGCCCAGCACTCTCACAGCCTGGAAGGCTGGTTCGCCCATATCCCCGGCCTGAAGGTCCTGGCACCCGGCACGATCGAGGACGCACGCTTCATGCTGAAGGCAGCATTGGCCGATCCGAACCCAGTCATCATCTTCGAGCACATCGTCCTCTACAACGCCGAGGGTGACTTGGATCCCGACGTGACCAGTGTCGACATCGCCAAGGCGAGGATTCGAAGACATGGCCGCGACATAAGCATCCTGACCTATGGCAACAGCCTGCCGAAGTCCTTGGCGGCTGCAGAGGTGCTCGCCGCTGAAGGTATCGAGGCTGAGGTTGTCGACCTGCGCGTGCTGCGCCCTCTGGACAACGCGACCCTTTTCGAATCCGTCGCCCGCACGCGGCGCTGCATCGTCGTCGACGAGGGATGGAAGAGCGGGTCGATCTCCGCCGAGATCGCGGCGCGACTTTCAGAAGATCAGTTCTTCGAACTCGACGCTCCGATCCGGCGCATCTGCAGCCGCGAGATCCCGGTCCCATATGCGGCGCATATGGAAGAGGCGGCACTTCCGCAAACCCCGCAGATCGTCGATGCTGCGCGCAGTCTGGTGAAGCCGCGATGAGCGATTTCACGATGCCGTCGCTAGGCGCCGACATGGAGAGCGGCAGGCTCGTCCAATGGCTCGTCAAGCCCGGCAGCGTGGTCAAGAAGGGCGACGTCGTCGCCGTCGTCGAAACGCACAAGGGCGCGTTCGAAATCGAGATATTCGAGGAAGGCGTCGTCTCCGAACTATGTGCCAAGGAAGGGGAGGAACTTCCGGTGGGCGCTCCTCTCGCGCGATTGACAAGGCCGGGGGAGCAGTCCGTTCCGAAGGCTCCCAAAGCTGCGCCTGAAGCCATCCCGGTCTCGGTGCCACTAGCCGTCGAGGTGGGGCGGGCCCCAGGAACACAGGCCGCACCTTTAGCCTCGTTCGTACAGCCTTCGTCCCGGCCAAGGGCAAGTCCGGCCGCGCGCCGCAGGGCAGGTGAGCTCGGCATCGACCTGAACACGCTGAAGGGCACAGGTTTCGACGGATCCGTAACCCTTGCCGATGTCGAATTGGCGGCAGCAGGAGGTGCGCCGCCGAAGGACCCTTCCTCTGCCGCGGCCCCTGCCACACGCCGCAGAGGGTTCGATCCAAACGAGATGCGGCTGGCCATCGCGGCGGCCATGTCGCGCTCGAAGCGGGAAATCCCGCACTACTATCTCGCGAGCACTATAGACATGAGCCGGCCGCTTGCCTGGCTGGAGTCGTTCAACAGGCAGCGCAAACCCGAGGAGCGGCTGCTGCCTGCCGCGCTGTTGCTCAAGGCAACCGCGCTGGCGCTGCGTGAGTATCCGCAGCTCAATGGTTTCTGGGAAGATGGCAGGTTCCGGCCCGCGGACGGCGTCCATATCGGCTGGGCGATCTCGCTGCGCGGTGGCGGCCTCATTGCGCCTGCCATACACGAGGTCGACAAGCATTCATTGCAAAGCCTTATGGGGGCACTGCGCGATCTCGTGGGCCGCGCCCGCAGCGGCGGTATCCGCGGATCGGAAATGATGGATCCCACCTTCACTGTCACCAGCGTCGGCGATCGTGGGGCAGAGTCGGTGCTGGGTGTCATCTATCCGCCCCAGGTAGCCATAATGGGCTTCGGGCGAGTGATCGAGCGGCCGTGGATAGTGGATGGGCAAGTCACCGCACGCTCCCTAATCATCGCCTCGCTCGCGGCCGACCACCGAGCAAGCGATGGCCATCTTGGCGGTCTCTTCCTTTCCGCGGTCGACCGCTTCCTGCAGGAGCCTGAAGGCCTATGACCGAAGCCGAAGTCCGCCAGCTTGTCTGCGACATTCTATCCGACATCGCACCGGAAACAGACCCCGCCATGCTGTCCGGCGGCAGGGACATCCGCGAGGGGCTGGACATCGATTCGATGGACTTCCTTAACTTCATCATCGCGATGAGCAAGCGCGCCGGCGTTGCGATTCCCGAGGAAGACTATCCCAAGCTGTTCACCATCGACGGGGTCGTCGCCTATCTCACCAGCAGCGTGCAGCCGCAGGGGACAAGAAGCTCATGAGCATTGCACGTCCTGCTCCAATTCTGACCATAACGCTCAACCCTGCGGTCGATGTCTCGAGCGAGACGGAGACGGTGCGCCCGGTCCGCAAGGTCAGAACCTCCAATGTCAGGTATGACCCCGGCGGCGGCGGCATCAACGTCGCGCGCGTGATCACAGGTCTGGGAGGAGAGGCCGAAGCCTATTTTCTGGCGGGAGGAGAAACGGGCTCACTGTTGAACCGCCTGCTTCAAGCCGAAGGAATCGACAGCCACCTCATGCCGATCCAGGGTCAGACAAGGATCAGCTTCATGGTTCGCGAGCACAGCACCGGCCTCGAATATCGTTTTGTCCCCGAAGGACCTCCCGTGCAGCCTCGGGAACTGGAGCGCTGTCTGGATATCGTTGCATCCCATAAGGGACAGTACGTCATCGCGAGCGGCAGCCTCCCCACGGACGCGCCTCCCGACATCTACGCGCGAATGGCGAAGCTGGCATCTGCTCGCGGCGCGAAATTCGTTCTCGACAGTTCCGGCCTGGGGCTTCAAACGACGCTGAAGCAGTCGCGGCTGTACCTTGTGAAACCGAGCCTTGGGGAATTGGAGCAGTTCGTCGGCCGCAAGCTCGATGAGGCCGGCGTTCGCCAGGCTGCATCCGACATCGTGGCCAGCGGCGCGGCCGAGCTGGTTGCGATCACCATGGGGGTTGATGGCGCACTACTCGCGAGCGCACTGGGGGTCCTGCGCGTACCGGCAATTCATGTGCGGATGCGCTCCGCCCTCGGCGCGGGCGACAGCTTCTTGGGGGCGATGGTCTGGGCGCTTTCAGAAGGGCGGACTCCGGAGGAGGCATTCCGCTTGGGCATTGCGGCTGGAGCCGCCGCCGTCATGAAACCGGGCTTTGAGCTTTGCCGCCGGGAGGAAGTCCTGGCTCTCAACGCGGCCGCCTTATCCGCCGTCGCCAGGAGCCAAACGCACTGAGCGGGCGTGCAGACGCCGCCCGGATCTTCACGACAAGAATTCTGCCCGGGACAATGCGACGGCTGCCCCACGCAGGCCCGCGTCAAGCGCCTTGATCACATATATCGGTATCGGTGCCAGGAAGGACGAAAGGCGGCCCTTTGATTGATACTCCCTGTGGAAGAATGCCAGACGGAAAGCCGTAGCTTCCGACGGGTCGAACACTCTTGCGGGGATGCCACCGCCGAGATAGACGCCGCCGCGCGCGCTATAGGCAAGGGCCATGTCCCCGGCAAAGCGGCCCAGCCATTTCTCGAGGTAGCCAAGGGACTCAAGCGCGAGACGATCCTCGCCGTGCAGCGCCTGTTCCACGATCTCAGGCGCTGACGTCAGTTCCGCCGCGACACCCCGCATCTCCGCCAATGCCGTGTAAATCCTGACAAGTGCCGGACCGGAAATCAGACGTTCCGCCGAGATGTGTGTCTCGTCCTTCGCGATGAGCTTGATGAGCGAAAGTTCATCCGCATCTTCGGCTGCGAAGGAAATGTGGCCGCCTTCGCTGGGAACGGCGATCCACCCCGATGGAGAGAAGACAAGCCCGGCAACTCCAAGGCCAGTGCCTGGTCCGAGCACCACCTTGGGCGCGTGATCAACCGGGTCTTTGCCTCCGATCTTGAGAAGATCGTGTGGGCCCAGGAAGGGCAGGACAAGCGCGAGCGCTTCGAAATCATTGACCGCATGGACGTATTTCGCGCCTGTCGCCAGGCACAGATCCTTGCGCGAGAAAGACCAGGGCAGGTTGGTCATCCGAATGGTCTCGCCCGACACAGGGCCGGCAATCGCGAAGCCGGCAAGGGATGGCCGGTGCGGGATGCAATCCAGATAGGCTTTGATGGCGGCTTGGAGCGAAGGAAACATGTCGCACCGAAAGGCGGCGAAATGGTCGATCGTGAGTTCGTCGATATCCGCGATCGCAAACCGCGCGTTGGTGCCGCCTATGTCGGCCACAAGGGCAGTGCGGGATTTGATGGTGGAAGCCATGATTGCCGTGCTCGATCCAAGATTACGGTACGATCATGCTGGCGGGCGCGTTTCGCCAAGACTAGACCATACCGGATGAAACGCTAATACAGGCACACAGCGCCACCTTGATTCATATCAAAGGCCATTCGTGCTGTGCATACGCTGTCAGCGCCTGATCGTTATCACGGTTGATCTCCGGCCATACGATCTCACCAGACCAAACAGGATTCGGGCATTGTCTGGATGAAGCCGGACGCATCCGTGTGAAACCGGGCGGCCCAGTCGTCTGATCTCCCAAGTGCCGTGAATTGCATACCCGCCGTAAAAGAAGATCGAGTAGGGCATCGGAGCACTGTCGTATTTGCTTGAATACCAGACCCGCTCAAGCCGGATGGGATGGAATCGCCCGATCGGGGTCCGATACCCCCGCCGGGCGGTGGACACCAACCATCTGTAGGTAGAGCGACCGTCGACTTTCACGGTCATGGTTTGCTCGGAGAGATCGATCAGGATGCCGAGTTGTGCCGCGTGAGCGGCGCGAGGGCACCACACCGCAACCATCAAAACAAGCACGAATGCGGACAGGCGCACGATGGCAATCCTTCGGGCCAGGGAATTCTGAGAGTAGTTTGCCGCAATCGATGACGATCGACGCGGAGTCGCGCCTTGATCCAAATCATTTTCTTGGTTGCAGTGGCGGATGGGGCGGAAGCACCGAACCTCCGAATGTGCAAGACGCTATGTCAGTCTGATCGCCGACGGGCTGGTTCAGTACCTACCTGAAGTAGCGCGTCGTATGCACGGATGTGGCGGTTTGATCCAACTCAAAGCGCTCCCGGGAGTCTGGCGGTTCAATGCCGGATGCCTCTGAGACGTCTAAAGGCGGGATGGGAGCTAGTGATGAGCTACAAGGATATTCTGGTCTTTCTCGACGGTTCCACCGACAACGACGCGCGAATGGAGTTTGCCTTTTCGCTGGCACGAGTTCATGGCGCAAGGCTAACGGGTGTCGACGTCGATGCGGCTGCTGCCTTTGAGGGTGAGTGGGCCGAGCGCGCGAAATCGCTTGCGGAGACGTTCCATGTCAGCGCCAATCGCTCGGACGTGCGCGTCCGATACAAGATCGCGGATCGGGATGCGGCGGGATGGAAGGACTTCTACGCGCACTATGCGGATCTGCTGATCGCAACGCAGCCCAACCAGGAGGCTTTTGGCAGAGTCCTCTCCGGAGTGCCCGAGCAGGTCCTGATGTCGGCGGGGGTGCCGATGATCGTGCTGCCGCAAGGGTGGAAGCCTCGACCCATCGGCAAGGAAATCGTAATCGCGTGGTCGCCCAGCGCTCAGGCCACGCGCGTGGTGCACGATGCCATGCCGATCCTCGCCAGCGCGCAGAAAGTGACGGCGTTTGCATTCGACCCGCCCGCCGACAGGGAGGACGCGGACCTTGAGATGCTTCGTGAGCATCTGCTTGCTCATGGGGTCAAGATCGATATCGACAAGTGGTCTAACGCTGGCGACCTGTCGCCGATCGAGGCACTGTTTGCCTCTCCTGCATTGGAGGAGGCAGATCTTATCGTGGCTGGGGCCTACAGTCATTCTCGGTTCCGCGAAGCCTTGTTCGGCGGAATGACCAAATCCTTGCTCCAGCAATTCTCGCTGCCGGTGTTGGTGTCGCACTGAACAGGTGCAAACTGGGAAACGCAGACTTAGCGACTGCCGCAGGCAATCGGTTGTTGTGCTCGCGCGATCACATCGATCACCAGAAAAGAGAAACGGTCCTACAGCGAAGCGGGGATTGAGAATTCGACGAGTCACCCGCGCTCATCGGGCAAATCCATGGCGATCGCCATCCTTATAAGTTCTGGGAGGCTCTTGGCCTGCATCTTCGACATGACGTTGGCGCGATGAATCTCGACAGTTCGCGGGTTGATGTCGAGATCATAGGCAATGGTCTTGTTCGACAGTCCCCCGACCAGGCCCGACAGGACTTCACGCTCCCGCTCCGACAATTGCTCGAGTCGGGACAGAAGTGCTGAAGTGTCATCACCGTCCTTGGCAGTTCCGTCGAAACTGCTTGCCGCGCGTTTGATGGCATCGACCAGCACATCGTCCTCGAACGGTTTTTCGATGAAGTCGATGGCACCTGCTCTCATCGCTGCAACGGCCATCGGTACATCGCCGCGACCTGTCACGACGATTGAGGGCATCATTGCCCCCATCTCATTAAGCCGCTCCAGGAGTTCAACACCGTTCATGTCGGGCATGCCCAGATCGGTGACGAGACATGCGTTGCCGGCGCTGGGGGCGGCAGCAAGGAAGCTCGTTGCTGAATCGTGAACACGCACGTTGAAACCCATCACACTCAGCAGGAATCCGAGGGACCTGCGGACCGGCTCCTCATCGTCCACGATGTGGACCACATAGGTGTCAGTTTGCACTTGGCGCCTCTTCCGTCGCTATAGGTAGGGACAACCGGAACGTCGCGCCGCCGTTTCCGTTTCTGCGAGCCCCTATCTCGCCGCCGTGCGCCTCGACGATGCGCTTGGAGATTGAAAGCCCGATTCCCATGCCGCTGGCCTTGCTGGTGACGAAAGGCTGGAACAGATTAGCCGCGATGTCGTTCGAGATTCCCGGCCCGGTGTCCGCGACTTCGATCAACATATGTCCGTCGTCGCGCGTTGTGCGGACGATCAACTCGCGCTTGGCGCTGTCGCGCATCGCCTCCATGGCATTGCGCATCAAGTTGATCAAGACCTGTTGGATTTGCACCCGGTCGACCAGAACCTCACCGGTATCAGGAGCGAATTCGAACACCGAGCGCACGCCTTGCTCGCGAGATCCGACGAGCGCCAAAGCACCTGCCTCCTCGATCAGCTTGTGCAGATCCTCGGGCGACCTCTCCGTCTCGCCGCGCGTGACGAATTCGCGCAGGTGGCGGATAATACCTCCGGCTCTAAGCGACTGCTTTGCAATCTCCTCAAGTGCATCCCCTAAAGGCTCGGCCGTCTTGTCATCTAATGCCTTCAGCAGGCGAACGCAGCCTTGCGAATAGTTGGCGATGGCCGACAGAGGCTGGTTGAGCTCGTGGGCGAGCGTCGAGGCCATTTCGCCAAGTTCGTTCATGCGGGCGAGGCGGGCCAGTTCGCTTTGGAGTTCCTGCAACCGCGCTTCAGATTCCTCACGTTCAGTGAGGTCTTGAATGAAGCCGGTGAAGAACCTCCCCGCGGCGGATTTCATCTCGCCGACAGACAGCTTCATCGGAAAAGTCGATCCATCCTTCCTGCGTCCGACGACCACGCGGTCCACACCAATAATGCGCTTCTCACCGGTCGTCAGATATCGCTCGATGTAGCCGTCATGCTGGCTGTGATAAGGCTCCGGCATAAGAATGCGGACATTGCGGTTGAGAACCTCCGTCTCGGTATAGCCGAACTGTCGAACCGCCGCGGCGCTGAAGGAGGTGATCAGTCCCTTCTCGTCGATCACGACGGTAGCATCGGGAACTGTATCCAAGATCGATCTGAGATGGGCTTCCCGCGATATTAGCTCTGCTTCGGTCCTATCAAGCGCCCGGCGCGCGTGATGCAACATCTCTCCCATCCAGGCGATCGTGAGCCCGACTAGTCCGAACACAGCTGCCTGCAACCAACCGACTTGGCCGAAGCCGGTGAAGTAGGCCGCGGAGGCGAAGGAAAGAAGGGCCGCGACGACGCCAGGGCCGATGCCGCCCAGGATGGCCGCGATCAGGATAGCAGGAATGAAAAGCACGAAGGCAAGCGTAGTCCCGAGCACACTGCTCAATCCGAGCCGAATGGCAAACACGACGGCCACCACAGCCATCGCAAGCAGATATCCGTTCAGGCCTTCAAAGCGACGCGAAAACGCAGCCTGAAGCAAGCGGCCCTGCAGTCCCGGGATGTCCCTCGCTGGCACCGATCTGCCTTTCCGTTAGCAAGCGCGCCGCCGAAGTAGGCGCTTCAACACCGCTTTCGCCAAAATCGCGCGCACTCTATAGGTTGAGAACGTGAGCGTGTTTGTTCGATGGCAAAGATAATCCACCTTGCACTCGCTGCAAGCAATTACTCTGGACTACTAGGAGGAGGGCGGCTTCTTCCGCTCAAGCCTCATCAAATAGTTGCGGGCAATAGCTACGCCGGCATCGCGTTGCTCAAGACCGGTGTTGACCCCGATCAACGTATTTGTCCACAGGATCAACTGCAGGCCGGGACTGGCTAAAGGCCTCATGGCCGGCGATGCCAAATCCGCAGAAACGATGCGGGATTTGATTGAAACAGTGGCTGTGTTTCGCGATCCCTTGAGGCCAGGGGGGCGAAGTCGAAACCACCGGACGTCTAGCCGCACTCGTGGGCGAAAAAGCCTTCCCCAACGGCATCAGAGCATCGGGGGAAGTGGTAGCGGGAGACCGCTACACCGCGAGACCCACTATCGAAGATGCGCTCTTTTGCTATCGGCGACGGTCTGCATAGCACGTAAACGTCGCCGTAGATCGCCTACAATTAGGGGGCTCGGATACGGCGTCGCTTGGCTAACTGCCTATCACGGCGCGCCCGAGTCTTTAAGCACCGACAGCCGCTTCACGAAGCGCTGGGCTTTCGGTTGGCGGGCCCCTTTCGGGTCGGGGTAGGTTCCGGTTTGCGTCCGAGCCCCGCCGCCTTCGCCAGCGTAGATCTTTGGGCTGCATAGTTCGGCGCAACCATTGGGTAGTCTGGTTTCAATCCCCACTTCTCACGGTATTCGTCTGGGGTGAGCCCGTAATGCACCGAGAGATGCCTTTTCAACGATTTGAATTTCTTCCCGTCTTCCAGGCAGACGATGTAGTCCGGCGTTACCGACCTTTTCGGATTGATGGCGGGTTCCTGTCTGGGCGGCTCAGTCACGTTCGGCTGACCAAGGCCTGTTAGCGACGAATGGACCGACGCAATGAGATCTGGCAACCCAGCGACGGGCAGGGGATTTTGGCTAACATAGGCAGAGACAATGTCTGCCGTCAGACCGACGAGATCGGCCGTCTCGGCTTCGTTTTGATCGCTCAAGTATTCGCTCCTGGTAGGTGGTCAAATTCACTTCGCCCATTTGTCGTATATCGCAATTTTGAGCGATGCCGAGACAAATAGCACCGCGGAAGCTGTAAGATTGAGCTCTGGCGGGCGGTCAATCCCTGGCGGGCATCTAATTCGCCTGGGGTTCTTGGAAGCTTTTCGAACTTTCTGGGTCGCGCCTCAGCCCGAATTGCGGGTGCTTATGGACAAAGCCGCTAGATTCGGTTTTAGGATTGCACCGACTTCTGGGCATGAGCGCCAGGTAGTGCGTCAGCACGAACTTCTAAGTGCACTACGTTTTGAATGGCCGCTTAGCGCCCAATGTCAGCCGTTCGGCCGCCTTTCCAGCGGTCCCGAAAGCAGTCATCTAGCATAAGTCGGCAATCGACATCGTTGGTGGAAAGCGGATCCGGGGTCGGCCGCCGCTAGCAAACGTTTATTCATGCGCCGGAGCTGACCGTATGGAGGCGCTGATCACGACGCGGATGTCATCGCAGGTGGAGGCTTGTCGAGGTAGGGCCAGTTCGAGACTGTATCGACCCGAAGCGACGTTGAGGGTAAACGTCCTGACAAGGGCACTTGGCCCGTTCTGTCAGACTTGCGCTTGACCACCGTCGACAAGAACTCGACGCCGTTTGCGAAGCTTGCCTCATTCGAAGCAAGGCCTTCTGGACAGAAAAGAGCGTGCCCTTCACGTTTGTGTCTCACGCCGATTGAACGTGGCGTTCAACCTTCTCAAGTAGCGCCGTGGTAATCAGCGATCCCATCTCAACCCGCTCACTGAGTGTCGCCATAGGCGATCCTCGAGGCGGATTTGGGCGACGCGATGGCGCATCGGCTCGGTGACGATCGCGCAGCTCGTCACGTCCTTTGTTGCAGGCCTACAGGCCCGCAAAGGAGAACGGAGCGTGCAACGAAGTCTCAGAGCCGAAAAGATATTTGCTGGATGCGGTGGCACCCTTCTTCCGCTCTTCTGCGCCGCCAAGCAGACCAGCAGTGAGAACGCGGACCTGAGGTTAGGTCAGCCGTTTAGCGTGCGGCCGCCATCGACCACGATCTCCGCACCGACCGTCCAACGAGACTCGTCGGAGGCGAGGTACACCACAGCGTTAGCGACTTCATCCGGCGTGCCGAAGCGGCCGGCGGGAATGGTCGCTCGGATATCCTCGTTCACCTGCGCGCGGTAGGCATCCGGAATACCGAGCTTGTCGTAAAGCGGCGTTTCGACCGGGCCGGGGCTGACGGCGTTGAAACGGATTCCGCGTACCAGCAACTCCGTCGAGAGCGTCTTCGCCATATTAAGGAAGGCCGCCTTCGTCGCCGCATAGACCGAGGAGCGCGCCGCTCCGACATGGGCGTTGATCGAGGTGTTAAGGACGACCGAGGCGGGATTGGCGAAGACGGGCAGGAGAGCCTGGATCAGGAAATAAGGCCCCTTGACGTTGATCGCGAAGGATCGATCGATCATGTCTTCCGTCCAGGCCTCGATGGGCTGCCAGATGGAAATGCCGGCGTTTAAGAAGACGATATCGACCTGGCCGTATTCGGCGGCGACCGCCTGAGCGAGCTCGCGCTGAGCGGTCACGCTGGCGTAATCGGCTCTAAGGACGGTGACATCCGAACCGAGTTCGGCTCTGGCGCTCGCCAGCGTATTTGGATTGATACCGGTGACGATTACACGAGCGCCCTCTGCGAGGAAGCGCTTGGCGGTGGCAAGGCCAATGCCGCTGGTGCCGCCAGTGATCAGGGTGCGTTTGCCGGTAAGTCGGTCCCTCCTGGCTCTTCGATGAAGGCCTAAAGACGGGGCGCCTGAAACGGATACTGAAGGACCATGAGGCGCCGCCCGTCCCGATCCACATACTCTATGCCGCCAATCGTCTTCTGCCCCGCCGGGCGATTGTCTTCATGATTTTATTGCCGATGCTTTCGGCAAAATCTCGGCTCTGAACGTCGCCGGCAGGTAACCCCATGCGACAGCGGAATAGAGACCGCGATCCGAGGCCGAACTTGCCAGGGAGGCGGCATTTCACGCTCGGCCTTCTTCAACCGCTTCGCCCGCAGCGTCGGCGTGCCGGCGATGGAGTATCTCTTGGCCTGGCGCATGGCGCTGGCCAAGGACCTGTTGCGGCATCAGGATGTAGATATGCGCGTCGGCTACGGCTCGGCCAGCACCCTCAGCACCGCTCCAGCCGCCATGTTGGCCAGTCGCCCGGCCGCTATGCCAAGACAGGAGATGATTGAAGCTGCAGCGAACCTGATGCGGCAAACATACCTCACCTGACGAGACACTTTAATGGATCCCTTGGCGCCATCCAATCTCCACGGCGAGCGCGAATCCGTCTAGCCAAGCGGCAGTTAGCGGCCGCTGTAAGACTCTTCGATTTCGGCAAATCGCACTGATCGGCCGACAGGCAGTCCATTTCCGATCTGATCCAGCTCAGGCAGCAGGAAGATGCTATCTCGCAGAGTCCCCGCGGCTCCGACGGCGACAGTGTCAGCTTCAACGCCGGCGACCTCAATAGGAGGCAACACCAGGCCGTGCAGTAAATTGGCGCGCAGGACCGTATCGACCCTCGCTTCGATCCTGTTGAACAACACAGCCAGCGGGCCGCCCAGGACGATGCGAGCCGGGTTAAGGACATGGATGAGATTGAGCAGCCCCACCGAGATGACCCGCGCCCATCTGTCGAGCACAGCTTCCAGGGGACCGCTGGGACTGCGCATGGCTGCCAGACTTGCCAGCCCTTCGGCGATCGATTGCCCGGATGGGAGCAGCGGCAGGAATGGGCCGTAGCCGCCGAGAAGGCCAAGGGTCAACGATTTGGCATCTTCGGGACTAGCCGAGAGAACCATATGACCAATTTCGCCAGCAAAACCACTGGCGCCCTCGGCAACGCGCCCGTTCCGGATTATCGCAGCGCCGATCCCCTCTGAAAGTAACACGACGAGCATGTCCTCGGTCTCATGGGTATCGAGTGCGCCGATGGCCGCGGAAAGCGCGACGGCGTCGTTGCACACCCGGATCGGCCATGGTGCCCCAAGTGAGGAGGCGACCAATTGTCCGATATCGACGTCCTGCCACTCCAGCAGTTTGGCCGAGACCACGACCCCATCGCGTCCCACGATACCGGGAACTGACACACCAACGCCCCGCACACGTCTGGTATCGACACCCGCGCCGACGACCAGGCGGCGTGCGAGATCAGCGATGGCCTGCGCAACGGGTTCCGGTTCCCGAAAGTTTTTGCTGTTGGGAATGGTGATCTTGTTGAGCACAGCCCCACTGAAGTCGACAAGCACGCCGGCCAGCCAGGTGCTAGATACATCGATGCCGACGAAGAAAGCTCCTTTGGGGTTGAGCGCCACACGTATCCCAGGCCTGCCGACCTTGCCCGCTTCCAGAGGCTCATTGAGCTCTATAGCCAGATCCGCCTCAAGGAGCACTGCGATGACGTTACCGGCAGTCGCCCGGGTCAGGCCGAGTTCGCGCGCAATGTCGGCGCGCGAAAGCGGGGAGGCCCTTCGGAGCAGGCGCAGGCACCTCGTCTCATTGACGTGGCGGATGAGGTTGGTGGTTTTCAAACTTCCTGCTCGTCCGTTTCGATCGTCATTTCGCGGCGTCTGCCCTGTTAGCGTCACCCGGCCAGTGCGTCGAGAGTGATTGCACGTCGCCGCTGGATTGCGCTGGCAAAGCGTACTGAAATCGCCATTGACGGTCACCAAAGCCTATTAGTATAGGTTCGATGCAAATACAAGGTATCTGGATCTGATTGATGCCTTGTTTGCCATCGCTGTCCAAATGCTGAGTGCCGTAACTCCGGACGCTCATTGAACACAACGCAACCTGAACAAAGGAACGCCTGTCATGCTGAAAGGTATCGATCCAATCCTGTCGCCGGATCTTCTCCACGCTCTGCGGTCCATGGGGCACGGTCACGACATCGCGATCGTTGACGCCAACTATCCTTGCGATGACGATGCCCACATCATTCGCCTGGACGGCGTCCTGGGCACCCGGATCCTCGAAGCGGTGCTTTCGGTAATGCCTCTCGAAAGCCGCGATTCTCAGGCAGCATGCCGCATGATCGTTGACGGCAACCCTGCGACAGAGCTGCCTATCTTCGGCGAATTCCGGGATATCGTTATAAGGCATTCCGACCGGCCGCTGTCGCTGGCGCCGATTACCCCCGACGAATTTAAGCAGCGCGCAAAATGCGGCTTCGCGATCGTTCTCAGCGGCGATCGGCGGCTCTACGGAAACATCCTGCTGAAAAAGGGCGTTGTCGCACCGCCGGCTGACTAACCCAGGAGAGGGGCTTGCATTCTCTTTTTTTGCGTAATATGTTTAGAACATAAACAAATGAGGTCGTGGGAGGAGAGCATTTGTCCGCGATCCGTGCACAAACCAAGGAGGAGAAATGAAAATGCGCACAAACACCTTCGCGACAACCCTCGCGGTTCTCGGAACGCTGCTGACGCCGGCTCTGTCGTGGGCCGGCGACAAACCCCTGACGATCATGCTTTCCAGCCCTGATCTGGCCTTTCCATTTTCGGTCCACATCATGAAAGAGATGCAGGACGAGGCAGCAAAGCTCGGCAACATCAACGTTGTGGTGAGTGATGGTCAGCGCAATTCCAGCAAGCAGAGCGCCGATATCGAGGCGGCGATCGCCAAGGGTGTCGACGGGATCGTAATCAGCCCCAACGACTCGGCAGCGCTTGCGCCGGCGATCCAGGAAGCGATCGATGCCAAGATACCGGTCGTCACCGTCGATCGCTCGATCGACAGCGTCAAAGGAATCCTCGCTCACGTCGGTGCCGACAATGTGAAGGGTGGCGAGGTACAGGGCCAACTCATCATCAAGCTGTTTCCCGACGGCGCCAGAGTGATGAACCTGCAGGGGCAGCCGGGCACCAGCGCCGCGATCGATCGCAACAAGGGCCTCCACAACGCGCTGGATCCTCTCGCAGCCAAATACAAGTTCGTGTTCGAGGACACAGCCGGATTTGACCGTGCCAAGGGTCTTTCCATGACGGAGTCTGCGCTCGCATCCATGGCGACCCCGCCCGACGCCATCGCCGCGGCAAATGACGATATGGCTCTCGGAGCCCTTGAGGCGCTGAAGGCTCGGGATCTGACCGAGAAGGTGAAATTGATCGGCTTCGATGCTCTGCCGGAATCCCTCGGCAAGGTACGCGATGGCGGCATGACCGGTACAATCGAGCAAATGCCGGGAAGGCAGGGCAGGCAGGCAGTCGATATTCTCGTGGCCTTTGTGCGTGACGGCAAGGCGCCGGATAAGAAGATCACGCTGCTCACACCGATCGCTGTGACAAAGGACAACCTCGACGCCGGCGAACGTTTGGGAGAGCTGAAGTAGCTCTTCGTCGCCCGCGCCGCCTGCTATCCTCCAAGGCGATCGCGGGCGAGGGTGAGGCCCGAAGATCCGGCCTCACCCTCAACGGCGCACGGCACTGCGCCTATTCGAGCTGCTGAATTCGTTTGGATCTCACAATGCGCCAGCCTCTTTTGCAGATGAATGGCATCACCAAGTCGTTTGGCGGCATTTCCGCGCTGAGAGCGGTGGATCTGCGCGTCGGCGCAGGCGAGGTTCACGCTTTGCTGGGTGAAAACGGTGCGGGCAAATCGACCCTGCTCAAGATCCTGTCGGGAGCTCAGTCGCCGGACGCCGGCGAGATATATCTTCTTGGCGCGAAGGCGACGTTCAACTCGCCTCAGGATGCGCAGCGCAGTGGCATAGCGACAATCTACCAGGAACTCACGCTCGTTCCTGGAATGTCGATTGCGGAGAACATCTTCCTTGGCCGTGAACCTGGCCGGGCAAGCTTCGTGGATTGGGGACGCTTGGTCGACGAGGCGCAAGGCCTGATGTCGAAGGTTGGTCTCGAGAAGAACCCACGCATACTGGCTCGCGATCTCTCCGTGGCCGAACAACAATTGGTCGAGATCGCCCGCGCCCTGTCGATGAAATCGAAACTCATCATCATGGATGAGCCGACAGCGGCGCTCTCAAATGCCGAGGTGGATCGGCTTTTCGACATCGTCAGCGGGTTCCGGGACGAAGGGCTCAGCGTAATATTCGTCACACACCGTCTGGAAGAGGTCATGCGCGTGTGCGACCGCTTCACCATCCTGCGCGACGGCGCGTTTGTCTGCGAAGGAGACGTCGCCGATACCTCCATAGATGCCATCATCCGTCACATGGTCGGCCGCGAGATCACCGCGATGCAACGGCGACCGGCGCCGGCCGCGACCGAGAGGGTCGTCCTTCGTGTCGAGAATCTGTCGCGGCGCAGGGGCGCCGAAGGGCTGAATGCCATGGCCTTGCATGACGTCTGTTTCGAGGTTCGACGCGGCGAAATCCTCGGCATCGCCGGGCTGGTCGGCTCCGGTCGCACGGAGACGGCGCGTGCGATCTTTGGCGCGGATCCGTTCGAATCTGGGAATATCTTTATCGATGGCGTGTCGTTGCGGCCGACATCGCCGCAAGACGCCATCCGAAGAGGCATCGGCCTAGTGCCAGAAGACAGGAAGCAGCAAGCCCTGTTTCTGTCGCAGTCGATCCGTGCAAACCTGACGGTCACCGCGCAAGACCGGGTTTCCCGGCTGGGTGTCTTCATCGATTCAGGTGCCGAAGACACCTTGATCGCGGAGTATCGGAAACTGCTTCGCATCCGGATGCTGGGGCCGGAGCAGATCGTCTCCGACCTCTCGGGTGGCAACCAGCAGAAGATTGTCCTGGCACGTTGGCTCGCTCTTGGTCCCAAGGTGCTCATCGTGGACGAGCCGACCCGCGGGATCGATGTCGGGGCCAAGGCCGAAGTTCACAATCTGCTGTTTCAAATGGCAAGCACTGGCATCGCCATCGTCGTGATCTCTTCGGAGCTGCCCGAGGTGCTGGCCATCAGCGACCGCATCATCACCATGCGCGAGGGCCGCGTCACCGGCGAGGTGCAGGCCGACGCCGCCAATCCAGAAATGCTGATGGCCCTGATGACCGTGGATGCGGTCGCGGCATGAGAGATCAACCAGGGGAGAACGACATGGCGCAAGTGGCAGCGGAGGCACCGGTCCCGAAGCGACAGCAAATTCGGCCGTTCAATGTGGTGGCGCGCTTCGCGCCAGTGCTGTTCCTTATGGTCCTCATGATCGGCTTCTCGATCCTTGAGCCGCGATTTCTCACGCCGCTGAACCTTTTCAACGTTCTCCGCCAGGTCTCGATCTACGGATTGCTGGCGATAGGAATGACCTTCGTCATCCTCACGGCCGGAATAGACCTTTCTATAGGCTCGATCCTCGCATTGGCAGGGCTTGTCGCGGCGGTGGTGGCAAAGGGCGGCCTCGACAATCGTTTCAGTGTTGGCGATGGATCGGCCGCAATGGGTTTCGGTTGGGAGGTCGCAGCGCTGGCAGCGATAGGCGTAGGCGTCGCGGCAGGATTTGTTCAAGGGCTGGCTATCACCCGGTTCAAGGTGCCGCCTTTCGTGGTGACGCTGGGCGGCATGTCAGCCTTTCGCGGTGCGGCCTTGCTCTTTTCCGGCGGCGGGCCGGTTAGCGGCTTCGACGAAGCATTTGTCTGGTGGGGCCAAGGTAAGCTGGGGCCAGTCCCGGTTCCGGTTCTGATCTTTGTCCTGTTCGCGGTCATCGCGCACATAACGTTGAGCTACACGCGCTACGGTCGGCAGATCTATGCAGTTGGCGGAAACCCCGAAGCTGCGCGCCTCGCCGGCCTCAACGTCCAGAAGATCATCCTCAGTGTCTATGTCATCACCGGCTTCTTCGCAGGCCTCGGTGCTTTCGTCTTGGCGGCAAGACTGAACTCGGCTGAGGCCGTGGCAGGTACGGGTTTTGAATTGACTGTCATCGCCTCGGTTGTGATCGGTGGGACCAGCCTTTTTGGGGGGACCGGGACAATATTCGGCACGGTCATCGGCACCGTACTGATCGGTGTCCTGCTCAACGGCCTCGTTCTTCTGGATGTCTCGGCTTACGTCCAGCAGATCATCATCGGGATGATCATCGTTCTGGCGGTTGCGTTCGACACCTTCGTGAAATCACGACGCCGGATCTTGTGAGGCGATCACGGCTCGCCGTCACAACTCGTGGCGTTTTGCCACCTTGCCAAAGCAGCATCAGACAACAGGCGCCGGAAGCGGCGCTCATTGGAGTTACCGACGATGACAAAGAGTTCTCTGCCAAGCTTCGGCCTTCACGGGAAGGTCGTGATGGTGAGCGGCGCCGGGCGCGGTATTGGCCGGGCCTGTGCGTTGGCATGCGCCGAGGCGGGAGCCGACATCGTTGCGATCGTCCGTAACGACAATGCCGGCAAGGATTTGACCTCGGACATCGAAGCGCTCGGGCGCCGCGCATTGATTGTCCCATTGGACATATCCGAGACCCGACGAATTGAAGACGCCGTGCGCGATGCGGTAGCCCATTTCGGCCAAATCGACATCCTGGTTAATAATATCGGCATTTCGCGGCGAAGCTTGGCGCAATCCGTCAGTGAGGAGGACTTCGACCTGGTTCTCGGCACGAACCTCAAAGGCACGTTCTTCCTGACGCAGGCTGTGGCAAGGACAATGATCGAGCGTCGTACTGGCCGCATCCTCAACATCAGTTCCCAGGCCGGGACCGTCACGCTGCGCGAGGAATCGATCTATTGCATGTCGAAGGCTGCCATCAATCATCTCACCAGGTGCCTGGCTGCTGAGTGGGGTCCGTTGGGAATTGCTGTGAACAGCATTTCGCCGACCTTTATCTGGACCGACTCGACGCGTCCCTATCTGAGTGACCCCGAGGCGCATCGAAAGACGCTCGCGCATATTCCGCTCGGCCGGATTGGCGAGACCGATGATGTAGCCGGCGCGGTGGTGTACCTGGCCTCACCTGCGGGCGCTCTCGTCAACGGGGCGAACCTGATGATCGATGGCGGCTGGTCGATCGCATAAGATCAGTGGACTCCCACGGTGATCATTGCCATGCGGCTCGCGACGATCTTCCAGAGACAGCGAGTCGGTCGAAAACGGCGGTTCCAGTTTCGCCTCGTTAGACTGGCGCGGACGAACTTGTTGCCGAACTGGCGGGTGGCCGCCGTCGGCGCGCAAGCCCGGCCAACCCAATGGCGGCTCTGGTTCAGTATTACATCCTTGCCCACGCGATGGCTGTGCCGACTTTGGACGCTTCCCTGAGAAAACGGCTTTGGGACAGCCCCTTCCGATGGTATTTGCGCTGACGTAACCAAAAGATGCGGCCGTGAGCACGACAAGCCTACTGCGCCATATCAACGCTAGGCGTTGTCTGAGACTGCTGCAAAACGGCCGTCAGCTTTCTCGCGCCGACATGGCTCGGCAGCTCGGCCTGACAAGGGCCACGATCGGCAACGCCATGCGCGTTCTGCTCGATGCCGGCCTAGTCGTCGAGAGTGCCGAAATGTCCGCCGAATCGCGCAAGGGTCGTCCGGGTGTCGGCGTGACGCTCAACCCTTCGGGCGCCTATTTTGTTGGGGTCGATGTCGGCACGCGCTGCTTGACCGGAGTGCTGCTCGACCTGCAGATGAATGTCGTCAGCCGGATCGTCGAGCCGACCGGCCCGCGCTACCGCGATGCCGGGCATATATCGGCAAAGCTGCTCTCGCTGATCGAGAGGCTGCTCAGCGAAAGCCCCACCTTGCAGGATAAGGTGGAGGGCATCGGCATTTCAGTGCCGGGCCTTGTCGGCCGCGACGGCAGCGTGGTGCATGCGCCATTCCTCGAATGGCGCAACTATCCGCTTCAGGCGGAGCTGACGCGGAAGGCGCCGGCCGACTGGTCGGTCATGGTCTGCAACGACGCCTTCGCCTTCGCCAATGCCGAGCTTGCCGCCTCCGCCACGGCTAAGGCCGGCAGTATGCTGGTCGTTCTCCTGGCCGAGGGCATCGGCGGGGCCATCATCGATGACGGCCGCGTCGTGATGGGCGGGCATGGCTATTCCGGCGAAATCGGGCACACCATCGTTTCCGCCGGCGGACGCGTCGATACATTCGAGATGCTGGCCGGGGCCAAGCTTTTCACGCGGCTGTTCGATGAGGGTCAGCCGGTGGCCGACGGCGTTCAGATGCTGCTTGCAGGCATCGGCAACAAGGAAGTGGACGCCGCGCTCGACGCCTGGGTCAGCGGCCTTTCAGCCGGCCTCGTCAACGCCATTCACCTGCTCGATCCCGGGCGCATCGTCCTCGGCGGCCCGCTGGCCGGCCTCTATCCCAAGCTCAGTCGGCGGATTCAGGCCGACATCAAGCGGCGGCTTCTGGCTGGCTTCACCATGCCCGAGATCAGGGTGGCGCAGTTCGGCGCCGATGGCGCCGCGATCGGCGCGGCGGCCACTATCCGCGACACGCTTTTCGCTCTGCCGGATCTCGAGACCAACACGCTGTAACGCATTCCACAGCGTTTTTCCGCCACGTTTCGCGCAGCGTCGTATGCGGTCGCGGCCATCGCATTTGCAAGCCACACGAACGAGTTAGCGCGGAGAGGGCTACGTCGAGCCGCGCCATCTTCGCGTTTGGAACGACACCGTTGCAGAAATTCTGATTAAGCGCCTTGACGCGAGGCGTTTTGTGATATTTGTTTTTGTATAAGACAAAAACAAATATCAGGGAGTGAGCCTTTGCCCGTCAAGAAAGACGCCCGGTGTCTGCGTGTCGGTATCCTCGGTTGCGGACCGATCTCGCAATTCGCGCATCTGGAATCGGCGCAGAAAGGCAGGAATGTCGTCCTCCAGGCCGTGTGCGATGCCGATGTCGATCTGGCGCGGCGGTTCGGCTCCTTCTACGACGCGATTAGCATCTACAACGACTATGACCGCATGCTCGCCGATCCCGAGATTGAGGCGATCGTCATCGGCATTTCCGACGCCTTCCACGTCCCGGCGGCGATAAGGGCGCTCTCGGCCGGCAAGCATGTCCTCTGCGAAAAGCCGATCGCCATGTCGGTGGAGGAGGCGGAAGAACTGAAAGGCCATGTGGAGCGCACCGGCCTTGTGCTTCAGATCGGCCACATGCTGCGCTTCGATCCGGGCATCCAGGCGGCACATGAGTTCGCCACCGGCGAGATGGGCTCGCTGCTGGCGCTGAAAGCCTGGTACTGCGATTCCACCCACCGCTACACCATGACCGATGCAATTCAGCCCGTGCCGAGAACTGGCGCCAAGGCGCTGAAGCCCGCCGGAGACCAGAAGGCCGATCGCCAGCGCTATTTCATGCTGGCGCATGGCAGCCATCTCGTCGATCTCGCGCGCTATCTGGCGGGGCCGATCAAGTCCGTCCAGGCGCGCCTGCTCGAGCGCTTCGGCGCCTATTGCTGGTTCGTCGACACGGAATTCGAAAACGGCGCGCTCGGCCATCTCGATCTGACGCTGCCGGTCCGGATGGATTGGCACGAGGGCTTCCAGCTTTATGGCGAGAACGGCAGCGCCACCGGCAAGATCTTCAATCCCTGGTACTACAAGTCCAGCGAGGTCGACATCTTTCGCGAAAGCAGCGCGTCCTCCGAGCGCGTGCTTGGCGCCGACGGCCATTTCTACCGCCGCCAGCTCGAAGGCTTCGCCGCCGTCGTCCTGAACGGCGCGCCGATGAACGGCGCTTCGATCGAGGACGGCGTCGCCTCCGTCCGCGCCATGGTGGCGATCGGCCAGTCGGTGCGCAGCGGCAAGCCCGTCGATCTGACGGACGCCTCGGGACCGGTCTGATGTATCCCGCAATCTTTGCCCGGACCTATCCGCTCGGCCCTGTCAACGAGCTGCTCTCGGCAATCGGGGAGGATGGCTACGATGGCATGCAGCTCAACCTGTCGTGCCTGGGTTTGGCCAGCCTTCCGGATTCCGTCCCTGCCGGTGAGCTGAAAGCGTTTGCCGAGGCTGCCCGCAAGCACGGCCTGGCGATCGCTGGTCTCTCCGGCACCTATAACATGGTCCATCCCGATGCGGCGATGCGCCGTGCGGCCCGCGCCCGCTTCGCCAATGTCGTCGCCGCCGCGCCGCTGCTCGGCGCGCCGATCGTGACGCTGTGCACCGGTTCGCGCAACGCCGACGACATGTGGGCAGCCCACCCCGACAACGCCTCGCCGTCCGCATGGACCGATCTGCGCGCCGAGCTCGAAGAGGCGCTCGAGCTTGCCGAAAAGCACGATATCCGGCTCGGTGTCGAGCCCGAGCCTGGCAACGTCGTCGCCAATGCCGTTCTCGCGAGGCGGATCCTCGACGAGGTCAAGAGCCCGCGCCTTGGCATCATCCTCGATGCCGCCAATCTCGTCGGCGACAGGCTGAGCGACCAGGCCTGCGTTATGGATGAGGCGGTGGACCAGCTCGGCGAGCACATCACCCTGGCGCATGCCAAGGACGTCGACCGGGCCGGCAAGGTGGTCGCCACGGGCGCCGGCGCCGTCGACCTGCATCGCTTCCTGCGGCTGTTGCGCTCCTGTGGCTACGACCAGGCGGTCGTCG
Source organism: Mesorhizobium sp. (assembly GCA_004020875.1). Classification (GTDB taxonomy): domain Bacteria; phylum Pseudomonadota; class Alphaproteobacteria; order Rhizobiales; family Rhizobiaceae; genus Mesorhizobium. The sequence continues at coordinate 499,249 of SAPZ01000001.1, forward strand.
CGCACGGCTTCGAGCACAAGGATGTGGCGGCGTCGGGCGCGGCCCTGCGCGCGCTTCTCGAGGACGTGTCATGACCGTCGGTACCTTCACCACCGCCGACGATTGCGCGCTGACCTTCGATGTCGCGGGTAAAGGACAGCCGGTGCTGTGGCAGCACGGGCTCGGCGCGCCTCTCGACCAGCCGGTCGAAGTGTTCCCGCAAGACAGCGGCCTGCAGCGCATCACGTTGATGTGCCGGGGCCATGGCGCCTCCGCGCTTGGCGATCCGTCGCGCCTCTCGATCTCGCAACTCGCCGACGATGCCCTGGCGTTGCTCGACCATCTCGGCATCGAACAGGCAGCGGTCGGCGGCATCTCATTGGGCGCGGCGATCGCGCTGCGGCTGGCAAGCCTCAACGCCGTGCGCGTTACCAAGCTGGTGCTGGCGCGGCCTGCCTGGGTGGATGCACCTTCCATCGCGCGCCAGCACGGCTATCGCGTCGCGGCGCAGTATCTCGAAACATACGGCGCCGAAGAAGGCGCGGAGCGTTTTCGCGCCTCGCCGGAGTTCCTCGAGGTCAAGGCGGGCTCGCCGGACAACGCGGCTTCGCTGATCGGTTTCTTCAAGCGCCCGCGGCCCGACACCACGATCGCGCTTCTCTCGCGTATTCCGCTCGACTGGCCGGGCGTGAACCGCGCCCAAATCGCGAGGATCCGGCGGCCAGCGCTCATCATCGGCAATGATCAGGACTACGTCCACCCGCTGGCCTATGCGCGTGAGTTGGCCGACCTCATTCCCGGCGCCCGGCTGTCCGAGATCACGTCGAAGACAATCGACCGCACGGCCTATGTCGCTGAGTTCCGGGACGCCTTGGTAGGCTTCCTCCCGGACGTTGGAGGCGGTCGATGATCCGCTCGATCCTGGTCGTCGATGTCGGCGGCACCTCGGTCAAGTGCGGCATGGTCGTGGACCGTGTTCCGCAGGCCGGCGAGCGGCTCTTCCCGTCCGCCTTGCTGCGCAATGCCGATCCGGTCGGCAGCTTCGCCAGGCTCGTCAGGGAGTTCTCCGCCGAGGCGGGTCTCACCCCCGACCTGATGGTCTCGACTGTCCCTGGCTTCATCGACACCGACGGCGACCGCGTGCTCTTCGCGGGCAACGTGCCGGAGCTCAACGGCCACTATCTAGCGAGCGAGCTTGGCGAACTGCTCGGCTTCCCCGTCATCATAGAACGCGACTCCGTGCTGGTGCTGGCAGGCGAAGTGATCGCGGGTGCTGCCAAAGGGTCTGACAGCGTGCTCGGCCTGTTCTTCGGCACCGGCGTCGGCGGCGCCTTCGTGCAGGGCGGCGAAGCGTTTCGCGGCGGCGGCTGGGCGCTGGAGATCGGCCATATGCCATTCGGCAATGAGGGCCGGACGCTGGAGGGGCTGCGCACCGACTGTCTGGAAACCTACGTTTCCGGCCGCGCGCTGGAAGTGATCGCCGAGAGATACGGCGTTCCCGTCACCGAGGTTTTTGTTCAGTCCCTGCGCATCCCGGGACTTGGCGCCGACATCGACCGGTTCGTGCGTGATCAGGCGCTCGCCATCGGCACGGCGGTGGCACTGTTTTCCCCGGCCACAATCGTGCTCGGGGGAGGGGTCTGCGCGATCGATGCATTCCCGCGTCGGCAATTGGAAGAACAGGTGGCGCTCCGGTCGCCCTTCTCCGAGACGGGCCGCCCAATGGATCTGCGCTGGGCCGGACTCGGCTGGCGCGCCGTCCTCTATGGCGGTCTCAAGGCCGCCGACGACTACGCCGCGGCTCGATCGATGCCGTCATCGCAAGAGAAGCAAGAACGGGAATCCCTGTCATGAGCCTGTTGGAGCTGAAGAACATCTCACGCCAGTTCGGCGCCATCCACGCCGTCGAGGACGTGTCGTTCAATATCGAGCCCGGCGAGATCGTCGGTCTGATGGGCGACAATGGCGCCGGCAAGTCGACGCTGGTCAAGATGATCGCGGGCAACTTTCCGGCCTCGTCGGGCAGGATGATCTTCGACGGCCGAGAAGTGCAGTTTGACCAGCCGTCCGACGCCCGCCGCGCCGGCATCGAGATCGTCTACCAGGACCTGGCGCTCTGCGACAATCTAAGCGCCGCAGCCAACGTCTTCCTCGGCCGCGAGATCATGCGTTCGGTCGGCCCGTTCAAATTCCTCGACCATCGCAAGATGCGCGAGCGCGCCGCCGAGCTGTTCCGCGAGCTGCAGTCGGAGACGCGGCCGCGCGATGTGGTCAAGCGTATGTCGGGCGGCCAGCGCCAGGCGGTCGCTATCGCACGCACCCGCCTGGCCGACGCCAAGCTGGTGCTGATGGACGAGCCGACCGCCGCGATTTCGGTGCGCCAGGTTGCAGAGGTGCTGGCGCTGATCAAGCGCCTCAAGGAGCGCGGTGTCGCCGTCATCCTGATCTCGCACCGCATGCCCGACGTGTTCGGCGTGTGCGAGCGCATCATGGTGCTGCGGCGCGGGCACCTGGTCGCCAACAAGCTCGCTTCGACCAGCTCGCCCGAGGAAATCACCGCCTTGATCGTCGGCGCCAAGGCTGCGGCCTGAGGGAGGATGAGATGAACAAGTCTCCGGACGCCAGCAACCTCGATTCGGTCTTCAACCTGTCGGAACGCAGCAAGCTCGGCGAGGTTCTGCGCAGTCAGGAATTCTGGATCGTCGTCGCAGTGCTGATCATCGGCGCCGTGGTCGGGATGATTGCGCCGCGTTTCCTCACCAGTGCCAACATGGCCAATATCCTGCAGAATTTCTGCTTCACGGCGCTGATGGCGATCGGTATGACGCCGGTGATCATGACCGGCGGCATCGACATCTCCGTCGGCTCCACGCTTGGCCTGACTGGCGTGCTGCTCGGCCTGTTCTGCGCCAGCGGCTATCCTTTCGCCGTCGTCGTGCTGTCCGTGCTTCTCGTCGGCGCGTTCGTCGGCATCATCAACGGCGCGCTGGTCTCATATCTGAAGCTGCCGCCCTTCATCGTCACGCTCGGTATGATGAGCCTGGTGCGTTCGCAGACGCTGGTCGTCACCAACAACCAGGTCGTCTACGATTTCGGGAAGGCCGGCGACACGCTGCTCGCGCTTGGCAGCGGCTCCTTGCTCGGCGTGCCGAACGTGCTGTGGGCCGTGATTGTTTCGGCCGTCGTCATGCAGTGGCTCTTGTCGATGACCAGATGGGGCCGCTACGTGCGCGCCATCGGCGGCAATGAAAACGCCGCGCGCCTTTCCGGCATTCCGGTCGATCGCGTCAAGGTTTCGACCTACGCGCTGCTCGGCGCCATGACCGGCATGACCGCAATCTTCCTCGTCGGCTGGATGGGCGCCGCCACCAACGCACTCGGCCAGGGCCAGGAACTGCAGGTCATCGCTGCGACTGTCATCGGCGGCGCCAACCTGCTCGGTGGCTTCGGCACGTCCTTCGGCGCCGTCATCGGATCGGTGCTGATCGAAGTGATCCGCAACGCCCTGCTGCTCGCCGGCGTGAACCCTTTCTGGCAGGGCACCTTCGTCGGCCTATTCATCCTGTTCGCGGTACTGCTCGAACGGTTCCGCTCCACCCGCGCCTAGAGCCAGTCCGGGCAGGCAGCGCGCCTGCCCCGAGGTTCGCGCATTTTCGTGCACATAACATCAGAGAGGAGAAAACAGTGATAAGCATCGACAGACTGACCGCCCGAATGGGCGCGACCATGATCGCGGCGGTGTTCGCCGCGGGCATCCACTCGGCGCCGGCGTCGGCCGAGACCTATGCGGTGATCGTCAAGACGGTGAACGACGTCTTCAGCGCCCCGGTAAAGGAAGGCTGCGAGAAGGCCGCCAAGGACCTCGGCGTCGAGTGCTATTACATCGGCCCCTCCGAGGTGAACGAGACCCAGCAACTCCAGGTCATCAACGACGTGCTGACCAAGGGGGTCGACGGCATCGCGGTCTCCGCCACCAATCCGAAGTCCGTGGCCAGGCTGCTGGAGAAAGCGAAAGCCGCCGGGATCCCGATCGTCACTTTCGACGGCGATCTGCTGCAAGATGACGCTGGCCTGCGCTCGACCTTTATCGGCACCGACAACTACAATTTCGGCGTCGAGCTGGCCAAGAAGGTCGTCGAATACAAGCCGAAGGGCGGCACGGTCTGCATCCAGACCGGCACGGCCGGCTCGCTCAATCTCGACCTGCGCGTCCAGGGCATTCGCGACACGCTGGCCAACGTGTCCAAGGACAAGCCGGTGAAGCGCCTTGCCGGCGAGAACGGCTGGACCGAGGTCGACGGCTGCCCGATCTACAACAATGACAACATCAGCCTGGCCGCCCAGCAGATGAACGACGTGCTGGTGGCCAATCCCAAGCTCGACGCATTTGTCGCCGTCGGCGGCTGGGCGCAATACGCGCCGTCCGCCTACCGGCAGGCGGTCGGGCGCGTGAAGGAACGAGTCGACGCCAAGGACCTGGTCATCTCCTTCGGCGACGCCTTCGCGCCGCAGTTGCCGCTGCTTAAGGACGGGCTTGCCCACTACCTCGTCGGCCAGAGCCCGTACAATATGGGCTACAAGTCGATCGAGGCTTTGCACGACCTGAAGCAGGGCAAGACGGTGCCGCCCTATATCGACACCGGCTTCGTCAAGTGCACGCCCGACATGGCGGACACCTGCGGCAAGAACTGACAAAACTGGCTTGGTGGGAGTCTTCCCGCTCCCACCAAGCCCGGCTTAGGTACTTGTGAACAAGGGGGCGGGTCGAACGATCGAACCTCATCTCCCGCAAATTTCTCTTGGCAACTACAAACTTGCCTGCAAAGCTGTTGGCCGAAGTTGATTCAAGAAGCTCGGCCAGCCACTCGCCGGCCGCAGTTCTCTGCTACAGGATCGCGGCTTTGCGCCTCGTTCCCGAGGAGACGGGTCGAAAGCCGTCGTTAGGATCAGCGGCCCCTACCGGCAGCTGTTCGGTCCTCAACGCCCATAAGCGGCCAGTCCGTTCTCGTGAAGAGTTTCGGGCGCCGGCAGGCGTACGAAAGTCCCCGAGGAAGGAACCCGCGGGCCACAGGCGACGGCTATGGAGATTTCGATTTGCGGCTGATGTCGGCAATGGCTGAGACGTCGCCCAAGAGGGCGGAGATGGATACCGACAGGCCGCTTCGATGCGCCTGGAGGCGATGTTGTCGGCCCGTGACGCGACTGGCCACGGCTCTGTCGGCGTTGATGATCACCACGGACAGGCGTGGATCCGGTGCCGGAGGCTGGGCGCCTACGACATGAGACAGGATAATGCCATGCCGGGTCATGGGGCGGTCTCCCGGTTCGTCGTCCGTGCACCCGGCGGTCCGCGCGGCTGCCTCCATCGTTTGAAGGTCTCGATGATGATCATGCGGCCGCCACAGCAGGGGCATGGCGGGCGAAAGTCGTCCGGTTCGTCCGTGGTGTCGTCATCGGACGGTGCGGCGACGTTCAGGAGGTCACGAGCAAGCGCGAGGCTGGCCTTGCGAGCGGAGCCGGCAAGCAGGCCGTAATGCCGTATGCGGTGGAATCCCTTTGGCAAGACATGGAGCAGGAAGCGGCGGATGAACTCGTCGGCTGCAAGCGTCATCACCTGCTGCCGATCCGTTCCGTCGCGGCGGTAGTCCTTGTAGCGGAAGGTGACGCCGGTCTCGTCGAAGGCGATCAGCCGACGGTTCGAGATTGCCACGCGGTGGGTGTAGCGTGACAGATAGGCGAGCACCGCCTCCGGTCCGGCGAAGGGCGCCTTGGAATAGATGACCAGCGCTTCTTCCGGACAGGAGCAAGGTGACGCAGGAATGCTCGTCGGTCGGATAGACGCTCCAGCGATCCGAAGAACGCGAGCCGACCGGCCTCGTGCAGCGCGACCAGGCGAGTCAGGAAGACCCGTCGGAACAGCATGCCGAGCACGCGCACCGGAAGCAGGAAGCCCGGTCGCGACGAGATCCAGCGGCTCGCGTCAGGCGCGATGCCGCCGCCTGGCACGATCCATGTGCACGTGCGGATGGTGCGTCATCGCCGAACCCCAGGTGTGGAGCACGGCTGTGATGCCGATGCGCGCGCCGAGGTGCTTGGGATCGGCGGCAATCGTCAGCATCGTCTCCGACGCCGCCTTGAACAGCAGGTCGTAGACGAGCGCCTTGTTCTGGAGCGCGATGTCGGCGACCTCGGCGGGCAGCGTGAACACGACGTGGAAGTAGCCGACCGGCAGGAGGTCCGCCTCGCGCTCGGCCAGCCACGCTCGCGCCGCCGCGCCCTGGCACTTGGGGCAGTGCCGGTTGCGGCAGGAGTTGTAGGCGATGCGCCACTGGCCGCAGTCCTCACAGGCCTCGACGTGCCCGCCAAGCGCCGCGGTGCGGCAGTGCTCGATCGCCGACATGGCCTTGAGCTGGGCGAGGCTCAGATGCCCGGCATGGGCGGCCCGGTAGGCGGGCCCGGCAGCGCGGAGGATGTCGGCGACCTCGATCGAGGCGCGCACGCTCAGCCGTCGGGCGAGATCTCTTCCGGTTTGAACAGGCCAAGCTTGTCGAGCGGGCTCGTGACGGTGCGCACCGTGCGGGTGGCAACCTTGGTGTAGAAGGCGGTGCTATTGAGCTTGGCGTGCCCGAGCAGGACCTGGATGATCCGGATGTCCGTGCCGTCCTCCAGCAGGTGAGTGGCGAAGCTGTGACGCAGCGCGTGCGGTCCGACCCGCTTGGCGATGTCGGCGGCCTGCGCTGCCTCGACGACCACGCGATAGAGTTGGCGGGTGCTGATGGGCTTCATCGCATGCTGCCCCGGAAACAGGCCAGCCGTCGCGATGCATCACGCCCTGCTGGCGTCCGACCTTCCACCACTGATGCAGGAGAGTGAGCAGATCCTCCGAGAGCATAGCGTTGCGATACCGCCCGCCCTTGCCACGCTCGACGCGCAGCAGCATGCGCTCGCTGTCGATGTCGGTGACCTTCAGCATCGACACCTCGGCGACGCGCAGGCCCGCGCCATAGGCAACCGACAGTGCGGCCTGGTGCTTGAGGCAGGTGGTGGCGTTGAGCAGCCGGGCGACCTCGTCGCGACTGAGCACCACGGGCAGGTTGCGCGGATGCGCCAGCCGGACAAGCCGGCGCGCCGGGTCCGGGCGGTCGAGCGTTTGGGTGAAGAAGAAGCGCAGCGCCGACACGATGCTGTTCATCGTCGGCACGGGAACGCCGTCTTCCTGCTGCTCGATCTGGAACCGACGCAGGTCATCGGCGGTCGCTGTGTCTGGTGAACGCCCGAGGAACGTCGCCAGGCGTCCGATGTCGCGCAGATAGTTGCGCTGCGTCTCGCGTGAGAAGCGCCGCATGTTCATGTCGTCGATCAGCCGCTGCCGCAGCGGGCTGATCGAAGCTTCGAGAACTGCATGGTTCATGGTCAGGCTCCTTGTTGAAGAAGCCCGCCATGCTCTGCTCCAGCCGAACGACGCTCAACGTGAGCGCGACGCCCGGCCTGTGCCCTCTACCTCAACCGCGGGCGCCCTCCCGCGCAGCGGGTTCGTTCTTCGGCCCCATTTCGGTCGTTTGGCAGACTGAGGCTGGATAACCCGCCTTTAAGGGTAAGTGCTTGTTTTTGTTGATAGGAGTTACTGTCGCAATGCGCAAGACGATTGGTTGCCCGTTTCGTGCTTCTCATTGGTAAGTTTCATTCACGCTATCGCGGCTGGCAGCCTGCCAAAATACCCGAGCAACATGTCCCTTATCGAAATATCGTCCATAACCAGCTTGCGAACTGCCGCCTATTATTGGCTGCGACTTTTGAACTGCAGTGCGCTAACGATCGAAGCTAAGGCTTGCGTTTCCCGGATCGGATAGCGAGCGATAATGTTTCTGACATCCTTGACCGTAATCCAGCTTTGCAAACGAGCCCTCTCTTCCTGGTAAAAGGCCTGCGCATCCAAAACGATATTGACGTTCTGTCCTGCTTGAATCTTCTTCCAGTCGGGCATCTCAAGGCCAATTTTGTCCGTAACGATCAGCTCCGTCATCCGAGCGGCAAGCCGGGCCGCAGGATCTTGACCTTGTCCGGACTGATGTTGTCGCTGAGATAGAACTTCGCGCGATAACCGCGCGAGGCGGCAACGGCAGCAAGACCGATACCCGTGTTTCCGCTCGTCACATCCACGATAAGGCCGCCCGGCTTGATCTTGCCGTTCTCCTCGGCGTCCCTGAGGATCGCCCAGGCGATCCTGTCCTTGATGCTGCCGGCCGGGTTGAAATATTCGATCTTGGCAACGATCCGGCCGGCGAGATTGCGCTTGCGACGGTAGTTATGCAGTTCGAGCAGCGGCGTGTTGCCGATGAGATCGGTGATGCTGTCGTGAATTCCGGGCATTCCGTCACCTGTTGCGTTGAGGCGCCCGACGGCGCCCGATTTTCCCGACCTGGTCACTCGGCCGCGGATGCAGCCGGCTTCGGATATCGACGCCAGCCGAGCGCGGGCGCGATGAGGTCGATGAAGTCCGTGATGATCTGTTCGTATTCGTGCTGCTCGAAGTCGTAAGGCAGTTGCAGCCGCAGCTCTCGCACGCCGGCCAGGATCGGGTCCTCGGACAATTGCTCCAGGATCTGCTCCGAGGTGCCGACGACATCGCTGGCGAAAAGCGTGCGGCGTTCGCCATGGGCTCGCAGGGTGCGATCGTGACGTGCGGCGGCGTAGTCGGCGTAGCGCTTCCTGGTCGAGGCATCCGCGCTGTCGAATGGGACGATCACCCGTCCCAACGCCACGCGTCCCGGCTTGCCATCGTGTTGCGCGGCAAAAGTCTCGAGCTGGTGCAACTGAGCCTCGAAGAAGTTGTCGGTGCCTTCGCCGGACGTGACGTTGCTGAGCAAAAGGTTGAGGCCGTTGCGGCCCGCCCATTCGGCCGATTTCAGGGAGCCGACGCCATACCAGATACGGTCCGGCAAACCCGGAGCATGCGGCTGCAGCCGGGGCCGCACGCGGCCGCCTGGAAATTCAATGATGGCCCCGGGCTCGCCCAGCAGGTCGCCGCGCAGATTGTCGACGAGGCGCCGGACGCGCGTGTGGGAGAAATCGAAATTGCGCCAGTCGCCGTCGAAGACAAGGGGTCCGAGAATGGCGGCATGCAACGGAAATCCGGCGCTAACTCTGCTTGGCTAGCTCTGTCATAGTCGCGGCTTCCACCCATTTCGTGGACGGCCTTAATAAACCCCGCGTATGCTGTCTTGTACGCCTCAATCAATGCGTGCAGTTCGATGGATGGCTCTTGGTCTCTGCTTGCCAGCTCTGTGGTGAGAGCCGCCGATGCCGCGAGAAGCTCCCGTGACGACCGCAACGCGATTGGATGATGATAGTGTGGTCATTGCCGTCTTCCTTTCTTGTGACGTTGGTGCCCGCCGCGTCGCCGGGCCGGCGGGCGCCGCGCGTTATTCCTTCGCGCGATAGTCATCTGGGATCACGAACACCTCGTCGGCCCGCCCATAGCCACCGTCCTTGACCTCTTCGATCAATACGATGGTGTGAGGGCGGGCCGCCTCCGACAGGTACTCGACGAGCATCGCGGTCGTGCGATGGACAATCTCTTCTTTTTGAGCGCGGCTGAGGGCCGCCTCAGGAACTTTGAAATTAGCAAATGGCATAATATTCACTCCTTCAGGTGGTTGAACTGTTGAATTAAGCGAACTAGCGTTGCTACCAGCGAGCGCTCAGAATTCGCGACCTACAAGTCGATCGATCGAGTAGACGCTGCCGCCACGCGCCCAGATGAATAGTGCGACGAAGCCCAAAATCATTGGATATTCGATGCCGCGGTCGATCCACGGAAAGGTCGGGCCGAGCGCAATACTGACGAAGATCATCTCTACCGCCAGCATCAGGGCGACCAGCCGCGTCGCACAGCCGGCCGCCACTGCAAGCCCGCCAAACGTCTCAAGCGCTGCAACGAATGCCGCCAGCTGCGGCGCAAACGGCAGATTCAAGACCCTTTCGATCAGGTCAATCGAGCCCTTCATCGGATCGGCCATTGCCCCATGCTGGAGGCCGAGCAGTTTCGGAACGCCGTGCGTAACGATCGTCAGGCCAAACGCTGTCCGGAGAAGAGCGTAGGAGATCGGCTTCGCGCGTTCATAGAACGGGGCGAGCGACGGCATGATAAGGCGCGCCGTGTCGTTCTCTGCGGCTGCGCCGCGTGCTCCCGCTTCGTCCGCCACCTTGATCTCCTGATCGCTGCTTCCAGGAGAGAAATAGCCGTTTTCAAATTGGGCGGTAGCAGCCTATCTTTAACATCACCATTTCAAATGTAATAACAATCCGCTACGGATGAAGCATGGATCGTATCAACACCATGCGGCTTTTCGTACGGATCGTGGAGCGCCGAAGCTTCGCTCAGGCTGCGCGCGACCTTCAGATCCCACGCCCTACGGCGACCCATGCAATCCAGGGTCTCGAGGCGGATCTAGGCGTGCGGCTTCTCGAGAGAACCACGCGAACTGTGCATCCGACTCTCGACGGGCTGCTGTATCAAGAGCGCTGCGTCCGACTTTTGGCGGATCTGGACGAGACGGAGAGCATCTTCCGCAATGCCGAGCCTAAGGGGCCGTTGCGGGTAGATCTGCAGGGCACACTCGCCCGTTTCTTTGTCTTGCCGGCGCTACCAGGGTTCATCGCGCGCTTTCCACACATTGCGCTCGGTCTGAGCGAGGGCGACCGTATGGTCGATCTCATCACGGAAGGTGTAGATTGCGTTCTTCGTGCTGGCACTCTCCAGGACTCCTCGCTCATTGGAAGGCGAATAGCGACATTCCCCCAAGTCACACTTGCCAGTCCCGCCTATCTCGAACGCTTCGGCATCCCTGCGTCCTTGGAAGACCTGGAGGGCCACCGGATGGTGGGTTATGCTGCGTCCACGACAGGACAGCCCTACTCGCTGGAATTCGATCGGGACGGCCGTGAACGCGAAATTTTGCTACCCCATGATCTGATCGTCCGGGGCGCCGAAATCTACACCGCCGCAGGCGTAGCCGGTCTGGGTCTAATTCAGGTGCCGCGTTATCGTGTCCGGGATCAGGTTGATAACGGCGCGCTTGTATCGGTGCTGGAAGACTTTCCGCCACCACCGATGGAGATATCTATCCTCTACCCGCAGAGCCGGTACCTCTCGTCTCGCGTCAGAGTGTTCATCGAATGGATCACGGAAACATTTCGAGTAGCCGAGGCCCGCGAACAAAAAACGCCTGCGTGAATGCCCGGCATACCCATCAGAGTGCTAGCATCCGACTCAGCGCGCTTCGCCGATCCGCCCGATATTGTTCGGCAATGCTGCTATCGGTCATGTCAAACCCATGAATGCCCCCGGGATACAGGTGGAATTCGACCGGAACGCCGGACCGCGCCAGGCGCAACGCGTAATCGGCATCCTCATCGACGAACAGATCCAGTGCACCCACCGCGATGAACGCTGGCGGCAAGCCTGCCAAATCGTCGCTCAAGCCCGCAGCGAAATAGGCGCCGTTCTCTTCGGTCACATTCTGGCCGCCGCGCATGGCCTCCCAGCCGAAGCGGTTATGACGTCGTGTCCACACGAATTCGCCGGCGTGAGGGTTGTCGAGCGGCGCGTCCGACGTCCCGGTACGGGGATCGAGCATCGGATACACTAGAACCTGTCCGGCTAGTCGGACTTCACGTCGGTCCCGCGCGAGTAGAGCCAGCGAAGCGGCGAGTCCGCCGCCCGCGCTCTCCCCCATGACTAAGATGCGCCCAGGGTCAATCCCTAGCCTGTCCGCCTGATCATGCAGCCAGCGCAAGGCCGCATAGCAATCGTACAAAGGTCCGGGGAAGCTGGCTTCAGGCGCCAGGCGATAGTTCACCGCAACCACCATCGCGCCAAACTCGTCGGCTAGCGCTTGGTTTGCCGTCGCCATCCATTCAGGCCTACCTGCGATAAAGCCACTAGCGTGGATGAAGAGGATCGCCGGAACAGGCTCAGTTGTCTCGGCCGGCCGATAGGCAAGCAGCCTCACATCAGGCTGTCCCTCGAGCCCCTCGGCCCAATGTTCCTCGAACTTCGGGGACGAGGCTGGAGAAGCGCCGCCGATTGCTGCATCCAGCGCGGCTCGATACTCGTCAAGTGTCTGGCGAGTGGGATCAAAGGCGGCGAACGCGAGCGCTAGATCGCGGGCCGCAGGGTCTACAAGGTGAAGCGTGTCCATGAATGTCTCCTACGCCTCCAAGAGATAGCGCAGGCCAATTGCTGGGTGTATATCAAGTAAATCGTATGGGTTGATGAAAATTCGCCAACTATGCAGCGTCCCACCTTAAGCGACATCGCCGCCTTTTGTGCAGTGGCGAGAAACCGTAGCTTCCGCCGAGCAGCAGACGAACTCGGCGTGACGCCTTCGACCCTCAGTCACACGATCAGCGCTCTCGAAAAGCAACTAGGGCTGAGGCTCCTCCACCGTACGACGCGAAGCGTCGCGACCACCGAGGCAGGCCAAAATTTGCAGCAGCGCATGGAAGCCTTGCTCAGCGAATTCGACATCGCGCTGAATGAGACGCGACAATTTCGGGACACTGTCAGTGGAAGCATCCGGATCAGCGCCGCCTCGGCCGCAATCCTTCCGTTGTTCGACCATGTCCTGCCGGAGCTTCGCAATAAGCATCCCGAAATCCAAATCGAATTCGTCGCCGATGGCCGTCTTATCGACATCATCGAAGAAGGTTTCGACGCGGGAATTCGGTTCGGCGAAATGGTTCCAAAAGACATGATCGGAGTGGCGTTCGGTGAGCCTTCTCGCTTCGTCGCTATCGCTTCACCGTCCTATTTCGCGCAGCACGGTGTCCCTCTCTCGCCCTCAGATTTATTCGAGCATCAATGCATCCGGATGAGACTGACCACCGGCAGGATCCTCCGCTGGAAATTCGAGAAAGGCAAGGTCACGGAGACATTTGAGCCAACGGATGGGATCACCCTTAGCGACGTACCTCTACAACTCGAGGCAGCTGCGAAAGGTCTTGGGATCGCTTATGTTTGGGAAAACGCCGCACGCCCGCACATCGATAAGGGATCGGTGCGCATCGTGCTCCGTGAATGGGCACCCCCGACGGAGCGACTGCTATTCTACTTTCCTGCTAACAGGCGAACGCCGCCAGCGCTACGCGCATTCGTCGAAATACTGCAGGAGAGCGACAAGCATCCGAGGCGCACCTGAACTCGCCGGGCCGGCAGACGCTTCGGCCGACCTTCCATACGCAGCGTCCGGACTTGAGAACGCATGCGGGCTCATGTCATTGCACGATCCGAATTTTCTGCTAGGCCGGAACAGTCGGAAAGATCGCCTCGGAGGCCTGTGCAGAGGTCAGCTGAAACCGCCTCGCACCATCCTCTAAGCTCTGACTAGCATTCGTGTGTCCAGCTAATCCAAAAATGCTGGAAAGGTCGGCATCGCGGCGAAATCCTCAGGTGCGTGCTGGACCACGACTCGGGCGTGGGTGTTCTCTACGATGCCCTTGGGGCGTCCAAAGGAGGCGATTGAATTGGCGCGTTCGGTGTTCGCCAGCGGCACCAGATCCTTCCTATAATTTTCCCGCGTATGATAGACGTCACCGGTGATCAATACCGGCCCAGTTTTGGCGAGGTAGGCCAGCATCGTCCGCGATCCAGGCGTATGTCCTGGCGCCACGAGCAGCCGCACGCTCCCGTCGCCGAAAACATCCTCATCTAGGTCGTGGGCCCTGACCTTGGCATGGGCAGGCGGCGCGATCGTCGACAAGTTGACACCGAACGGAGTGGGCTTGCCGCGCGCCCATGTGAGTTCGCGGGCGGCAACAATGAACGTCACGCCCTGAAGGGCCTGGAAGGTCGTGCCCACCTCATCGGTGTGCCTCTCGCAGAAGAGACGGAACGCATTTCAGACAGACACGCTGGCGACTGGTCGGTCGCCAGCGTGTCGCTCGATTATTGCGGAAACGCCTCGGGGCCAGAAACAGTCGCCACGTGCTCGTAGACGTCCCATTCGCCGTTCGAGGCATCCGGCGCTTTCACGCGCAGCAGGTAAATGTCGTGCAGCATCGTGCCGTCATCCCGGATACGCCCGTCCCTGACATACTCGTCGTTCAGCGTCGCTCCGCGCAGCTGTTGGACGACCGCTTGCGGATCGGCGCCGCCCACAGCGTCGACGGCCTTCAGGAACTGGAGAGCCGCGGAATAGTCGGCCGCCTGCAACGACGAAGGCATGCGCTGTTGCCGTTCGTAGAAACGCTCCGACCAGCGGCGCGTATTGTCGTCGCGGGTCCAGTACCAGCTATCAGCGAGATATAGTCCCTTCGCCTTCTGAAGCCCCATGTGATGAATGTCGTCCACGAAGGTCAGCAGCCCGACGAGCTTCATACGATCGCCAAGGCCGAGCTTCTCCATCGCCGCCATCGCCTTGAGCAGTTCGGCATGACCGTTGGCCAGGCCAAGCACCTCAGCGCCGCTGTCCCTGGCCTGTTCGAGAAACGGGATGAAGTCGTCGGCACCGTGGGGATTCTTGACCGACCCGACGACCGTTCCTCCAACCGTCCGGATTGCGGCGGTGCCGTGCTCCTCCAACTCGCGCCCGAACGGATAGTCGGCGGTTACAAAGAACCAGCGCTTCAGGCCCTGCTGCACCAGCCCGATGGCTGGCGCCGTGGCAAGCGCAACGGTGCTGTATGCATATTGGATGACCGTGGGCGCAGAGCGTTCGCGCGTCTGGACCGACGTTCCCGCGCCGACCACGAAGATCGGCTTGCCTAGTTCGGTGGCGACCGCAGTCATGGCAAGGCTCGTGTCAGAATTAACACCGCTGATCACCACGTCGACACCTTCGTCGGCATACCAGCGGCGAGCAATCGAAGCGGCCTCCTGTTCGTCATTTTGATGATCGCCGAGCACTAGCTCGATGGGTCGGCCAGCAGCCGTCCCTTTCATCTCTTCGATGGCCATGCGGATGGCTTCGGCGCCAGCGTTGCCGTCAACATTTTCATAGGGACCGGAAAGGTCGGTGCAGAGGCCAATGCGGATCGGAGTATCAGTCATTGCTGTGTTTCCTTTTCATTTGTTTTGATGTGGCGCGCCAATCAGGCGGTAGGCCACGGCGGAAGCGGATTGCCTGAAAGGGCGGCGTCATAAGTTGGAAGATCAAGGAATGCGGTGGCGGCGATGGCCTTTCCCGCCCGCATCCGGAAAAACCAAGCATAGCTGTTGCGGTAGATTTGGCCGTCCTTCATCGTCGCTATGCCGTTCCACCGGACAATGACCTCATCCCCATCGGCATATACGCCAAGGACGTCCGGCTTCATTGGCGAGGCGAAGCGGTCGCGGATCGGGCCATAGCCGCCTTCAAGAAAGGCCTGCCGCCCATGAAAGGTCCGGGCCGAAGGTCCCGAACCGGCGATGGTCCATTCCACCTCTTCGTCGAGAATGTCGAAGAAGGTAGTGCCGCCCGCCGCCCATTCGGCAAAGGCGTGGCGTACAAGCTCGCGGTTGCGTTCGGTGTCGTTCATGACATTGTTCCTTTCAGACGCTGGCGCGCGTCTCGACGGCGGCGTCGCCGGACATGATCTGACGAATCATGGGGCGGGCCAGGAATCGGCCGGGGAAGATCGCAGCAGGCCGACTGGCCCTATCCAGCCGCTCCGCCAATTCGTCAGTCAGATCAATCTCGAGCGCGCCAAGATTGTCCTCCAGTTGGCTTGCCGTGCGTGCACCCACAATTGGGGCGGTGCAGCCAGGCTGCCGAAGCAGCCACGCGATCGCCACCTGCGATGGTATAGCGCCGATTTCAGCGGCGACATCTCGCACGAGAGTGCCGAGAGCGATCGCTTCCGTCGTGAGATGCCCGGAAGAGGCGATCACTCCCCTGCGTGAGCCGGCGGCGCCCGCCTGAACGTCCCCAGCAAGGTCAGAGGGGCCGTATTTGCCGGTCAGCACGCCGCCGCCGAGCGGCGACCACGGCAGCAAGCCCAGTCCCATGGCTTGAGCCATCGGCACCAGCTCATGCTCGACGGTGCGTTCGACGAGGCTCCATTCGATCTGCAACGCGACGAAGGGGGACCAGCCGCGCAGTTCGGAAAGCGTTTGCATTTCAGCAACGCGCCAGGCCGGCGTATTGCATATGCCCAGATAGACGACCTTTCCCGAGGAGACGAGGTCGTCGAGCCCGCGCATCACCTCGTCCGCCGACGCCGTGGCGTCCCAGCCATGGAGATAGAGAAGGTCGATCCGGTCAGTGTCCAGCTGCCGCAAACTCTGCTCCACCGAACGAACCATGTTCAGCCGGTGATTGCCGCCGGAATTCGGGTTTCCCGGGTCGCGGGCCATGGTGAATTTTGTCGCGAGCACGACGCGCTCCCGCTTGTCGCGCAAGAAGCCGCCGAGGATGCGCTCAGAGGAGCCACCGGTATAATTAACCGACGTGTCGACCAGGTTACCGCCACGATCTACGTAGATGTCGAACTGTCGGCGGGCCTCTTCCTCGCCCGCGCCCCAGCCCCAGTCCGTGCCGAACGTCATCGTCCCGAGCGCGAGCGGAGATACCCGCAGGCCTGACCGGCCGAGAAGGCGGTAATGATCGAGTGGAAGTGAGGGCATCGGATGTCCCTTTTTGCAGCCAGGAGACAGATAGGTCCCCCGATTGGAGAGACAACTTGTTCAGCTCTTACTTCTCCGGTAAGTTCCGCTAACCAATGACCATTGATCTTTCCGGTATTCCGGCGTTCCTGGCTGTCGCCGAGACACAGAATTTTCGGGCGGCGGCCGAACGGATCGGGGTGACCCGCTCTGCGGTGAGCCAATCGATCCGCGCCTTGGAGGACCGCCTTGGAACCGCGCTCGTGCAGCGGACAACGCGGAGCGTCAGCCTCACCGAAGCCGGCCGTGAACTCTACGACCGGGTTGCACCGGCGGTAGGAGAGGTCTCCGCGGCCATCGAAGCAGCAAGTGATCGCGAAGCGCGTCCAATAGGTCTGCTGCGCGTCGCGGTGTCATCGATCGCCGAATGCTTCCTGTCGGGCACCCTCATCGCGAGCTTCGCCGAGCGGTATCCAAGGGTGCAGATGGAGGTGACCGTCACGGATGAGGAATTTGATATCGTTGCCCGCGGCTTCGACGCCGGTGTGCGCCTCGGCGAGGTATTGGCGCTGGACGTCGTCGCGGTTCCGATCTCCGACGACCAGCGGCAGATGGTGGTCGGTGCTCCGTCCTATGTGGCCAAGTTCGGCACACCGGCGCATCCGCGCGATCTGATCGACCATCGTTGCATCGGCTGGCGACCAGCGCCGGACGTGACGCCCTATCGCTGGGATTTCACGGAAAGCGGCCGTAATTTCGACGTCAACGTGCGCCCCCAGATCACGACCAACGACATGTGGGTGATGGTGCGCACCGCAGTCGCCGGCGGAGGGCTGACGTTCGGCGTGGAAGAAACCTTTAGGCCGTATCTCGATCGGGGCGAACTGATCGCGATGCTGGAGGACTTTTGCCCACCTTTTCCGGGCTTCTATCTGTACTTTCCTGATCGGCGCAACTTGGCTCCTAAACTGCGCGCACTGGTCGATCACGCGCGATTTCATCGCAAGCTCACCGCGGTCGATTGAAGAGCCCCGAGCCCAAGCTATTACCCCCACCCGAAGCTGCTTGAACCTACACATCAAATACCATAGGTTCCTATTTATCATTAGAGGATCCTATGTAAGTTGGCAGGTGAGGCCCCTATTGCCCAAGAGCCGCTGCACTATTTCAACCGTGTCGCGAAGATTCTCACGCGCATAGGCGATATCCGCTTGCGTCCCTTGGGGTTTGCCACGGCCCAGCTACCGGTTCTCGCCGGCCTGCAAAGTGGCAATGCCCTAACGCAGGCCGAACTCACCAAGTTGGCCGGAGTGGAGCAGTCGAGTATGGCGCAACTGCTCGCCAGAATGGACCGAGACGGCATCATCCGGCGAACACCCGACCCTCACGATGGGCGGAGCAGCCTGGTCGAGCTTAGCGACAAAGCACTCGACCGCTTCCGGAGGGACGGGAAATTCTTCAGCAAAGCAATATGGAGATCACCTAGGGCTTTTCGAACAGCGAGATCAAGGCGCTCAACGGCTTCCTGCAGCGCATCCTGAAGAATGTCGAAGCAATGGATAACCGGTCTAGCGCTTCTGCCAGAGGACGAAAGCGCCATGACATTTGACATCATCGGACTGGCAAGCGCGTTCTTTTCCGGACTGCTGGCGGGGGGACTTGCCGTCTGTCTGGCTGTAAGGCAGCCGCTCGCGGACCTTCCCACTGAAGCGCATATAGCCATGCGTCACAATCCAACGTTTCATTACTCACCTTTAGAGAGAGGCCGCCGCCTCTTAATGTAAGCATTACGATTACACTTAGTCTGTTTCTGCAAGTGTTATACGTACATTATCCATTAGGAGGCATATTCGCGCGACCGCCGATGAATGACCTGAGGTTTCCCACGGCCCTGCAAATGGTCCTTTCGCTTGCCGTCGCACGGGAGGCGAAACGGCGATGTACGAGTATGGAGCTGGCGACCGGCCTCGGCGCTAATCCCGCATTGGTGCGCGCACTCCTGGTGCCGCTCTCTCGGGCCAACATTGTCACGACGACTATTGGCAAAAACGGCGGCGTCGAGCTGGCGCGAGCACCAGAAGAAATCTCTCTGCGCGAGGTTTATTTCGCGATTATCGACGACAAGCGCTTGTTTGAACGACGAACGAATGTGCCCAGTGTTTGCGTCGTCTCGACTAACATAGGCTCGTTCTTCGAAGAGCTCGCGACCGAAGTTGAGGATGCGATGCTCACGAAACTCGGCCAGCGAACAGTTGCGCAGAGCCTCATGGAAATTCGAAGGATCGATGCCGCGCGGATCGCGAACGTGACCGAGATAGTCGCGGATTAAGCCCTCGACCCGCAGCAGCATCAACCTGGCTTGGCACGGTTAAATGCCCGTAGGCTCTACAAAATGAGCCGCTCGCAAAAGCCTCGAATGAGCGCGGCCACTTCGGAGGGCGACTCCAGCATCGATAGGTGCCCGGTTCCGGCCAACACTTGCAGAGTGGCGCCAGGCACACGGGACAAGAGTTCGGCCCTGAGAACATCCGGCGTGTCGACGTTGTCCAAGTCGCCGGCAATCACAATCGTGGGGACCTCGATGTTGCCGACCTGTTCGGTGATGTCCTCCTGGCTTGTCGCGCGCGGCCAAGCCAGCCTTGCGGCCGGCGCACCTTTCAAACTGTCCTCAATGACCTGCTCGCGAAGCTCGCCCGGAAGCGGCTTTGCCGTCAGCACATTATCGAGCGTCGCCTCGACCGTCGCGCGACTGTCGTAGGCACCGGTCATCATTTCGCGCGCCGATACGGGCAGGGCCATGGGGCTGGGCGGAGAAGGCGCGACAAGCACAAGGCCTGCCAAACCCACAGGCCGGCGCGACGCCATCAACTGGGCGACCTTGCCCCCCATGGAATGGCCGACCAAGACATAGCGGCGCAGATTGAGCGCTGCGATCACCCCCTCTGCGTCTGCCGCCATGTCGGCCAGCGCATAGCCTCTGCCGGGCGCCTCGGATTGCCCCCAACCGCGGTGATCGATCGCGACTGTGTGAAATCTCGGCGCGAGTTCGGCCGTCACTAGCCTCCATGTGCGGGATGAGCCACCCCAATAGTGCAGGAAGACCAGGGACAAATCTCCGCTGCCCTGCTCGTCGACGTGCAAGGAAATTCCATTTGATGCGACTGACATCTGTCTACCTCTCGTTGTGGCCGGCCGCCGCTGGCCGGCACAAGCAAATTAGCGTCGAGCGCAGCAAGACAGAATTGGCTAACATCTATCATCATCTGATAAGGGTGCTATCGAATGGAGGAGAGATGGACCGGTTGACCAGCATGGCGGTATTTGTGGCGGCAGTGGACGATGGCAGTCTCGTAGCTGCCGCGAGGCGCTTCGGACTTTCGCCATCCATGGCGGGAAAACATGTCTCGGCGATCGAGACTGACTTGCAGGCGAGGCTGCTCCAGCGAAGCACGCGAATGCTGAAGTTGACCGAAGTGGGAAAGTCCTACTACGCGCGCTGCAAGCAGATCCTCGAAGCCGTAGAAGACGCCAATGCGGAAGCGCATGAAGCACAGGCGAGCGTCAAGGGGAGCTTGCGGGTCGCCGCTCCAACGACATTCGGCGCTATGCATCTTGGTCCGGTCATCGGGAGCTTCCTCGAAGCTTATCCCGAAGTTGCGATCGAAACCTTGTTAAGCGATCGCTACATCGACCTGTTGGCAGAAGGCGTCGATCTGGCGATCCGCATTGGCCTTTTGCAGGATTCCGATCTTGTCGCCAAGCGCCTTGCTCCATGTCGGATGGTTTATTGCGCGGCACCTTCGTTCCTCAAACGCCATGGCATGCCGCAAACGGTCGAAGAACTGCGTCGAGCACCCAGACTGGCCTTCACAGACGCTGTTTCTTCCGGAGATTGGAGCCTGACCGATCCCGGCGGACAAACACATACGATCGACGGGCCCGTCCGGCTTGCGTCCAACAATATGCAGATGCTGCTCTCTGCGGCATTAACAGGCGCCGGCGTGGCTTACGGCCCAAGTTTTGTTTTCGGGTCGTGTATTGCAGGCGGAACGCTTGTTGCGCTTTTTGAGGATCATAGAACATCAGACCTAGCGATCCACGCAGTCTATCCTCACAGGCGCCATACCTCTTTGAAGCTACGTCGGTTCGTCGACTTTCTTAGTTTGCAACTCGGTAGCGCCTCATTTCTCGAACGCTCCGGTCGCATTTAGATCGTCGGTGGCCAGCGTTTGCGAGAGAGACTGTGGGTTCGCCTGCGTGCGAAAAGATCATCGTTCATCGACATCCGCACAGATGAAGCACCTTTCTCCTAAAGTCTCGGATACTATCGCCCTGCCGCGGCGAGTTGCCGAAGAAGGCTCCGGTTGTCAGTGCGGACAAATTCCTCGATCAGCCGTCCCTCATCATCGACACGGAATATATTGATCAAGTCCCAAGTGATCCGTTCATGGTTCGGCGGAAGCGAACCGATGGGAGACATCGCAAACTGCCTTACAAAACGACCTTCAATCCAGGTCTGACATGCCAACTCATTACCTTCGACGACAACAATCCCCCTTCGAATGGAGAGGTCATCGAAAGCCGCCCTGAGCGCTGCGAAATATTCCTGAAGACCCTGATAGTCACTTTCGAAGCCATCTGGGCCGTGGAACCGAAACCTCTCCGGATCAAAATAGAGTGCTATTTCTTCCGCCCAGGCGCCGTGAACTTCTGCCTCCCCGGCCTTGACAATGCGTGCGACGAGTTCGTCGCGAGATAGTTTTAGTGCCATTGCGTTTCCTTGTCTGGAGATTGACCTGGAAAAAATCCGCCGACAGCTCGGTCACGTCTATGAGCCTTGCAGCGGACGTTGCTACAAGAAGCTAGGCGGACGTGGCTTATTGCGGTAGTCAGCATAATCGGGATGACTTTGTGAGAGATTTTCACCAATGGCAGAACCTACGCTGGCCGACCTCAAGGCATTTTGCGCCATAGCCCAGCATCGTAGCTTTGGACGTGCAGCCGACACGCTCGGCGTGTCGCGCTCATCGCTCAGCCACGCCATGCGCTCCCTTGAGGCCGATCTTGGGGTTCGAATCCTCCACCGCACGACCCGGAGCGTTTCACCAACCGAAGCCGGCGAGCGGTTACTCAAACGCCTGACGCCAGTACTGCGCGCGTTGGACGAGGCGCTGGATGCTATTGGCGATGACTCCGGCCAGCCGGCAGGGACGCTTCGAATCAACGGCAACGAAGCGGCGATCCGGTTGCTGCTCGAAACAGTGGTTCCGCATTTCCTGCGCCGTTATCCCCGCATGGCGGTCGATCTCGTCGCGGAAGGCCGCCTTGTCGACATTGTCGAAGAAGGGTTCGACGCCGGCGTGCGGCTCGCCGAAGCGGTGCCTCAGGATATGATTGCCATTCCCCTGGGAACCGAGGTGCGCTTCGTCGCTGTCGCTGCCCCCGTGTACCTTGCGAATCGAGAGCCGCCATTCTCTCCCGATGATCTCAGACATCACGTCTGCATCCGACAGCGGTTACCGAGCGGCAAGCCATACCGCTGGGAATTCGAGCGGCAAAACCAGCAGATCGTAGTCGATGTGCCCGGGCCGATAACGCTCGACAGTGTTGGGCTTATGGTAGAGGCGGCTGCGGACGGCCTTGGGATTGCTTATGTGCCAGAGTCAGCCGCACGAAATTTCTTACTAGACGGCAGGCTAACCAAGCTGCTGGATGACTGGAGCCCGTTAATTCCTGGCCTGCGCCTCTACTACCCTGGACACCGATATGTCCCAGTCGGATTACGGGCCTTCGTAGATCTCGTGAAGGAACTGCAATCGACCGCGCTGGGCGAATTGATGAGATTGGAGACCTAAAGAGGTTGGCGCGAGCAGTGGACTCGAACCGACATGGATTGCCTCGGCGGATTTTGGGCGCAGGCCACCTTGCCTTGCCGTGAGTCTCGCACCTTCTGGGCTCGTTTCATCAGCGCCTACCGGCCCTATCTGCATTTAGCCGCCAAAGGAAACACATTCGATGTGTACGCCATAGCCCGAAAAGCCACACGGTAGTTCGAGCGGTCTTCTAGACCGAACCTATCGGACTCAATCGGCGCAGCAGCGAATGCAGAAGAACGAGACCATCCGATCGGGCGAACAATAGGGCGCCGCCAATTGCGCGACAGTAGCGATGGCTGCAGCACCCTCTATGAATGGAGCAGCGTGGCGAGTTTTCGGTCGTTTCGTACTCGCCTCGTCGTTTTTCCAAGGGCGAGATCTTTGCTCATGAACCGGCACGGAATCAGAATCATACCAACTTGACCAGCGACCATTCAGAGGCTCCTAGCCTTGCATCAGCATTTATGGTAACGTTTCCATATTCAGCGAATGCACATTCACAAGGGACGGAGAATGGACAGACTAAAGAACAAAATCGCGCTCATTACCGGCGCTGGTACAGGAGTCGGTCGCGCCTGTATGAAGCTATTCGCAGGGGAGGGCGCGAAGGTCTCCGGTGTCAGCCGGACCCAGGCAAATCTCGATGAGACCCTCTCATTCGTAAAGGCCAATGGCGGACAGGGCATTGTCGTTGCAGCAGACTTGGCGAGCGCGGAGGGTGCCGAAAAGGCGGTCGCTGACACGCTGAGGACTTTTGGCCGCATCGACGTGCTCGTCAACTGCGCCGGGGTCGGTTTCAGTTGGCTAGAGAAGAGTCCCGGCTCGATGGGCACGGTTGACGAGACCACGCCCGAAAAATGGCGTGAGGTTATGGCGATCAACCTCGACTCGATGTTTCATATGTGCCGGCTGGTGATACCCCACATGAAGCAGCAGCGCAGCGGGTCGATCGTGACGGTCACCAGCATATCCGGTTTCCAGGGGCTCCCGCTCGGCCATACCTACACGGCGGCCAAGGCTGGTGCCATCAACCTGACTCGGTCGCTCGCTGTTACCTATTGCAACCACGGAATTCGCGCCAATTGTATTGCGCCGGGATACATTGATACGCCCATGACGGCATCGGTTATCGCTATGTTTGACAATCCCGACACTGCTGATCGTCTTTGCCCGATGAAACGGGCTGGTACACCCGAAGAAATGGCTTTGGCCTGCCTGTATTTCGCATCCGATGAATCGACCTACTGCCAGGGTTCGGTCCTTGTAGTGGACGGAGGCACTACCGCACGGCAATGAATTTTCTGGGGGCGCGGCGTAGAGAAGGCTCGCTGTCGCTTCAAGTCACCTCATCCCCCGCTGGATCCGCCGCGCCCAACCCGGTAGGTCTTAGGAAGTCCGGCTCTGGCGATCGCGCCGGAGAATTGTTCCTGCGGCAGCCATTCTTCCAGCCGCCGGCGAACCGCGACAATCGCGTTGAGATCGACTCCGGTGTCGAAACCAAGTTGTTCCAGCAGGAAGGCAGTGTCCTCGGTGTCGATGTTCCCTGTTGCACCCGGTGCGAAAGGACAGCCGCCCAATCCGCCAAGAGAGGCGTCGAAAGCTCGCACGCCGACATCCACTGCTGCTGTCACATTGGCGAGGCCGAGGCCGCGCGTATCGTGGAAATGGCAGGCGATGCGCCGTGGTGAGGTCGCAGCGATGACAGATTTCACGACGCGCCGTACAGCGCCGGGGTCGCCGTAGCCGACCGTATCGGCCACCACGATTTCGTCCGCGCCTATTTCGGCGTATCGTTCCGCGATCTCACTGACGCGGCGTTCGGAAACGATGCCCTGGATCGTACAACCGAAGGCAGTCGCTATGCAGCCCACGAGAATTGCGCGGGGCCCCGGCGCGGCATCGCGCGCGGCGACAATGCGCGCGAAATCGGCCAGCGATTCCTGCGTGGAGCGCCGAACGTTGGCGAGATTGTGGGCCTCGCTGGCCGACACCACATAGGCGATCACAGGCATACCGAGGGCCAGTGCGATCTCGGCCCCCTTAAGGTTTGGAACTAGGACCGAGGGGCGGAGGTCGCCGATCAGCAGCGCGCCCCGCGCCACCTCGGCCGCGTCCGCGAACTGCGGCAAAACCGCCGGCGGCACGAAGGAAGTCACCTCGATTTCGCGGATCCCGGCGGCGGCGACGGCCTTGCACCATTCGAGTTTCTTTTCGGCCGACAGGATGATCTTTGCCATCTGCAGCCCATCGCGCGGGCCGACTTCGCGAATATAGACCTGCTCACGCATCGAGGTCTCCGGTATAACTGGGGGCAGCAGTGGTCATCTGGCGCGGAATAGACATTGCCGGTCTTGGCTGAAAACGGCACTCCGACGCCACGTCAGCGTCCGGTGAAGACCGGGTCGCGCTTCTCAACGAAAGCGTTGATGCCTTCCTGCCTATCCCGGGTTGGGATCAGCCGGTAATAGGCCTCGATCTCGAAGAACATGCCGGTACGCACATCCATCTGGAGACCATGCGTGATCGATTTCTTTGCCTGCACCGTCGACAGTGGTGCGTTGGCGCAGATTCGGCCTGCGGTCTCGAGAACCTCCTCCATCAACCTGCCGGCCGCGCAAATCCGGTTAATGACGCCCCATTCCAGCGCCTGCGCCGCGCTGAAGGGCTCGCCGGTCAGTATGAGCTCCTTGGCGCGGGCCTCGCCGATCCTGCGCGGCAGGTGCTGCGTTCCGGCTCCCCCCGGCATGATGCCGCGCTTGACCTCTGGAAAGCCGAACTTCGCCGTTTCGACCGCATAGGCGAAGTCGCAGTTAAGGGCGAGTTCTAATCCGCCGGCCATGGTATGTCCATTTAAGGCGGCGATCACCGGCACCGGGCATTCCCAGATTTGCCGCATCATCCGCTCGAATAGATAGTGCTGGCGCTGGAATGCCTCGTCGCTCATCCCGTCACGCTCCTTCAGATCCGCTCCCGCACAGAAGACGCGGTCGCCAGCTGCGGTCAGAATCACGCAGCGATAGACCGCGGGCGAGACGGCCAAAGCGAGAAAGACGTCTATGATCTCCTCGCCCATCTTCGTGCTCAGTGAGTTCGCCGCATGCGGGCGGTTCACCAACACCCGCAAGATATGCTCGGCGGGTTCGTCCAGGAGCAGTGTCTCGAACTGCCTCTCGAAGTCTTTCAGCCGCATGTCAGTCTTTCTTCCAGGATCGAGTTATGCTCTCCATGCCGAGGGCTTTTCCCCGCGAGGGGCGGCCGAACGTGGTTGAAGGAAATCGGCAGGCCGACCGTTCGGACGCCATCGCCGGGGGTCATCTCGATTATGCCGATGGCGGCCGTCTGCTCCGCCTGGACCACCTGATCCATCCTCAGAATCGGGCCGCTCGGCACGCCCAGAAGAGTGAGGCGAGTCTGCAGCTCCGCCGCGTGCACCAAGCGGATCGGCCCTTCGAGAAGGTTAATGAGGAGGTCCTTGTTTCGGACCCGGTCGGCATTCCCGGCGAAACGCGGATCGTCCGCGAGATGATCCATTCCGATGGCGTGGCAAAGATTGCGGAAGAGCTTGTCATTGCCGGCGGCGATCAGCACCTGCCCGTCGGCGCAGTCGAACGCCTGATAGGGAACGATGTTGGCGTTCCCCGAGCCCTGTCGGACCGGAAGCTCGCCGGAATTCAGAAAGTCGGTCATCTGCACCGTGATCCAGGCCAAAGCCGTTTCGTAGAGGGAAGTGTCAAGCGTGGTGCCGATGCCGGTGCGGACCCGTTCCACGAGGGCGGCAAGGATACCGATCACCGACCACATGCCCGAACCCATGTCGTTGACGGAGATCGGAACTCGGACCGGCGGGTCGTCAGGACGCCCGACCAGGCTCATCATGCCGCTCATAGCCTGCACCAGCGGATCGTAGCCGGGCGAGTCGCGCAGCGGACCAGTCTGGCCGAATGCGCTGATGTTGCAATAGATGAGCTGCGGCTTCTCGGCGCGCAGCGTGCCGGCGTCGAGGCCAGCGCGCTCGACGCTGCCGGCCTTCAAGTTCTGCACGACGATGTCGGCCCGCTCGAGAATTAGCGTTTTCAGAGCGCGCTTCATTTCTTCGTCTCGCAAATCCGCGACGACGCTCTTCTTGCCGCAATTAATTGCGTGGAACATGACGGCGGCGTCGCCGGAACGGACTTTCCCCCAGCCACGCGCATGGTCGCCGGGGCCGGTACTCTCGATCTTAATGACTGTCGCGCCGAGATGGGCAAGGATGTGGCCTGCATAGGGCGCGGATAGACTATGCCCCAGCTCGACAACCGTATAACCCTGTAGCGGCAGGCAGGGGATGGCGTGGCTCGTGTCCATGTCACGCGGCCTCCGGTTTCGACGCGACTATCGAGCCAAGTCCGTAGTCCCTTTGGGCGGCCTCTGCCGTCACATAGCCGTCCGCCAGATCATCGAGCAGTTTTGCGCGATCGCGTTCCGAGGGTGGACCGTATCCGCCGCTTCCGGCTGGCTGGACCAGTACCTTATCGCCCTTGTGGACGAGAAACTGGCCGCCGCGTCCGGGCAGACGCTCGACCCTGCCGTCTGTGCGGACTATCTCGGACCGGAATGGTTGCCCGGCGAGGCCCTGCGTCTGGCCCAGTGGCGGCTGGCGGTCGCGCTCGCCCGATACAGTGAATGTTGCTTCGTCGTAAAGTACTTCGTAGACGCGCCGTGCCGCGAGCCCGCCTCGCTGCCGACCGGCGCCACCGGAGTCAGGCACGAGCGACCATTCTTGGATACGCAGTGGGTAGGTCTGTTCGATCGCCTCGACCGATTGCGCGCCGGCATTGCCGACATAGACGCGAATGGCGCTGACCCCGTCCTTGCGATAGCGGGCGCCCATGCCACCGCCATGCACGTCGATGAAGCTGGCCAGCTTGCGGCCCGTCCTTGCGACGCGCGCCTCGTCTGGATCGTTTCCGCTGAAGACGCCGGCGCACGCTGCACAGTTACTCTGTCCGATAACGCGTTCGGGCACCGCCTTTGACAGCGCTGAAAGCAGCAGGTCGATAACGCGTGGCGATGTCTCGGTGTTTCCAGAGACGACCGAGGCCGGGAATTCGCAGTTGAGGACGCTTCCTTTCGGGGCGACGATCTTCACCGGCCGGTAGCAGCCCTGGTTGATCGGGATCGACACGTCGGTGATGGCCTTCACTGTAAACCAGGTGCTGTTGCAGGTCACGGAGAGCGGACAGTTGACGCCGCCGCGGACCTGGCCGCCGCTACCGGTGTAGTCGAACTCGATCTCGTCGTCCTTCTTTGTCACGGTGACCTTGATCGGGATCGTGGGCTGCACGCCGTCTATGGCGTAGACCGCGTCGATCTCGTCCTCGGCCGTGTAGACGCCGTCCGGGATCTTGCGGATCGCGTCCCGCATCAGCGCTTCCGAGTGGTCAAGCGCGCGGGTCATTGCCTCAGCCATCGCCTTGACGCCGTACTTGCGGGCGAGGGCCGACAGCCGCTGGTCGCCTACATAGCATCCGGCATATTGCGCCTGGACGTCGAGCAGGCGCGTCTGCGGATCGCGCGTGTTCTGCAGGATGAGCGTCTGGACGTCCTCGACCAACTCGTCGTTGCGGTAGAGTCGAACTGGCGGGATGCGCACGCCTTCGCCGAAAATGTCCCAGGTGTCTGCAGCGTAGCTGCCGGGCGACTGGCCGCCAATATCGGACCAGTGGCCGCGCGTCATGGTGTAGGCGACGATCTCGCCCTCGACGAAGACGGGTCGTGTGAACTGCACGTCTGACTGATGGTTGCCGCCGCCGAGATAGGCGTCGTTCGAGATGATCACGTCGCCAGGTCGCAATCTGTCGCGTCCCACCGCCTCGACTGACACCCGTGTCGAGATTACGGCGGAGCCCAACATCGTCGGGATGTCGTTACCCTGGGCTATCAGCTGCATGTCGGCATCGAAGATGGCGGCTGAGGCGTCGCCGCCCGAATGGATGATCGGGCTGCCCGCCGTGCGGGTCATGGCCACCTTCATCTCGCGCGCGATGGCGTAGAGGCTGCTGCGGATGATTTCGTAGATAATCGTGTCCATCAGAGGTTCACCACAAGGTTTCGGTGCGCGTCGACATGGGCGCTTTGGCTGTTGCCGAACGCGATGCAGCTGCTGGCTTCTTCGATGACCGCGGGACCCGGAATGTTCGCGCCGGGGCTGAGTTCGTCCCTGCGGTAGACCGGCGCGTCGACCATGCGCCCGTCGAGATAGATCGAACGCGTGCGCGCGGCGGCCTTTTTCTTGGCCGGCAATTTGGGGTTGGCCGTGATGCTCCCGTGCCAGCCAGTAGGTGCGTCCGCCTTGACCCGGATGTTGTTACACACCAGCGCGTGGCCGGGCTTGATGAAATTCCAATGCCTGCGATGGGCGTCCTCGAAACGCGATCGGATCGCGTCCAGGTCGACTACGCCGTCCGGCGCGTCGACCGTGATCGCCTCCGGCTGTCCAGCGTAGCGGCAATCCATCTTGCGGCCGAATATCAGGTCCTCGCGACTGACATTCGCGGCCTCGAAGCGGGCGGCTACGTCGTCCTGCATTTGCTGATAGGCGGCTTCTAGTGTCGCGGCGTCCAGCACGGCGAATTCGCGCTCGATCGCCAGTTGCTGCTCGCTCGCCTGATCGGCGACGATCATGCCGAACGCGCTGAACAGTCCAGGCAACGCCGGGACGATGACCTGACGGATTTCCAGGTCTTTCGCCAGATCCACGGCGTGGACGGGACCCGCTCCGCCATAGCACACATAGGTGAAGTCGCGCGGGTCGTAGCCGCGCTCCACCGTCATCAGCCGCATGGCCTGCGCCATTAGGGCGTTTGCGATCGCCCGGACGGCGTGCGCAGCTTCCAGCACGTTCACGCCGAGCGGCTTTGCGAGATGTTCCTGTACGGCGCGGTGCGCAGCCTCCCGGTCGAGTTTGAAGCTACCGCTCAAGAACGTGTCGGGGTCGACGTAACCGAGAAGCAGGTTGCAGTCGGTCACCGTCGGCCGGGTACCGCCGCGCCCATAGCAGGCTGGGCCCGGATCGGCCGCGGCACTCTCCGGGCCGATCCGGATGCCGCCGCCGGCGTCGATCCAAGCGATCGAGCCACCGCCCGCGCCCACGGAATCGATATCGATAGTGGGAGAGCGCACTGTATGGCTGTGCAGCACCACCGAATTGCGGATCTCCGGCCGGCCGTCCCGAACCAGCGACACGTCGAACGTCGTCCCGCCCATGTCGCCGAGAAGCACGTTCTCGACGCCTATCTTCTTGGCAAGCTGCGCCGCTGCGCTGACGCCGCCGGCAGGTCCCGATTCCAGCAGCACAACAGGCTGGGCTTCGACAAGACTGGCCGGGGCGAGGCCACCATTCGACTGCATGAACATGACCTCGCCACCGAACCCGAGCGTCCTCAACTTTTCTGTAAAGGACCGGATATAGCGACTGCAAACCGGCCCGAGCATCGCGTTGATGACGGTGGTGCTGGTGCGTTCATACTCCATCAGTTCCGGGTTGACGTCATAGGAGGCCGTGACGAAACGATCCGGAAGGCGCCGCTTTAGGATCTCCACCACCCGGCGCTCATGCACGGGACTTATGTAAGAGTGAATCAAGCAGACGGCGATAGCCTCGATGTCCGAGGCGCCGATCCTATCCGCAAGTTTTTCGACCTGGGCGTCTACGAGCGGCTTCAGGATTTCGCCCTCGGGCCCGATCCGCTCATCGAGCTCCAGGCACCAGCGGCGCTGAACTAAGGGCTTAGGCGCATCGAACTGCAGATCGTAGAGATCGGCCCGATCGTGGCGCGACACTCGCCGAATCTCGAGAATGTCGCGAAAGCCCAGGGTTGTAATCAAGGCGGTTTTGGCGCCCTTGTGCTCGACGACCATATTGGTGGCCATGGTCGTACCGTGCCCGATGAAGCCGATGTCGCCACTTGTCGCCCCACTCAATTCGAGGATGCGCGAAAAGCCATCGATCGCCCCGATCACGCGATCGCCGGGAGTCGTTGGTACCTTGACCGACCAATGCCTGCCGTCCGCGTCGTCGACCAGCACCACATCTGTGAACGTGCCCCCGACATCAATGCCCAATCTTTTCATATCGTAATCCGATTAGAAACGTTTCCAATTTTGACGTTGCAGAAAGCCGCTTTGGCTGGTTTTCTTGGCTTTCAGGACGGCGCCGGTCCACAGGATTCGCGCTGGATGAACTCGGTCGGGAAAATCATCTTCTGAACTGGGGCCTTCCGGTTTTCGACCCTGCTCAGCAGGAACCGAGCCGCGGCTGCGCCGAGTTGGTCGTGCTGCCAGCGTACCACGGAGATCGTCGGTGTGTGGAGCAGCGCAAGCTCACTGTCGGCGCCGGCCACCACGGACACGTCCTGCGGGACGCGCAGCCCGACGTCGCGGATGGCGCGAAGCACGGCGGCGAGCATGGCCGTACCGCCGGCATAGATGGCGGTTGGGCGCGCCTCGGAGCGCAGCATCTGCGCCGTCTCGCTGTAGACGAAATCGGGCGTGAAGGAGCCGCAGCGTATGAGTTCCTCGGCTGGCTCCAACCCGCGCGAACTGAACGCCTCGCGATAACCGGCGACACGCTCGCGAACCGGGCGCACCCCTTTCTGGCCGCTGAGCATGGCGATCCGGCGGTGGCCCAAATCGAGAAGCCGCTGCACCGCCGTGCGCACGCCGGCGCGATGGTCGATCAACACGGCATCGACATTGTCGGGCTTGTCGCGATCCAGCAGCACGATCGGTACTTCCGACGACGAAATCGTCTCAAGCAGGCCTTCGTCGGTTTCAGAGGAGGACGCGATTACGATGCCATCAATGCGCCGCCTCGCCAGCCTTTCCAGCATGACGATTTCCCTGTCCGTATCATGGTAGGAGGAGGCGACCTGAAGGCCGAACCCGCTGACATCCGCCGTGTCCTGCATGGCGTTGACGAACATGCTGAGGATCGGAACAGAGAAATCGCGGACGATACAGGCAAACATCTTGGTCTGACCGCTGCGCATCGACTGGGCGATGGGGTCGGGATTGAAGTTCAGCCGCCGAATCGCCGCCTCGACGCGTTCGCGGGTCTTCAGGGACACGTTGGTGCCGCCATTCACCACGCGCGAGACCGTGCCAACGCCTACACCGGCCTCTTCGGCAACGTCCTTCATCGTCGACGGCGCATGAGCGTCCCCTGGACCACGCGCCGAGGATGGGCCGTGTGCCCCCTTCAAAGCCCGATGCTCGCGCCCCGCCGGCCTGTTCAAGTTATCATTCCTCCCCGGATGCTCGCTTGAAGCGAACCGCTTGCCCTGGGCTAACATTCGTGTCACGATTGGAAGCGTTTCCAAAAAGCCTATGACTGTATCTCGAACATGTCAACAGCCCGGAAACAAGTTCAGAACTTATTGGGATCGACAGGGAGGTGCAATTGGCATCGAAAACGAAGGTGGCCATCATTGGATCCGGAAATATCGGGACCGATCTTATGATCAAAATCAAGCGAATGTCGACTACGCTCGATTTGGCGGCGATGGTGGGCGTCGATCGAGGATCTGATGGGCTCGAAAGAGCAAGGCGTTTAGGTGTCTTAACCACGCATGAGGGGTTGGAAGGCCTCCGCCGTCTCAAAATCTACCGCGACATCGAGATTTTTTTCGATGCGACCTCAGCTAGCGCCCACAAAGTGCACGCGAAAATACTTGCCGAGGACGGCAAAGTTGTCATCGACATGACGCCGGCCGCCGTCGGCCCTTATGTGGTTCCGGCGGTCAATCTCCAGTTGCAGGCGCCTTCTCGCAATTTCAACATGGTGACCTGCGGCGGCCAGGCGACGATACCGATCGTGGCGGCGATCAACGGCGTCGCTCCGGTCTATTACGCCGAGATCGTAGCCTCCATAGCGTCCAAATCCGCCGGGCCGGGAACCCGCGCTAATATCGACGAGTTCACCGAAACCACATCGCGGGCCATCGAAACCGTCGGCGGCGCCAGACGCGGCAAGGCTATCATCATCTTGAACCCAGCCGAGCCGCCGCTGATGATGCGCGATACCGTGCTCTGCCTCGTCGCGGACGACGCCGACCGCGACGCCATTGCAGAAGCCGTTAAGATCATGGTCGCTGACGTCCAGGCCTATGTGCCGGGCTACCGCCTCAAGCAAGAGGTCCAGTTTGAGCATATCGGCGGGAACGACCCTTCGCGCATTCCGGCCGACGGCCCGAAATCCGGCCTCAAGGTTAGCGTGTTCCTCGAAGTCGAGGGGGCTGCCCACTACCTTCCCTCCTACGCGGGTAATCTCGACATCATGACCTCGGCCGCGCTGGCGACCGCCGAGCGGCTGGCCGCCAATTAAGGATGAACGCGATGAAAAAGAAGATTTATCTGCAGGACGTGACCCTGCGTGACGGCATGCATGCGATGCGCCATCGTTATTCGCTGGATCAGGTCCGCATTATCGCAGCGGGGCTCGACTCGGCGGGTGTCGACGCCATAGAGGTCGCGCACGGCGATGGTCTCTCGGGATCGAGCTTCATCTACGGCTTCGGCGCGCATACGGACATTGAATGGATCGAGGCAGTGGCCGAATCGGTGAGCAAGGCGCGCGTCACCACGTTGCTTCTGCCGGGCATTGGGACGATCCACGACCTCGATGCGGCCTACAGGGCGGGTGTGCGGTCGGTGCGCGTCGCGACGCTCTGCTCAGAGGCGGATGTCGGCGCCCAGCACATCGCCCATGCCCGCAAGATCGGCATGGACGTCTCGGGTTTCCTGATGATGGCGCATCTTCTTCCGCCGGCCGAAATAGCGCGCCAAGCCAAGATGATGGAAAGCTATGGCGCGAATTGTGTCTACATCACCGATTCGGCCGGCGCGCTTCTGATGGACGGCGTCACCGAGCGGATCAAGGCGCTTGCCGATACGCTCGACCCGTCGACGCAGATCGGCATTCACGCGCATGAAAACCTGTCGGTCAGCGTCGCCAATTCGATGGTCGCGGTTGAGAACGGCGCGACGCGAGTCGACGCGTCGCTTGCCGGCATGGGGGCCGGGGCCGGCAACACGCCCCTCGAGGTCTTTGTCGCGGCAGCCAATTTGCGAGGGTTTGAGCACCGGTGCGATCTGTTCAAGCTGATGGATATGGCGCAGGACATCGTGCGCCCGCTTCAGGACAGGCCCGTGCAGGTCGATCGGGAAACGCTTTCGCTCGGCTATGCCGGGGTCTATTCCAGCTTCCTGCGGCATGCAGAGCATGCATCCAGGATCTACGGCGTCGACACTCGTTCTATCCTGATCGAGCTCGGCCGGCGGCACGCCGTTGGCGGGCAAGAAGATCTGATTGCGGATGTGGCGCTCGATCTGCAACGCCAGGCCGCCGCCGCCTCGCTCTGAGTGGCGGCTCCTTGGATCAACCACGAACCCCCGGCAACATGAAATCGAGGGGCAGGGCTGTCGTGCCCTCTGTGGCATAGTCGGACAGCGCGGCCCCAACTGTCGGCGCCATCTTGAAGCCATGGCCTGAGAAGCCGGTCGCGAGGATGATATTCTCGCGCCCCGGCAATGGCCCGACAATCGGCCGGTGGTCGGCGGTGTAGCTGTCGGTCCAGAACTCCGTGCGAAGGGGTTCCGGATAGATATCCGGGTAGAATGCCTTGACCATGGCGATGGTCCGTTCGGCCAGATCGCGGTCGGGGCGCAGCGGCACGTCTAGCGGTCCTGCCACCTCCTTGATCTCGAACTCGCTGCCGGCTTTGATGGTGCGGCCATCCTGGCTTGGGAAAATGCCGAAAAGCCGGCCATGAGTGAACCGCATCATCGCAGGAAATGCCGCTGGCGCGAATTTTTCAGGCCGCCGCGCGGCAAACCACGTCATGTTAATCCTCCGCAACGCGATCTGCGATACGGCCGGCTCGCCGTCAAGCAAGGAGGGCGTCCATGCCCCTGCCGCCACGATGGCCCGGCGGACGCGGTGGTCGCCCGCGCTGGTCCTGATCCAGACACCGTCTGCGTCATGTTCGAGCGATAGGACTTCAAGCCGGCGGTGGACTATGGCCCCCAGGTCCTCGGCCCGCGTCGCCGCGGCGATGACCGACAACTCGGCGGCCAGTATGCCTCCCTCACGGTCTAGAATGGCGATCTCGTCCGGCCGGACATTAAGCGCGGGAAAACGGGCATTGGCGGCGGAACTGGACAGAACGTCGGCGGAAAGACCGAAATTGGATACGCAGTCCACCACCGCTGCGATGCTGGGGTGGTCGGCAGGCCCGACGGAAATCGCGCCGTCCAGCGCCAGTAGGCTGGTCTGGGTGTCCTTTTCGAGTTCCCGCCATTGTTGAAGCGAATGCCGCAGGACGGGGATGTATTGCTCGCCCTCCAGATAGGCCGTACGGAACAGCCGCGTCTCGCCGCTGTGCGCTGCGCGGTCGTTTCCGAGATTGAACTGTTCGAAACCGATGGCAGATACGCCGCGTCTTGCCAGATGCCAGAGCGCCAAAGCGCCCATTGCGCCGAGACCGACCACACCAACATCGTGCATGCATCCGTTCCTTCATAAAAGTGGGAGAGCGTGGCCAGCCTACCCGCGGTCAATGCTGTCCTTGCCAGGCGAAGCGCGACAGGAAGCTCCGCGCCCGCTCATGCGTCGGGTTGTCGATAACGTCCTTGGCCGGTCCAAATTCGATTATTTTGCCTTGGTCAAGGATCGCGACCCTGTGAGCGACCTCGCGCGCGAAGGTGATCTCGTGGGTCACCACCACCATCGTCATCCCGGCAGCGGCGAGGTCCTTCATGACTTTCAAGACCTCGCCGACCAGTTCGGGATCAAGCGCGCTGGTCGGTTCGTCGAAAAGGACCACCATAGGCTGCATGGCCAGCGTCCTGGCGATTGCGACACGCTGCTTCTGGCCACCTGACAGTTCGCGCGGATAAGAATGTTCCCTGCCGTCCATGCCGACCAGCGACAGCAGCGCCTTGGCCCGTTCCACCGCTTCCGAGCGCGGCAGTTTGCGCACCACCACCGGTGCCTCAATTAAGTTCTGCAGGACGGTCAGGTGTGGGAACAAGTTGAACGCCTGGAAGACCATGCCGATATCCGCTCGCCGCGCCCGGATCTCGTTCGCCTTCAACTCGCGGAGCCTGTCGTCGACGAGTTCGTGCGCGACCAGGCGGCCCCCGACCTCGACCACGCCGCGATCAATCTTTTCGAGGTGGTTTATGCAACGCAGCAGCGTGCTCTTGCCCGACCCGGAGGCGCCAAGAAGGCATACCACTTCGCCGCGCTCGACATCGAGGTCGACGCCGTCGAGCACGCGGTGTGCGCCGAAGCTCTTCCGGATGTTGCGCAGGCGGATGATGGGATCGTGAGTGTTCATCGCGGTCATCATCATCGAGTGGCGAGATAGGTCTTGAGCAGGCCGGGCTCGCTTTTCTTCACCAGCCCCCGCGCGAAATACGCTTCAACAAAGTATTGAACGATCGATATGATCGAAGTTATCGAAATATACCAGACTGTTGCGACCATCAGGAGCGGGACGATTTCGTAGTTTCTGTTGTAGATTATCTGGGCTGAATACAGCAAGTCGGTAACGGCGACCACGCTGGCGATCGAGGTATTCTTGAACGTGCCGATAAGCAGGCTCGCGGATGCGGGGATGATGCTTCGCATCGCCTGCGGCAGGATGACCCGGAATAATGCGCGCCGTTTGGGGATTGCCAGGGCGTCGGCCGCCTCCTCCTGGCCGTGATCGACCGAAAGGATGCCGCCGCGGATAATTTCCGAGGCATAGGCGGCCTCGTGCAAGGTGAAGGCGATGATCGTTGCGCCCATCGTGCTGATGAGCTGCTGCGTCTCGACCTCATAGAAGACCGGGCCGAACGGAATGCCGATAGTAATCGTTGGGAACAGATAGCTGATGTTGAACCAGAACAGCAGCAGCACTAGCAGAGGCACGGACCTGAACAGCCACACATAAGCCCAAGCTATCGCCTGCAGCACAGGGTTCTTGGACAGCCGCATGACCGCGATGACGAGACCGAACGCGAAGCCGAGCGCCATCACGACCGCCGTCAGCCAAATGGTCAGCCAGAGACCCTTGAGGATTTCGGCGCTGGTGAAATAGTGGCTGAAAACCGGCCATCCAAACGCCGGATTCCTGGCGACGCCGTAGAAGAACCAGGCGACGACCAGCAGGATCAAAGCCGCGGCCGCCCAGCGCACGGGATGCGAACGCTCGAGAATATCGGACGTCTCCGATATTTTCACAGCCTTCAGGAAACGCTCGTCACTGTGGCGGTTCTGTTGCATGGCAATGCTATTCTGGTTTTGTTTCCTTCGACAGGCACGCGTCCGGGCAGGCTGTGGCGGTTCACCTGCCCGGGTTCGACATTCGGCCGATCAGTTCGAGCTGTTAACGACCGCCTTTTCGACAGCGGAGCTGGAGACGCCCCATTTCGCTAGGATTTTCTGGTAGCTGCCGTCGGCGATGGTCGCACCGAGCGCTTCGGCGAACTTGGCGCCGAACTTGCTGCCTTTCTTGACCGCGACGCCAGTCTCGGCGCGATCGAATACCGGTCCGGTCAGGATCCAACGCTTGTCGTTCTCCAGAAGATAATTCGCCTGGCTGTTGACGATCGTAGTCAGGTCGGCCCGCTTGCCCAACACGGCGAACTGGGCGCTTGGCGCATCGGGGAAGGTCAGGATTGTCAGCGGCTTCTTGCCGTCGGTCTCGCACTGCGCGGACTGCTTGTCGAGGCTGGCGCGCGTCGACTCCGAGTTGATGATGGCTATCTTCAGGCCGCAGATGCTCGACAACTCGCTGGTCAGCGAAACGCCGGAGTCCTTCGGGGTGATGAAGGTGTATCCGATGCTCAGGATCGGCACGATATCGAGCACCTTAAGCCGTTCTTGAGTCACGTCCACCGTGCCGCCGAACGCGTATTTGCCGCTCAATATACCGGGAATGACCGCGTCGAACGACGGCGTTTCGAACTTCACCTGCCAGCCGGCCTTGGCTACTATAGCCTCCTCGATCTCGTGCACGAAGCCGGCAAGTTCCCCGGACTCGTTCACGAAGGAGGCCGGCACCCAGGCGCGATCCGTGGCGAACGACAATTCTTCCGCCGACGATGCGGCGCCATGCAGTATCGACAGGAGGCCGGCGGCCACCACGGGTCTTGCCAGGCCTTTGATGAGATTGGATCTCTTCCACATGGTACGCATTGTAGTTCCCTCATTGTTGCTGGTGGATCAAATTGAGAAGTCAGTTCGGCTGTGTCGGCGGCTCCTGAAGCTCGACCGTGACGCCGTCCTCGCTGCGGATGTAAATCGCCCTCGTCCCGGTCTTGGGCCCGCTCTTGACGGTCTGGACCTGGCCGACGGCGTACCAACCGAGTTCCGCCGCGCCGGCGAGCACAGCGTCGAGGCCATCGACGCTGAAGGCTATGTGGACCGAGCCGACATCGCAGGACCGCGGTCTCGTGACAGTACGGTCGGCGGGTGCCTGGTATTCGAGCAGTTCGATCCGGTGGCCAGGGGCGCCCACGACGACATAGCGTAGCGCTGCCCCGGCTACGCCGACCAGATTGTCGATGAAGTCGCCGGGCGGAAGGCTACCTTCGGAGACAATTTCGAAGCCGAGGACGTCGGTCCAGAAAGCCGTCGCATTCCGCAAGCTTGAAACCGTGATGCCGGTGTGGACGGTGCTCAGCACCTTGTAGAGACGCGGCATCTATCCGACCGCCGTTTCGAGCGGCCGGCTCTTGTCCGAGGACCATTCGAACATCGATCCGTCGAACACCGCGACGTCCTGCTTGCCGAGATTGTGGAAGACGAGCGCGTTCCACGTCGCACCGAAACCGCCGCCGCAATAGGTGATGACCTTCTGATCCGGGTCCAGAACGCCGGTCGGTTTCAAGCGCGCTCGCAACTCGTCGTAGCCGAGGAAGGAATTATCCGCAGGATTGGTGTGGTCGCCGCAATAGATGTTGATGCTGGAAGGTATATGCCCGCGCCCGCCATAGGAGGCGGTCTCACCACGGTAGTCGGCGGGGGAAAGACTGTCGACGATTATCTGCGACGGGTCGCCGATCGCCCGGCTCACCTCCTCCACCGTCGCTAGCAGTTCCTCGCGGCGCGAGCCGGTGAACTCAACTTTGGTCGGCGTCACCTCGCCCGAGGCGACCGGTCGGCCCTCTGCCTTCCATTTCGCAAAACCGCCTTCCAAGACGGCGACGTTTTCGAAGCCCTCCATACGAAGCTGCCACCACAGCCGCGAGGCCCAGAAGCTGATGCCGATGCCCTGGTCGTAGATGACGACGAATGTATCCGGGTCGCCTATTCCCAGCGCGCCGGCCTGTTTGGCGAAGGCGTCATGCGACAGCGCCGTGTAGGGGAAGCGGCCTTCAGGATCGCATAAGGCGAGGATGTCGGCATGGACTGCACCCGGAATGTGGCTTTCCTCATGCGTCTCCTGACCGGACCAGAACCTGTAGTGACCGCGCGTCCCTGCATCGGGATGGATAGTCAACCGCATCGTGGTGCCGTTAATGACGAAGGGAGCTTTGCTGGCCTCGTCGGTCAGGTCCCGGAAGATGTCGGCATGAACCGCGCCTGCCGCCGGCTCGTCTTTCCCGGTGAAGGGAAGTGTCCGGAAGAAGCCTGCTGTGGCGCCGGCCTGGCGTAGATAGGTCGTTACATCGACGATCCGCAATTTTGGATCGTCGAGGTTTTTCGATAGCCATTTGGTCGTCACGATCGATTTGGTCATCGCTGGGGTTCCCGTAGGATTGGCTGAGATGGCGCAGGGGCGGAGGCTTCGAATATCGCAAGGGCAAAACATGTCAGTCGCCCCATTTTTACGAAAATCATTTGAAATCTAAAAAGTATAAAGGAAGTAATTTTTAATATATCCCAGCAAATTGACATAATGCTTCCAATAAAACATTTTATTCAAGCAAAAAATTGTCGCTTCGGTGGCCCTGCCTGCGTGTCTCCCATTCTGTCTTGGTTTCGCGACCCGCCAGCCCGATATCCCTGTTGACCGACAGCGTGTGGGCGGCTAGTGTATGGAAACGTTTCCGAATGTCAACATCCAGCAATCCTATGGGAAGCAGGTGGTCCGAGCGGACGTGACTTCGGAATATGCGCTACGTTTCCACCCGCGCTGGTCGCGTCGCCAGGCTATGAAATAAAGGGAAGATGGGGAGGAGCAGAAATGAGCCCGACCGAAAGGCTTGGAAACTATCTGGCGGCGTCGGCGGGCAGGGCGCTGTCGCGGGTCGTCTCCATCAAGGCGGCGATCTGTCTGCTCGATGCGCTCGGTCTCGCGGTGGCGGCGCGCAGCGAGCCTACCACTAGAGCCGCGGTCGGCATTGCTGCCAAAGTCGCAACCGGCGCCGCCGCGGCGACGATTTGGACGGACGGGCGACAAGCTGGAGTCGGGGATGCCGTGCTGGCCAACGGCGTCGCAGTCCATGCGCACTTCCAGGACGATACCGACCATGATTCATGGTCGCACCCCGGCTCTCTAGTGCCTCCGGTGGCAATTGCCTTGACGGAGAACGATACGGTCGAGCAGGCGCTGCGAGCGCTGGTCGCCGGTTACGCGACCATAAATTGGCTGGGCATCAAAGAGACCGTGTCGCGGAGCCTCATCACACGCGGGCTGCGCACCAGCCCTACCTTCGGCACAATTGGCGCTGCGGCGGCCGGCGCGGTGGCGCTCGGTCTCGATGCCGCACAGGCGCGCTCGGCCGTGGCCATCGCGGCGGCGGCGACCGGCGGCACGCTCGAGCCTGTCCGCTCCGGCACCGACGAATGGCGCATCCAGAATGGGCGCGCTGCGCAGGGCGGTCTTGTGGCCGCGCTGCTGGCCTCGCAAGGCGTACAAGGCGCGCCCGACGCGCTTAGCGGCCCGAAAGGGTTTCTATCTGCGCTGGCGGGCATGGCCGAGCCACCTGCCGAGTGGTCGCGCGACCCCGATCCGGAGATCATGCTCGAGATCATGGCAAAACCTTACGCGACGCTGGGCGACAACATGCCCGCTGTTATGGCCGCGGATGTGGCGCGCCGGCGCGGACTCGACCCCGCGAGGATTAAGAGGGTCAGCGTCACGCTCTGGCGGCCCTACGCCGAATATCCCGGAACCGCCTTCAAGGGTCCATTCGAACGCAGCGTCCAGACACAGGCGAGCACGGCCTTCGCCGTCGCCGCCGTGCTTCTTCACGGTGATGTGACCTATGACATGGGCGTCGATCTCCGGGCCGACCCGGCCTTGAATGCTCTGGTTGCAAAGACCACGATCGTGCCCGACGACGTGAACGGGGCGCTGGATTCGACCGTGACCATCGAATTGGACGACGGACGCACCTTGGTGGGCAGTGCGGCCGATGCGCCCAGGACCCTGATCCTACAGGACGAGGCGCGCTCGATTGAGGTCTTCGAGGGGCGACTTGCCGCGGCCGGGCGCATGCCCGGCGCCGGAGTCGCTCTGGCTGAAAAATTGTTCGCAGCCTCGTCGGGGAAGGGTTCGCTTCCCGTTTCCGAGCTTCTGCGGGATTTGCACCCGGCTCCCGGCAACGTTTGAGTCCTGGGAGCCTCGGCGGCGGAGAAGCAAAGAAATGACGGGTTGAAAATGGAAACGTTTCCGGATATGCACTCCGATATGGAGGCAAGCAAGTCTTTGCGTGCAAGGGGAGGAACATGAATAAGTTCGAATCGGCGTTTGCCGCCAGTGTATATGTGTCGCCGGCTTTCAAGGGCGCTGTCGATGCGCCGAGTACCGTCGCCATCCGATGGCTCCAGCAGTTCGACAAGGCGCTGGAGGAGGGTGATAGCAGCGCGGCTGCCAACCTCTTCGCCGAGGATTCCTACTGGCGCGACCTCGTTACCTTCACCTGGACCATCAAGACCATGGAAGGACGCGACCAAGTCGCCGCCATGCTGGAAAGCGTCCTGGGCGGAGTCAAGCCAAGTTCCTGGCAGTTGATCGAATCAGCCACTGAAGAGGGCGGAATCATTTCCGCCTGGATCGAATTCGAGACCGCGACCGCGCGCGGCTTGTCCCTCCTGCGATTGCGAAATGGTCTGTGCTGGACGTTTCTGACCGCCATCAAGGAGTTGAAGGGCCACGAGGAATGGATCGGCAGGAGAAGGCCTCGCGGAGCCCCGGTCGGAATTTCGGCTGGCCCAAACTGGAGCGCGCGCCGCGATCAGGAGCTTGCGGAGATCGGCATCGAAACCGACCCCTATGTCCTGATCGTGGGCGGCGGCCAGGGAGGGCTGGCGCTCGCAGCGCGTCTCAAGCAACTCGACGTTCCAACACTCATCGTGGACAAGTTTGCCAGGTCCGGCGACCAGTGGCGAAGCCGTTACGAATCCCTTTGCCTGCATGATCCGGTCTGGTACGACCATTTGCCCTACATGCCCTTCCCGGAAAACTGGCCGGTTTATACGCCGAAGGACAAGATCGCCGAGTGGCTTGAAATCTATGAGAAGGTCATGGAGCTCGATTGCTGGCACTCCACGACCTGCACTCATGCCAGCTACGACCAGCAGGCCGGGCGATGGACGGTTGAGGTCTCCCGAAACGGCGAGGAGCGCAAGGTGTTCTGCAAGCACCTTGTTCTGGCGACCGGTGCTTCCGGGTTTCCGAATCTTCCCGCCATTGAAGGTATGGACCGGTTTCAGGGGCAGCTTTGGCATTCGAGCCAGCACCCCGGTGGCGACGCCTGGCGCGGCCAGAAAGTAGTCGTCATCGGCGCGAACAATTCCGCGCACGACATCTGCTCGGACCTAGCTGTGAACGGCGCAGACGTGACCATGGTGCAAAGGTCGTCCACGCTCGTCGCCCGCTCCAGCACGCTGATGGAATTCGCGCTGAAGCCGCTTTATTCGGAGGATGCACTCGATGCCGGCATCACCACTGAGCGCGCCGATCTCATCGTCGCCTCGCTTCCTTATCGGCTTTTCGCCGAGTTGCAGAAGCCGCTCTATGCGAAGATCCGCGAGCATGACGCGGAATTCTACGAGCGGCTGCGCGCGGCCGGCTTCATGCTCGACTTCGGCGAGGATGGTTCCGGCCTGATGCTGAAGTATCTGCGTCGGGGCGGCGGCTACTACATTGATGTCGGTGCGTCGGACATGATCGCCGATGGCCGTATTAAGCTCAAGAGCAATGTCAGCGTTCGGGAAATGACCGAAAATGCTGTCATTTTGTCGGATGGGACGGAACTGCCGGCGGATCTGGTCGTTTGCGCGACCGGTTACAGCTCGATGGGCGATTGGGCGGCACAACTGATTTCGAAGGAAGTCGCCGACAAAATCGGTCCGTGCTGGGGCCTGGGATCGGACACAACCAACGACCCTGGACCTTGGGAGGGCGAGCTTCGCAACATGTGGAAGCCGACCGCGCAAGAAGGTCTATGGTTCCATGGCGGGAATCTTCACTACTCGCGGCACTATTCCCTCTACCTCGCTCTGCAGTTGAAGGCGCGGATGGAAAAGATTCCCACGCCTGTTTACAGCGCATGATTGGAGAGGAGCATGCAGCGAAACCTTGAAGGGAAGTCTATCGTCGTGACGGGGGCCGCCCGCGGCATAGGCAAGGCGATGGCCGAGGGATTGGCCTCGGAGGGTGCTAGGCTCATCATCGCCGACATCGACGAGGATGCGGCAGCGGCGACGGCCGAAGGCATCGTTGCCGCCGGCGGAGCCGCATGGTCTGTTCAGGTCGACGTCACCGATCGCGCCAGGGTCAAGGCCATGATCGGCCGGGCCGTCAGAGAGAACGGCCGGCTCGACATCATTTTCAACAACGCGGGGATCGCCCAGACCAAACCTTTTCTCGACATCACCGAGGCTGACTGGCGGCGTATGCTCGACGTCAACGCGCTCGGTGTGCTGATATGCATGCAGGAAGCAGTGAAGCAGTTGCTCAGCCAGGGGCAGGGCGGCAAGATCATCAACACCGCGTCGGTAGCGGCGAAGCAGTGCTACGATCCGCTAGCCCACTACGGCGCGAGCAAGTTTGCGGTGGCAGCTTTGACGCAGGCTGCGGCGCGCGCTTTCGGCGCAAACGGCATTACGGTGAACGCCATCTGCCCCGGCATCGTGGCAACCGACATGTGGAAGACGATCGAGGACGGCTTCCAGACCGCCGGGCTGACGACCAAGCCGAACGAGGCCATGGACGCCTTCTCGTCCATGATCACGCTCAAGCGCCCTTCTACGCCGGCCGACATAGTAGGGGTCGCCAAGTTCCTGGCTTCCGCTGGCGCTGACTACATGACCGGTCAGACCGTCATCATCGATGGCGGCATGATCATGGACTGAACGGGAATTTACGTTCCGCCGGCATAGATTTGGAAACGTTTCTACCGGGGCGCGCCTTCTCACTTTGCTTTCGTGACGAGCGGAGGCCGATCTGAGAACCGGCGACGGAAAGCAGATCTTTGAACGCAAATGGGAGAGAGAAATGAGAGAATACACCAAATTCTATATCGACGGCGCCTGGGTCGATCCGCTTGAGCCGCGGACGATCGACGTGCTTGATCCCGCGACCGAAAAAGTCTGCGGCACGATCAGCAACGGCACGGCCAAGGATGTCGACCGTGCGGTGAACGCCGCCACCCGGGCCTTCAAGTCCTATGGGTTTTCATCTCGCGATGAGCGTCTCGCGTTGCTCGAACGTATAGTGGTTGAATACAAGAAGCGCTATGAAGACATCGCTCAGGCGATCACGCTGGAAATGGGCGCGCCGATAAGCCTATCGCGCGACGCACAGGCCGCCATGGGCCTGTTCCACTTC
The DNA here is from genome assembly GCA_004020875.1 of Mesorhizobium sp. GTDB lineage: Bacteria > Pseudomonadota > Alphaproteobacteria > Rhizobiales > Rhizobiaceae > Mesorhizobium. Next base: position 543,501 of record SAPZ01000001.1, read on the forward strand.
GAGACGGCGATCAAGGTTCTCAAGGATTTTTCCTTTGAATCAGTGCGCGGCTCCACTCGCATCGTCCGTGAGCCCGTTGGCGTCTGCGGTCTAATCACACCCTGGAACTGGCCGATGAACCAGATGGTGGTGAAGGTGGCGCCTGCCTTGGCTACGGGCTGCACCATGGTGTTGAAGCCGTCGGAGATCTCACCCTTTTCCGGCATCATCCTTGCCGAGATCCTCGATGCGGCAGGGGTTCCGCACGGCGTTTTCAACCTCGTGAACGGCGACGGCGCCGGCGTTGGCGCGAGGTTGAGTACGCATCCGGATATTGAGCTTGTATCCTTCACCGGCTCGACGCGGGCCGGCGTCGCCGTGGCCAAGGCCGCGGCCGACACAGTTAAGCGGGTTCACCAGGAACTCGGTGGCAAGTCCGCCAACATCCTGTTGCCAAACGCCGATTTCGAGAAGTCGGTTACCTCCGGCGTCAAGCACGTTATGCAGAACTCCGGCCAGTCCTGCAACGCGCCGACCCGCATGCTGGTGCCGCACGCGAAGATGAAAGAAACGATTGAGATTGCTCGCCGCACTGCCAACGAGGTGACTGTGGGCAACCCGCAGGGCAATTTCGAAATGGGCCCCGTCGCATCGAAGGCGCAGTTCGACAAGATCCAGAGCCTGATCGGCGAAGGCATCAAGGAAGGAGCGACGCTCGTCGCCGGCGGACTTGGCCGCCCCGAAGGCCTGGACACCGGCTACTATGTACGCCCGACCGTGTTCGCCAATGTGACCAATGACATGACCATCGCGCGCCAGGAGATTTTCGGCCCTGTAGTAGCGATCCTCGGCTATGGCTCGGTCGATGAGGCGGTGGATATCGCCAATGACACCCAGTATGGTCTTGCAGCCTTTATCCAAGGCAGGGACGTTCAGCAGATCAAGGACGTCTCGTCAAGGCTGCGCGCCGGTCAGATCAACATCAACAGCGTTCCGATGGACGCGATGGCGCCATTTGGGGGCTACAAGCAGTCCGGCAACGGCCGCGAATGGGGCGACTTCGCCTTCCATGAATTCCTCGAGATCAAGGCCGAGGTCGGCTACGGCGAACTCGTCGGAACCCACTAAGCAGCGCGGCTCCCCAACGCAAGCCGGGACCCCGGTGCTTTCACTTCACGTATATTGTGGCTGCTCCGCCTGAAAGACGAAGCAGCGCAGGAGGACTTGTCATGTTCATGGAAAGATTTCGCCTCGACGGGCGTCGTGCTGTCGTCACCGGCGCCGGTCGCGGCATCGGCGCGATGATAGCGCATGCTCTGTCTGAAGCTGGCGCGGAAATCGTCGTGGTCGACGTCGATCCTAACAGCGCAGCCGACACCGCCGGGAAGCTGACGGCGGCCGGTCACAAAGCGCATTCCCGCCAAGCGGACCTGACCAGGCCCGAAATCGTGGAGGCGCTCTGCGCCGACGTCGAAGCGGCAGTCGGACCGGTCGACATTCTTGTCAACAATGCCGGCATTGTGATCGTAAAATCCGCGCTGGAGACCGAAGCCGACGAATGGCTGAAGACAATGGATGTCAACGTGAACGCGATGTTTTATTGTTCCAAGGCGTTTGGCGGACGCATGGTCCAGCGCGGCGGCGGCGCCATCGTTAATCTGGGGTCGATCTGCGGTTTCGTCGCCACGGTCCCGCAGAACACGCCGTCCTACATCGCCAGCAAGGGTGCCGTTCATTTGATGACCAAGTCGCTTGCCTGCGCCTGGGCGGATTCCAAGGTCAGGGTCAATGCGGTTGCGCCCGGTTATGTCGAGTCGGAGATGACCGGGCCGTTCCGGAAGCAATTTCCGCATTGGTACGACCGCTGGATCGACATGACGCCGATGGGCCGACTGGCAAAGGCGGACGAGATCGCCTCGGCGGTCCTTTTCCTCGCCAGCGATGCCGCCAGCTACTGCACCGGCAGCATCCTGTCGGTGGACGGTGGTTACACTTCGCTTTGAAATCTGTTCGGCGCCGTTCTTCGAACGGCGCCGGCTCGATTATCGCAAGCCGGGGTGTTTCACACATTCTTTGGGAGGAGCTCTGATGCCAGGCATATCCAATCGGGAAAAATTTCCGCTCCGAAAGAAGGTGCTCGAAACCAAGCGCCACCGAACGAGCTATCTCGTCGCCGGGCCAGACGACGCGCCACTGATGATCTTCATGCACGGCCATCCGGAACTGGGCATCTATTGGCGAAAGCAGATCGAGCATTTTGCGCCGCATTGGCGGTGCGTCGCTCCCGACATGCGCGGTTATGGTGACTCCTCTCAGCCCGCTGATAACAGCGCCTATACAGTTCGCGAGATCGTTGGCGACATGGCCGAGTTGCACGACGCGTTAGGGGGACAGCCTGCGGTCTGGGTGGGTCACGACTGGGGAAGCGCTATCTGCTGGACGCTGGCAACCCATTACCCGCAGCGCTGCCGCGCGGTCATCAACATGAATGTCCCCTATTTGCCGGAAGGGCTGGTTTTGCCGCGCCTGGTCGAGCTGGTCGACCGCGATCTCTATCCCTTGGAACGCTATCCGGTCGGGCAGTGGGACTACTGGCTGTTCCATCGCGAAAGCTTCGGCCAATCCTCTGGTCAACTTGAGGTCGACGTCGAAGCGACGGTATCTGCCATCTACCAGACCAGCAGCAGTGAAGGCGTCGACAAGCCGGCATGGCTGGCGGACGTCCGCGCTCAGGGTGGATGGTTCGGTCCTGCCGGGCGGGCGCCCTCAATGCCGCGTGATCCCTCAATGCTGACGCTCGAAGACTACGACACCTTTGTGCAAGCGTATCGCAAGACCGGCTTCAAGGGTGCCAACGCCTGGTATTTGAACGATGACGAAAATTCTAGATATGCGGCCGAGGCGCTGAACGGCGGGCGCATTGCCCTGCCGGCCTTCTTCCTGCACGGCGCCTGGGACACGGTGTGTAAGACCATCGGCACGCGTCTGGCTGACCCGATGCGGGCCTATTGCGACGACCTCTCCGAAGAGATCATTTCGGGCGGCCATTTCTTCAGCATCGAAAACCCGGCCGCTACTAATGCAGCTATGGAAGCCTGGCTGGTTAGAAAAGGCCTGCAGAACGGTCAGCCCAAGGTTTCCTGAGGAGCAGGCCCATCGCGCCGGCCGCGTCAGCGTGCGTCCGCATGGGATACGAATTGGTAAACAGGGAGGAGCCCAGATGAGCGACTACGCTTTCGACATCGCGGTTAGGGAACATACCGTTAAGACGTCCCGCCACACCACTTTCTACCTCGAAGCCGGCCCGGCTTCGGGGACGCCCGTCATCTTCTGCCATGGCTTTCCGGAGCTGGCGATAAGCTGGCGGCATCAGCTTCCAGCACTGGCAAGCGTGGGCTTCCGCGCCATCGCGCCTGACATGCGTGGCTACGGACGCTCCACCGTGCACAAGTCGCATGAGGACTATGCGCTCGAGCACGCGGTGAAGGACATGATCGAATTGGTCGACCAGCTTGACATAGAGCGCGCCGTCTGGGTCGGGCACGATTGGGGGGCCGCCACGGTATGGAGCATAGCCAGCCATCATCCGGAGCGCTGCCACGGCGTAGCCAATCTCTGCGTGCCGTATGGCGGATTGGAGCGAGGGTTGGAAGCCATGCTTCCCTACGTGGATCGCAACGTCTATCCGCAAGACCAGTTTCCTGCAGGCCAGTGGGAATATATGCGCTTCATCGAGAAGAACCCGGGCCGGACGACGGAGGTCTGGGAGGTCGATCCGCGCAAGACATTCAAGACGTTGTACCGCCGCGGCGATCCAGCTGGCCATTTGAAGCCGACCTTCACAGCCTTTGTTTGGCGCGACGGCGGCTACTACGGTGGCGCGGACGAGGCGCCCGATGTCGACCGCGATGAATGGATGATTACCGAATCTGACCTTTGCGCCTATGCCTCCGCCTTCGAGCGCACCGGCTTCTTCGGCGCCGACAGTTGGTACATGAACCACAAGCGCAACGCCGCCTATGCCGCCACCGCGAAAAACGGCGGGCGGCTCGACCTGCCGGCGCTGTTTCTTCATGGCCGATATGACTACGTCTGCGAGACCATGACCTCGCGTCTTGCCGAACCGATGCGCGAACTGTGCAAGAACCTGACGGAGCGTGTCGTGGATTCGGCACATTGGATGACCCAAGAACAGCCTCATGCAGTCAACGCACATCTGCTGCGTTGGATCGCGAACAACCTTCCGGACGTCTGGCCGAAAGGATAGGGAGATCCGAGGTGCTGGAATCCGCCTAAGTTGACACCGACAGCCGGATCGCTTGGCCAGACGATCCGGCTTTTTTTTGCCTTGCGGCGGCACCAGCCGCCACCGTTCTGCGAGCCGCCTACGGCCTGACGATGATCTTGCCGAACTGCTGGTTCTTTTCCATGAACCGGTGCGCCTCGACGATCTGGTCGAGGGAAAACACATCCTTGTGCAAATGCGGCTTAAAGCTGCCGTCCTTGATTTTGCGAAAGAGGTATTCCTTGCCTTCCTCGAGCACCTCCGGGGTCTTGAACAGCTCCGGCGCCGCGTCGTAGGCGCGGATGGTAAGCCGCCGCAGCAAGGCGGTGAGAAGCGGATAGGGGGTTGGTTCGGTGGAAAGAAGCCCATATTCGAAGATGATGCCGTTCAGCGCCGTGGCCTCGGCAAGTGCGGGAAGGCCGCTGCCGCCAATGGGATCGTAGACCAACCGGGCGCCCAAGCCGCCTGTGATGGACATTACGCGGCTGGGGAGATCCTCGTCATTCGTGACGATGACGTGATCGGCGCCGGCTGCGAGAAGTTCGGCCTTCTTCGCGGCGGTGCGGGTGGCGGCGATGACGAATGCGCCCTCACTCTTGACCAACTGCGTGGCGGCGAGGCCGGTGCTGCTGCTTGCAGCCGTGATCAGCACAAAATCGCCCTTCTTTAAACGGCCGATCCTGACCAGCGACCCGTATGCGGTCAGGTAGGGGACCCAGATGGCTGTACCCGCCTCGAAACTCAAATCGCCGGGTATTTCGACGACGGCGGCGAGCGGCACAATGGCCGCATCGCCATAGACGCCGTAGTCGTTGGGAGAGAAGGCGGGCAGGTTGCTCACGCGCTTTCCGATCAAGCTCTTGTCGACATCCGGCCCGACGGCGTCGACCACGCCTGACGCCTCGAAGCCGATCTTGGCGGGCAGCTGGGGAGCGATAAGGTATTTGCCCTCGCGCCACATGACCTCAGCCCGGTTTAGGCCTATCGCCTTGACGCGCAACCGAACCTCGCTTGCGCCTGGGTCAGGCAGCGGCACGGTTTCGATCTTCAACACCTCCGGACCGCCGGTTTCGTGCAGTCGCACCACGCGTATCATCTCGCTCATGCTCACCTCCCATGCGTGAAAAGAATTCCCGTTTCAGTAAATGGAAATGTTTCCATTGACAAGATTGTCCGTGATAAGTAGCATCCTCTTTGCGGCTGAGGTGCTTTCCTCGGATCTTGGGCCGTCACAAGCTCGCCTTGCTGTCGGAATCCAAGCAAAGAAAGCGCTTCAGAATTCGTCAATTGAGCGGGAACGCAAAAAATCCCCGCCGCGGCGGACGGATTCAGGCCCGCGGAGGAGTTCGTTAATCTAATTGGCGAGGCGAAAATGATTGGAAACGTTTCTATATTGACGCTTCCAACGGGATTGCTCTGGCCGATTTAGAAACCTTGCCACGGCAGGACTCGATGTCATTGGCCGGCTGATTAAAGGGGGAGAAAAATGCGTTTCAAGTCACTGCTTGGAAAGGCTCGCTGCGTATCCGGACCGCGCCGAATTCGGACTGGTTTCGCCGCCGGCGCGTTGGCTCTGGCGGCATTCGCGCCGCGGCTCGCTGTCGCTGAGGAGCATCTTTCCGTCGGGGTGGTGAATTTTGACAGTTCGGCGGTCACGGCCAACCAGATCGCTCAGACGGTCGTGAAGGAGGGCATCGCCAACGGCTGGGATGTGGTGATCCAGGATCCGAAAGCCGATCTCGGACAGGCGAACACGCTTTGCTCGCAATATGTGACGCGTCAGGTTGACGCCATCGTGGTCGCTGTCTTCCAGGTGTCCCAAATGGCCCAATGCCTAGCCTTTGCGAAAACAGCGTCCATTCCGGTCTTCTTCCTGGGCACCAGCCTCGAAGGCGACGCATCGGGCGCGATTTCCCTTACGATCGCGCAGCCCATCAACGATGCCTTCGTTGATTTCCTCAGCAAAAACAAGGGCCTCACAGTCTTGGCCTTCACCTACAAGCCTGGCGCCCCGTGTCGGGAGCGTGAAGATCTGCTGGATGCCCTTGTGAAGAAATCCGACGTCAGCGCGACTTTCGACAAGCAAGAGATCGTCGTTCCCGGCATCGTGACCACCTCGCTGGCAGCGACCCAGGCCTGGCTGAACGGTCATCCGGATGATGGTGGCAAGAAGCTGGCAATTTGGGCCTGTACTTCAGATGCGGCCTTCGGCGCACTGTCCGCCATGAAGCAGGCCGGCAGGACGGGCATTCCTATCTACACTTGGGACATGACCGACCTGATCATCGATGCACTGAAGAATAACGAGATGGCGGCGACGCTGTGGATCGACGCCAACGGCGTCGCCAAGCAATTGGTGCAGCAGATCAAGGACAACAGGGCCGGCAAGCCACCGCGCACCGACGAAGCCGCGCATCTGGTGATCACGCCGGACAACGTGCGGGCTTTCCTGCAGGCGCACCCCAATCTCTGAAATCGGGTGAAGCGCGGGTTCACCTCAATAGAGGCCAACCGGTGCGAAAGGGGAACCATGTCCACCAGCGAGCGTAAACAACCGCTTATCGAAGCCCGAGATATTTCCAAATCCTTCGGAGCTATGAAGGTGCTCAAGGGCGTCGAAATGTCGTTTGAGCGCGGCTGCGTTCACGGTCTCGTCGGCGCGAACGGCGCCGGCAAATCGACCTTTCTCAACATCGTCGGAGGCGTACTCCGGCCCGATTCGGGATCGATTTACGTCGACGGGACGCCGACAGTCGTCACCGGCCCCCGCCATGCGGCGGACCTTGGCTTCTCCTTCATCTACCAGGAACTGGCGCTCATCCCGCAATTCTCGGCGTGGGAAAACATGACCATGCGCATGCGTCCGAAAACAGCCCTGGGCATTGGGGACAAGGGATATCGGCGCAGGGCCGCGAAGGCCGTCTCCGACAAATTGCATCTGCAGCTCGACCTTGAAAAGCCCGTGTCGTCGCTGTCTGTCGCGGAGCGCGGGCTTGTCGCGATCGGGCGGGCGCTTGTAGGCGAGGCGCGCTTTATCGCAATGGACGAGCCGACGGCTGCCCTTTCGGATGCGGAGTGCGTGCGGCTGTTTCAAATCATCCAGGAACTGAAGGCGCAGGGCGTGGCAATTGCCTATGTCAGCCACAGGTTGGATGAGGTAGAGGACCTTTGCGATAATGTGACGGTATTCCGCAATGGCGAGGTCGCCATGCGGCTGCAGCGTGGCGACTATACCCGCAGAAAGCTGGTGGAAGGCATTGCCGGCGACTCGACGGTCAGCGAGAAACTGGCCAGGCGGCGCTCGCCGATATGCTCGCGCGCGACGCCGGCTCTCGAAGTCCGGAAACTGTCCTGCCCGCCACGGGTCAAGGACGTATCCTTCGATCTTTTCGAGGGAGAGATCCTCGGTCTTGCCGGGCTGGTCGGATCCGGTCGTACCGAACTCGCGCGCATGATCTTCGGTGCCGAATCGGTTTGGTCCGGCCAGATGCTCTTGCGGGGTCGGCCTTTCGCGCCGGCGAGCACGCGCGATGCTATCGCGCAAGGCCTCGCCCTTGTACCCGAGGAGCGGCGGACCCAGGGTCTGGTCATGGAAGAAACGATCAGTTTCAACACGAGCCTCGGCAACACGGCGGCCTTCCGCCGCAAGGGCTTACCTTTGGTCGATGAGCGCAAAACCCGGAACGCGGCGAAAAGCGTGATGGACCGCCTGCTAATCAAGGCTGGGTCGCCCGGCTCGCGCGTGGCCACCCTGTCCGGCGGCAATCAGCAGAAGGTTGTTTTGGGGCGCTGGCTGCTGCGCAGCGCCCGGATCATGGTGCTCGACGAACCCAGCCGCGGGGTCGACGTGCGCGCCCGCCAGCAGATCTGGGATGCCATTGAGGACTTCGTCAACAAGGGCGGCGCGGCAATCGTGATCAGCAGCGAACTCGAAGAACTCGAAGCCTGCGACCGGGTCATGGTTATGGCAGAGGGGAAATCCGTCGGCGAGCTAGAGGCCGATAATGTAACAGAAACAAAGATGCTTGAACTCATCTATAGCGCCAAGGAAAACCACTTATGGTAGACGCTGCATCGGATAACCGTAAGACTCCCCTTGCGTTCGGCTCGCGCCTTGGACTGCGCCAGTCGCCCGCGGCCTTGATCGGACGCTATGGAGCACTTCTAGTTCTGGCAGGCCTGATCCTATATTTCTCCCTGGCCTCGCCCTATTTCATGAACGCACGAAATATGGTGCAGATCATCAACCAGGCAGCGCTCGGTTGCATCGTCGCCGGCGGATTGACCATTGTGCTCGCCGGAGGGCATTTCGATCTCAGCATCGGCTACATGGCGAGCCTATCCGGCGTCATCGTCGCCAACCTGATGGCCGCCGACGTGCCGGTGCCCGTGGCGATGGGGGTCGCCATTGCCAGCGGCGTGATCGCGGGAGCGGTGAACGGCTTCCTGGTCACAAAGCTCGAGATCCACGCGCTTGTGGCCACGCTCGGCACCGGCAGTCTGTTGGTTGGCGTGAACTACCTGCTGAGCTCCGGCGTGGCCACGTCCATAGCTGGCATCCGTCCTGAATTCATGTCGATCGCCATCGGCAACTGGTTGGGCGTTCCCCGCCCGGTCTATTACATGGTCATCATGTCGCTCATCCTGTGGGCGATCCTCAGCAAGACGGACTTCGGCCGCAACGTCCGCGCGGTTGGCGGAAACGTCGAGGCGGCGATGCTCTCGGGCGTCCCGATCAAGCGGGTGGTGACCTTGACCTTCGTGATCTCAGGAGTTTGCGCGGCGGTGACCGGCGTGCTGCTGGCCTCGACCGTTGGTAGCGGCCAGCCGAATGGCGGCGACGGATATACGCTCACCTCTTTCGCCGCGGCCTTCGTCGGGTCGACCGTGCTGCGTGAAGGTCAGTTCCATGTCTTCGGAACGATCGTCGGCGGCGTCACTGTCGCGGCGGGCTTCAACGGCCTGGCCCTCATTGGGGTGCCGCCCTTCGTGCAGTACCTGTTCCAGGGCCTGCTCCTAATCGCGGCGGTCGCCTTGAGCAGCGCCGGCCGGCGATGGAGCCGTGGTTAAGATTCCTTCGGCGCCTTTTCCTGCCGTTCGCGCCCTAGGCAAACGTCTCTGGGTGATGCTGTGTCTCCTGGAGTAATGGAATCGTTTCCAAATCGACGCTAGCCGTTTGCCTGCGGCTCATGCGTGCACTGATCGAACAGGCATATAAGGAGGGGACTGACAATGATACTCTATTTGCTCAAAATGGCGGCCCGACGCGGTCGCAAGCTTGCCAGTGCCTTGGCCTGCATCGGCCTGATTGGAGCGGGCGGGGAGCTGCCTGCAATGGCTCCTGATAGTGCCCAAGCCGGAGCCCCACTGACCATCGGACTAGTGAATTTCGATGCCTCGGCGCTGCCGGCAAACATCCTCGCCGAGGGCGTCCGCGCCAAGGCGAAGGAAGCCGGTTGGGATGTCATAGTTCAGGATCCCAAGGCGGACCTCGGACAGGCCAATGCCATCTGCACTCAGTACGTCACCCGCAAGGTCGACGCCATCATCGTTCACGTCTTCCAGATTTCTCAGATGGCGCAGTGCCTTGCTTACGCGAAGGATGCCTCCATCCCGGTCTATTTCATGGGGAGCACGCTTCAGGAGGGCGTCGCCGGCACGGTCTCGCTCGCCGTCGCAAGCGGCGTTAACAAGGATTTCCTTACTTTTGCGGCCACCGTTCCGAACCTCAAGGTCCTTGCTTTCACCTACCGTCCGGGCGCTCCCTGCCTTATCCGTGAGCAAGATCTGGATACCCAGATCGCAGCGGGTAAACTCTCCTTGCAGGTGAGCAAGGAGGAAATCCGAGTCCCTGGCATCGTCACCAACGCTCTGGCTTCGACCCAGGCTTGGCTCAACGGCCATCCGGCGGGCCAGAAGGAGAATCTGGCGATCTGGGCATGTACCTCGGACGCAGCTTTCGGCGCGCTCACGGCGCTTAAGCAGGTCGACCGCGCCGGCATCCCGATTTACACCTTTGACATGAACGAACAGATCGTTGACTCGCTGCGCGCCGGCGAGATCGCCGAAACACTATGGATCGATCCAAAGGGCGTCGGCAGCCAGCTGGTCAAGCAGATCCAGGACCACATCGCTGGAGGCGCGCCGCGTGAGGACGAGGCGGCACACCTTGCGATCACCAAGGACAATCTGGAGGACTTTCTTAAGAAACACCCCGACCTGAACTAGGCTGGAACCATCCGCGCCGGCACTTACGGGCCACCGCCCCGTCATGTGTCGCGCGACGACCTGTCGGAAGCGTTGCGGCGCATGATCGCGGCAAAGGGACCCCGGCGGCCGTACGGACGCTCTTCGCGGTTCCGCCGCTTACGGCAGGAAGTTCTTGGTCTACCCTCGAGAAGAAGGGGGTCCGAAGCTGCACTTTGGAGTTGTTGGGAAATCCTGGAAATGCTATCCAGCATCTGGAAACGCTTCCATTTGTTGCCTCTTTTCGGCCAGAGCCGCGGCGGGCATGGCCGAGAAGTGGCGCTCCCTGAGATGTTCTGAGGAGGAGCAACTCGTGACCCTACATGAGCCTGCCGACGCACAGAACGCGGCCGATCCAGTATCGCTGGTACTCGGCGAGGACTTTCCCGAATTGCGGGAGGGCACACGCCGGATTTGCGCTGGCTTCCCGGGTTCATACTGGCGAGAGCTTGACGATACTCGCGGCTATCCGAGCGAGTTCGTTCGCGCTCTGACGAACGCGGGCTATCTGGCAGCGCTCATCCCCGAGGAATACGATGGCTCCGGATTGCCTCTGCGGGCTGCGGCTGTCATCCTCGAGGAGATCAACGCCAGCGGCTGCACGGCGAGCGCAGCACATGCGCAGATGTATATCATGGGCACGTTGCTGCGGCATGGGAGCGAGACCCAGAAGCGAAAATACTTACCGGAGATCGCGTCGGGTCGGCTGCGATTGCAAGCTTTTGCCGTGACTGAACCCAATACCGGGTCGGACACGACTCAGCTAAGGACCCGCGCGGTGCGCAGCGGGGACCACTACGTGGCCAACGGGCAGAAGGTGTGGACTTCTCGCGCGCTTCATTCTGACCTCATGCTGCTCCTGGCCCGCACCACGCCGCTTGACCAGGTCGCTCGGCGCACTGATGGCCTTTCCGTCTTCCTGGTCGATCTGCGCGAGGCCCGGGGAAACGGCGTCGAAATAAAGCCGATAAAGGCGCTCATCAACCACAACACCACAGAAGTCTTTATCGAGAATCTCAAGATCCCGGTTGGGAACCTTATCGGCCAGGAAGGGCAGGGCTTCCGATACATCCTCGACGGCATGAATGCCGAGCGCATTCTGGTCGCATCCGAATGCATCGGCGACGGACGATGGCTGCTGCGGCAGGGTGTTTCCTATGCCAGTGACAGGGAAGTCTTCGGCAGGCCAATTGGACAGAACCAGGGCGTACAGTTCCCGCTGGCGCGAGCCTTTGCCGACCTGGAGGCCGCCGACTTGATGTGCCGTAAGGCCGCCGCGTTGTTCGACGCCGGTTTGCCCTGCGGCGCGGATGCCAACATCGCCAAAATGCTCGCGTCGGAAGCGACCTGGAAAGCGGCAGACACCACGCTGCAGACCTTCGGCGGTTTTGGCTATGCGCAGGAATACGACATCGAGCGCAAATGGCGGGAGGTGCGTCTCTATCAGACCGCGCCGATCTCCACCAACATGGTGCTGGCCTATGTGGCGCAGCACGTTCTCGGCCTCCCTCGCTCGTATTGAGGCATCCGTCCGTATGACTGGTGTGACACAAAGACTGGGCGCATTCGTTGCGTCGATTGGCTATCGCGACATCCCCGAAATGTGTCGCACTGCCGCGCGCACCGGAGTGGTCGATTGCGTTGGTGTGATGATTGCCGGATCCCGCGAAGAAGCACCACGGATCGTATCTCGGCTGGTGCCGGAATCCGCCAGCAACGCCTACGCGATGGAGATACCCTCGGGCCGTAGGCTCTCGCCGGCTGACGCGGCACTGGTCAATGGTGTCGCGGCGCATGCGCTCGATTATGACGACGTGGCCCTGTCGGCCCATCCCAGCGCCGTGCTGACACCCGTGATTCTGGCTGTTGGCCAGACCATCAGAGCGGACGGCACAGAGGCGATCACGGCCTACGTCGCCGGCTACGAAGTATGGGCGCAACTTCAGGCGCTGGAGCCCGGACAGCTTCATGACCGCGGCTTTCATCCAACCGCTGTGTTGGGGACCATTGCCGCCGCTGCTGCCTGCGCCAGGCTGCGCGGCTTCAATGCCGACGCCGCTGCAGCCGCGCTCGGGTTGGCCGCCTCGCTTGCTTCAGGGCTGGTTGCGAATTTCGGCACGATGACCAAGCCTTTGCACGTCGGCCGCGCGGCGCAGGCGGGCGTCCTGGCGACCGAACTCGTCGCCAGCGGCTTCACCGCGTCGCCCGATGCCATCGAACATCGCGCGGGTTTCCTGGTCGCGCATTCTCCTTCGGGAAAACCGTCCCTAGAGGCCGACCTGGATCTAGGTCGCGTCTGGCGGCTTGCGGCCAGCGGCGTCAACGTCAAGCGCTACCCGACATGCTATGCGACGCACCGCGCGATCGACTCGATGCTTGGCCTCGCCTTGCGGCACGACTTTCAGCCATCAGACGTAGCCAAGGTTCGTGTGCTGACCGGCGGTACCCAGCATAGGATGCTGCGCAACGCGGCGCCCCAGACGGCGCTGGAAGCCAAGTTCAGTATGGAGTTCGCGATGGCCGCCGCGCTCATCGCGCGGCGCGTCACGCTCGCCGAATTGAGCGATGCCTTCGTGAGGCGCCAGGACGTGCGGTCCGCCTTTGACAAGGTGGTGGTCACGACGACGGAGGAGCGCATGGAAGGCAACGAGACCTTCGCGCCGTTCGATCAGGTTGAGGTCGTCCTGCGGTCGGGTGCGGTTCTCAGCCATCCGCCGGTGACCCACGCCAAGGGCAGTTGGGAAAAACCGCTCTCGGTTGATGAACACCGGGAAAAATTCATCGGTTGCGTCACGCCCACGCTTGGTGAGAGCCGGACGCATGAGCTCTGGACGGCCTTGCAGGCGCTCGATCAGCTGCCTACCCTGGGTGGCTTGCCGATGGCTGCGCAATAACGCGCGTGATCGGCCTCGCGTATTTAGCAGTTGGACATCAGTGGACGGCGGCAGAGAGGATCTTGTCTTCCGTTGCATCGGCCGCATCGAATTCCTGTACGATCCTGCCACCGCGCGCGACAAGGATCCTGTCGGAAATCGCCAAGATTTCAGGCAGGTAGGAGGAGATGACAACGACCCCTTTGCCTTCCGACGCTAGTTCGCGGATGGCCGCGTGGATCTGCGGGATTGCTCCGACATCGACCCCGCGCGTCGGCTCGTCAAAAAACAGCACCAAAGGCTCCTGAACCAGAGCCTTTGCGACGACTACTTTTTGCTGGTTGCCTCCCGAAAGTTCGCCAACCTTGGAAGCCCGTTTGAGCGCCGAGATCGAAAGAGCGCTGACCATCCGGTCGGAAACCCGCCTGCGCTGGGCGCGTGAATAGAAAACCCGTCCGCCGTGCGGCCCGGCCAGGAACGACAGATATATGTTGTCGTCAATCGTCGTCGCATCGAAAAAGCCGTTCAGTTTCCGATCTTCGGTTATATAGGCGATGCCGTCCCTGATCGCCTGCCGAGGCACGCGATATCGTATCGGACGTCCGCGAAACGAGATCGATCCGCCGTTGACGCGGTCGCGCTTGAGGGCACCGCAGACGATCTTGGCGATCTCGCTCCGGCCGGAACCGACCAGGCCGGCGATGCCGAGGACTTCACCCGCGACCACCGAGAAGGACATGTCTTCGACCATCATTCCCATCGAGACGTTCTTGACCTCCAGTAATCTTTCGCCCCCAGGTCTCTCCTGAGAGGGTGTTCCGGCGGGATGGCGGGCATAGTTGCTGTCTTTCAGGTCGCGCCCGACCATCAGCCGTATGATCTGGTTCCTGTCTAGATCGGCGGCTGCGGACGTCGTGACCAGCCGTCCGTCGCGCAGGATGGTGATACGGTCGGCGAGTTGAAGGGCCTCCTCGAGCGCGTGGGAGATGAAGACAACGCCGATCCCCCGCTGGCGTAGTTGTCGCATCAGCCTGAAGAAGTGCCGGGTCTCCTCCGGCGTAAGGCTGGCGGTGGGTTCGTCGAAGATGATGATCCGCGCATTGAGCTGCATGGCGCGAGCGATTTCGACCATTTGCCGCTTTGCCGTGCCCAGCGTGTCAACGACGGCCAAGGGATCGACGTCAAAATGCAGGCCAGCAAGCGCCTTCTGTGCCTGCTCGGCGATCTGGCGGTAGCTGATGATCGCCGATTCGCGGCCCAGCACCAGATTTTGAGCAACGGTCATAGTCGGCACTAGGCTCGTCTCCTGATACACCATAGCGACCCCGACACGCAGCGCGTCGCGCGGGTCCGACATGGTCATTTCCTGGCCATCCAGCAGATATTTGCCGGAGGTCAGCTTCACGGCGCCGGCGATGATCTTTGACAGGGTAGACTTGCCTGCGCCGTTCTCGCCGAGCAGCGCGTGGATTTCACCTGGCCTGACGTCGAAGTCCACGTTCTCGATGGCGTTGATGCCGCCATAAGCCTTCGTGCCCTTCTCAATCCTTAAAATCGATTTTTGTCCTGTAGCCGAGCGGGAGGTTGTGTTTTCGTTTTGTTGCATTGTCCTTGACCTGGGAGCAAAGAGCATTTCTTGGCGGCCAGCCGCAGTTCAGCCGGCATCCGGTGCCGGCAGCAGATCTGCGACGGGCTTCGCTCGTTGCCGGGCTCGCTGCGAGCGGTGCTTGACCCACTGGACGTTGAAGCCGACGGCGCAGAGAAGGATGCCGCCGACCAGCGTCGATGTTAGGCTTCCATGCACGCCGATCTGAACCAGACCGTTGACGAGGAGGAAGATGGTTAGCGCGCCAATCAGCGTCCGTGCGATAGAGCCGCGACCACCGGCCAAGCTGTTGCCGCCGAGCACCACCGCCGACAGGGCGTTGATTTCCCAATTGAGGCCGGTTCCGCTGCCGACGCTGTTCTGGCGCGCCGCGTAAAGGAATCCCGCGATTGACGCCAGCACTGCCGAGACAACATAGGCCTTGAAGATCACTTGCGGCACCGAAATGCCTGCGTGGCGGGCCGCCTTCCGGCTCGAACCAACCGCCATCATGTGCATGCCGCCCCTGCACCTGGTGATATAGAGATGGGCCAGCACGCCGCAGACCAGGAGACACAGGAAGGAGACTGGGATGCCGGCGAACCGGCCACCTCCCAGAGCGTCCCACACTGCGCCCTCCATGTTCACATTCGCGATGTCGGATGTGTAAGCGGCAACCAGCTTCTCGTAGCAGGCCCTCAGGATGATCAGCATCACGATGGTGGTAAGAAACGGCCGCGTCTTGACATAGGCGATCAGCAGGCCGTTCGCTGCTCCGATCGTCGCTCCTACGAGCAGCACTATGCCGAGTGCCGCCCAGAACGGCAGAGCCAAAACGCCATAGGTCATCAGGGCGACGAAATTGGCCACCGCGAAGACGGCGCCGACCGAGAGATCGATGCCTCCTGCGAAGATGACCCAGCCCATGGCGATGGCGACAAAGGCTGGTGGGGCGAAGCCCCGCAGGATCTGCTGGACATTGGCGGCGCCGAAATAGTCCGGGATCGTGGCGGCGAGCGCTATGCTCACCGCCACCAGAACCATCACAGGGACTGCCGTATCCATCCACTGCCGCTGCAAAATCGGATCAGCGACAGCTTTAAGCAATGACGGCCGCAGCACGCGTTCCTGAAGCTGGGTCATTTTGCCTTGTCGACTTTGTAGCAATAGCCGCGGTCCTTGGCGCTTTCGATCCAGTAGTTGTTTGTGAAGTAGAACAAGTGCTTGTCGCCGGGCTTATCTTTGCCCTGCAGAAGGCTAAGGACCGCATTAACCAGTGTGATGCCTTGAACGTCGGCGCGGTTCGACAGAGCCTTTGTGAACAGTCCCTGCTCGACCAGGTCGCAATCGCCCATCTGCCCGTCGCTGATGGCGAAGACCTTAACGTCGCCCTGCCGCCCGGCGTTCTTGACGGCCTGCGCGGCGCCCGCCGCCATCGGCCCCCAGAAACCATGGATGGCGCAAAGCTTGGGATATTGCTGCAGGACGGTGGTGGCGATCTGATTGGCTTTGTTGGCGTCCCAATCGCCCGGCTGGCTGGACACGATCTTGACCGTCGGATCCTTCTTCAATCCATCTGTGATCGCCTTGAGCCCTTCGATCGAGGGAGCCGCGGTAGCCTCGCCGAGGATCAGCGCGACTTCGCCGGACGTCTTTCCGCCGCCGCATTGCTTGATCAGCTCATCGGCGACTTGGTGCCCCGCCTGCGTGTAGTCCACACCGACATAGGCGTCGCCCACGTAGTTGGACGCCATGTTCATTTGCACGACGTAGATGCCGGCGTCGGAGGCGCGCTTCAGCTCCTTGGCCAGCAATGTGGTCGAATTGTTCTGGACGATTAGCACGTCCGGTTTCTCGTCGATCAACTGAGACACCGCCTGGAGTTGCGCGTCATTGTTGAAGTTCGGATCGCGGGTGACCAGGGAAATGCCATACTGGCCGAACTGGTCCTTCATGATGCCCGTCCATTCGGACTCCAGCACGCCCATCCAGAGGGGGACCCATGCAACCTTCTTGCCGCTGATTGCGGTGTCGAAGGCTTGACGTGAAGTATCGCGGGTTATGTTGGCCGCAAGCGTCATCGCGGAACCGGCCAATATAGACAGCGCCGCGCCAGCGGCGATGGCCGGAAGTCTTTTTGATAGATTGATTCCCATTGTTCTCTCTCCCTTATTGATTGTGTACGAATGCTAGAGACCTTGTTTGGATGTTTCCTCGTCGTGGGGATGAAGCAGGCTATCGACGACGATCGCTGCCAGAAGCACCGCGCCCCGGATGATGTTCTGTGTCTGAGTGTCCAGATTGAGCAGCGTCATCCCGTTCAGCAGGATTCCGATCAGGAGTGTGCCCGCGATAACGCTCGAGACGCCGCCACGGCCACCGGTCAGGCTGATTCCGCCCAGCACGACGACAAGAATGACGTCAAAGATCAGCGACGAGTCCGCGATCTGCAGATGCATGAGGCTGGTAGACGCGACCATAACGAGGCCGCCGATATAACCGATTGCGGAGGATAGCGCATATTCGGTGACGATCATCGGCCGCACGGGCATGCCGGTCAGCCACGCCGTTTCGGGATTGTCGCCCTGAGCATAGATGCTACGGCCCAGCACGGTGTGGACCAGGAACACATGCATGACCAACGCGACAACCGCGAAGACGATGACCGGTATGGGCAACCCAATTGACAGGTTGCCGCCGAACTGCTGCAGCCAGGCGTTTTCCGGGCCGAGATAGACAATCAGTTGCGGCAGCACTAATGCGCGCGTGGCGCCAAGCGTCAGCAATCCGGTCGCCAACGTTGCGAAGAGCGCGGGAATCTCGACGAACGCGATCAGCAGGCCGTTTAGGCAGCCGATGCCAATGGCGATAAACAGGCCGGCCCCGAGCGCGACGGGGGCAGGGATGCCGTTGTTCAGGAGCACCACCGTGATCCCACAGGTCGAGGCGAGCACCGCCACCTGTGACAGATCTATGCCGCGCGCGATAACCACGATGCCCATGCCGAGCGCCAGTATCCCGAGAACCGAAATGCCTCGGGTGAGCGCGAACATGTTGCCCAGCGTGAGAAAGCTCGGCATCGTTAACGCCATAGCGACGAAACAGACAGCGACCGTCGCGAAGACCGCGAACTCCTGGTTCGCCGGTAGTAAGCGGCCGCGTGCCGTCGCTCTTTTCGCCTTTGATGAGTCGCTGTCGGTAACAGCGCCCAATGTTTGCCTCGCTCCCAACGCCTCACCTCCCGATCAGCGCGGTCAACCGCATCGTCAGCTGCGGTTTTCGGGTTTGTAACTGTCGGAAAATGGCAAGTCAAGGAAACGTTTCCATAATTTTTGACGCGGCGATGATGATGGCCGGCGTGATGAAAAGAGTGCGATTGTGCAGTCGGGAAGCCGTCGAATCTGTCATTCCGGCCGCTCTTCGGGATTCAAATGGCGGCCAGGGTTCACGAGCGAGCTAGTCCAGGAGGAGAACCTCAGAACCCGAACGCACCGGGTTCTGTCATCATTTTCCGCCTCAGTTGGCGCGAATCCAAAGGTTTCGCGGGAGATGGGACGCATTCGCTTCCATTTTTCTAGTCGAGATGGGTATTGCCGCATGCTCGACCGACAGTACGAAGCGGCGGCAAAGATGCCGGTCTGCCGGTTTTCGAAGAAAGCAAACGGCTGTTCAGTCCGGCGTGCCGAGTGCCGACAAAAAGTCTCTTTGAGCTATAACTTAGGAAACGTTTCCATTGACATCCGCGAAAATGTCCTTGTACGCTGGTTCCGGAGGACGACTTACCGTCGACCTCGTGGAGGCAGGAATGAACCGTGGGAGGGACTATGAGCAGCGCCTATGAAAGCACTGTGATCGATGCAGATCCGGATACCGTCTGGGGCTTTCTGAGAGATTTTGACGGGACTGGCAAATATGTCGTCGAATCGCTGTCCAGCGAGATTGAGGACGGCAAGAGGGCGGATCAAGTCGGCGCGGTGCGTCGCATCCTGCTGGAGGGCGGCTTCAATGTCCGCGAGCGGCTGGTCCACATGTCCGATCTCGACCGAAGCTTCTCGTACGCTTTGCTACCGGGCGGCGACGTTCCGTTGGAAAACTATGTCGCGACCATGCGAGTTACGCCCGTCACCGATTCGGGAAAATCTTTCGTGGAATGGTCAAGCACGTTCACTGCTTCAGGCGATGATCCCGTTGGTCTGGTCAAGTGGCTGCACGAGATTTACCGCTCGGGATTGAACGGTCTGCGGAAAGCCGCAGCCGGCCGGGAAGGATAATTCCGCGATATCGGTCAGTTGAGCTGGCCGCCAGTACCCCAAAATAGATCGGATTGCTCGACCGGTACGAGTCTGGCTTTGAAGTCGGATAGTGCCTGTTTCAGAGAGGATGATTATGCAGAATGTGAGCGGGAAGGTGGTCCTCATCACAGGCGCCAGCAGCGGCATCGGTGAAGAAGCAGCGCGCGTTCTGGCCAGGGCCGGAGCCACTGTCGTTCTAGGGGCGCGGCGTACCGAGCGCCTCAGGTCGATTTGCGACGAAATCTCGGCGGCCGGTAGTGTTGCGCGTGCTTGCTCTCTTGATGTCACAGACCGGAAAGACGTAGCCGCGTTCGCGCAACAGGCGCTAAGCGAATTTGGCCGAATCGACGTATTGGTCAACAATGCTGGCATCTTCTCGCTTTCATTCCTCTCGGAGTGCGATGTGGATACCTGGGACCGTATGATCGACGTAAACATCAAGGGCGTTCTATATGGTATCGCGGCCGTCCTTCCGATCATGAATCGCCAGGAAACGGGGCATATTATCAACATTGCCTCGATAGCCGGACTTCGTGCAGCGCCGACTGGCGCCGTCTACTGTGCGACCAAATATGCCGTTCGTGCGATATCGCAGTCGCTGCGGCAGGAAACGCAAAAAATCCGCGTGACAAGCATTTGTCCTGGTGTGGTCGAAACGCCGATCGCCGACAATATTACGGACGAAACCGGGAAAGCCGCATGGGCGTCAATCAGGCCATATGCCCTGCAATCGGAGGACGTCGCCAACGCGATCCTCTTTGCAATCGCTCAGCCGAACAGGTCAGACATCAACGAAATAGTACTCACGGCGGTGGACAGTACGAACTGATTCCGTCGGATATGCTGCCTGTCAGCCAAAGTCGATGATTTCAAAAGTTGCTCCAAGCCTCAATACCCGGCTGGGGGGTCGCCTGCCTGCTCCGGCACGTGCTCAACGACTCGGCACAACTCGCGAAATGTAGCTCTCCGAAAAGCATAATCGGGGTCATGCGATCCAAGAGGGACGGGTGATGGGGATGATGGTCTTTGTAGCGAAAGAACAGAATAACTGCGAGCCGCGCGTCGCGGCCTCGCCGGAGACGGTGAAACGTCTGGCTGGTCTCGGCTTCGACGTGATCGTCGAGAAGGGCGCCGGCCTTGGCTCCCGCATCCCCGACCAGGATTTTGCTGCGGTAGGTGCCGCGATCGGCAAGGCGACCGATGCGTCGAAGGCCGACGTGGTGCTGAAAGTGCGCCGGCCGACGGATGCCGAGCTGAAGGGCTACAAATCCGGCGCCGCCGTGATCGCCATCATGGACCCCTATGGCAACGATGCCGCGGTGGCCGCGATGGCCAAGGCCGGCATCACCGCCTTTTCAATGGAATTCATGCCGCGCATCACCCGCGCGCAGGTGATGGACGTGCTGTCCTCGCAGGCCAACCTTGCCGGCTACCAGGCGGTGATCGACGCCGCGGCCGAATATGACCGCGCATTGCCGATGATGATGACCGCGGCTGGCACCGTGCCTGCGGCCAAGGCCTTCATCATGGGCGTCGGCGTCGCCGGCCTGCAGGCGATCGCCACCGCGCGCCGTCTCGGCGCGGTCGTCACCGCCACCGATGTGCGCCCGGCGGTGAAGGAACAGGTGCAGTCGCTCGGCGCGAAGTTCCTGGCGGTCGAGGACGAGGAGTTCAAGGCGGCCGAGACGGCCGGCGGCTACGCCAAGGAAATGTCCAAGGAATATCAGGCCAAGCAGGCGGCGCTGACGGCCGAGCACATCGCCAAGCAGGACATCGTCATCACCACCGCGCTGATCCCTGGACGGCCGGCGCCGAAGCTGGTCTCGGCCGCCATGGTCGCCTCGATGAAGCCGGGCTCGGTTATCGTCGACCTTGCGGTCGAGCGCGGCGGCAATGTCGAGGGCGCGGTTCCCGGTAAGGTCGTGACGACCGAGAATGGCGTCAAGATCGTCGGCCATCTCAATGTGCCCGGCCGTGTCGCGGCCTCGGCCTCGCTGCTCTACGCCAAGAATCTCTACGCCTTCCTCGAGACGATGGTCGACAAGACGACCAAGACGCTCGCCATCAAGCGCGACGACGAGCTGGTCAAGGCGACGATGCTGACCGACGGCGGTCGGGTCGTGCATCCGAACTTCGCCAAGGCGGCGGAGGAGCCGCGCACCGAGCCGGCGGCCATTCCGGCGACGACCATGGTGGCCGATGCCGCCGACGCCAAGCCGGCGGCAAAGAAGAAGGCCGCAGCCAAGCCTAAGGGGACCGCGTAATGGACGCCTTGCAGAAAGCTCTCGACCAGCTCGATCAGGCGACCGCCGCCGTGCGGCTGGCGGTGCAGGATCTTGCCAACGCGCCTGCCGGCGATGCGGCCGGCAATGCCGCACATGCGCTCTCGGGCGGCGCCATCGATCCTTTCGTCTTCCGCTTCGCCATCTTCGTGCTGGCGATCTTCGTCGGCTATTATGTCGTCTGGTCGGTGACCCCGGCGCTGCACACGCCGCTGATGGCCGTCACCAACGCCATCTCCTCGGTCATCGTCGTCGGGGCGCTGCTTGCGGTCGGCATTGCCGCTTCCGGCCTCGCCGCGGGCTTCGGCTTCGTCGCGCTGGTGCTGGTGTCGGTCAACATCTTCGGCGGCTTCCTGGTCACCCAGCGCATGCTTGCCATGTACAAGAAGAAGGAAAAGTGACGTGACCGTCAATCTCGCTTCCTTCCTC